>NZ_JBYRES010000001.1:320163-1500781 GCF_058349945.1 Agromyces cucurbitae | reverse complement strand
GTCACCGCCGTCGCACCGCCCAGATCAGTCCCGGTGATCGTCACCGGGGTGCCGCCCGCGACCGGACCCTCATCCGGCTCCAGCGCGGTCAGCACCGGCGCGGGCACGTACGTGAACGTCAGCGGGCCGCTCGCACCACCCGGCGTCGTCACCACCACATCCACCGGGCCCGCCGCATGCGACGGCGTCGTGAACGCGACCGTCGTGTCGTTCACCTGCGTGAACGGCACCGACACCCCATCGACCGTCAGCTCCGTCGTCCCACCGAGGTTCGTACCCGACACCGTCACGATCGTGCCGCCCGCAGTCGGACCCTCATCAGGATCGAGCGAGATGAGCGCCGGCACCGCGAAGTAGGTGAACGGCAACGCATTACTCGCACCGCCCGGCGTCGTGACGACCACGTCGACGTCGCCTGCGGCGTGCGCGGGCGTCTCGAACGTGATCTCCGTCTCGCTCACCTGCGTGAACGGCACCGACACCCCGTCAACCGTCACCTCCGTCGCGCCGCCGAGATCCGTGCCCGTGATCGTCACCGGCGTGCCCCCGGCGACCGGCCCCGCATCGGGATCGAGCGAGGAGAGCAGCGGCCCGGGCAGGTAGGTGAAGGTCAGTGGATCGCTCGCGCCGCCGGGCGTCGTGACGACGACGTCGACCGGCCCGGCGGCGTGCGGTTCGGTCGTGAAGGTGATCTGCGTGTCGCTCACCTGCGTGAACGGCACCGACACCCCGTCGACCGTGACCACCGTGGCTCCGCCGAGCGCCGTGCCGTCGATCGTGACGAGCGTGCCGCCCGCGGCCGGACCCTCATCGGGGGTCAGCGTCGTGAGCACGGGCACGTCGTAGTAGGTGAAGGTCAGCGGATCGCTCTCGCCGCCCACCGTCGTGACGACGACGTCGACCGGCCCTGCGACGTGCGCGGGCGTCTCGAACGTGATCTGCGTCTCGCTCACCTGCGTGAACGGCACCGACACTCCGTCGACCGTGAGGTCGGTCGCGCCGCCGAGGTCCGTGCCCGTGATCGTCACCGGCGTGCCGCCCGCCACCGGCCCGGCATCGGGATCGAGGTCGATCAGCACCGGCGCCGGGATGTAGGTGAAGGTCAGCGGATCGCTCTCGCCGCCCGCCGTGGTGACCGTCACGTCGACTGCGCCGGCGACGTGCGCCGGCGTCTCGAACGTGATCTGCGTGTCGCTCACCTGGGTGAACGGCACCGAGACGCCGTCGACGGTCACCGCGGTGGCCCCGCCGAGATCGGTGCCGTCGATCGTGACTGGCGTGCCGCCCGCGGTCGGGCCCTCATCGGGCGTCAGCGTCGTGAGCGCCGGGGCGGGCACGTACGTGAACGTGAGCGGGGCGCTCTCGCCCGCGGGAGTCGTGACGGTCACCTCGACCGGGCCCACAGCGTGCGGCGGGGTCGTGAAGGTGATCTGCGTCTCACTCACCTGCGTGAAGGTCACGGGCGCGCCGTCGACCGACACCTCGGTCGCGCCGCCGAGGGCCGTGCCGTCGATCGTGACGAGCGTGCCGCCCGCCGTCGGACCTTCGTCGGGCGTGAGCGTCGTCAGAACGGGTGCGACGAGGTTCGGGCCGACGAGGGCACGGGCGAGATCGAGCTCGAGCAGCTCGGGCACGATCGTCGTCGGGAGCAGGCTCAGACGCAGCGCGGTCTCCTGGAAGACCTGCCCGGCCACTCCGGGTTCGGGTTCCTGCACGTTCGCAAGCAGCGACACGATCGTGTTGATGAGCAGCAGGGCCGGGTTCAGGTCGTTGATGACGGGGTTCACGACCTCGTCGGTGAGTGTCGTGAGGAAGGTGCCGAGCGCTCCGGTCTCGGGGTCGATCACGGCGTCGACGATCGGGCCGAGCGTGTCGAGGATGATGTCGTCGGTCAGTCCGCCGATCGGCAGCCCTCCGAGCGCCGTGATGTCGACCGTCGCCGTGCCGTCGGAGATCTGCAGGAGCGTTCCCGTCACGGTCACGTTCACGAGCGGGAGCGACAGCGGCGCCGGCCCGTTCACGTCGACGTCGACGGTCACGGCAGCGTTGTTCAGTGCGTTGGTCACCGCGACGTCGAGGTCGGCGACGAGCCCGTCGATGAGGCCGGCGACCTGGCTCGTGACCTCGGTGAGCACCGCGCTCGAGAGCAGTTCGGTGCTCGGGTCGAGCGAGTTGAGGCCACCGACGAGCTGATCGAGATCGAGCGTGATCGTGCCGTCCTCGAGGTCGATCACGACGCCGCCGCCGGAGTCGAGCGGTTGGGCGAGCACGCCGTCGACCGCGGCCTGCAGGTCGACCGTCACGGTGGCGGTCGCGGTGCCGAGCCCGCCGACCGCCAACACGCTGTCGACGGCCGAGAGCACGCCCTGCACGAGGAGGCCGTCCGGCCCCGCGAGCGCGTCCACCGCGGTATCGAGGTCGGCCACGGCCCCGTCGACGGTGCCGGTGATTCCCTCGATGACGGGGCTGTCGACGACGACCGTCGCGCTCGCGATCTCGTAGTCGCCGACGGGCGTGCCGCCCTGGTCGGCGGACGCGTTCGCACTGATCGCGCCGAGCGTGACGTCGAGATCTGAGATCGTCGTGGCGAACTCGGGTCCGAGCAGGTCGGCGAGATCGACGCTCATCGGTCCGGGCGCGACTCCCGGCGCCGGCGTGACGCCGGTCCCGATCGCTCCCGAGTCGGAGATGAGACCCGACGCACCGATCGACGACCCGTCGATCGCGGCGCTCGCATATTGGCCGACGACACCGGCCTCGGCGAAGTTCAACGGCACCTGCACACCGCCGCCGATGTCGATGTTGAGCACCGAGAGCGCCGAGAGGTTCAAGTTCGTCGAATTGGTCTCGGGCGTGACCCCGTCGCTCGAGGCCGACTCGCCGTCGATGCCGGCGACGGCGCTCAGGTCGACGAAGTCGAGCAGCGTGCCCGACAGGAACTGACCCTCCGCGTACGACGTGTCCCCCGGCGCCGCCTGCGCCGAGATCGCCCCGCCGCCCGCCGTCAGTGCGACGACGCCGACGGCGGCGAGCCATCGCAGAGCGCGGCGCCCTCGCGGATCGGGTGCCCGATGCGCGCCTCGGCGCTTCGTGTCGCTAGCAGTACGGGCGCGCGCGAAGAACATGGTGACGTCCCCCCAGAGTCAACCAGCGACGCCCCCCGCGTCGCCTGCGCTCAAACTACGACGGTCGCATGTCCCCCGGAAGGGGTGCCGTCGCAAATGGCCCCCGAAAGGGGGGTCTCACCCCGCCGACCGCAATCCCTTGAACGACCGCAGGTACAGCGGCGACGACGCGAGCACGAGATAGATCGCCGCGCACACCACGAGCGTCGGCACGAGGCCGAGCTGCTCGGCCGCGAGACCGCCGAGGAACGCGCCGAGCGGCATGGTCGCCGCGACGCCCGCGGTGGTGACGCCGAAAACCCGCGCGCGCATGCCGTCGGGGATGAGGGCGTACATCGCCGTTGCGATCATCGGGTTGATGGCGCCCGCGGCGAAGCCCGACAGCAGCAGCACGGGCAGCAGCACCGGTGCCGGCGCTCCGAGTGCCATCGTCAGGTACGGCACGGTGCCGGCGATCATGAAGCACGCGGCGAACAGGGCCCGCCCCGAGAACCGGTGACCGATGGCCCCGAACACGATCGACCCCGAGAGTGCGCCGGCCGCGAAGCATCCCATCATGAAGCCCAGCTGGGCGGGGTCGCCGAGCACCTGGGTCGCGTAGAGCGGCTTCAGCACGGTCATGCCGGCCGCGTCGATCGCGTTCGTGAGGGTCACGAGCAGCACGATCGAGCGCAGCAGCGGCGAGGATGCCACGAAGCGCAGCCCCTCGGCGAAGCCGCCGCGACCGGCCGGGGCCGCGGCGCCGTCCCCGCTGGAGGTGACGTCGACGGGCTCGACCGGCCGAGCGGCCCGGCGCGGGATGAAGCACGCGACGAGCAGCGCCGAGACGGCGAAGCCCGCGGCGTCGACGTAGAGCGCCGGCATCGGGCCGATGAGTGCGACGAGGCCTCCGGCCGTCGCCGCCCCGAGCATCATCGCGGTGCGCTCGACGGCCGACTGCGCACCGGCCGCTCGCTCGATCGGCCAGCGTGCGAGCGCCGCCAGGTCGGGCGTCATCGACGTCTTCGCGGTGTCGCCGGGCGGGTCGAGGAGTCCGCCGAGGAAGACGAGGGCGAGCAGCGCCCCGAACGGCAGGCCGACGGTCGCGTGCAGCAGCGGGATCGCGAGCACCGTCACCCCGCTCGCCAGGTCGGCGACGATCGACGAGACGCGGTAGCCGAACCGGTCGACGAGCACGCCGCCGAGGGCGCCGCCGATCACGAGCGGCACGGTCGAGAAGACCCCGACGACGCCGGCGGCGAGCGGCGAGCCGGTCTGCTGCAGTGCGATGATCGGCAGGGCGACGAGGGCGATGGCGTTGCCGCCGCGCGAGAACAGGGCGGCCGCGAGGTTGGCAAGCAGGGGAATGCGACGGCGGGGGTTTCGAGACGCGTCCTCCTGCGTCGGGCGCTCCTCAACCCGATCGACCTCCGTCTCGCGGTTTCGAGACGCGTCCTCCTGCGTCGGGCGCTCCTCAACCCGCTCGACCCGCTCGACCGGTGCCTCGGCGCTCATCGCTCGGTCCTCGGGAAGGTGTGGGTGATCCAGCGCACGGCGCGGGTACCGGGGCGGGGCTCGCGCCCGACCGCCCACCACTTGTCGCGCACGGCGGCGAGGTCGGCGGTCAGCTCCCGGAATTCGTCGAGCGTGAGCTGCGCACCGCCGTCGCTCGAGTCGGAGGCCGCGATCCACTCGGGCTCCAGCGACATCTCGGCGTCGAGCGCCTCGAGCAGCTCGCGGTGGTACGCGTCGATCACGGTACGGCGCATCGCCTCGGCCGCCTCACGGCGCTCGGGGTCGTCGAGGTAGCTCTCGGCATCGAGGCTCGTCACCTCGTGGGCCGACCGCCACCAGCGCTCGCGCCCGTCGCGCCCGAGTTCGGGCGCGGGCTCGACGAAGCCGTGCTTCGCGAGCGTCGACAAGTGATAGCTGATCGAGCCCGACGCCGCCCCGGTCGCTTCGGCGAGCATGCCCGTCGACTGCGGGCCGTGCATGCGGAGCAGGCCGAGGATGCGCAGTCGCAGCGGGTGCGCCATGGCGCGCATGGCCCCCGCATCGCGGAGGTCGATGGAGTTCTCGTGCTGGCTCATATCGCCAGCGTAACTCTGCAAGAGATGTTGCGCAACAGTTCTTGCAGAGTTTGTCAGATGACCTGCATGGTCTGCCGCGCGATCTCGAGCTCCTCGTTCGTCGGCACGACGAGCACCGTGACGGGCGACTCATCAGTCGAGATCACGCGCGTCTCGCCCGCACGAACGGCGTTGCGCGCGGCGTCGAGCTCGATGCCGAGGCCCCCGAGCCCGGCGAGCGCGGCGGCGCGCACGGGGGCCGAGTTCTCGCCCACCCCCGCCGTGAACGAGATCACGTCGACGCCGCCGAGCTGCGCCAGATACGCACCCACGTATCCCCGAAGCCGGTGGGCGTACACGTCGAGCGCGAGCCGCGAACGCTCGTCGCCCGACTCGGCCGCGTCGACCAGGTCGCGCATGTCGGCGTGGCCGCCGACCCCGAGGATGCCGCTGCGGAGGTTGAGCAGGTCGTCGACCTCGTCGACGCCGAGGCCGCCACGCCGTTGCAGGTGCAGCAGCACGGCCGGGTCGATGTCGCCCGACCGCGTGCCCATGACGAGCCCCTCGAGCGGGGTCATGCCCATGCTCGTGTCGACCGAGCGCCCGCCGTCGATCGCGCACGCGGAGGCGCCGTTGCCGAGGTGCAGCACGATCTGGCGCAGCTCCTCGAGCGGCCGCCCGAGGAACGCGGCGGCGGCCTGCGACACGTACCGGTGCGACGTGCCGTGGAACCCGTACCGCCGGATGCGGTACTTCGCGGCGACGTCGCGGTCGATCGCGTAGGTGTACGCCGCCGGCGGCATGGTCTGGTGGAACGCCGTGTCGAACACCGCGACGTGCGGCACGTCGGGGAACGCGCGCTGCGCCGCCTCGATGCCCTCGAGGTTCGCGGGGTTGTGCAGCGGCGCGAGCGTCGAGAGCTCGTCGATGTTGATCTTCACGAGCTCGGTGATCACGGTCGGCTCGAAGAACCGCGCGCCGCCCTGCACCACCCGGTGGCCGACGGCGACGGGCGGGTGCGTCTCGAGCGAGGGGCCCGCGTCGGCGAAGGCGTCGAGCATCACGTCGAACGCCGCGAAGTGATCGCGCACGTCGACGTCACGTTCGCGGGTCACGGATGCCTCGGCGGCATCCCCCTCGGCACCCGGCGCCCCGGCCGCCGACGCGACGTGCTTCGCCCGCCCGCCGTCGCGCCCGATGCGCTCGACGAGCCCCGACGCGAGCGAGCGGCCCGACTCGGCCTCGACCAGCTGGTACTTCAGCGACGAGGAGCCCGAGTTGATGACGAGGACGAGGCTCACGAGGCCTCAGCCGCCTGGATCGCCGTGATGGCCACGGTGTTCACGATGTCCTGCACGAGCGCGCCCCGCGAGAGGTCGTTCACGGGCTTGCGCAGGCCCTGCAGCACCGGGCCGATCGCCACGGCGCCCGCCGAGCGCTGCACCGCCTTGTACGTGTTGTTGCCGGTGTTGAGGTCGGGGAAGACGAAGACCGTCGCCCGCCCCGCGACATCCGAGTCGGGCAGTTTCGTGCGCGCGACGGCCGCGTCGGCCGCCGCGTCGTACTGGATCGGCCCCTCGACCGCGAGGTGCGGTGCGCGTTCGCGCACGAGCTCGGTCGCGCGGCGCACCTTGTCGACGTCGGCGCCCTCGCCCGACTCCCCCGTCGAGTACGAGAGCATCGCGACGCGCGGCTCGATGCCGAACTGCGCGGCCGTCGCCGCCGACGAGATCGCAATGTCGGCGAGCTGCTCGGCCGTCGGGTCGGGCACGATCGCGCAGTCGCCGTAGACGAGCACCCGATCGGCGAGCGCCATGAGGAACACGCTCGAGACGACGTCGACCCCGTCTTTCGTCTTGATGATCTCGAACGAGGGCCGGATCGTGTGCGCGGTCGTGTGCGCGGCGCCCGACACCATGCCGTCGGCCATGCCGAGCTCGACCATCATCGTGCCGAAGTACGAGACGTCCTGCACGCGCTCGCGCGCCTGCTCGAGCGTGACGCCCTTGTGCGCGCGACGCTTCTGGTACTCCTCGGCGAACCGCGTGACGTAGACGAAGTCGTGATTCGAGAGCACGGTCGCCCGCGAGATGTCGAGGCCGAGCCCGATCGCGCGGGAGCGGATCTCGATCTCCTCGCCGAGGATCGTGAGGTCGGCGACGTCGCGTGCGAGCAGCGTCGCCGCGGCGCGCAGGATGCGGTCGTCGTAGCCCTCGGGCAGCACGATGTGCTTGCGGTCGCGGCGCGCCCGCTCGAGCAGGCCGTACTCGAACATGAGCGGCGTGACGACGTCGGGGCTCGCGATCTCGAGCCGGTCGAGCAGCGCGTCGGCGTCGACGTGGTGCTCGAAGAGCGAGAGCGCCGTGTCGCGCTTGCGCTGCGACTCGGCCGCGAGCCGGCCGCGGGTGTGCGTGATCGCGAGGGCCGTCTCGTAGCTCGACAGCTCGGTGCGAATGATCGGCAGCCCCGCCTTCAGGCCCTCGACGAGGCGCACGATGTGCTCGGAGAGCGGGAACCCGCCGTTCAGCACGATGCCCGACACCGACGGGAACGTCTGCGACGAGTGCGCCGTCAGCACGCCGAGCAGCACCTCGCTGCGGTCGCCCGGCACGATCACGACCGAGCCCTCGATGAGCCGCGAGAGCACGTTCTCCATCGACATCGCCGCGATCACGACGCCGAGCGCCTCGCGGTCGAGCAGGTCGGGGTCGCCCGCGTACAGCTCGCCGTCGACGGCCTGCATGATCGTGCGCATCGAGGGCGCTACGAGGAACTGGTCCTCGGGGATCGCCCAGACGGCGGCGGATGCCTCGCCGGCGGCGCCGTTCGCCTGGCGGATGCCCGCCCCGGCGGGCCCGAGCCCTGCAGCGCGCACCGCCGCGACGATCTCGTCGAGCCGCTCGGGGTCGGCGCGGTTGACGACGACGCCGACGAGCGAGGCGTGCTCGCGCTCGAGCTCCTCGACCGCGAGCTCGGAGAGCTGGGCGAGCTCGTCGGGCGTGCGGGCGTCGCTGTCGCCGAGGCGCTCGCTCAGGGCGCGATTCTGGTTCTCGCCGACCCGGCCGCCGAGCACGAGCAGCACGGGCGTGCCGAGGTTCGCCGCGATGCGCGCGTTGTACGCGAGCTCGGTCGGGCTGCCGACGTCGGTGTAGTCGGAGCCGATGATGACGACCGCGTCGCAGCGGCCCTCGATGGCCTTGAACCGGCGCACGATCGTCGCGAGCGCCGCGTCGGGGTCGGCGTGCACCTCGTCGTACGAGACGCCGATCGCCTCGTCGTACGAGAGCGGCACGACGCCGTCGTGCGCGAGCAGCAGCTCGAGCACGTAGTCGCGTTCGGCGGTCGACCGGGCGATCGGGCGGAAGACGCCGACCTTCGCCGCACGCCGGGTGAGCGTGTCGAGCGTGCCGAGCGCGACGGTGGACTTGCCGGTGTTCCCCTCGGCCGAGCAGATGTAGATGCTGTGCGCCACGGTCACCAGCCTATTCGGCGGGCACCTCGCCCGACCGGGAGTTCGCGGGGAGCACACCGAGTCGTCGCACCGAGTCGTCCGCTCGGGCGCGTCCCGGGTGCTGGGAACGTGCCCAGGGCGGTAAGGAAACCGAACGATCTTCGCCTATGCTGATCGGGCACATCGCCGTGCCGTGCCGTCCCCCAGCGGTGCGACCCGAACCCGAAAACCCACCCGTGAACCCCATCGCCCTCATCGGAGCGGGCCCCTCCGGCCTCGCCGGCGCGCGAGCACTCACCCGCGCCGGGCTCCCCTTCGACGGTTTCGAGGCCGGCGCCGACGTCGGCGGCCTCTGGAACATCGACAATCCCCGATCGACCATGTACGAGTCGGCGCACCTCATCTCGAGCCGCACGACGACCGAGTTCGCCGAGTTCCCGATGCGCTCGACCGCCGACTACCCGAGTCACCGCGAGCTGCTCGGCTACTTCCGCGAGTACGCCGACGAGTTCGGGCTGCGCGAGCGCTTCCGCTTCGGGACGCGCGTCACCGCGGTCGAGCCGCTGCCCGTCGCCGACGGCGAGACGCCCGGTGCGAACGGCTGGCACCTCACCGCGGTCGACGCCTCCGGCGAGACGATCGAGGGCGACTACTCCTCGGTGGTCCTCGCGAACGGCACCCTCGCCGAGCCCAATGTGCCCGCCTTCCGCGGCGAGTTCGCCGGCGAGGTCATGCACACGAGCGCGTACAAGTCGGCGAAGGTGTTCGACGGCAAGCGCGTGCTCATCATCGGCGCCGGCAACTCGGGCTGCGACATCGCGGTCGACGCCGTGCACCACGCGGCATCCATCGACCTGTCGGTGCGCCGCGGCTACTACTTCGTGCCGCGCTACCTGTTCGGAAAGCCCTCCGACACGCTCAACCAGGGGCGGCCGCTGCCCGCCCCGATCAAGCAGTTCGTCGACACCCGCGTGCTCAGGGCGTTCACGGGCGACCCCGTGCGCTTCGGCTTCCCGAAGCCCGACTACAAGATCTACGAGTCGCACCCGATCGTGAACACGCTGATCCTGAACCACCTCGGGCAGGGCGACCTGCGCGTCGTGCCCGACGTCGACCGGTTCGACGGCGACGCGGTGCACTTCGCCGATGGGACGTCGGGCGACTACGACCTCGTGATGCTCGCAACGGGTTACAAGCTCGACTACCCGTTCGTCGCGCGCGAGCATCTCAACTGGCGGGGCGCCTCGCCGTCGCTCTTCCTGAACATCTTCCCGCCGAGCTTCAACGGGCTCTTCGTGCTCGGCATGATCGAGGCATCGGGCATCGGCTGGCAGGGCCGCTACGAGCAGGCCGACCTCATCGCCGCCTACCTGGCCGCCGCCGAAGGCACTGCGCCCGAGCAGGCGGCCGCGTTCCGTCGGCGCGCGGATGCCGCGTGGCCCGACCTCACCGGCGGCTACGACTACCTCGGGCTCGACCGCATGTCGTACTACGTCAACAAGGACGCCTACCGGCGGACCGTCAAGAAGCTGCGCAAGACCTTGCCCGCGGCATCCCCCGCCCGCAGCATCGCGCGTGCCGAGGCCGCGGGGGTGACCGCATGAACATCGACGACGTCGTGCTCAACTTCACGCCCGGCTCGCTCGTGGCGCTCAACATCGTGCTCGGGCTCATCATGTTCGGCATCGCGCTCGACACGAGCGTCGACGACTTCAAAGCCGTCGCGAAGGCGCCGAAGGCGATGCTCATCGCGCTCGTCGCGCAGCTCGTGCTGCTGCCGGCCGTGACCTTCGGGCTCACCCTGCTGCTGAACGTGCAGGCGTCGATCGCGCTCGGCATGATCCTCGTGGCGTGCTGCCCGCCGGGCAACATCTCGCAGGTGCTCACCTACCGATCGCGCGGCAACGTGGCCCTCTCGGTGTCGATGACCGCCGTGTCGAACGTCGTGTACATCTTCGTGCTGCCCATCTCGCTCGCATTCTGGGGCAGCCTGCACCCCACCGCGCGCGAGCTCATGCACCAGGTGAGCCTCGACGGCTGGCAGATGCTCGCCGACATCTTCCTCATCATCGGCCTGCCGTTCTTCGCCGGCATGCTCATCCGCGCCCGCTGGACCCGGCTCGCCGAGCGCGTGCAGCCCTACGCCCGCTGGATCAGCCTGCTCGGACTCGTCGGCTTCATCGCCGCCGCGCTCATCGGCAACTGGGCGATCTTCATGGCGTACATCGGGGTCGTGCTCGTCGCGGTGTTCCTGCACGACGCGGTCGCCCTCGGACTCGGCTACGCGAGCGCGCGCATCGGCGGACTCGGCGTGCGCGACCGCAAGGCGATCACGTTCGAGGTCGGCATCCGCAACTCGGGCCTCGGGCTCGGGCTCGTGTTCGCCTTCTTCGGCGGGCTCGGCGGCATGGCCGTCGTCGCCGGCTGGTGGGGCATCTGGGACATCATCGCGGGCCTCGCCGTCGCCTCGTTCTGGGCGCGGCATTCGAAGAAGCGGGCGGATGCCTCGGCGCCGGCGGACTCCGGTCGGTCGAGGAGCGAGCGCAGCGAGCGTGTCGAGACCACCGGCCCCGCCGAACCTGCCGGAAGCGAGGCCGCCGAATGAGGCGCGTGCTCGTGACCGGCGGGTCGGGGTTCCTCGGCTCCTCCGCGGTCGCCGCGCTGGCGCGGCATCCCCTCACCGAACTGGTCGTCTCGGGCGACGTGCGCCCGCCCGCGAACACCCCAGACGGCGTCGTCGTCGAGTCGTGCGACGTGACCGACGCGCAGGCGGTCGCCGCCGTCGTCGCGCGGCACCGCATCGACACGATCGTGCACCTCGCGGCGATCGTGAACCCGGGCGCGCTCGACGAGGAGATCGAGTACCGGGTCGACGTCGACGGCACGCGCAACGTGCTCGACGCCGCCGTCGCGTACGGGGTCTCGCGCATCGTCGTGTCGTCGTCGGGCGCCGCCTACGGCTACCACGCCGACAACCCCGAGTGGCTCGTCGAGAGCGACGCGATCCGCGGCAACGAGGAGTTCAGCTACTCGCGCCACAAGCGGCTCGTCGAGGAGATGCTCGCCGGCTACCGGGTCGCGCATCCCGCGCTCGGACAGGTCGTGCTGCGCATCGGCACCATCCTCGGCCCGACCGTCGCGAACCAGATCACCGCACTCTGGGACGGCCCGCGAATCCTCGCGATCCGCGGATCCGACAGCCCGTTCGTGTTCGTGTGGGTCGACGACGTCGTCGGAGCGATCGTCGCCGGCGCGACCGGCGACGTGACCGGCGAGTTCAACGTCGCCGGCGACGGCAGGGTGACCGTGCACGAGATCGCCGATGCGCTCGGCAAGCCGGTGCTCACCCTGTCGCCCGGAATGCTCGGGTTCGCGCTGCGCGCGGGGCGCGCACTGCGCCTCACCGTGCACGGGCCCGAGCGCGTCGGGTTCCTGCAGTACCGCCCCGTGCTCGCGAACGACCGGCTGAAGTCGGAGCTCGGGTACGTGCCCGGCAAGACGAGCCGCGAGGCGTTCGACGCGTATCTCGCAGCGCGGGCGGCGCGCCGGTAGCGCGGCGCTCGAGGAGGAGCATCCGACATGCAGGCCCGATATCGGCGGTGCATGTCGGATGCTCCTGCTCAACGGTCCGCGGCTTCCCATCGCCGAGGATCCCGGCCCGCCGACTGATGCCGCCGCCCCGCGTACAGCGAGCGCCCGTGACTCGGGTAGACTGTCCGAGGCTCCCCACGTGGCGCTATCCAGGCCAACTCCCCCAGGGCGGAAACGCAGCAAGGGTAACCGGGCTCTGGCGGGTGCGTGGGGGGTCACTGGAGGATTCGCCTAGTGGCCTATGGCGCACGCTTGGAAAGCGTGTTGGGTGAAAGCCCTCGGGGGTTCGAATCCCCCATCCTCCGCCAAGATATTCATGCGCTCGATGACGCCCCTCGTCTCTCGATGAGGGGCGTTCTTCGTCCCGGCACGCTCCCGGGTCCACCGAAATCGGTCGGCTCAGCCGGCGGTGTGGACGTTCGCCGAGGTCGGCGTGCAGGTGTAGACCGAATCGCCGATCTCGTGAACGCCGGTGCCGAGCCGGGCGCACGTCTCGAACAGGTCGATGAAGCTGCGAGCAGCGAACGCCAGCATGACGATGACGAAGACGACGCCGGCGGCGCCGATGATCACGCCGGCGAGCGCGAGCGGGTTCTTCGCGCCCGCACGCTTCGACTGGACGAGGGCCACCCAACTGAGGATCAGCCCGACGAGATTCAGACCGCCGACGAGCGCGAGCACGAACCCGACGATGCCGAGCGTCTTGCCGGGCACCTCGCGTCGCGGATCCGACGCCCACGCACGCCGAGCATCGCGCTCATCGAGCAGCGTGTGCAGCCGCATCACCATCGACTCGAAGCGGCGCTGCTCGTCGAGGTCGCCGAGCTGGACCGACAGGAGCCTGGGCTCATCGGAGAAATACCGTCGCAGCGCGGGCACCGCGTCGTCGTCGCCGTCTGCAAGACGTGCCGCATCGACGCGCATGCTTCGCGCCCACGCCGCGCGACCCCCACCCTCGAGCAGTGTCGCGAGCTCGCCGAGCAGCCGGATGATTCGGGAATCGAAGGTCTCCACCGTCTCGTCGACGGTGAGGTCGGGCGGCGTCGCCACATGGTCTCCAAACGGGTGGGTCGCACAGGGGGTACCGCGCGAGTCAGGAGCATCCTAGTTCGAACACGATGGGCCCGATGCTGCGTCCCACCACGGTGCACCGAACTGTCGCCGGCAACGCCTATGCTGTCCTGAGCCGGGTCGTGAGGGCCCGAGATGTCGACGAAGACGACGGCGTTCTCGTTGACCCCACGACGCCGGCACATTCGCTTCCTTCCCTCTCCTCCGGGCGTCGCCCGACCTGCCTCGTCGTGCTGCCGAGCGTCCCGGTCCCCCGTCGTGTCCTCATTAATGCCGAATAGCGCGCGTCGCCCGCGCGGCGCATGATGTGAGAGATGTCAGCGGCACAGGTGGACACGAGGAGTGGGGACGCAGGGGGCTCCTCCATCGGCGCAGCGGCAGCAGGGGGCGACGGCCTCAGGGTGATCACCCTGAGGCCTCGTCGCTCGCTCGGATGGAGCTACGGAGTCGCCGCGGCGGCGCTCGTGCTTCCGTTGCTCGCGGTCGAGCTGTGGGTGCTCGACCCGACGGGTTCATGGCCGGTCGTCGCCGCCACGGCCGCGGTCGTTGGTGTGCTCATGTGCCTCGCCTGGATCGCCTACCGCCGCACGCGGGTCTCGATCAGCCGCCAGGGGCTCGTCGAGCGCGGATTCTTCGGCGCGACCACCGTCGTCGCCGCCCGCGACGTCGAGAAGGTGCTGCGCGTGCAGCTCTACCGGCCGAACAGCCTCGAGACGACCGACGAGCTGTTCGTGGTCTGCCGCGGCGGTCGCGGCCGGTTCCGCATGCGCGGCCGGTTCTGGGACGCCGCGGCCATGGACGTCGTGGCGCCGGCGCTCGACGTCGAAGAGGTCACCCGCCCCGACCCGGTCACCCTCGCCGAACTGCGCGAGAGCGACCCGGGGCTGCTCTACTGGTTCGAGCGCCGCTCGCTCATGGCCTGAGCCTCGCGGCTCGGTGGTCTCGAGACGCGCTTCGCGCTACCCGACCGACGGGTTGCTCCCGCTCGTCGCGATGCCGAGCTTCGGCGAGCCGGGCGTGCTCGACGGCAGTTCGTGGAACCCGAGCCGATCGTAGAACGCCCGCGCGCCCGTGTTCTCGGCGGCGAGGCCGAGGTGGAGCGCCGCGACCCCGCGCTCGGCGAGGGCGCCGCGCACCGTGTCGATGAGCCGCCGCCCCCAGCCCTGCCCCTGCAGCTCGGGCAGCAGGTCGATGTGCAGGTGCGCCGGGTAGTCGTCGAGCTCGTCGATGAGCATGCGCTCGGGATGCATGCCGGCGTCGATGAGGGCCGCCTCGGTGAACGCGGGCGCGTGCGCGGTCGGCGGAGCGGCGACGGGATGCCGCGCGGCGAAGCCCGGTGTCCACTCGCGTCGCCACCAGTCGACGAAGTCGGCCGTGTCGGCGACGGCCATCACGTACCCGGCGGCGCGCTCGTCGTCGGCCACGACGAACACGAGCTCGGGTGCGTACTCGACGTAAGGCAGCGCGAACACCTCGGGCATGAGCGAATCGTCGGAGTACACGCCCGTCGCGTCGCGGCCCGCCGCCGCCGTGCGCAGGCAGATCAGCGCGACGTCGTCTCGGTCGTCGGGGCGGTACGGGCGGATCGCGAAGGCCATCAGCGGCGCTTGGCCATTCCGAAGATGCCCGTGATGACCTGCTTCAGCACCGTCTGGGTCGTGCGCGAGCCGAGCACCTCCTCGAGCGCCGACTTCTCCTTCGAGCGCGACCGCGACGAGGAGCGCGACCGCGAGCCGCCCGACGTCTGCTTCATGACCCGGTCGTACTCGGCCTGCGCCTTCTTGTCGGCCTTCGCCGCGTCGGCCTGGATCTTCGCCTGCATCTTCGCGTAGTCGGCGTCGGCCTTCGCCTTGGCCGCCGCGGCCTCTTCGGCCTCGACCTTGGCGGCGGCATCCGCGAGCTTCTTCGTCAGGATCTCGTGCGCGGACTCGCGATCGATGCCCGTCGAGTACTTCGCCGACAGCGGCGAGGCGGCGACGGCCGCGTCGATCGCGGCGTCGGGCGACGGCGACATCGACGCCTGCGGGGCGCGCAGCCGGGTCCAGGCGACGGGCGACGGGGCGCCCTTCTCGTTCATGACCGTGACGATGGCCTCGCCGGTGCCGAGCACGGTGAGCGTCTCTTCGAGGTCGTAGCCCGAGTTCGGATAGGTCGACACGGTCGCGCGCAGCGCCTTCGCATCGTCGGGCGTGAACGCGCGCAACTGGTGCTGCACCCGCGAGCCCAGCTGCGCGAGCACGTCGCCCGGTACGTCCTTCGGGGTCTGCGTCACGAAGAAGACGCCGACGCCCTTCGAACGGATGAGCCGAACGGTCTGCGTGATCTGGGCGAGGAACTCCTTCGACGCGTCCTTGAACAGCAGGTGCGCCTCGTCGAAGAAGAACACGAGCTTCGGCTGGTCGAGGTCGCCGACCTCGGGCAGGTCGGTGAAGAGGTCGGCGAGCAGCCACATGAGGAACGTCGAGTAGAGCGCCGGCTTGTCGGCGACGCCGGGCACCTCGAGCAGGCTGATGACGCCCCGGCCGTCGGGCGTGGTGCGCAGGAACTCGGCGGTGTCGATCTCGGGCTCGCCGAAGAAGACGTCGGCGCCCTGGTCGGCGAACGTGATGAGCTCGCGCAGGATGACCCCGACCGTCGCCTTCGAGAGGCCGCCGAGACCCTCGAGCTCGGGCTTGCCCTCGTCGCTCACGAGGTAGGCGAGCACCGCGCGCAGGTCTTCGAGGTCGAGGAGCGCCAGGTTGTTCGCGTTCGCGTAGTGGAAGACGAGGCCGAGGCTCGACTCCTGCGTGTCGTTGAGGCCGAGCACCTTCGAGAGCAGCAGCGGCCCGAAGCCCGAGATCGTGGCGCGGATCGGCACGCCCCGGCCGACCCCGCCGAGCGAGAAGAACTCGGTCGGGAAGCTCGCCGCCGCCCAGTCCTGGCCGATGCCGGCGGTGCGCTTCAGGAGCTTCTCGTTGCCCTCGCCGGGCGTCGCGACGCCCGAGAGGTCGCCCTTGATGTCGGCGGCGAACACCGCGACGCCGGCCGCCGAGAGCTGCTCGGCGAGCACCTGCAACGTGCGCGTCTTGCCGGTGCCGGTGGCGCCGGCGACGAGCCCGTGCCGGTTCGTCATCGCGATGGGGATGCGCACGGGCACGTCTGGCATCGCCTCGCCATTGACGAGCGCACCCATCTCGAGGGCTGGGCCCTCGAAGGCGTACCCGCTGCGGATCGCCTCGACGTGCTTCGCGTCGAGCGGGCCGGATGCCTCGGGCGAGGGCTGCTCGGCCGGCGGCGCGGTCGCGGCCGGTGCGACGGGTGCCGGTTCGGCGGCCGGCGCCTCGTCGGCGGGTTCGGCGGCCGGCGCCTCGGTCTCCGCGGGCGCCGCTGCGGCGGCATCCCCGGCGTTCGCCGCCTCGGCGGCCGCCTTCGCGAGCGCCGCCGCCTCTTCGGCCGCCTTGATCGCGGCCTCCGCCTGCGCCTGCAGGGCCTTCGCCGCCTCGGCCGCAGCGGCGGCCGCCTCCTGAGCTTGCTTCACCGCGTCATCGGCCATGCCGCGATCCTATCGAGGGGACGGCGCAGGGCCGGGGGCCCTCGTCGCCGAACCCGGGCGCGCGTCGCGGAGCATTCCCGCGACCACGAGGGCGACCGCGCCCACGAGCACGAGCAGCCACAGCCCGAGCGCGTACGAGTTGGTCTCGGCGTCGTACGTCGCGCCCATCACGAGCGGCGGGAAGTAGCCGCCGAGGCCGCCCGCAGCGGCGACCACGCCCGTCACCGCGCCGACCTTGTCGTTCGGCGTCGACGGACCCACCCATGCGAAGACGGCACCCATGCCGAGGCCCATCGCAGCGGCCATCAGGATGAACGTGACCCCGGTGACGATGCCCTCGGGCGGCTGCTGGCCGACGATGTACGCGAGCGAGACGATGCCGGCGAGCGAGATGAGCGAGATCACCTTCGGGCCGACGTGGTCGGCGAGCGTGCCGCCGATCGGCCGAGCGATCACGGCCGCGGCCGCGAAGAGCGCGGTGCGGGTGCCCGCGCCGACCGGGTCGACCTCGTCGGGGTAGATCGTCGTGAGGTACTTCGGCAGGAACGTCGAGAAGGCGACGAAGCCGCCGAACACGATGCCGTAGAGGAACGCCATCTCCCACGTGATGGGGAGCTTCAACGCACCGACGACCTTCGGCACGAGCGGTTGCCGGCTCGCCTCCCAGCGGGGCGAGTCGCGGAGGAACAGCCAGACGACGATCGCGGTCGCCACCATGATCCCGGCGATGAGCAGGTGCGTGGGCAGGTAGCCGATCGACTCGGCGAGGCGGGGCGTCAGGAACGCCGAGATCGCCGTGCCGATCATGCCCATGCCGAACACGCCGGTTGCGAAACCGCGCCGCTTCGCCTCGTACCACGCGCTCGAGAACGGCACGCCGACGGCGAAGATCGTGCCCGCGACGCCGAGGTAGAACCCGGCGACGAGCAGCAGCGGGAAGCTCTTGATCTCGCCGGCGAGCGCGACGAGCAGCACGGCAGGCACCGAGCCGAGCAGCACGATGGTGAACATCCTGCGTCCGCCGAAGCGGTCGGTCATGGCACCGGTCACGATGCGGCCGAGCGCGCCGACGAGCACGGGCGTCGCGAGCATGAGCGAGATCTGCCCCTCGTCGAGTCCCATCTCGGTCGCGTAGGTCTTCTGCATCGGCGCGATGAGCATCCACGCCCAGAACCCGATCGCCGAGGCGAACGTGGCCAGCAGCACCTGTGCGAACTGCCCCCTGAGCGGCGGCTCGCCCTGCGTCGCCGATGCCGTCGTCGCCTGCTTCGATGCCTCGCTCAACGCTGCCCCCGATCGGTGCGATCCGCCGGCGTACCCGCCGCTGCGCCCGACAGTACCGGGCGGATGACCCCGTTGGCCAGCCATTTCGACCGAGTTCGCGAACCTCGAATAAACCCGGTGAAACGCCTCGACAGACCGCCGTCGCGCCCCATACGGTCGGTAGTGTCCGCACTGAGCGACAACCCCGGCAGCGCCGGTACCACGGCGTTCGCCGCACAGGCGAGGAGGCCTTCGTGAGTCAGACGCCCCCGAGTTCGAGCGGTCCAGCCACCGACGGCGCGCTCGCCGACGCCCTCGTCAAGCTCGGCCGATTCGTACGGCCCGGCGAGGTCTCCCCCGACCTGCGCACCGTGACCCTCGAGGGCGGCCGCGCGGGCGACGTCTTCTACCGCGACCGGTGGTCGCACGACAAGGTCGTGCGCTCGACCCACGGCGTCAACTGCACGGGCTCGTGCTCGTGGAAGGTGTACGTGAAGGACGGCATCATCACGTGGGAGACGCAGCAGACCGACTACCCGTCGGTCGGCCCCGACTCGCCCGAGTACGAGCCCCGCGGCTGCCCGCGCGGCGCCGCGTTCAGCTGGTACACGTACTCGCCGACGCGTGTGCGCTACCCCTACCTGCGCAGTGTGCTGCTCGAGCGGTACCGGGCGGCGAAGGCCCGCGTCGGCGGCGACCCCGTGCTCGCCTGGGAGGCGCTCGTCACCGACCCCGAGGCATCCCGGGCCTACAAGCGGGCGCGCGGCAAGGGCGGCCTCGTGCGCGCGAGCTGGGACGAGGCGCTCGAGATCATCGCGGCCGCGCACGTGCACACGATCAAGGCGCACGGCCCCGACCGGGTGGCGGGCTTCTCGCCGATCCCCGCGATGTCGATGGTGTCGCACGGTGCCGGCGCACGATTCATCAACCTCATCGGCGGCACGATGCAGTCGTTCTACGACTGGTACGCCGACCTTCCGGTGGCGAGCCCGCAGGTGTTCGGCGACCAGACCGACGTGCCCGAGTCGGCCGACTGGTGGAACTCGAGTTATCTCATGATGTGGGGCTCGAACGTGCCGGTCACCCGCACGCCCGACGCGCACTTCATGACCGAGGCGCGCTACCGCGGGCAGAAGGTCGTGACCGTGTCGCCCGACTACGCCGACAACACGAAGTTCGCCGACGAGTGGCTCGCGCCGCACCCAGGCACCGACGCAGCGCTCGCGATGGCGATGGGGCACGTGATCCTGCGGGAGTTCCTCGTCGAGCGGCGCACCGAGCGGTTCGCGCACTACCTGAAGACCTACTCGGACGCCCCGTACCTGATCACCCTCGAACGCCGCGGCGACGCGTTCGTTCCGGGCAAGTTCCTCACCGCGGCCGAGCTCGGCGGCGAGGCGGCCGAGACGGCGAACGCCGCGTTCAAGACCGTGCTGCTCGGCGAGGGCGGCGAGCCCGTCGTGCCGAACGGCTCGCTCGGCCACCGGTTCGGCGCCGACGACGTGGGCAGGTGGAACCTCGACCTCGAGGGCGTCGACCCGCTGCTCTCGATCATGGACGACGCCGCGTGGCTCGGCGCGACGGCGGCCGTCGACCTGCCGCGCTTCGACGTCGCCCCCGCACTCGGGGCCGAGCACGAGGGCGGCGCGGGCGTCGTTCGCCGCGGGGTGCCGACGATCGAGGTCGCGGGCCGCACGGTGACGACCGTGTTCGACCTGCTGCTCGCGCAGTACGGCGTCGGCCGCGACGGGCTGCACGGCACCTGGCCGGCCGGGTACGACGACCCCTCGAGCCCCGGCACGCCCGCCTGGCAGGAGGAGATCACCGGGGTGCCGGCCGAGCAGGCCGAGCGCATCGGGCGCGAATTCGCCGACAACGCCGAGCGGTCGGGCGGCCGCTCGATGATCCTCATGGGCGCCGGCACCAACCACTGGTTCCACTCCGACACGATCTACCGCACGTTCCTCGCGCTCACGACGATGACGGGCTGCCAGGGCGTGAACGGCGGCGGCTGGGCGCACTACGTCGGCCAGGAGAAGGTGCGGCCCGTCACCGGCTACACGCAGTACGGCACCGCGAGCGACTGGTCCAGGCCCGGCCGCGCGATGATCGGCACCGCGTTCTGGTACCTCGCGACCGACCAGTGGCGCTACGACGGGCTGCCCGCCGACCAGCTCGCCTCGCCCCTCGCCGCGGGCCTGTTCGCCGGGCGCACGACCGCCGACTGCCTCGTCGAGTCGGCGAAGCGCGGCTGGATGCCCAGCTACCCGACCTTCGACCGCAACCCGCTCGACCTCGTCGACGACGCGCGGGCCGCGGGCAAGGAGCCGGCCGAGTACGTCGTCGGCTCGCTGAACGACGGGTCGCTGAAGTTCGCGTGCCAGGACCCCGACTCCCCCGCGAACTTCCCGCGCGTGCTCAACGTGTGGCGGGCGAACATCCTCGGCTCGTCGGGCAAGGGCAACGAGTACTTCCTCAAGCACCTGCTCGGCACCGACTCGGCCGTGCGCGCCGCCGAGGCGCCGCCCGAGCGCCGGCCGAACTCGATCGAGTGGCACGACGAGGCGCCCGAGGGCAAGCTCGACCTGCTCGTCACGACCGACTTCCGCATGACGTCGACGACGCTGTTCTCCGACGTCGTGCTGCCCGCGGCGACCTGGTACGAGAAGCACGACCTCTCGTCGACCGACATGCACCCGTTCGTGCACTCGTTCAACCCGGCGATCGCCCCACCCTGGCAGACGAAGACCGACTTCGAGATCTTCCACCTCATCGCGCAGCGCCTCTCGGAGTACGCCCGCACGCACCTCGGCATCCGCAGCGACCTCGTCGCAGCTCCCCTCATGCACGACACCCCCGACGCGATGGCGACCCCGCACGGCATCGTCGAGGACGGGCTGCCGCTCGTGCCGGGCGTCACGATGCCGAAGCTCGTCGTCGTCGAACGCGACTACACCGCGATCGCCGACAAGATGGCGACGCTCGGGCCGCTCGCGGCGAAGGCCGGCATGGTCACGAAGGGCATCGTGTTCGACCCGACGCCCGAGGTCGCCGAGCTCGGCCGCCTCAACGGGGTCGCGACGCGCGGCGCGGGCACGGGGCAGCCGCTGCTCGACACCGACGTCAAGGTCTGCGAGGCGATCCTCGCCCTCTCGGGCACGACGAACGGGCGACTCTCGGTGCAGGGCTTCCGCCAGCTCGAGCAACGCACCGGGCAGCGCATCGCGCAGCTCGCGGAGGACCACGAGGGCGGCCGCATCCGCTTCGCCGACGTGCAGTCGCGGCCGGTCTCGGTCATCACGAGCCCCGAGTGGTCGGGCTCCGAGCACGGGGGCCGGCGCTACACGGCGTTCGCGATCAACGTCGAGCACCTGAAGCCGTGGCACACGCTCACGGGGCGGCAGCACTTCTTCCTCGACCACGACTGGATGAGCGAGCTCGGAGAGAACCTGCCCGTCTACCGGCCGCCGCTCGACCTCGCCCGACTCTTCGGCGACTCGCCGGCCCCCGGGTCGACGGTGCCGAGCGGCGACCCTGCCGCCGCCGGGCACGCCGAGGTCGCGGTGCGCTACCTCACGCCGCACTCGAAGTGGTCGATCCACTCCGAGTACCAGGACAACCTCTTCATGCTCTCGCTCTCGCGGGGCGGGCCCACGATCTGGATGAGTCCGCGGGACGCGGACAAGATCGGCGTGCGCGACAACGAGTGGATCGAGTCGTACAACCGCAACGGCGTCGTCGTCGCCCGCGCGATCGTCTCGCACCGCATGCCCGAGGGCACGGTGTACATGTACCACGCGAAGGACCGCACGGTGGATGTGCCGCGGACCGAGACGAGCGGCCTCCGCGGCGGCATCCACAATTCGCTCACCCGCGTGCTGCTGAAACCCAGCCACCTGATCGGCGGCTATGCGCAGCTCGCCTTCGCGTTCAACTACCTCGGCCCGACGGGCAACCAACGAGACGAAGTCACGGTGATCCGCCGTCGCAGCCAGGAGGTCGAGTACTGATGAAGGTCATGGCGCAGATGTCGATGGTCATGAACCTCGACAAGTGCATCGGCTGCCACACCTGCAGCGTCACCTGCAAGCAGGCGTGGACGAACCGCTCGGGCGTCGAGTACGTCTGGTTCAACAACGTCGAGACCCGCCCGGGCATCGGCTACCCGCGACGGTACGAAGACCAGGAGAAGTGGGGCGGCGGCTGGGTGCGCACGAAGTCGGGCCGCCTGAAGCTCCGCTCGGGCGGCCGGCTCAAGAAGCTCGCGACGATCTTCTCGAACCCGAAGCTGCCCGAGATCCACGACTACTACGAGCCCTGGACGTACGAGTACGACATGCTGCTCAATGCCCCGGCGGGCGAACACACGCCGGTCGCGAAGCCGAAGAGCCTGCTCACCGGCGAGGACATGAAGATCTCGTGGTCGGCCAACTGGGACGACAACCTCGGCGGCTCGGGCGAGACGATGCAGGACGACCCGATCCTGCAGCACATGTCGGAGCACGTCGCGAGCGAGTTCGAGCAGACGTTCATGTTCTACCTGCCGCGCATCTGCGAGCACTGCCTCAACCCCTCGTGCGTCGCTTCGTGCCCCTCGGGCGCGATGTACAAGCGCGTGGAGGACGGGATCGTGCTCGTCGACCAGGACCAGTGCCGCGGCTGGCGCATGTGCGTGTCGGGATGCCCCTACAAGAAGGTCTACTTCAACCACAAGACCGGCAAGGCCGAGAAGTGCACGCTCTGCTACCCGCGCCTCGAGGTCGGGCTGCCGACCGTGTGCTCCGAGACGTGCGTCGGGCGGCTGCGCTACCTCGGGCTCGTGCTCTACGACGCCGACAGGGTCGCCGAGGCGGCCCGCGTCGAGAACGAGCACGAGCTGCTCGAGTCGCAGCGCAGCGTCTTCCTCGACCCCCACGACCCCGCCGTCGTGCAGGCCGCCCGCGAGGCCGGCATTCCGGAAGACTGGATCGACGCCGCGCAGCGCTCCCCCATCCACAAGCTCATCAACGAGTACAAGGTGGCGCTGCCGCTGCACCCCGAGTACCGCACGATGCCGATGGTCTGGTACATCCCGCCGCTCTCCCCCGTCGTCGACGTCGTCGCCTCGTCGGGCAACGACGGCGAAGACGCGAAGACGCTGTTCTCGGCCATCTCGAAGCTGCGGATCCCGCTCGAGTACCTCGCCGGCCTCTTCACCGCGGGCGACACCCGCCCCGTCGAGGCGTCGCTGCGCAAGCTCGCCGCGATGCGCTCGTACATGCGCGGCATCAACCTCGGCGAGGGCAAGGACGAGCGCATCGCCGACGCCGTCGGCATGACGGGCGACACGCTCGAGGAGATGTACCGGCTGCTCGCGATCGCGAAGTACGAGGAGCGCTACGTCATCCCCGCCGCGCACACCGAACAGGCACGCGAGCTCGACGAGCTCGCGTGCTCGCTCGACTACGACGGCGGCCCCGGCATGGGCGGCGCAGGGCCCTTCGGCTCGTCGAGCGGCCAGCAGGTGCCCGTCGCGGTCGAGAACTTCCACGCGCTGAAGAACCGGCAGACCGCCGACCGGCCGTCGACGCCGGGCCGGGTGAACCTGCTCAACTGGGACGGCAACGGCTCGCCGCAGGGGCTGTTCCCGCCGAAGGGCGCAGGCGGGGGCGAGGGGGGCGAGTGATGGCCAGGCTGCCGCTCGTCTTCCGCCGCCCCGGCTCCGTGCCGCCGTCGGCAGGACGCCGCCTCGCGCTGAGCGACGACCAGCGTCGCCTCGCGCACATGGCGGCGTCGCTGCTGCTCGACTATCCCGGTGCGGGCTTCGCCGAACGCGCTGCGGCGGTCGAGGCATCCCTCTCCGCGTTGCCCGCCGAACTGTCGCGCGAGTTCGCGGCGTTCCTCGAGTACGCGGCGGCGACGCCCGCCGTCGAGCTCGAGGCCGAGTACGTCGCGACGTTCGACCTCAAGCGCAAGTGCTGCCTCTACCTGACGTATTTCCAGGCGGGCGACACCCGCAAGCGCGGCGCCGCGCTGGTCTCGTTCATCGAGACGTACCGGGCGGCCGGGTGGGAGTTCGACGCCGATGAGCTGCCCGACTTCCTGCCGGCCGTGCTCGAGTTCTCGGCGCGCAGCGACTCGCCCGAGGCATCCGAGCTCATCGCCGCGCACCGCGACGGGCTCGAGGTGCTGCGCGAGGCCCTCGAGAAGCAGGGCAGCCGGTGGGCCGGGCTCGTGCGGGCCGTCTGCCGGTCGCTGCCCGAGCTCGACGAGGAGACCCGCGAGCGCTACCTCGCGCTCGTGACCGAGGGGCCGCCGGCCGAGATGGTCGGGCTGTCGTTCCTCGGGATGCCCGGCCGGTCCGCAACGGCACCGTATGCGCCCGTCGGCGCCGCGCACGAGGAGGTCCGCGCATGAACGACGCCTGGAACGTGCTGCTCTGGGTCGCGCTGCCGTACGCGGCGTTCGCGGTGTTCGTCGTCGGGCACATCTGGCGCTACCGGTACGACAAGTTCGGCTGGACGACGCGGTCGAGCCAGACCTACGAGAACCGTCTGCTGCGCTGGGGCTCGCCGATGTTCCACCTCGGCATCCTGATGGTGATCGCCGGGCACGTCGTCGGCCTCCTGATCCCCCGCGAATGGCTCTACGCGATCGGCATCGACGAGCACCTGTACCACCTGGGCGCGACGGTGCTCGGCACGGCCGCCGCCGTGCTCACGATCGCGGGGCTCGTCATCCTCATCTACCGGCGCCGCACAGTGGGGCCGGTCTTCCTCGCGACGACGCGCATGGACAAGGTCATGTACGTCTTCCTCGGGGCCGTGATCCTGTTCGGCACCCTCGCGACCGTCATGTACCAGGTGCTCGGACCGGGCTACGAGTACCGCGGCACGGTCGGTCCGTGGTTCCGCAGCCTCATCCTCCTGCAGCCGCAGCCCGAGCTCATGGCCGGGGTGCCGCTCATGTTCCAGCTGCACGTGCTGTGCGCGACGCTGCTGTTCGCGCTGTGGCCGTTCACGCGGCTCGTGCACGTGTTCTCGGCCCCGGTCGGCTACCTGTTCCGGCCGTACATCGTGTACCGCTCGCGCGACGCCGCGAGCACCCGCCCGGGCACGAGCGGGCAGCGGCGCGGCTGGGAGGGCATCCAGACGCCCGACCCGAAGAAGCTCACGAAGCTCTGACGGGGCGGGCGCCCGGCCCGGCCGGGCTTGGCGCCGGCCGGGACGGGCGCGGCGGCTCACGCCGGGAACGGCAGCGCGCGCCCCGTCTCGATCCACGACTTGAAGCTCGAGAGCACGAGCGGCCACGTCTCCGCGGTCTCGGCCTCGGCCGGGTGGCCCTCGCTCCACTCGTCGTTCGTGAACGTGAGCTTCGTGAGCGCGTCGCCCGCCGGGCTCATGCGCCACGTCATGCGGCTGCGCAGCTCGGCGTGGTTCTCGCGGTAGGTGGGCCCGGGATGCTCGGAGAGCTGCAGCAGCGCACCCGGCTCGGCGGCGAGGACCTCGCCGTAGACGTGCACGGTCTCGTCGCCGTCCTGGCCCGGACCCACGTACTCGTACCGCTCGCCCGGGGCGAGCTCGCCGCGCAGCACCGAGCCCCACATGACGGCTCGGCTGCCCTCGTCGCCGGTGATCGCGTCCCATACCCGCTGCGGCTCGGCCGCGACGTACAGGGTCATCTCGAAGTCGGACATGGTCGGTTCTCCGCTCTCTGGTGCTGTTCGATTCGTTCGGGTTGATTCGGTTCGACGGTACGGATGCCTCGTGGCCGGCGTCTTGCAGAAACGCGACACGGGTGTCGTCGTCGGTGGACGCGAGGTGCCGGCTGTCGGGGGGCGACGCCATAATCGGACCATGCAGCCCTCGGACTACTGGCGCACGCGCGCCGGCGCCGCCGACAAGGGCGTGCTCGCGCCGAGACCCGACGAGCCGGGGCTCGCACCGATCGCAGCCGACGCGGCCGCCCAGCACGCTGCCGCGGCGCCGGTTCGGCTCGCGCGGTTCCCGGCGCCGCCCGCGGTCGCGCACCTCGTGCGGCACTTCTGGGTGCCCCGGTGGCGGTTGCCCGCCGGCGTCGTCGTCGAGCAGGGCGTGCTCGAGTACCCTTCGGCGAACCTCGTCGTCGAGCCCGACGACGCGGCGCTGCACGGGCCGTCGGTCGGGCGCGGCGTCTCCCGCCTCGAGGGCGAGGGGTGGGCCGTCGGCGCCCTCCTGCAGCCCGGCGTCGCGGGCCTCATCGTCCCGGGCGAGCTCCGCGCGCTCGTGGGCGGCTCGGTTCCGGTCGAGGCGCTGCTGCTGCAGGGCACCCAAGCCGGTGTCGCCCGGGTCCGGTCGGCCGCCGAGGCCGGTCACGACGACGAGGCGGTTGCGGCGTTCGCCGACTGGCTCGCCGGGCAGCAGATCTCGCTCGATCCCGACGCGGCCCTCGCGGCCCGGGTCGTCGAGCTCGCCGAGACCGATCGCACGATCCTGCGGGCGAGCGAGCTGGCCGAGGCGAGCGGGCTCGGACTCCGCGCGCTCGAACGCCTCGTGCGCGCCCGGATCGGCCTCACGCCGAAATGGCTCATCGGCCGCTACCGCATGCAGGAGGCCGCGCATCGGCTCGCGGCCGACCACCCGCCCTCGCTCGCCGACCTCGCCGCGGAACTCGGCTTCGCCGACCAGGCGCACTTCACCCGCGAGTTCCGCGCGGTCATCGGCGAGACCCCGCGCCGATACGCTGCCGCGGCGCAGGCGACCCGAGCGGGGGTTCCCTCCGGCGACCCGGCCGACCTAGGGTGAAGAGCGTGAGCCCTGCAGCGCGAGCGGAAGAGGTCATCGACGTCGACGGTCGCGAGGTGCGCATCTCGCACCCCGACAAGGTCGTCTTCCCCGAGCCGGGACTCACGAAGCTCGACCTCGTGAACTACTACCTCGCGGTCGCCGATGGTGCGCTGCGCGGGGCGGGCGGCCGCCCGATGGTGCTCAAGCGCTTCGTCAAGGGCATCGACCAGGAGGCCTTCTTCCAGAAGCGCGCGCCCGACAAGCGGCCGGACTGGATCGAGACCGCGACCCTGCACTACGCCTCGGGCAACTCCGCCGAAGAGGTGGTCGTGAACGACGCCGCCGCGCTCGCCTGGGTCGTGAACCTCGGATGCATCGACCTGAACCCGCACCCGGTGCGAGCCGACGACCTCGACCACCCCGACGAGCTGCGCGTCGACCTCGACCCGATGCCCGGCGTCGACTGGTCGCAGATCGTCGACGTCGCATTCGTCGCACGCGAGGTGCTCGACGACGTGGGGCTCGTCGGCTGGCCGAAGACCTCAGGCTCGCGCGGCATCCACATCTCGGTGCGCATCGCGCCCGAGTGGACGTATCCCGAGGTGCGCCTCGCCGCCGAGACCCTCGCGAGGGAGGTCGAGGCGCGTGCACCCGGACTCGCATCGGCGCGGTGGTGGAAGGAGGAGCGCGGCGAGAGCGTGTTCGTCGACTTCAACCAGAACGCGAAGGACCGCACCGTCGCGTCGGCGTACTCGGTGCGTCCGTTGCCCGACGCCCGTGTCTCGACCCCGCTCGACTGGTCGGAGGTGCGCGAGAGCCGGCCCGAGCGCTTCACCGTCGCAACGGTGCTCGAGCGGTTCGCCGAGCGCGGCGACGCCGCGGCCGGCATCGACGAGGCGACCGGCCGCCTCGACGGGCTGCTTCGGCTCGCCGACGAACTCGGACCCGCCGAGAAGCCGCCGCGTCGCGGCTCCGGCGACGGCTCCGGGCAGCGCCGGTCGACGATGCCGCTCATCGAGATCGCCCGCGCCAAGACGAAGCCCGAGGCGCTCGACGGCCTCGAGCGGTGGAAGGAGCGGCATCCCGACGTCGTCGCCCGCCTCGAGCCGGCCGACGTGCTCGTCGACGGCATGCGCGGGAGCTCGTCGCTCTGGTACCGCATCCGGGTGAACCTGCAGCACGTGCCCGAGGCCGAGCGGCCGGAGCAGGAGCCGCTCGAGGTCGACTACGACCCGTGGGCGAAGTACCGCGACGAGGACGGCTCGCTCTCGTTCCCCGGCGGCCGGCCGGGCACGCGTTCCGACGATCGCCCCGACGCGGGCACGACCGGCCGCACCTCGTGAGCGACCTCGGTCCCGTCGACCCCGGCCATCACGCCGACGTCGAGTGGCTGCACCGCTGGCGCCTGCATCCCGAGGGCGATCCGCAGACGACCGCGTCGAGCACGCTCATACCCGTGCGCACGCGCGACGGGCTTCCGGCGATGCTCAAGATCGCCCACGTCGACGAGGAGGAGCGCGGCGCCGAACTGCTCGAGCTGCTCGACGGGCGCGGTGCCGCACGGGTCCTGCAACGGGACGGCGGCGCGGTGCTGCTCGAGCGCGCCACCGGCACCCGCGACCTGGTGCGCATGGTCGTCGACGGCGACGACGACGGGGCGACGCGGGTGATCTGCGCCGCGGCGGCTCGCATCCACCTCGACCCCGCCGAGCTGCCCACGCTCACCGAGGCCGGCGAGCCCCTGCTCGTGCCGCTCGAGGAGTGGTTCCGCGAGCTGTTCGCCCACGCCGACGACCTCGACCCGCTGCACCGTCAGGGCGCCGACTACGCCGACCGGCTGCTGTCGACGCAGCGCGACGTCCGCGTGCTGCACGGCGACCTGCATCACGGCAACGTGCTCGACTTCGGCGAGCGCGGGTGGCTCGTCATCGACCCGAAGGGACTCGTCGGCGAAGCGGCGTTCGACAGCTGCAACCTGCTCTGCAACCCGTCGCACGCGCGCGCGCTGCTGCCCGGGCGCCTCGAGCGCCAGTTCGGCATCGTGGTCGACGAGACCGGCGTGCTGCCTGCGCGGCAGCGCGACTGGCTCGTGGCGTGGTGCGCGCTGTCGTCGACGTGGTTCGCGATCGCCGACGACCCGGTGCATGCCGAGTCGGTGACGCGCATCGGGGTGACGGCCGCCGACCTCGTGCTGTGACGTGCCCGCCGGTGCGTCAGCCGCGCGTCACTTCGACGGGCGGCCGCGACGCCCACTCGCGCACGAGGTCGGTGCGCACGGTGACCCCGGTGCCCGGCCCGTCGGGCACCCGGAGCTGCCCGCGGTGCTCGCCGTCGCCGAGCACGAACGGCTCGGTCACGTCGTCGGCGTAGTACCGGTCGGAGGCGGAGGTATCGCCCGGCAGGGTGAACCCGGGCAGCGCGGCGAGCGCGACGTTCGCGGCGCGTCCGATGCCGGTCTCGAGCATGCCCCCGCACCACACGGGCACGTCGAGCTCGCGGCAGGCGTCGTGCACGCGCAGCGCCTCGAGGTAGCCGCCCATGCGGCCCGGCTTGATGTTGACGACGCTCGTCGCACCGCGGTCGATCGCGTCGACCGCGGTCGCGGCATCCAGGATCGATTCGTCGAGGCAGACGGGCGTCTCGCAGGCGGCCGCGAGGCGGGCGTGCGCGGCGATGTCCTCCTCGGCGAACGGCTGCTCGATGAGCAGCAGGTCGAAGGCGTCGAGGCTCGCGAGCAGCGGGATGTCGTCGCCCGTGTACGCGGTGTTCGCGTCGACCTGCAGCAGGCCGCCGCGCCCCATGAGCTCGCGCACGGCCGCGACGGGCACGACGTCCCACCCGGGCTTGATCTTGAGCTTGATGCGCCGGTAGCCGTCTTCGAGGTATCCGGTGACCTCGTCGAGCAGCTCCTCGAGGGTCGGCGCGATCCCGACCGAGACCCCGCAGTCGACCCACTCGCGCTCCGCACCGAACGCCTCGCCCATCGACCTGCCCTGCGCGCGAAGCTCGGCATCGAGCACCGCCGACTCGAGCGCGGCCTTCGCCATGCGGTGCCCTGCGACGAACGCGAGCGAGCCAGAGACCGATCGCGCGAGCGGCACCGAGGCGCCGCGGTTGCGAGGACCGTCGGGTGCGTCGTCGGCACCGGTCACAGGCGCCTCGCGATGGGCGGCGTCGGGCGCGTGGTGAGCCGCCGTCGGTTCGAGCAGGGCCGGGCCGAGGAACCGTTCGATCACGGATGCCGCGCCGTCGACCCACTCGGACGAGTAGAACGGCTCCCGGCCGGCCACGCACTCGCCCCAGCCCTCGCCGGCGTCGGTTCGCACGTGCACGAGCAACGCCTCCCGCACCGTCTCTCGGCCGAAGCTCGTCTCGAACGGCCGCACCAGCGGCACCTCGATGCGGTGCAGCTCGATCGCCTCGATCGTCGTCGCCTTCGTCATCGTGCCTCCTCGGGCGTCGGGGCGGTGCCGGGTTCGGCGTGGGCGCGGGGCTCGGTGCCTGCGTCGGCATCGTCGGGGGTGAACACGTAGTCGCCGTGGGCGTCGAGCTCGGGGCGGAGCCCCTGCCGAGCCATGGCGGTGAACGCGCGCACGGATGCCTCGCGCAGACGTGCCGCATCGGCAGCGGCATCCCGCCGCAGTGCCTCGAAGTCGGGCACGAGCGCGAAGCCCGACTCCCCCGTCCAGGGCGGCGGCGCGTCTCCGGCGAGGGCTCGACGCACGCGCGGCGAGGTCAGCCGCCAGCGCACCTCGAAGCGGTCGCTGCGGTCGGCGCCCGAGATCTGGTCACCGAGCACGCCGTAGAACTCGGGCAGGTAGGCGGCGACCTCGGCGCCGAGGCGCACGAGGTTCATGCGCGCGTTGCGGCGGATGAGGGGGTCGAACGTCCAGCGGATCTCGTCGACGCCGTGGTCGAGACAGATCGCCCGCTGGCGGAGCTTGAGCGCGAGCCCGATGCCGTGGCCGCGCGCCGCGGGGGCCACGGCGTTCATATGGGAGTGCAGGTGGAGGCCCTCGTTCCAGCCGAGGAATCCGAGCGTCGCGCCGAGCAGCTCGCCCGGCTTCGCGAACGGCGGCGTCGCCGAGGCATCCACCCCGCCCTCGTCGTCGGCGACCGCGACGAGCACCGTCGCCCCCGCGTGCGCGAGCGCCCGGATCATCGAGTGGTCGGGCCCGCGCCCCTCGCCCCACGTCGCCTCGAACCGATCGAGCACCGCGTGGATCTCGTGCTCGGCGGCCTCGCGCGTCACGATGCCCGCGCGGAGGTCGGCGCGGTCGGCGGCTGCGACGGCGGCAGCAGCAGCTTCGGCGACAACGGCGTCCATGTGTCGAGGCTAGCCGAGCGCGCCTGCGGCGCGGCGGGTGTGTCGCTCACCCCGCCCGCCTCGCTCGTCGAGAGTGCACTCCCCGCCCGCGTCCGGGCGGGGAGTGCACGCTCGACGCCCACCACGACGCTGCGTACTCAACGAGAGTGCAGCCGTCGCCCTGCTTCGGGGCGACGACTGCACTCTCGACGAGCGGGGCGCAACCCCCGTGGCGAGCGCCGGCGAGTTCGCCCGCAGTCGCCTCAGACGACGACGCGAGGCGAGCCGCCCCAGCCCCTGAGCCGCAGGGCTTCGGCGAGCTGACGTGACCAGGCGTCCGCTCGGGACTGCTTGCTCACGCGGATCACGAGCCACCCGTTGCCGGCGAGCTCGTTCAGCCGATCGACATCGCGCTCCCATTGCACGTCGTCCTCGCGGTGGTGGTCACCGTCGTACTCGAGCAGCACCATCCACTCGCGGAAGACGAGATCACCATGCGTCTCCCGTCCCGACCGCAGCCGGATCACCCCGTTCGATTCGGGCTCGGGAAACCCCGCGGCGATCGCCTCGAGCCGGAGCGTGCTCTCCCTCGGCGACTCGGAACCGGACCGCAGATGTTCGCGGGCGGCGCGAAGCATGCGGCATCCGCGCCGTGACCCATACCGCTGTATCGCGGCGTCGATCTCGTCGAACGTGGTGAGCGGTTGCGGCCTGCCCACCAGCCGATCGCCGGCCTGCACGAGCTCGGTCTCACCGAGCAGGGTCGAGAGCTGGCACCACGCGTCGGCGGGGCTCACCAGTCGCAGACCCCCGAGCAGACTCGCCGTCGGGGCGGCCGCCGCACGATGTCCGACGACTCCCCGTACTCGCGGCGGATACACCCCACCCCAGACGACCACGTGCAGAACGGCGGGCGATTGCACCCGAAACGGCAGCGGCATCCCCCACAGTTCCGCCGCCGTCGCGTGGCTGAACGCGACATTCGGGTGACTGAGATGCAGCTCGAGGGCCGCGCACCGCTGGAGGAGCGATTTCGCGTCCTCGGCGGGCATCCGAACTCCACGCACCGGCACGATGAGGTCGGCGCACCGCATCCGCTTCTCGCTCAGGCCGCGCGCCTCACCTTCGGAAGTCGTGAACGGACGCAGGGCGAGGTCGAGCGGGAGTTCGGCGCGCATCCTCTGAGATTCGCAGCGCTTCGCGCCGTTGCTGCCCGTTCGCCCACGAGTTGTGAGGTGGGCTGCTCCTTGGCCAAGTGTGGAGGAGAGGTGAGCTCGGGTCGCGAACCTCCCATGGCGTTCGGCCGCTTCATCGAAAGTGCAGTCGTAACCGCGTTCAGGGCGACGACTGCACTCTCGGCCCGGTCTCGGGTGTCATATCGGCGCCGCCCGCACCCCGAACCAACGCGAAAGTGCACTTGTCGCCCGAAGCGGGGCGACAAGTGCACTCTCGATGGGACAGGGTGGATCAGGGTGAGCTCAGGCGCGAAGCCCGCGCCCGCTCCCGGATCCGATCAGCAGAAGGCGCCGGTCGACGCCCAGACCTCGGGAACCTCGGCGAGGCCCTCGCGGGTGACCGTGGCCTCGATGAGACCGTACGAGCGGTCGCTCGCGTAGAACACCTCGTTGGGGTTGTCGAGGCCGAACGGCTCGAGGTCGACGACGAAGTGGTGCTTGTTCGGCATCGAGAAGCGGATCTCGGCGATCTCGGGGTGCGCCTCGAGCACGGCCTGGCCCATCTCGAAGAGGGTCGTCTGCAGCGCCGCCGAGTAGTGCTCGGTGAACGTCTCGAGCAGGATCGCCTTCACGCTGTCGTAGACGGCGTTGTAGTCGACCTCGGCGCCCGGCTGGTAGCGCCAGCGGGTGGCGACGCTCGTGGCGAGGATGCGGTCGGTCGTCTCCTGCAGGGTCGTGTAGCGGTCCTTCGGGTAGCCGACGAAGCCCGACTGGGTCGTCTTCAGCACCGTGAGGTCCTTGAGGCCCGCGATGACGTGACGGGTGTCGCCGTCGGCGATGACCGCGGCCGTGCGGATCTCCTGGCCCTTGCGCACGAAGGAGTGGTCGTGCGGCTGGCCGTGGGCGGTGATGCGCTCCCACGCGTAGCTCTCGGCGAGCCAGCGGCCGCCGGTCACCCAGTCGAACGAGCCGATGAAGTGGTCGGCGAGGCGCAGCAGGAACGCCTCGGGCGAGCCGACGCCGTCGCGGGCGAAGGCGAACACGGTGTTCTTCTGCGTGTCGGTCGCGACGACGTGCGAGTTGTCGCCGTCGAGGTGGGCGCCGGCGAAGTCGCCGCGCAGCTGCGAGGTGACGTTGAGGTCCTCGATCTCGTGGCGGTCGGTGTCGCGGGTGACCTTGACGACGCGGACCTCGGCCTTGCCGTACTGGTTCGGGCCGAGCACGATGGCGCCGGATGCCGCGGCCGCCGTCTCGGCGGCGGCGCTCGCGCCGCCCGCGGCGTCGGTGGTGGTCACGGTGTTGATCAGGGTGTCGGTCATGTGGATCTAACTTCCTCGGTAGGTCGAATAGGCGAAGGGGCTCAGCAGGATCGGCACGTGGTAGTGGCGACCCTCCTCGGCGACGAGGAACGTGAGCTGCACCTCCGGGTAGAAGGCTTCGGTCTGGGTGGAGGCGAAATAGGCGCCGGTGTCGAACCGGAGCCGGTACTCGCCGTTGGGAATGGTCTCGGGGCCGAGCTGTTTCGCCCGCCCGTCGTCGTCGGTCACGGCGCTCGCGACGAGCTCCCAGCCGTCGGCGGAGAGGCCGGCGCCGTCGGCCGCCTCGGCTCGCGCGGCCGAGCGGCGGTACAGCTCGACCGGCACCCCCGCGGCGGGCTTGCCGCGCTGGGCGTCGAGCACGTGCGTCGTGATCTGCGAAACGGTCATGCGGCGATGGCCCCCTTCAATCTCAGAACGGCGATCTCGCGCAGCTGCTCGGCGACGACCTGGTCTTCGGTCGCATCGTCGTTGCCGAGCCGGGCGGTGAGCGCCTCGAGGATCTCGCTCGCCGAGCGGCCGGCGGCACGGATGAGGAACACCCGCCCGAACCGCTGCTCGTACGCGGCGTTGCCCTCGGCGAGGGCCCGTGCGATCTCGGCGTCGGCCGGGTCGACGCCCGCCTGCTCGGATCGCGACAGGGCCGCCTCGGTGCTCGCACCGCTCGCACGCTCCCCGATGCGGGGATGGTGGCTGAGCGCCTGCTCGACCTCGCGGGCCGTGAACGGCGACGCGGCGGTGCCGGCCTCGGTCACGAGCTCGTCGATCGAGCCGTACGGTCGACGATCGGCGAGGTGCTCGCACCACCGCGTGACGTCGACGCATGGTCGAAGCGTGGCGATCGCCTCCGAACGATCGGCTTCGTTGAACTGTTCAAGCTTCATCGCTTGAGTCACTTTCTCATTCTGCTGGCATCCACGGTGTACGGATATGCGGAACTTGTGTTTCGCATCGTGGAACTGTTATTTCAGCATGTGACAATGCTAACAACACGGATGCCTCGTGGCAACGATTTCCGAAGAAGAAGTCGCGCCACGAGGCATCCGGTCTCAGAGCGCTAGAGGCCGAGCTGCTCGCGCAGTCGGCCGACGTGCCCGTTCGGGTCGACGTTGTACTCGAGCGCCGAGACCCGGCCCTCGGCGTCGACGACGGCGGTCGAGCGGATGAGCCCGTCGAACGTGCGCCCGGCGACCGTCTTCTGGCCCCACGCGCCCCAGGCCCGGGCGACCTGCGCATCCTCGTCGGAGAGCAGCGGGAAGGCGAGCTGCTCGGCCTCGGCGAACTCGGCGAGGCGCGACACCGGGTCCGGCGAGATGCCGAGCACCGTGTAGCCGGCCGACTGGAAGGAGCCGAGGTTCTCACGGAAGTCGCACGCCTCGGTCGTGCAGCCCGGCGTGAACGCGGCCGGGTAGAAGTAGACGATGACCGGGCCGCCGCGGTGGTCGCTCAGCCGGCGCACCGTTCCGGTGGCGTCGGGCAGGGCGAAGTCGGGGGCCTGCTGGCCGGTCTCCAGCTCTTCGGACGAGTTGATCATGAGGTGCTCCGTTTCATCGGTCGACGGGATGCCTCGGCGCCGGTGCCCATCGCGGGGTCCGGTGGTCCGGTTCGGTTGGCGGGAGGTAGGGGTGGGAGGGGGTGGTGGGTCGGGAACGGATACGGCCGTGGACCGGCACGGTATCGGACCGCCCGGCCTCACGGCCCCCGGGATGCTACGCGTTCCCTTTTCGAAGCATCCGGCCCTGGGCCCGTTCGCGGTCGACGGCCGTGCCGGCGAGGTACGCGCGACGCACGGCGCCGGTGAGCTCGCGGCCGTCGTACGGCGTGACGGGATGCCGATGCTCGAGCGAGCGGGCATCGACGGTGAACTGCTCGTCGGGCGCGAACACCGCGAAGTCGGCCGCGTACCCGGTCTGGATGCGCCCCTTCGTGGTGAGGCCGACCCGTTCGGCCGGGCGCTGCGCCATCCACTCGACGACCCGCTCGAGGCCGATGCCGCGCTCTCGCGCCTCGGTCCAGATGAGCGGCAGGCCGAGCTGCAGCGACGCGATGCCGCCCCACGCGAGCTCGAAGTCGCCGTCACCCTTGTACTTCATCTCGGGCGTCGACGGCGAGTGGTCGGAGACGACGTAGTCGATGACGCCGTCGCGGAGCCCCTCCCAGAGCAGGTCGCGGTTCGCGTCCTCGCGGATGGGCGGGCAGCACTTGAACGCCGTCGCGCCCGCGGGCACGTCCTCGGCGAACAGCGTGAGGTAGTGCGGGCACGTCTCGACGCTGAGATCCGTGCCCGCGGCCTTGGCCCGGGCGATCTGCCCGAGCGAGTCGGCGGAGCTGAGGTGCAGGATGTGCGCGCGGGCGCCCGTGCGCTCGGCCCGCTCGATGACCTCGGCGATCGCCGTGTCCTCCGCCTCGCGCGGGCGCGAGGCGAGGAAGTCGGCGTAGCCGGGACCGCCGCGGTGCGGCGCGGCGTCGATGACGTGGGCGTCCTCGGCGTGCACGACGAGCATCGAGTCGTGCTCGGCGATGACGCGCATCGCCTGCTCCATCTCGTCGGCCGAGACCTGCGGGAACTCGTCCACGCCCGAGTGCAGCAGGAAGCACTTGAAGCCGAACACGCCCTCGGCCACGAGCGGCGCGAGCTCGTCGAGGTTGCCGGGAACGACGCCGCCCCAGAAGCCGACGTCGACGAAGGTCTGGCCGGCCGCGGCGGCGCGCTTCTCGTCGAGGGCCTCGACCGAGACGGTCGGCGGGATCGAGTTGAGCGGCATGTCGACGATGGTCGTGACGCCGCCGGCCGCGGCGGCGCGAGTCGCCGAGGCGAAGCCCTCCCACTCGGTGCGGCCGGGCTCGTTGACGTGCACGTGGGTGTCGACGAGGCCCGGCAGCAGCACCTCGTCGGCGGCGAGCTCGACGACGGTCGCGCCCGCGAGCCCCGTGCCGAGCGGCGAGATCGCGACGATGCGGCCGTCGCGCACGCCGATCTCGACGGCGCGCTCGACGGGCGAGCCGTCGCCGCCGACGAGCGCGCGCTCGGCGCGGAACACCACGTCGAATGCGACGGGTTGCGCCGCATCGCCGGCCGGCCGGCCGGTCTCTGCCGGACGGCCCGCCTCGGCCGGACGGCCGGCGGGGCCGGCCTGGTCGGTCATGAAGTCGGTCACGAGTTCCTCCGCGAGTCGGGTGAGCAGGTCGGATGCGTCGGCCATGCTGCGGGCCGGATCGGGCTCGAGCTCGGCGAGCGCGCGGGCGTTCGCGAACCCCGCATCGCGCACCTCGTCGTCGTTCAGCAGCCGCCGGCCGCTCACCGCGTAGACCGGCACGCCCGCCCGTCGCGCCGCGCGGGCGACGCCGATGGGCGTCTTGCCCATGAGGCTCTGCGCGTCGAGGCTGCCCTCGCCCGTGATGACCGCGTCGGCACCCGCGAGCCGGGCCTCGAGGCCCGTGAACTCGAGCACCACGTCGATGCCCGGCCGGCGTTCCGCGCCGAGCACCGCGAGCGCGGCGAAGCCAACGCCGCCGGCCGCGCCGGCGCCCGGGCGCTCGGCCGCGATGCGGGCGGGCACGGTGTCGTGGGCGGCGAGCACCTCGACGAAGTTCGCGAGCGCCGCATCGAGTCGCGCGACCTCGTCGGGTGCGGCACCCTTCTGCGGGCCGAAGACCGCGGCGGCGCCCGACGGCCCCAGCAGCGGGTTGTCGACATCGCTCGCGAGCACGATCTCGGTCTCGGCGAGCCGTGCGTCGAGCCCGTCGAGCTCGACGCGGGCGAGGTCGGCGAGGGCGCCTCCCCCGACCGGCAGCTCGCGCCCCGCGTCGTCGAGCAGGCGCGCGCCGAGGCCCTGCAGCACACCGGCCCCGCCGTCGGTCGAAGCGCTGCCGCCGATGCCGAGCACGATGCGCCGGGCGCCCGCGTCGAGTGCGGCCGCGATGAGCTGACCGGTGCCGAGGCTCGTCGCGCCCGAGGCATCCGCCCCGCCCGGAGGGACCAGGTCGAGACCCGACGCCTGCGCCATCTCGACGACCGCCTCGTCGCCGCGCAGGGCGAACGCGGCGTCGACCGGCGCGCCCAGCGGGCCGGTGACGCGTGCGATGCGGCGCTCGAAGCCGGCCGCGAGGGCCGCGTCGAGCGTGCCCTCGCCGCCGTCGGCAACCGGGATCGCCTCGATCTCGATCGAGGGGTCGACACGGCGGGCGCCCTCGGCGACGCGGGCGGCCACCTCGGGAGCCGAGAGCGACCCCTTGAACTTGTCGGGCGCGATCACGATGCGCATGGTTCCAGTCTTCCGTGTCTGCAGATTCAGCGGGAGTGCGAGGTCGCCCGCTCAGTCGAGCAGCGCGTACACGGCCTCGGGCGCGTCGGCCGGCGACGTCGCGAGGTCCTCGAACTCGTTGACCGTGTCGAGGTCGGCACCCATCGCGATGTTGGTGACACGCTCGAGGATGACCTCGACGACCACCGGCACCTCGAACTCGTCGCGCAGGCGCTCGGCCTCGGCGAAGCCGGCCGCAAGGTCTTCGGGGCGCTCGACGCGGATCGCCTTGCAGCCGAGACCCTCGGCCACCTTGACGTGGTCGACGCCGTATCCGGTCGCGACGCTGGACGGGTCGAACGGCGTGTTGACGTTGTCGAAGGCGAGCGAGACCTCGTAGTCCATCTCGAAGCCGCGCTGCGACTGGCGAATGAGGCCCAGGTAGCTGTTGTTCACCACGACGTGGATGTACGGCAGCTTGTGCTGCGCGCCGACCGCGAGCTCCTCGATCATGAACTGGAAGTCGTAGTCGCCCGACAGCGCGACGACGTTCGAACCGGGCTTGCCGCGCACGACGCCGAGCGCCGCGGGCAGGGTCCAGCCGAGGGGGCCGGCCTGCCCGGCGTTGATCCACTGGCGCGGGCCGTAGACGTGCAGCAACTGCGCGCCGGCGATCTGCGACAGGCCGATCGTCGTGACGTAGGTGGTGTCGTGACCGAACGCCGAGAGCATCTCCTGGTAGACGCGGTGCGGCTTCATCGGCACCTGGTCGAAGTTGGTCTTGCGCTGCAGCGTCGCCTTGCGGCCGCGGCACTCCTCGGCCCAGCCGAAGTAGTCGGGCAGGTCGGCGACGCGGTCGCGCGCCGCCTCGAGCAGGGCGTCGATGAAGGCGCCCGCGTCGGAGACCACGCCGTAGTCGGGCGCGAACACGCGGCCGATCTGGGTGGGCTCGATGTCGACGTGCACGAACGTGCGGCCCGTGCGGTACGTGTCGAGGCCGCCCGTGTGGCGGTTCGCCCACCGGTTGCCGATGCCGAGCACGAAGTCCGACTCGAGGAAGCTCGCATTGCCGTAGCGCTGCGAGGTCTGGATGCCGACGAGGCCCGCGGCGAGCGGGTGGTCGTCGGCGATCGCGCCCCAGCCCATGAGCGTCGGGAAGACGGGCACGCCGAGCGTCTCGGCGAGCTCGACGAGCTTCGCGGAGGCGCCCGAGTTGACGACGCCGCCGCCCGCGATGATCGCGGGGTGCTTGGAGGCGACGAGCAGGTCGAGCACCTTCTCGGCCTGCGCGCGGGTCGCGGTGGGCTTGGCGACCGGCAGCGGCTCGTACGTGTCGATGTCGAAGTCGATCTCGGTCATCTGCACGTCGAACGGCAGGTCGATGAGCACCGGGCCCGGGCGGCCCGAGCGCATGATCTGGAACGCCGACTGGAAGACGCCGGGCACCTGGGCGCCCTCGAGCACGGTCTTCGCGAACTTCGTGACCGGCTTCGCGATCGACGCGATGTCGACGGCCTGGAAGTCCTCCTTGTCGAGCTTCGCGACGGGCGCCTGGCCCGTGATGCACAGCATGGGGATCGAGTCGGCGATCGCGGCGTAGAGGCCGGTGATCATGTCGGTGCCCGCGGGGCCCGAAGTGCCGATGCACACGCCGATGCGGCCGTCGCCGGTGCGGCTGTAGCCGTCGGCCATGTGCGAGGCGCCCTCGACGTGGCGGGCCAGGGTGTGCCGGATGCCGCCGTTCGCGCGCATCGCGGAGTAGAGGGGGTTGATCGCGGCACCGGGCAGGCCGAAGGCCTCGGTGGCGCCCTCCTTGATCAAGATCTGCACGATGGCGTCGACGGCACGCATGCGAGTCATGGGAGTGCTCCTTCGGAGAAGTGGGAAGACGTGGGTGGATGCCGCGGCGCGAGCTACTCGCGGCCGGCGAGCTCGGTCGTGAGCTTGAAGAGGCCCGAGTGGTCGAGCCCGCCGTCGCCGCGGGCGACGAGCGAGGTGACCAGCTGGGCCACGGCCGAGCCGAGCGGAACGGTGATGCCGGCCTGGCGTGCGGCGGCGGTGACGATGCCCAGGTCCTTGTTGTGGAGCGCGAGGCGGAATCCGGGGGCGAAGTCGCGGTTCAGCATCTTCTGCCCCTTCTGGTCGAGGACCTTGGAGCCGGCGAGCCCGCCGCCCAGGACCTTGAGTGCGGCGTCGGTGTCGACGCCGAAGGCTTCGAGGAAGACGACCGCCTCGGCGAGCGCCTGGATGTTGACGGCGACGATGAGCTGGTTGGCCGCCTTGACGGTCTGGCCGGCGCCGGCCGGTCCGACGTGCACGATCGTCTTGCCGATGCCCTCGAGCACGGGCAGCGCCTTGGCGAAGTCGGCTTCAGAGCCGCCGACCATGATCGAGAGCACGCCGTCGATGGCGCCCTGCTCGCCGCCCGAGACGGGCGCGTCGACCGCGCTGAAGCCGGCCGCGACGGCCTCCTCGGCGAGCTCCTTCGCGACGTCGGGGCGGATCGACGAGTTGTCGATCCAGAGCGCGCCGGCCTTGGCATTGGCGAACACGCCCTCCTCACCGCGCACGACGCCGGCGACGTCGGGCGAGTCGGGCACCATCGTGATGACGACGTCGGCGTCCTTCACCGCGTCGGCGATGCTCGAGGCGCCGTGGCCGCCCGCCGCGACGAGCGCGTCGATCGGCGCCTGGCTGCGGTTGTAGCCGGTGACGTCGTGCCCGGCGGTGACGAGGTTCTTGGCCATGGGAAGGCCCATGATGCCGAGGCCGATGATCGCGATCTTGCTCATGAGAGGGTCCTTCGTGTTGCGTCGTGCGGGTCTGTCGGTGACGGTGTGCGGGCGGCGTCAGGCGGTGGCGACGGTGCTGGTCGCGGCGGTGGGCCCGGCGCCGGCGAGCCACGTGAAGGCCTCGTCGATCGGGGCCTTGTACTCGAGGCCGATCGGGCCCTCGTAGCCGAGCTCGCGGCTGCGCGCGATCCAGGCGTCGAGCGGGAGGGCACCGGTGCCGGGGGCACCGCGACCGGGGTCGTCGGCGATCTGGATGTGGCCGAACGACGGGGCGTGCGCCTCGATGACCGCGGCGACGTCGTCGCCGTTGACGGCGAGGTGGTAGAAGTCGGCGAGGAGCGCGATGTTCTCGTTGCCGGTGGCCCGCACCCGCTCGATGACCGCGAGCGCGTCGCCCGCCGTGAGCAGCGGGTACCGGGCGGCGCCCGAGACCGGCTCGAGCAGCACGGTGCCGCCGATCGCGGCGACGCCGGCGGCCGCAGCCGCGAGGTTCGCGACGGCGGTCTCGTCCTGCGCGCCGGCGTCGACGCCGTCGATGCGGTTGCCGTAGAGCGCGTTGAAGCCCTTCGTGCCGAGCGCCTCGCCGATGCCGGCGACGACGGCGATGTTGTCGCGGAACTCCTGCTCGCGACCCGTCCACGAGACAAGCCCGCGGTCACCGCCGGGCATGTCGCCCGCGTTGAAGTTGAGGCCCGTCAACTGCACGCCCGCATCGCGGATCGCGCCGATGAAGGCGTCGACGTCGCGGTCGGCGGGCACCGACTCGGCGAACGGCCACCAGAACTCGACGGCGTCGAAGCCGGCGGCCTTGGCCGCGGCCGGGCGCTCGAGCAGGGGCAGCTCGGTGAGGAGGATCGAGCAGTTCACCGTGTAGGTCATCGTCGACTTCTTTCGTGTGGCTACTTCCGTATTCCGGAAGAATTCTTTTGCTGTATGAAATCGTAAGCGCATCCCGGCGACACGTCAACCCTCGTGACGCCCCCTGTCGGTCGAGGAGCGCGAAGCGCGTATCGAGACCACCGCGGTCACGGCATCCGTGGTCTCGATACGGCGCTGCGCGCGTACTCGACCGACGGACACGACGAAGCGCCCGGCGACGGACCTCTCGTCGCCGGGCGCTTCGCACGCTCGCCCGCGGGTGTCGCCGCGGGCAGGTTTCTCAGGTGAGCCGGATCTGCCGGTTCATGTCCTTGTAGAGCAGGTAGCGGAACGGCTCGGGGCCGCCCGCGTAACAGGCCTGCGGGCAGAACGCGCGCAGCAGCATGTAGTCGCCGGCCTCGCACTCGACCCAGTCGTCGTTGAGCCGGTAGACCGCCTTGCCCTGCAGCACGAAGAGGCCGTGCTCCATGACGTGGGTCTCGGCGAACGGGATCGACCCGCCCGGCTGGAACGTGACGATGTTGACCTGCATGTCGTGCGCGAGGTCGTTCGAGTCGGTGAACCGGGTCGTGGCCCATGCGTCGGTGCCGGGCATCGGCACGGGCTCGATGTCCTGGTCGCGCGTGACGAACGACGCCGGCACCTCGACGCCGTCGAGGAACTCGTACGCCTTGCGGATCCAGTGGAAGCTCGTGAGCTCGGTGCCCTCGTTCGCGAGCGACCACTCGGCGCCGGGCGCGAGGAAGGCGTAGCCGCCGGCCTCGAGCACGTGCCGCTCCCCCTCGAGCGTCAGCGTGAGCGAGCCGGTCGTCACGAACACGACGCCCTCGACGCCGGCCTCGGCCTCGGGCCTCGCAGCGCCGCCGCCCGGGGCGATCTCGACGATGAGCTGCGAGAACGTCGTCGCGCCGCCCGCGACGGGTCGGGCGATGATCCAGGCGCGCGTGCCCTCGAAGCCGGGGAGATTCGACGTGACGATGTCGCGCAGCACGCCCTTCGGGATGAAGGTGTACGCCTGCTTGACGACCGCGCGGTCGGTGAGCAGGTCGGTCTGCGGGGGCAGCCCGCCCTGCGGGGTGAAGTAGCTCATGCTCGTTCCTTGTGTTTCGGGGTGGGTCGCGGCATCCGCTCAGTCGTTCGCGGTGCCGGCGAGCTTGGGGTGCGCGAGCAGCGTCAGCGCGCGCCGGTCGATGCCGATGTCGGCGACGATCTCGGCCTCGCCGACCGCGCCGCACTCGACGCCGCGCAGCACGAAGTCGGCGAGCGCGCGTGCCGTGGCCGGCTCGTCGAGCACGGCGCCGGCGGTGCGCTCCAGATAGTTGCGCAGGCGAACGGATGCCTCGGGGTAGCCCTCGCGGTAGAAGGCGTAGGTCGCGAGGTACCGGGTCGGCAGCTGGTGCGGGTGGAGGTCCCACCCCTGGTAGAAGCCGCGCTCGAGCGAGCGTCGCACGAGCCGCGCGTGGAGTCGCCACGCCTCCTCGGTGCGATCGCCGACCGGCAGGATGTTCGTCGAGCCGTCGGACAGCCGGATCCCCGTGCCGGCGACCGCGAGCTGCATGATCTCCTTCGCGAGGTCGGCGACGGGGTGCTCCATCGACTGGTAGCGGGCCGCGATCTGCAGCGACGCGCTGTAGTCGTAGGTGCCGTAGTGCAGCGCGCTGATGCGACCCGGCGCGGCGACCGCGAGCTGCGCGACCGGCGACGTGCCGTCCGCGCCCAGGATGAGCTGCGGCGTCTCGACCTGCACCTCGAAGCGCAGCCGCCCCTCGGGCAGGCCGTGCGCGCGCTCGAGCGCGGTGACGAGGTCGACCATCGCCTCGACCTGGGCGACGGTCGTGACCTTGGGCAGCGTGAGCACGAGGCCGTCGGGCAGCTCGCCGTGCGCGAGCAGTGCGGCGATGAAGAGATCGAGGGTGCGGATGCCTCGGGCCCGCGTCGGCGCCTCGAAGCACTTGAACCGGATGCCGATGAAGGGCGGTGCGACCCCCGCCGCGACGGCGGTCGCGACCTGTTCGGCCGCGCGCACGGCGTCGGCGTCCTCGGTCTCGTCGCCGCGGTCGCCGTAGCCGTCCTCGAAGTCGAGGCGCAGGTCTTCGATGGGTTCGCGGGCGAGTTTCTCCCGCACTCGCGGCGCGATGCGCGCCGCGAGTGCGGGATCCACCCCGATGCGGACGGCGAGCGCCTCGAACCCGCCGTCCGCAGTCACGGACTCCTCGGCTGCGCGGCCCCACGCCGCGGCCAGCTCGGGAGTGAAGGTGTCGGCCGGCACGTACACGGTGTGCACGGGCTGGCGGGAGCCGTCGTCGCCCGGGTAGACGGTCGCGAGCAGCTCGTCGGTGTCGGCGAGCCGCGCCTCGACGCGGGCGAGGTCGGCGTCGGTCAGCGCGGTGCGCGGCGCCGCGGCATCCGCTGCCGGGCCTGCCGCACCCAGCGCGCCCCGGATCTCGCTGTCGACCATGCTCATCCCAGCAGCTCGTAGGCGGGGAGGGTGAGGAAGTCGACGTAGTCGTCGGAGGTGCAGATCTCCCCGATGAGCTTCGCGGCCGGTTCGTAGTAGGCGGTGAAGCGCGCGGGGTCGACCTCGCCGCGCAGGCGCTCGACCTCTTCAGCCAGGACGCTGCGCACGAGCTCGACCGTGACGGTCTCGCCGGTGTCGGCGAGCACGACGCCGTTCTTGAGCTGCTGCCACACCTGCGAGCGCGAGATCTCGGCGGTCGCGGCATCCTCCATCAGGTTGTGGATCGCGACCGCGCCGTTGCCCGACAGCCAGACGGCGGTGTAGGCGACGGCGACGTAGAGGTTGTTGTGCAGACCTGCCGAGGTGACCTCGCCGCCCGCCGAGGCGACGTCGAGCAGCTGCGCCGCCGTGACCTCGACCTCGGGGCGCTGCTTGTCGAGTTGGTTCGGCTTCGCGCCGAGCACCTCGTCGAACACCTCGCGGCAGACGGGCACGAGGTCGGGGTGCGCGACCCACGAACCGTCGAAGCCGTCGTTGGCCTCGCGCGTCTTGTCGGCGCGCACCTTGTCGAACGCCGCGCGGGTGACCTCGAGGTCGTTGCGGTTCGGCACGACCGCGGCCATGCCGCCCATCGCGAAGGCGCCGCGACGGTGGCACGTCTTCACGAGCAGCTCGGTGTACGCGCGCATGAACGGCGCGGTCATCGACACCTGGGCGCGGTCGGGCAGCACGAACGCGTCGCCCGCGTCGCGGAAGACCTTGATCATGCTGAACAGGTAGTCCCAGCGGCCGGCGTTGAGGCCCGAGGCGTGCTCGCGCAGCTCGTAGAGGATCTCGTCCATCTCGAACGCGGCCGGGATCGTCTCGATGAGCACGGTCGCGCGCACCGTGCCGCGGGCGATGCCGAGGTACTCCTGGGCGAACACGAAGACGTCGTTCCAGAGGCGGGCCTCGAGGTGGCTCTCCATCTTCGGCAGGTAGTAGTACGGACCGTCGCCGTTCTCGATGAGCTGGCGCGCGGTGTGGAAGAAGTGCAGGCCGAAGTCGACGAGCGAGCCGCTGCCCTCGCGACCGTCGACGAGCACGTGCCGCTCGGGCAGGTGCCAGCCACGCGGGCGGGTGACGACCGTGGGGCGGCGCACATCGGTGCGGAGCGCGTACGCCTTGCCCTGCGGCGAGGTGAAGGCGAGCGTGCCGCGGGCGGCGTCGCGGAGGTTGAGGATGCCGGCGATCACGTTCTCCCACTCGGGGGCCGCGGCGTCCTCGAGGTCGGCGAGCCACACGCGCGCCTCGGAGTTGAGGGCGTTGATCGCCATCTTGGCGGGGGCGGGCGGGCCGGTGATCTCGACGCGGCGATCGAGGAGGGCCTCGGGCGCCGGCGCGACCTTCCACTCCGACTCGCGGATCTCGCGCGTCTCGGGCAGGAAGCCGAGGGTGCCGCCGGCGGCGATGCGGTCGCGCTTCACCTTGCGGGCCGCGAGCAGGTCGAGTCGGCGGGCGTCGAACTCGCGGTGCAGCGCCTCGACGAAGGCGAGGGCCTCGGGGGTCAGGATCTCGTCGGCGCCGTCGATCTCGGCCGGGCGGGTGATCTCGAGGGAACGGATGTCGGTGGTCATGCGGCGGCGCCTTCCTGCGTCTCGGCGGTGAGCTCGGTGTCCCGGTGGGTGTCTTCGCGATGCGCGGCGCCGGCGACGGCCTCGGCGACGGCGCGGGCGACATCGGGATCGAAGACGCTCGGAATGATGTAACTCGCGTTCAGCTCATCATCGCGCACGCACGACGCGATCGCCTCTGCCGCGGCGACGAGCATCTCGGGCGTGATGTCGACGGCACCGGCATCCAGCAGCCCCCGGAAGAATCCGGGGAAGGCGAGCACGTTGTTGATCTGGTTCGGGAAGTCGCTGCGACCGGTCGCGACGACCGCTGCGTGGCGGGCGGCGACGACGGGGTCGACCTCGGGGTCGGGGTTCGCCATCGCGAAGACGATGGCTTCGTCGGCCATGCTCTCGATCTCGGCCTCGCCGAGCAGGTTCGGTGCGCTCACGCCGATGAAGACGTCGGCCCCCGCGAGCACCTCGGCGAGCGTGCCGGTGACGCCCTCGGCGTTCGTGTTCGCGGCGAGCCAGGTGCGGTGCCCGTCGGCGTACTGCTCGCCGCGGTGGATCGCGCCGTTGCGACCGCACGCGACGATGTGCTGCGCACCCTCGGCCTTCAGCAGCTGGATGATCGCGTTGCCGGCCGCGCCGACGCCCGAGACGACGATGCGCACGGTGTCGAGCCGCTTGCCGACCACGCGGAGCGCGTTCATGAGCGCGGCGAGCGTGACGATCGCGGTGCCGTGCTGGTCGTCGTGGAAGACGGGGATGTCGAGCTCCTCGCGGAGGCGCCGCTCGATCTCGAAGCAGCGGGGCGCCGCGATGTCTTCGAGGTTGATGCCGCCGTAGACGGGCGCGAGCGCCTTGACGATGCTGATGATCTCCTCGGTGTCCTGCGTGTCGAGGGCGACCGGCCACGCGTCGACGTCGGCGAACTGCTTGAAGAGGGCGGCCTTGCCCTCCATGACGGGGATGGAGGCGGTCGCGCCGATGTTGCCGAGACCGAGCACCGCCGAGCCGTCGGTGACGACGGCGATCGTGTTGCCCTTCACGGTGAGCCGGCGGGCGTCGGCCGGGCGGTCGGCGATCGCGAGGCAGACGCGGGCGACGCCCGGCGTGTACGCGCGGGACAGGTCGTCGCGGTTGCGCAGCGGGGTCTTCGGCACGATCTCGAGCTTGCCGCCCTGGTGCAGGCGGAAGGTGCGGTCGGCGACCTCGTGCACGACGACGCCGTCGCGCGCGGTGAGGGCCGCCGCCACCTGCGCCGCGTGCTCGGCGCTCTCGGCGTAGCAGGTCAGGTCGACGAGCACGCGGTCGGTGCTCGACTCGCTGACGTCGACGGCGGTGATGACGGCACCAGCATCGGCCGCCGCGACCACGAGTTCGCTCGTCGCGGTGACGCCCGCGGGCGCCTCGACGCGGAGCTGGATGGAATAACCGGGACTGGGATTCGCCATCGGATCGACTTTCTTGAATGCCCGCGTTGTTTCAAGCGCGGCGGTTTCCGTATTACGGATGTTAATGTCTGCCATTCGGAAACTCAACCCCTGGTTCGCGGATGCCGCACCGCGAGGCCCGTCGCGCGCCCGCACGCACGGGCGCGTGCGGTATGTTGACTGCATCCCGGCAGTTTTCCGCGATGCGGATAAGGTCTGCCACGACGAGAACGGGGAGCACGGCATGGCTGAAGGTCAGCCCGAGGGCGTCAAGTCGGTCGCGCGGGTCTTCGATCTGCTCGAGCTCATCGCCGACGCCGGCGGCGACGTCACGCTGAGCGAGCTCTCGACGATGGCCGAGCTGCCGCTGCCGACGATCCACCGTCTGCTGCGCACCCTCGTCGCCCTCGGCTACGCGCGCCAGCTCGCGAACCGGCGCTACGCGCTCGGGCCCCGGCTCGTGCGACTCGGCGAGGTCGCGAACCGCCAGTTCGGCCGCATGGCCCGCCCCCAGCTCAAGGAGCTCGTCGAGCGACTCGGCGAGACCGCGAACCTCGCGACCCTCGACGGCGACCAGGTCATCTACGTCTCGCAGGCTCCCTCGCCGCACGCCATGCGCATGTTCACCGAGGTCGGCCGCCGTTCGCACCTGCACGCGACGGGCGTCGGCAAGGCGATCCTCGCCCAGCTCGACGACGACACCGTGCGCGACATCATCGGCCGCACCGGCCTGCCGCAGTCGACCGTGCACTCGATCGCCACGCTCGACGACCTGCTCGAAGACCTGCGCATCACCCGTGAGCGCGGGTACGCGATCGACGACGGCGAGCAGGAGATCGGCGTGCGCTGCTACGCCATGACGGTGCCCGGCGCACCGATCCCGACGGCCGTCTCGGTGTCGGGCCCGGTCGCCCGCGTCGACGAGGACTTCGCCGAGCGCGCCATCCCCGTGCTGCGCGAGGTCGTGCAGGAGATCGCCGAAGCGACCGCCGCCGCGTAGGCGGGTTGCCCTCCGTCGGTCGAGTAGCGACGAAGGAGCGTCTCGAGACCACTCGTCTCGAGGCATCCGCGGCCTCGATACGGCCCTGCGCGCCGACTCGACCGATCAGCGGCGCGGCCTCGATACGGCGCTGCGGGCTACTCGACCGACCGGCGGCGTGGTCTCGATACGGCGCTGCGCGCCTACTCGACCGACCGGCGCGCGCCCCCCGATCGAATGTCGCCGTTTCGACCGAGTGGCGCCGCCACTTCGGCGACCCTCGGCACGAACGGCAACGGTCGGCGCGCGCACCCCTTGACGAGGCATCCCGCCGCGCCGTACTCTTTCCGTAGGTCAGAATTTTGTTTCCGCATTTCGGAAGCAACTCGACGGAGAGGAGGGTGACGAATGTACGACCGCCACAACGAAGAGGACGCCGCAGCCGTCAACCGACCGCTCGCCGTCAGCTATGCCTCGATCGAGGTCGATCCCGACATCTACATCCCGGCACGGGCCGATCGGCGAAGCCGCTTCGCCCGTTGGTTCCATCGCACGCCGGGGCTGAGCCGCCGGGTCGCCTGAGGCGAGGACCACGCGAGCGACGAGCGAGCGAATATCCGTTCTGCGAAATCGGGATTCCGACTAGCAAGAACTCGCTGCCGCTGACGCAGTACTATCGGTTTGTACTGCTCACGCAGCTGCGGTGCGAGGTGGGGCCACCGGGGCCCCGGTGCCGCAGGCGTCATCGATGACGCCTCCCTCACCCGAGGAGATCCCATGGACGAGATCGCCATCACCGTCAACGGGCTTCGACGCCCGCTCGACGGCGCCACCGCCCACACCACCGCGCTCGACTGGTTGCGCGACACGGGCCTCACGGGCAGCAAGGAGGGCTGCGCCGAAGGCGAGTGCGGCGCCTGCGCGATGCTCGTCGCGACGCCCGGCGACGACGGCGGCACCGCCTGGACGGCGGTCAACGCGTGCCTGGTGCCCGTCGCGGCGCTCAACGGCCAGGAGGTCGTGACCGCCGAGGGGCTCGGCTCCCCCGACGCCCTGCACCCCGTGCAGGAGAAGCTCGCCGAGGCGGGCGGCTCGCAGTGCGGCTACTGCACCCCCGGCTTCGCCTGCAGCATGGCGGGCGAGTACTACCGCGCCGACCGGGTCCCCGAGGCGGCTCACGATCACGATCCGTCCGACGGGCACGACGAGGGATGCCCCGTGCGCGACCCCGAGCACGGGCCGAACGGGTTCGACCTGCACGCACTGAGCGGCAACCTCTGTCGCTGCACCGGGTACCGCCCGATCCGCGACGCCGCCTACGAGCTCGGCATGCCCGAGGCGGGAGACGAGCTCGCCGAGCGGCGCGAGCGTCCGGCACCCGTAGCGGTGCCGACCGACTTCACGGCGGGCGGCGGGCGGTTCGTGCGCCCCGCCTCGCTCGACGAGACCCTGCGATTCCTCCGCGACGAGCCCACGGCGCTGCTCGTCGCGGGCTCGACCGACGTCGGCGTCGAGGTCAATCTCCGCGGCCGCCGCGCCCCACTGGCCGTCGCGATCGAGCAGCTCGACGAGCTGCGCACCCTCAGCGTCGGCGACGACGTCATCGAGATCGGGGCAGCACTGCCCCTCTCCGAGATCGAGCGCCGGCTCGACGGCCGGGTGCCGCTGCTCGCCCAGCTCTTCCCCCAGTTCGCCGCGCGGCTCATCCGCAACCGCGGCACGATCGGCGGCAACCTCGGCACGGGCTCGCCCATCGGCGACACCCCGCCCGCCCTGCTCGCCCTCGGCGCCCGGCTCGTGCTGGCGTCGGCCGACGGCGAGCGCGAGGTCGAGCTCGCCGACTACTTCACCGGGTACCGGCAGACGATCCGCCGCCCCGACGAACTCATCCGCGCGGTCCGCATCCCGTTGCCGCTCGCGAAGGTCACCGCCTTCCACAAGATCGCGAAGCGCCGCTTCGACGACATCTCGAGCGTCGCGCTCGGTTTCGCGCTCGACATCGAGGGCGGCGTCGTCACGAGCGCCCGCATCGGCCTGGGCGGCGTCGCCGCGACGCCGCTGCGCGCCTACGACACCGAGGCCGCGCTCGTCGGCAAGGCCTGGAACATCGCGACCGTCAAGGCGGCGTCGACCGTGCTGAAGGGCGAGGGCACGCCCATGAGCGACCATCGCGCCTCGAGCGACTACCGCTCGCTCATGCTCGGCAGCGCGCTGCTGAAGCTCTACTCGACCACGATCCACGACGAGAACAAGGAGGTGTCGGCATGAGCCACCTCGCCGACCGCCCCGCCAACCCCGTCGTCGGCCGCCGCGCCGTGCACGAGAGCGCCGCGCTGCACGTGACCGGCGCCGCGATGTACACCGACGACGTCGCCGGCCTCTCGACGGGCGTGCTCACCGCGTGGCCCGTGCAGTCGACCAACGCGCACGCGCGCGTGACGATCGACGTCGCCCCCGCCTACGCGGTTCCGGGCGTCGTGCGCGTGCTCACCGCCGACGACGTGCCCGGCCTCAACGACGCCGGCATCAAGCACGACGAGCCGCTCTTCCCGAGCGAGGCGATGTTCTACGGCCACGCCCTCGTCTGGGTGCTCGGCGAGACGCCGGAGGCGGCCCGCCTCGGCGCCGAGGCCGTCACGGTCGAGTACGAGCCGCTGCCGTCGTACATCACGGTGCAGGAGGCGATCGACGCGGGCTCGTTCCAGGGCATCGCCCGCACCGTCGAGCGCGGCGACGCGAAGACCGCGATCGCCGAGGCCGACCGTGTGTTCGAGGGCGTCACCCGGTTCGGCGGCCAGGAGCACTTCTACCTCGAGACGCAGGCCTCGTTCGCCGTGCGCGACAGCGAAGGGCAGTACTTCATCCAGTGCTCGACGCAGCACCCCTCCGAGACGCAGGAGATCGTCGCCCACGTGCTCGGCATCTCGTCGAGCGAGGTGACCGTGCAGCAGCTGCGCATGGGCGGCGGCTTCGGCGGAAAAGAGATGCAGCCGCACGGCCTCGCCGCGATCGCCGCGCTCGGGTCGAAGCTCACCGGTCGCCCGGTTCGCCTGCGCCTCAACCGCACGCAGGACCTCACGATGACGGGCAAGCGCCACCCCTTCCACATCACGTGGAAGGTCGGCGTGAGCGCCGACGGGTACCTGCAGGGGCTCGACGCGACCCTCACCGCCGACGGCGGCTGGAGCATCGACCTCTCCGAGCCCGTGCTCGGCCGTGCGCTCTGCCACCTCGACAACGCCTACTGGATTCCGAACGTGCACGCCCACGGGCGCATCGCGAAGACGAACAAGACGTCGAACACCGCGTTCCGCGGCTTCGGCGGCCCTCAGGGCGTGTTCCTCATCGAGGACATCCTCGGCCGCATCGCGCCCGAGCTCGGCATCGACCCGACGGTGCTGCGCGAGCAGAACTTCTACGTGCCCGGCCAGTCGACCCCCTACTGCCAGCTCGTGAAAGACGCCGAGCGCATGCCGGCCATCTGGTCGCAGCTGAAGGACGAGTGCGACTTCGACGCGCGCAGTGCCGAGGTCGCGGCGTTCAACGCCGAGCACGACGAGGTGAAGCGCGGGCTCGCCATCACGCCCATCAAGTTCGGCATCTCGTTCAACTTCGCCGCGTTCAACCAGGCCGGGGCACTCGTGCACGTCTATAAAGACGGCTCGGTGCTCGTCAACCACGGCGGCACCGAGATGGGCCAGGGCCTGCACACGAAGATGCTGCAGGTCGCTGCGACCGCGCTCGGCCTCGAGCTGCACCAGGTGCGGCTCGCCCCGACCCGCACCGACAAGGTGCCGAACACGTCGGCCACCGCGGCGTCGTCGGGCGCCGACCTCAACGGCGGTGCCGTGAAGAACGCGTGCGAGCAGATCCGCGAGCGCATGGCGAAGGTCGCCGGGCGCCTGCTGAACGTCGACGAGCGCGACGTGCGCTTCGAGGCCGGCTTCGTGACGGGGCTCGGCAACCGCGACCAGCGGCTGAGCTTCGCCGAGGTCGCCGAGGCGGCCTACCTGCAGCGCGTGCAGCTCTGGGCGGCGGGCTACTACCGCACCGAGGGCCTGCACTGGAACCCCGACCTCATGCAGGGCTCGCCGTTCAAGTACTTCTCCTACGGCGCCGCGGCGACCGAGGTCGAGGTCGACGGTTTCACGGGCGCGTACCGGGTGCGCCGGGTCGACATCATCCACGACGTGGGCGACTCGCTCTCGCCGATGCTCGACATCGGCCAGATCGAGGGCGCGTACGTGCAGGGCGTCGGCTGGCTCACGCTCGAAGAGCTGCGCTGGGACGAGACCGACGGCCCCGGCCGGGGTCGCCTGCTCACCCAGTCGGCCTCGACGTACAAGCTGCCGAGCTTCTCGGAGATGCCCGAGGAGTTCAACGTGCGCCTGTTCGAGAAGGCCCGCGAAGACGGCGCGGTCTACGGCTCGAAGGCCGTCGGCGAGCCGCCGCTGATGCTCGCGTTCAGCGCGCGCGAGGCGATCCGCACGGCCGTCGGCGCGTTCGGCCCCGCCGACCGCGGCGTCGTGCTGGGCTCGCCGGCCACGCCCGAAGCGGTCTACTGGGCCGTCGAGGCGGCGCGGGCCGAGGCATCCATCGATGCGGATGCCTCGGAGCCGAGCCGCACGGGCGTCGCCGCCGAGGCGGGCACCGAGCCCGCCCTCGCGGGCGCGGACTCCTGAGCCGGGGGCCGCGCACGATGGACTGGCTCGACGCCCTCCGGCGCCTCCGCGACGCGCGGACGCCCGCGGTGATCGTCACGCTCGCCATCGTGCGCGGCCACGCTCCGCGCAACGGCGGCGCGAAGATGGTCGTCGCTCCCGACACGGTGTTCGGCACCGTCGGCGGCGGCAACCTCGAGCAGACGGCGATCGACCGCGCCCGCGACCTGCTCGCGGCCGGCTCGGCCGAACCCGAACTGCTCACCCTGAAGCTCAGCGACAAGGCCACGACCGAGTACGGCGTGCAGTGCTGCGGAGGAGAGGTCACGCTCATGCTCGAACCCGTGCGGGTCGTTCCGTCGGTCGCCGTGTTCGGCATGGGGCACGTGGGCCTCGAGCTCGCGCGCATCCTCGCGCGGCAGGAGCTCGAGCTGCACCTCGTCGACTCGCGCGCCGAAATGCTCGCGCCAGAGCGCCTCGGCGTGCCCGGCGCCTCGGGCGTGCTCGCCGACGCCGTCGCCGACGTGCGCGTGCACCACGAGCCCGTGCCCGAGGCGGGCCTGACCGAGCTGCCGCCGGGGGCGCACGTGCTCATCATGACCCACGACCACCTCGAAGACCTCGCGATCACCGACAGCGCGCTGCGGCGCGAAGACCTCGGGTCGATCGGGCTCATCGGGTCGAAGTCGAAGTGGGTGCGGTTCCGGGCGAAGCTCACCGAGCTCGGTCACGACGAGGCCGACCTCGAACGGGTGACGACGCCGATCGGCATCCCCGAGGTGGCGGGCAAGGCGCCCGCGACGATCGCGGTGAGCGTGGCGGCGCGCATCCTGCAGCTCATCGAAGAGGCCCAGCCGGCCGAGGCCCCGATTCGGGATGCCTCGCTCGAGGCCGGATCGTGAGCGCCGTCGCCCGCTCGGTCATCGTCACCGGAGCGGGCACGGGCATCGGCCGCGCCGCCGCCCGCGCCCTGCTCGCCGCGGGGTTCGGCGTGACGCTCGCGGGGCGTCGCACCGCTCCCCTCGAAGAGGCCGCCGCGACGGGCGGCGACGGTTCGAGGCATCCCGACGCGCTCGTCGTGTCGTGCGACGTGACCGATGCGGCCCAGGTCGACGCGCTCGTCGCCGCGCACGTCGAGCGGTTCGGCCGGCTCGACGTGCTCGTGAACAACGCGGGGGTGCCCGGCCCCGTGGCCGACGTCGGCGAGTTGCGGCCCGACGACTGGGCGGCGGTCGTCGCCGTCAACCTCACGGGGGCGGTGCTCTGCGCGGGCGCGGCGTTCCGGCAGATGGCGGCGCAGCGACCGAGCGGCGGACGCATCATCGACAACGGCTCGATCGCCGCGCAGTCGCCGCGGCCGAAGTCGGTCGCCTACACGACCACCAAGCATGCGATCGCCGGCCTCACGAAGTCGATCGAGCTCGACGGGCGCCCCTACGGCATCAGCGCGACGCAGCTCGATGTCGGCAATGCACGCACCGAGCTGCTCGACGGCTTCGTCGGCGAGGGCGCCCTGCAGGCCGACGGCCGCCGGGTCGTCGAGCCGACCATGGACGTCGAGATCGTCGCGGGTCTCATCGTGCAGCTCGCGTCGCTGCCCGCGGAGGTCAGCGTGCCGCAGCTCACGGCGACCGCGGCGGGCATGCCGTTCATCGGCCGCGGCTGAGCGAGCGCAACCCGCGCGCCGCCCCTCGAGCGTGCACTCGACGCCCGAATCCGGGCCACGACTGCACGCTCGCGCCAGGGAGACTCCCGGGCCAGCCATGGGAACGCGCGTCGGATGCTGGGACGCGACGCGAGAATCAGGCGGGCACGCTCGGCCGGCGGCGAAGCGCGAGCGGCAGCGTCGCGAGCGAGATCGCGGCCGCCACGAGGAACGCGGCGCTGAACGACGAGCCCGTCGCGATGACGCCGACCACGATCGCGCCGATGCCGCTGCCCGCGTCGAACCCGATGTTCCAGACGGCACTCGCGAAGACCGACTGGTTCGGCGGCACGACGGCGAACGCCTCCCCCATGGTGAGGTTCTGCAGGGCTCCGTAGCTCACCCCGACGAACGCGAGCCCGACGAGCAGCGGCGCGGTCGCGGCATCCGCGGACAGCGCACCGGCAGCGTCGCCCGTGTCGACGCTCGAGACGGCGCCCACCCCGACGACCGCCCACGCGACGAGCCCGAGCCCGGCCGCCGTGAGCACGATGAACGGCCACAGCAGTCGGTGCGTGCCGAAGCGATCGGCGAGTCCGCCGACGAGCCAGCGGCTGAGCGCCGCCATCGCGGTGAGCAGTGCGAGCCCGACCGTGACGGCGACGGCGTCGCCCGTGATCTGCGGCGTGAAGGTGATGAGCGCGCCGCCCGCGAGGGTCACGCCCAGCAGGATGCCGACCGGCGCGAGCAGCCGCCGCAGGGCGGCGAGCCGTCCGGGCGCGGCGGGCACGTGCCCGGCCGCCGCCGCCGCGGCCGCCTGCTCGGAGTGGCGCGCGTGCAAGCGCTGCGCGAGGCGGATCGCCGGCACGATGCCGACGAGCGGCAGCGCCCCGGCGAGGAACACCCACTGGTACCCGAACGTCTCGGCAACCCAGGGCGCGAGCGGCAGCAGCAGCAGCTGCGGCCCGGCGATCGCGAGGCCGAACGCCCCGATCGCTCGGCCGCGTCGGGCGGGCTCGACGAGGTCGGCCACCGCCCCCGATCCGGCGACCGTGAGCACCGCGAAGCCCGCACCGCGCACGGTCGCGATCGCGAGCACGACGCCGAGCGAGTTCGACACGAGGTGCAGCAGCGATGGCGCCCCCAGCAGCACGAGGCCCGCGACGAGCACCGGCCCCCACCCGAGTCGGCGCAGCGCCGCGGGCACGAACGTCTGGAACAGCACCGTCGAGAGCATGAACACGCCCGTGACGAGTCCGGCGCCTGCGGCATCCGCGCCGCCCGTGACCGCCCACTGCGGCGCGACGGGCAGCAGCACCGCGTAGCCCGAGAAGCCCGCAGCGACCATCGTCAGCAGGGCGGGCATGCCGGGTGCGCGCCAGACCGATTGCGTCACGTGCGTTCCTCTTTCTCCTGTGTGCACTACCGGCGGCGAACGCGCGGGCGGGCCGAATCCGGTGCGGATGCCTCGCGCGGAGGCATCCGCAACGCCATGCTGCACGCGAAGCGGCCCGACCCGGACCGCACACGGGGGTGCGGGCCGGGCCAGGCCGTCGTCGTGGAGCCGGCTGCTTCTAGCCTGCCAGCATCGCCTCGATCGGTCCGCGCACGAAGTAGAGCGCGAAGCCCGCCGAGACCACCCACATGAGCCAGTGCACCTTGTTGGCGCGGCCCGAGAGGGCGTTCACGAGCGTCCAAGCGATGAAGCCGACGCCGATGCCGTTCGCGATCGAGTAGGTCAGCGGCATCGTCACGATCGTGAGGAACGCCGGCAGCGCGACCGCGAAGTTCGAGAACTTGATCTCCTTGATCTGGCCCATCATCATCGCGCCGACGACGACGAGGGCGGCCGAGCCGACCTCGATCGGCACCACGAGGGTGAGCGGAGTCAGGAACATCGAGAGCAGGAACAGCACGCCGACGACGAGCGACGCGACGCCCGAGCGGGCTCCCTCGCCGATGCCCGAGGCGCTGTCGACGTAGACCGTGTTCGACGAGGTCGACGTGGCACCGCCGGCGACCGCGCCGAGACCCTCGACGACGAACGCCGAGCGCAGGCGCGGGAAGGTGCCGTCCTTGTAGGCGAGGCCGGCGTTCTTCGCGAGACCGGTCATCGTGCCCATCGCATCGAAGAAGTTCGAGAACACGAGGGTGAAGACGAGCATCGTGGCGCTCAGGGCGCCGATGCGGCCGAACGCGCCGAACAGGTCGAACTGGCCGACGAGGCCGAAGTCGGGCACCGTCACCCACGAGGTCGGCAGCTCGGGGATCGTCATGTGCCAGCCGTTCGGGTCCTCGAACGAGGGGCCGAGGTTGAGGATGGCCTGCGCGATGATCGCGACGATCGTCGTCGCGACGATGCCGATGAGGATGCCGCCGGGCACGCGTCGTGCGACGAGGATGCCGATGGTGAGGAGGCCGAGGAGGAAGATCAGCGTCGGCACCGACGTGATCGAGCCGGCGTCGCCGAGCTGCACGGGCGGGCCGCCCGGGGTGCGGTTGACGAAGCCCGAGTCGACGAAGCCGATGAAGGCGATGAAGAGTCCGATGCCGACCGTGATCGCGGCCTTGAGCGCCTGCGGCACCGCCTTGAAGATCGCGGTGCGGGCGCCGGTGGCGCCGAGCAGCACGATGATCACGCCGTTGATGACGACGAGGCCCATCGCCTCGGGCCAGGTGACCTGCCCGACGACCGACACGGCGAGGAACGAGTTGATGCCGAGGCCGGCCGCGATCGCGAAGGGCAGTCTCGCGAAGACGCCGAACAGGATCGTCATGACACCCGCGGTGAGGCCCGTCGCGGCGCCGACCATGGCCGGGTTCAGCACGTTGCCGTCGACGTCGGGCACGTTGCCGAGGATGAGCGGGTTGAGGATGACGATGTAGGCCATCGTGACGAAGGTCACGATGCCGCCGCGGAACTCGCGGGCGAGGGTCGAGCCGCGACGCGAGATCTCGAAGAACCGGTCGAAGGCGTTCTTCGGCTCGGCCTCGACGGTCGTCGTCGCGCCCGTGGGCAGCGGGTTCGGCACGCTCGCGACGGCGAACGTGTCGAGCGTGGGCTCGCCGGCGGGGGTCGGGTTGGGGGTTGGGGAATCTGCAGTCCCGGCGGTGCCGTCGGACTGCGTCACGGCGGCGTCATCGCCGGCGCGGGTTGTCGAATCCATGAGAGGGCTTCCTTGCTGTTCATCGCCGGCGCGGTGGACTCCCCGGGGTACCGGGTGGATCTCCGTTGATCCGACTCATGGGTGACCGCACGATCGTCAGGGTTCCTGCGGCGGCCGGGTTCGAAGGTAGCAGCCGGGCGGCCGCACGTCTAGGCATTTTCGGAATCATGCTTCCGTATTGTGGATATCCGAATTGCGCATCCGCAGATGCGGAGATATCGTCCTCTTCATGACGCACTATCGGATCAGCGAGGCCGCCGAGCTGCTCGGCGTGAGCGACGACACCGTGCGCCGGTGGGTGCACGACGGCATGCTGAGCTCCACGAAAGACGAGTCGGGCCTGCAGGTCGTGCCCGGCGCCGAGCTCGCCGAGCGGGCGAAGGCCGCCGCGGCCGCCGTCGCCGACCGCAGCCATGTGCGCCGCAGTGCCCGCAACCGGTTCGTCGGGCTCGTGACCGGCGTGCAGATCGACGGGCTCATGGCCCAGGTCGAGCTGCAGTGCGGACCGCACCGGGTCGTGTCGCTCATGTCCGCCGAGGCGGCGCGAGAGCTGCGGCTCGAGGTCGGCTCCCGCGGCGTCGCCGTGGTCAAGGCGACCACGGTCATCATCGAGACCGAGAAGGATGCTGCGCCATGACCCGTCCCCGCCACCTGCTGCCCGTCGTGATCGGCCTCGCCGCGCTCGCCCTCACGGGGTGCGCCTCTGGCGACGCCGGCGATCCGGCCGCGGAGCCGAGCGCCGCGCCGACCGCCGCTGCCGACGAGCTCGGCGGTGAACTCACGATCTTCGCGGCCGCCTCACTCGGCGGCGCCTTCGACGAGCTCGCGACGGAGTTCGAGGCCGCGCACCCGGGGCTCGACGTCGTGCCGATCACCTACGACGGATCGTCGGTGCTCGCGACCCAGCTCATCGAGGGCGCCCGCGCCGACGTCTTCGCCTCGGCCGACGAGAAGAACATGACGAAGGTGGTCCACGCCGGCCTCGCCGACGAGCCGGTCGACTTCGCGACCAACGTGCTCGAGATCGCCGTCGCGCCGGGCAACCCGCACGGCATCGCCGGGCTCGACGACCTCGCCGACGGTGCGACGACGGGCGCCGACGGCACCCCGCTCACGGTCGTGGTCTGCGCCCCCGAGGTGCCGTGCGGCAGCGCCGCGCAGACGCTCATCGGCGACGCCGGCCTCACGCTGACCCCCGCGAGCGAGGAGCAGAACGTCACCGCGGTGCTCACGAAGGTCAAGGCCGGCGAGGCCGACGCCGGGCTCGTGTACGTCACCGACGTGCAGGCGGCCGGCGCGGCCGTCGATGGCGTCGAGATCGACCACGCGGATGCCGCGACCAACGTCTACCCGCTGGCCGCGCTGACCGACGCACCGAACCCCGATGCGGCCGCCGCGTTCGTCGAGTTCGTCGCCTCGGAGGCGGGGCAGCAGGTGCTCGCGTCGTTCGGGTTCGGAGCGCCGTGACGCAGACGGCGGCATCCACCTCGCTGACGGCGCCGCCCGCGCGCCGCGACGCCACGCGCGTCGCGGCGCGCTTTCCGCTCTGGCTCTACGCGCCCGCCGCGGTCGGCGTCGCCGTGCTCGTGCTGCCGTTCGCCGCGCTGCTCGCCCGGCTCGACTGGGTCGGCGTGCCCGCAGCCGTCACCTCGCCCGAGGCGTTGCAGGCGCTCGGCCTGTCGCTCGCGACGGCGTCGATCGCGACCGTCGCGTGCATCGTGCTGGGCGTGCCCCTCGCCCTCGTGATCGCCCGATCGGGCCCCGCGGTCGCCGCCGTGCTGCGCACGCTCGCGACGCTGCCCCTCGTGCTGCCGCCGCTCGTCGGCGGCATCGCGCTGCTCGCCCTGCTCGGCCGCCAGGGACTCTTCGGCGACGCCCTCGCGGCGTTCGGCCTGCGCATCCCGTTCACGACGGCCGCGGTCGTCATCGCGCAGGCGTTCGTCGCGCTGCCGTTCCTCGTGATCTCGGTCGAGGGGTCGCTGCGCACGGCGGGCACCCGGTACGAGCTCGTCGCGGCGGGGCTCGGCGCGAGCAGGTGGACCGTGTTCCGCCGCATCACGCTGCCGCTCGTCGCGCCGGGGCTCGTCGCCGGCACGGTGCTGTGCTTCGCCCGCGCGCTCGGCGAGTTCGGCGCCACGGCCCTGTTCGCCGGCAACTCGGCCGGCACCACGCGCACGATGCCGCTCGCGATCTACACGGCGTTCAACGGCGCGGGCGTCGAGGAGGACACGGCGATCGCCCTCTCGCTCATGCTCATCCTCGTCGCGATCGGGGTGCTGCTGCTCATGCGCGGCTGGCGGGCGGACGCACCGCGATGAGCGCCACGACTCCCCCTCGCGCGGGCGCCTCGCGACCCTGCGCCCCGACCGCCGCGGGGGCCGGCGCGCTCGACGTCGACGTGCGCGTCGACGCCGGCACGTTCCGGCTCGACGCCCGACTCGTCGTCGCGGCGGGCGACGTGCTCGCCGTGCTCGGACCGAACGGCTCGGGCAAGTCGACCCTGCTGGGCGCGATCGCCGGCCACGTGCTACCGACGACCGGCCGGGTGCGACTCGGCGAGCGCGTGCTCACCGACGTCGCCGACCGAGGAACGGCGCTGCCGCCGGCCGAGCGCCGCGTCGGCCTGCTCGGCCAGCACGCCCTCGTGTTCCCGCACCTGAGCGCCCGCGAGAACATCGCCTTCGGCCCGCGCGCCCGCGGCGTGCCCGCTCGCGCCGCGCGCGCCTCGGCCGACGACTGGCTCACTCGGGTCGGCCTCGACGGCCTCGGCGATCGCCGCCCGGCGGCGCTCTCGGGCGGGCAGCAGCAACGCGTAGCCCTCGCACGGACCCTCGCCGCCGAACCCGAGGCGCTCCTGCTCGACGAGCCCTTCGCCGCGCTCGACGTCGAGGCCGCGGCATCCATGCGCCGGCTCGTCGCCGACGAGCTCGCGCGGCTCGAGGTGCCCGCCGTGCTCGTCACCCACGACCCGCTCGACGCGATCGTGCTCGCCCGGCGGGCGGCGATCCTGCACGACGGCGCGATCGTCGACGAGGGGCCGACGGGCGAGGTGCTCGGCCACCCGCGCACGCCGTTCATCGCGGCCCTCGCGGGCGTCAACCTCGTCACGGGGGTCGCCGCGGCGACCGACACGCTCGTCGCCGACGGCCTCGAACTGCGCGGCGTGGGCGAACTGCGGGCGGGTGAAACGGCCTCGGCGGTGTTCAGCCCCGCGTCCGTGCACGTCGGCCCCGAGGCATCCCCGACGCCGTCGCCCGAGACCGCCGGACCGGGCCTGCCGAACCGCTGGATCGGCACCGTCGCGCTCGTCGAGCCGGCCCCCGGCGGCGTGCGGATCCGGATCGCCGAGCACCCCGGACTCGCGGTCGACGTGCCGTCGTCGCAGGCGGTCGCGCTCGACCTCGGCAGCGGTTCGCGCCTCGCGTTCGGCGTCGCCGCGACCGACGTCTCGCTGCGCGCGGAGCCCTGACTCCGTTTGCGGCGGCGCGCCGCGACGGTGTTACCGTAGTGCCGACCACGAGGGGGTGACCGATGACGACGACCGTTCCGACGCGCGACGACGCGCCGCAGCGCCCTCGCGCGCGCCGGCTGCCCTCGACCGGGCTCGTCACCGACCGCCTCGACCGCCCGATGCGCGACCTGCGCATCTCGATCACCGATCGCTGCAACTTCCGCTGCGTGTACTGCATGCCGAAGGCCGTGTTCGGGCGCGACTACGCGTTCCTCGACCGCGACGAGCTGCTGAGCTTCGAGGAGATCACCCGCATCGCGCGGGTCGCCGCCGCGAACGGCGTCGAGAAGCTGCGCCTCACGGGCGGCGAGCCGCTGCTGCGGCGCGGCGTCGAGTCGCTCATCGAGCAGCTCGCCGAGCTGCGCACCCCCGACGGGCGCCCGCTCGAGATCGCCCTCACGACGAACGGCTCGGCGCTCGCCGTGAAGGCCGCGTCGCTCAAGGCAGCCGGCCTCACACGCGTCACCGTGTCGCTCGACTCGCTCGACGACGCCCGCTTCCAGGCGATGAACGACGTGCGGTTCCCCGTGGCGCGCGTGCTCGACGGCATCGACGCCGCGCACGAGGCGGGGCTCGGCCCGATCAAGCTCAACATGGTCGTCAAGCGCGGCCTCAACGACGACGAGATCGTGCCGATGGCCAGGCATTTCAAGGGAACTCCGTACACCCTGCGGTTCATCGAGTACATGGACGTCGGCACTTCGAACGGCTGGTCGCTCGACGAGGTCGTGCCATCGGCCGAGATCGTGTCGCGCATCGGCGCCGAGATGCCACTCGAGCCGCTCGGCGCAACGGCCCCCGGCGAGACGGCGACGCGCTGGCGCTACGCCGACGGCGGCGGCGAGATCGGACTCATCTCGAGCGTCACGAACGCGTTCTGCGGCACGTGCAACCGTGCGCGCATCTCGACCGAGGGCAAGCTCTTCACGTGCCTGTTCGCCGACGAGGGGCACGACCTGCGGGCGCTGCTGCGGGGCGGCATCGACGATGAGGGCCTCTCACGCGCGATGGCCGGCATCTGGGGGGCGCGCGACGACCGCTACAGCGAGATCCGCTCGACGCTCACGCCCGAGCTGCGTCAGGCGCGGCAGAAGATCGAGATGAGCTACATCGGGGGTTGAGGCACTGGTGGTCGAGTCCCCCGGTCGGTCGAGTAGGCGCGAAGCGCCGTATCGAGACCACCGACGAAGGTGCTCGAGCGGCTCCGCCCTCTTCATCGAGAGTGCAGTCGTCGCCCGTTTGCTGGGCGACGACTGCACTCTCGGCATCACGCGCGTCGCTGCGTACGGCTCGAGAGTGCACCTGTCGCCCGACGAGCGGCGACGACTGCACTCTCGACGCGAGAGAAGGGGAGATCGCGAGCTCGTGGTCTCGATACGCGCTTCGCGCTACTCGACCGACGAGGCGACTACAGTCCGACCCACTCCGAGACGCCGTCGGCGAAGTGCTGCCGCTTCCAGATCGGCACCGTGCGCTTGATCTCCTCGACGAGGCGCTCGCACACGTCGAACGCCTCGGCCCGGTGGGCGGCGGCCGCCGCCGCGTAGAGCGCGACGTCGCCGATCTTCAGCTCGCCGACCCGGTGCACCGCGGCGATCGCGAGCCCGGTCTCGCCGGCGACGCGATCGACGCACTCGGCGAGGAACCGTTCGGCCTCGGGGTGCGCGCGGTAGTCGAGGGAGCGCACGCCGCGACCGCCGTCGTGGTCGCGCACGACGCCGCAGAACAGCACGATCGCACCGCTCGCGTCGGCCTCGACGGCGGCGCGCACCGCCTGCTCGTCGATGGGCTGGTCGGTGATCGCGGCCAGGGTCGTGCTCATGCGTCTCGCTTCCGACTGGTCGGCGCCGTCATCGGCGCACGAACTCCGAGGCGACGGCGGCGAAGCCGTCGATGCCGCCGGCCAGGTACGTCACGTCGACGTGGCCCCGGTCGGCGAGCGCTCGCGCCGCGCGGCGCGAGCGAACGTCCCGTTCACAGTAGACGACGATGGCGCCGTCGCCGTCTGCGGGCTCGGCGCCCATGAGCAGGTCGCCGAGCGGCACGAGCTCCGACCCGTCGATGCGACGCAGCTCGGCCTCGGCGGGCTCGCGCACGTCGACGAGCCGCATCGGCGATCCCTCGCGCAGGCGGCGCAGCAGTTCGGCGGCCGAGATGCGGGGGTCGGATGCCTCGTGGTCGGCCCCGTGCTCCACGCCCGGCTCGAGCCCGCAGAACAGCTCGTAGTCGACGAGCGAGGTGATCTCGGGCGCATCGGCGATCGTCTCGTACGCGAGTTCGCGGGTGCGGCCCGTGAGCGCGTCGATCGTCGTGACCCGGCCGAGCAGCGGCGTGCCGACGCCCGTCACGAGCTTCACGATCTCGCCCGCCATGAGCGCGCCGACGGTCACGCAGAGCGAGGGCAGCACGCCGCCGAGCTCGCACGAGAGCACCTCGTCGGGCGGCGGCGGCACCGGGAACAGGTCGCGGTACGTCGGGCCCTCGCGGTGCCAGGCGACGCTCACCTGGCCGTGGAACCGCAGGATCGACCCCCACACGAGCGGCACGCCCGCGAGGAGGGCGGCGTCGTTCGCGAGATACCGGGTCGGGAAGTTGTCGCTGCCGTCGACGAGCAGGTCGTAGTCGGCGAGGAGCTCGACGAGGTTCGCCGAAGTCAGTCGCTCGCGGTGGCGCACGACGCGGATCTCGGGGTCGGTGGCCGCGACGGTGTCGGCGAGCGAGTCGACCTTCGGCCGGCCGATATCGGCGAGCCCGTGCCCGAGCTGACGGTGCAGGTTCGAGAGCTCGACGTCGTCGTCGTCGGCGATGCCGATCGTGCCGACCCCGGTCGCGGCGAGCAGCGGCACGACGGTCGCACCGAGGCCGCCCGCGCCGATCACGAGCACGCGGGCAGCCGCGAGCCGTCGCTGGGCGAGTTCGCCGAATCCCGGCAGCATGATCTGCCGGCTGTACCGGGCGATGCGCTCGGGAGTCAGCGGAGGTGCGGGCTCGACGAGCGGGGCCGGGCGGGCTGCGCCGGGGCGCTGCGTCGCGGCAGGAGCGGGCGTCGATGGCATGCACCAATTCTACGCAGGGCGGGTTCGACGCCTTCCGTTCAGTGGATATTCGATTTCGTTTTGTGGATGCGACGGCCCCGAGGCATGCCGCGCCGGGGTACCATCGACGCATGCCCCCCGTGACCGTCCGGTACTTCGCGGCGGCCGCCGAGGCGGCCGGCGTCGAGGAGGAGCGCCTCGAGATCGCCGACGGCGCGACGCTCGGCGCACTGCGCGACGAGCTCGTCGGGCGCTACGGCCTCGCGATGGAGCGGGTGCTGCGCAGCGGCTCGTTCCTCGTCGACGGCACCGTGCGCCGCGACCCCGCACACCCCGTCGGGGCGACGGTCGACATCCTGCCGCCGTTCGCGGGAGGGTGACCGTGGGCGATACGACCGCGACCGGCACGGCCACCGCGATGACCGCCGCCGACGTGCTGGCCCGCCTCGCTGCGCTCGAAGACCCCAAGATGCGTGCCGTGAACGAGCGTCACGGCGACGACCACGGCGTGAACCTCACGAAGCTGCGCGCGGTCGCGAAAGAGCTCACGACGCAGCACGAGCTCGCGCTCGAGCTGTGGGCGACCGACGACACCGCGGCGCGGCTCGTCGCGATCCTCGTCGCGAAGCCGAAGTCGTTCGACGCCGCCGAGCTCGACGCGATGCTGCGCGAGGCGCGCGCCGCCAAGGTGCGCGACTGGCTCGTGAACTACGTCGTCAAGAAGAGCCCGCACCGCGAAGCGCTGCGGCTCGCCTGGCTCGACGACGCCGACCCGCACGTCGCGGCTGCCGGCTGGGCGCTCACGGCCGACGTGGTCGCCAAGCAGCCCGAGCTCGTCGACCTCGACGCCCTGCTCGACGTCATCGAGCGCGAGATGCAGGGCGCCGCGGCGCCCCTCCAATGGGAGATGAACACCTGCCTCGCGATGATCGGCATCCACCACCCCGCGAAACGGGCGCGCGCCCTCGCGATCGGTGAGCGGCTCGAGGTGCTGAAGGACTACCCGACTCCGCCGAACTGCACGTCGCCCTACGCTCCGGCGTGGATCGGCGAGATGGTGCGCCGGCAGGGCGCGAGCGCGTAGGCCTGCACCCCGCGCCGCCCGCGCGCCCCGCGACTACACTGCCCACTGGGCGACGAAGCACCCGCAGACGAGGTACCAGCAGGAGGCCGCATGCGCACCTACGCCGAACACCAGCGCGCCGTGCACGAGCTGCTCGATCCGCTGGCCGCGCGCCTCTCCGCCGGGGCCGGCGACACCGGGATCGCCACGCGCGCTGACACCGTCGACGTCGCCGACGCGCTCGGGCGGGTGCTCGCGGGCGACCTCGTCTCCCCCACCGACCTGCCCGGCTTCGACAACTCGCAGATGGACGGCTACGCCGTGCGCGCCGCCGACCTCGCCGCCGCGAGCCCCGGTGCTCCCGTTCGTCTGCCGGTCGGCCCGACGAGCGCCGCGGGCGACGCGATCTTCGACCTCGCGCCGGGCACCGCCTCGCCGGTGATGACGGGCGCCCCGATTCCGCGCGGCGCCGACGCCGTCGTGCAGATCGAAGCGGCCGACCCGCCGGCGTTCATCGGGCTCGGCGGTGGCCGGCACGACTCTCCCGCCGGCTCGGTCGTCGCGTTCACGGCGCCCGTCGCGCACGGCCAGTTCGTGCGAGCAGCGGGCAGCGACGTCGCCACGGGCGAGCTGCTGCTCGCGGCGGGCTCGCGCCTCGGGCCCGCCCAGCTCGGCGTGATCTCCGCAACGGGCCTCACCCGGGTCGCGGTCCGCCGCCGGCTGCGGGTGCTGCTGCTCTCGACCGGGCACGAGCTGCGGCCGCCGGGCTCGACACTGCGCCCGGGCCAGATCCACGACGCGAACACCGCGATGCTCGGCGCGGCCCTCCGCGAGTGCGGCGCCGAGGTGGTCGACGTCGTCGCCCCCGACGAGCCCGACGAGGTGCGGGCGGCGATCGCCCGTTCGCTCCGCCCCCGCGACGGCGCGCCCGGCACGCCGGTCGACCTCGTCGTCACGACGGGCGGCGTGAGCGCCGGAGCCTTCGAGGTCGTGCGCGACGCGCTCGAGCCGCTCGGCGTCGAGTTCACGAAGGTCGCGATCCAGCCCGGCGGACCGCAGGGGCTCGGCACGGCGACCCTGCAGGTCGACGAGGATGCCTCGCCCGAGGCATCCCGCACCGGCGGCGCCGTGAGCGTGCCCGTCGTCTCGTTCCCGGGCAACCCGGTATCGGCGCTCGTGTCGTTCGAGCTGTTCCTGCGGCCGGTGCTGCGCCGCCTCGAGGGGCTCGCACCCGACCGGCACCGCGCGCGGCTGCGCCTCGCGCACGACGTCACCTCCCCGGGCCGGCGGCACCAGGTGCGTCGCGGCATCGTCGACGGCGACGGTGCCGTCGAGGTCGGCGCCCCGAGTTCCCACCTGCTGCACGCGTACGCGAACGCCACCGTGCTCGTGCACCTGCCGGTCGGCGTCGACGCGTTGCCGGCCGGTTCCCTCGTCGACGTCTGGAGGATCGATGACTGACACCCCGCCCCGCCTCACCCACCTGCGCGACGACGGGTCGGCGCACATGGTCGACGTCACCGACAAGGCGACCACGAAGCGCATCGCGAGCGCGCAGGCCGTGCTCACGACCCGTCCCGAGGTCGTCGCGATGATCGCCGACGGCACCCTGCCGAAGGGCGAGGCGATCGGCACCGCGCGCATCGCGGGCATCATGGCGGCGAAGCAGACCTCGGCGCTCATCCCGCTCTGCCACCCGCTGCCGCTCACGAAGCTCGACGTCGACATCACGGCCGACGGCGACCGGGTGCGCGTCGTCGCGACGGCGACCACGAAGGGCGTGACGGGCGTCGAGATGGAGGCGCTGACGGCCGCGAGCGTCGCGGCGCTCACGCTCTACGACATGATCAAGGCCGTCGACAACCGCGCGGTGATCAGCGACATCATGGTGCTCGCGAAGGAGGGCGGCAAGAGCGGCGACTGGAGTCGCGAATGAGCGGCGCGGCCGCGGGCTTCGGTTCGGCGAGCGGGATGCCTCGTGCCGCAACGGTGCTCGTCGCGTCGACGCGCGCCGCGGCCGGCGTCTACGACGACCTGACCGGGCCGGTCATCGCAGCCTGGCTCGCCGAACGGGGATTCGACGTGGCCGGGCCCGTGGTCGTCGCCGACGGTGCCGAGTTCGCCGTCGCCCTCGGCCGGGCGATCGACGCGGCTCCGGCGGTCGTCGTGACCACGGGCGGCACGGGGCTCGCGCCCACCGACCTCACGCCCGAGGCGACCGCGCTCGTGCTCGATCGCGAGCTGCCGGGCTTCATGGAGGAGCTGCGCCGCCGCGGCGCCGCCACCACGCCCACCGCGCTGCTCACTCGCGGCGTCGCGGGGGTCGCCGGGTCGACCTTCGTCGTGAACCTGCCGGGTTCGCGCGGCGGTGTGCGCGACGGACTCGCACTGCTCGACGAGGTGCTCGACCACGTGCTCGACCAGCTCGCTGGCGGCGACCACGCGCGACCGGGCGAGTAGCCACGTACGTTCTCCGCCGGTCGAGTAGCGACGACGAGCGTATCGAGACCTCGCGTGCGTGGTCTCGATACGCGTCCTCCTTCGTCGGGCGCTACTCGACCGGCGGAGTGCGTTCGCGCGGTGAGCGCGGCGGGGTGACGTGCCGCTGGGCCTCCGCGGCGTTGCGTTCGGAGAGTCGGGCGATCCAGTCGAGCCGTTCGCGTTCGAGCGGAACCGCGAACACCGCCCAGAGCACGAGCGCGACGCCCGCGCCGACGAGCGCGCCGCCGACGGTGTCGCTGAGCCAGTGCGCGCCGAGGTAGGTGCGGCTGATCGCCATCAGCACGGTGTACAGGGCGCCGAGCACCCACACCCACAGGCGCGGCACGATGACGCCGATCGCGACGGCGATCGTCGCCGCGTTCGCCACATGCCCCGACGGGAATGAACCGAAGTCCGAGGTGACGATCATGTCCTCGGGCCGGGCGCGGCCGAAGAACGTCTTGAGCAGCTGCACGACGCCCGCACTCGCCGCCGAGGCGACGATGAAGTAGAACGCCGCCCACGGGCGTCGCAGCACGAGCAGCACGATCGCCGTGCCGACGGGCACGATGAACACGCCGATCACCCCACCGCCGAGCGCGTTCATGAAATACGCGAACACGTCGCCGACCGGGCCTCGGAGCGAGAGCATCTCCTCGACCCACTCCTCGTCGACCGGGAACGGCACGCCGCCGTTGCGCACCATGATCACGAATCCGAGGAGCGTCGCGGTCACGAGCGCGGCGATGCCGCCGATGAGGGGCGCACGCCGCCGGACCCGTCGCACCGAGGCGACCCGATGCTGTTCCTCGATGGTGTTCGCCGCCTGCATCCACCAACGCTAACCCGCGCGCACGATCGCGCGCGGCAGCGGCGCGACCGGGTCGGCGGGACCCGTCAGTCGGTGAGGGGCGGCACGGTCTTCGGGCGGACGAGCGCCCACAGGCCGATGATCGCGACGGCGGCCGCTCCGGTCATGACGATCGCCATCGGCAGCGCGCTGCCGACGCCCATGAGTCCGATGAGCGGCGAGATGAGGCCGGCGAGCCCGAAGTTCAGCGCACCGAGCAGCGACGCAGCCGTGCCGGCCTCGCTGCCGTGCGACGCGAGGGCGAGGATCTGCACCGCGGGGAAGGAGAACCCGCACGCCGTGATGAAGAGGAACAGCGGCACGATCGTGCCCCACAGGCCGGCACCTGTCACGTCGAGCACGCCGATCGCGATCGCCGACCCGAACAGGACGAGCGTCGTGACCGAGAGGATCCACTGCGGCGCGACGCGTCCGCGCATGAGGCGCGAGCTCGTCTGCACGCCGATGATGATGCCGATCGAGTTGACGCCGAACAGCAGCCCGTACTGCTGGGCGGTGAACTCGTAGACCTCCTGGAACAGGAACGACGAGGTCGACAGGTACCCGAACAGGCCGGTGAAGACCATGCCGCCGACGAGCGCCGCGCCGAGGTAGACCCGGTCGCGGAAGAGCGATGCGTACCGGTCGCGCATCGTCGAGTGCCCGGCGACGTGCCGGCGCTCGCGCGGCAGCGTCTCGACGATGAGGAACGCGACGCAGAGCACGACGACGACGCCGTAGCCGGCCAGCACCCAGAACACACCGCGCCAGTCCATGACCTGCAGCAGCTGCGAGCCGATCACGGGCGCGAGCACGGGCGCGAGTCCGTTGACGAGCGCGAGCCGCGAGAGCATCTTGACGAGCGGCTTGCCGCCGAACAGGTCGCGCACCATCGCCATCGCCACGACGCCGCCCGCCGCCGCGCCGAAGCCCTGCAGCAGGCGGAACGCCGCGAGCCACGCGATGTCGGGGGCGAGCGCCGCCCCGACCGAGGCCGCGATGTGCAGTGCGGTCGAGAGCATGAGCGGCAGCCGACGGCCCACCTTGTCGCTCCAGGGGCCGACGATCAGCTGGCCGAAGCCGAACCCGATCATCGTGCCCGTGAGCGTGATCTGCACCGCAGCCGCCGAGACGCCGAACTCGTCCTGCAGCACGGGGAAGGCGGGCAGGTAGAGGTCGACCGTGAACGGGCCCAGCGCCGTGAGCGCGCCGAGCACGAGCACATAGACGAGGCGCTGCCGGCTCGACAGCAGGTCGCCCGGGTGCGTCGAGACGACGGGCGTCGACCGGGTGTCATCTGGGCGGACGATGGGGATGGGGCTCGTGGCGGACATGCGATACCTGGGCTCGAGCGCTGCGATGCAGCGGTGCGGGAAGAACGGGGATGCCGCGGCGCACGCCCTCGGACGCCGGTCTCGAATCGATTCGAGAAGACTCGATTCTAACGGATGCGGGTCGCTTCCGACCACGGGTCGCGCGGAACGCGCGAGCGTAGACTCGGGATCGACGACGTCGCCGAGAGACGGCGCCCCGAAGCACCGACCGAGGGAGCGAAGATGTCCGATTCCGAGCGCGAAGACCCGAACCGCCCGACCGGCGAAGCGGCGGCCGGAGCGGTCGATCCAGACGCCGACCCGACCGAGGGCTCGTACACCGAGTCCGACGACGCGCCCCCGCACCTGCGCACGGTCGCGGGCGCCTACACGAGCGGAGCCGGCGTCGACGACGACGAGAGCGAGGTGGGCAGCTACACCTCCACCGAGGAGCACCCCGAGGTCCACGACCCCTCCGAGCGGCACGGCCGGTTCGCCTCGAACGACCCCGGCCGTCCGCACCGGCCGAAGGCCCACTGACGACGGCCGCGGACACCGCACCCGTCCGGCCGCCCGGCGCTCCTCGTCGGTAGGCTGGATCGGTGCCCTTCGATCTGCGAGACATCCCGCTCGACCCGAAGGCCGAGGCCGCGCTCGCGGCCCGGGGCCTCGAGTACCGCGTCGTCGACCGCGACGATCGCGCCGCGCTCGAGGCGTGGGTCGAGGCCGACCGCCGCGGCTTCCACGAGAACCGCGCGCATGCACCCGAGCTCGCCCGCGAACTGTCGGTGATCGCCGATCGCCGCGTCATCGGCGTCTACGACCCGACGATCGACGCGCCCGAGATCCCGGTCGCGACGGCGGCGTGCTGGCCGAGCGGGCTCAGCGTGCCCGGCGGCCGCAGCGTCGACGCCTGGGCGGTCGCCTCGGTGACGGTCGCGCCGACGCATCGCCGTCGCGGCATCGCCCGGGCGATGATGGAGGCCGAGTTGCGCAACGCGCAGGCCGCCGGCGCCGCGCTCGCGATGCTCACGGCCTCGGAGGCCACGCTCTACGGACGGTACGGCTACGCACCCGCCGCCCGCATCGCGACGATCGAGGTCGATCGTCGCCGGGTCGAGTGGACGGCGCCGGCCGAGCCCGGCCGGGTGCAGTTCGTCGCGCCCGCCGTCATGCGCACCGCCGCGGCCGCGATCGCACGCCGCGCGGTCGCACGGACGCCCGGCGAGATCGACCGCTGGCCGGGCCTGCTCGACCGCGTGCTGGGCACGCACGACCCCGACAGCGAGCGGTCGCGGTCGATCCGCGTCGCCCGCTACGACGACCGCCACGACCAGCCGCAGGGTTTCGTCGTGTTCCGCATGCGCCCCGATGCGGGCACGCACGAGGTCGTCCTCGAGTTCGACTTCCTCGCCGCCGCGACCGACGAGGCCGAACGTGCGCTGTGGCGATTCCTCATCGAACACGACCTCGTCTCGAAGATCCGCGGACGGCTCAGGTCGATCGACGAGCCGCTGCCGTGGCTCGTCGCCGACCGTCGCGCGATCGACATCGGCGAGGTCTCCGACCACCTCTGGCTGCGCATCCTCGACCCCGTCGCCGCGCTCGAGGCGCGCCGGTACTCGGGCAGCGGCTCGCTCGTGCTCGACGTCGACGACCCGCAGGGCTACGCGGCCGGCCGCTTCGAGATCGAGTTCTCGGCGAAGGGCCACGCCGAGGTGCGGCGCGCCGAACCCGGCTCGACGGATGCCTCGGCCCGCGCCGCACGACGGTCGCGCCCCTCGCAGGGGCTGGGGCTCCGGCTCGGCGTCGCCGAGCTGTCGGCGATCTACCTCGGCGACGTCACGCCGTCGCTGCTCGCCAGGGCCGGGCGCATCGTCGAGGCATCCCCGGGTTCGCTCGCCCTCGCCGACCGCCTCTTCGCGTCGCCGCGCACCCCGCACCTCAGCATCTGGTTCTGAGCCCCGCCGCGACGGCTAACGGGCGTCGAGCTTCGGGAACACCACCTTCTCGAGGATGATGATGAGCGACGCCGCGACCGGGATCGCGACGAGCGCGCCGAGCACCCCTCCCAGCGTGCCGCCGGCGATCGCCGCGATGACGACGAGGGCGCCCGGCACGGCGACGGCCCGGTTCATGATGCGCGGGCTGATCACGTAGGCCTCGATCTGCATGTAGATGAGGTAGTAGATGCCCGCGGCGAGCGCGGTCACCGGCGAGGCGGTCAGGCACACGAGCGTGATGATGATCGCGCCCGTGAGCGTGCCGACGAGCGGCACGAGCGAGCACAGGAACGCGATGAACGCGAGCAGGATCGGCGCCGGCGCCCCGATGATCGTCAGGTAGATGAGGCTCAGCACACCGTTCACGGCGCCGAGCGAGACCTGCCCCATGACGTACCGTCCGACCGCGTCGGTGATGTCGCCCGCGACGTCGAGGTAGCCGCGGCGCGAGGTGGCCGGCACGAAGCGGGCCGAGGCCCGCTTCATCGCACGCAGCGACGCGAGGAAGTAGAGCGTGAGGATGAGCACGATGATCGCGCCCGTGAAGCCGCCCGCGATGCCCGCGCCGACCGCGAGGATGCCGCCGCCGAGCGAACCGATGTTCGCCGGATCGCTGAGCCAGTCGCCGACCGCGGCGATCGCCTGGGCGACCGCGTCGCCGCCCGTGATGTCGTTGAGCCACGTGATGAAGTCGTTGTGCTGCAGGTTGAACGCGATGCGATCCCAGTCGTTCACGATCTTCGAGCCCTCGTTGATCACGATCGGCACGATCGTCGCGATGAGGGCGACGAACACCCCGATCACGACCGCGATGACGATGAGGATCGCCGCCCACCGGGGCAGGCCCTTGCGCTGCATCCAGCTCACCGCGGGGTCGAGGCCGAGGGCCAGGAAGAGCGCGAGCGCGACGTAGAGGATGACCGTCGAGAGCTGCCCGACGATGCCGCCGAGCAGGAGCGCGAGCAGCACGCCCAGGGTCGCGGTGAACCCGATGCGGAACGCCCGCACGCGGAACTCGGGCAGCTGGGCGGGCTCCACGGTCGTCGACGTCGACGCCGGGCTCGCGGGCGCGGCGGACTCGTCGCGGCGGCGCGATGCGGACGTGCCGAAAGGCTTCATGTTCCGACCGTACGGCCGGCACGGGGCATCCCCGGGGAATGAAACGGCCCCGTCGCGCGATTGCACCCTGTGGATGCCGCGTGCGCGCGCCGTCCGCGAAGGGAGTGGCGTGGGCGACGCAGCAGGTGTGGGATTCCGGTCGGAGCGAGGGCCCGTGCTCATCGCGGTCATGCTCGCGACGGGGCTCATCGCGATCGACTCGACGATCCTCGCGACGGCGGTGCCGTCGATCGTGCGCGACATCGGCGGGTTCGCGCAGTTCCCGTGGCTGTTCTCGATCTACCTGCTCGCGCAGGCGGTCTCGGTGCCCGTGTACGCGAAGCTCGCCGACACGGTGGGCCGCAAGCCCATCATGCTCGTCGGCATCGCCCTCTTCCTCGTCGGGTCGGTGCTCTGCGGGTTCGCGTGGGACATGACGTCGCTCATCGTCTTCCGCGCCGTGCAGGGCCTCGGCGCGGGCGCCGTGATGCCGGTGTCCATCACCATCACGGGCGACATCTACACGGTGCGCGAGCGCGCGAAGGTGCAGGGCTACATCGCGAGCGTCTGGGCGGCGTCGTCGGTGCTCGGCCCGACGCTCGGCGGCGTGTTCGCCGAGTTCCTGTCGTGGCGGTGGATCTTCTTCATCAACATCCCGCTCTGCATCATCGCGGGAGTCATGCTGTGGCGCGCGTACCACGAGTCGTTCGAGCGCAAGAAGCACCGCATCGACATCACGGGCTCGATCGTGCTCACGATCGGCCTGACGCTCGTCATCCTCGGCGTGCTCGAGGGCGGCCAGGCGTGGGCGTGGTACTCGTGGCAGAGCCTCGTGGCCTTCGGCCTCGGCGGGGCGCTGCTCGTCGCGTTCGTCTTCATCGAGCTGCGCGCGGCCGAGCCGGTGCTGCCGCTCTGGGTCTTCTCGCGCCGGCTCATCGTCACGACCTCGCTCATCTCGCTCGGCGTCGGCGCAGTGCTCATCGGGCTCACGTCGTACGTGCCGACGTTCCTCGAGGTCACGGCCGACGCGACGCCCATCGTCTCGGGCCTCGCCGTCGCCGCGCTCACGCTCGGCTGGCCGATCTCGGCGTCGAACTCGGGCCGGCTCTACCTGCGCATCGGGTTCAAGAACACCGCGCTCATCGGCATCGCGATCGCCGTGCTCGGCAGCATCGCGCTGGTCGCGGCGTCGTTCGCGCCGAACGTCGTGACGACGGCGATCGCGTGCTTCATCGTCGGACTCGGGCTCGGCCTCATCGCCTCGCCGACGCTCATCGCCGCGCAGTCGTCGGTGCCGTGGGAGGAGCGCGGCGTCGTGACCGGCGCCAACATGTTCCTGCGCTCGGTCGGCAGCGCGGTCGGCGTCGCGATCTTCGGCGCCGTCGCGAACGGCGTCATCGCGCGTTCCGGGCTCGGCGAGCACTCCCCCGTCGCGATCCAGGCGGCGTCGGCGGCGGTGTTCTTCGCGGTCGCGGTCGCGGCGGTGCTCACGATCATCGCGGCCGTCGCGATGCCGCGCGCCCGCGTCGACGACATCGAGCACCGCCCCGCCGAGGCGTCCACCGCCGCCTGAGTCCGCTCGCAGGCGTCAGTCCCAGCGCCCGGCGGGCGGCATCACCTCGGCCTCGAGCGTGCGCACCCAGCGGTCGCCCGTCGCGCGGTGCTCGGCGCGCGTCGCGAAGCGGTAGTGGTACGCGTGCACCCGCACCCACCTCGGCGGCACCCCGTCGAACGGGTCGTGGGCGAGCAGCGCGAGGGTCGGCGGGTCGGCCGCGAGCAGTCGCTCGAGGAACACGCCGAACCACGGCTCCCACATGCGGCCGAGCGGCAGGAACCACATCAGCCAGTCGAGCCGCAGGTGGTAGGGCGCCCACTGACGCGGCAACGCCCGCACGTCGCCGGGCTTGCCCTTGAAGGCGTACTCCCGCCACGCCGCACCGTCGTCGGGCACCTCGTCGAGCGTGCCGGCGACGACGATCTCGATGCGACGCTTCGTGACCGTGCCGAACGCGCCGTAGGCATTGACGAGCATCCACCGGTTGAAGCTCGCGTTCATGAGCTGGCGATGCGCGAACAGGTTGCGCAGCGGCCACCAGCTGAGCACCACGATCAGGGCGCTCGCCGCGAGCACGACGATCACCCACCACAGCGGCGAGCCCGAGGCATCCGCACTCAGGTCTTCGGGAAGAGCCGGGATCAGCCAGTGCCAGACGGGGTCGGTGATCGCCGACGCGGCGAGCACGACCGTGATCCAGTTGAGCCAGGCGAAGTTGCCGGTGACGATGAGCCACAGCTGCGTGAGGATGATGATCGCCGCCGCTCCCGACCCGACGGGCCCCGGCACGAACAGCACGAAGGGCACGACGAGCTGCGCGAAGTGGTTGCCGAGCACCTCGCCGCGATGGAACCACGGCGGCAGCAGGTGCGCCTGGCGGCTGAACGGGCCCGGCATCGGCTGCGTCTCGTGGTGGTACATGAGCGCGGTGAGGTCGCGCCACTCGCGCCCGCCCCGGATCTTGATCATTCCCGCCCCGAACTCGAGGCGGAACACGAGCCACCACACCGCGACGACGATCGTCACCGGCGGCGGCACCTGGTCGGAGCCGAGGAACGCGACCGTGAAGAGCGCCTCGCACAGCAGCATCTCCCAGCCGAAGCCGTAGAACGTCTGGCCCACGTTCACGATCGAGAGGTACAGCACCCACAGCGCGAGGAGGACGATGAGGGGCAGCCAGGGCGGCCCGGCCTGCGGCAGGCCGACGACGAGGGATGCCGCGAGCACGACTCCGGCCACGGCGACGGCCACGAGCCCGCGGTCGGAGTACCCCCAGCGGAACACCGTCGGACCGCGCAGCCGCGCGCCCGGCGCGCTCGCCCGGTGCAGCAGGGCGGGCACCGGCAGCAGACCGTGCTCGCCGAGCAGCGGCCGGAACTGGCTCAGCGTCGAGGTGAACGCGACGACCGCGAGCACCGCGACGCCGCGCTGCAGCACCTGGCGGGCGACCTCGTAGTCGTTCGCGTCGAACCAGGCGGTCCAGTCCACGCCTCCACGCTACGCCCGGGCAGGGTGGGTCGAGTAGGCGCGAAGCGCCGTATCGAGACCACCGACGGAGTGGTCTCGATACGCTCCTTCGTCGCTACTCGACCGACCTTCCTGCTAGCGGATGCCGAACCGCTCCTTCAGCGCGAGCTTCGCCGCGTACCACCCGTTCATGCCATGCACCGCGGGCCCCGGCGGTGTCGCGCTCGAGCACAGGTACACGCCGTCGACGGGCGTCCGCCAGGGGGCGGTCGACACGACCGGACGCTTGACGAGCTGCGCGAACGAGAGCTCGCCCGAGTAGATGTCGCCGCCGACGTAGTTCGCGTTGTAGGCGCCGACCTCGGCCGCCGAGCTGGCCGCCGAGGCGAGCACGACGTCGCGGAATCCGGGCGCGAAGCGTTCGACCTCCGCGGTCACGAGCTCGGTCGCGTCGAGCGTCGACCCGGCCGGCACGTGCGTGTACGCCCACAGCACGTGCTTGCCCTCGGGCGCGCGCGAGGGATCGACGACGCTCGGCTGGCAGACGAGCACGTAGGGATGCCTCGGTGCACCGCCGTGCCCCGTGACTCCTGCGTTCACCCCGGGCTGGAGGCCGCGCGCGACCGCGTTCTCGGCGAGTGCGATCTCGCGTCGGCTGCCGCCGACGTGCACGGTCGGCGCGAGTCGCACGGCGGGGTTCGCCCACGGCACCGGGCCGTCGAGCGCGAAGTCGACCTTCGCGACGCCCGAGCCGTATCGGTAGCGGCGGAGCGCCCGCTCGTAGCGACGCGGCAGCTCCGCCGAGAAGAGCAGCTCGGGCGACGTGTCGAGCAGCACCGCCCGGGAGTCGCCGACCTCGTCGAGGCTCAGCACCGCGGCATCCGTCTCGATCTCGACGCCGCGCTCGCGCAGCTCGGCGACGAGGGCATCGGCGATCGCCTGCGAACCGCCCGCGGGGAGCCCCCAGCCGACGCCGTGCGCGTGCATCGCGAGCAGGAGGCCCGCGCCGGCCGAGGCGAGCGACGGCATGCCGCCCGCCGCATGGGCGACCACGCCCGTGAACAGGGCCGGGGCGACGTCGCCGCTGAACCGCGAGTTCCACGCCGCGGTGCCCTGCTCGAGCGCGCGCAACCCGAACCGCACCGCGGCGACGGGGTCGCGCGGGATCTGGAGCAGCTGCGACCCCGTGAACGCGACGACCCCGCGCTCGCGGGCGAGCAGCGGCGCGACGAGCCGCCGCCACGCCGTGCCGTCGGCGCCGAGGCCGTCGACGGTGCGATCGAGGTCGCGCCAGGCGACGCCGGCCCGCCCGCCGGGCAGCGGGTGGGCGTACGAGACGTCGGGCACGATCCATTCGGGGGCGTGCGGGCCGTCGAGGAGGCCGAGCCGGCGGAACACCGGCGAGGCGAGCGCCGCGGGGTGCACCGCCGAGCACACGTCGTGCCGGAAGCCGGGCAGCGTGAGCTCGGCGGTGCGCACGCCGCCGCCGAGCGTCGGGGCCGCCTCGAGCAGGCGCACCGACAGCCCGGCGCGTGCGGCGAGGACGGCGGCGACGAGGCCGTTCGGCCCCGACCCCACGACGGTGACGTCGACCACGGTCAGAACACCACGCTCAGAACTCGCGCTCGTAGACCCAGGGCAGGCGATCCATGAGCAGCCGGTGCCGGTGACCCCGCGCTCCGGCGACCTCGTCGTCCTCCTGCCAGAGCACCATGCGCCGGGCGTCGTCGCGGCGCGCCACGTACTCGAGCACCTCGCCCGCGGCGAACGCGGCGAGCGCGTGATCGACCGAGTCGGCGGCGGTGAGCCCGTGCAGGGTGACCCACGTCGGCGGCCAGAGCGTGAGCGCGCCGGCGGCGTGGCGTTCGAGGGCATCGGCGGGGCGCAGCCAGTCGACGGCGACGACCTCGTCGGCGGCGAGGCGGAACTCGCCGTCGGGCACGCGCACCGCGAAGAACGTGGTCGTGAGCTGCTTGGGCGCGCCCTTCGGCGGAGTCCATCGCGCGAACGGCACGAGCTCTGCCGCGTCGAGCACGAGTCCCACCTCTTCGGCGACCTCGCGCACGGCGGCTCGCCGGGCGGCGTCGATGCCGTCGCGGGCGTCGCCGTGCAGGTCGTCGTCGTCGACCGCGCCGCCCGGAAACACCCAGGCGCCCGCGAACGAGCCGCGGTCGCTCGGCCGCTCGGCCAGCAGCACCTCGACGCCGAGCTCGCCGTCGCGCAGGAGCACCACGGTCGCTGCCGACCCGGCGATGGGCGGTGCTGCGACGGTGACGGGAGTGGACGGAGACTCGGGCACGCTGTCCATCCCTTCAGCCTAGGCCGGTCGTCGGCACGTGGGCCAGAGCATCGGGCGTGGGCCGCCGCCGCCGATACACTGCCGACATGGAGGAGCCCGCCGCACATCCGCACGTCGATCCGTCGGGGCCGTCGCGCTTCGCGCGCGCGGTGCTCGCGCCCAACCCCGGCCCCATGACGCTCGACGGCACGAACAGCTACGTGCTGCAGGCGCCGGGCGCCAGGTCGAGCATCGTCGTCGACCCGGGCCCGGCCGACGCCGGGCACCTCGAACTGCTCGCCGCGCTGCCGGTCGAGCTCGTGCTCATCACGCACCACCACGCCGACCACACCGAGGCGATCGACGCCTTCGCGCGCATGACGGGCGCGCCGGTGCGCGCGATCGACCCCGCCTTCTGCCGCGACGCCGACCCGCTCGTCGACGGCGAGCGCATCACGGCCGCCGGGCTCGAGCTCGAGGTCGTCGCCACGCCCGGGCACACGCGCGACTCGGTCTGCTTCGCGCTGCTCGGCGAGGCCGGTGCCGGCTCAGCGGTGTTCGAGGGCGCGGATGCCGCGGCCGATGCCGACGTCGAACCGGTGCGCCCGCTCGCGGTGCTCACGGGCGACACCGTGCTCGGCCGCGGGACGACGATCATCGCCGACCCCGACGGGGCGCTGGGGCCGTATCTCGACTCGCTCGAGCGCCTGCGCGCGCTCGGCGCCCCCGGCCCCGTCGCCGTGCTTCCCGGCCACGGCCCCGAGCTGCCCGACCTCGCGGCGATCTGCGACGCGTACCTCGCGCACCGGGCCGAGCGGCTCGACCAGGTGCGCGCCGCGCTCGCACGGCTCGGCTCCGATGCGGCGACCGCCTCGGTCGGCGAGGTCACCGACGTCGTCTACGCCGAGATCGACGCCTCCGTGCGGGGTGCCGCCGAGGCATCCATGCGGGCGCAGCTGAGGTACCTGCGCGACCGCGGCTGACCCCGACGCGAAGGGCCCGGTTCCGTGCGGAACCGGGCCCTTCGAGCGTGACGGAGCGGAGGTCAGGCCGCGACAGCGAAGCCGCCGGTCCAGCCGATCTTCTCCTGCACGGCGAGCGTGAGCTGCAGGAAGCCGATCGACTCGAGCTCACGGGCGCGCTTGAGGGCGCCGGCGTCGATCGCCTTGACGCCGCCGGCGCGCACGACGTCGATGAGGGCCTGCTTGGCCACCGCGTCGTCGCCGGCCACGAGCACCGTGGTCTCCTCTTCGCCGACCGACTTCGAGGCGAGGGTCGCTGCGAAGTTCGTGTTGAACGCCTTGAGCACGCGCGAGGAGGGCAGCAGCTCGGCGAGCTCGGCCGCCTTCGAGCTGTCGGACGCGGGGACGAGCGAGTCGAAGGTCTCGAAGTCCAGCGGGTTGGTGATGTCGACGACGATCTTGCCGGCGAGCTCGGCACGGCGGGCCTCGGCGATCTCGGCGATCGCGAAGTGCGGCACGGCGAGCACGACGATGTCGCCCGTGACGGGCTGCGCGAGGTCGCGGCCGAGCACCTCGACGCTGTTGCCGCCCGCGGCCACGATGCCGCCGATGGCCTGGCCCATGTTGCCGTTCCCGATGATGCTGACGGTCGTCATTGTCTTTCCTCCCCGCGCCGTTCGACGCGATTACTTGTTTCGACAACCATTACTGTACGCCAATTCAGTTGTCTCGTCAACCATTGCGGTAGACTGGGGCCATGACCGACGACACGAAGTGGCTGAGCACGGAGGAATCGGCGGCGTGGGTGCGACTCATCGCCGTCGCCGAACTGCTGCCCGGTGCGCTCGACGCGCAGCTGCTCCGTGACGCCGGCATCACCCACTTCGAGTACGTCGCGCTCATGGCGCTCGCCGACGAGCCCGGGCGCACGCTGCGCATGACCGAGCTCGCCTCGCGCACGAACGCGACCCTCCCCCGGCTCTCGCACGTCGCCCGTCGCCTCGAGGAGCGCGGGCTGATCCGCCGCTTCCCCTGCCCCGAAGACCGCCGGGCGACGAACGCCACGATCACCGAGGCGGGCCTCGACCTCATGGCCGACGCCGCACCCGGTCACGTCGGCACCGTGCGGGCCAACGTGCTCGACGCGCTCACCCCCGAGCAGCTCGAGCAGCTCTACGTGATCGCGGGCGCCGTGCTCTCGAAGCTCGACCCCGACGAGCGGCTGAGCGCGACCTCGTGCCAGTACAGCGAGGGGCCCGTCGCGCGCGAGCTCGCCGGGTAGGTTTCGAGACACGTCGCCGCTCCGCGTCGGCGCCCATCGACCAGCGGTGGGCGCTGCCGAGAGCAGTACTGCCGACAGCAGCATCCGGCCCGCAGCGCGCCGATGGCGCGCAGGCTGGGGGCATGAGCGAACAGACCCCGGCGATCCAGCCGATCGACGCCGAGCTCACCGCCCGGCTCTTCCACGAACGCATCATCGTGCTCGGCGACGAGCTCGACCAGCAGGGCGGCAACCGCCTGTGCGCGCAGCTCGTCACCCTCGCCGGCGACGACCCCCGCCGCGACATCCGGTTCTGGATCAACTCGCCCGGCGGATCGGTGTCGGCGATGCTCGCGATCGCCGACCTCATGCGCTCCATCCCGAACGACGTCGCGACGATCGCCTACGGCATCGCGGCGAGCGCGGGCCAGTTCCTGCTGAGCGCCGGCACGCCGGGCAAGCGGTTCGCGCTGCCGCACGCGCGCATCCTCATGCACCAGGGATCGGCCGGCATCGGCGGCACGGCGGTCGACGTCGAGCTGCAGGCCGACGACCTGCGGTACACGCGCGACACGGTGCTCGGCATCACCGCCGAGAACACGGGCCAGCCCATCGCGAAGATCGCCGAGGACTCGCTGCGCGACCGCTGGTACACCGCCGCAGAGGCTGTCGACTACGGCTTCATCGACCGCGTCGTCGACGGCTTCGACGAGATGTTCCCGAGGGCCGCGCGGCCCCAGACCGGATTGCGAGTGCCCGCATGACCAGCTACACCATCCCGTACGTCGTCGAACGCCGCGGCAACAGCGAGCGCTCGCTCGACGTCTACAGCCGACTGCTCTCGGAGCGCATCGTGTACCTCGGCACCGAGATCGACGACGGCGTCGCGAACGTGCTCATCGCGCAGTTCCTGCATCTCGCGTCGGAGTCGGGCGACACCCCGATCAGCCTCTACCTCAACTCCCCCGGCGGCTCGCCGGGCGCAGCGCTCGCGGTGTACGACACGATGCAGCACATCCGCCCCGACGTCGCGACGACGTGCGTCGGCCAGGCGGGCGGACCGGCCGCGGTGCTGCTCGCGGGCGGCGCGAAGGGCCGGCGCGCCATCCTGCCGCACGGCCGGGTGGTGCTGCACCAGCCGTCGACGCAGGGGCGCGGCACGATCCCCGACCTGATCATCCACGCCGACGAGGTGGTGCGCGTACGTTCAGAGCTCGAGGCGGCCCTCGCCGCCGACACGGGGCACGACGTCGCGACGCTGCGGCACGACACCGACCGCGACCTGATCCTGCCGGCGGCGGCGGCCGTCGAGTACGGGCTCGCCGACCACGTGCTGACGGCACGCGTGCCGGTCGGCGCCGGCGTCGGCGCCTACGCCGCGAGCAGGTAGACGCCGCCGGGCGGTGCGACGACGGTCGCGCCGCCGTCGGCGGGTGCGCCGGAGACGCCCTCGAGGTCGAGCACCAGCACGGTGCCGGAGTCGACGGCGGGATGCCGCGCCGGCGCGTCGGCCCGGAACGCGAACGCCCGTTCGGTGTCGAGGCGCTCGCGCCGTTCGGCCTCGAGCCGCTCGGCCTCATGACGGGCCCCGAGCACCTCGCCCACTCGGTGCGCGACCTCGAAGAGTTCGAGCCCGAGCGCATCGGCGACGGCGCCGAGCACCTCGCTCGACGGCTCCTTGCGGCCGCGCTCGATCTCGGAGAGGTACTGCGGGGAGACCCCCGCGGTCGCCGCGACCTCGGTGAGGATGCGCTCCTGCGCGAGTCGTTCGCCGCGCAGCACCTCGCCGAGCACGTCGCGCCAGAGCGGCCTCGACCGCTGCGTCACCTTCGGGAACTCGACGACCTTGCCCATGCCCCGAGGCTAACCGCGGCCCGCCCGGCGCGACAGGGCGATCCGCTCAGAGCAGAACGGGCCGCCGACCACGGCGATGCAGGCGACGCGGGACCCGAACCCGCGCCGCCTGCGCCTCACCGCCTCACACCCGAGACGGGAGCCCTCATCGGGGAAGGCCGCCGATGTTGATCTCGGCCGCCCCTCCGAAGGCGTTGCCGGCCACCGAGTTCAGGCCGACGAGCTTCACGTACCGTCCGGCCGCAGCCGCGAACGCGACGCGCTGCGGGCCGAGCTCGGCGGTGAACGATCCGGTCGCGACCGGATCGCCCCAGGTGGTGCCGTCCGTCGAGACGTACACCTGGTAGTCCTTCATCCGGCCGTTGACCGCGTTCTGGCGCGTCACGTATTCGAGGCCGGTCACGTCGTAGTCCGCGCCGAGGTCGATCGTGATGTGGTGCGGGTACGGGCGGGCGCCGTCGCGGTAGGCCGTGTGCCAGAAGGTGTTCACGTCGCCGTCGATCGCGTTCGTCGCGGGCGTGTGCTCCGCGACCGTCTCCTCGCTCGAGACGTCGGCGACCGACAGTCGCGACTGGTCGATGAGATTCGGCATGGGCGGGATGGTCGGGATGGAGACCGTCTCGGTCGCACTCCCCGCGCCGTCGCCGCCGCGGTACTCGGCGGTCGCGGTGAACACGCGGAGCGCATACCCGGGGCGCTTCTCGGGCACGCGGATCTGGAAGGCGGCCGACTCCTCGTCGCCCGGCGCGATCCGCCCGAGGTCGTCGTCGATCGCGACGACCTGCCAGCCGATCGGGCCGGCGAACGACACGGCGACCTTGGTCATGGCCTGCGCCGAATCGTTCTGCACGGTCACCTCGACGTCGAGGATCGCGGGCCCCTCGAGGCTGATCTCCGAGATCGAGACCGCGATCTCGGGCTCGGCGGGGGCCTCTTCGGCGGCGGCCGTCGGCGCGGCTGCGGCGCGCGGGTCGGCCGTCGCAGCGGGTCCGGATGCCTCGGGCGCCGCGGTTCCTGCGTCCGGCGACTCCGTCGCAGGCGATTCCGGCGACTCCGTCGAGGGCGTCTCGCCCTCGGTCGCGGGTGCGACGGGAGGCTCCGCGACCTGCGGCGGAGCCGGCATGCTCGTCGCCGTGGGTTCCGGTGTCGCATCCGATGGGTCGGCGAAGGCGGGCTGGGCCGCGAGCGCAAGCGTCGAGGCGAGCGCGAGCGCGGCGAGCGCGCCGTGCCGAACGGTCTTCGATGACATGTCTGATCCCTTCCTCTCGGCGTCAGGCCACGGCGGGCATGGTCGTGCGGACCGAGTCGAGTCCGAGGCGGAGCTTCTTCCACTCGCCCCGCGTGAAGTCGGGCACCTCGACCGGGCGGCCCTTGTTCTCGAGCGACTTGACGCTGAGCGGCACCGGTGCGCACCATGCCGCCGAGTCGTACACGTCGATGTCGGGAACCTGGCCCGTGCGCATGAGCTGCACGATGCGCCACTGCAGCACGTAGTCCATGCCGCCGTGGCCGCCACCCGACGCCGGGCCCTCGAGGTCCTTCCACAGCCAGTGGTCGTACTCGGCGCGCAGGGCGCTCGCGCCACGCCAGGTGTCACCGCTGTGCAACGGCTCGACGTAGATGCGGGCGCCGGTGGCGTCGCTGCCGGCGTAGTCCTCGAAGATGCCGCGGCTGCCCTCGAGCGTGTTGATGCGACTGTAGGGCCGCGGCTGGCTGACGTTGTGCTCGGCCCGGATCATGCGCCCGTTCGCCGTGCTGATCATGCACGTGACGAGGTCGCCGTTGATGTACTCCTCCTTCCACGACCGGTGATCGCGCGGCACGAAGCGCTCGCGATAGTCGGCGAGGCCCCGCGGTGCACTGGCGGTCGCGGTGAGCGTCGTGAACCGGTCTCCGCGGTTGATGTCCATGGCCGCGGCGATGGGTGCGAGGCCGTGCATCGGATAGAAGCTCGCGACGCTCTTCGTGTGCCAGATGCGCCGCCAGTCGTCGGTGTAGTAGCCGTCGTTGAAGAGCAGCGAGCGCAGGTCGTGGAGATAGCCGCCGTGGCCGCTCGTGATGTCGCCGAACACGCCGTCGTGGGCCATCTTGAGCATGGCGAGCTCGTTGCGACCGTACGAGCAGTTCTCCATCAGCCACAGGTGCTTGCGCGTCTGCTCGCTCGTGTCGACGAGGTCCCAGAGCTCGTCGAGCTCGGTCGCGATGGGCAGCTCGACGCCGACGTGCGCGCCGGCGCGGAGCGCCGCCCTGCCCTGCGGGTAGTGGAACTCCCACGGCGTCGCGATGTAGACGAGATCGAGTTCCTCGGTGTCGAGCATCTTCTGGAACGAGGTGTCCGAGCCGCCGTATTCGCGCGGGCGGGCCTTGCCTGCGGCGGCGACGCGGTCGGCGGCGCGAGTCGCCCGATCGGCGCGGATGTCGCAGACCGCGACGACCTGGGCGCCGGGCACGGCGACCCAGCTGCCGAGCATTCCCATGCCGCGATTGCCGAGGCCGATGAGCCCGATCTTGACGGTGTCGACGGCCTCGAACGGCACGTCCACCATCGATCTGGCGCCCGAGGCGCGCATGGGCGCGAGGGCACCGGCCGGGCCCGCGGACGCGGCCGTCGCGATGGCGACTCCGGCGAGCGCGCCGCCGATGAGATTGCGTCGAGTGAAGCCCGACGGCATCGACTCGACTCCGGCCGAGGGCCGGGTCGGCACACGAGAACTGGTCAAGAAACGCATCGTTGCACTCCTGGCGTCAGTGGGTAGGTCACTTGGGGAGCACACTCTCGCGAATGATCACGCAATGTCAAGAGTTGATTCAAAACTGATCGAATCGATCAGTAGCGCGCAGTCTGGTTGACTACTCCTGTGGCCGTCGGGCATGACGAACGGGCCGCCCGCTTCAGCGGAACGGCCCGTTCGAAGCGGGAGCAGTGCTCAGGCGACCTCGTAGGTGAGGCAGTCGGCATCGTCGGCACCGGCGCCGATGCGTACCGCGGCGGCCGTGCACTCGAGCTTCGAGTTGTGGATGCACTCGGAGCGCTGGCAGGCGCCGACGTGGGTGAGCACCTTGTCGAGCCCGCCCTTCGACCCGAGCGGGATGAAGGTCGCGCACTCGGCGTCGCCCGGCGAACCGGCGATCGTCACGGCTGCCGCGTGGCAGTGCGAGTGGTCGTTGTAGGAGCAACCGGCCACCGAACACTCGGCGACCGCGGGCATCTCGTCGAGCGTCATGCTCATGGTGACCTCCTGAAGTGGTTGCAGACCGTGCGAGTATCTGGATGGTAGCCCCGCCCCGCGTCGTCACGCAGCACTTCGCGGGACGATTTCCGCAGATCAGTGGCGACTTTCTTCTGAGGATTGCCTTACCTATGCGTGCGGATTCGCGCCGGCGCGGCCCGCATCAGGCGGGCGCGTTGTCGGGGTCGATGGTCTCGAGCGTGTCCTCCTCGACGGGGTTGTCGGCCTCGACGTCGTCGGCATCGGTGCCGCGCTCGAGGCCGTGCGAGGCGTCGGCCGGATCACCCTCGCGATCGAGTCGCCCCTGGGCACCGATCGCCTCGTCGGGATCCCGCGGCGTGGGTCCCGGTCGTCGTTCGTCGGTCATGGTGCCCGCCTCCGCTCGTCGGGTTCGTGTCGTCCATTCGAGCGTGCGCGGGCCCCGCGGCATCCGTCAACGGCTTGACTGATGCCCGGCAGGGGTCAGTACTCGCGCACGTGGCTGTGGTGCGTGTTGGCGACCACGTAGCCGAGCGCCGTGTAGAGCCCGAGCGCCCCGGTCGGGCTCTCGGCGTCGACGTCGAGGATGGACTGCTGGAGCCCGTCGTCGCGGCAGGCCTCGAGGTGCCGGGCGAGCAGCCCCTGCGCGATGCGCCGCCCGCGCCACTCGCGGACCACGCCGACGAGCTGCACGTACGACGAGCTGAACCCCTGGCCGGGCCAGTCGCCGGGGTTGCGGAGCGCCAGCACGAACCCGACGACGCGATCACCGCCCGCACCGCGCTCGACGGCGACGAACGAGAGCGAGGGCGCGAAGTGCTCGGCGCCGACGATGCGGCTCCAGGTCTCGGGTGCGGTCGACTGGCTGCCCCAATGGTCGGCGAAGGCCTCGTTGCGGGCGAGGCGGGTCGACTCCGTCCACTCGGCCGCCCAGGGCACGAGGTCGACGCCCTCGGCACGCGGCTCGACCGCCTCGATCGGCAGCGAGAGGTCTCGCCCGAGCGTGAAGAAGTGGCGGCGCTGCGGCAGTCCGGCCCGCTCGAGCAGCGCGCCCGCATCGGGCGCCCGTTCCTCGGCGTACGCGACGATCCAGCCCGGCAACGCGTCGTCGAACCCCGCGAGCCGTTGGCGCGCCCGCTCGAGCTGCCAGGCGAGGAGGGCACGCCCGATTCCGCGGCCGCGCACCTCCGGGCGCACCGCGCCGAGCGCGATCGCCCGGATGAGCGTCTCGCGCCCGGTCGGCACGACGACGGAGCCCGAGGCGAGGATGCGCCCGCCGTCGTCGACGCCGAGCATGGTGTCGCGCACGGGGTCGATGTTCGAGGCCTCGAACACCTCCATCACCTCGTCGCGCGTCTCGATCCATTCGGGGTGGTCGACGCTCGCGACGTCGGCGTGGAACGCGAGCAGCTCGTCGACGTCGCCCACCGTCGCGGGGCGCCAGATCGCGACGTCGGCGTGCGCCGGCAACTGCGGCTCGGGCGAGGGGCCGACGCGGCGCGAGAGCGGGAGCTCGGAGGCAGACATGCCTCAGATCATGGCACGCCGCGAACGCTGGAGTTCGGTCCGACTCCGGGAGCAGAATGGGACCCACGGACTCGGAGGTGGGCGATGTCGGTCGAACAGATGCTGTGGTCGGTGCTCGCGGTGATCGCGACGGTGGGCGGGATCGGGTTGCTCGCCGCACTCTGGGCGCTCGTGCGCCGACCTCGCGAGCACTGAGGCGCACGGTCGCAGCCTGAACGGGCCGGGCCCGATCGCCTCAGCGGTCGGCGCGTTCGAGCGCGCCCGGCGGGTGCATTAGGATAGCCTTACCTCCCCCATCGGACCGAAAGGCCCCTGCTGCATGTCCGCTCGCCCGCGCCGTCTGCTCATCGCCCCTCTCGCGGTCGCCGCGCTCGTGCTCTCCGGCTGCGCCGCCGGCGCCGACGAGCCCGACGCCGATGCGCTCGTCGTCTACAACGCGCAGCACGAGGAGCTCACCCAGGAGTGGGCCGACGCCTTCACCGAGGAGACGGGCATCGAGGTCGTCCTCCGCAACGGCGACGACAGCGAGCTCGGCAACCAGCTCGTGCAGGAGGGAGCTGCGTCGAAGGCCGACGTCTTCCTCACCGAGAACTCGCCCGCCATGTCGCTCGTGGAGGAGGCGGGGCTCTTCGCCCCCGTCGACGAGTCGACGCTCGCACTCGTGCCCGAGCAGTACCGGCCCGCGTCGGGCGACTGGACGGGCATCGCCGCCCGCTCGACGGTGCTCGTCTACAACCCCGAGCTCATCTCGGAGTCGGAGCTGCCGACGTCGCTCCTCGACCTCGCCGAGCCCGAGTGGAAGGGCCGTTGGGGCGCCGCCCCCGCGAAGGCCGACTTCCAGGCCATCGTCTCGGCCGTGCTCGCCACCCAGGGCGAGGACGGCGCACGCGAGTGGCTCCAGGGCATGGCGCAGAACGCGACCGAGTACCGCAACAACATCGTCACGATGAAGGCCGTCAACGCGGGCGAAGTGCCCGTCGGCGTCATCTACCACTACTACTGGTACCGCGATCAGGATGCCGCGGCCGAAGACAGCGGCAACACGAAGCTGCACTACTTCGGCAACCAGGACCCGGGCGCCTTCGTGAGCATCTCGGGCGGCGGCGTGCTCGAGAACGCGCCGCACCCCGACGAGGCGCAGCAGTTCCTCGCGTTCATCGCGGGCGAAGAGGGCCAGCGCATCCTCGGCGAGGGCTACAGCTTCGAGTACCCCGTCGCGTCCGACGTGCCGGCGAATCCCGCGCTGCCTCCGCTCGCCGACCTCGACGCCCCGCAGATCGACCCATCGACGCTCAACGGCCCGCAGGTCATCGAGCTCATGACGGAAGCCGGCCTGCTCTGACCACCGTCGCGGCGAGCTCTCCGACGGCACCGGCGCACGAGCGCCGGGCGCCCGTCGGCCTCGTCGCACTCGTCGCCGTGCTCGCGGCGGGCGCGCTCGTGCCGATCGCGTACGTGGTGGTGGCCGCGGTGTCGATGGGCTGGGCCGAGCTCGCCGCGCTCGTGTTCCGGCCGAAGGTCGGCGAACTCCTCGTCAACACGGTGCTGCTCGTCGTGATCGGCGTGCCCCTGACCGTCGTGCTCGGCGTCGGCGGAGCGTGGCTCGTCGAACGCACCGACCTGCCCGGGCGACGCGCGTTCGCGGTCGCCCTCGCGGCCCCGCTCGCGATCCCCGCCTTCGTCGCGAGCTACGGCTGGGCGAGCGCCATCCCCTCGATCAGCGGCCTGTGGGGCGGCGTGCTCGTCGCGGTGCTCGCCTACTACCCGCTCGTGTACCTGCCCGCCCTCGCGGCGATCCGCGGCCTCGACCCGGCGCTCGAGGAGTCGGCCCGATCGCTCGGCATGGGCTCGTGGGCGGTCTTCGCGCGCATCGTGCTGCCGCAGCTGCGCCTCGCCGTGCTCGGCGGCGCGCTCGTCGTCGCCCTGCACCTGCTCGCGGAGTACGGCGCCTTCGCGTTCCTCAGGTTCGACACGTTCACGACCGCGATCGTCGTGGCATACCAGAGCACCTTCGCCGGCCCGAACGCGGCGGCGCTCGGCATCGTGCTCACGGTGCTGTGCCTCGTGCTGCTCGCCGGCGAATCGCTCGCCCGCGGACGTGCGCGCTACGCCCGAGTCGGCGGCGGCGTGCCGCACCCGCCCGCGCGGCTGCACCTCGGCCGGTTCTCGCCCCTCGCGCTCGTCGCCGTCATCGCGCTCATCGTCGCCGCCATCGTCGTGCCGCTCTCGAGCGTCACCCGCTGGCTCGTGCGCGCCGACTCGGCGGAGTTCGGCGACCTCGTCTCGGCGACGATGCAGACCCTCGGCCTCGCGCTCGCGGGCGCGGTGTGCGCGATCCTCGTCGCGCTGCCGTTCGTGTGGCTCTCGGTGCGCCATCCGGGCCGCATCGCCCGCCTGCTCGAGGGCGCGGCGTACCTCGCCAGCAGCCTTCCCGCGATCATCGTCGCGCTCGCCTTCGTCGCGACGACTCTCGCGCTCGCCCCCGGCCTCTACCAGACGGCCGTCACGGTCATCGCCGCGTACGTCGTGATCTTCCTGCCGCGGGCGCTCGTGCCGCTGCGCGCCGGTCTCGCCCAGGTGCCCGAGTCGCTCGAGGAGGCGGCGCGCTCGCTCGGGATCGCGCCGTGGGCGGCACGGCTGCGGGTCACGGTGCCGCTCCTCGTTCCCGCGGTCGGCGCCGCCGGCGCCCTCGTCGCGCTCGGCGCGGCGAACGAGCTCACGGCGACCCTGCTGCTCGCGCCGACCGGCACGCGCACCGTCGCGACGAGCTTCTGGTCGGCCGCGTCCTCCCTCGACTATCCGGCGGCCGCACCGTACGCGGTGCTGCTCGTGCTGCTCTCGATCCCCGCGGTCGCCCTCATGTTCTCCCACGCCACCGGACGGAGCCTCCGATGACCCTTCGCCTCACCGGCATCTCGAAGTCGTTCGGCGGCACCGAGGTGCTGCGCGATGTCACGCTCGAGGTGCCCGACGCCACCCGCCTCGCGCTCGTCGGTTCGTCGGGCAGCGGCAAGACCACGCTGCTCCGGCTCATCGCCGGGTTCGAGCAGCCCGACGCCGGCACGATCGAGCTCGACGGCCGCACGCTCGCGGGCGGCGGGTCGCCGACGGTCCCGGCCCACCGGCGGGGCATCGGGTACGTCGCGCAGGACGGCGCGCTCTTCCCGCACCTCTCGGTCGCGCGGAACGTCGCGTTCGGCCTGCCCCGCGGCATGGGCCGCCAGGCCCGCGTGCGGGAGCTCATGACGCTCGCCTCGCTCGACCCGTCGCTCGCCGATCGCATGCCGCACGAGCTCTCGGGCGGGCAGCAGCAGCGCGTCGCGCTCGCGCGGGCCCTCGCCCAGCGCCCGCGCGTGATCCTCCTCGACGAGCCGTTCAGCGCGCTCGACACCGGGTTGCGCGCGCAGACGCGGCGGGCGGTGATCGAGGTGCTCGAGCGCAGCGGGGTCACGGCCGTGCTCGTGACGCACGACCAGGACGAGGCGCTGTCGTTCGGGCAGCAGGTCGGCGTGCTCGCGAGCGGGCGACTCGTGCAGGCCGGCGATCCCGCGGCCGTGTTCGACGCGCCGATCGACTCCGGGGTCGCCGAGTTCCTCGGCGACGTCGTGCTGGTGCCGGCGCGGCCGGCCGGTGCGGCCCTGGCCGACTGCGCGTTCGGATGCCTCGCGGTGCGCCACGATCGCAGCGGCGGAGCCGGCCGTGTGTGCGCGATGGTGCGCCCCGACCAGCTGCGCCTCGACCGCGCCGACGGCACCGGCAACGCGACCGTGGTCGGCGTGCGCCGTGTCGGCGCCTCGGCGGAGCTGCAGCTGCGTCTCGGCGCGGCCGAGTTCCCGGTCGAGGTGACCCATCGGGTGCCGCTGCACGAGGCGGTGCGGTTCGAGCCGGGCTGCCCCGTGCAGGTCGCGGTCGACGGTGGGGTGGTGCTCTACCCCGAGCCCGATCGACCCGCGGTCACCGCGTCGCCGACGCGGGCCTGAACGCCGACCGACGTCGCGCCGCCGAGGGCTCGGCGGTGCGCCGACGTCGCGCGAGCCGGCGCATGCCCGCCGTCGCGGTGCGGTGCACCTGCCAGGCCACCACGCCCACTGCGAGCGAGAGCAGCGTTCCGAGCCACGGCGCGGTCTGCTCGAACGGCGGGTACACCTGCCAGTGCGTGAGGTAGATGAACATCGACGCGCTCGCGAGCGTCGCGATGACGGGCACCGCGAGGCGCGGCACCGGCACGGCGCGCACCCAGACGAGCGCGAGGATGCCGCCCACCACGATCGCCTCACGAACCGGGTCGCCGAAGAATCCGAAGCCGGTCGCGATCGCGATCGCCGACACGAGCACACGACGCGCCGTCGTGTCGGCGCGGGCCACGAGCCATCCGAGTGCGATGAGCCAGACCACGACGGGCGCGGCGTACCGCTCGACGTACTCGGCCTGCGGCCCGGCGATCGCGAACCGGGCGACGAGCGCGACGGCGAGCACCGCGAGCGCGAACCCGAACGGGGCGCGCCGCTCGAGCCGGTCGATGCTACGGACGGCGAAGAGGGCCATGAGCCCGACGATCGTCCAGATCGCCGCCTCCAGGAACCAGAACTGCCACTGCTCGTTCCAGCGCCCGTCGCCGGGCACGAGGTTGTTCACGAGCAGCGCCGTCGTCGGCCGGTACTGGCCGGTCACGAGGGCGACGGCGCCGATCCAGATGACGGCGGGCACGGCGAGCTGGAGCGCGCTGCGCCAGAGCCGTCGCACGCGCGTCGCGCCGGGAACCGGTGCGAGCTGGAAGCGCGCGAGGTTGTAGCCGGCGACCGCGAGCAGCAGGTGGGCGCCGCCCTTCTGCATGAACAGGTCGGCGTGGGTCGCCACGATGAGCACGATGGCGGCCGCGCGGAGCAGGGCCGGCGTCTCGAGCCGGACCCACGGCGCCCGGCGCCTGCGCCCGGCCGGCGACGCGGTGGCGGCCACGGTCTCAGGGGCTGCTTCGGCCGACGCCGCTTCGCGAGGGGCGGCGGACGCCGCGAGCTCGCGCGCCGTCATCGCGGGCCAGTCGCGCGGCAGTGCGCCGAGCAGCTGCTCGAGCTGCAGCGACACCTCGACGTAGCTCAGCGAGTCGCCGCCGAGGCCCGCGAACGAGTCGTCGGCGCCCGCGTCGGGCCGCCCGAGCAGCACCGCGAGGAGCGAGCGCACCGACTCGGGCGACACCTCGTCGTGCGGGGGCGCGTCGTTCGGCGCCGCGAGCCGGTCGTGCTCGGCGGCGTGGCGCACGAGCGCTGCGGCGTCGGGCTTCCCGCTCGCGGTGCGCGGGAACTCGTCGATGGCGTACGCGCCGATCGCGTGCGTCGGCAGCCCCGTGGCCGCCGCCGCGAGCTCGCGGGCGCGACCGACGAGCCGTTGCGCCGTCGTGAAGACGAGCAGTCGTTCGTCGTCGCTCGCGGTGCGTACCGCGAGCCCCTCGTCGGCGAGCAGCCGTTCGACGCGATCGAGATCGATGCGCAGGCCGAAGACCTTCGCGAACCGGCTCGCGCGCCCGACGATCTCGACGAGGCCGTCGGTCCGCAGCCGGGCGAGGTCGCCCGTTCGCAGCTCGTGCACCGTGCGCCCCAGTGCGAAGTCCTCGGGTCGCTCGGCGTAGCCGAGCATCACGTTCGGCCCCTCGTAGACGAGCTCGCCCACGCCGTCGCGCGACTCCGCCTCGTCGGAGGGGAGCGGCTCGATGCGGAAACGCCCGCCGGGGATCGGCCGGCCGATGGCGCCGGCCGCCTGCTCGGCCAGCTCGGGCGGCAGATAGGCCATCCGCGCGGTCGCCTCGGTCTGGCCGTACATGACGAAGAGCTCGAAGCCCTGCTGGTCGCCGAGCCGGGCGAACCGGCGCACCGCTTCGGGCGCCAGGCGGCCGCCGGCCTGCGTCAGGTAGCGCAGGGCGGGAAGGCGCCGCTCGGCGAACCCGCCCGCCTCGAGCAGCTCGAACGTGTACGGCACGCCGGCGAACGAGGTGATGCGGTGCTCGGCCGCCTCGCGCCAGAACTGCTCGTCGGTCACGGACCGGTCGGTGACGAGCAGGCTCGCGCCCGCGAGCAGATGGCTGTTGACCACCGAGAGGCCGTAGCAGTACTGCAGCGGCAGCGTCGTCGCCGCGCGATCGTCGCGGCCGAGCCGCAGGTACTCGGCGATCGCCGCGGCATTGCTGCGGAGGTTCTCCGACGACAGCCGGACGAGCTTCGGCGAGCCCGTCGAGCCCGAGGTGCTCGCGAGCAGCGCGAGGTCGGGGTGCAGGTCGTGGCGAGTGCCGGGCCGGCGCTCGTCGAGCCGCCAGGCGTCGGCGCCGCCGGGCACGACCGGACCGGCGATCACATCGGGGTCGAACCGGTCGACGAGGCGCTCGCGGTGCGCGCGGCTCGCCTCGTCGTCGGCGACGAGCAGCACCGGGTGCCCGCCGGCGAGCGCGGCGAGGTACGTGACGATGGGCTCGAGCGCGTTGCCGGCCTCGATCATCACGAGGCGGCGCTCGTCGCCGAGTTCGCGGCGGCGCGCGTCGACGCGGTCGGCGAGCTCGCCGTAGTCGATCGCGCGCCCGTCGACGACGAGGGCGACGTCGCCGGGGCGTCCGCCGAGGAGGGACAGCCCGACGGGCGTGGCGAAGGTCAGTGCGGTGATGGGGGAATCCTTGCGAGACGCACGGCAGGGGCACCGCGCAGGTCGATGGGCGAAGGTAAGCCTACCCTAACCCCCATGGAAACGTGACGCCGACCGCTCTCGCGACCGCCGTGCCGGCGGCTCCCGCCGTCGGATCCCGCCGGATCGCGTCAGCGGATCGCGTCGGCGATCGGCGTGGTACCCGCGTTGAAGCGGATCGTGCGACGGACCGTCGCGGGCTCGACGAGCACCGCTGCGGCCACGGCGGCGACGTCGGCGCGGTCGACCGTGCGGCTCTCGGATCCCTCGGCGTCGATGCCGCCCGTGCCGTCGCCGTCGGTCAGCCGGCTCGGGCCCAGGATCGTCCAGTCGAGCGCGGTCGTCGCGAGGTGCTCGTCGGCGGCGGCCTTCGCCTCGGCGTAGGCGTGGAACGAATCGGCCTCGGGCACCGAGTGGTCGGGCGAACGGAAGTACGAGACCATCACGTACCGGCGCACGCCGGCAGCCTCGGCGGCGGCCATCGAGCGCAGGGCGGCGTCGCGGTCGACCGCGTAGGTGCGCGGCGGGTTGCCCCCGCCGGCACCCGCCGACCAGACGACGGCGTCGTGCCCGCGCAGCAGTTCGGCGAGGCCGTCGACGTCGAGCGTCTCGACGTCGGCGACGACGGGGTTCGCCCCGGTCGCGGCGACGTCGGCGGCGTGCTCGGGGTTGCGGATGACGGCGTCGACCTCGTCGCCGCGGGCGGTGAGCAGCCGTTCGAGCCGGAGTGCGACCTTGCCGTGACCGCCGATGAGTACGATGCGTGCCATGGACGACTCCTTCGCGTTTCCCGGTCCACGCTACCCGGCGGGTGCGACGACGCAAGGGGCGCGATCGTGCCCGTGACGAGTGCGGGCCTGCTGCTGCACCGCGCGACCGGCGGGTGCACGGAGGTGTTCATCGCGCACATGGGCGGTCCGTACTGGGCCCGCAAGCACGAGGGTGCGTGGTCGGTGCCGAAGGGCGAGTTCCTCGCGGCGACCGAGCACCCCTTGCTCGCGGCGCGCCGCGAGTTCGGCGAGGAGATCGGCGTCGAGGCGCCCGAACTCGACTACGCCGACCTCGGCGAGTTCCGCTACGCGTCGGGCAAGCTCATCCGCGTGTTCGCGGCCGAGGCGCCGGAGTTCGAGGTGGCCGGCATCGAGAGCAACACCTTCGAGCTCGAGTGGCCGCCGCGTTCCGGTCGCGTGCAGTCGTTCCCCGAGGTCGACGACGCACGCTGGGCGCCGCTCGACGAGGCCCGCCGCCTCGTGACGAAGGGGCAGGTGCAGGTGCTCGACGCGCTCGAGACCCGGCTCGCGGCCCGAGCCGATTAGGCCGTGTTGCTGAACGGGCGACGGCGGCGTCTTCGCGTGTCATCGCGCGCTCTGCGAGGATGGGCCGATGTCTCCGCGAAAGGACCCCCTCGTGCCCGTCTTGAGCATTCGGCCCTCGATCGGAGCTGCGGAGTATCCGGCGCTCGTTGCGATCTGGCGTGGGGCGGTGGACGCGACGCACGACTTCCTCGCAGAAGCAGATCGGGACGAGATCGAGGCCAGACTGCAGTCCGACTACTTTCCGGCAGTCGTGCTCTCAGTCGCAGAGCGTGATGGTCGACCGGTGGGCTTCTCGGGCGTGCTCGACGGAACGTTGGAGATGCTGTTCGTCGACGCGACGCAGCGCGACCGGGGAATCGGTACCGCCCTTCTCGCCCATGCGATCAGGGAACACGGCGTCACCGAGGTCGATGTCAACGAGCAGAACCTCTCGGCCACAGCCTTCTACACTCACCGTGGATTCGAGGTCGTCGGTCGCAGCGAGACCGACGAGGCCGGTCGGCCGTACCCGCTGCTCCATTTGCGGCTCATCAGGCCGTCCTGACCCACTGAAGCCGCCAGCGCGGGAGCTTCGCCCGGGCGAACCGCAGCCATCGGCTGTGTCGCAGCGAGACGCACGCCAGCGTGGTGGCTACGGGCAGTCCTGTCTGAGCGCACCGCGATCCCGCGCGCCTCATCCGAGATCACATCACGCGACACGACTCCGAGCCCGACCCGCGAGCCACCGGAACAGGTTGAGCCACACGGCCTAGCCGGCGGCGGCGATGACCTCGTCGCACCACTCGGGCACGACGAGGCTCGCCGGCCCGTGGCGCACCTCGTCGAAGAGCGGCGTGATCTCGCTCGAGGCGAGGTTGAGCTCGATCGTGCGCGCGCCGCGCTCGGCCGCGGTGACGACGAACCCGGCCGCCGGGTGGACCGCGCCCGACGTGCCGATCGCGGCGAACACGTCGCAGGCGGCGAGCGCGGTCTCGATCTCGTCGAGCCCGTACGGCATCTCGCCGAACCAGACCACATCGGGGCGCAGCATCCGTTCGCCGCACTCGGGGCAGGCCGGCCGGTCGATCAGGTCGCCGGGTACCGGCGACCGCGCGTCGCACGCCGTGCACCACGCGAGCGCGAGCTCGCCGTGCATGTGCAGCACCCCCAGCGAACCCGCGCGCTCGTGCAGCGCGTCGATGTTCTGCGTGATCACGAGCAGGTCGTCGCCGAGCACCCGCTCGAGCCGGGCGAGCGCGTCGTGCGCGGGATTCGGCTCGGCGAGCGCGACCGCGTGGCGCCTGGCGTCGTAGAAGCGCTGCACCGTCTCGGGGTCGCGGGCGAAGGCCTCGGGCGTCGCGACGTCCTCGACGCGGTGCCCCTCCCAGAGGCCGCCTGCGTCGCGGAACGTCGGCACCCCGCTCTCGGCCGAGATGCCGGCACCGGTGAGCACGACGACTCGCATGCCTCCATGAGACCACGCCCTGTCGCAATCGCGCACGATCTTGCAGGATGGCGGTATGCCCGCCGACGCGCTCGCCGACGAGGCGGTCGCGCTCTACGCGCTCCGTCCCGACGAGTTCACGGCTGCCCGCAACGCGCGGGCGCGCGAGCTCCGCGACGACGACCGCGAGCTCGCCGACGCCGTCGCCGAGCTGCGGCGTCCGTCGCCAGCGGCCTGGCTCGCGAACCAGCTCGTGCGTCTCCGCGCCGACGAGGTCGAGCAGCTCTTCGACCTGGGCGACGAGCTGCGCGACGCGCAGGACGAGCTCGACGCACTGTCGCTCGCCCGCTTCGCGAAGGAGCGGCGGCGGCTCGTGGCGGCGCTCGCGCAGGAGGCCGGCGGGCTCGCCGAGGAGCTCGGCAACCCCGTGCGCCAGCCCGTGCTCGACGAGCTCGCCCAGACGCTGCAGGCCGGCATGGCGGATGCCTCGGCCGCCGACGCCGTGCGCAGCGGTCGACTCGTGCGCGGCCTCGAGGCCGTCGGGGTCGAGGTCGACCTCGAGGGCGCGGTGGCCGGTGGTGCGGGCGGAGCCGGCCGGAGGGCGCGGGCGAAGCCGGCCGCGGGGCGGAAGCACGGCGTCGGCGGCGCAGACGATGCGGCCGCCGCACGCGAACGCGCGGCACGCGAGCAGGAGCGACGCCGGGAGCTCGAGCGCGAGGCGTCGGCCGCCGAGGAACGGGCCGCTGCGGCATCCGACGCGCTCGACGACCTCGAACGCGAGCTCGCCGACCTCGACGACCGGATCGCGGCCGACACCGCCCGTCGCGACGAGCTCGACGACGAACTGCGCGGGCTCGAGGAGCGCCTCTCCGAGGGCGGCCGCGAACGGCGACGGCTCGCGCGCGACCGCGACCGGGCGGCGCGCACGGCCGAGTCGGCGCGTGACGAGGCGGCCGCCGCACGCGACGCACTCGATTAGCCTTGCGGCATGCACGACGACGCCGGAACCGACTTCCATCCCGACACGCTCGCCGTGGTCACCGGCCGGCCGGCGCACGGCCCCGACGCGCCGATGAACGTTCCCGTGCACCTCACCTCGACGTACGTCGCGGGCGGCGACGTCGCCTACGGGCGGTACGGCAACCCGAGCTGGACGGCGTTCGAGGACGTGCTCGGCGCCCTCGAGGGTGGGCGGTGCGTGTCGTTCGCGTCGGGCATGGCGGCGATCTCGGCCGTGCTCGACCTCGTCGAGCCCGGCGGACTCGTCGTCGCCCCGCGTCACTCGTACACGGGCACGGTCGCGCTGCTCGAAGAGCGCTCCGGGCAGGGGCACCTGCGGCTCGCCTTCGTCGACATCGCCGACACCACCGCCGTCGCGACGGCGTGCGAGGGCGCGGCGATGGTGTGGTTCGAGACGCCGACGAATCCTGCGCTCGAGGTTGCCGACATCGCCGCGATCGCGGCGGCCGCGCACGCGAACGGCGCGCTCGTCGCCGTCGACAACACCTTCGCGACGCCACTGCTGCAGCGCCCGCTCGCACTCGGGGCCGACCTCGTCGTGCACTCGGCGACGAAGTACCTGTCGGGGCACAGCGACGTCGTCATGGGCGCCGCGATCGCCGCGACCGGCGAGCTCGCCGCGGCGCTCGTGCAGCGCCGCAGCCTCGGCGGCGCCATCCCCGCACCGCTCGAGGCATTCCTCGCGCTGCGGGGGCTCCGCACCCTCGCGGTGCGGCTCGAGCGCGCGCAGGCGAACGCGCAGGAGCTCGTGCGCCGGCTCGACGGCCACCCCGCGCTCGACGAGGTGCGCTACCCGGGCTTCGGCGCGATCATCTCGATCGTCGTGCACGGCGGCGCCGCCCCGGCCGACGCACTCGTCGAGCGGACCCGGCTCTGGGTGCACGCGACGAGCCTCGGCGGCGTCGAGTCGACGTTCGAGCGGCGACGACGCTGGCCCGCCGAGCAGCCGACGATCCCCGAGGGCCTCGTGCGGCTCTCGGTCGGCATCGAACAGGTCGACGACCTCTGGCGCGACCTCTCCGGAGCGCTCGACGGGATCGTCTGACGCCCGGCGCGCACGACCGCGTCAGGCGAGGCGGTCGAGCAGCCAGTCCATCGCGTCGGGCACCGTGTCGAGCACCGAGACGTGCCCGTCGTCGAGCCGCATCCAGAGGGAGGCGTTCGGCAGCCGCGCGAGCATCGAGACCGCGTGCTGCCGCGGCACGATGCGGTCGCCCTCCCCCTGTACGAGCAGCACGGGCGCGGCGACCTGCTCGAGCTCGAACCCCCACGGCTTCGCGAAGGCGACGTCGTCGTCGACGAGTCCGTCGTGCCCCTCCCGGTCGGCACGAGCCGCATCGGCGCCGAGCGACGCCCACCGGCCTTCCAGCGCGGCGAGGTCGACGGGCAGGAACACCTCGGGGTCGAACTCATCGGTCTCGGCGAATCGCGCCCGGGCCGCCCGACCCGTCCGTGCGGCGAGCAGCCCGCCCGGCGCCCGCATGCCGTCGAACCAGTCGAACGACTCCGAGTAGGGCGCGACGCCCGCGAGCGTCACGACCCCGATCACCCGGTCGGGTGCGAGGGCCGCCCCCGCGAGTGCGTGCGGTCCGCCGCCCGAGGCGCCCATCGCCGTGAACCGCTCGACTCCGAGCGCGTCGGCGACGGCGACCGCGTCGGCCGCGGCCGACGCGACATCGCGCCCCGGGCTCACCGTGGAGTCGGCGTAGCCGGGGCGGGCGTACGACACGAGGCGGATGCCGCGCGCCGACGCCGCCTCGAGCACCGGGTCGAGCAGCGCCCCCGTCTGCGGCGAGCCGTGGTGCCACATGAGCGTGAGCCGGGTCGCGGCATCCGCCCCGGAGTCGTGGGCGCGCAGGACGCGCCCGTCGTCGAGCCCGACCTCGTGCGTCGCGACCACGCCGACCACCGCCTTTCAGTCGCCCAGCCTAGGCTGGGCGCGTGATCGGCGGATTCTTCTCGGGCGCGCGCATGCTCGCGCGCGGCTTCGGGTTCTGGGCGAAGCGGCCGGCGGTGATGTTCCTCGGCCTCATCCCGGCGGCGATCGTGTTCGTCGTGGTCGTCGCGGCGCTCGTCGGGCTCGGCTTCGGGCTGCCCTCGATCACCGATTGGCTCACCCCCTTCGCCGACGACTGGCCCGACCCGTGGCCCGGGGTGGTGCGCGGCGTGCTCGCCACGGTCGTGTTCGCCGCCGCCGTGGTGCTCGCCGCGGTGACCTTCACGGCCGTCACGCTCGCCGTCGGCGATCCGTTCTACGAGCGGATCTGGCGCGCCGTCGAGGCCGATGTCGGCGGCGACGTGCCCGAACAGGGCGCGGGCTTCTGGCGCGCGGTCGGCGACTCGCTCGCGCTCATCGGACTCGGTGCGCTCATCGCGATGGGTGTCGGTCTCGTGGGGTTCGTGCCGCTCGTGGGCGCCGTCGTCGGCCCGGTGCTCGGCGTCGTGCTGTCGGGTCGGCTGCTCGCCGCCGAGCTCGTGTCGCGCGCCTTCGCCGCCCGCGACCTGCACGGGCCCGACCGGCGCAGACTGCTGCGCGGGCATCGCGCGGCGATGTTCGGCTTCGGCGTCGCGACGCAGCTCTGCTTCATGGTGCCGCTCGGCGCGGTGTTCACGATGCCCGCGGCGGTCGCGGGGTCGACGATGCTCGCCCGCGCGGCGATCGACTCGGCCGCCGAGCCGGTCACCGCTCCGGCGCCCGGCCCTCGAACATGAGGATGGGCACCGGGCCGAACGGCAGCGACTTCGCGCGCAGCCGCCGCACGTCGGTGCCGATGAAGCCGGCCTCGGCGAGCGCCCGCTCGGTCTCGCGGTCCCAGTGGCAGCCGTGGCACCAGCGTTTCGAGATCGGCGTCGCGACCCGCTGCACGGCGCGTTTGAGCGTGCCGGGCGCGGCGGCGACGTGGTCGACGAAGACGACCCGTCCGCCCGGCACGAGCACCCGCCGCACCTCGGCGAGCGCCGCGGCCTGGTCGGTCACCGAGCAGAGCACGTAGGTGCCGACCACCGCGTCGACCGAGTGATCGGGCAGCGGGATCGCCTCGGCGACCGCATCGAGGGGTTCGGCGACGTGCCCCCACTCGCGCGCCCGCGTCGCCAGCTCGGCGCGCCGCTCGGGGTCGGGCTCGAGCCCGACCCAGTCGACGTCGAGCGCGAACGCGCCGAAGTTCTCGCCCTCGCCGGCACCGATCTCGAGCACGCGGCCGCGCACGCGGCCGAGGAGCTCGCGCTCGAGGTCGTCGATCGCGTCGCGGTCGATCGGGCGGGGTTCGGCCATTCCGGCACGCTACCGCGCCCGCCGGGACCTGTCACGCCGGGTCGCCGTCGGCTCGGCGCGATCCGCCGGCAGCAGTCTGCGGGGGATGCCTCGGGCGCGCGTCAGCCGTCGAGGCCGGCGGTGCGCGTCGCGGCCGCGATGAAGGAGGGGCGCACGCGGTCCCACCCGTCGAGGTACCCGCCGACCATGGCGGCGTCGCGGAGCAGGACGAGCTGGCCGGCGGCCGCGGTGGGGTCGTCGACCTCTGCGGCGGCGAGCACGTGCTCGAGCTCGGAGCGGAACCACTCGCGGTGCTCGTGCACGGCGCGTCGCACGCCGCTCCCGGCGTCGGGGTACTCGGCTGCGGCGTTGATGAACGGGCAGCCGCGGGTGTGGTGGCGGGCCACGTCGTCGGCGAGCCCGTCGATCACGAGTCCGACGAGCGCCCGCGGGTCCGCCCCCGACTCCTCCGCGGCGGCGAACGCCCCTCGAATGTTCGCGTCCTCGACGCCGAGGTAGGCCTCGACGAGATCCTCCTTGCTCGGGAAGTGCCGATAGAACGTCGCGCGGGTGACCCCGGCCTCGGCGATGATGCGGTCGACGCCGACCGCGTGGATGCCCTCTCGGTAGAAGAGCTCCGACGCGGTCTGGAGCAGCCGTTCGCGCGCCGCGGAGGCGCCGGTCGAGGTGGTTCGTGCAGCCATACCAAAGATGATAGAACGATCTTTCTCTTTTTGCTTGACATCCGTTCCGCCCTGGGCGTACAGTCTGGGAATACAAAGAGATAGAACGATCGTTCTACTTCACAGATCACGAAGCGGTTACCCGATCGCCACACTCAGAAGGAGCAGGAACCATGAACACCACCGGCGCGAACAGCGGCAAGGCCACCATCGTCCTCGTGCACGGCCTCTGGATGACCCCGAAGAGCTGGGACACGTGGGCCGAGTACTTCCGGGCCCGCGGCCACGAGGTCATCGTCCCCGGCTGGCCCGGCATCGACGACCGCGACGTCGCTGACATCCGCTCGAACCCCGAGGCGCTCAAGGGCATCGGCCTCGCGCAGATCGCCGACCACTACGAGCGCATCATCCGCGCACTCCCCGAGAAGCCGATCATCATGGGCCACTCCTTCGGCGGCGTCATCACCCAGCTGCTCGCCGACCGCGGGCTGGGAGCAGCCTATGTCGGCGTCGAGCCGGGCCAGACCGCCGGCATCACGACCCTGCCCCCGTCGACGCTGCGCACGGGGTTCCCGATCCTCGCCAATCCGTTCGACAAGAACGGCGCGAAGCCGATCTCGAAGGCGCACTTCCACTTCACCTTCGGCAACGACCTCTCCCGCGAGGCATCCGATCGCATCTGGGAGGAACAGGCGGTGAACTCGTACAACCGGGTCTTCTTCGAGGGGGTCGCCTCGACGCTCAACGAGAAGGGCGGGGTCACCCACGTCGACTACGCCCGCGCCGACCGGGCCCCGCTGCTCGTCATCACGGGCGAGATCGACCACGTCGTGCCGCCGGCCATCGGTCGAGCGATCGTGAAGAAGTACACCTCGACCGGCAGCCCCGCGATCGTCGAACTCCGCGAGTTCGCCGGCCGCACGCACCGCATCGTCAGCCAGGACGGCTGGGAGGAGGTCGCCGAGTACGCGCTGAACTGGGCCACCGAGCACGCGCAGGCGCCGCAGGCGGCCTGACACGGCCCCCTCGCACTCGCGCGGAAGGCGCGGACCCGGCCGGGTCCGCGCCTTCGCCGTGCTTCAGGCCGCCGCACGAAACCCCGCGAAGAACGCACGGATGTCGCCCACCACGTCGTCGGGCACCTCGAGCGCCGCGAAGTGGCCGCCGCGGTCGAAGCGACTCCAGTGCACGATGTTCGAGTTGTCGCGCTCGGCGAAGACCTTGATCGTCTGGAAGTCGTCGGCGAACACGGCGACACCGGTCGGTGCGGTGTTCACGGCCGGGGTCTCCCCCGCCGCGGCGGCCGCAGCGGCGGCGCGCGCGTCCTCGAGGTACATGCGACTCATGCCCGATGCGGCGTTCGCGAACCAGTTCACGCTCACCTCGAGGAGGATCGCGTCGAGCGGCACGAGCGAGGTGCCGTTGCCGAACGAGTTGTAGAGCTCGCTGTAGGCGAGGAGGCCGACGGGCGAGTCGCTCAGCCCGACCGAGACGGTCTGCGGCCGGCTCGCGTTCATGGTGTTGTAGCCGCCGACCGACTGGAACCACTGCATGTGCTCGAGTCCCGCGTAGTCCTGCGGCTCGAGCCGCTCGAACTCGGCCGGGTCGCCCGAGGGGAACGAGAACAGCTGCAGCACGTGGAGACCGAGGAAGCCGCCGGGGTTCAGCAGTCCGAGCTCGCGCGCGACCAGGGCGCCGTTGTCGGAGCCGTGGATGCCGTACTCGTCGTAGCCGAGCCGGCGCATGAGCTCGTCGTAGGCCCGGGCGACGCGAGCCGTCGTCCAGCCCGTCGAGGCCAGCGGGTTCGAGAAGCCGAAGCCCGGGGCATCCGGCACGACGACGTCGAACGCGTCCTCCGCCCGACCGCCGTGGGCGACCGGGTCGACGAGCGGGCCGATGAGTTCGAGGTAGTCGACCGACGAGCCGGGATAGGCGTGTGCGAGCAGCAGCGGGGTCGCGCCGGCGTGCGGCGACCGCACGTGGATGAAGTGGATGGGCTGCCCGTCGACCTCGGTCATGAAATGGGGCACCGCGTTGATGCGGGCCTCGGCGGCGCGCCAGTCGAGCTCGAGCCAGCGGTCGACCGCCTCGCGGAGGTAGGAGTTCGGCGTGCCCGCGTCCCAGTCGTCGACGGGAGCGGGCTGCGGGAGGCGGGTGCGGGCCAGCCGCTCGCGCAGGTCGTCGAGCTCGGCCTGGGCGACCTCGACGCGGAAGGGACGGATCTCGGTGGAAGCGGTGGTGGTGTTCATGTCTTCGACGGTACGGTCGATACAGGCACGAATCGTTCCTAATAGCGAAGGATTCTCGGAGACATGACCGACACCGCCGCACGCCTGCTCGCCCTGCTCTCGCTGCTGCAGTCGCGTCCCGACTGGACCGGCACCGAGCTCGCCGAGCGCCTCGGCGTCACCACCCGCACGATCCGCAACGACATCGACCGCCTGCGCGAGCTCGACTACCCGGTCGACGCGACCCGCGGCGCCGCGGGCGGCTACCGGCTCGGCGCGGGCGGCAAGCTGCCGCCGCTGCTGCTCGACGACGAGGAGGCGGTCGCGGTGGCGGTCGGCCTGCGCGCGGCGACCGGCATCGCCGGTATCGAGGAGTCGAGCGGGCGCGCCCTCGCGAAGCTCGAGCAGGTGCTGCCGTCGCGGCTCCGGCCGACGGTCGCGGCCCTGCACGGCACCGTCGACCGGGCTCCCGAGAACACCGGTACCGACGCCCCCGACCCCGAGGTCGACCCCGGCGTGCTGCAAGCCGTCGCCGGAGCGATCCGCGACGTGGAGTGGCTGCGCTTCGACTTCAGGGGCGAGCCGGTGCTCGTCGAGCCGTACCGGCTGCTGAGCTGGCAGCGCCGCTGGCACCTCGTCGCGCGCGACCCGCGCACGGGTCAGTGGGGCACGTACCGCGTCGACTGGATCGCGCCGCGAATGCCGACCAGGCGGCGGTTCGAACCCCGGCCGGTGCCCGGCGGCGACGCGACCGCGTTCGCGATGAGCACGATCGCCGCGACCGGGTGGAACGTGCACGCCCGGTTGCGCATCGCCGCGCCGGCCGACGCGGTGCTCGCCCGCATCAACCCCGCCGTCGGCGTCGTCGAGCCGATCGACGAGACGGCGTCGATGCTCGTGACGGGCGCCGACAGCCTCGAGACGATCGCGGCCTACATCGGCATGCTCGGCATGGACTTCACGATCGAGTCGCCGGCCGAGCTGCGCGCGGTGCTGCGCACCTACTCCGAGCGCTACGCACGCGCCGCAGCGGGCTGAGCCGACGAGGCCGAGTCGCTGCGGTCCCCGGTCGACCGTCAGCCGAGCCCGATGCGGTCGGGCACCGCGGCCGCGACCGTCGGCAGCCACGCATCGACCTCGGGCCAGGCGCGCGCGGCCGGCAGCCGGCGCAGCAGCTGCGCGAGGGACTCGTCGGCGGCGGGCCAGGGGATGACGCGGCTCGGCGACGCACTCGCGAGCACGCCGAGCCACCAGTGCTTCCAGGTGACCGGCAGGTTCTCGGGGTGGATCACGACGTAGTAGTCGGGCACGTCGAGCTCGTGCCGGCTCGCGGCCTCCAGCGCGCGCGCGATCTCGAGTTCGAGCACGCCGAACGTCGAGAGGTCGTCGAAGAACTCGACCCACGCGGCGGCGACGTGCGCCAGCGGGTCGTGATCGTGCACGAGATACGGTGCCGCGGAACCCGACGACCAGCGTGCGACCTCGGCGTCGGAGGCGTCGGGCAACGACGCGGCCCGCACGTTCGCGAAACCCTCGAGCGCATGGATGGCACTCGTCGTCGCATCTCCGACGACGACCAGCGTGGTGCTGGACGGAGCCTCCATTTCCGCAGTCTACGCCGCGGGGCGCGCGCCCTTCAGCGGGCGCGCCAGTACCCGCAGAACGACACGTTGCGCTTCGGCACGCCGCGCTCGTTCACCAGGTGACGGCGGGCGCCGGTCGCGAGCTTCGACTCCCCCGCGGCGAACGCGTACACCGAGCCGTCGGGGAACGGCAGCTCGCGCAGGTGCTCGAGCGCCGTCGCGCCCGCCGGTGCTTCCGGGCGCCGGATGACCCAGTGCACGTCGAAGCCGTCGGGCGCGTCGACGTGCTGGAAGTCGTCGGCGTCGGGGATCTCGACGATCGCGTGGCCACGGCTGTCGCGCGGAAGATCGCGCAGGATGCCCAGCACCGCGGGCAGCGCGCTCTCGTCGCCGACGAGCAGGGTCTGATCGGATGCGACGGGCTGGAAGCCGCATCCCTGGTCGATGAGCGCGACGCGCGCGCCCACCGGGAGTCCGTTCGCCCACGGCCCCGCGACCCCGTCGTCGCCGTGCACGACGAAGTCGATGTCGACCTCGAGCGCGTCGGGCCGGAACTCGCGCACGGTGTAGTTGCGGATCACCGGCCGAGTGGCCTTCGGCAGGGTCAGGTACCGCACGTAGCCCGCCATGTCGTAGGTGTCGGCGAGGTTGTCGAACCGGGTGTCGCCCGCGGTCGGCACGGCGAGGCGGAACCACTGGTCGAACCCGAGGTGGCGCCAGTCGGCCAGCTGGTCGCCGGAGACGGTCAGGCGCACGAAGTGGGGCGAGATCCGAACCGCACCGACGACGTCGGCCTCGACGACGCCGCTCGGCGCATGGGTGATCGCGATGTTGCTGAGTACCACTGGACCCCTCCGGTCGGGTTAGGTAACCCTAACCTAACTGAATCGACGCGTGCGCGCATCCCGACCTCGCGAGCCGCTCTCGACGACAGAAAGCAAGAATCCTGAAGAATTCGGCCGAGCGGCGTCATGATTCGCGGCGGGCGCCGTCTCTCTGTTCGAGTGGATCTTCGCGTGCCCGCACGACCCCCGCTCGTCCCCCGTCTGCAACACAGAGAGCCCGAGACGTGAAGCCCCAACGAATCCGACGCGCCCTCCGCACCGGCGCGACCATCGCCGCCGCCGGAAGCCTCGCCGTCATCGGCGCCATCGCGCTCGCGAACGGCGCACCGGCGGCCGCGCACGCCGCCCCGGTCGCAGCCACCGCGCTCGGCATGTGCCCGCCCGACGGCGGGATGCCCCCGATCGACAACGGCCTGCCCGAGTACACCGACTCGAGCGTCGCGGTCTACGCGGGCGGCGACTACCTCGCCACTGGAGCGGCCGCCGAGTCGGAGGGCCTCCTGCTCGTGCGCGGCGACGCCACGTTCGACAAGTCCGCGGGCGGCATCTTCAACGTCGGCGCGGTCGGGGTCGGCTCCGGCATCGTCCCCCCGGGCGGCACGCCCATGCTCCAGGTCGGCGGCACGCTCGACGTCGTCGACCCGACGCGCGTCGACGTCGGGCACAACGTTCCGGGCGGCGGCGCCGTCACCGTCGGCGCGACCGCGAGCGGCGTGATCGAGACGAACGGCGCGACGGTCACGCAGAACCTCGGCCAGGCCGCGGCGATGGCCCCGAACGCCGACTTCCAGTCGGTCATCGTCGACGCCTCCGGGTCGCTCGCCTCGGCGACCGACACGGGCGTCACCGAGCTCTCGGGCGCCCGCGCGACCTTCCGCGGCGACGGAACCACGGCCCTGCAGGTGTTCCGCATCACGGCGGCCCAGCTGAGCGCCGTCACCGAGGTGTTCTTCGAGGACATCGCCGAGGCGACGCCGATCGTCGTCAACGTGGTCGGCGGCACGGTCGCGTTCTCACCGACGTACTTCGACCTCGACGGCGAGCGCGTCGACGACCTCGCCTCGCCGAACTTCGGCAACGCCGCCTCGCAGATCATGTGGAACCTCGTCGACGCGACCGACGTGACGATCGGCGGCACGAGCCAGGTGCTCGGGTCGTTCCTCGCACCGGTGGCCGACGCGACCATCACGGCGTCGACGAACGGCCGCGTGCACGTCGGCGGCGACCTCACCACGAGCGGCGTCGGCAACGAGCAGCACAACTACCCGTGGATCGGCGGCGGCCCGTTCGACTGCGGCTCCGCGAGCTTCGACGCGGCCAAGGTGATCGTGGGCGACGGCGCGAACCTCGTTGCGGCGGATGCCGTGTTCACGCTCCAGTACCGCTACGAGGCCGACGGCGCGACCGTCACCGGCGAACTGCTGCTGCCGGCCGACGGCACGACCGTCGAAGGTCCCGAACTGCCCGAGGGCACCGTCGTCACCTTCGACGAGGTCGACATCCCCGAGGTCGACGGCGTCGTCTGGGGCACCCCCGACATCGCCCCCGAGACGATCACGATCGGCGAGGCGACCGCCACCCGCGTCACCGTGACCAACACCGCCGACGCGGTGACGCCGGCCGGCGAGGGCGGCGGCTTCTCGGCCGCGAAGGCGATCGAGGGCGACGCGACCGACGACGTTCCGGCCGAGACGACGTTCACACTCGCGTACTCGTACGAGCTCGACGGCTCGGCCGTCGAGGGCGAGCTCTCACTGCCCGCCGACGGCACGGTCGTGAACGGACCGCAGGACCTGCCGGCCGGTACGGTCGTCACGTTCGAGGAGGTCGACCTGCCCACGATCGACGGCGTCGAGTGGGGCACCCCCGAACTCAGCGCATCGACCGTGACGATCGCCGACGGCGAGAACGTCGAGGTCACGGTGACGAACACCGCGACCGCCGTGACACCGACGCCGACGCCCGGCCCCGGCCCGTCGCCGAGCCCGTCGCCCTCCACCCCGGCCGCGCCCGGTGAGGGCGACCTCGCCGAGACCGGCTTCGACGGCCTCGTGCCGGTGGTCGCGGGCGGCGTCGCGCTGCTCCTCGGCACCGCGCTCGTCGTCGCGGCCCGTCGCCGCAGGGCCTGATCCGCGCGGCCCCGGTGGCCGCCGATGACCGAGGATGCCTCGTGCCGCGCGTGCGGCACGAGGCATCCTCGCGCTCGGCGACGGGTGGTCAGACGCCGATCGTGAGCGCCGCGGTGTAGCCGTTCGCGACCGAGCCCGACATGCTCGCGATCTGGTGGATGCCGCCGTCGTCGCCGAACACCATGTCGCGGGTGAGGCTCGTCTGCGCCAGGTTGCGCACGCTCTGCTCGTAACCGGTCGTCGCGTAGACGAGCGCGTTCACCTCCTCGGGCAGCGCGATCTGCGAGGTCTTCACGATCGGGCCCGAGGCGACCGCGTTGTCGACGTCGGCGTACACCTCGAAGTGGATGTGCGGCCAACGACCCGAATAGCAGGCGGGATAGATCGACGTGAACCGCACGGTGCCCGTGTCGTCGGTCGCCTGCACGCCGCGCAGGTAGTTCTCGTCCTCGACGCCCGGCGAGTAGAGCGAGTAGTTCCCGCCGCGATCGCAGTGCCAGAGGTAGACGCCCGCGCCGACGAGCGCGCTGCCGGACGCCGCGTCGCGCACCGTGAGCGCGATCTCGAGCGGCACGCCCTCGGCGACCGTCGTCGACGAGCCGAACGACGAACGGATGTCGCTGCGCACGATGCCCGAGTCGTCGAGCACGTTGACGCCGTTCGAGCCGTCGCCCGGATAGGGGCCGCCGGTCTCGTCGGGCACCTCGTCGAGCGGGCCGGATGCCGTGCCCGTCGACGGCGTCGTCGGGGTCGGCGTCGCAGTCGCGGTCGCCCCCGCCGAGGCATCCGTCGTCGCCGTCGCACGGGGCGAGGGTTCGGCGGCGCAGGCCGCGAGCAACGAGGTGAGGCCGATGCCGCCGAAGATGCCGAGGGCGCGCCGTCGGTCGACGAGGGTGCGGATGTCGTAGACGAGGCCCCGGTGGTCCTCGTCGATCTCATTGCCGTCGGCGTCGATCCAGCGGGGGTCGACGCGGGCGGTGTCGCGCTCGCGCGCGGTGCGGTCGGTGGTTCGGTCGGTCATGGCTGGCTCCTCACGTCTGCAGCGAGCATGGCCCGGATGCCTCTCCCGAGGCTGTGCGGCTGCTATGCCCCCGCCATGAGCGCACGGATCGCCCGTTCGAGGAGCGGGCGTGCGTCGAGCACCGGGTCGACGGTGAGCCGGTGCAGCACGAGCCCGTCGCCGAGCGCCATGACGGTCTTCGTCGCGGTCGCCGGGTTGGGCATGCCGATGCCGACCAGGAAGGCCTCAGACCAGCGTTCGAACTCGAGGCGCTGCCGTCGCAGCGGCTCGCCGAGCTCGGGGTCGTGTGCGAGCTCGAGCCACAGCGAGTAGCGGGCCCGGGTTCTCACCGAGAGAGGGCCGGTCTGCAGCGCGAAGATCTGGCAGAGCCCCTCGACGAACTCGTCGGGGGTGCTCGGTGCGGGCGCCCCCGACGAGTCGAAGTCGGCGCGCTCCTGCTCGGCGAGGTGGTCGACGCATCCGGCGAGGAGCGCCCGGCGCGTGCGGAACCAGTTCGAGGTGCTGCCGGCGGGCAGCCCGGCGGCCGCGTCGACCCGCGCGTGCGTGAGTGCACGCACGCCCTCGGTGCCGAGCAGCTCGAGTGCCGCGTCGAGGGCACGATCTCGGGTCGTGGCCATGTACACCTCGCTCGATCAGGTCTACTATGAACATAGTCCTACTACGAACGTAGTATCGCTGCGACGAAGGAGTCGTCATGGACGCCCCCGCACTCCACCGGGTCGATGCCCGGGCAGGCACCTGGTCGCCGCCGCTGCCCGAGGCGCCCGGCTTCGAGCACCTCATGGTCGAGACGCCCGGCCTGCGCACGCACGTCGCGGTCTTCGGCGAGGGCGAGCCCGTCGTGCTGCTGCACGGGTTCCCCGAGCACTGGTGGATGTGGCGGAAGGTCGCGCCGCGGCTCGCCGACGCCGGATACCGGGCCGTCTGCCCGGACCTGCGCGGCATGGGCTGGACGGAGGCTGCCGACCTGCGCCTCGGGCCCGAGACGTACCTCGACGACCTCATCGCCCTCCTCGATGCGCTCGGCCTCGAGCGACCGCGCCTCCTCGCCCACGACATGGGAGCCATCCCGGCCACCCAGTTCGCCTACCGGCATCCCGAGCGGGTGCGCTCGCTCGTCTCGCTCTCGGTGCCGCCGTTCTTCATGGGCTTCAGCCCCAGGCTCGTGCCCGGGTTCCGGCACATGCCGCGGCTCCTCCGCCATCGCCCGGGTCGCACGCTCGACTGGCTCTTCGACGAGGCGCACATCGTGCACCCACCGTCGGGCGAGACGGTCGCGGCGTACCTCGCGCCCGCGTCGCGCGCCGAGGTCGACGGTGCCGTCCGCCGGATCTTCGGCGGCATGGCGATCCCGATGTCGCTGCGGTTCGCACGCGGCCAGTACCGTCGGCAGCGCCTGGCGCCCCCGACGCTCGTCGTGTTCGGCAAGCTCGACCACCCCTGGGACGAGCCCCTCGTGCGGCGCCTGTGCCGTGGCGCCGATCGGTACGCCGACGACTTCGAACTCGCGTTCGTCGACGATGCCGCGCACTTCATCGTCGACGACGCCCCCGAGGCCGTCGCCGCACTCGCGCTCGACTGGTTCGGGCGCCCCCCGAGGCGAGGAGCAGTGTCATGAATCGGATCGGAACGAGCGCGAGCATCGGGCTCACCGTGCAGCGCGAGGTCGCCGGCACCCCCGACGAGGTGTTCGACGCGTACACGGATCCCCGCAAGCAGCGGGTCTGGCTGTCGAGCCTCGGCCCCGACGAGGGCGCCGTGCAGACCTCCATCGATCTCCGCGTCGGCGGCCGGTGGGAGGCACGGTTCCACCCCGACCCGCACACCCTCGTGCACGACGTGCAGACCTTCCGCGAGATCGACCGCCCGCATCGGGTGGTCACCGACCTCGTCGGCGAGTCGAGCGTCGGGGGCGAGGCGATGCCGACCCTCGAGACGCGCATCGTGATGACCTTCGCGGCGACCGGCACCGGAACGCTCGTGACCGTCGAGCAGACCGGGTTCCCCGCGACCGAGCTGCGCGACTTCTTCGAGTCGACCGTCTGGCCGGCCCACTTCGACCGCGTCGCGGCGTTCCTCGTGGCCGGTCACGAACGCACCGAGGAGCCGGGGGTCGTCATGGACGCACCCGTTCTCCGCCCCGTTCCGGCTGATGCGTCGACCTGGTCGCCGCCCCTGCCGGGCGCGGCCGGCTTCGAGCATTTCATCGTCGAGACACCCGGCCTGCGCAGCCACGTCGCGGCGATCGGCGACGACGACGGCGAACCGATCGTGCTCCTGCACGGCTTCCCCCAACACTGGTGGCAGTGGCGCGACATCGCACCGCGGCTCGCCGAGCAGGGGTACCGGGCGATCTGCCCCGACCTGCGCGGCGCGGGCTGGACCGAGGCCGACGACCCGCGGATCCGCCGTGAGACGCGACTGCACGACCTCGTCGCCCTCCTCGACGCGCTCGGACTCGACCGGGTGCGCCTCGTCTGCCACGACATGGGCGCGATCGCGGGGGCGCAGCTCGCCTACGCGCACCCCGGGCGCGTCGCGTCGCTGGTTGCGCTCTCGGTGCCGCCGCCGTTCATGTCGTTCAGCCCGAAGATGCTGAGCGGACTCAGCCACCTGCCGCCGCTCAGCCTGCACCGGCGCGGCCGATCGCTCGACTGGCTCTTCACCGACGAGTACTCGGCGAAGGGATTCTCGCCCGAGACCGTGGAGTCGTACCTCGCGCCCACCCGGCGGCCCGAGGTCGACCGTGCGGTCGGCCGACTGTACCGAGGCATGATCCTGCCCGAGGCGGGCCGGATCATGAGCGGCCGCTACACGAAGCAGCGCCTGCACCCGCCGACGCTCATCGTGTTCGGGCGGCGCGACCTGCCGTTCACCGAAGACGTCGTGCGGCAGATCTCGGGCGACCCGGCGCGATTCGCCGACCACCTCGAGTTCGCGTTCGTCGAGGACGCCGCGCACTTCATCACCGACGACGCACCCGATGCCGTCTCCGCGCTCGTGCTCGACTGGTTCGAGCGCGCAGCCTGACGGCTACATCGCCTTCGTGCCGTCGCTCATGATCGGCGTGATGAGTCCGAACAGGTTGCCGTCGGGGTCGTGGAGGTACGCGCCGCGGCCCACGCCCTCCATGTCTTCGGGCGGCAGCGCCTCGGTGCCGCCGAGCTCGATGCCCCGCGCGAACAGGGCGTCGACGTCGTCGACGCCGATCACGATGTTGCACCCGTTCACAGCCGCCCCGCGCTCGGGCGCCGGCCCCTGACGCTGCGTGAGCCCGCCGTTGATGCCGTTGCCCGGCTTGCCCTCGACGTTGCCGATGGAGCCCTCGCCCGTGTCGATCACCCAGTAGGGCGTATCGCCGAACTGCGTGAACCGCCAGCCGAGCAGCCGGGTGTAGAAGTCGACGAGCCGCTGCGGCTCGCTCGCGTGGATCTCGAAATGCACGACCAGGTTGGCCATCGCCAGTCCCCTCCTCGAGCGGCCGCGGCGTCGCGGCCGTCACCCGGCACACGCTACGCCGCGCCGGCGACATCCTCCACCGCCGCGATCAGGCGATCACGAGGCGCTCGCCCTTCACCGGAACGCGGAGGCGCCCGGCGGCGCCGCCGTACCCGAAGACGAGCTCGAGGCGCTCGAGCGTCTCGGAGAAGTGCGCCCACCCTTCGGCGTGGATCGGCACGATGAGGGCGTCGCCGAGCGCCTCGGCCGCTTCGAGCGCGGTGCGGGCGTTGAGCGTGACGTCGGTGTCGCCGAACCGGCCGGGGTTGGCCGCACCGGTGAACAGGACGGCGACGTCGATCGGGCCGACTCGATCGGCGATCTGCCGCACGAGGTCGACCGAGGCGTTGTCGCCCGACACGTAGACGACCGGCTCGCCGTCGGCGCGCAGCACGAAACCCGTGACGACGCCGCTCAGGGCCTCGGCGCCCTCGGGCCCGTGCAGGGCGGGCACGGCCATCACCTCGACGGGGCCGACGCGCACCGTCTGCCAGGGCTCGAGACCGGTCACGCCGGTGATGCGCTCGGCCGCGCCCGGCGTCGAGAGCACGGTGCCGACCGACTGGAGCAGGTCGCGGCCCGAGTGATCGAGGTTGTCGAAGTGCTGGTCGTGCGAGAGCAGCACGAGGTCGATGGGGCCGAGGTCGGCGGGCTGCACGGCCGGCCCGGTCAGCTTGTGCAGCACGATCGCACCGTCGTAGTCGCCGGGCTCGTCGAAGGTCGGATCGGTGAGCACCGAGAGTCCCGCGTAGCGCAGGTGCAGGGTCGGGCCGCCGACGAGGAGCACGTCGATGCCGCCCGCGGCGCCCGCCCCCGAGGTCGTGCCGGTGCCGGCGAGTGCGTCGTGCGTGCTGGTGCTGGTGAGGTTCGTCGTCATGTCCCCCATGCTGGCCGCCGGCGACGAGTGACGAAAGTGGCCCGCAGGTCACGGTTCGCTAAGATCAGGCCATGCAGTCGGTCGCGGTGCTCGCCTTCGACGGGATCAGCCCGTTCCACCTCTCGGTGCCCACGCTCGTCTTCGGCGGGGCGGGCCTCGACAGCGCCGCCCCGCAGTACGACGTGCGGGTGTGCGCCGAGCACCCGGGCGCGCTCGCCACGGCCGCGGGCTATCGCATCGTCGTCGACGACGGGCTCGAGGCGATGGCGCAGGCCGACATGGTCGTCATCCCGAGCTGGCGCGCCGGTCGCGAGCCGTCAGCCGCGGTGCTCGACGCCGTGCGTGCGGCGCACGAGCGGGGCGCCCGCGTCGTCGGACTCTGCCTCGGCTCGTTCGTGGTGGCGGCGAGCGGCATCGCCGACGGCCGCGAGGTCGCGACGCACTGGTCGGCGGCCGATCGCCTGTCCCGCGAGCATCCGCGGGTCGCGGTGCGCCGCGACATCCTCTGGTCGGACCTCGGCGACGTGGTCACGTCTGCGGGGGTCGCCGCGGCCCTCGACTGCTGCGTGCACCTCACGAGACGCGACCGCGGCAGCACGGTCGCCGCCGAGCTCGCCCGCGCACTCGTGCTGGCCCCGCACCGCAGCGGATCCCAGGCGCAGTACATCCCCGTGCCCGTCGCCGACCCGGCGGGCGACGATCCGATCGAGCGCGCGATGGTCTGGGCGCGCGCGAGCCTCGCCGATCACGTCGACCTCGACCGATGGGCGGCCGTCGCCCACATGTCGCGGCGCACCTTCACGAGGCGCTTCCGCGAGCGCACGGCGACGAGCCCGCAGCAGTGGCTGCTCGAGCAGCGCGTCGATCACGCACGACTGCTGCTCGAGCAGGGCGACGCGTCGATCGAGGCGGTCGCCGCACAGGCGGGCTTCGGCAGCGCCGTCACGCTGCGGCATCACTTCCAGCGACGGCTCGGGGTGAGTCCCGCGGCGCATCGCGCCGCGTTCCGCGGCCCGGTCGCCGCGGCCTGACGTTCGGCTACTCGGCGGGCTCGCGCCGTCGGTGGTAGTGCCGGTAGGCCTTGTCGCGATTGCCGCACATCTCCATCGAGCACCACCGGCGGGCGTGGTTGCGGCTCGTGTCGACGAAGAGCCAGCCGCAGCTCGGGCACTCCTTCACGCGGGCGAGCCGGTCGCCCGTGAGCTCGTCGACGGCCGACTCCGCGAACCGCGCGACGAGGGCATCGACGCTCCAGCGTTCGGGCCAGTCGCGCGAGACGGATGCTCCGTCCACGACGTATCCGTACGCCTCGAGGCCGCGCGCGTGTGCGGCGGCCACGGCGCGCACCGCGCCGGGGTCCGCGGGCTCCCCCGCGGCGATCGCGCCGAACACGCCGGCGATGGCGGTACGCAGCTCGGCGAGGCGACGATGGCCGCGCTCGTCGAGCGACGCCTCGAGCGGCAGCCCGAGCGAGTCGGCCCACGCCGCGGCCACCGCCGGCTCGGCGAGCCAGTCGGTCTTCTGGTCGCGGCCGGTGACCGAGTTCACGAGTTCGAGCGCGAGGGAGTTCGCGACGTGTTCGAAGTCCACCCTTCCATTGTCTCACCGGTTCAGCACGATTGACAGGTTATGCCTTCACGCGTAGCCTCACCGGTATGAGCACTTTCACTGGTGAGAGTCGGGCCAGGTCGTTCGGCTGGCTCTGGGCCGCAGCAGGTGCCGCCAACCTCGGCGACGGCGTGATGCTCACCGCGCTGCCGCTCATCGCACTCGCCGCCGGCGCGTCGCCGGGCGAGGTCGCACTCGTCGCCACGATCGCGACGATCGCCTGGCCGCTCTTCGGCCTGCACGCGGGGTGGATCGTCGACCGGGTCGCCGCACCGCGCCTGCTCGCGGGCGTCAACGCCGTCAGGGTGCTCGCCTTCGCGAGCCTCGCGGTCGTCGTCGTGCTCGACGGGCCCGTGGTCGGGGCGGTGCTGGTCGCGGCATTCGTCTTCGGCCTTGCCGAGACGCTCGTCGACACGTCGCTCGTCGCCGCTGTGCCGAGCATCGTGCCGGGCACCCGGCTGACGAGTGCGAACGCCCGGCTCGAGGCGACGGTGAACGTCGCGAACCAGCTGGTCGGCCCGCCCCTGGCCGGGCTGCTCGTCGGCGTCTCGTCGGCGCTGGCCGCAGTGACGGGCAGCGCGCTCTACGCGCTCGCCGGCCTCGCCGCGGTCGGGCTCGCTGCGGGATGGCGACGGGCACGAGCCGGCCTCACGGCGACGCCGGGCGGCGTCGCACCGACCGGCGCTCACAGCTCGGCCGGACGAGTGCGCGACGGCATCGCGTTCCTCTGGCGGCATCCGCTGCAGCGTTCGCTCACGGTGCTCACGGCGGCGATGAACCTCGTGTGGGGCATGTGGCTCGCCGTGTTCGTCGTGCACGCCGTCGCACCCGGGCCGCTCGGCCTGACGCCGGCCGGCTACGGCTGGCTGCTCACGGCGATGGCCGCCGGCGGCATCGCCGCATCGCTCGTGACCGCGGCGCTGCAGCGACGTCTCGGCGACGGCGTGCTGCTCTTCGCCGACTGCTTCGGCACGATCGCGCTCGTCGCGCCCTCGGCGTTCGGCGCACCGCTCTGGGTCGTCGCGGCCGGGGTCGTCGCGGCCGGCGCGGGGTCGAGCGTGTGGCGCATCGTCGTCGCGGTCATCCGGCAGCAGACGACGCCTGCCGACCTCATCGGGCGCGTGTACGCCGCGTCGCGCGTGATCAGCTGGGGCGCGCTGCCGCTCGGCTCGGCGCTCGCGGGCCTCGGTGCGACCGCGTTCGGGGTCGAGGCGGTGTTCCTCGCGGCGACGGCCATGGCCGTGATCGCGGCGGCCGGCTTCGTCGTGGCGTGGCGGGCGCACCTCGCCCGTCGGCCGGGCGCAGCGGCGGAGCATCCCTGATCGATGAGGCGTGCCGGGGGTTCCATCCCGCGCCGGATGAGCGAATGATGGGACGGTGCGGGACCCTCCCGCGAACCGCAACGATGACGAGCCGCGCGGCGGTGCCGCCCGGCACGCGAAGGAGTGGACCATGGGCATCATCGCCGCCGACCTGTTCGTCACGCTCGACGGGGTCTACCAGGCTCCCGGCGGGCCCGACGAGGACGCTTCGGACGGCTTCGCCTACGGCGGATGGCAGGCGCCGTACCTCGACGACGAGAACGGCGCCGACATCATGGCCGGCATCGATCGGCTCGACGCCCTGCTGCTCGGCCGCAAGACCTACGACATCTTCGCCGCCTACTGGCCGAAGCAGTCCGACGCGATCGGCGCCAAGTTCAACGCGGTGCCGAAGTTCGTCGTCTCGCGCACGCTCGACGACCCGACCTGGGCCGGCACGACGGTGATCGCCGACCCCGTCGGCGAGCTGCCCGCACTCAAGCAGCGGTTCAGCGAGATCCACACGATCGGCAGCGGCGACCTCCTGCAGACCCTGCTCGACGAGGACCTCGTCGACCGGTTGAACCTCTTCGTCTACCCGGTCGCGTTCGGCACCGGCAAGCGCGTCTTCCGCGACGGGGTGAAGCCCGCGGCGTTCACGCTCGCGCAGCCCGCGCGCACGTACGGGAGCGGGGCGGTCGGGCTCGTCTACGACCGCGCCGGCGTTCCTGTGACCGGCCTCACGATCGGCGAATGAGCCGAGCGGCGAACGGAGGGCGAACGTGGGTACGCGCGACGAGGGATTCGAACTGCTCGGGGAGATCACGCCCGAACTCCTCGCCGAGCCCGGCGTCGCGTTCGGCCGCATGTTCGGCTCGGAGGGGCTGTCGGTGCGGGGCAAGTTCTTCGCGTTCGTCTCGTCGCAGGGCGACCTCGTCGTCAAGCTCGATGCCGACCGCATCGAGGCGGCCGGGCTCGACAACATGGTGATGCGCGGGCGCCCGATGCGGGAGTGGGCCGTCATCCCCGTCGCCGAGGGCGTCGACCGGTGGCGTGAGGTCGCTCGCGAGGCCTACGCCTTCGTCGACTCGATCACGCCGCGCTGAGCCGTCAACCGTTCGGGTACAGGGGCAGCAGCCACGGCACCATGGTGATCGCCACGATCATCACGACCACGGCGAACGGCGTGCCGACGCGCAAGAAGTCGGCGAACCGGTAGCGGCCCGGCCCGAGCACGAGCGTGTTCACGGGCGACGACACGGGTGTCATGAACGCGGCCGAGGCCGCCAGCATGACGACCATGGCGAACGGGTACGGCGAGGCTCCCAGCTTCTCGGCCGTCGCGATCGCCACCGGGCCCATGAGCACCGCCGTCGCGGTGTTCGACACGAAGAGCCCGATCACCGCGGTCGTCACGAAGAGCCCCGCGAGCAGCACGGTGGGACTCCCCTCGCCGAGCAGGCCCGTCAGGGCGTCCACCGCGAGGTCGATGCCGCCCGTGCGCTCGAGGGCGAGAGCGAACGGCAGCATCCCGACGATCAGCAGCAGCGTCGGCCAGTGGATCGAACGGTACGCGCTCGGCATGTCGATGCAGCCGAACAGGCCCATCATGAGGCACGCGATGAGCGCGGCGATCACGTTCGGCACGAGCCCCGTGACCATGAGCACGACCATGACCACGACGCTGAGCAGCGCGAACGGCGCGCGATTCGCCGCGGGCGCCTGCTCGCGCACCTCCGCGGGCAGTTCGAGCGCGACGAAGTCGGCGCTTCGCGAGGTGAGCCGCTTGACGTCGCCCCACGCCCCGACGACGAGCAGGGTGTCGCCGAGGCGCACGCGCTCGGCGGCGAGCGAGCCCGGCAGCGCCTCGGCACCGCGCCGGAGGCCGATCACGTCGACCCGGTACAGCTCGCGCGTGCGCAGTTCGCCGACCGTTCGCCCGAGCGCGCCCGAGTTCGGCGGCGGCATCACCTCCCCGAGGCCGACCTCACGCGAACGCTCGGCGAGGAACCCGTCGTCGAGGGGCAGGGCGCGCAGGTGCAGGCGGCGCAGCTCCACCGGGAGCTCGTCGCGACGCTCGAAGACGTCGACGAGCAGCACGTCGCCCCGGGCGAGCGGCGCCGACGCCCCGGTCGCCGTCACCTGGAGCGTGCGCTGCAGCCACCGGCGGCGCTCGACGGCGACGACGCGCATGCCATGCCGAAGCAGGTCGAGGTCGGCCGGACTCCGTCCGATGAGCGGCGATCCTCGCACGACCTGCACGCGCCGATCACGGTCGGCGAGCCCGTAGTCGCGCATCAGGTGGCCGTAGGTGCGGTCGTCGCCGGCCGAGTCGTCGGCCGTGTCGGCACCGAGGAACCGGCGCGCCACGAGCATGTAGCCGATGCCGAGGGCCAGCACCACGAGACCGAACGGGGTGACCGAGAAGAACCCGAACCCGGCCTCGCCCGCGCGCACGAGCTCGGCGTCGATCACGAGGTTCGGCGCGGTCGCGATGAGCGTCAGCATGCCGCTGATGAGCGCGGCGACGCTCAGCGGCATCATGAGCTGCCGCGGCGAGACGCCGAGTCGCCCCGCGATGCTCAGCACCACCGGGATGAAGATCGCGACGACCCCGGTCGAGCTCATGAACGCGCCGAGCAGCGCGACGCTCAGCATGAGCAGCACGATGAGCCGGGTGCTGCTCGTGCCGGCCCTCGCCGACAACCAGTCGCCCAGCCGGTAGGTGAGCCCCGTGCGCGACAGCCCCTCGCCGATGACGAAGAGCGCGGCGATCAGCACGACGTTCGGGTCGGAGAACCCCGACAGCGTCTCGGGCACCGTCAGCACCCCGGTGAGCGGAAGGGCGACCAGGAGGCCCACCGCGACGACGTCCATGCGCGGACGGTTGATCGCGAACATCACGATCGACGCGACGAGCAGGGTGAGCACAACCAGCAGTTGCCAGTTCACGCTGCCACAGTATCGGCCGGGCGGCAGGCCGTCACCCGCGCAGCAGCCCCCGCAGGGTCTGGATCGTGTCGGCGTCAGCCGGCCGCTTGTCGTCGCGGTAGCCCTTGACCCTTGCGAAGCGCAGGGCGATGCCGCCGGGGTAGCGGCTCGACCGCTGCACGCCGTCGATCGCGATCTCGACGACGGTGATCGGCTCGACCCAGACGGTGTGCGCGGTTCGCCGCACCTCGATCTCGGGGAAGCGCTCGGTCTGCCAGCGCAGCAGCTCGTCGGTGAGCCCCTTGAACGTCTTGCCGACCATCACGAAGCCGCCGGGCTCGCCGAACTCGCCGACCGGGTCGAGCGCCCCGAGGTGCAGGTTCGAGAGCCAGCCGGCGCGCCGCCCCGAGCCCCACTCGCATGCGAGCACGACGAGGTCGTACGTGTGCACGGGCTTGACCTTGACCCAGCTCGAGCCGCGTCGGCCGGCCGCGTAGGCCGACCCGATCGCCTTGACGACGACCCCCTCCTGCCCCGCGGCGAGCGCCTCGGCCGAGACGCGCTCGGCGACCTCGGGGTCGGCCGTCACCTCGCCCGGGATGCGATGCGCGGGCGCGATGCGCTCGAGCTCGGCGAGCCTCGTCGCGAGCGGCTCGTCGAGCAGGTCGCGCCCGTCGACGTGCAGCACGTCGAAGAACCACGGATGCAGCACGGTCTCGCGGGCGTGCTCGGCGCCGAACCGCGACATCGTCTCTTGGAAGGGTCGCGGCGCCCCCGCCTCGTCGAGCGAGAGGGTCTCGCCGTCGAGGATCACGTCGCGCACCGGCAGGCCGCGCACCACCTCGACGACCTCGGGCAGGCGGTGGGTGACGTCGGCGAGGTTGCGGGTGAACACCCGCACGTCGTCGCCGCTGCGGTGCACCTGGATTCGCGCCCCGTCGAGCTTGTATTCGACGGATGCCTCGCCCGTGAGCTCGATCGCGGCCGTCGGCGTCGCCGCCGTCGCGGCGAGCATCGGCAGCACGGGCCGCCCGACGACGAGCCCGACCGCCTCGAGCTCGTCGGCGGTGCCGGTGAGCGCGAGCCGCGCAGTCTCGCCGAGGTCGCCCGAGAGCATGGCGGCCCGGCGCACGGCGTCGCCCGGCCGGTCGGCCGCCCGGGCGACCGCGTCGGTCAGCACGCCCTCGAGGGCGCCCGTGCGCATCTCGCCGAGCAGCACGCCGCCGAGGAAGTGCTGCTCGCGGTCGGTCGCCCGGCCCAGCAGCTCGGTGAGCTCGCGCGCGCGGCCTGCTGACGAACCGGCGCCGCCGGCCCCGGCGAGTCGGTCGAGTGCGGCGTCGAGGTCGTCGACCGTGAGCGAGGGCTCGGTCGCGGCGGGCGTCGCCTCGACGGCGGCCGCGAGCCCGCGCCAGCCGACCCCGACGCGGCCCTGCCGCGGCTTGCCGACGAGGAAGCCGACGGCCGGCGCGATCTCGTCGGGCTCGAGCCGGCGCAGCAGCTCGGCGAGCGCGTCGACCTTGGCGAGGCGCGAACGGGTCGACGCGACGGCGTCGGAGGTGGTGACGAGCTCTTCGAGCAGCACGCGCCCAGTCTGGCACCAGCCGCCGACATGCCACTCGCCGGTCGAGGAGGCGCGCAGCGCCGTATCGAGACCACGAGTGACTCGGGGCAGTGGTGGTCTCGATACGCGCTGCGCGCTACTCGACCGACCGGAAACGTACCCTTGAGGCATGACCTCCGTGCTCGCCGCCGTCGACTGGCGCGATCGCGCCGCGGCGCACGCCGAGCGGGCCGACGCCCTCACGGCCGGTCATCGCGCCCGCGCGGCCGCGCGCGAGAAGCACCCGATCGAGGACTTCCTGTTCACGTACTACTCGTACTCGCCGAGCCTGCTGCGGCGCTGGCACCCCGGGCCGGGCGTCGAGCTCGACGAGGCCGCCGGCACCGAGCGCGCGGGCTGGCGCTGGTACGCGCCGGGCGCGGCATCCCGATCGCTCATCGTCGACGTCGACGCGATGACGGCTGAGAAGGGTCCGATGCTCGCGACGGTCGAGCGCATGCTGCGGCTCACGGCGAAGCGCGCCGGCGCCTTCGGCTGCTTCGGGCTGCACGAGTGGGCCATGGTGTACCGCCAGCGCGAGCACCGCCACCCCGTGCCGCTGCGGCTCGGCCAGGCCGCCACCGACGAGGTCGTCGAGGCGCACGAGCTGCGCTGCACGCACATCGACGCGTTCCGGTTCTTCACGCCCGACGCGGTGCCGCGCAACCGCTTCGAGCCGACGCGCGAGTCGCAGCCCGAGCTCGAGCAGCCCGGCTGCCTGCACGCCAACATGGACGTCTACAAGTGGGCGGTGAAGCTCGGCCCGCTCGTGCCGGGCGAGCTGCTGCTCGACGCGTTCGAGCTGGCCCGCGACATCCGGTACCTCGACATGCAGGCGTCGCCCTACGACATGGAGCCGTGGGGCGGCGAGCCCGTGCGCATCGAGACGCCCGACGGCAAGGCCGAGTACGTGCGCCGCCAGCGCGGGTTCGCCGAGCGCGCGAACGGCCTGCGCCGCAGCATCCTGGATGCCGCGTTCGCGACCGTTGCCCCGGGGTAGGCCCCGCGCTCAGGGCACCTGGTAGCCGGCCGCGCGGAAGAGCTCGTACCATTCGGGCCGCGTGAGCGGCACGGCCGAGCCCGCGGCCGCGTCGGCGACGCGCGACGGGTTCGTCGTGCCGAGCACGACCTGCATGTTCGCGGGGTGCCGGGTGATCCATGCGGTCGCGATCGCGATGGGCGTCACGTCGTACTTCTCGGCGAGCCGGTCGATCGCGGCGTTGAGGTCGGGGTAGTCGGCCGAGCCGAGGAACACGCCGTTGAAGAAACCCGCCTGCAGTGGCGACCACGCCTGGATCGTGATGCCGTTCATGCGGCAGTAGTCGACCACTCCCCCGTCGAGCATCGTCGACTGCCAGAACCCCTGCATGTTCGCCGAGATGCCCTGGGCGATGATCGGCGCGTGCGTGATCGACAGCTGCAGCTGGTTCGCGACGATCGGCTGGCGCACCGACCGGCGCAGCAGTTCGATCTGGCTCGGCGTGTGGTTCGAGACGCCGAAGGCGCGCACCTTTCCGGATGCCTCGAGCTCGTCGAACGCGCGGGCGACCTCGTCGGGCTCGACGAGGGCGTCGGGCCGGTGCAGCAGCAGGATGTCGAGGTAGTCGGTCTGCAGCGCCTCGAGCGAGCCCTCGACCGACTCGATGATGTGCTCGTACGAGAAGTCGAAGTACGGGCCGTCCTTCACGATGCCGCACTTCGTCTGCAGGGTGACCTGCTCGCGCTCGGACGGGCTCAGCCGCATCGCCTCGGCGAAGCGGCGCTCGCACGCGTGGAGCGTCTCTCCGTAGATGTCGGCGTGATCGAAGAAGTCGATGCCAGCGTCGCGGGCGGTGCCGATGAGGGTGCGCACCTCGTCGTCGCCGAGCTGCTCGATGCGCATGAGTCCGAGCACGACGTTGGGTGCGGCGATGCCGCCGAGATCGATGGTCTTCACCGATGCAGGCTATCGGTCGGCCACCCACTCGTCGAACGTCTGGTGCGCGCGCACCGCATCGGGCCCGGGCAGGGTCGCCCCCGATCGCATGGCGGCGAACTGCTTGCCCGGCAGCGACACGGCCAGCACCGGGCCCGTCTTGCCCTCGGCACGGGCGAGCTTGCGGATCATCTCCTCGAGCTTCTCCTCGCGCGGGCCGGCGAGATCGGCGACGCGACCCGCCGGTGCGCCTTCGGCGAGCGCGACGAGCCGTTCCCCGACCTCGCGCGCGGCGACCGGTGCGGTGCGCACCTTCGGCGCGAGGTGGAGCCCCGCGAACGACATGCCCTCGAGCATCTGCCCGGCGAACTCGTGGAACTGCATGGCGCGCTGGATCGTCCACGGCACCTCGCCCTGTTCGACGACGCGCTCCTGTGCGAGCTTCGCGGCGTAGTAGCCGTACGGCGCGCGGTCGATGCCGACGATCGAGACGAGCACGTGGTGGGCGACCCCGGCTGCGGCCTCGGCGGCGAGGAGGTTGCGCGACCCGGTCGTGAAGAACGCCTCGGCCTTCTTCGCGTCGAGGGTGGTCAGGTTGCTCGTGTCGATGACCGCGTCGACGCCCTGCAGCGCTTCGGCGAGCCCCTCGCCCGTGATCACGTCCACCCCGGCCGAGCGAGTGAGCACGACGACCTCGTGCCCGCGCTCGCGGGCGACGTCGACGACGTGTCGTCCGACGGTGCCGGTTCCTCCGGCGACGGCGATCTTCATGATGGGCTCCTCTGCGGTCGGGCCGCGCGTGCGGCGGCGGTCGGGGCATCCGTCTCTCGCCCCTTCACCATTCCGACGACGCAGCCCGTCACGATGTGAGGTGCCCGCACGCCGTTCGCGTGCGAGGCTGGGTCCATGCCCGATGCCCCCGTCGCACCGCCCGACGCGCGCGATGCCGAGGTCGAGGCCGAGCGCCCCGCGCTCGTCGGCCTGGCGTACCGCATGCTGGGCACGGTCGCCGACGCCGAAGACGCCGTGCAGGACGGCTTCGCCCGCTGGTACCGGATGCCTCGTGCCGAGCGCGACGCGATCGAGCGGCCCGGCGGGTGGCTCATGCGCGCCGTCGGACGCATCTGCCTCGACGAGCTCGGATCCGCGCGTCATCGGCGCGAGCAGTACGTCGGCGAGTGGCTGCCCGAGCCCCTGCCGACGGCCGACGCGGCGCGCTTCGCGGTGCGAGCCGCCGACGACCCCCTCGATCGCGCGATGCTCGACGAGTCGGTCTCGACGGCGCTGCTCGTGGTGCTCGAGTCGCTGACCCCGGCCGAGCGCGTCGCGTTCGTGCTGCACGAGGTGTTCGCGATGCCGTTCGCCGAGGTCGCCGAGGTCGTCGGGCGCACGCCCGCCGCGTGCCGCCAGCTCGCCGCCTCGGCCCGTCGGCACGTGCGCGAGCGCCGCGACGGCGTCGTCAGCCGGGAACGGCACGACGAGGTCGTGCGGGCGTTCGTCGCCGCCGCAGGCACGGGCCGGCTCGACGCGCTGCTGTCGCTGCTCGACCCCGACGTCGTGCTCGTCTCCGACGGCGGCGGACTCGTCTCGGCGACGCGGCGCCCCGTGCTCGGCCCCGATCACGTCGCCCGGTTCATCGCCGGCATCCTCACGCAGCGGGGCCCGGCGCTCGAGTGGTCGCTGCACGAGACCGCCGACGGGCTCACGCTCGCGTTCGGCGAGCGCGGCGTCGTCGACACGGTCGCGCTCGTCGAGGTGCGCGGGCGCGACGGTGCGGGCGACGACTCGGCCGGCGATCGCCCGCGCATCGCCCGCGCCTGGGTGATGCGCAACCCCGAGAAGCTGCGACGGTGGAACGCCGTCGCGCCGAGCACGCCGCCCCGGTCGTGAGCGGCATGGAACTCGAGTTCACGGGCGAGCTGTGGTTCTGGCGGGGGCCGGCGCCCTGGCACTTCGTGACCGTGCCCGCCGACGCGTGCGACGCACTCGCGGCGATCGCCCCGCTCGTGAGCTACGGGTGGGGCATGGTGCCCGCGACCGTGCGCATCGGCGGCAGCGAGTGGCCGACGGCGCTCTGGCCGAAGGACGGCGGCTACATCGTGCCGGTCAAGGCGTGGGTGCGCGCGGCCGAGTCGCTCGAGGTGGGCGATCCCGTCGAGGTGCGGCTCGCGGTCGCAGGGCCCTGAGCTCTGTGGTGCGGCCACCGCGATCGCGGCATCCGCCACGGTTTCGGAGGGATTCGGGCGAATTGCTCCGAATCTGCGGTGGTCTCCGAAACCGTGGCGTACCGAAGTGTTCAGGCGTCGGCGGTCGCGGCGACCGGGACCCACGCGAAGCCGTCGGGATCGGCGTATGCGCCGTCGCCGCTCGCGATGACGAGGCGGTGCGAGCCGGTTCCCTCCTCGGGCACGCCCGCGTCCTTCGCGAGGGCGCGTCGCTTGTAGAGTCCGAGACCGATCGGGCTGCCGGGCGTCTCGAAGTCGACGTAGCTGCCGAAGCTCTTGCCGACCGAGAAACCGTGCTCGACGTAGAAGCGCTTGCTCGCGGGAACGTCGTCGACGCCGAGCAGCAGCACGAGTCGCTCGAAGTCGCGACGGACCGGCTCGGTGTCCTTCTTGGCCGAGGTCGCGAACTTCCAGATCGCGCCGTCGGGTGCTTGCACCGAAGCGCCGACGCCCCAGAGCGACCTGGCGACGGGCTTCAGCACGGTGGCTCCGGCGGCGACGGCCGTGTCGAACAGTGCCTGCACGTTGCCGGGCTGCGCGACGACGAGCGACAGCGTGTACCCGCGGAAGCCGGTCGACGGCTCGGTGGCGAGCCGGGTGCGCAGACGGCCGTCGAGGCCGAGCGCGTCGGTGTAGAAGCGGTCGGCGGCAGCGGGGTCGTCGACGTCGATGGTGATGGATTCGATGGTTGACATGTCGATCACGCTACGAGCGGGGCAGGCACGGGCGCTTCTCGAATCCTGACCGATGCTCGCGTCGATTCTGGCAACGCAAACATGTTTACGTTGACATTTCGAATGGCGCGCCCATAGCATGGCGACCGCCAGGCGTCGCCGCGAGTGCAGCCCGACCCCGTGACGACGCGGAGAGAAACGAACAGGGAGGTTCGAATGCATCGTCGCATCGCGACGCTCGCGGTCGCCGTGGTCACCGCGGCACTCGCCGTCTCGACCGTCGTCCCCGCGCACGCGGAGACCGAGTCGGCACCCATCGCCCAGCTCACCGGGCCGCAGCTCGCGGCCTCGTGGACAGCGCCGCTGAGCACGAGGGGCCGGTACATCGTCGACGCCGACGGCGACCGGTTCAAGCTCGAGTCGGCCAACTGGGACGGCGCACAGGGCCACTGGAACGGCAGCGGCGACAAGAACGACCCGGCCAACCACAACAGCGGCATGAGCTACGACATCCCCATGGGGCTCGACCGCGTGCCGATGGCGACGCTCATGAGCGACTTCCACGGGCTCGGGCTCAACAGCATCCGGCTGTCGTACTCGAACGAGATGCTCGGGATGACGGCGCCAGTGCCCGACGTCGCGGTGACGGCGAACCCCCAGCTGAAGGGCAAGACGCCGCTGCAGGTCTTCGACGCGGTCGTCGCGGCGCTCACGGCCGACGGCTTCGCCGTCATCCTCAACGACCACACCACCACCTCGCGCTGGTGCTGCGGAACCAACGACGGCAACGAGCGGTGGAACAGCAGCCAGACCACCGAGAAGTGGATCAGCGACTGGGTGATGCTGACCGAGCGCTACGAGGACAACCCCCGCGTCGTCGGCATGGACCTGCGCAACGAGGTGCGGCGCGACATCCTGAACGACGCGAACTGGGGCTGGGGCGACGCCCACGACCTCTATCAGGCCTACCAGCGGGCCGGCATCGCCATCCAGCAGGCGAACCCCGACGTGCTCGTCATCATGGAGGGCATCAACTGGCAGGGCATCCCGACCGACCTGACCTTCCACGACCGCCCGCACCTCAAGCCCGTCGCGAACCTCTCGAACGCTCTCCCGTACCCCGACAAGCTCGTCTACTCCGCGCACATCTACGCCTACACCGGGCCGAAGCACACGGGCGCGACGGGCCTCGGTGAGACCACCGACCCCCGCTACCGCGACCTCACCCAGAGCGAACTCGTCGACGAGGTGGACAGGGCCGCCGCCTACGTCACCACGGCAGGCCAGCACTACACCGCGCCCGTGTGGTTCAGCGAGTTCGGCATCGGCCACGCCGCCGACACCGGCGCGCTCGACAAGGCCTGGTGGACGAACTTCACCGACATCCTCGCGGCCAACGACAGCGACTTCGCGGCGTGGCCGCTCGTCGCCCAGGCGGACGCCGCGGGCAAATTCGCCGACGGCTATGCGCTGCTCGCCTACAAGCCCGACGGCACGAAACTCAGCATCGCCGACGACTGGCGTTACCCGCAGTGGACGAAGCTCGTGAACGCGAACGGCAAGACCGGCCCCGTGGCATCCGTGACCCGCTGGAACATGATCGGCAGCGGCAGCTTCGTCGACAGCCAGTCGTCCCTGCGCATGTTGCAGGCGGGTGACTGGTCGCCCGGTCAGTGGAAGGGCACCTGTCCCGACAGCCAGCGACTGCAGGGCATCGCACGGGGCACCAACCGCGGCCTCTGCACCGACGTCGGGGGCATCGCCACCTCGAACCCGCGCGTGCAGAGCGGTCAGGGCAACATCACGAACGACTGGGCCTCCGGCTATGACAAGCTGCAGTGCAACCCCGGCGAGGTCGCGGTCGGCTACAGCCTGGGCACCGGCGGCGGCACCAAGGCCGCGATGTGGAACCTCGTCTGCGCGACGAGCACCACGGCGCTGCCGGCGAGCCAGGGCCGCCTGATCTGGTTCGACCACGGCGACAACCGCCCGGCCGGCGGCGGCTCGACCGCGAGCGACTGGGCGCCCGGCAACTACAAGGGCCAGTGCAAGGACACCGAGTACATCGCCGGCGTGGCCTTCACGTATCGCTGGATGCACGGCGGCGTGCCCGACGCGCTGCTCTGCAAGCCGCTGAGCTGAGCGGCGCAGAGCAACAGGGGCCGGTGTGCGACGCGCACCGGCCCCTTCGTCGTGTTCGCCGGGTCAGCCGTGACGGTCGTCGGACGCCCGGTCGTGAGCACTGAGCGCGCTCGCAGCGAGACGTACGATGTCCCCCTGCGGTTCGATGAGGAACGTCGACACGTCGGTGGAGCGGACGAACTCGGCGCCGACGGCGCACCAGTCGATCGGCGCGGGCTCGACCCCGCCTTCCATCGCAGCGACGAGGCCGTCGAAGAACCGGGCCCAGCGGCCCTTGTAATAGCCGCCGACGAGCCCCTGCCACTCGCGGTTCGCGTAGTCGTTGAGCCCCGCACGCACGGCGTTGCACTCGCCCCAGGTCGTGATGATCGATCGCACGTCGAACTCGAATCGATCCGCGTCGGCGACGTCGTCCGCCGCAGCACGCGCATCGGCGATCCATCGGCCGAGCAGCATCAGCGGTCGAGTGCCGACGATCTCATCGAGCAGGTCCATGTTCCCGAGCCACTCGGCCGCGAGGCGTCGGAATCGCGGAGCATCCCGTGCGACGACGGCACTGCGCAACCTCGGCAGGAGCACCCTGGAGGTGTTCGAGACGACCTGGCGGGCGACATCCATCAGGTCGTACCGGTAGGTCTCGCGATCGCCGACGGCGGGGGCGGCCGCCAGCAGCCGTCCGAGCGCCTCCGCGAAGCGCCCCACGTCGTAGGTCAGCGTCGGCGGCGACCACGTCGCCGCGAACGCCGCGTCGAGCGAGGGGGTCGCGCCGAACAGTCCGTCGTGCGCCTCGCTGAACACCGTGTTGTCCGGCAGCGTGTAGGCCGTCTCGGCCAGCAGTCGCCACGCCGCCTTCAGGTCGGGGTCGTCGCGACCGTAGCGACGGCGCGTCCAGTCGTCGAACCAGCCGCCGAGGTCGGGCACGCCGCCGCGCCAGGCGAGCCCGGCGAAGAACTCGAGGGCGACCGGATTGTTGAGCCCGCCTTCCGGCATCGCGGCGATGCCGTTCATCATGCTCGCTCGGTCCCCACGCCACTCGTCGTAGCGTCGGTTCCAGGTCGCGATCTCGGCACCCATCGTCGTGTGGCCGCCGAAGTTCCAGATCGTCCCGAAGGCGTGCGGAACGTCACGCCAGGCGGCGTGCGGCCCACTCGCGTCGTCGAACCGGTCGGACAGGCCGTCGACGATGAAGCTGGTCCGCCGATCGAGCGCCGCCGCCACCTCGCTCGAGGGATTCCCCTCCCACGCGAGCAGGATCCACCGGGCTCCGGGGTTGGCGGCCTGCAGGGCGTGCTCGATCGCGCGGACGGCGCCGGCGACGTCGACGTCGCCCCGGCGCCCGCCCTCGTGCAGCACGTCCATCTTGTACGCGCCGGCCGCACCCAGCACGCTCGCCGATGCCTCGTAGAACGCGGCCGCGACGCGTGGAAAGGCCGGGGAGTTCGGGTCGAGCCAGCCGGGGCGTTCGTATCCCACCCAGTCGCCCTGCGGCTCGACGCGCGCGTCGACGTTGCGCGTCGAGAAGTCCGCGGGCACGGTGCCGAAGTACCCCGGCAGCACCGGAGTCATCCCGAGCTCCCGCAGCCGGTCGGCGATCCTGCGCCCGAGCGCCGCCCGTCGTGCGAGCAGCGAGGGGGTCATGCCCGACGGGAACCCCGCCATGTTCTGGAGCAGCCACCACGGCTGATGCGCGGGCAGCGGGATCCAGGCGAGCAGCTCCTCGGACGAGTATCCGAACCGCTGCAGCATCTCGGCATACACGGCCTCGGTTCCGACGGGGACGTACACCTCGTTGAACCCGAGCGCGGCGAGCTCGTCGAGCTGTCGCTGCCAGTCGTCCCAGGTGCGGTACGGCCCGGTGTAGCCGTCCTCCGTGTCGTTGCCGTAGTACCGGTGGGCGACGTTCGCGGACGCCGCGATCGGCGCGGTCGGCGGGGGCAGCGGCATCCCCGGTTCGACGTTGTGCCCGTTCCACGAGATGGACCGGCCGATCTGCGCCAGGTAGGCGGTGGCGGCGGTCACTGCCGTGGCGGGGCTCGTCGCCGAGATCGTGATGCGCCCGCCGATCGAGTCGACGACGTAGCGGTCGCCCGACCCGAGCGGCACCCGCACGAGGTCGAACGCGTTCGCGCTCTCGCCGAGCAGACGTTCGAGGGCGCCGCGCGCCGCGTCGAACCCGGGCGGTGTCTCGGGCACGGATGCCGTGGCGTCCGGCTGGTCGCCTCGCGTCATCGGCGGGGCGCCGTCAGGCCGTCATGGCGCAGCCGGTAGACCATCGTGTCGAACGCCGCGACCTCGGCCGAGACGGATGCCGCGGGCAGACGCCGCTCACCGCCGCTCCAGGCATCGCGCGCCACGGCCGAGACCCACTCCGGCGGCAGGCCGAGCAGTTCGAACGACGCGGTGATGCGCATCGGCGCGGCGGTCTCGTTGAACAGTGCGACCGCGACCTCGCCGCCCGCGAGCTCGCGCACCCAGACCTGCCCCGACTCGCCGTCGGCGACCCGGCGAGCCTGGCGTCCGAGGGCGTCCTGGTCGATCGCGACGAGCTCGGCGTTGACGAGCACCGCGACGAATTCGTCGGGCAGCGCCGCGACGTTCGTGCCGAGGAAGAGCGGCGCCGCGAGCATGCACCACATCGCGAAGTGCGAGCGGTTCTGGGCGAGGGTGAGCGCGCCATTGCCGAACTGCAGCATGTCGGGGTCGTTCCAGGCCCCGGGGCGTGCGAACTCGCCGAGCCCGGCCTGCTGGTCGATGATCGACACGATCGACGGCCACGTGGCGTCGATGTCGGCCGTCGTGCGCCAGAGGTTGGCGATCGGCGGCGCCCAGCGCCACGGCTCGCCCTCGCCGTACTCCGAGATCGCGTACACGATGGGCCGGCGCAGCCGGGCGAGCTCGCCGTGCATGAGCGCGAACGCCTCGGGCCGGCTGTAGGGCGTGGTCTCCTCGGCGCGGCACCAGTCGTATTTCAGGTAGTCGACGCCCCACTCGGCGAAGGTCTCGGCGTCGAGTCGCTCGTGGCCGTAGCTGCCCAGCCCGAGGCCGGGGTAGTCGTCGTAGTAATTCGCGCAGGTCTGCGCACCGGGCACCGCGTAGATGCCGAAGCGCAGCCCGAGCTCGTGCACCTGCGCCGCGAGCGCCGGGATGCCCGAGGGGAATCGCGCCGGATCGGCGACCAGCCGGCCCGACTCGTCGCGGCCGCCCTGCCAGCAGTCGTCGACGACGACGTAGCGGTAGCCGGCGTCGGCCAGCCCCCGCTCGACGAGGGCTGACGCCGCCTCGAGCACGACCCGTTCGGTGAGTCCCTCGCAACGCACCTGGTTCCAGCTGTTCCAGCCCATCGGCGGGGTGAGGGCGAGGGCGCCGGGCGCCCGCTCGTCGGTCATTCGGCCGTCTCCGTCGCGTCCGGCGCCGCGAGCGGCGCCAGCCGCGCCTCCTGCAGTACCGTGCCGGCGAGGTCGCGCATCGTGAGCACGAGCTCGTCGGCGTTCGCCTCGCCGTCGATCCACGCAGCCGCCTCGTCGCTCGTCACGTCGGCATCGGGCCCGCCGCCGATGAGTTGCGCGTAGGGGAACTCCTCGGTCGCCGGCATCCAGGTCTGGTAGTGCGTGTGCCCCGAGACGACGACCTGGGCGCCCCATTCGACGAGCGCATCGTGCCAGGCATCCCGGCTCATCCTGCTGAACCAGTCGTAGCCCTCGTCGTCGTAGTCGACGACGCGCTCATCGATCCAGCGCAGCGGGATGTGGCAGAACACGACCCGGTACGGGGCATCCCTGAGCTCGGGACGAGCGGTGACCTCGCGCAGCCAGTCCGCCTGTTCGGCGCGCAGCGGTTCGAAGGCGACGCGCCCCTCGAACGTCGGGTGGGCGTCGGGCTTGTCCTCGCCCGTGTGCAGCACGATGCAGGCGACCGGCCCGATGCGGAACGCGGTGAACGGCCGCCCCTCGGGCGTCGCCACGAAGTCCTCGAGCTGGTACGCCCAGGTTCCGCGCACATCGTGGTTGCCCACCACGATCGCGAGGGGGCGCCCCGCACTGACGTCGAGGCCGGCCGGGTTCAGCACCGTCGAGGTGAACCACGACGGATCCTTCCAGTCGTTGCAGAGGTCGCCGTTCCAGACGAGCACGTCGACCTCGGGGGTCGCCTCGTGCAGGGCCCGCAGCGTGTCGTCCTCCTGGTGGGTGTCGTTCCACACGGCGAAGCGCGCTCGGTCGGATGCCGCATCGAGGGTGCGCACGGGCTTCCAGTCGCTCTCGTGGCGCTCGTTCGGCGCCGCGACCGCCTCGGTGACCGAGCGCACCCGCAGCGAGGTGCCCGCAGGCCGGCCGGCGATGCGCACGCGCAGCACCCGGTCGCCCTGCGGCACCATGCCGAACGCGTCGGCGGTCACCGTGCCCCGCGTGCCGTCGGCCGCCTCCCACTCGACCCGACCCCGGCTGAGCCGGCTCACGCCCCAGACGACCTCGAACCCGTCGGCACGCGGCGCCATCACGACGGGCGGACTGGTCACGAGCGGCTCGGTCATCGAACGCCCCCGAGGTCGAGGGTGAACCGGAATCGCAGGTCGTCGTCGAACCACATCGTGAAGTTCGTGCCCCACATGTTGTTGTGCAGGTTCACGTGGAGGCCGTCGTCCGGGTCGGGCACCGCGTTGTCGAACCGGTACAGCGCGGGGCCGCCGACCGCGACGAGTGCCGCGTCGAGCGGGCGCAGCGAGAAGGTCCGCTCTGCGGTGTGCGTCACCTCGGCGACGGCGTGCAGGTTGCGGTTGCCGTTCCGCACGACCTGCTGCGGGTCGACGGGCGTGTCGATCTTCGTGAGCCGCCAGTCGCCGGGCTCGGTGCGCGGGCGGAAGCCGAGCCAGCCCGCCTCGGGCAGCCGGGAGGCGTCCTTGTCGCGGAGGTCGAGTGTGATCGTGATCGGCCCGGCTACGGCCGGGAACCGGTAGGCGAGCCGGATGTCGCGGGGCCCGCCCCAGTTCTCGCAGGCCGCCGCGGGCAGGCCGAGCCGCAGCACGACGGCCGTCGCGTCGGCATGATCGAAACGCTCGGCCGCCTCGACGCGCGGCGCGAACGTCGTCGCCGGCAGGGTCTCGGCGATCGCGAGCCCGGGCTTCGACTGGTCGGGAACCGCCCAGAACGCGTGCTCGTCGAGGTCGCGGCAGTACTCTCGCACCCATCGGGCCTCGTCGCGCTCGTCGAACGTCTCGTAGCGATAGGCGGCGAGCGGATGGTCGGAACCCGCCCAGTCGGTGCCGTCGGCGTCGACGAGGGAGACGAGTGCGCCGTCGGTGCCGAAGCGCACCCGGTAGGCGCCGACGACGTGCTCGCCCGCAGGGTCGATCGGAACCGCCGCCGCGCCCGCGCCGTCGTGGTCGGCGGGCCGGGTCTCGGCGATCGCCGCCTCAGCCTCAGCGCGTCGCTCGGGCGAGAGGGCCGCGAGCGCCCGGTCGAGATGGGCCCGCTGCTCGGCCCATGATGCCTCGAACGCCGAGTAGCGCAGCCCGTGCGTGCTCGGGTGCTCGGTGTACGCCCAGGCGTACTCGTCGAACTCGGCGGGGTTCGACGCGGGGTCGATCACGTCGGCTGCACGGGCGCGCCGGAAGTCGGCCTTCTCGTAGTTCACGTAGTCGGGCAGGTGGGTCTTCAGGTCCTCGCCCCAGGTGTGCTCGGGCACGAGCAGCAGGCCGTCGCCGAACGCGTCGCACTCCTCCGTACCCGGGACGAGTGCGCCGGCGGCCACCCATTCGGCACGCAGCCGCAGCAGAGCGCGCAGCCGGGCGGTCTGCACCGGGTCGCTTGCGACGCCGTGGATCCACGAGTCGCCGATCTCCTGCTCGAGCACCGGCAGGCTCTCGCGCACCGCGACGGCTCCGGCGCTGAACGCCTCGAGCGTCGAGGCGACCACTCGGGCATCCGGGTACTCCGTCTGGAGGCGGGCGAAGAGCTCCTCGACGTCCTCGACCGGGGGCGGGCCGAAGTTGTCCCCGGTGTGCGCGAGGTGCAGCGCATCGGTGCCGCCCGGCACGACCGCGAGCCCGAGATCGGTCGCCCCGTAGCTGCGGGCGTAGTTGACGACGACCTCGCTGCCGTCGGGTGCGCGCCAGACGAAGAACTCGGGCACCTCGGGCACGGCCGAGGCGCCGTTGACGCCGAGGTGCAGGTACTCGATGCCGGCGCGCGCCAGGAACGGCACGAGACCGACGGTGTGGCCCGGGACGTCGGTCATCTTCGCGGCGGTCGTGCGGTGGCCGAACCGGGCGTCGAGCTTGCGGCCGATCGCGATGGCGTGCTCGACGAGGCCCGCGTCCATGAGCTCGGTGTGGGTGGTCAGGGGCAGCGCGTGCCAGGTGACGTGGCCCGCACGGATCGCCCGCTCGAGCGCATCCTGCTCATCCGCGCGGCCGAGGCGGAGCGCCTCGTGGATCAGCCACGAGCCGGTCGTCCAGACGAATCGGGCGGGGCCGCCGCGCCGTTCGAGCTCCTCTGCGAGGGCGATCGCGCGCGGGAGGTACTCGTGCACGTAGCGATCGGTGACGTTCGCGGCGGTGTCGGTGAAGCCGAGGTCGAGGTGGGTCTTGAAGACGACGTGGATCGTGCGGACGTCCTGGATCGTGCGGACGTCGGGGGTGGGGGTCATGCGGTCATCCAAACTGCGGTGTCGGGTTCGAGGATACGGGCGGTGAGCGGGTCGCTGGCGAGGAGGACCTCGCCGGGCGGCAGCGGCACAGGGACGCCGCCGGTGTTCGCGAGCACGGTGATGTCGCCGTTGCGGAAGGCGACGACGTGCGGCGGGTGGTCGTCGATCCAGTCGAGGTCACCGGCGCCGAGCGCGTGCGTTCGACGGGCCACGAGCGCCCGTCGGTACAGGTTCAGTGTCGAGCCGGGGTCGACCCGCTGGCGATCCCGGGCGAGCCGTCTCCAGGCGGTCGGCTGGGGCAGCCACGACGCGGAGCCCGGCCCGAATCCGTACGACGGCGCCTCGGCCTCCCACGGGATGGGCACGCGGCACCCGTCGCGGCCGTACTGCGCACCGCCGGTGCGGAAGAAGGTCGGGTCCTGCCGTGCCGCACCGGGGATCTCGGTCGCCTCGGGCAGGCCGAGCTCCTCGCCCTGGTAGAGGTACGCCGAGCCGGGCAGGGCGAGCATGAGCAGCGCGAGCGCCCGTGCCCGAGGCAGCGCGTCCGCGTACTCGGGGACGCCCGGGGAGGTCGGCCCGAGGCCGCCCTCCCGCTGCGCGGACGTCATCGAGAGCCTGGTCGCGGGCCGGATCGAGTCGTGGTTCGATGCGACCCAGGTCGCCGGGGCGCCGACCGACGGATACGCCGCGAGGGCCTCGTCGATCGCGCGGCGAAGCGCCGCGGCATCCCAGACGTCGAAGAGGTCGTTGAACGCCTGGTGCATCTCGTCGGGCCGCACCCAGTCGGCCCGGCGGATGAGCGGCTTGATCCAGGCCTCGGCGACGAGGACGCGATCACCCGGGTACTCATCGACGATCGCGCGCCAGTCGCGGAAGACGTCGTGCACCTCGGGCTGGCCGTCGAAGGGCGCGAATCCATCGGCTTCCGGGTGGTGGTCGGGCAGGCCCTCCGCCTTGACGAGGCTGCTCGCCACATCGACGCGGAAGCCGTCGAGACCACGGTCGAGCCAGAACCGCAGGATGCGGCGGAACTCGTCGCGCACGTCGTCGTTCCTCCAGTCGAAGTCGGGCTGGGACGAGTCGAACAGGTGCAGGTACCACTGGCCGAGGGCGCCGTCGGCCTCGACGACGCGGCTCCAGGCGGGGCCGCCGAATTCCGACTGCCAGTTGTTGGGCGGCTCGTCGCCACCGGGCCCGCGCCCGTCCCGGAAGAGGTAACGGGCACGCTCGGGACTGTCCGGGCCAGCGGCCAGGGCGGCCTGGAACCAGGGGTGCCGGTCGGAGGAGTGGTTGGGCACCAGATCGGCGATGACACGGACGCCTCGGGCGTGCGCCGCGGCGACGAGCGAGTCGAAATCGGCGAGCGTGCCGAACAGCGGGTCGACGTCGCAGTAGTCGGCGACGTCGTACCCGGCGTCCTTCTGGGGCGACGTGTAGAACGGCGAGAGCCAGACGGCGTCGATGCCGAGTTCGACGAGCGCGTCGAGCCGAGCGGTGACGCCCGGCAGGTCGCCGATGCCGTCACCGTCGGAGTCGGCGAACGAGCGCGGGTACACCTGGTAGAACACTGCCGAGCGCCACCATTCGTCGCCGGCGGATCGACCGGGAGGCGGTAGCCCGGCCCCCGCCTCCTGCACCGTGCCGTTCGACATCGGGCCCTCCTCTTCGAAGACGATCCTCGCGCCCGGCCATGGGCCCGAGGATTTCTGTTTGCGTAAACATGATCCTCCCGTATACTCCACTGGGAACGCAAACATTCACGAAGGAGTGCGATCGCGCATGACGAAGACGTCACCCGCCCGAGGTGCGAGAGCAGGCCGCCGATGACCGCGGTGCACGCGAAGGCGGAGCCGCCCGCGGGCGTCTCGTATGCGACGTACGCGAGCCGTGTCGCACCCGGCTCGGACGCGTCGAGGACGAGCCGGCGACGGACGCGGCGCGACTGGGCCGGCTGGTGGTTCGTCGGGCCGTTCATGCTCGTGTTCGCACTCGTGCTCATCGCCCCGCTGGCCTACGCGATCTTCCTCAGCCTCTTCCGGGAGACCCTCGTCGGAGGGAACCACTTCGTCGGGCTCGAGAACTACGCCCTCGCCCTCACCGACCCGAAGTTCTGGGACGCGACGATCCGGGTCACGATCTTCCTCTGCGTGCAGGTGCCGATCATGCTCGGGCTCGCGCTCTTCGTGGCCCTCGCGCTCGACAGTGCGCGCCTGCGGTTCGTGCCGCTGTACCGGCTCAGCATCTTCCTGCCGTACGCCGTTCCGGGCGTCGTCGCCGTCATGATCTGGGGCTACATGTACGGCTCGCAGTTCGGGCTCGTCGCCGACCTCGAGCACTGGCTCGGCATCTCACTGCCCGCCCCGCTCTCCGAGAGCTACATCATGCCGGCGATCGGCAACATCGTGACCTGGGAGTTCGTCGGCTACAACATGCTGATCTTCTTCTCGGCGCTGAAGGCCGTGCCGCAGGAGCTCTACGAGGCGGCCGAGATCGACGGCGCGGGCGCCTTCCGCACGATCTTCGCGATCAAGATCCCCTCGATCCGCGGCGCAATCCTCGTCGCGACGATCTTCTCGATCATCGGCAGCTTCCAGCTGTTCAACGAACCGGCCGTGCTGCAGTCGATCGCACCGAACCTCATCACGAGCTACTTCACGCCGAACCTCTACGCGTTCAACCTGTCGTTCGCCGGCCAGCAGTTCAACTACGCCGCGGCGATCGCGATCGTCTCGGGCCTCATCACGATGGTCGTCGCGTACTTCGCGCAGTCGACGGGCAACAAGCAGGAGAAGCGCTGATGACCACCGAATCGATCACCACCGCCGGTCGTCGTCCGAGCCGTCTCGCGAGCGGGCGCCTCCCCTTCGCCGGCCGCGCGGCCGCGCGCCGCAGCCCCCGCAACCGCCGCGCCTCGATCACCCTGACGGCGCTCATGTTGCTCATGCTGCTCTACTGCGTCGTGCCGCTGTTCTGGCTCGTCATCAACGCGACCAAGAGCCGTTCCGACCTCTACGACACGTTCGCACTCTGGTTCGCGCCCGACTTCGCGCTCGTCGACAACATCGTCGAGGTATTCACCTACAACGACGGCGAGTTCGCCCGCTGGTTCGCGAACACGCTGCTCTACGTCGTCGTCGGCGCGGGCGGCGCGACCCTGCTCGCGACCCTCGCCGGATACGGACTCGCGAAGTACCGCTTCCCCGGCCGGCGCGCCGTGTTCGCCATCATCCTCGGCGCACTCGCCATCCCCGGCTCGGTGCTCGCCGTGCCGCAGTTCCTCATGTTCAGCGGGCTCGGCCTCACGAACACGCCCTGGGCGGTCATCATCCCCTCGCTCGTGAGCGCCTTCGGGCTCTACCTCGTGTGGGTGTATGCGGCCGAGGCGATTCCCGACGAGCTGCTCGAAGCGGCGCGCCTCGACGGTGCGGGCGAACTGCGCATCTTCTTCTCGATCTCGCTGCGCCAGCTCGCGCCGGCGCTGATCACCGTGCTCATGTTCGCGGTCGTCGCGACCTGGAACAACTACTTCCTCCCGCTGATCATGCTGAGCGACCCCGAGTGGTACCCGCTCACGGTCGGCCTCAACCAATGGGCGTCGGCGTCGACCTCGGTCGGCACCGTGCCCATCCCGAACCTGGTGATCACCGGATCGTTGCTCACCGTCCTTCCGATCTCCGCGGCATTCCTCTACCTCCAGCGCTACTGGCAGTCGGGGCTCACCGCGGGGAGCGTGAAATAGCCGCCCCCTGTCGGCATGCACCACCCAGCACCACCTGCACACACCTGAACAGCACCCGAGAAAGGGACCGCACGTGAAGAACAACACCATGCGCCTGTGGAAGCGCGCCGGCGCCGTCGCCGCTGCCGGCGCACTGCTCGTCGGCGCGCTCTCCGGCTGCGCCGCCGGCGCGTCGGGCAGCGACAGCACCGACATCGAGGCCGCCCTCGACACCGAGACCACCCTCACCTGGTGGACCTGGGGCGACCAGCCGAAGGACTGGGCCGCCGCCTTCATGAAGGAGCACCCGAAGATCACGATCGACGTCGTCAAGGTCGACAACCCCGACGCCGCAGTGACGAAGCTGCAGAACGCCGTCAAGGCGGGCTCGGGCGCCCCGGACATCCTCGGTGTCGAGTACCAGACGCTTCCCCAGCTGACGCTCGGCAAGGCGCTCGCCGACCTGACGCCGTATGGACTCGCCGACAACGAGGGCGAGTTCACGGCATCGACGTGGAACGCGGTCAACGTGCAGGGCCAGCTCGTCGGCCTGCCGCTCGACTCGGGCCCCATGGTCATGATCTACAACACCGACCTCTACGAGAAGGCCGGCGTCACCGAGGCGCCGAAGACCTGGGATGAGTTCGCGGCCGCCTCGTCGAAGATCCACGCGTACGACCCCGAGGCCTACATCGCCAACGCGGGCGACGCAGGCTTCTTCACCAGCATGATCTGGTCGTTCGGCGGCCAGCCCTTCACGACCGACGGCGAGAACGTGACGATCGACCTGCAGGACGAGGGCTCGACGCAGTTCGCCGACTTCTGGGGCGGCATGCTGCAGAAGGGCGAACTGTCGCAGGTGGCGACCTGGTCGGACGAGTGGAACCGAGCCCTCGCGGCCGGCAAGCTCGGCACGCTCATGATGGGCGCGTGGGAGATCGGCGGCCCGACCGACGCCGGCGACACCTGGCAGGTTGCCCCGATGCCCTCGCTCGACGGCCAGCCCGCCTCGGCTGAGAACGGCGGCAGCGCACTCGCCGTCACCGAGCAGTCGAAGCACAAGGCGGCCGCCGCCGGCGTGCTGCAGTGGCTCGCATCTGGCGAGGGCCGCGACCTCGTGAACCAGTCGGGCTTCCCGTCGACCGTCGCGACCATGCAGGACCCCGAGTGGCTCGGGCGCACGTGGCCCGAGATCTACGGCGACCAGACGGCCAACGAGGTCGGTGCTGCCGCCTCGGAGTCGGTAATCCCCGGCTGGCAGTACCTGCCGTACCAGGGCTACGCGAACAACGTGTTCGGCGACTCGGTCGGCAAGGCCCTCTCGTCGGAGGGCGACCTGAACGCCGCCCTGCTCGAGTGGCAGGAAACCCTCATCGAGTACGGCGACTCGCAGGGCTTCACCGTCAACCAGTAATCGCATGAACGCCGCGGGGGATCTGCTCGCGCAGGTCCCCCGCGGCATGCCTCCCCCAGTTCGAGCGAAACGTCTCGAGCCGGCTGAACCCCCGAGAGAGCCAGATGCCTTCCTTCACGATCGGCGAGACCGACTTCCTGCTCGACGGAGCACCGTTCCAGGTGATCTCCGGCGCGATGCACTACTTCCGCGTGCACCCCGACCAGTGGGCCGATCGCATCGAGAAGGCCCGCATGATGGGCCTCAACACCATCGAGACGTACGTGCCGTGGAACGAGCACTCCCCTGAGCGCGGCGCCTTCCGCACTGAGGGCGGCCTCGACCTGGCCCGCTTCCTCGACCTCGTGCACGAGGCCGGCCTGTTCGCCATCGTGCGCCCCGGCCCCTACATCTGCGCCGAATGGCACGACGGCGGCCTGCCCGGATGGCTCACGGGCGACGCCCGGCTTCGACTGCGCTCGAGCGACCCCGCCTATCTCGCGGCCGTGACCGAGTACCTCGACGCGGTGTACGACATCGTGGCGCCGCGCCAGGTGCATGAGGGCGGACCCGTCGTGCTCGTGCAGATCGAGAACGAGTACGGCGCCTACGGCGACGATGCCGACTACCTCCGCGCGCTCGTAGCGCACACCCGCGGGGCCGGCATCGGAGTGCCGCTCACCACGGTCGACCAGCCGCTCGACGGCATGCTCGAGCGCGGCAGCCTCGACGAGCTGCACCGCACCGGCTCGTTCGGCTCGCGGGCCGCCGAGCGCCTCGAGACGCTCCGCCGTCACCAGCCGACCGGCCCGCTCATGTGCTCCGAGTTCTGGTGCGGCTGGTTCGACAGCTGGGGCGGTCCGCATCACACGACCCCCGCTGCCGAGTCGGCCGCCGAGCTCGAGACGCTGCTCGCCGCGGGCGCCTCGGTGAACGTCTACATGTTCCACGGCGGCACGAACTTCGGCTTCACCTCGGGCGCGAACGACAAGGGCATCTACCGCCCGATCGCGACGAGCTACGACTACGACGCCCCGCTCGCCGAGGACGGCACGCCCACCGAGAAGTACTGGCGCTTCCGCGAGGTGATCGCGCAGTACGCCCCGGTGCCCGACGAGCGCCCGGCCGAGCGCGGCGCCGCGCCCGCCTTCGAGGTCGCCCTCGATCGCGGCACCACGGTGCACGATGCGGCCCTGGTGCGCGAGACCGGCTTCGATGCGCTGCCGGATGCCTCGGAATTCGGGGCACCGCGCGGCTTCTCGCACTACGCCACCTCGATCGATCACGGCGGCCTGCTCGCCTTCGACGAGGTCCGCGACCGCGCCCACGTGTTCCTCGACGGCATGCGACTCGGCACGATCGACCGCGAGCACGGCGAGCGGGTCATCGCCGTGCCCGGCCCCGGGCGGCTGACCGTGCTCGTCGAGCACCTCGGCGGCGTCAACTACGGCCCGCGCCTCGGCGAGCCGAAGGGCCTCATCGGCCCGGCCACCCTCGACGGCCGCCCAGTCGAGGACTGGAGCGCGGGCCCGCTCGACCTCGACGTCGAGGCCGTGCGCGCCGCCCTCGACCGCACCGGAGCCCCGATCTCCCCCTCCGATCCGATCGTCGGGCCGGCCTTCGCGTCGGGCACGTTCCACCTCGACGAGCCGCACGACCTCCACCTCGACACGAGCGAGTGGGGCGCCGGCACGGTGTGGGTGAACGGCTTCAACCTCGGTCGGCACTGGAGTCGCGGACCCCAGCGCACGCTGTACATCCCCGCGCCCGCACTGCGAACCGGCGCCAACGAGCTCATCGTGCTGGAGCTGTCGGGTCTCGTCTCGGCGACCGCCCGGTTCGCCGGGGCGCCCGAACTCGGGCCGACCGAGCTCTGATGCCGGCTCGCGCGTTCGGCGCGCCGGCGACCGCGCCGTCAGCGGGTCGGCGCGGGCCCGGTGCTGTCGCGCACGACGAGCCTCGTGGGGATGAGGATCTTCTGGCGTTCGACCGGCTCGCCGTCGATGAGGGCGAGCAGCTGCGCGGTCGCCTTGCGGCCGACCTCGTCGAAGTTCTGGTGCACCGTCGTCAGCGCCGGCCAGAACGCGAGCGACTCGTCGCTGTCGTCGAAGCCGACGACGCTGAGGTCTTCGGGCACGCGCAGGCCCCGCTCGTGGGCGGCGTGCAGCACGCCGAGGGCCATCTGGTCGTTGGCGACGAAGATCGCCGTGGGCCGGTGCTCGGGGTCGAGGATGCGCCGCCCGAGTTCGAGGCCCGACGCGGCCGTCCAGTCGCCGATGTGCGCCTCGGGCACCGGCAGGCCGGCCCGCTCGAGCGAACGACGGTAGGTCTCGGCGCGACGCCGCGCCGAGAACGACTTCGCGGGCCCCGCGACGTGCACGATGTCGCGGTGACCGAGCCCCAGCAGGTGGTCGAGCGCGAGCCTCGTGCCCTGCTCCTGGTCGGTGTCGACGATCGTGTAGGGCAGGTCGGCGTCGCTGTCGACGATGACCACGGGCAGCCCGGCTGTGATCGTCAGCTCGTCGAGCGAACCGACCTCGGCCGACATGACGAGGATGATGCCGTCGACGGCCTGCTCCTCGAGCCGGCCGAACGCGCCGGCGACGTCGCCCTGGGTCGGATCGGCGATCGAGAGCAGGGTGGTCGTGTAGCCGGCCGCCTCGGATGCCTCGGTGACGGCGTCGAGGGTGCGCTCGTTGCCGAGGGTCGTGAGGCTGAAGGTGACGAACCCGATGCTGCGGAAGCGCCCCGACTTGAGGTTGCGTGCCGCACTGTTGGGCCGATAGCCGAGCTCTCGCATCGAGGCGAGCACGCGCTCGCGCGTCGACGGGCGCACGTTGTTCTGCCCGTTCGCGACGCGCGACACGGTCTGCGCCGACACGCCGGCGTGCGCCGCGACGTCGTTGATCGAGGCTCGGACGGGAGAATTCGGACCTGGCTTCATGGCAACGTAAACACTATCGACAACGGCCCTTCGAAAGGAACCCTCCGATGACCGACCTGCCCGATCTCGGCGTCGTGCTCCGTTCGGGCGGCGTCGCACTCGTGCTCCACGTGCACGACGGCGCGCTGCCCTCCGTCGTGCACTGGGGCGCCGATCTCGGCGACCTCTCCCCCGCCGCGTTCCGCACGCTCGCCGCGGCGGGCGTCGCCCCGGCCGCCGCGAGCGAGATCGACGAGCCCGTACGGCTGTCGCTCCTGCCCGAGCACAGCCGCGGCTGGCTGGGCCGCCCCGGCGTCAGCGGCTCGCGCGACGGTGCGGCATGGTCGCCGCGGTTCACGGTGCACGCGGTCTCGGCCGACGGCGCCGACCTCCTCCACGCCGCCGCGGGCGAGCAGCGCGACGCCGGGCACGCGGCGGCCGTGCCCGCTCCGGCCGCGGATCCACGGGGCGGTGCGCCCGACGAACCCGCCGTGGTGACGCTCGGTGCGGGCCGCGTGGTGTTCGAGGCGTCCGACCGCGTGACGGGGCTCGGGCTCGAGCTCACGGTCGAGCTGAGCCCATCGGGCGTCGTGCGTGTGCGCGCCGAGATCGAGAACCTCGCTGCGACGGTGTACCAGCTCGACGAGCTGCTCATCTGCCTGCCCGTGCCGCTCGCCGCGGCCGAGTCGCTCGATTTCGCGGGCCGCTGGGGTCGCGAGCGCGCGGCCCAGCGGCATCCGATCGTCGTGGGCCAGCACCGTCGAGAGGGCCGGCACGGCCGCACCGGCCTCGACTCGGCGACCCTGCTCGTCGCGGGCGAGCCGGGCTTCGGCTTCGCGGGCGGCGAGGTGTGGGGCGTGCACACCGCGTGGTCGGGCAACCACGTGCACCAGCTCGAGCGCGACCTGGGCGGCCGCCAGCTGCTCGGCGGCGGCGAACTGCTGATGCCGGGCGAGGTCGTGCTCGGCCCCGGCGAGCGCTACGCGAGCCCGTGGGTCTACGGCGTGCACGGCGACGGGCTCGACGACGCCGCCCGCCGCTTGCACCGCATGCTGCGCGACCGGCCGCAGCATCCCCGGTCCCCCCGGCCCGTGACGCTCAACACGTGGGAGGCGGTCTACTTCGACCACGACCTCGACGTGCTCAGCGAACTCGCCGAGCGGGCCGCCGCGATCGGCGTCGAGCGCTTCGTGCTCGACGACGGCTGGTTCGGCGGTCGCCGCAACGACCGGGCGGGGCTCGGCGACTGGACCGTCTCGCGCGACGTCTGGCCCGACGGGCTCCACCCGCTCGTCGACCGCGTGCGCGGGCTCGGCATGCAGTTCGGGCTCTGGGTCGAACCCGAGATGGTCAACCCCGACTCCGACCTCGCACGGCGGCATCCCGAGTGGATCATGTCGGCCCGCGACGGCTGGCCCGTCGAGTCGCGCCACCAGCAGGTGCTCGACCTCGCCGACCCCGACTGCTACGCGCACATCCGCGACGCGCTCGTCGCGCTGCTCGACGAGTACGACATCGCGTACCTCAAGTGGGACCACAACCGCGACCTCGTCGACGCCGGATCGGGCCCGGGGCGCCGCCCGGGCGTGCACCGGCAGACCGCCGCGTTCTACAAGCTCGTCGACGAGCTGAAGACGCGGTACCCGCACCTCGAGATCGAGGCCTGCTCGTCGGGCGGAGGGCGGGTCGACCTCGGCGCGCTCGAGCTCACCGACCGGGTCTGGGTCTCCGACAACAACGACCCGCTCGACCGTGGCGACATCAACCGCTGGACGAGCCAGCTCGTGCCGCCCGAGCTCATGGGCACCCACATCGCCTCGGCGCGGTCGCACACGACCCGGCGCACGCACGCCCTCGCGTACCGGGCGATCACGGCCTTCTTCGGCCACCTCGGCATCGAGACCGACCTGCGGCGGCTCGACGACGACGAACTCGCCGAGCTCGCCGACTGGGTCGCGCTGCACCGCCGCCACCGCGGCCTGCTGCACGACGGCGACCTCGTGCGACTCGACCACCCCGACACCTCCTTCGCGCTCGACGGGGTCGTCGCGCACGACCGTTCGCGGGCGCTCTACGCGTACTCGTCGCGCGCCCGGTCGCCGCTCTCGGGGGCCGGACGCGTGCGACTTCCCGGCCTCGACCCGCGACGCGACTACCGCGTGGAACCCGTGCGCCTCGGCGCCCAGCCCGAGGTCGGCGACCGCCCCGCCTGGTGGGACGCGGCACCGCTCGTGCTCGGCGGCGCGGCCCTCGGCTCGGCCGGCCTCGTGATGCCGGCGCTGCATCCCGAGCACGCCGTGCTGCTCGAGGTCACGGCGGTCGACGAGCCGAAGCCCGGCGGCGGTCGTGCTGCAGGCAGCCCGGAGGACGCGTGAGCCCCATCGTGCTCGCCGCGGTACTCGGCGCCGCGGTGCTCCACGGCACGTGGAACGCGATCGCGAAGGCCATCCCCGCGCGGCTGGTCGCGTCGGCGCTCATCGGGTTCGTCTACCTCGTCGCCGGCGCGATCGGATGCCTCGTGCTGCCGCCGATCGCCCCGGCGAGCGTGCCCTACCTGATCGCGTCGGCGATCGCGCAGACCGTCTACCTCGTGCTGCTGACCGCCGCGTACGCCCGCAGCGAGTTCGGCCGGGCGTATCCCCTCACCCGCGGGCTCTCGGTGCTCGGCATCACGCTCGCGTCGACGACCCTGCTCGGCGAACGGCTCACCCCCGTGCAGCTGCTCGGCATCGCGGTCGTCGCCGTCTCGCTGCTCGCCGTGTCGTGGACCCGCGGCGGTGCGACCGCCGATCGGCTCGGCACGCTGCTCATCATCGCGGTCGGCGCGACCGTGACCGTGTACTCGGTGCTCGACGGCATCGGCGTGCGCGCCTCCGGACAGCCGCTCGGTTACGCGGCCTGGCTGTTCCTGCTGCAGGGCGCGGCCATCCCGTTCGTGTGCCTCGCCCTCTCACGCGACCGCCGGGCGTTCGTGCGGGGACTGCGCAGGCACGCCCCGCTCGGGGCGGCCGGCGGGGCGATCTCGCTCGCGGCGTACACGATCGTGGTGTGGGCCCAGTCGGTCGCCCCGCTCGCGGTCGTCTCAGCGCTTCGCGAGACGGGCGTGATCGCCGCGAGCGCGATCGGGTACCTCGTGTTCCGCGAACGGCTCCGGCCGTGGCGTCTCGTCGCGAGCCTGTGCGCCGTCGCCGGCATCGTCGCGATCCGCGCGGGCGGCTGAGGGCGGGCTTCACACGGTCGGCGGCCGCAGCAGCTCGACCATCCGCTCCACGTACCGTTCGACGTTGCTGCGCTCCTTCTTGTCGGGCATCCAGAACATCGCCTTCGCGATGTCGTCGACGAGCGACGCCGGGTCCGCATCGTGCTCGTCCAGGAACGTCGCGACGGTGTGCCGCCCGTCGTCGAGGAGCGTCCGCGCCGCCCGCAGGTGCGCCCGCCGCTCGCGTTCCGCGTCGCGTCCGTCGCGCTTGTCCGGAACGACGTTGCATTCGGTGTTGAGCGCGGCGTTCAGGATGCGAGCCGCATCGGCGAGCCGATCGACCTGCTCGGCGCTCAGGCTCGACCGCTGCACCACCCGGTTGCGGGTGCCGAGGCCGGTGAGGCGTTCGGGCGAGTTCACTCCCGCCGAGACGAGCTGCGATCGCGCCGTGCGGAATCGTTCGATCTGCCACGCGTCGTCCATGCCGTCGAGCACCGCGTCGCGCATCATGGCGCGATGCCGCTGGCTGGTCCGCCTCGGGTCGGCGTTCGGACGGAGCTCGGGGTCTTCGACTGCGAGCCCCCGGTACTCGTCGTCCCAGCAGACCTCGCCGAGCCGCTTCACGAGGGCCGTGAACGCCGCCTCGTCCCGCGACCGCTCCGCGGCGATGCACCGGCTCTCGTAGCAGGCGACCGAGTACTTCACCTCGGCCTCCTTCGACTTCATCGCCCTGCGCTTCCACTCCTCGGCGATCTTCAGCTGCGGCTCCCACCGTGCGACGTCCGCCCCGCCGCCCGCGTGCTTCTGGAGGTCGGCGGTCAGCAGCAGCAGTCCCAGCGCGGCACGCTGCTCCATGCGTTCGAGCGAGGTGCGCTGGGCTGCATACCGTCCCTTCGGCGCCGGCCGCCGCCGCACCGTCGTCGAGCTCGCCGCAGCCGGCTCGGTCGAGGTGATCCGGCGCTTCGTCGTCGTCGCGAGTCGGCGAATGACGTTCCGCTCGGCCTCCGCCTCCCGCTTCAGCCCGTCGAGCTCGGCCACGAGGTCGCCGACGACGTTCGTCGCGCGCTCGAGCTCGCGCACCTTGTCGCGCTCGAGGTCCTTGTCTCCCGACACGAGCCAGTTGCGCATCGTCATCAGGTAATAGCTCTGCAGCCGGAGCATGAGCATCTTGGGCTCCTCGTACGATCGGCGCCTGCGGTGGAGCATCTCGTCGAATCTCGTACGACCGGCGACCGTACCGGCAGCGACCGGGGTCTCCACCACCCCGTCGTCGGCCGCCGATCGGCGCCGGCGTGACGAAAGGGCCAGCGCGCCGCGCTCGGCGACCGACGACGGAGCGCTCGCAGCGCTTGCCACCGGTGCCTCGTCGCGGTGGTCGTGCCAGCGTTGGAACCGCGCGTCCTGGAGCGCCTCGATGCGGCGGCCGGCCTGTTCGGCGGCGACCTCGATCATGGGCTCGAGCCGCCGGATCAGCTCACGGAGCCGCCGGGGGTCGGTGGCCCCCTGGTACCGCCAGTAGAGGTCTTCGTACTCGACCAGGATGCTGCGCGGGTCGACCTCCTTCGCCTTGGCGAGGTATCGCTCGCGCAACGCGTCGTCGGTCGTGCCGCGTGCGACGCCGATGAGCCCGAGGCCGAGCCACTCGCGGGTGTTGTAGAAGCCGACGATGTCGGGGTACTCCTGGGCGACCTTCACGGCGGCGAACGCCGCCGCGAGGGTGAGCAGTTCGCCCGGGTGGTCGCCGTCGACGGGAGGAGCCGGCAACCGGAGAGAGGCGTCTTCGACGACGCGGCCGTTGCGGCGCAGCCGCGCGACGCCCGACGTCGCATCGAACACGGTGACCTCGAGGCGCCACGGTGTGAGGTTGAGCAGCATCGACATCGCTCCGGCGGCGAGCGCGACCGCCCAGTTGTCGGTGCGATCGGCGATCGCGACGAGCTCGTTGAGATCGGACCCGTCGGGCCGCTCGACACGGCCGTCGGGGTTGTCGGCGTTGAGCTCGCGCATGCGCACGGTGACCTCGGTCGCCCACGCGTCGTTCGTGGCACCGCCGGTTCCGGTCACCCCGATCCTGAGCCAGGGCGTCGTCGCCATGCCGAATGCGAGCACGACGACGCCGGCGGCGGCGACGAGGCCGACGGCGATCCAGGTGGCGGTGAGCCACGGCCCGATCGCGCTCGTCATCGCCCCGGTCGTGACGAACGCGACGGCCGCGACGGCGGTGACGAGTCCGCCGATCACCTTCGCCACCGTGCTCGACCGCCGGGTGACCGGATGCCTCGTCCAGAGCCGCATCTTCGAGAGCAATCGTGCGAGCACGACGGTGACGAGCCACGCTCCGACCCAGACGATGCCGAAGTCGATGAGCGACCCGATGAATCCCGAGCGGAACAGTCCCCAGTCGGAGCCGGCCGACGGCTCTGCCGCGAGCGATGCCATGGCTGCGAGGTGGCCGTGCATGGGTCCTCCCGGGGTTCGCCCGCGACGCGGCGGGGTTCGGACACCCGGAATGATAGAAGCTCAGCTTTCGCCGCGTCCTCCGGGCTGCCACCGAATCCCGCTGCACCGAACGGCGGATGCCTCGGAGCGACGCGGCTCCGAGGCATCCGGTTCGTCGTGGAATCGCTCAGATCGAGTCGAGCGCCTCGCACACGTCGAGCAGCAGGGTGCTCTGCAGCGCGTTCCACTCGGGGGTGTCGGGGTCGGGCCACGTCGAGAACTTGACGACGACCGAGTCGGTCGCGGGGTCGAGCCAGAGGTTCTGGCCGTGGATGCCGATGCCGCTCACGTTGCCGCGCGCGTTGCCCATGCACCACCACTGCGCGGTGTACGACCCGTCGGGGAACGCCCCCGTGAATCCCTCGTACGTCATCGCGTCGCGGTCGCCGCCGTCGAGGATGCCGCGGGCCCAGGCCTCCGAGACGATGCGGCCGCCCGGGGCGACGCCGCCGTCGAGCACGGCCCGGCCGACGCGGGCGAGGTCGCGGGCGGTGCACGAGATGCCGCCGTTCGCGAACCCGAATCCGGCGCTGTCGACGGTGATCACGGCGTCGTGGTCGGCGCCGAGCTTCGACCAGACGAGCTCCGAGACGACCTCGTGGTAGCGCGAGCCGGTGACCCGTTCGACGATCCAGGCGAGCACGTCGGTGTTGGCCGAGCAGTACTGGAACTCGCCGACCGCGCCGCTGCCGCGGAGGGTCGTGAGGAAGGCGTAGGTGTCGACCGGGTCGCCCTCGCGTCGGCGTCGCCACCCCGCGGAGCGGTCGTGGGTCTGCACCTCGGCCGCCGGGTCGACGTAGTTCTCGTCGTAGTCGATCGCGACCTGCATGTCGAGCACGTGCCGCACGGTCGGCCCGTCGTACACCGAGCCGGCGAGCTCGGGCACGTACTCGACGACGGGGCGCGCCGGGTCGATGTGTCCGGCGTCGACGAGCGCGCCGACGGTCAGGCCGCAGATCGACTTCGACACGCTCATGAGCAGGTGCCGCTGGTCGGGCGCGAAGCCCGGCTTGGAGTACTCGGCGACGACCTCGGCGCCGCGCAGCACGAGGAATGCGTCGGTGAACGTCGCCTCGAGGCGCTGCTCGAGCCCGGGCAGCGCCGTCGCGAACGCGTCGAGCCGCACGGTCGCGACCTCGGCCGCCGCGGCGCGCACGGCGGGCGACGTGCGCGAGATCGTCGCGGTGGGCACGAGTTCGCCGAGGTCGCCGAACGCCCAGCGGTTGCCCGGCGCCTCCTGCCAGGTGTCGAGGTCGGGCACGCCGGCGGGCGCGCCCGGGTAGCGCGGCGGGTGCGGGCCGGTCGCGGCTGGGTCGTGCGGGTCGATCGTGCGTGCGGCGTCGCTCATCTCCCCCATCATGCCGCCGCCTCGGACTGCACGGCCGACGCGGCGGGCACCGCAGCGGTCGTCGGCGACCCCTCGAACCGGCCCAAGCGGGTCTTCGACAGGCCGAGGTAGACGAGCGCCGAGACGATCATGCCGACGGGCACCGACAGGTCGACCCAGCCCATCGCCTCCGAGACGGGGCCGGTCCACACGTCGGTCGAGAGGCATACCGCGGTCGCAACGCCGCCCACGACGACGGCCGTCATGCCGGGGATGCTCCAGCCCGCCGTGTACCAGTACTTGCCGCCGCGCTCCTCGTCGAAGAGGTCGATCGCGTCGTAGCGGTTGCGGCGCAGGATGATGTCGGTCGCGAAGATCGCCATGGCGGGGCCCGAGACGATGACGAGGAACTGCAGCATGAGGTTGACCGCGTCGAGCAGGCTCGTCGACATCACGAGGTAGAGCGTGAGAGCGGTGCCGATGATGCCGACGACGATGGCCGACGGGATGCGGCGGATCGGCACGCCGACCGACTGCAGGGCCATGCTCGAGGTGTAGGTGGTCATGCCGTTCAGGGCGATCGTGTTCACGATGACCGCGAGCACGAGCAGCGGCCCGAGCCACGTCGGCAGGACGCCGAGGATGGCCCCTTCGATGCCCGCGTCGACGGCGGCGGGCTCGAGCCCCGTCACGATGAGCGCGCCGACGACGGTGAAGAAGATGCCGGGCAGCGCCCCGCCGAGGGCCGTCGCCGCGATGATGTGCGAGGCCTTGGTCTCGCGCGGCAGGTATCGGGCGATGTCGGGGCTGTTGATGTACGAGAGCGGCGTCGACGCGAGGATCGTGAACCCGATCGTGATCGCCGACCAGAGCGGCACCCCCGAGAGCGCCTCGGGCGCCCGGTAGCCCCAGTCGACCGTCGGCAGCGCGAACGCCGTGACGGCGAGGAAGACCACGAACAGGCCGATCGAGATCGCGGTGTAGCTCGTGATGATGAGCGCGTGGCCGTAGACCGCGACGAGCACCGTGATCGCCGAGACGACGAGCGTCACGATGACCGGCCCGAGCACGGGATCGGTGAAGCCCCACTGCGCGAGCAGGTCGGCGCCCATGAACGACGAGGCGAGCCAGTTGAGGGCGAGGAACACGGCCGAGATGAGCCAGCCCGTGAACGCGATGATGACCTTGTTGCCGATGATGCCGTAGAGGGCGCGGCTGATGACGGAGCCCGACGTGCCGGCGGCGGGGCCGGAGATCGCGATGAGCCCCGGGAACGCCCAGAGCAGGTTCGCGGCGACGATCACGGCGACCGCCTGCCAGATCTCGAGGCCGAGCAGGATCATCGTGGCGCCGATGGTGAAGTTCAGGATGCTGACGTTCGGCGCCGCCCACACGCCGAAGAGGTCGCGGGCGCGGCCGTGCCGTTCGGAGGGGCTGACGACCTCGATGCCGCGCGTCTCGGGTTGGCTGGGGGCGTCGATGTAGTCCTGCGACGCTGCGGGAGTCTGGGATGACACGGGGATCCTCTCGGCGGGGGCCTGGGTGGCGTCGTCAGGGCCCTGCCGGTGGCGACGCTGCTATTGATCAAACGACCAATGGGCTATTGGTCGCTTATCCAATAACATGTTTCGCATGATGTCAAGTGCACCGGCGACGCGCGTCCGCAAGCAGCCCGCCGAGCGCCGCGCCGAGATCGTCGCCGCCGCGGCCGCGATCGCCCTCGACGACGGGCTCGAGGGCATCACGCTGCGCGCCGTCGCCGAACGACTGGGGGTGCGGCCGGGCCTCATCAGCCACTACTTCCCCGTCGCGGAGGACCTCGTGATCGCCGCGTTCGTGCACGCCGTGAGCGACGAGCGCGAGACGCTCGTGCCCGAGGGCGGCGAGCCGCTCGAACGCATGGCCCGGCTCGTCTCGCGCGTCGAGAGCCCCGAGGCGCGCCCGATCTCGCGGCTGTGGCTCAACGCCCGCCACCTCAGCCGGTTCAGCCCGGCGCTCGACGCCGCGCTCGAGGAGCAGGAGTCGCTCGACCGCGCCCGGCTCACCGGCCTCGTCGACGAGGGCGTCGCGGCGGGCGTGTTCGCACCCGACGACGCGTTCGACGCGTGCGTGCGCATCTTCATCGCGATCGACGGGTTCGGCGCCTACGCCAACAACACGGGCACCTTCGCCTCCGACGCGTACTGGCGGTTCGTCACCGACGCGACCGAGTGGGCGCTCGGCCTCGAGCCGGGCCGCCTCCGCGCCGAGGTCGCTGCGCTCGCCTCAGAGTCGGAGGTCACCACGACTTCGGACGTATGAGCCCGAACCGCTCCGATTCGGTGTCGATCGCCGAAGTCGTGGCGACACTCAGTCGACGTCGAACGCGACCGCCCGCACGGGCGCCCCGTCGAGGTCGACCCGCAACGGGAAGAACCCGACTCGTACCCGCGCCGGCAGCCCCTCGAGCCCCGAGAGGTTCTCGACGATGAGCCGGTCGGCGCCGAGCACGGCGTCGTGCACGGGGAATCCCCCGTCGCCGCCCGTGAGGTCGGGGCTCAGGGTGTCGACGGCGAGCACGTGCATGCCGCGCCGCACGAGCTCGGCGGCGGCCGCGGCCTCGAGGGCGGGATGCTCGAGCGCGGCGTCGGTCTCGAAGTGGCGCGCCCAGCCCGTGTCGACGATCACGATCGGCTCGACGCGCTCGGCGAGCCGCTCGCCGAGCGCGTCCTCGATCTCGGCGAGCCCGTACACGGCGCGGGGCTCGAGCCCTGCGAGGTGCACGACGAGCGCCTCCCCCACGAGCTCGTCGAGCCCGATGCGACCGGTCGTGCGCCCGCCGGGCACCGTGTGCGACGGCGCGTCGAGGTGCGTGCCCGTGTGCGAGCCGAGGTGCAGCAGCGCGACGTCGACCCCGTCGGTCGCGACCTCGAGGGCCGGACCGATCGTCACCTCGGGGTCGCCGGGGTAGACCCGCATCCCGCCCGAGACGCTCCTGCTGAGCTCACGCATGGGCGGCGGCATCCTCGTCGCTCGTCGTGGCCTCGGCGAGGTGCACGCTCGGTTCGCGCACGGTGCGCGCCCGCTCGGGCAGCATCGCGAGCAGGTACAGCACGAACGTGATGACGAACGCGGGGATCGTCGCGCCGACCGGGCTCGGCCAGACGAACACCATGAGGTACGACGCGAACGCGCCGATCGCCCACGCACCGACCGCGAACCAGTTGACGCCCGCGAGGTACCAGTACCGGCCGCCGCGGTGCTCGAGCAGGTCGCGCGAGTACGACGACCGCTTGATGAGGTAGTAGTCGACGATCATGATCGCGAACACCGGCACGAAGAAGGCGCCGATGATCGTCAGGAAGGTCGTGAACTGGTCGAGGAGGGCCAGCCAGGTCGAGCCGATGATCGAGATCACGCCGACGACGAGCGCGGTCGGCAGGAACCGCAGCTTGGCCCGCCCGGCGCTCGCGTTCACGATCGACGTGGTCATGCCGTAGACGACCATCGAGTTCGTCGCCATGACCGACACGAAGATCACGATCGCGATCGGCGCGCCGAACGCCGCGACGAGCACGCCCGGGTCGAACGGCGCGGCCTCGCCGCCCGAGAGGATGACGTAGCCGATCGCGGTCGCGCCGAGCGTCATCGCGATGACCGTCGAGAGCGTGTAGCCGATGCCCGAGCCGAGGATGCCCGCGCGGCTCGACACCGCGAGGCGGTTGAAGTCGGCCGAGAGCACCGTCCACGAGATCGCCGTCGCGATGACGATGTCGAGCACGATCGCGGGCGTGTACCCGATCGACAGGTCGACGGGGATCGCCTGGTACGCGCTCGGCGCGAAGCTCGAGAACGCGATGACGAAGATCCACGCGATGATCGCGAGCATGAGCACCGCGAGCCACGGCTCGACACGGGCGATGCCCTCGTGGCCGAAGATCGCGAGGACGACGACGATCGTCTGGCACAGCACCGAGAACAGGATCGGGCTCGAGAACCCGGTGAGGCTCTCGACCAGGTAGTTCACGGTGACGCCGGCGAGCATCGCCTGCACCCAGCTCCAGCCCATCAGGATGATGACGTTCGCCGCCATCGGCAGGTAGCCGCCGCGGGTGCCGAACGCGCCGCGGGTGAGCGCCATCGTCGGCAGGCCGGTGCGGGTGCCGATGTTGCCGACGAGCGTGAGCACGACGGCGCCGCCGAGCGTGCCGACGACGATCATCGTGATCGCGACGCCGAAGTCGACGGCGGGGATGAACAGGGTGCCGGTGAGCAGGGTGGTGACGACGAGGTTCGCCGCCAGCCAGATCATGCCGATGCGCGGCGTCGACAACGTGCCGCGGACCGGCCCGGAGTTGTCGGCCTGCTCGGCGAGCCTGCGGTCGAGACGGGTGTAGAGCGACATTGCTGCTTCTCCTCGGGGGTGGAGGTCGGGGTGGGGCCGTCAGTCGGTGGATGCCTCGGCGCCGGCGCCGGGCATGGGCGAGAGGTGCTCGTGCACGGCGAGGAGGCGTTCGCCGTCGTCGCCGTCGACGCGGAAGACGATGGTCTCCCGCTCGCGGTACGCGTCTTCGCCGTCGCCGGTGTCGACGCGGGTGGCGACGTCGTGCGAGAACACGGCGCCGCCGGGGTAGGCCTGCACGAGCCGGTTCGTCGACTCGCACGAGAGCACGCGCCAGCCGCCGGCGGTCCACTCGGCCCAGAGCGCCTCGTAGGCGGCGCGGTCGTCGAGTCGTGCGTGCTCGGTGTGGAACAGGAAGCTCGCGTCGGGCGCGAACCCCGCGAAGTAGCGGGGGCCGTCGGTCGCGGCGAACGCGTCGACGATCGCGTCGGCGGCGGCGAGCACCTCGTCGGTCGTCGGTTCGCGGGTGGTCATGTCGATCTCCTTCGATCGGTGGGGCAGGTTGGGTCGGGTCAGGGGCGGGGCGCCATCGCGCTGATGAGCTCGTAGGCGACGTGGGATGCCGCGACCGCCGTGAGCTGCGCGTGGTCGTAGGCCGGGGCGACCTCGACGACGTCGGCGCCGACGATGTGCCGGTCGGCGAGGGCGCGGATGATGCGGAGGAGCTCACGGCTCGTGAGCCCGCCCGCCTCGGGCGTGCCGGTGCCGGGCGCGTGCGCCGGGTCGAGCACGTCGATGTCGATCGAGATGTACAGCGGCTTGTCGCCGATGCGGGCGCGGATGCGCTCGATCGCGGCCTCGACGCCCTGCTCCTCGATGTCTTCGCTCGTGACGATCGCGAAGCCGAGGCGCGCGTCGTCGGTCAGGTCCTCGACGCCGTAGAGCGGGCCGCGCGTGCCGACGTGCATGCTCGCGGTGAGGTCGATGAGCCCCTCCTCCGACGCGCGGCGGAACGGCGTGCCGTGCGTGATCGGAGCACCGAAGTAGGTGTCCCACGTGTCGAGGTGGGCGTCGAAGTGCAGCACCGCGACGGGGCCGTGCTTCGCCGTGACGGCGCGCAGCAGCGGCAGCGCGATCGTGTGGTCGCCGCCGATCACGACGAGCCGGTCGGCCTGCTCGGCGAGCGATCGGGCGCCCGCCTCGACGTCGGCGACCGCCTCGTCGATGTTGAACGGGTTGACCGCGATGTCGCCGGCGTCGGCGACCTGCTGCACGGCGAACGGCAGCACGCCCTGCGCGGGGTTGAACGGGCGCAGCAGGCGCGACGCCTCGCGCACGTGCGACGGGCCGAACCTGGCGCCGGGGCGGTAGCTCACCCCGCTGTCGAAGGGCACGCCCACGACGGCGATGTCGGCGTGCGAGACCTCGTCGAGGCGGGGAAGGCGGGCGAACGTCGCGATGCCCGCGAAGCGCGGGACGCGGCTGGCGTCGACGGGGCCGATGGGTTCGGGCGAAGCATCCGGTTGCATATTGCGAAACCTCCGATGTACTGGAGTAAACTTCGGGGCAATGGTACGACCGGCCCGCTACGGTGTCAACAGCCCGCCGTCGACCCGAAGGAGCCCGCATGCAACGACCGGTGCCGCCGTCGCCGAGCGACTCCCCCATGGCGATCGGCCCCCGGCTGCGCAACGCCCGCACCGCGCAGGGGCTGACGCTCGCCCAGGTCGCCGAGGCGGCCGGACTCACGAAGGGGTTCCTCAGCCGGCTCGAACGCGATGAGACCTCGCCGAGCGTCGCGACGCTCGTGCAGCTCTGCCAGGTGCTCTCGATCTCGGTCGGGTCGCTGTTCGCCGAGCCCGAGATCCAGGTCGTGCCGCTCGCGGCCGCGCCCCGCATCAACCTCGGCGGCACGGGCGTCGAAGAGCACCTCGTGTCGGCGCGCAGCGAGTCCCGCGTGCAGGTGATCCGGTCGGCCATGGAGCCGGGGGCGTCGGGCGGTGCCGAGCTCTACACGATCTCGAGCGACGTCGAGGTGCTGCACGTGCTCTCGGGCGCGGTGAGCGTGCGCTTCGTCGATCGCGAGGTGCCGCTCGTCGCGGGCGACTCGATGACCTTCCCCGGCCGCGAACCGCACAACTGGCGGGCCGACGACGAGCTCGGCGCCGAGGTCGTCTGGGTCATCGTGCCCGCGTCGTGGAGCGGGTCGAGCTGATCCTCAGTGGGTTGAGGAGGCGCGCCAGCGCCGTCTCGAAACCAGACAGTCGTCCATCGTGGATTTCGAGAGGTCGCTGCGCTCCCCCTCAATCCGCCTCAGCCGCCTTCGACGGCCCGGCACACGGCGCCGAACAGGTCGGCGTGCTCGCGGTTCCACGCCTCGGTGACGGGCTCGGCGATCGACGAGAGCTTCACGACGACCGGTTGACGGCACCGCACGGGCTCGCTACGTTCCGATCAGACGGGGAAGTGAGAGCCGATGCGAAGAAGGCTGCTCCACATCATCTCGGGTGTGGTCGGGCTGACCGTCGGTCTCGGTACTGTGGCCGCAGCCGGCGTCGACGCCGCCGCACCGGGTGTCAATGGCTACGATCTCGCGCTCCTTCGAACGAACGAAGTCGAGAAGTCGCAAGCCTCTCTGCTGCCCGAGTCGCTCGATCTGGCGAATCTGGCAGACGGCGAGCTCGATGCCGCGACGCTTCGACTCGTTGCATCGACCGACGAGGATGAATTCTTCGTCGCACTCAACGCTGCCCGGGAGTTGTGCTTCATTCTCGTAGCCGGCGGTGACGACTGGGCCGCGGCCTCCGCGTGCAGCAGCCCAGACGATTTCAACAACCACGGCATCGGGCTTCGACTGCAGTCCCGGTCGACGATCCTCGAAGGCTACCTGGTGTCCGACCGCGCGGCTGCGTCAGTCGCCAAGAGGGACATCGACGGGCTCAGCCGTGCGGTCGGCGCGACGAATGCGCTCATCTTCGATGCCGAGATCCCCGAAGAACAACGTGCCGAGATCCGCGACGCCCTACTGGCGGAGAAGATCGGCCTCGTCCCGGGAGAACCGAAATGACCGAAGCTCCCGCGATCGTCCCCGGCGATCGGCGCGATCGGGCCGACTCACGGTCTGACTAGGCCTCGCCGCCCGCCTCGAGCTCGCGCTTGCGCTGCTCGAGCTCGGCCCGCTTCTGGTAGAACTCGATCTCGCGGTCGAGGTCGGCGATCTGCTCCTCGGTCGAGCGGGTGTCGACCGGCACGGGCGGCGCGTACGACTGCTCGGGGGCCCGGCCGGCCGGAGTGAAGCCGCCGAGGCCCGCACTGCGCGGTGCGTACTCACGACCGAGCACGAACCACAGGATGGTGCCGATGAGCGGCAGGAACACGACGAGCAGGATCCAGCCGAACTTCGGCAGGTGCTTGATCTGCGACTCGTCGCGCATGATGAGGTCGACGAGCGCGTACACCATCGCCGCGAGGGTGATGAGCGAGAAGATCAGCGGCATGGGCGCAAGCCTAGGGCGACGGCGCCCGCGAGGTCGAGCCCGGCGCGACGGCCGCGTTCACGGCGCCTCGCGGAGGTGCACGCGTTCGCCCTGCGCGCTCAGCAGGTTGAGGATCTCGGCGGGTTCGAGCGACGCGCTCGCCGTGCCGTGGGGCGTTCGCGTGTCGAACTCGGCGGCCTCGCCCGGCTCGAGCACGAGCTCCTCGTCGCCGAGGGCGAGCCGCACCCGGCCGCTGAGCACGTAGATCCAGTCGTAGCCGTCGTGCACCCGCTGTTCGACCCGCGCTTCGGGCGGGTGCCCCGGCAGCACCATCTTGTAGGCGTGCAGCCCGGGGTTGCTGCGGGTGAGCGGAATGATGGCCGTGCCCGCGCGGTAGAAGGGCTTCGGGTGCACCCTCGGGTCGGCGATCTGCGGCGCGCCGACGAGATCGTCGAGGGTCGCACGGTACACCCCGGCGAGGCGGATCAGGAGGTCGAGCGTGGGGCGACGCCCGCCCGACTCGAGGCGCGACAGCGTGCTCGTCGAGATGCCGGTCTCGGCGGAGAGCTCGGCGAGGGTGAGACCGCGGCGGGTGCGGAGCGCTCGCAGCCGAGCGGCGACGCCGTCGAGCATCAGGTCGATGGGCGGTCCTGCGAGATCGTCGGGCATGCGCTTCCCTTGCTGTTTCGGCAAATCGGATTGCCATCTCATCCTTCCATCCTCGACGATCGGAGCATGCAGCAGGACTCGTGGGACGTCATCATCATCGGCGGCGGCAGCGCCGGACTCAGCGCCGCCCTCATGCTCGGCCGTTCGCGCCGATCGGTGCTCGTACTCGACGAGGGCGCCCCCCGCAACCGGTTCGCCGGGCACATGCACGGCGTGCTCGGCCGGGATCACACGTCGCCGATCGACCTGCTCACAGAGGGCCGCGCCGAGCTCGGCCGGTACGAGGGCGTGACGATCCGCACCGGTGTCGCGACCCGCGCACGCGTCGCGGGCTCGCACCCCGGCGAACCCGCGCGGCCGGAAATGGATGACGGCACGGGCTTCGTCCTCGAGCTCGCCGACGGTGCGGCCGTGCGCGGCCGGCGGCTGCTCGTGGCGACCGGCCTGCGCGACGTGCTGCCACCCGTGCCCGGTCTCGCCGAGCAGTGGGGTCGCGGCGCGTTCCTCTGCCCGTACTGCGACGGCTGGGAGGTGCGCGATCGTCGTATCGCCGTGATCGCGACGTCGGCCGCGCAGGTGCACCAGGCGCAGCTCATGCGCCAGCTGTCGGCCGAGGTCATCGTCTTCGCCGCCGACGCGGGCCTGCCTGCGGAGGCGCGCGAAGGACTCGTCGCGCGCGGCGTGACCGTCGAGGATCGCCGCGTCGCCGAGATCGTCGCCGACGAACCGGGCTCGCTCCGGGGCGTCCGCCTCGTCGACGGCACCGAGATCGCGGTCGATGCGATCTTCGTCGGCCCGGCTCCCGAGCCGAACGACCCGGTGCTGCGTCAGCTGGGCGCCGAGCGTGCGCCGCACCCCATGGGCGGCGAGTTCGCCGTGGTCGATGCGATGGGTCGCACGAGCGTGCCGGGCGTGTGGGCGGCGGGCAACGTCACCGATCCCCGTTCGTCGGTGCCGTTCGCGATGGCCGCGGGCAGCATGGCCGGCGCCGCGATCAATGCCGACCTCGTCGACGAGGAGGTGCGGGCCGCCGTCGCCGGTCGCTGACGCGCCGCCGCCCCGCGACCGACTCGTCGCGACATCCACGGCCGCCGTTCACCTTCGAACGCCTAGGCTGAGGTGATGCTGGTCATCAGCTACAACCTGCGCAAGCACCGCGCCATCTCCGAGCTCGCGGCGCTCGATGAGCGCTACTCGCCCGAGGTGCTGTGCCTGCAGGAGGTCGACACCTCGAACCTCGCCGAGCGGGTCGGCCGGCTGCGCCTCGCGCACTCGACGACGGGCAACCGGCTCGGTCTCGCGATGTACTACCGCGACGATCGGTTCCAGCCCCGCGACATCCGTGCCTTCGCGCTCAAGAAGTCGCTGCACGACCGTATCCTGCGACCCGCGCACGAACGCCTGCTCGGTGCCCGGCTGACCGATCTCGAGCACGGCCGCGACCTCGTCGTCGCGTCGTTCCACGCGGCGCCGCTCACGGCGCTCAACTCGTTGCGGCGCCACCAGATCCACTCGGCGCTCGGCTCGCTGCAGCTCATGGGCCCGCACCTGCCGACACTCATGGTCGGCGATTACAACTACCCCGTCTTCAAAGACAACCTCGCCGAGAAGGTGCGCGACGCGGGCTACGAGCTGACGCTCAGCGACAGCCGCACCTACACGCGCTACAAGTACTTCCGCGGGCACTTCGACTTCGCGACGTCGGCCGACTTCGAGATCCGCCGCGTCGAGACGCTGCCGCGCGGGTCGAGCGACCATCTGCCGATCCTCGTCGACGCGCAGTACGTCGGCCTGCACGCCGACGACGAGATCGACGTCGTCATCTGAGGTCGGCGGCAGCCGCGGCAGCCGTCGCAGTCACTGCAATCGCTGTCGCATCCGCCTCACGCGGCGATCGCGAGGCCCGCGCAGGTGAGCCCGAGGAACAGGTCGAGCCCCATGCACCAGAGCGCGAGCGAGCGGCCGACCACGACGTTGCGCCGATAGTGCACGAGGTCCCACCCGGCGTGCGCGGCGAGCGCGAGCCCCGCGACGGCGAGTCCGATGCGCGGGTCGAGCGCGAGCGCGACGACCGCGACCCCGAAGTACGCGGCCATGGCGATCGCCTGCGGCGTCGTCATGCGCGGGCGGCGGACGAACCCGATGACGGCGAGCACGGCGCCGGCGAGCGCGAGCGCGATCCAGCGCGGCACGTCGAGCAGCTCTGCGCCGAAGACGAGCACCGTGCCGAGCCCGACGACGAGCCAGGCGACCCATCGCAGCCCGGTCACGGCGGCGGCCAGGTAGCAGAGCGTCGCGATGCCGAGGGCCGTCATCGGCACGGCCGTGCCGAGCGCCTCGGGGTAGCCGCTGAAGAGCAGGCCGACGCCGCTCGCGACGCCGACGGCGACCACGACGACGATGAGCCAGACGGGCTGCCGCTGCGTCGCGGACGGGCCGCGGTCGACCGCGGCCGCCGTTGATTCGAGCCGATTCATCGGGATGTCCTCCTCGCTGATGTTTGCCGGGTATCTATACCCCCTGTGGGTATAACACACCTCCGCGCGGGCCGCCACCCCTCGTGGGACGACCGGGCCGCCTCCCCCGCACCCCCTCGATGTGGGGCCGCGCCCGTTGCCCGCGCTCCCTACACTGGCGCGCATGACCGACTCGACGACGACCGAGCGGCCCTACGGGGTCGCACTCCGCACCATCTGGCTGGTCGTCGCGATCGTGGCCGGCCCGACCATGGTCGTCGCGGTCATCGCCGACGGCTGGGGCAGCTTCAGCCCCGAGAACGCGAACCCGTGGGCCGCTCCGCTCATGGTGATCTGCGGCATCGCGAGCATCGTGTGCGGGTTCGCCGCCTTCGCGTTCGCGGCTCCCTGGTGGTCGGCGCTGCTCGTCGCGAGCCCGGGCCTCACGTGGCTCGCGATGAGCATGACGCAGGACGCCCTCTGGTCGTACGCCATGCTGCTCAGCCCGCTCGCCGCGCTCGGCGGCGCCATCAGCGGGTACCTCATCGCCGGATCGCGGGCCGAGCAGGACCGGGCCGAGGAGTGACCCGGCGAGCCGAGGGGCTCGTGGGGTTCGCACGTGCGGGAGCGCCGAGAGCCGAGCGAGCCCACGCGTCGACGGGCTCAACGAATGGCACAGCGGCGGTTCAGGCCGCCCCGGTCGCCGCGATCGCATCCGCGATCCGGGCGAGCACGCCCGGCCAGCCGCGGCCCATGCCCTGCAACGCCTGGCGCCCGAGCGGCGTGTCCTGGTCGAGTCCGTCGTGCACGAGGAACAGCCGCGTGCCAGTGCCCTCGGGCTCGAGCCGCCATGTGAGCGTCGAGTCGAGCACGCCCTCGGCGAAGGTGTAGCGCAGCAGCCGGCCCTCGGCGACCTCGACCACCTCGCACTGCTGCTCACCCCAGCCGCCCATGTCGATCGTGAACCGGTGCCCGACGACGGGTCGAAGCGAATCGGCGACGCCCCACCACTTGGCGACGGTCGCGGGCGTCGTGATCGCCCGCCAGACGACGTCGGCCGGGTAGGGCAGGAACTCGTCGCACTCGATCGCGGCGTTCTGGGTCATCGGTTCTCCTCATCGAGCACGTCGCGCAAGGAGCGCAGCCGTGCCCGCCAGTATCGTTCGAAGGGTGCCAGCCAGTCGGCCGCTTCGGCCAGCGGCGAGGCATCCAGGTGGTAGTAGCGGTGCCGGCCCACCTGCTCGGCGGTGACGAGCCCGATGCCGCGGAGCACCTGCAGGTGCTCCGACACCGCGGGCCGCCCGATCGCGAACCGCTCGGCGAGCTCGCCCGCCGACTTCGGACCGGTCGCGAGCTCGGTCAGGATGTCACGGCGGACCGGATTCGCCAGTCCGCTGAACACGTCGTGGGCCATGCCGACGACAATATGTCGGAGTTCTCCGACATGTCAACTTTCTCCGACGCGTTCTCGGTTCAGCGACCGATCAGGGCGTTGAGCCAGCCGGGCCCCGCGACGAGCACGACGGGGTCGAGCCGGGCGCGCAGCCCGCGATCCGCGGTCACCACCACGGGCCTCGCGGATGCCTCGACGCCGGCGCCGTTCGCGATCTCGACGATCGTGGAGTCGCCGTCGGCCGGTGCCGACACGACCTCGATGCCGTCGGGCACCGCCGCCGAGCGGGCGGCACCCTCGACGACGGCGACGATCGACGCGATGCGCAGCGGCTCGCCGTCGGGCCCCGCGGTCTCGCTGCCGACGAGTGCCGGCAGGGCGGCGAGCAGTCGCGTCGCGGCGCCGGCGCGATCGCGCCACCAGCCGTCGGGCGTCGAGCCCATCACGTTCGCGACGTCGACGATGAGCCGTACTCCTGCCGTCATGCGGACATTCTGCACCTCGCCCCCCACGAAGATGGAAGGCATGCAGATCATCGTCATCGGCGCCGGCGCCTGGGGACTTCCGACGGCGGCCGAGCTCGCCGGGCGCGGCCACCGCGTCACCCTCGTCGACCGCTACGGACCGGCCAACGCCCTCTCGTCGTCGCATGGACCGACCCGCATCTGGCGGCTCGCCGACCCCGACCCGGCGAAGATCGCGATGACCCGGCAGAGCCTCGAGGCGATGGAGCGGCTCTCGTCGATCGCGGGCGAACCGGTGTTCCTGCGCCGCGGACTCGTCTGGCGCGACGACCGGGCCGCGCTCGACCGGTTCGAGTGGGCGCTCGCGATGGAGGGCATCCCCCACCTGCGGCTCGACGCCGACCGCGTCGGCACCCGGTTCGCGGGCCTCGTGCCCGACGGGCGCGGCGCGATCTACACGTCGGAGGCGGGGCCCGTGCTCGCCGAGGTCTCGCTGCGGGCGCAGCTGCGGCGCTTCGAGCAGGCCGGCGGCGAGCTGCGAATCGCCCACGTCGTCGACCTCGAGGCGGATGCCGCGGGCGACGGCCCCCGCCGGGTGCGCCTGTCCGACGGCGAAGTGCTCGAGGCCGACGCCCTCGTGATCGCGGCCGGGCCCGGCGCCGCCGTGCTGCTCGAGCATCTGGGACTCCACGTGCCGCTGCGTCCGCACCTCGAGCAGGTCGTGCACGTCGCCGACCCGGCCCGACCGTTCGACGACCTGCCCGACCTCATCGACATCGCGACCGCCGACCGGCCGACGCTCTACGCGATGGCCACCCCGGGCGTCGGCTACAAGCTCGGGCTCGACGCGCCGCTGCGCGACGTCGTGTGGGGCGTCGACGACGACCGCACGCCCGACCCCGCCCGCACCGACGCACTGCTCGACTACGCGCGCACCGCGCTCGGCATGACCGGCGCCGCGGTCGTCGATGCGAAGGTGTGCAGCTGGACCGACTCCCCCGACGGCCGCTTCGTGATCGGCACGCCGTTGCCGGGCGTCACCGTCGCGTGCGGCGACTCGGGCGAGGGCTTCAAGTTCTCGGCGCTCATGGGGCTCGTGCTCGCCGACCTCGCCGAGGGCGCGACGCCGCCCGTCGACCTCGCGCCGTTCGCGTTCGACCGGTTCGGCACCGACCCCGCCGCCGCTGCTGCGACCGAGGCCGCGCTCGACTCGCCCACCGCGCTCGGCGGCACGCCCGAGGCATCCGTCGGCTGACCGGCCGCACCACCTGCCCGGGCGCCACCGTTACAGGCACTTCCGGCCGGCACGCCGATGACGGCGGACGCCGGCCGGCGTGTCACGCGAAATTGCCTGTAGCGGCGGCAGGGTTTCAGACCTCCGGCCACCAGGCCGGGTCGGTCCAGAGCCCGAGCTCCTGCTCGAGTGCGGCGCCGACGCGGAAGACGGCCGCATCGTCGTACGTGCGGCCGACGATCTGCACGCCGGTCGGCACGCCGTTCGGCGCGATCCCCGACGGCACGGCGAGGACGGGCACGCGGCCGATGACGTTGAACGGCAGCGTCATGAGCATCGAGAAGATCGCGGCACTGTCGGTCGACGGCTCGTCGGCGGCGAACCCGGTCGTCGCGATCGTCGGGCAGACGAGCGCGTCGTACCCCGTCATGAGCTCGGCGAAGGGGCGGTAGAACGCGCTCTCGGCGACGAGCCCGTCGACGTAGTCGCCCCCCGCCGCCGCCGACTCGGCGAACGCCCGCGTGTACGGCATGAGCTGTTCGGTGCGAGCGGGGTCGCCCTCGGCGATCGACTCGATGAACGGCCCCATGACGGCACCGAAGTGCGGCCACGCGGTCTCGAGGGTGCGTGCGGGACCCCAGGGCAGCTCGACCAGGTCGACGGTCGCACCGGCGGCGACGAGCGCGCGGTCGACCGCGCGGGTGTTCGCCTCGACCGCGGGGTCGACGTCGTACCCGCCGAGGTCGAGGCTGAGCGCGATACGCACGCCGTCGAGCGGGCCGACGGCTCCCGAGACGGTCGCGAGGTCGCGAAGGGATGCCGCGTCGCCGAACCACGGGCCGGAGATCACGTTCTGCAGCATCGCGACGTCGGCGACGCTGCGACCCATCGGGCCGTCGGCGCAATAGGTGTCGGAGTTGAACGGCGCCATGCCCGGCACGCGCCCGAACGGCGGCTTGAAGCCGACGACGCCGCAGAACGACGACGGGATGCGGATCGAGCCGCCGATGTCGGAGCCCGTCGCGAGGATCGTCGAGCCGGCCGCGAGCACCGCGCCCGAGCCGCCCGACGAGCCGCCCGGCGTGAAGTCGGGATTCCAGGGGTTGCGCGTGACGCCCCAGAGCTTCGAGTGGGTCACGGGTGCGCAGCAGTACTCGGGCGTCGTCGTGCGCGCATGGATGACGGCGCCCGCGGCCTGGATGCGCTCGACGATCGGGTGGGTCTCGCTCGCGATGTGGCCCTGCTCGAGCAGGCATCCGTCTTCAAGGAGCCGGCCGGCGATCGGCTGCTCGTCCTTGAGCATGAGCGGGATGCCCTCGAGCGGGCGCAGGTCGTCGCCTGCGGCGAACCGTGCGTCCGACGTGCGCGCGGCGTCGCGCGCCTCGTCGATCCACTGCTCGGTGACCGCGTTGATCACGGGTTCGGTCGCCTCGGTGCGGGCGATCACCGACTCGAGCAGGTCGACGGGCGAGAGCTCGCGCCGTCGCATCAGCTCGGCTGCCTCGATGGCCGTGAGCCGGAACAGGTCCATGTGGGGTGTGCCTTTCGGGTGAGACCGGTGGTCGGCGACGCGCTCGTCGCGACCGTCCGTACTTTGTACGCTTCCGTACACTGTACGGACGATACTCTTGCACGCATGGCGTCACGTCAAGGGGCAGGGCAGGCGACCGATGCGCGCCGCCCGCGCGAGCCCCGCAAGACCCTCACCCGACGCGAGGTCACCGACGCCGCGATCGCGCTCGTCGAACGCGACGGGCTCGAGTCGCTGACGATGCGCCGCCTCGCGACCGAGCTCGGCTTCGCGCCGATGAGCCTCTACACGCACGTGCGCAGCCGCGACGACCTCGTCGACGCGATCGTCGAGCAGCTCATCGAACGGCTCGACCTGCACGAGGAGCCGGGCGAGCCGTGGCAGCAGGCCGTGCGCCGTACGCTCGGCGCCTACCGCGACCTCGCCGTCGCGCTCCCGCACGCGTTCGAGCTGCTCGCCCTCGCACCGTACGACACGTCGCCCGTGGCGCCGCACCTCGTCGGCGTGCTCGCCGGGCTCGAGCACGCCGGGCTCGCGCCCGACCAGGCGCGACAGGTGCTCGGCATCGTCGACGCGTACGCCTCGGGGTTCCTCGTCGTGTGGGCACGCAGCAACGCACCGGACCGTGCGGCGGCCTCTGGCGGTACCGCGTCGGCCGGGGTCGCCGGAATGCGAGACCTCGAGACGTTCGACCAGGGGCTCGAGGCCCTCATCGCCGGGCTCGACGCCACGCTCGTGGCGGGTGCGACGGCGACGAACCCTTGACATCGACTCACGGACCAATTAGCGTCGCTCGGCGATGGGTACGCTGATCTACTCCTGAGTGGTGAGCCGTGTCGAGCATCTGCTCCACGGCTTCCGCGTCGATTCCGGCACGCGCCGAGCGCGGCTGATCGACGCGCCGTCGACCACCACTGAGCATTCGGCCCGCAGCCGCGGCTCGCGCACGCCACTGAGCGGTGTCCGCGAGCCCGACCGGCGTTCGCGCACCCGCGAACGGGCCGGGAACGGAGCACCCTCCATGACCACCAGCCAACTCTCCCTGCACGCCGTCACGAAGCGCTTCGGCGAGCGCGTCGTGCTCGACCGCGTCGACCTCTCGCTCCGGCCCGGCGAACGGGTCGGCATCATCGGCGACAACGGCGCGGGCAAGTCGACCCTGCTGCGCCTGATCGGCGGCGCGCTGGCCCCCGATGCGGGCGAGCTGATCGCCCGATTCGCGAGCGGTGTCGGCACCCTCGACCAGGTGCTCGAGCTGCCCGCCGGCGCGACCGTCGCCGACGCGATCGACGCGTGCTCGACCGAGCTGCGCGCACTCGAGCACGCCATGCACGCCGCCGAAACCGGTCTGGCCGGGCTGTCCGGCCCGGCGCTCGACGCCGCACTCGACGACTACGCCTCGCTCACCGGGCGGTTCGAGGCGCGCGACGGCTACGGCGCCCCCGCACGGCTCGACGCGTCGCTCGAGGCGCTCGGGGTCGGCGGCATCCGCCGCGAGCGCGCGTGGGCGACGCTGTCGGGCGGCGAGCGCTCGCGCGTCTCGCTCGCGGCGACGCTCGCCGCGAACCCCGAGCTGCTGCTGCTCGACGAGCCGAGCAACGACCTCGACGACGACGCCTGGCGGTGGCTCGTCGACCGGCTGCGGGCGCACGACGGCACGGTCGTGGCCGTGACGCACGACCGTGCATTCCTGCAGGCCCTCACGCACGTCATCTGGGAGGTCGACGCGGCCGACGTCGCGCGCCACGGCGACGGCTACGACGGCTACCTGATCGCGAAGCGCAACGAGCGCGAGCGGCACCGGCTCGCCTACGAGACCTGGAAGGCCGAGCTCGCCCGCAACCGCGAGCTCGTCGCGGCGAACGCCGGCCGGCTCGCGGCGATCCCGCGAAAGATGGAGAAGGCGGGCATGGGCCACGGGGCCTTCACGCCGCGCAGTCGCACCCACGGCGCGATGGGCCGCATCCGCAACGCGAAGGAGCGCCTGGCGCGGCTGCTCGACACGCCGGTGACCCCGCCGCCGAAGCGGCTCGCGTTCCGCGCGACGGGCATGAACGTCGCCCCCGCGCCGGGCATCGGGCCGGATGCCCCGGGCGACCCGAACACGCCGCTGCTCGTGCTCTCGGGGGTGCGTGTGGCCGAGGCATCCGTCGACGATCTCGAGCTCGCGGCCGGAGGCCGACTGCTCGTCACCGGCCGCAACGGCATCGGCAAGACGAGCCTGCTGCGGGTCATCGCGGGCGAGCTGCGGCCGGAGGCGGGCACGGTGACCGCGCCGCCGCGCGTCGGCCACCTGCGCCAGCACAGCGCGATCCGGCCGAGCCGGCGGTCGTTGCTCGAGGTCTACGCCGAGGGCATCCGCGACGACCTCGAGACGGCGGAGGGCCGGCTCATGCCGCTCGGGCTGTTCCACCCGCGCGATCTCGCGGTGCCGGTGGGGGCGCTCTCGTACGGGCAGCGGCGCCGGCTCGAGCTCGCGCTGCTCGTGAGCGAACCGCACGAGCTGCTGCTGCTCGACGAGCCGACGAACCACCTGTCGCCCGATCTCGTCGAAGACCTCGAGGGCGCCCTCGAGACGTTCACGGGTGCGGTCGTGCTCGTCTCGCACGACCGGCTGCTGCGCGAGCGGTTCGGGGGCGAGCGGTTGCGGCTGGGCGACTGAGGGCGCCGGCGACGTGCGCGAACGCCCGGCCCGCATCACGCGGACCGGGCGTTCGCCGGATGGGTCGGCGCGGATCAGCCCTTGCCGGGGCGGGATGCCTCGATCGGGAAGCTCCACGCGTTCACGCCGTCGCCCGTCGCCGAGTCGATGCCGTCCTGCTCCGCGTACGAGACGAGGATGCGGGCGTCATCGGCGAGCGCGGCGCGCGTGGCGGCGTCGATCGGCACGGCGAGCTTGCCCGTGCCCGCGCCGACGGCCTGCTCGAAGGTGCCGAGCAGCCGGCCGCTCATGTCGGGCGACCACGGCGGGGCGGCACCGTCGGTCGGCGAGCACGCCTCGAAGCCGTACACGTCGCCGGCGCAACTCGACGTCCAGACCGGGATGAACGTCGTGTCGCCCTTCCAGAGGAAGACGCGCACGGTGCCGGCCTCGTCGGCGCGGTACGAGATGCGCACGTCCTTCTGCTGGATCTTGACGTCGGTGACGCTCATCGCCTCGCTCGGCTGCACCCCCGAGATCGTGCCGCCGCGGGTGGCCGACTGCGCGACCGTCTGCGGCGACTGCACGCCCTGCAGGGCGGTGTCGGGGATGATCGGCGCCGAGGCCTCGGTCGACCGGTCGGCCGGGGGCGCGTAGCCGTCGAGGTACGCGTGGCCCCAGCGGTAGGGCTCCGACTGCTGGCTTCCGAAGGCCGACCACGCGGTGCGGGTCTGCCCGATGAAGTCCTGCGTGTCGGAGTCGTACGGCGTGACGTTGAGGCCGAGGTACGTCGGGTCGACGTCGTTCTCGGCCGCATCGCCCGAAGGCACCGCGCCGGTCGGGCCGACCGCGGCGGGCAGGTCCGCGAGCGGCACCTTCACCTCGAGGTCGTAGCCGCCGCCGGCGTAGGTGCCGTCGGCCTCGCGTGCGACCTCGACCGCCACCTCGACGCCTTCGGCGTTGAGTCCGCCCTCGACGGTCTCGGCGAGCGGGCCCGTCGAGAACCCCTGGTGGTTGTCGGCGTCGCGCGACCAGCACGGGCCGTTCTCGCCGTTGCCATTCGCACCCTCGGCGTCGTCCGTGAAGGGGAACATGCCGAGCTTGAACGTCGTCGACGTGTCGACCGAGTCGCCGCGCGGGTCGAGCAGCAGCTCGACCGAGTCGACGAGCCAGTGGCCGAAGCACCGGTCGGGCGTCGCCGCCGCGCTCGCGACGTCGTCGGTCACGCGGATCTGCGCGTACAGCGCGTCGGCGTACCAGCCGAGCTTCGCGAGGCTGCCGTCGCCGCAGTCGACGCCGTCGGCGGCGCAGGCCGCGCCCTCCCAGCGGGTGCCGACGTCGACGGGGTCGCCCGTGTAGACGTCGTCGGCGCGGCCGTCGACCGTCGGCGCCGAGGCGAGCTCGGGGATGACGACGGTCGGCACGAGGTACACGGTCTCGTTCTCGGTCGACGTGCCCGCGCCCGAGGTCGTCGTCGCGGTGAAGGTCACCGTGCGGCTGCCCGGGTCGGCCGGGTCGGTGTGCGTGACGACGAACTCGACGGTCGCGGTGTCGCCCGGGGCGAGCCCCGTGAACGGCTTGGATGCCGCGTCGGCGACGAATCCGGCCGGCAGCGTGAGCGCGACCTCGCCCGACTCGGTCGAGGCGGTGCGGTTGGTCACCTCGACGGGCACGGTCACGGTCTCGCCGGCGCCGATCTGCGCGACGGCGTTCGAGCGACCGCCCACGTAGGCGTCGTGGTCGCGCGTCCACTGCTCGTACTCGGCCATGTTGCCCCAGCGCTCGAAGCGGCCCTCGACGGGGGCGACGAGCTCGACGCGGGCGTCGTTGTACGCCGTCACCTCGCCGTCGAAGGATGCCGCGAGCTTGTAGACCCCCGCGGCCGCGTCGGCGGCCGGGGTGACGGTGAACGTCGCGTCCGAGGCATCCTCGTCGCCGATGCCGTCGAGCTCGACGGGCTCTGAGACCTGCCAGCCCGCGGGCACCGCGAGGCTCACAGTGCCGCCGGCGAGGTCGCCCTCGCCGGAGCGCGCCGAGACGGTGACCTCGAACGGCTCCCCGGCGGCCTCGTAGTACTCGCCCACTGCGAGCGAGAACTGCGAGCCGAGGGGCATGCCGCCCGGGTCGGCGACGACGGCGCCGTAGAGCACCGCGTCGTCGTTCGCCGAGGCCGGCGAGCTGTTGGGCTGCATCGGCACGATCGACTGCGAGACGCCGTAGCGCTGGCAGGTCGGGTTGACGAGGCCCTTCTCCATCACGCGCGCCTGGGTCGGGTGCGCGCGACCGCCCTCGCGGCCGACCTGCGCCCACGTCTTGGCGGTGCCGGCCTGCTGGCCCTGCACGTTGCCCTCGGCCCAGACGTACGGCGAGTCGTAGCCGGTCCACGTGCCGACGACCGTGAACGGGTTCGTCGCGGCCGGCGTGAAGCCCGTGTTGCAGTTCGGCGCGGCGGTGCCGCCCGAGCCGGTCGTCAGGCCGCCGGCGAGGACCTTCTTGACCTGCCAGGTGTCGACGGCGCCCGTGCCCTCGAGCTGTTCTGGGAACATGTCGGGGTCGGCGGCCGCGGCGGCGGCCTCCCAGATCATGCGGCCCTGCGCGTACTGGTGGTTGCCGTGGCCGGCCGCGAGCGACGGCGTGGAGCCGACGAGGATCTCGGGCTGGGTCTCGCGGATGATGCGCACCGTGCGGCGCAGGGTCTCGTCGGCGTCCCACACCTTCGCGGTGAGCGCCGCCGAGGTGTTGTAGAAGAAGTCGACGCGGTCGAGGTTGAAGATGTCGATCGTGCCCGAGCGCACGTGCGAGGTGCGATCTTCGTTCTCGCGGCGCAGGCCGAGGTCGGGGCCGGCCTCGGGGCCGACCGAGTTCGAGCCGCCCTCGCCGCGGGTGGCCATGATGATGCCGCAGCGCACCCCGTAGCGGTCGTGCCAGACGCCGCACGGCGTCGTGAACCCGGCGTCGTCGTCGGGGTGGGCCCAGATGCCCATGACGTCGATCTTGCCGCGCTCGGTGTCGATGGCGACCGAGGGGTCGCCGGCTGCGAGCTTCGTCGCGGCGTCGGCCGCCGTCGTCTCGCTGCCCATCGTCGCCGCGAGCGCCGTGCCAGGCGTCAGGAGCACGGCGGCCGCGACCAGCGAGGTCAGCAGGATGGCGTGATGTCGTTTCATGCGGTCCTCCGTTGGACACTCGGACGACGGACTGCCGCCCGATCATTCCCCTCAAGCTAGAGCAGACTCGATCGAACAATCAAGCAGTTTCACGCAAATTCGCGCATGAATGCGTGCGCGTAGTTGCGCGCACGCGGGCATGGCGATGCGGGGTGCGCGCCACCAGACGCGCGCACCCCGCCCTGCGCCGGCCACGCCCGGCGCGCCCGCCTCACTCGCGCACGGCGCCCTCGATCATGCCCTTGATGAAGTGCCGCTGGAGGAAGACGTAGAGCAGCACGATCGGCAGCGCGACCATCACCGCGCCCGCCGCGAGCAGGGCGGTGCCCTGCGTGTACTGCCCCTGGAAGAACGCGAGGCCGAGCGGTGCCGTGCGCACCGAGCCGTTCGGCGACATCACGAGCGGGATGAGGAACTCGTTCCACGTCCACATGAACGTGAGCAGCACGAGCGTGAGGATCGCCGGGCGCCCGATCGGCACGAGCACCTGCCAGAGGATGCGCATCGACCCGGCGCCGTCGAGCCGAGCGGCGTCGATGAGCGCGCGGCTCGAGGTGCGGAAGTACGTGCGCATCCAGTACGTGCCGAACGCGATCGACATCGCGACCTGCGGCAGCGCGACGCCCCAGACGGTGTTCGTGAGCCCCACGACCCGCAGGTCGAAGTAGAGCGGCACGATGAACGCCTCGGTCGGCACCATGATGCCGAGCAGGAACACGTAGAACATGACCGTCGCCCCGCGGAACTTCATCGTGCCGAGCGCGTACCCGGCGAGGATCGATGCGAGCACCGCGATGACGACGACGATCACGGCGACGACGAGCGAGGTCAGCATGTACTGGCCGAAGCGGCCGATCTCCCACGCCTCGGGGAAGTTCTCGGGGTGGAACCAGCCGCCCTCGCGCGCGGCCGACGCGCTCTGCGGGCCGAACGCGAGCGACACGATGACGGCGATCGGGCCGAGCACGATGAGCGCGAACGCGACGAGCACGACGTAGTTCGCGCCCCGTTCGATCGGGGACACCTTCACGAGCGGTCTCCGATCATGTTCACGATGCCGTTGATGGCGAAGACGATGAGGGTGAGCACGACGCCGACGGCCGTCGCGACGCCGACCTCGCCGAGCTCGAACGCCCGGCGGTAGATCTCGTAGCTCGGCACCGTCGTCGACGTGCCGGGGCCGCCGCTCGTCGTGACGTAGACGAGGTCGAAGGTCTTCAGGGCGGCGACGATCGTCAGCGTGAGCGCGACCGTGATCTCACCGCGCACCATCGGCAGCGTGATCGCGAAGAACTCGCGCACGGGCCCCGACCCGTCGAGTCGCGCCGCCTCGTACAGCTCGCGCGGCACCCGGCTCATGCCGGCCATGAGCAGCACGGTCACGAGGCCCGTGCACACCCAGGTGCCGATGAGTCCGACCGCGGGCAGCGTGAAGGTGTAGTCGCCGAGCCACGGCCGGGCGAGCGCGCCCAGCCCGATCAGGCGCAGGAACCCGTTGAGCGGGCCGTCGGGCGCGTAGATCTGCCGCCAGGTGACCGCGACGACGACCATCGCGATGACCTGGGGCAGGAAGATGACGCTGCGGAAGAACCCGAGCCCGCGCACCTGGGCGCGGGTCAACAGGCTCGCGAGCAGCAGGCCGATGCCGAGCGGCAGGATCGCGTAGAAGAACACGAGCACGAGCGCGTGCCAGAACGCCTCGCGCAGTCGCGGGTCGTCGAGGATCTCGACGTAGTTGTCGAACCCGACGAACGTCGACGCCCCGAGCCCGTCCCACTGGAAGAGCGAGAACTGCGCGGCGCGACCCAGCGGGAAGAGCAGGAACGCGCCGTACAGCAGGATGGCGGGGGCCATGTAGGCCCAGGGAACCCACGCCGATCGGGCGGAACGCCGCGAGGCGCTCCGCCCGATCGTGGTCGTGCCGTCACTCATTGCTCGCGACGAACTCCGAGTAGTCGGCCTCGAGGGTCTCGGTGAACTGCTCGGGCGTCGTCTGCCCGGCGAGCAGGTCCTGCAGCGCCTGTCCCATCGTGTCGCCGAACGTCGGCGTCGCGTAGTCGAGGTACGGCAGCAGCGCACCGTCGCCGGTGACGTCGCCGAACACCGTGAACACGTCGGCCATCACGCCCTCGCTCGGGGCGAGCTCGGCGGTGCGGTTGACGGGCAGGTTGCCGGTGTCGGCGAGCACCTGCATCGCCTCGTCGCTCGTGATGAAGTCGATGTAGGCGGCCGCGACGTCGGTGTTGTCGGCGGCCGACGTGATCGTGAACGGCAGGCCGGTGCCGCCCGTGGTCGCGGGCGTGCCGTCGCCCGTGTTCGGGATGAAGAACCCGACGTCGTCGCCCATGGCGTCGGCGAGGTCGGCCGCGAGCCACGAGCCGCCGATGAGGAAGACGCCGTCGCCCGCAGCGAGCGACTGCCAGGCCGCGTCGTAGTCGGTGCCGTTGACGCCGTCGTTGAAGTAGCCGGCGTCGACCCAGTCCTGCAGGGTCTTCGCGGCCGCGACGTTCTCGGGCGTGGTCCAGCTCTGGCCGGCGTTGCCGAGGCCCAGGTCGGTGATGGCCTCGGCGTCGACGTGGTCGCCCTGCACGGGGCCGAACACGTGCAGCGCGGGCCACTTCTCGATGTTGCCGAGCAGCATCGGGGTCTCCCCCGCGTCCTTCGCGGTCTTCAGCGCGGCGTCGAACTCGCTCCAGTCGGCGGGCACCTCGATGCCGAGCTCCTCGAGCTTCTGCTTCGAGTAGAAGACGCCGACCACCTCGCCGACCTGGGGCAGGCCGTAGAGGCTGCCGTCACCGAACACCTTCGCGTCGTCGCTGTACGTCGAGTACTGCAGCACCGACGGCGAGTACCGGTCGGTCCAGCCGTAGGCCTCGGCGTAGTCGTCGAGCGGGCGCAGCTGGTCGGCGGCGACGAACTGGCCCATCGTGTTGCGGCCGTTGTTCGCCTGCACGACGTCGGGCGCGTCGGCGTCGGTGAGGGCGAGCCGCAGTGTCGTGGCGAGGTCGTCGAACGACTGCGAGTTGCGGTCGATCGTGACGTTCGGGTACTTCTCCATGAACGCTTCGTTGAGCTGCTCCATCTGCTCGTTCTGGCCGCCGCGCACCTCCTGGTCCCACACGGTCAGGGTGACGTCGCCCACGTCCGAGATGTCGGTGCTGATGTCGCCCGTGTCGGCGGTGCTGCCGGGGTCGGCACCGGTGCCGGGGGCGCAGCTCGTGAGCGCGACGACGAGTGCGGCGCCGCCGAGCGCGACCGCGGTCAGTCGGGTGTTCCGTCTCATGATGTACCTCTCTTCTCGGGATTCGATCGCCGGGCCGCTGTGGAGCCGTAGTCGGCGAAGGGGAAGGTGAGCTCCGCTCTGCGGCGCCCGGATGCCTCGGGGAAGGCGTCGTCCATGAACGCGAAGCGGGCCGCGAGCCCGCGGTCGTCGCCGTCGCGCGTGCGCTGCCACCAGTCGGCGAGGTCGCCCCGGCCGGGCGCGCCGACGGCGCCGCCCGCGTGCTCGACCGCGAGGGCCGCGCACAGCGCCGCGAACGAGAGGCGCTCGGCGAGCGGCAGTTCGTGCAGGGTTCCGAAGATCAACGCGGCGGCGAAGACGTCACCGGCGCCCGTGGCATCCCGCCCGTTCGCGGGCACCGCCGGCACCTCGACCGCGTCGCCGCTGCCGGCGTCGATCGCGATCGCGCCGCGCTCTCCGCGGGTGACGACGACGAGCGGCACGAGTCGGGCGAGTGCGCGGGCCGCCGCGACGGCGGAGTCGGTGCGCGTGTAGGCCATCGCCTCGGTCTCGTTCGGGGTGAAGGCGTAGCAGTCGGCGAGCGGGCGCAGGTCGGCCGGATCCCATCGTTCGCTCGGATCCCAGGCGAGGTCGGCGAAGACCTTCGTGCCCGCGCGGGCGGCGGTGCGCCACCAGTCGTCGCCGCGGCCGCCGCGGGCGGTACCGAGGTCGACGAACGCGGCGCGTGCGCGCGGATCGTCGCCGACGAGCTCGCCGGCGCTGAACGGCGACGGTTCTTCGCGGGTGACCATGCTGCGGTCGCCCCCCGAGGCGATCGAGACCGTGACCGGGGTCGGCCAGCCCGGTACGAGGCGCGAGCGGCCGAGGTCGATGCCCTCGCGGTCGCCGAGGAACTCCCAGCACCAGCGACCGTAGACGTCGTCGCCGAGCGTCGCGGCGAGCGACGTGCCGAGCCCGAGGCGGGCGGTCGCGACGGCGAGGTTGGCGACGCCGCCGGGGCTCGAGGCGAGGCCGTCGGCGTAGACCTCGGTGCCCGGGCGCGGGGTTCCGGCCACGCCGGTCATCACCAGGTCGAAGAACACCGGCCCGGTGAGCAGCACGTCGACGGTGCCGTCGGCGACCCGTTCTGCCACGCATCCTCCTCGATTGCATCACCAGCGCGATCGCGAGATCGGCTTTGACTGAACATACTCTCGAATGAACGGTTCTGCGTCAATTCATGCTCGAAATCGTCGATTCATGCTCGAAGTTGACTGCTAGCATCATGCTCATGCTCACAGCTACGAGACAGGCTCAGATCCTGAACTCCCTGCGCGCCGACGGCGAAGTCACCGTCGAAGAGCTCGCCGTGCAGTTCGGCGTCTCGCTCTCGACGATCCGCCGCGACCTCAATGCGCTGAGCGCCGAGGGGCTCCTGCGGCGCGTGCGCGGCGGCGGCAGCATCGAGCCCGACCAGATCCCGTTCACCGACGTCGAGCGCCAGCACGCGCCCGAGAAGCTGCGCGTCGCCGAGCGCGCGGCCGAACTCGTGTCGGAGGGCGACGTGGTCATCATCGACATCGGCACGACCACCGCCCTGCTCGCGGCGCAGCTGCGGGGCCGGCGCATCACGGTCATCACCTCGAGCCTCGCGGTCATCGACGAGCTGCGCGACGACGACGTCGTCGAGCTCATCGTGCTCGGCGGCGCCGTGCGCAAGAACTACAACTCGATGATCGGCACGCTCACCGAGCAGGCGCTCGCGCAGATCCGCGCGACGACGTGCTTCCTCGGCACGAGCGGCATCCGCGCCGACGGCACCATCAGCGACACGACCGGCATGGAGGTTCCCGTGAAGCGGGCCATGATCGAGTCCTCGCAGCGCACTGTCGTGCTGGCCGACGCCTCGAAGTTCCCCGGCGTCGGGGTGCTGAGCGTGTGCGGGCCCGAGCAGATCTCGACGGTCGTCACCAACGACGATGCGGATGCCGCGACCCTCGACCTGCTCCGCGAGCAGGGAGTCGAGGTGATGACGGCGTGAAGCTCACCATCATCGGCGGCGGCGGGTTCCGCGTGCCCCAGGTGTTCGAGGCGGTCGCGGCCGACGACGCGCCCGTGCGCATCGACGAGCTCGCGCTGTACGACGTGAGCGCATCGCGGCTCGAGACGATCGGGGCGATCGTGGCCCGGCTCGCGCAGACGCGCCGGCACGTGCCCGCGATCACGACGACGACCGACCTCGCCGAGGCGCTGAGCGGCGCCGACTTCGTCTTCAGCGCCGTGCGCATCGGCGGCACCGCCGGCCGAATCCTCGACGAGCGCACGGCGCTCGAGCTCGGCGTGCTCGGCCAGGAGACCGTCGGTCCGGGCGGCCTCGCCTACGCGTTGCGCACGGTGCCGTTCATGACCCGGCTCGCCGAGACGATCCGCCGGGTCGCCCCCGAGGCGTGGGTCATCAACTTCACGAACCCGGCGGGCATCGTGACCGAGGCGATGCAGCGCGTGCTCGGCGACCGCGTCGTCGGCATCTGCGACACCCCGATCGGGCTCATGCGCCGCGCCGCCGCGGCGACGGGCGCCTCGGCCGACGCGATCTCGTTCGACTACGTCGGGCTCAACCACCTCGGCTGGCTGCGGTCGGTCACGGCCGGCGACGACGACCTGCTGCCGCGCCTGCTCGAGTCGGATGCCTCGCTCGAGACGATCGAAGAGGCGAGGCTCATGGGCTTCGACTGGGTGCGCGCGATCGGCGCGCTGCCGAACGAGTACCTGTACTACTACTACTTCACACGCGAGGCGACGGCCCGCATCCGCGAGGCGTCGTCGACGCGCGGCGAGTTCATCGACCGCCAGCAGGCCGCGTTCTACTCGGCGCCCGGCGACGACCCGCTCGCGACCTGGCTGCAGGCGCGCCACGATCGCGAGTCGAGCTACATGGCCGAGAGCCGCGACGCCGACGAGGAGCGGCACGCCTCCGACGTCGACGGCGGCGGCTACCACCAGGTCGCGCTCGATCTCATGGCGGCGCTCGCGACCGGCCGCCCGTCGACCATGATCCTCAACGTGCGCAACAACGCCCTCGTGCCGCAGCTGCCCGAGGACGCGGTGGTGGAGGTCGGCTGCGTCGTCGACGCCGACGGCGTGCACCCGTGGCCGATCGCACCCGTGCGCGGCGACATGCTGGGCCTCATGACCCAGGTGAAGTCGGCCGAGCGCCTCGTGATCGGCGCCGTGCACGAGCGGTCGCGCGAGCTCGCGTGGCGCGGCTTCGCCGCGCACCCGCTCGTCGACTCGGTCGAGGTCGCGCGTTCGCTCGTCGACCGCTACAGCCAGGCGTTCCCCGAGATCGGCGAGACGCTCACGCGGTAGGCGCGCGGCGACTCGGCGGAGAGATCGTCGGCAGCCGGGTCATCTCGACCACACGAAGTAATTCAGGCCGAGGAAGACGCCCATGAGCGCCCAGCACGTACCGACGAACGCCACCGTCGAAGGCGTGAACCTTCGGGCCATTCGCGACTTCGGGCCGCCGAGGGTTCTCGTGTAGACGTCGCGATACCAGCGTGCGACCGGGCGCCGGTACACGACAAGACTCGTGCCGCCGACGATGGCCAACGCGATCCAGACGACGACGGCCGCTGTGGTTCCCACGTCCGGCCTCCTCGGTCGATGGATGCGGCACTGTAGTGGGCCGTCGACGGAAGCATAGACGTCCGTCGGCGCCGACCATCGGTCGCTGACGAATCCTCGAGTTCATCTGGACGGGTCGGCTCCTCGGCGCGACACTGAGAGGTGCGGCGACGTCGCCGCGTCCGCATGACCGGCGGTGGCGGCCCGGCCGGCGAGAGGAGCGCCTCATGAACACCGATCAGCCTCCGGAGCCGTACCTCGTCCTCGACCGGCTGCTGCGCGAGGGATTCTCGGGCGGCGACACCCGCGTCGTCGACGAGCTCTGCTCGCCCGACTTCGTCGAGCACCAGTTCGGCTTCCGCGGCACGCCCGCCGAGTCGATCGAGAAGATCAAGCGCGGCATCGACGACCTGCACCGCGGCATGCCCGACTTCAGGCTCGCCGTCGACGACTGGGTCGTGCAGGGCGACACGGTCTGGACCCGCGCAACGGCGACCGGCACGCAGACGGGCCCGTTCATCGGCCCGCCGACCGGCCGCGCGATCTCGATCACCGTGTTCGACGTCGCGCGCGTCGTCAACGGCCGCATCGTCGAGCACTGGGGCGTGCCCGACCGCTTCGCGATGCTCGCGCAGACGGGCGCGCTCGAGCGGCTGCGCGGCTGATCGGCCGCTCGGCGGCTCGTCCGCTCGCCCGCGACGGCGGCGACGGCGGCCGCGGGCGTCAACCCCGGTGCGGATGCCTCGTGGCCGGCGTACCTTGTCGACCGTGGCCGTCACCGGCACGAGTGCGCCGGCCTCGTCGCGGCCGGGGTAAGGAGTGTTCGTTTCGGGACGTCGGCCACATGACCACACGACCACACCCCGCGCGACCACATGACCACACCGAGGAGGAACGACATGGCCAAGGGCGACATCGAGACGCGCTCGAATCGCGGTCAGTGGGAGAACCACGTCGAAGGCGACCCCGAGCTCTCGCAGAGCTTCGCCAGCCGCGAGGAGGCCGTCGAGGAGGGCGCACGCCTGGCCGCGGCGATGGGCACGCGGCACATCGTGACCGACGCCGAGCCGACGGGTGCCATCACCGACGAGGACAGTGCCTCCGAGCGCTGAGACGGGCGAGAACCGCCCATCCGAATCGGGGGTTCGCCCCCTGTCGGCCCGATCGGCGCGGTCGTAGCTTGCCGCTGTGACCACCGAGACCGCTCAGAAGACCGCCGCTCCCGACCGCCCGGGCACGCCGGGCGACACCCCCGTGGCCTCCCCTGTGCCCCGCCGCACCACGACGCGCGTCGCCTGGACCTGGGTGCTGCTCTCGTCGCTCGGCATCGCCGCGTTCGCGGTCATGCCCTACCTCACTGCTCCGCTGCGCGAACTCGCCGAGTCGCGGTCGGGCGGCCTCGCCGGCAACTACGCCGAACAGCCGCTGCCCATCCAGATCGCGTTCTACGCACACATCCTCGGCGGCGGCATCGCGCTCGTGCTCGGCCCGCTGCAGTTCTGGCGCGGCCTGCGCGACCGGCATCCGCGCGTGCACCGGTGGATCGGACGCACGTACCTCGCCGCGATCGGCATCGGCGGCATCGCCGCACTCGTCATCGCGCCCGTCAACGACGCCGGACTCGTCGGCCTCTTCGGCTTCGGCGGGCTCGGGGTGCTCTGGCTCGTGACGGGGTGGCTCGCGTACCGCGCGATCCGCCGGCGCGACGTCGCCACGCATCGCGCCTGGATGATGCGCAACTTCGCGCTCACGTACGCCGCCGTGACCCTGCGCATCTGGCTGCCGCTGCTGCTGCTCGTGCAGGTGCCGTTCCTCACCGAAGGCACCGACTTCGACGCTGTGTTCGCGAACGCCTACGCTGCCGTGCCGTTCCTCTGCTGGGTGCCGAACCTCGTCGTCGCCGAGTGGCTGATCGCCCGACGCGGACTCCCGGGGTTCTGGCGCCAGGCCGGCGCCGTCACCGGGCCGGCGTGATACTCGATGCAGTCGGCCTCGCCATCGGCGCACCGAGCTGGACTACCGCGCGGTGCTCGACGCCGTTCTCATACGAGACGAACTCCGCAGTCAGCGCGATCTCGGTGGGGCGGCCGGGAAAGTCTCGTCGACCGAGCTCGAGCAGGCCGGCCCACTCGCGTTCGCCGACGTTCGCGGCGTAGGCGAGCGACATGTGGAACACCCATTCATCGAGCGGCAGCTCACCGATCCGAGTGAAGTCGGTGGCATCGAGCATCGTCGTGAGGCTCCCATATGCGTCGACCAGCGAGCTCGTACGCTCGAGCCGGGCGATGACGATCTGGAACGGCGGCGGAAACCCATCGATGGCGTCGAGTCGGAGCTCGATCGGCGCCTGGCGTGCGGCCCAGACGGCGAGCGCTGCGGCGAGTTCATCACGACGCTGAGGCTCGAAGAAGCCGCGAAGCGTGACGTGCCCGGTGTGCGGATGGGTGACGCCTTCGGGAGACAGGCCGAGCAATCGCGCCTGCTCGGCGCGGTAGCAGGAAGCGACGTCGCCTTCGGGCCGGATGACGAGGTACTGCTGTCCTTCGAGTGACTCGAGCATCGAAGGATCGGTCATGAATGCTCGTACCATCCGCACCTCGCTTCCCACCCCCGATGCTACGGCCGAGCGGCCCGCCCAGAAGGCCGACCCACGCCCGAGTCAGCGTGCGTGCGCGTCGGGCGCGATGATCGGCACACCTGCCGCGGCGAGTTCGCCGAGCGCCGGGTTGCCGGGCTCGCCGTCGGTGATGATTCCGGCGACGGCGTCGAGCGGCACGACCGGGTAACGGGAGGCGGTGCCGATCTTCTCGGCGCTCGCGAGCACGTAGGTCTCGGCGGCACGTGATGCGAGGGCGCGCTTCATCGCGGCCTCGTCGGCGTCGCCGGTCGTCAGGCCCGCGGTCGGGTGCACCCCGGTGACGCCGAGCAGGAAGAGGTCGGCGCTGATCATGCCGGCCGCCTCGACGGCCGCGGCACCGCAGGCCACGGCGGAGTGCTTGAACAACCGGCCGCCGATGAGGAACACCTCGGCCGCGTGGTCGAGCAGCCGGCTCGCCACCGTCGGGCTGTGCGTGATGACGGTGCACTCGAGCGTCGTCGGCAGCGCGTCGACCACGGCGAGCGCCGTGGTGCCGCCGTCGACGATCACGGTGGCGCCGGGTTCGATGAGCCCGACGGCGGTCGCCGCGACGAGACGCTTGCTCTCGGTGGCCACGTGCGTGCGGGTCGCGTAGTCGGCGACGGCCGGCGAGGCCGGCAGGGCGCCGCCGTACACGCGCACGGCCAGGCCGGCGGCGTCGAGCTCGCGCAGGTCGCGTCGGATGCTGTCTTCCGACAGCCCGAGCTCGAGCGCCATCTCCTTGGCGACGACGCGTCCGTCTCGACGGAGTCGCTCGAGGAGCAGGTCTTTGCGTGCAGCGGCGAGCATTCCGATTCCTTCCTGTTCTTTCACGATTCTGCAGTATTGTGCCGGATATGAGCAAGCCCATGATGATCCTGATCGCCGGCCCCTACGCCTCGGGCACGGGTGGCGACCCCGAATTGATGGCGAAGAACCTGCAGCGCCTCGAGGAGGCGGCCTGGCCGATCTTCCGCGCCGGCCACGTGCCCATGATCGGCGAATGGGTGGCACTCCCCGTGCTCTCGAGCGCCGGGGCGAGCGGGCCGAGCGATCCGCTGGCGGCCGAGGTCATGTACCCGACGGCCGAGCGTCTCCTGCAGCTCTGCGATGCCGTGCTGCGACTGCCGGGCGAGTCGCGCGGGGCCGACCAGGACGTCGCGATCGCACAGGGTCGCGGCATCCCCGTCTATTACTCGCTCGACGAGGTGCCGGGCATTGCGGCTGCGGCCTGACGCCACGGCCGACCGGCCGGCGGGGCGCTACTCGGCGTCCCCGCCGGACCCGGCCACCTGCTTGCGCGCGTAGAAGTCGCGCACGCGGTTGCGGTTGCCGCAGTCGGAGGCGACGCACCAGCGGCGGTTGTGCCGCGGCGAGGTGTCGAGGAAGACCCAGCCGCACACGGTGTCGGCGCACTGCGAGAGCCGGTCGAGGTCGTCGCGCAGCAGCAGGTCGACGGCGGCGAGCGCGAGGCGGCGGCGCGGCAGCGCGAGGTCGATGTCGAAGCTCCAGGCCCACCCGTCGCCGGCCCGCACGAGCGAGCCCGAGGCGACCGCCTCGGCGTGCACCCGCGTGACCGGGTCGCTCGGCGCGCCCTCGTAGCAGACGGCGTAGAGCGTCTCGCGCAGGTCGCGCACGCGCGCCCACTCGTCGGCAGCCTCGATCGGATGCTCCGCCGCGAGCTTCCGCAGCGCAGCAGCCTGCGACGCATCGACGAGCCCCGACTGCTCGGCGAATCGCACGACGTCGTCGTAGTCGACGAGGTAGTCGACGAATTCGTCGGGCGCCCGACGCTCGAACACGGTGTTCATCAGGTCGAGCCCGACGGCACCGGCGATCTGCGCGAAGGGCCGCTCGCGCCGTCGATAGATGACCGGAATCGCCATGAATCGATACTAATGCCTGTTTCGGGCTTTACGCATTCGATTCCGTCTGCCAGTGTGTAATGCATGCTTGCTCGATCATCCGTTAGCAACCGCAGGGCCGCGGTGCGCGGCACTCCGCGCCGCACGCGCCTGCCGGCCGACTTCTCGCGCCTCTGGGTCGCGCAGGGCGCGGGCGTCGCCGCCGCGCAGGTCGCCGAGCTCGCCCTGCCGCTGCTCGCCGTGCTCATGCTCAACGCGTCCGCCCTCGAGCTGGGCCTCCTCGGCGTCGCGCGCTGGCTGCCGTTCCTGCTGCTCGCACTGCCCCTCGGCGTGCTCGTCGACCGGCACCGGCGCCGCCCGATGATCGTCGTCTCCGACTGGGGCCGTGCCGCACTGACCGTCGCGATCATCGTCACGGCGGTCGCCGGCGTGCTGACGACGCCCGCACTGCTGCTGCTCGCGGCGGCGATCGGCTGCTTCACGGTGCTCTTCGAGGTCTCGTACCAGTCGATCGTGCCGAGCGTCGTGCCGCCCTCGGGGCTCGAGCGCGCGAACTCGCGCCTCGCGGCGACCGCGGCCGCCGTGCAGGTCGGCGGGCCGGGCCTCGGCGGCATGCTCGTGCAGCTCATCACCGCCCCGTTCGCCCTGCTCGTCACGGCGGTCGGCTACGTCGTGTCGGCGGTCTCGGTCAGCGGCATCCGCGCGCCCGAGTCGCCGTCGACCCGCCGTGCCGGCTTCACGACCGAGCTGCGCGAGGGCCTGTCGTACGTGCGGCGCGACAAGTACCTCGTCGCGAACCTCGGCTTCTCGGCGCTCTACAACCCGTTCATCCAGTGGGTCATGGTGCTCTTCCTGCTGCACGCCGTCGACGAGCTCGGCCTCGACGCGTTCCAGGTCGGCCTCATCCTCGCGATCGGCGCGACCGGCGCCCTCGCCGGCTCACTGCTCGCCGGGCCGCTCGTGCGCCGGTTCGGGGCGGGCCGCCCCATCCTGCTCACCGCGATCGCCGAGTGCGTCGTGCTGCTCCTGCTGCCGGTCGCGGATGCCTCGTGGGGGGCTCCGACGCTCGTGATCGTGCTCGGCCTCGTGTTCGCGGTGGGCGACGCCGGTGCGACGCTCTCGAGCGTCATTCTCATCACCATCCGGCAGCTGCGCACCCCCGACCACCTGCTCGGCCGCGTGAACGCGAGCATGCGCTGGGTGTCGTACGGCACGATCGCGTTCGGCGCCGCCGCGGGCGGCCTCGTCGGCGAGCTCGTCGGCACGCAGATCGGCATCCTGATCGGCGTGCTGTTCACCTTCTCGGCCGTGATCTGGGTCGCCCTCGGGCCGCTGCCGCGCGTCGGCGACCCGACCGACCTCGCGATCGCCGAGCGGCGTGAGCAGGAGGCATCCGCGGTCGCCGCGGCTTCCGCTGGTTGAGGAGCGAGCGACGAAGGAGCACGCGTCTCGAAACCTGATGATCCGGTCTCTGAAAGCGACTCACCGTGGTTTCGAGACGCGTCGCCGCTCCGCGTCGGCGCTCCTCAACCAGCGGAAGCGTTGCTCAGGTTATCGGCGGCGGATCGGCGCGCTCGGGTCGATCGCGGCGAGCGCCCCCTCGAGCGCCTCGGCGAGCGCGCGAACGCCGTCGGCGCCGGCGGGCGCGAGCTCGCGGTCGATCGCCGGCAGGTAGGCCTTCGCCCCGGCGAGAAACCGCCGCCGGCCCTCGGCGGTGAGCACCGCGTGGGCCGAACGCCGGTCGTCGGGGTTCGCCTTGCGCGCGACGAGCCCCGCCGCCACGAGGTCGTCGACGAGGCGGCTCACCCGAGTGCGGCTGAGCACGACCCGCTCCCCCAGCTGGCCCATCGTCAGGGGGCCGCCCTCGTCGTGCAGCTCGAGCAGCACGTCGTACCAGCTGAGGGGCAGTCCGCCTTCGGTCGCGACCGCCCGCTCGAGGCGCGGCAGCACGGCGGCATGCAGGCGCAGCAGGGACTCCCAGGCGCGTTCGGCGTCACTCGGCTTGCTCATGCCCGAACCCTATCACTTGCGTGCGTGCGCACACATATGTCAGACTCGCTCTCGTTCAACTTATGTGCGCGTGCACACACTTGAAGGGACCGAGCCATGACCACGCTCCTGCACATCTCCGCCTCCCCTCGCGGTGGGGCATCCCACTCGCTCGCCATCGCCCAGGCCTTCGTCGATGCGTTCGAGCAGGCCTCGCCCCACGCGACCGTCGAGCACTGGAACCTCTGGGACGGATCGCTGCCCGCCTTCGGCCCCGACGGGGCGGGCGCCAAGATGCGCGTGTTCGCGGGCGACGAGCCCGAGGGCGCCGAGGAGATCGCGTGGCACCGCGCCCGCCTCGCGTTCGAGCGCTTCGACGCGGCCGACCTCTACCTGTTCAGCCTGCCCATGTGGAACTCGGGCGTGCCCTACATCGCGAAGCAGTTCATCGACGTCGTGAGCCAGCCCGGCTGGGTATTCGGCTTCGACGGCGAGACCGGCTACTCGGGCCTGCTCGAGGGCAAGCGCGCCGCGGTCGTCTACACGGGCGCGGTCTACGGCGAGGGGCGTCCGCCCGCGTTCGGCGCCGACTTCCAGCGCCCGTTCTTCGAGAACTGGCTGCGCTGGGCGGGCATCGACGAGATCGACTCGGTCGAGTTCCGGCCGAACCTCGCGATCGCCGACGCCGAGCCCGGTCGGCTCGCCGCGCACGCCGAGGCCCGGCGGCTGGGCGCCGAGTTCGGCCGCGACGCGCGGGCGGCCGCTGCCTGACTCGCGGCGCCCCGCCCGGGCATTCGGGGGTTCACCCGATACCGCCCACCCGCACCGGTCCGCTTGGCTCGAGGCATGCCAATCGTCACGTTCCTGCGCGGGTGGGCGGCGGTCGCCGTCGGGTGCCTGCCGCTCTTCGCCCTCATGCTCACGCCCCAGCTCATGCGCAGTCGCGCGGGCAGCGAATCGTTGCTGATGGTGGGGATGCCGCTGCTGTTCGCCCTGCTCATCGCCGCCGTCGTGCTCGCACCCGTGCTGAACGCGATCGGGGCACCCGTCGCCGGCACCTGGCAGCCCCGCACGGCGATGCGGGCGGCCCGCGACGTCTGGCGCCGTCGCACCGGGCAGGCGTGGCTCGCGCTCGGCGTGCTCGTGCTCGTCTACGGCGCGGGACAGGCGGTCGGGTACCTCCTCGCCGAGGCCGTGCCCTACGTGCACGACAACCCGGATGCCGCGACCGACCCCTCGGCCCCGCTCTGGGTCATCGACTACCCCGCGTACGCGCTGCAGGCCGTCGTGCTCTACGCGTTCACGACGCTCGCGATCGCGATCTACGCCGCGATGCTCCGCACACTGGCGGTCAGGCCGGCCCGGTCGACGGCCGATGGGGTCGCGCGCCGACGCAATGCCAGTTCCGCCTCATCGTGAGGCGGAACTGGCACAGCTGTCGAGACCACACCTCGCCGTCGACGAGCGCCCGGCGGTTTCGAGACGCGTCGCCGCTTCGCGTCGGCGCTCCTCAACCCACGGAGGGTGCGGGCGCGTAGACGGCGAGGCGCTCGCGCAGCGAGCCGGCGTGCAGCTCGAACAGGTGTCCGTCGTCGTCGTAGAAGTAGACCGATGCGCCCTCGCCGTCGACGCGCGAGCGCGGCGGGCGCACGTCGAGACCGAGCTCCACGACCTTCGCACGCAGGCCGGGCAGGTCGGCCCGCTCGACCTGGAACGCGACGTGGTTGTAGCTGCGCGGCATCCCGCCCTCGCCGAGCATCGTCGCCACCCACGTCGCCGACTCGCCCTCGCCGACGAGGAAGAACCGCTCCTCCGAGAGCGAGAACGTCGCGCTGCCGCTGTCGTAGACGCGCACCGCGCCGAGCACCTCGGTGAGGATGCGCTCCATGCGGTCGAGGTCGCGCACGATGAAGGTCACATGGCTGAGTCCGCTGCTGGTCACCGGGTCAGGCTACGCGAGGCGCCTGCGTCCCTGAGCCCGATCTCCGTGCACGCACGGATGCGGCGCTCCACGGCCGCGCCGACACTCGCTCCTGTTGTCATCACCCGATTGAAGGAGCCCCCGATGACCGAATCCAACCCGACCATCTCGACCGGCATCGGCAGCGAGGCCGACCGCGAACTCAAAGCGAAGCACCGCAGCATGTGGGCGTCGGGCGACTACCCGGCCGTCGCGGCCGACCTCGTCTGGCCGCTCGGCGCGAAGCTCGTCGACGCGACGGGCGTGAACGCGGGCGACCGTGTGCTCGACATCGCGGCGGGCACCGGCAGTGCCGCGATCCGCGCCGCCCAGCGGGGCGCCGTCGTCACCGCGAGCGACCTCGTGCCCGAGCTCTTCGAGGCCGGCCGACGCAACGCGGCCGACGCCGGCGTCGAGCTCGAATGGGTCGAGGCCGACGCCGAGCGGCTGCCCTTCGACGACGGCGCGTTCGACGCGGCGATCTCGTCGATCGGCATCATGTTCGCCCCGCACCACGAAGCGGCGGCGGGCGAGCTCGTGCGCGTCGTGCGCCCCGGCGGCCGCGTCGGCGTGCTCAGCTGGACGCCCGAGGGATTCATCGGCCGGATGTTCCGGGCCATGAAGCCGTTCGCGGCGCCCCTGCCCGAGGGTGCGCAGCCCGCCCCGCTGTGGGGCGACGAGGCGCACGTGCGCGAGCTGCTCGGCGATGCCGTCGACGGCGTCGAGGTGCAGCGCGACTCGGTCGCGATCGGCCACTTCGCCACGGGCGCCGAGTTCCGCGACTACTTCACGGCGAACTACGGCCCGACGATCGCGGTGTACCGCCGCATCGCCGACGACGCCGACGCCGTGCGGGCGCTCGACGACGCACTCGCGGCGCTCGGCGACACGCAGCTGAAGGCCGACGGCGACGGCACGATGCGCTGGGAGTACCTGGTCGTCACCGCGACCCGTCGTTGACCGCTGCCGATCGACGCGCCGCAACCCCGTGAGCCGGTTCCACCGACCGGCTCACGGGGTTCGCGCCCGTCGGGAGCGTTTCGGTGCTGGCCCGGGTGCCCGCTACGGCGTCGCCGACTAGCCTGATCGCGCACCTACGCGTTCGAGGGGGTCGCGCATGGCCGAGTACACCGGCATCGCCAACGTGACGAAAGGGCTCTTCGTCTTCGTGCCCGGACTGCCGCCGAAGTCGATCGCAGGCCGGCAGCCGTGGCAGACCCTCGTCGACCGGCTGCGCGCCGACCTCGAACCGACCTGGCGGGTGGAGGTGTTCGAGCACGAACTCACGGCGACGTCGCGGGTCGATCTCGATCACGTGGTGCGCCGCCTCGCCGCCCAGATCCGCGACTGGTCGGGCGAGCTGTCGACCGATGTCGAAGAGCCCGACGGCATCATCGTCGCGGGCCACAGTTTCGGCGGCATCCTCGCCCGTGCCGCGTACCTGCTCGACTCGGCGACCCCCGAACGGCCCGGGCGCCGATGGACGACGCACCTCAAGCGGCTCGTGCTGCTCGGCAGTCCGAACTCCGGCTACCGCACCGACGCGCCGGGCACCCCGCTGCGATGGCGCCTCGCCTATGCGCTCGCGACGCCGTTCGCCGACTTCACCTTCGAGAAGGTCATGGCGGGCGGGTACTGGATCACGGATCTGCGCCTCCGCTGGCTCGAGGCCTTCCGCACCGGGCAGCCGGGCGAGTCGATGCGTCCGCGCGTCATCCAGATCCTCGGCACCTCCGACTTCCTCGTGACGCACGACGACATCCTCGACCAGAAGTTCATGCCGCGCACGAAGGTGTACGAGATCCCCGGGGCCGACCACGGCGGGCTCATCGCGCTCGACCGCGCCCGCGACCCGAAGCGGCGGTATCGCCAGCTCAAGGACGCGATCCTCGGCCGACCCGACGAGGAGGTCGCGCAGGAGCAGGAGCCGGTGCACGCGCCGACCGCGTTCATCCTGCACGGCATCCGCGCGTCGGCGCTCGGCACCTGGGTGCAAGACCTCGGCACGGGGTTCACGACGGCGTCGGGCGACGACGGCGCGCAGGTCGTGAGCCCCGACACCGGGTACTTCAGTGCGCTCGAGTTCGCGCTGCCCGGCACGCGGCGTCGCAAGGTGCACGAGTTCCTGCGCCTGTACGGCGAGGCGTACGCGACGCGCGACCCCGACTCGTTCGTCTTCGCGGGACACTCGAACGGCACGTACATGATGGCGCAGGCGCTCGACCGGGTGCCGGCCATGCGGTTCAAGCGCATCTACCTCGCGGGTACGGTGCTGCCCCGGCGGTACGGCTGGCAGCGGTTGTTCGAGAACGAGCAGATCGGGCATCGCGGCGGCGGCGACTGGACGACGGGCGAGGTGCGCGTCGACCGCGCGACCCTCGATGTGCCCGTGGGCATCCTCTGCTCGTGGCTGCGCGGGCTCGGCAGCCCCGACGTCGGCACGGCGGGCGTCGACGGCTTCGAGAACATCTCGGGGCGCGCGATCGACCAGAACCTCACGGTGCCGGGAGGTCACGGCGCGGCCCTCGCGCGCCGCGACCAGCTCGACGACATCGCCCGATATCTCACCGCGGGGCCGGGCGATGCCCCGCAGGGGCAAGCACCCCGGCAGGCCGCTCCCGTCGGCGAGCCGGGTCCGGATGCCGCGACGAAACCCGACCTCGGCCGGCGGGCGTTCCACGTCGCGAGCCGCGGCATCGGCCTCCCGCCGATCTCGTGGCTCATTCTCGGCGGGCTCGGATGGCTCGCCGGATTCGGCCTCGTCAGGCTGGGCCGTGCGAAGGGGGCGAAGTTCGCCGTCGGCACGGGCGCCGCGGCCGGCCTCGGGTTCTGGGCGCTCCTGCGGTCGATCTGAGCCGGGCGACCGCGGTCGGGTGCGGCGGAGTTCCCCCGGCCGCCGCGACCCGATGTCCGCCGCCCGTCACTGCACCGTCGCGCACGACGTGAATCCGCTCGTCGCCGACGAGAGCACCGTGCCGCCGACGCCCACGGCACCCGGCGTGCTCGTGTTGACGCTGTTGACGTAGGCCTCGACCTGCGGCGACGCCGTCTGCACCGGACTCAGGCCCTCGATGCCGAAGTCGTTCACGACCGGATCGGCGCCGACCTTCACGAGTTCGATGCCGGGCATCCCCTGGGCGCCGGTCGTCGTATTGCCCGTGATCGCGAGGCACAGCCGCGCATCGGTGGCGCCCGCCGTTCCCGATTCGGCGTAGATACCGGCGTACGCGCCCCCGGCGGGGGCTGCGACGACGTTGTTGCGCACCTGCGCCGTGAGCACCCCGGCCGACGCCGCCTGCACGGCGATGCCCGAAGCGCCGGTCTCCCGGATCTTGTTGTTGGTCACGCCCAAGCTCATCGTCGCGCTGGCGCCGTCCCTGGTGGTCGACGTCACGTGGATGCCCGGACAGGGCGTCTGGCTGCCGGCGGCGATGACGTTCCCATCGATGGTTCCCGTGACGTTCGCGGCGCCCGACGCGGCCATCACGATCGCCTGGCAGTCGAGGTGGCGGAGCGGTTCGGCGTCGGTGCCGTTGCCCGTGACAGTGAAGTTGCCGTCGCCCGTCCCCATGATCTGCAGCCACGCGAAGCGGCCGGCCTGCTGCCCGGGTCCGCCTGCGCCGCCGTCCATCCGGTTGCCGGTCACCGCGATGACGTTCGCCCCGCTGTTCGGCTGGCCGAGCATCGACTTCGCGGCACCGTCGGTGTTGCCGCCGAGCACGCGCACGCCGTAACCGCCGCGGAAGTCGGTGATCACGTTGCCCGAGATCGTGCCCTTCGTGATCGTCGCCGCGCCAGCTGAGCTGCCGGTCGCCGACACGACGACCGCCGATCCGGGGGTGAGCAGATCACCCGCATCCGAGATGCGGTTGCCGTTGATCGTCGCCTGCGAGATGGTGCCCCCGCGGTTGGCGATCGAGATGCCGGATGCCTCGTTCGAGGTGAGCACGTTGTTCGAGATCACGACCGCACCCGACAGGTTCGACAGGTTCGCACCGTCGAACGCGATGCCGTCTTCGCCGTCGGCGTCGCCCGCTCCGGTGACGGTGCCGTCGACGAACGAGAACCCGTCGACGCCGGCCCCCCACACGCCGTTGCCGGCGCTGTTCTCGACGCGCATGTTGCGCAACGAGACATCCACCGTGTTCTGCAGCGAGATGCCGTTACTCGTGGCGGCCGAAATCGTGCCGCCCGAGGCATCCCCGCCCTGAATCGAGCTGCCGCCGCCCGTGACGTGCAACCCGCCCGCGGTGCCCGTCGCGCCCAACATGATGCCGGACGCCGCCCCGTTCGACGAGATGCGTTCGAACGTGACGTCGTCGGCCCCGATGCCGGTCAGCGCGATCGAGAGCGCGGTGCCGGTCGTGCTCGCGAGCTTGTTGCCCGTGCCGGTGACGACGATCGTGCCCGAGGTGAACACGTCGAGCGCTCGACCGCTCGTCGTGGCGACGTCGAGGCCGCCGCCCGTGATCGAGAGGCTGTGCCCGCTGGAGGACCCGAACTCGACTCCATCGACGGCCCCGGTCTCGAGGTGCTTCGACGCCCCCGAGAGCACGGTGGCGCCGCCGGTGTTGTTCGCGACGACGATGCCGCCGCCCGCGTCGGGGCCGTCGGTGATCGATCCCGAGAGCGTGACCGTGCCGCCGGTGCGGTTCTGGATGTCGACGCTCGTGGTCGCCGCTCCGTCGGTGATCGAGCCGCCGTACGAGATGTCGCCGGTGCCGCCTCGCACTCTGAACGGCGTGAGTCCCGAGGGCCCCGCGGAGAGCTCGCCGGCCGCCGCCGAGAACGTGCCCGCGCCGATCTGGTCGATGTTGATGCCGTACACGCCGCTCTTCGTCGCGGTCACCTCGTCGAACGAGAGGTTCGAGCCCGACGACGCGCCGACGTGCACCGCCGGGCCGTTGGTCGCGACGATCTTCGCGGTCGCGCTCGCGGGCACGGTCACCGGGCCGGTCAGGCTGAGGCTGAATGCCGCCTGGCTCGCGCCCGTCGTGCGGATGTCGAGGTCGCCGAACGTGAGGGCGCCGGTCGTCTGCTGCAGGTTGACGCCGCCGCCGTTCGACACCCCGGCGGTGACGACCTGATCGATCTGGCTTCCCTCGAGGTTGCAGAGCCGCGCGAGCAACGCCCACCCGGTCCCCGCGGTGCGGATCTTCACGGTGGCCGCCGGGTCGAACACGACCTTCTGGGTGGAGTCGATGAGCACACCCAGGCCGAGGACGTCGACCTCGAGGTCGCCGATCAGGTTCGTGCCGGTCATGCCCTGCAGCGCGAGACCGATGCCGCCGTCGACGGTGTCGACGATGCGCACGTCGTCGATGGTCGCGTCACCGCCCGGGTCGCCGGCGATGTCGACGACACCGATGCCGCCGCCCGAGGTCGTGAGGTGCACCTCGATGCCGGCGACGCGGTTGCCGACGCCGAGGCCGACCACGTACATACCGGTGGCCATGGTGATCGTCGGCCGCTTGGTCGGGTCGCCGGTGTGCAGGGTGCGGCCGCCGACGACGAGGTCGGATGCCTCGCCGATGAGCTGCTGGTCGTCGTCGAGCACGATCGCGGTCGAGTAGCCGGTCGTGGTGCCGTCGCCGCGGAAGACGAAGATGTCGTCGCCCGCGCTGCTCGCCGCTGCGGCCTGCGCGATCGTGTCGAACGGCCGGCTCACGTTGCCGTCGTTGCCGTCGGCGGCGTTGTCGACGTACCAGACGCAGTCGCTGATGGCGATGGTCACGTGCCCTTTGTCGGTGAGCGCGCCGTCGGTGACGGTGTACTCGAACCCGTCGGTGGTGGCGGTGCAGCCGTCGGGCGGCAGGTAGGCGACGTCGCCGTCGGCCTCGAGGTAGGCGAGCCCGCCTTGCTCGGTCACGGTGACGGCCGACACGATCGCGAGCTCGGTGCCGGGGTCGGCGTCGGTGTCGCCGTCGAGCAGGTCGCCCACGACGACGAGGTGCGGGCGGGCGGGGTCGATCGCCCCGTCGGTCGGGTCGTCGATGACGAGCAGGGTGTTGCCGACCGCCGCCTTCGCACCGTCGAACGTCTCGTCGTCGGCATGCGGCGCGTCGGCGATGCACGTCACCGTGACCGCGACCTGCGCGTTCGCGTCGCCCGGGCCGAGCGTGTAGCTGAACACGTCGGGGTCGCCGCCGGGGGCGTTGCAGTAGTCCGCGTCGGGCTCGTAGGTGAGCCCGGTGCCGCCGCCCGTGATGGCGACCGTGCCGTGGTCGGGCTGCACGACGCTCGTGATGCTGCGGGGACCGCCGTCGGCATCGGGGTCGTTCGCGAGCACGTCGATCGCCGTGGCGGAGGCATCCTCGGCGACCGTCGCCTCGTCGTCGACGGCATCGGGCAGGTCGTCGACGCACGTGACGGTCAGGGACACCGTCGTGGTCGAGCCGCCGGGCGCGAGCGTGTAGGTGAAGTCGTCGGTCGTCGTGCCGGGCGGGTCGTTGCAGAACCCCGGGTCGGGTTCGTAGGTGAGGGATGCCGCGTCGCCGGCGATCTCGACCGTGCCGTGGTCGGGCTGGCCGACCAGGTCGATCGCCATCGGCCCGCCGTCGGCGTTGCTGTCGTTCGCGAGCACGTCGATGGTCGAGGCGCCGCTGTCCTCGTCGACGGTCGCACCGTCGGCGACCGCCGTCGGCGGTATGTCCTCATCGACGTCGCCGACGTGGATCGTGAACGCCTGCTCGAGGCTGCCGCCGTATCCATCGGTGCCGCGCACGCGGATCGAGTAGCTCTGCTTCGCCTCGTAGTCGAAGCTCGCGGCGGTCTTCAGGGTCGAGCCGGTGATCGTGAAGCTCGCATTGTCGTCGCTTCCCGTGCCGCTCACGAGCGAGAACGCGGCCGTCGCGGCGGGGTCGCCGTCGACGAGGGCGAGCGTGCCGACGACGGTGCCCGCCGGCTCGTTCTCGAGCACGTCGTCGTTCGAGAGGGTGAGGGCGCTCGGGTCGTGGTTGCCGATCACCCAGCGCTGCTCCCCGGCGAGGCACGCGGTCGAGGCATCCACCCGCCGAAGCACGCCCGAGCTCGGGGCGCAGAAGTACACGGGCTCGCCGGTCGTCGTCGGCACGACGAGCTTGGTGCCGGCCGGCTTCGTGCCCGTGCACGACTTCGCCGAGGTGAAGCGCCGCACCGAGCCGTCGGGCTGGATGCACAGCGTGGTCGGCCCGGGCCAGATGGTGACCGCCGTCTCCTGCTTCGGCCGGCAGTCGCCGGCGCTCGTCGCCGCGCGCATGAGCCCGTTCGACTTCTGGGCGCAGGCGTAGCGCAACTGCGTGCCGTCGTCGGCCGCGAACGAGACCGATGGCGTCGCGACCGCGAGGATCGTCGCGACGACCGTGAGCAGGACGAGCGCGAGCAGCCTCGGTCGATGCGAGTCGAGCGCGGGCGCCTCGGAGCTCTTCGGGCGGGACGTGGACATGGGTCCTCCTCGAGGCGGCACCATCGCCGTCGATCCGCGACCGTCGGGCTCGGCGCGGAACTAGAGCCAACACTCGACCTCTGACGCCCGATGCACCAGACCCGAGAACGGGGGTGGCACCGCGCGCGTCGGTGCCGTCGGGTGCTCGTCGTTGTGCCGGGCGCCCGACCGGAGGATCCTGAGAGCATGACCGATCGTGAGGATTTCTTGATTTGGCTGCACGAGGACTTCGTGCAGGCCGAGCGGGCGATGTTCAACGGCGACGACGGACCGCGCCGCAAGATCTGGGCGCACGACGAACCGGTGAGCGTGCTCGGCGCGTGGCGCAACGCCACGAACCGGGCCGAGCTGATCGAGGCGTTCGAGGAGCTCTCGGCGAGCTTCTCGAACTGCGACGAGTACGCGTACGAGCTCATCTCGTTCGACGTGCAGGGCGACATGGCCTACACCGTGGGCTACGAGCGGGTGTCAACCTCGGTCGACGGCCGGCCGCGCTCGTTCACGCTGCGCGCGACGCAGGTCTACCGCCGCGGCGACGACGGCTGGCAGGTCGTGCACCGGCACGCCGACACGATCGGGTAGCCGCCGCACCTCGCCCATCGGCCGATCGGCCGATGCGGTCGAGCCGCTCGGCCGATGTGCGCGGTGCCGCGCCGGCGCGAGCATCGGTGCATGACCATCACGACCGCCGCCGCACGCCGCACCGCGACCCGCCGCCCCGAGTGGCTCGTTCCCGCGGGCCTCATCGCCCTGAGCCTCGTGCCGCTCATCGCCGGCGCCTTCCGCCTCACCTCGCTCGCGAGCGGCGGCCCCGTGACCGCCGAGAACGCGCGGTTCTTCGACTCGCCCGTCCCGGTGATCGTGCACGTCGTGGGCTCGAGCGTGTTCCTCGTGCTCGGCGCACTGCAGTTCGCCCCGTCGCTGCGCCGTCGCCGATGGCACCGCGTCGCCGGGCGCATCGCGGCTCCCGCGGGCTTGCTCTCGGCGGGCTCGGCGCTGTGGATGACGCTCTTCTACACGATGCCCGCGGTGAACGGCACGGCGCTCTGGGTGATGCGCCTGGGCTTCGGCACGGCGATGGCGGCGGCGATCGTCGTCGCGTTCGTCGCGATCCGCCGAGGCGACGTGCCGACGCACAGCGCCTGGATGACGCGCGCCTACGCGATCGGGCTCGGCGCCGGCACGCAGGTGTTCACGTTCCTGCCGTTCACGCTCGTGCTCGGCGCGCCCGGCGAGGCGATGCACGCGGTGCTCATGGGCGCGGGCTGGGTGATCAACCTCGCGGTGGCCGAGGTCGTCATCCGTCGCCGACGTATCATCGGGGCATGACGAGCCCCGCCCGCGCGCTCTGGGACGCGCCGGCCGCCTCACCTCCGCCGCCGCGGCGGGTCTGGCGCGACTGGGCGCTCGTCGGGCTCGTACCGCTGCTCGCACTGTTCGAGGCTGCGCTGCGACCCGAGGTGCCGTGGCGCTGGCTGTGGGTGGTCGTGCTCGTGGCGCTCGCGCCCACGCTGCTCTGGCGACGCGCGCGGCCGCTGACGATGCTCGCGATCGCGTTCGGCGTCGGCACGGCGGTGAGCGTCGCGACGGGCGGCGACTCGCAGCTGTTCACGACCGCATACTTCCTCGTGCTCGTCTACGCGACATTCCGCTGGGGGTCGGGCCGCGCGATGCTCGGAGGGGCTGCCCTCGTGGTCGCCGGCATCCTGCTCGAGTTCGTCTCGGGTGCTCCGCCGGCCGGCGACGTCATCGGCGGGCTCGCGGTCGCGATCACGACGTGCACCCTCGGCGTGGCGTTCCGCTGGCGTGCGGGCGCCCGTGCACGCGAGCTCGACCGGGCCCGCCTGCTCGAGCGCGAGCAGCTCGCACGCGACCTCCACGACACGGTCGCGCATCACGTGTCGGCGATCGCCATCCAGGCGCAGGCGGGCACCGCGGTCGCGCCGAGCGATCCGGCCGCGGCCGCCCGGGTGCTGCGCGTGATCGAGGGCGAGGCGTCGCGCACCCTCGACGAGATGCGTGCGATCGTGCGCGTGCTGCGCCGGCCCGACGGCGCGGCAGCCGCCGACGCCGAGCTCGCTCCCCTGCCCGGCATCGCCGAGCTGCGCGGTCTCGCCGCGAGCGACGGCACTCCCGTGGTCGAGGTGCGCACCGACGGCGACGTCGACGCGCTGCCGCCGCTCGTCGCGGCGACCGTCTTCCGCCTCGCGCAAGAGGCCGTGACCAACGCCCGGCGGCACGCCCGCGCCGCGACGCGGGTCGAGGTGGCGGTGCTCGCCGACGCCGACGGCGTGCGGCTGTCGGTGCACGACGACGGCGAGCCCGAGGCATCCGCGCAAGCCGGTTTCGGCCTCACGGGCATGGCTGAGCGGGCCGCCCTACTCGGCGGCACCTGCCAGGCCGGCCCCGCGCCGCGCAGCGGGTGGACCGTCGCCGCGGTGCTGCCGCGCGCAGGATGGTCGTCATGAACGTGCGGGTGCTGATCGCCGACGACCAGGAGCTCGTGCGCTCGGGCCTGCGCATGATCCTCGATGCGCAACCCGGCATCGAGGTCGTCGGCGAGGCCGCCGACGGTGCCGCGGCGGTCGCCCTCGCACGCGAGCTGCGGCCCGACGTGTGCCTGTTCGACATCCGGATGCCGCTCATGGACGGCCTCGAGGCCACCCGCGAGCTCGCCGGGCCGGGTGTCGCCGACCCCCTGCCCGTCGTCGTCATCACGACGTTCGACCTCGACGAGTACGTGTACGGGGCGCTGCGCGTGGGCGCACGGGGGTTCCTGCTCAAGAACGCCGGGCCCGTGCTGCTCACCGAGGCCGTGCACGCGGCCGCTCGCGGCGACGCGCTCATCGATCCGAACGTGACGGTGCGGCTCATCGAGGCGTTCGCCGGCACGGCGCCTGCCGGGTCGGACACCAGCCCGCCGGCGAGTCCAGCCTCGCCACTCACCGACCGCGAGGAGGACGTGCTCGACGCCGTCGCGCGCGGTCTCGGCAATGCCGAGATCGGGCGCGAACTGCACATCTCGCTCAGCACGGTGAAGACGCATCTCGCGAGCATCATGGCGAAGATCGGCGCCCGCAACCGGGTCGAGCTCGCGATCTGGGCGCACGAGCGCGGCGGGCACGACGCCGCTCGCGGCGGCGAGCGCCGCCCGACGCGCGAGCGATGAGCCGCGGCATCCCGAGAACTGGGGTGTCGGCGGCGATTGTGCGCGGTCGCGCACGGGAGGATCCTGAACCCATGACCATTGCTGAGGATTGCTCGCACCCATGACCGCGACGGTCGAGGTCGACTACCTCGTCGTCGGCGCAGGCGCCATGGGCATGGCGTTCACCGACACGCTGATCGACCACGCCGAGGGCGTTCGCGTCGCGCTCGTCGACCGGCGCCACAGTGTCGGCGGGCACTGGCTCGAGGCCTACCCGTTCGTACGACTGCACCAGGCATCGGCCCTCTACGGGGTGCCGTCGACCCTGCTCGGCGGCGGCCGCGTGCAGCATCGCGGGCCCGAGACCGGGCTGCAGGAGCGCGCGTCGAAGTCGGAGATCTGCGCCTACTACGAGCGCATCCTCGCCGACCGGATGCTCGAGTCGGACCGGGTCGAGTTCTACCCGGGCTGCGAGTACCTCGGCGACCGCACGTTCGTCTCGCGGGTGTCGGGCGCGCGGTACACCGTGCCCGAACGCTGCCGCGTCGTGGACGCCCGCTACCTCGCGCCGCGCGTGCCCGCCGAGGTGCCGCCGCCGTTCGCGGTCGACGACGACGTGCGGGTCATCCCGGTCAACGAGCTCGCCCACGTCGAGGCGGCGCCGAGCCGATACGTGATCGCCGGGTCGGGCAAGACGGCGACCGATGCGATCGTGTGGCTGCTCGGCCGCGGCGTCGCTCCCGATGCGATCACGTGGGTGCGCCCCAGGGATCCGTGGATGGTGAACCGGGCCGCGCAGCAGCCGGTGCCCGAGGTGTTCCTCGGCATGGTCGCCGACATCATGGAGTCGGCTGTGCGGTCGGACTCGCTCGAGCAGCTCTTCCTCCACCTGGAGGACGCCGGCGTCATGCTGCGCATCGACCGGTCGGTGATGCCCACGATGGCCAAGGCGCCCACCCTCGGCACGTGGGAGCTCGAGCTGCTGCGCACGATCGAGCACGTCGTGCGGCTCGGGCACCTCCGGCGGGCGCAGCGCGGGCGGCTCGAGTTCGCCGGCGAGTCGGTCGCGATCACCGACGACGCCCTCGTCGTGCACTGCGCCGGCTCGGGCCTCATGTATCCGCCGCTCGTGCCGATCTGGGCGCCCGGCACGATCACGCTCCAGCCGATCCGTGCGGGGTTCCCGACGTTCGGTGCGGCGATCGCCGGCTACGTCGAGGCGACCCGCGCCGACGACGACGAGAAGAACCGGCTCGCCCCGCCGTCGCCCTACCCCGACTCGATGGCGGCATGGGCGCGCATGATCGCCGTCGGCGGCCGCAACGCGGCGAGATTCGGATCGGAGCCCGACATCGCCGAGTGGGCGTCGACGGTCGCGACGAACCCGGCCCGCATCGCGCCCGGCACGCCGCACTCGACGCAGCTCGACTCGGTGCTCGAGCGGCTGGTCGCCCACTCGGCCCCGGGCACCGCCCGCCTCGAGGAGCTCAGCGCCCACCCCGCCGGTTGAGTAGCGCCCGACGAAGGCGGTGGGTTGAGGAGGCGCGCTAGCGCCGTCTCGAAACCAGCACGCGTCTCGAAACCCGGCGAACAGGTCTCGCCCGTCTCCTCCGTCGCTACCCGCCCACGCAGTTCGGGTCGCCCTCACCCATGCAGCCCCCGCCTCCGCCGGGATCGACGGGCACGGGCTGCGGCTCGGGCATGAAGCGGTCGGCCGGAACCGGGAGGGCGAAGATGATGACCAGCCCGAGGCATCCGATGATGCATGCCGTGATGATGAGCCCGCGCCGGCGACTGATCGCGGCGAACACGACCGCGCCGATCAGCGCGCCGAGCGTGAGCGCAGCCGTGACGAGGTAGCGGTTCTCGTCGGCAGGCGTGACCTGCACCGGTACTCCGAAGAGCGTGAAATACGTCTCGAACGCCTGCCAGGCGAGCACGAGTGCCAGCAGCCCGCCGACGGCGAGCAGCCCACCGGCGACCTTCGCCGACCACCGGCCGCCGCTCAGGAACGCCGCCGAGCACGCGACGCCGAGTGCGACGACCGCGGTGAGGATGCCGGCGTCGATCAACGCGATGCCGTTGCCGAGCACTGCGGCGATCCCGCCCGAGGCGATGCCCGGCGCGCCGCGCACGATGGATACGAGCACCACCGCGACGGGCGCGGCCAGCACGATCAGCCCCCAGCGCCCCGGTCTGCGCATCGATCGCAGCCCGAACTGCACGGCTGCGGCGAGCGCGACCCAGACGAGCAGGTTCGGGTCGACGACCATTGCGACGAGCGGGAACAGCCACTCGCCCGAGCCGAAACCGTACGACGAGATGACGAGCAGCAGCAGGCCGACGACGCGAAGCACGACGACGGATGCCACGAGCACGAGCAGTTCGACGGCGCGGGCGCGCACGTCGAAGGCGGCGCGTTCGGGTGCGACCGGGTCGGGTGCACCGGTGTCGCCGTCTGCGTCGGGTAGGGCTCCGCTCATCCGTGGAGTCTCTCGCAACTCGGCGGCGCGCACCACAGGGACACCCCTGAGCGCTGACGGCCTGAGTCGGTCGAGTAGCGCCCGACCGAACCCTGTCGCCGGTCGAGTAGCGAGCGACCGAACCCTTCGCCGGTCGAGTAGCGAGCGACGTAGGAGCACGCGTATCGAGACCCCCGCGAGGGTCTCGATACGCGTCGTCGCTTCGCGCCGGCGTTACTCGACCGGCGAATGCGGTTACGCCGCCATCGGCATGAGGCCCGCGGCCGTGACGACGAACTCGCCGTCACGGGCGTCGACGTGCACCGCTCCGCCGTCGCCGACGGCACCCGACACGAACAGGTCGGCGATGCGGTCGTCGACCTCGCGCTGGATGACCCGGCGCAGGGGGCGAGCACCGTACTCGGGCTCGTAACCGCGCTCCGCCAGGAGCGCCACCGCGGCATCCGTCACCTCGAAGCCGACCTCGCGCGAGGCGAGGCGACGCGCGGTCGCACCCAGCATGAGGCGCACGATCTGCTCGAGCTGCGGCTGGTCGAGCTTCTGGAACAGCACGATCTCGTCGATGCGATTCAGGAACTCGGGCCGCATGGCCTCGCGCAGCTTGCCCATGACGCGGGCGCGCACGTCGTCTTGCGACGAGAAGCCCGAGCCGTCGGCCGAGGCGACGAAGCCGAGCGCTCCCGACCGCGACGCGAGGAACTCCGAACCGAGGTTCGAGGTCATCACGACGACCGTGTTGCGGAAGTCGACCGTGCGGCCCTGGCCGTCGGTGAGGCGTCCGTCGTCGAGCACCTGCAGCAGCAGGTTGAACACGTCGGGGTGCGCCTTCTCGATCTCGTCGAACAGCACGATCGAGTACGGGTTGCGCCGCACGCGCTCGGTGAGCTGGCCGGCCTCGTCGTAGCCGACGTATCCGGGAGGGGCGCCGACCAGTCGCGACACGGTGTGCCGCTCGCCGAACTCCGACATGTCGAAGCGGATCACGGCGGTCTCGTCGTCGAACAGGCGGTCGGCGAGGGCCTTCGCGAGCTCGGTCTTGCCGACACCCGTCGGCCCGAGGAACAGGAACGACCCGACCGGCCGACGCGAGTCGCCCATGCCGGTGCGGTTGCGGCGCACGGCCTTGGCGACCGCGGTGACCGCGTCGTCCTGCCCGATGACGCGCTCGTGCAGCTCGCCCTCGAGGTCGGCGAGGCGCTCGCGCTCGGTCTCAGTGAGGCGGTTCACCGGGATGCCGGTGGCCCGCGAGATCACGGCCGCGATCTGCTGCTCGTCGACAATCGTCGCCGGTTGAGTAGCGAGCGACGAAGGAGCACGCGTATCGAAACCATCACCCTCCGTGGTCTCGATACGGCGCTGCGCGCCTACTCGACCGACGGAGACGGCCTCATCGAGCTTCGCCTGCACCTTGACGATCTCGTCCCGAATCCGCGACGCCTCCTCATAGTGCTCACCACTCACCGCGGCGTTCTTCTCCGCCTCGAGCTCCCCGAGCCGTGCCTGCAGCGCCGACACATCGACCTTCACTCCGAGCTTCAGGCGCAGCCGCGCGCCGGCCTGGTCGATCAGGTCGATCGCCTTGTCGGGCAGCACGCGGTCGCTCAGGTAGCGGTCGCTCAGTTCGACGGCGGCGCGGATCGCGGCATCCGTGTATTCGACACCGTGGTGCTGCTCGTACGCAGGCTTCAGGCCCTGCAGAATCAGCACGGCGTCTTCGATCGACGGCTCGCCGACGCGCACCGGCTGGAAGCGGCGCTCGAGCGCCGGGTCCTTCTCGATCTTGCGGTACTCGTTGAGCGTGGTCGCACCGACGAGGTGCAGCTCGCCCCGCGCGAGGCGCGGCTTAAGGATGTTGCCGGCATCCATGCCGCCCTCGCCAGCCCCACCTGCGCCGACGACCGTGTGCACCTCGTCGATGAAGACGATGAGCTCGCCCGTGTTCTCGGCGATCTCCTCCATCGTCTTCGTGAGACGCTCTTCGAAGTCGCCGCGGTAGCGGGTGCCGGCGAGCATGCCGGGCAGGTCGAGCGCGATGACGCGCTTGCCGAGAAGGGCCTCGGGCACGTTCTCCTCGACGATCGCGCGGGCGAGGCCCTCGACGATCGCCGTCTTGCCGACGCCGGCCTCGCCGACGAGCACGGGGTTGTTCTTCGTGCGGCGCGACAGGATCTCGATCGTCTGCTCGATCTCGTCGGCACGGCCGATCACCGGGTCGAGCTCGCCGTTCGCGGCCCGCTCGGTGAGGTCCATCCCAAACTTGTCGAGCATTGGGGTGGTCGACTCGGTCGGTTGAGTAGCGTCCGACGAAGGAGGACGCGTATCGAAACCACCTTCACCATCGGTCTGCGCTTCGAAGTCTTGACGCATCCCCTGCGTCAACGCCTCAGCAGTAACCCCAGCCCTCGCAAGCACCTGTCCCGCAGGCGCATCCTGCCCGAGCACCAACGCAAAGAACAGGTGCTCCGGGTCGATGTACGTCGCCCCCGACGACCGCGCCACCTGATAGCTGTGGAACAGCGCCCGGGATGCCGACGGCGTGATCGTCGCCGCGTTGATGTCGGCGATCTCGGATGCCGCGGGCAGACGTGCCTCGGTCGCCGTGATGATGCGCTCGGGGCTCGCCCCGACACGGCGGATCGCCTGCTGCACGCTCTCGTCCTCGACGATCACGCGCAGGATGTGCAGGGCGTCAAGCTCGGTCTGTCCGCGCTCGAGGGCGAAGCGCCCGGCCTGCTGAAGAATCGATTGGGTGCGCGCGGTAAGGAACCGGCTGAGGTCGATCGACCGCGCCTGTCGCGCCTGCTCACCGGCGAGGTATCGGGCGAGGAACTCGTCGAACGAGCTTGCGCCGGCCTCGTTGAAGTCGTTGGGCACCTGGCCTCCTGGTTGAAGTTGAGTGTGGTTCGCTCAAGTTCAACGCACAGTGCACGTGCGTATTCCCGTGCCCTAGGGAGGCAGGATGCTGCAACGATCAAGCCGGGAGCCGCCACACTTCCGGTCGCTCCGCAACTTGTCCACCCTACGCGGCTGTCAAACCCGCCTCGATGGGATCGGGATGGTACTCGAATCGAGTCACTTGCGAGCGGGTGTCCTCACCCGGCACCCGGCTGAGCTCAATGGTCACGAGCGATTCGCCGGCTCGAGCTGGCGCCAGCTCGAGCGCCAAGTACTCAAATAGAGAACGTTCATGCACCGCGATAACAACCTGCCGACCTAGGTCGTGCGCAAAAGATCGAAGTAGCGCGCTGAATTGCGCGACGTGGACGTCGTCCATCGCTTGGACAGGATCGTCAAGGAGCAACAGTTCGACCGAGGTCTTCGCCGTGGCATTCAGCGAGAGAAACAACGTGAGCGCTGCGGTGTTTAGGTTCCCAGCGCTTAGTACGAGGCCGGGTGGGCCGGCCATCTTTGTCCGCTTGTTCACCGCACGGAGGCTCACCCCGCCACTTCGAGGACTATCGGATGCGACGAACTCAGGGACATACGGTTCATCTGGCGCCAAACGCGTGAACAATTCTCGCCACGTTCCGTTCAGCGTGGAGTCGAAGACTTGTTCAACAAGTCGGTTCCGAAGCTCAACCGCACTCTTGCTCAGGCGGGCTGCAGATTCGACGCGCTCCTTCGCCGCGGCAAGTTGGCTCTTCGCGACCGAAATCCGCGCTTCGAATGATGAATGAACATCACGCAAGTCCGCAATCTCTCTCGCGCGATCTTCCATTGCCTGTGCGATGTCGATCCGCTCGTTGAACGCGCTGAGTTCTTCCGCCGCTGATCTGTGGAGCGCTTCAACCCGCCCGAGGATGTCATCGAGCTGCTCTCGGAAAGGCTGCGTTGCATCCTGCCGCAGTCCGAGGCCGGCGTCGAAGCCAATCGCAGACAGCTCGCCTCGCAGCCGATTCAGTCGATCCGCCGTTGCGCGCGAGGCGCTGAGAGACGACTCCACCCGCTGCCGCTCCTCGACGTCACGGGTTACGCCTGCGGCGCTCGGTCGGGCCCCACGAATCCGAGCTAGCAGGTCATTCCCTGTCGCTATGCGGGACGTAAGCGATAGGAGAGCTTCCCCGAACTCCAGACCGTCCAGAACTCGTTTCCTCTCCCTGGCTAGTTCATCCAGGCGTGTTTGTTGCTTGTCGCGATGCTCTCCCAGCGCCGTGATTCGCTTCGCCAAGATACCGAATTGAGAAATGCGCACGGCAAGGTGACCTGCCAGCGATCCGTCGTGAAGCTCGCCGAAGTCGCGCCCACAAACTGGGCAGATATCGTCATCGATGTAGGGAGCGATTGCCGACAGAGCTTCCGCAAGCCCTCCGACATCAGACTCGACCGCAACCGATGCGATTTCCGCGTTGGTCTCCGTAACTCCTTGCAAAGCGACGGCAACCTGCTCATCAAGCGCTGCCAACCGCTTCCGGCTAGCGCGGTCTGCGCCAATCCGCGCGCTGGCGCCAACCAGAACGTCAGTGATGAGGCCCTCGGCGACTTCAAGGCTCTTCTCGACTGCGCCAGGTTCTGCCGATAGCTCTAGCTCGACGTTCGCGAAGGAAAGGACCTCCATCAACAAGACCTGACAGGCGGCCTGTGAAGTGGACTGCCATGACGTTATTCGATTGTTGGAGGCATGAAGCCGAGCCTCGAGATCCAAGACATCAATCGACTCGGTCACTCGTAGGGACTCAAACTGAGCACTGACATGTCTGACTCGTTCGAGCAGTGCGGTGCTCGGCCCCATGCTCGGGACTTCTTCGAGTCGATCACCACCTACTGACTTCGCTTCCTCGCTCAGAGCAGCATGGGCTCGCCGAGCGCGCACGACTTCAGCCTGGGTCTCGCTCGCTCGCTTCGTTAGGAAGTTGAGTTCGGCCTCAAGATCGGCGAACTCGGGAACCAGTTTGCGAACTCTTCGGACGTCCCGAGCCGGCTCCAACCCAGCAATCAGCGCGTCGAGTGTTTCGAGGCCAAGCAACTCATTCACGAAGCGGGCCAGAGCCGAGTCACCTCGGCGGTCAGACTGCTCGTACGTCTCAAGGAGCCGCGCCATAGTCGACTGGGCCAGGTACGCGCGCTCACGGAGAAAGTCGCGGTCTTGCGCTTCCAAGAGTGATTCCCCCGAGCGTGCCCCTTCGGCCAACTCGAAGATTGTGCTCGTGGCTCCGCCGTTCCCTATCGAAAGCGCCACTGTTCCGCTCGCCATCCCGCTATGGAGGAGGTGCTGCGAAAGTTGCCCACCGAACCCTTCCAGCGAGCTGACACCGCCGGTAAGCCCAAGCTCAATTGCGGACATGATCGACGTCTTTCCAGCGCCGTTCGCACCGTGCACAAGGATCACCGACGCGTCTAAGTCACATCGGACCGTGCCGCGGATACTGCGAAAATTGCTTACCTCAAGCGAGTGCAGCTTCATTTCGCTACCAAGGGTTCAGCTATGAAGGCGCGCAGGTGCTCTCGCACTCGCTCCTCGCGGGTAGAACCTCCTAGCAATCGGCTGCCAACAATGAGCGGGTCGCTAACGCTAGAGCGACGCATGACGGAGATCGGATCTACTGACGTCACGGCGCTCCGTTCGAGGTGGAGGGGTAGCAGCACCCGAAGATCATCCTCGACGCTGTCCGTTCGAACGAGGAGTACGCGGGCATACCGACTCATCTCTGACCGCGTCTTCGCGTCTAGCCTTTCCGCGTCAATCACGACCGTAATCGATGCCTTCGAACCCATGTAGTCGAGTCCTCTCGCCAGAGCCGCAAGCCTACGTGGCAGGGTGCTCTCATATTGCGCGCCGAGGATCAGATTGAACCCCGCATCGCTGCTCCAGAACACGAATTCGAACTCAAATGATGCCGCTCCGATGTTCAGTTCATCGTCCATCTCGGCATAGCCGCCCGCTCTAAGCAGCTCGACTGCCTTATCTCGAAGTTTCATAGCACCAAGTACTCCTCCAGAGCGTCCAAGATCGAAGCCAAGGAGTCGTAGGGGGATGTAATAGCATCGAGGTAGATCGGCTCTGCAACGAACCGGCCCGTACGACCCACTGAATGTTCTGGCGACCTCCGTTGAAACGGGCTGCCGTTTGCAATGACGGTCAATGGGCCGCTCAGATCGTCTTTAGCCAACGCCGCAGCATATGCACCATCGTCCGCGAAAGCCTGCACGTTTCGTTCAACACCGCCCGGCAGTATGAGGTCGACCGAACTGGGATCCAACATCGGTGACTTGATATCCCAGCGGCCTTCTTGGGCTCCACTCGCCAAGGCGCCAATTGCCAGCGACAGCGCAGCGAGTTGATTGTCTTCCGGGCGACCAGTCGTCACACTTGACGTCTCAAGGACGGCCCGTTCAGTTAGTGGTTCGTACATCGCCGCGCCAGTCTGGCCGCGCCTGAATCGCGCGATACCGCGAGAAACACTCGCGATTGGTGCAAGTACGTCCGTAAGCTCGTCGGCCCCCAGCGCGGCCGACATCTGCGCCGTCCAAACCTCAACCCCTGCCCGAATGGAGTCACCCACCGTGGCATCAATCTTGAGCTCGTCAACGGCGACAAGGAGTTTTGATTTCCATACGTGCACGAGCAGAGCGAGAAAAACTACGCGTGGATAGGCACCAAGGCAGGCGTCCTCTTGTATTTGTCGCGAATTCGGAGCATAGGTTGTGGAGTAGGCCTGCTTGAGGACTTGCTTCTGATCTGTCCCCAACTGCGGAGTCGCCACAACCACGGCGCCGGTGTCAGACGGCCAAACCCATGGGTTCATGTCAGCCGCCGAGCCGAACACAGCTTGAATGTCGGCATCCTGCGCGGAGAGCCCAGCGATCAGGCTCGGGTGATCGCGCACGATTCCAGTAAGTCTCTCGCGAAGAGCCCGAAAACTCTGATCGGTGATCCAATCGAAGATCTGCGACTTGCGCCCGATCATTAGCGGTCGATACCGATCCTCCTGTGCGTGCGCGAGCGTTGCGTCCCCGTGGAACTTGACCAACTCAGTTCGAGCGTGTGGCGGCCGGAACTCGTCAGGATGAACCTCAACCTTCAGTAGGCCAACCCGCGAACCGAAAAGGAGATCGTAGGCGCGTTCGACCAGTGGATCCCAATTCGCCGAGACAAGAATCGGTGCTGCCCCTTCAGCGCCAAGCATCGCAACTGCGACATGCTCGATATCGGGGTCCATAGGCCCTGCATACTGGGCCACGACATCGATGCCTTCCCAAAGCAGGTAGTCGGCGGGAAAGCCGTCGACATCGACGTCCAAGGCCGCCGAGTATTGATCTGCGAGGGCATTGCAGATCGACCCAAGTTCCTCCCAATCTATGAGGTTCTCGAGCTGATGCTCATCGTTAATCTCAAAGCGAGCAATCCGAAGGATTTCGTGGAGAGCGACCCGATGCGGGCCCTCGGCCTCTGGTTCCAGCCTTGCGACGAGAAACTCCAGGAGGCCCTGAAGGAACGCGGGGACCGTCCTCGCACGCCGCTTAGAGATTCCGGATCCGAGCCAAAAACAGTAGTGACCCCTCACCACGTTTTCGACGACCTGGCCATGATCACGCGACAACGACTCATACAGGTCAGCGACTGATGGATTAGGCAACGCTTCGTCCTCCGTGACAATGGGTCCCTCGATTGTGCCCCAAATTCGCTCGACAGCACCGGGTCTCAGTTGACAACTCGCCAAAATCGACAGGGACTGGTGACGCGGCGATAACGCCGGCCCGGCCCGCTACCCGGATCCAGCGAGTCCTGTCACGCTCCCGCTCGCGGTCAGTATCCAGATCGGCGACGGCGTGACGTGAGCAATGATCCGAGGTGATGCGACCAACCTCGCTCACGACACGTCAAGCCATGTGAAGAATGCCGCGATCGAATCGATCGGGCAGAACGCCGCCATGGAACCGGCAGAAGCGTTTCTTCGGTCTCTACATGTCCCATCACTCGATGCTCGTCGAGTCGTTGACGCACCACCCCCACCGGCGTAGACCTGAGTCAGCCCGAGAAGGAGGTGCCGTCATGGCGAAGGATCTCTTGGTCACCCTCGAGGACCAGCCCGGCGAGGGGGCTCGACTCGGCGAGGCGCTCGGCAACGCGGGCGTCAACATCGAGGGCCTCTGCGCGCTCATGGAGGGCGGGCGGGGCGCCGTCCACATCCTCGTCGAAGACGTCGCGGGCGCCAGGGCGGCGCTCGAGAGGGCCGGCATCGCGATCGATGCCGAGACCGACGTCATCGTCAGTCCGGCGCTGCCCGAGCCCGACCTCGACACACCTGGCGTGTTCGGTGGGATGGCTCGCGCCCTCGCCGAGGCGGGCATCAACATCTCGCTCGTCTACGTCGCCTCGCGAAACCGGGTCGTGCTCGCGACGAGCGACAACCAGCAGGCCACCCGACTGCTGCAGTCGATGATGTAACCGGCTGGCGTGGGCCTCAGTCAGCTCGCTCTTGCGTCTCTATGGCCGCACGTAACGCCTCGATGTAGCGGGCAATGATCTCAGGTCGCTCTACACCGAAGTAATGATTCGGCATCCTCAACGGACGGAACGACAAGCGGACCGGTTCAGTCGCGCCTTCGATCAGCAGGTCGACCGACTGAGCGACGCCGAACGGATACTCGATTGTGCCGAGGGCGATGTCGTCGACGTTCCTACGTGGAATGGCGACGTCGGTAGAGCTCGCCCAACCCGACAAGACTCGGATGCCGCTCTCATCGGCGACGAGGAGACCGAAGCCCGGATTCGAAACGTACGGCGCGCGGCGCCCGACAGCCGCGCCGGCCGCATCGAGTTCGTACGGGAGTCGAGCTGTCACGAGGAACGGCATCACTGCTGCGCGGGGAGCCACTTGCTCTGCCGCGCGAACTCGCGCGGCATGCTGCAGCTCGAACCACATGAAGACTGATGCCACGATCACCGCGAGAAGACCCATCAGGGCGAGAGCAACACCGCCCTCACGTGCAGCAATGCCAGCACCCGCCCCAGCGATACCCGCGATGCCGATGCTCACCCAGCCCATCCACCACCACCCACTGCGCAATTGCTTTGCGTGCGAGTCGATATCCCTGACAGCAGCGTCGAGCTTCGGATCGAGTGCCACGCGATCACCCTAGTGCCGCCCGTGTCGCGCACAGGAGTCGCATCCTAGGCTGGCAGCGTGCCCCGTCTCCACGCAGAACCCGATCGCTCCAAGTGGGTGCCCGTCACCGATTCCCTCGGATTCCGCGGCCGCCGCGCCCGCAAGCAGGCGATCGGCATGCTGCTGTCGCAGGCCAAGGGGCCGAGCGCCGAGCCCTCGAAGGGCGGCGGCTTCAGCGCGTGGGCGTTGAGTCAGGCCGTGCCGCTGCTGATGCGCAAGGCGGCGGGGCGGGTGCTCGTGTGGGTCTGGAAGGCCGAGCCCGACCTACTGGTCGTGATGGCCCAGGTGCAGACGGCGACGCCCGAGATCCGAATCGCGCGAGCCTCGATGCCGATCGAGTACGACGACACCGAGGAGTTCCGCGGCACCTACCTCGGCGTGGGCGAGAAGCTCGTCATGGCGCTGCCGCCGGGCGGTCGCCCGCCGTTCGCCACCTACACGTGGGATCTCGGCACGCACCTCGTGACCGTCACGGCCGTGTGCAGCGATCGCGAGCGGTTCGGGACGGTCATCGGGGCGGTCGACGACCTTGCTCGCGGCATCCGGGTCGTTGACGACCTCACCGTCGGTGAGTCGTCGCCGGTGCTGCGGATCGATCCGGCCTGAATCTCGGCGAGGGTCGCGACCGTTTTCGGAAGCAGTCACCGACGAGGGCTGATCGAATCGGGACCTCGTTTCGAGAATCCAGCACGTTCGTCTATCGATGAACCCACCCAGAAATGCCTGATGGTTGGTGCAAGACTCATTACGGTTGGCTCATGAAGAGCAGCGATCAAGGAGTCGTGTTCTCGGAACCGGCCGCTATTCGTGGCGTCGCTCGCGCGATCGATCATCGAGCTATGGATCTCCGGGCTACAACATGCCGATAGATGTGCTCCTCGGCGGCTCCACCGTCCCGATCGACGATGCGGTGTTCACGACTCTGCTCGACAACTCCGTCGCAGGTACATACAAGGGCTACGAGCGTGCGCTCGAGTCGCACAACATCAAGTTCGCCGACCTCGTCTATCTCGCGAACAAGGGTGAGATCCCGTACCCCCTCTTTTTCGCTCCACTCCCCCTCGTCGAGGCGCAAGTGGCCAAGAAGACACAAAAGCTACTCGCCGGCGTCAGCAAGGAGACGTTCTCAATTGGTTCCCGAGCGCGAGTAGAACTTCGTGACGTCGAACTGATCGTCAAAGATCTCATCCGTAAGCAGCAATTGCTGAAGAAGCACGACAGCTCCCTCACGGGGAACAGAATCGTCGGGATGCTTCGCAAGCTTGGCGTTTCGCCGGATGCGGATGCGGATGCGGAGCGACTCATGTCGGCGCTGGGTCTTGCTCACGACTCGATCCGCGGATGCCGAAACAAGGAGGCCGCCCTCGATTTGATGATCGATCGGCTGGAGGCGAACCAGGTACTCGTCTCCCGCAGCGTGCAGCATTACATGCCTCAGCGCCTTACCCATGTGAGCTTCAGCGGCATGACGATCCGCGATAGCAAAGTGCCCTTCATCTTCCTTGCTGGAGGCGACCACGGCGACGGCCAGGAACCAGTCGGGAGGACCCTCTTCACTCTGACACTGATGGCGGTGCTCGTTGCACGGCGGATCTTTGCACCCATGACTTGGGACGGCGGCAGTACCGAAACCGACCTTGGCCACGAGTACGACGTAGCTGGCGCAATGCTCATGTCGAAGGAGCGTCTTGGAGCCGTCAGCCTTACATCTCTCGATGAAGTGAAGGCGGCATCTGATGAGTTCAAGGTAACGCCGAGCGCGGTCACTGTTCGCGCAATGCGACTCGGCATGCTCAGCACCGAAATTGCCACGATGTACCTCGACGAGCTGCGAGCCGAGTTTCGAAACCGGCCGAAGATCGGCGCTCGAAGCCCGATTCTGCCTGAGAACGCCGTGCGGAAGTACGGTAGTCGGGAACTCGCTCGACGCATGCTGCGAGCGCTCGATGCGACAAGTATTTCACCCGGTGAGTTCTGCCGCACCGTGTGTCTGAACCACATTCGGCCACATCAGATCAACGATCTCAGGAGAGTCGTTTCGTGAACGACGACTTCGGGCAGAGGTACGTCGTGGACACGAACGCCCTGACCTATCTGAGGCGACACCGTCGCGCGAGCGCATTCTTCCAAGAGAACGCGGTCATACCCGATGCGGTTCTGCGCGAGGCAAAAGGTTTCCCCGACATTGATGCCCTGCGGAAGAATCTGCACCCACTTACACGCGGGGTCCTCGATTGGCTCGTCGAAGTCATGGCAACGATCCCCTCCGACGATACGGGTCTCGTTGACCTGTACGCCAACAAGGGCGGCGCCGATCCGTTGGTTGTAGCCTCCGCCCTCGATGGTCGAACGCAGGACAGTCAGTACCTAGACGCACCAGAGTGGATCGTCGTCACCGACGACGAGGCGGTGCAGGACAAGGCCAGAGAGTTTGGACTGCCGGTGCTGACAAACGTGCAGTTTGCATCGCTGATCGACTCGGCAGAGCATCACAGTTGAAGGTCGAACTCTCAGTCAGTCAGCGACGATGCGAAGCGCTCCCGCACCGCATCCAGCACCACCTGCAGCGCCGGCGAGTCCGCCTGGCTGCGCCGATGCACCGCCGACACCCCGCGCGTCGACGCCGGCCGCACCGTCGGAATCGCCACCAGATCCGGGTGCAACGCCGGCCGCCCCATCCGCGGCACGAGCGCGACCCCGAGCCCCGCGCGCACGAGCTCGAGGTGGTTCTCGAACTCCATCGACTCGTGCACGACGCGCGGCGCGTTCGAGACGCCGTCGAACAGCCGCCGCAGCCATTGCCGGCAGATCGTCGAGTCGAACGTCGCGATCCACTCCTCGTCGGCGAGATCGGCCGGCGTCAGCTCGGCGGCGCCCGAGAGCGCGAGGCGGTGGTCGCGCCGCAGGATCACGTCCGCGACATCCGTGAACAGGGGCGTCTCGACGAGGTGATCGGGCATCGCGAGCGCGACCCCGCCCCACCGGTGCACAATGCCGAGGTCGCGCTGCCCCGACGCGACGAGCGCGATCGTCTCCCACGGCTCGCTCTCGCGCATCGGCACCCGCAGCTCGGGATGCTCCGCCCGAAGCCGCGGCAGCACATCGACGAGGATGCCGCGGACCGCCGTCGAGAACGCACCGATGCGCACCTCGCCGGTGACGCGGCGGGGCGCCCCATCGGCCACGCTGACCCCGCCGGCCAGGTGCAGGTCGGCCTCGAGACGTTCGAGGTCGGCGAGCACGGTCGCCGACGACGTGACGAGGTGACGCCCGGCGTCGGTGAGCACGACCCCGCGGCCGGCGCGTTCGAGCAGGGCGACGCGGGTGCCGCGCTCGAGGCGCTTGATCTGCTGCGACACCGCCGACGGCGTGAAGCCGAGCGCATCGGCCGCGGCCGCGACGCTTCCGTTGGTCGCCACGGCACGCAGGGCGACCACGGCTTCGAGATCGATCATGTACGGATGCTACCGAATCACGCGCACAAATGATCGCTGGTGTTTCCGGATGCTTCGCGGTGAAGTAGAGACCATGACGAGACGCGACATGCTGCTGGCCGCCCTGGTGGCGACGATGTGGGGCTTCAACTTCGTCGTGATCGACTGGGGCATGAGCGGCATCCCGCCGCTGTTCTTCGTCGCCGTGCGCTTCGCCGTCGTCGCCCTCGCCGTGGTCGTCGTGCCGCGCCCGCTCGCGAGCTGGAAGACCGTCGTCGGCGTCGGCCTCTTCATGAGCCTCGGCCAGTTCGCCCTGCTCTACACCTCGATCGCGCTCGGCCTGCAGCCCGGCATCGCGGCGCTGCTGCTGCAGGCGCAGGTCGTGCTGACGATCGTCGTCGCGGCCCTCGCCCTGCGCGAGCGCCCCAGCCGCCTGCAGACCATCGGCGTGCTCGTCGGCACCGTCGGGCTCGGCGTCGTCGCGCTCGGTCGCGACGGCGATGCCCCGGCGATCGCCGTCGTGCTGTGCCTGCTCGCCGCACTCTCGTGGGCGATCGGCAACGTCATCTCGCGCAAGGCCGGCCCGGTCGCGCCCGCGAAGCGCTTCGGCGCGCTGTCGCTCACGGTGTGGTCGTCGCTCGTCGTACCGCTGCCCGCGCTCGGCCTGTCGGCGCTCATCGAGGGACCCGACGCGATCGCCGCAGGCATCGCCGCGTTCGGCTGGCGCCCGATCGTCTCGACGCTCTACACGGCGGGGCTCTGCACGCTCGTCGGCTACGCGATCTTCAACGGGCTGCTCGCGCGCAACCGCTCGGCGTCGGTCGTGCCGTGGGTGCTGCTCGCGCCCGTCGTGGCCATGGCGTCGGCAGCACTGCTGCTCGGCCAGATTCCGAACGTATGGGAGACCGTCGGCGGGCTCGTGCTCGTCGCCGGGGTCTTCATCGCGAATGCGCCGGCGCGGCGACGGGCTCAGCCGCCCTCGGATGTACCGGAGCGGGTTGTGGCAGCGCCGGCGTCCGCCGTCAAACCTCGGTCGTAGCCGCCTCGAGCGACGGGCATCACAGTCGCGCTGCGCTTTCCGCGTTGTCGCCGAAACCCTCACTGAGCGGCGACATCGGCCGCGACATCCACCTGCCCTCGACCGCCCGTTCGCTGGATCGGCCTACGAGTGGTCAGCTTCGGCGAGCCGGGTCATGATCTTGGCGAACTGCGCTCGCTCGGTCGGCGACAGCGGGGCGAGCAGCGCCTCCTGAATGCCGTCGAGCACCTCGTCGAGCTCGCGCAACGTCGCCGCACCGGCCGTCGTGATCGACACGATGTTGCGCCGTCGATTTCGGGGGTCGACCTCGCGGGCGACGAGTCCGCGCTCCGACATCTGCGCGAGGGCCGCCGTCACGTCGCTGCGGTCGATGCCGGTGCCTCGCCCGAGGTCGGCCTGACTGGCCGGTCCGAACTGGTCGAGCGCGGCGAGCAGCCGGTAGTGGTACCCGCGCAAACCGTCGCCGTGGGCTTCGAATCCGCTCGCGAGCAATGCCGACGCCCTCGCGGCGGCTCGGCCGAGCAGCCACGTGGGCCGGTCTTTGAGGCGGTCTGGCGTGCGACCGGAAGGAGTCTCGCGCATATCCCGGATTCTAGACACTTGTTGGCGCGGCCAACAGTTTGCTATGTTGGCCGTACCAACATTGGATCAACCAACAAAGGGGCAGATCATGTCAGCACGTACTTCTCGCGTACTCATCGTGGGGCGCAGCGCGGCGGTACTCGTCGACACCGTGGCGATGCTGCGTCAGCGCGGTTACGGCGCGAACGCCAGCAACCAGTTCGATCAGCTGCTCGACGACTACGACTTTCGCGAGGTCGACCTCGTGATCTTCGGCGGAATGGTGCCGCCGGAGAAGAAGGAGCAGCTCCAGGTCGACATCCGCGACCTCAATCCCGGGGTGACGTTCATGCCGGGCCTCGGTGGCGTGGCACCGTTGCTGGTCGCGCAGGTCGAGCAGTTCTTCAACGGCGCCGCTCCAGACGTCGACTACGACGCCGAGTCCCGGGTGCTCCGGGTGAAGCTCGATGACGCCGCACCGGTCGCGGTCGAGGGCATCTGGGGCACGTTCGTGCCGCCGGAGCCGGTGGGACACACGGTGACGGCGTTCGAGGGCGAGCTCGACGCCGGCGAACACCACATCCCGATTCCCGACGAGGTCCCGTTCGAGAGCTCGTTCGCCGCCGTCCGCGTCGGAGGTCGCGTGTCCGTGTTGCAGATCGGCGCGACGCCGCAATCCGTCAGGCGCATCGTGCCCGGCTCGCTGCCGGCCCCCGAGCCCGTGTCGACGCGCCTCCCCTGGGCGTAGGGCGTCTGAACCCGACCTGGCCGCTTCGGCACGAATCGGGAACCTTCGGCGCCCCTCCGGACATATCTCTATGGGCCGTTCCCACGCTTCGACGACGAACCGGAGGTGCGCATGCGCGAACACGAGATCAACGGGTCACACCGATCACCCGGCCGCCGACGAACGCTCGCGGCCTGGAGCCTCGCCGTGCCCGTGGCATCCGTGTTCGTGCTGACGGCATGTGCGTCGCCCGCCGCCGACGCCGTCACCGCCGCGCCCACCGACCCGGCCTCCGCCGTCGTGAGCATCGAGATGCCCGACTGGGCGCCGTACCCCGAGTCCGACCCGCCGCTCACCGAGGCGGAGTCGGAGGCGAAGCGGCTCGCGGACGCCGACGCGCGCTGGCAGGGCGTGGTCGCGAGCTTCCCCGACGCGGTGCGCCCCGAGGTCGTGTTCGCGGGCTACGTCACCGACGAGAACCGCATCGACGTGCTGCGCGAGTGCTACCAGTCGGCAGGCCTGACGGTCGACGAGGGTCGGGTTGCCGGCAACACCGACGGGCCGCCTGACTCCATCAGCTGGTCGGGCAGCGGCAGCGAGGCCGAAGCGATCGCGGGGTACTCCTGCGACACGGCGCACCCGACGAAGTTCACCGACCCGGGGCCGAACGACGCCGAGCTCGGGTGGATCTACGACTACCTCACCGAGTTCTACGCACCGTGCCTCGCCGCGAACGGCATCGAGGTGGCCGACCCGCCTGGGCGTGACGTCTGGGTCGAGACCTACCCGGGGTTCGTCTGGTTCCCCTCAGCCGGTGACGACGAGCGATTCATGGATCGTGAGATGGATGCCGCATTGCACGATGCCTGCCCCGACCCCGACACCTACGTGCTCACGGTCGTGAGGCCGTCGCAGTAACGAGGTCCAAGGCGCTCCACCGAGCGCAGAGGGCTCCCCGTGAAGCACGCTTCAGACGAAGAACCACGAACGCGCACCGATCAGATCAGGCAGATTCTGGTCGAGACCGTCGAGAACGAGCCGACGGCGAGGCGGAGGCGCCGCTGGAAGGCGGTGCGCTGGATCTCGCCGTTCGCGCTCGCCGCCATCGGCGTGACGACCGTCGCGGGCGCCTCGTTGCTCGGCTCGGGCGGCGACGAGTACTCGATCATCCACTGCCTCGAGTCCGTCGAACGCGGCCCCGACGGCAAGTACGCCGACGCGCAGGCGATGCTCGACGAGCAGCGCATGGGCAGCCCGACGGTCGACGACGCCCTCGACGTCTGCCGCGAGATGTGGACGCAGGGCGCGCTTCCCTTCGGCGGCGACCCGCTCGATCCCACACCCGAGTACCACGAGCCGCCCGCCGAACTCACCGCGTGCGTGCTGGCCGACGGCGACATCGCCGTCGTGCCGGGTGCGGCCGAGGCGTGTCGTCTGCTCGGGCCTGCTCCGTTCGGATAACGGCTCGCCGCTCGACCGACCTGCGGTGGTCTCGATACGCGCTGCGCGCTACTCGACCGACCTCCGCCGACGAGCGGTCACAACCACCCTCTGTCGCGGGCGATCGTGAGCGCCTCGATGCGGTTGCGGGCGTCGAGCTTGCCGATCGCGTTCGAGAGATAGTTGCGCACGGTGCTCGTCGAGAGGAAGAGCTGCTCGGCGATGTCGTGGATGGTCGCGCCGTCGGCCGATGCCCGCAGCACGTCGGCTTCGCGCCCGGTGAGCGGGTTGTCGCGCACCCCGAGCGCCTCGGCGGCGAGCTGCGGATCGACGACCCGCTCCCCCGCCCGCACCCGCCGGATCGCCGCGGCGAGCTGCTCGACCGGATCGTCCTTCACGAGGAATCCGTTCGCCCCCGCCGCGAGCGCCCGCGCGAGGTACCCGGGTCGTCCGAAGGTCGTGACGACCACGACGAGACACGCGGGCACTGCGGCGCGCAGCGGCGCGATCACGTCGAGCCCGCTCGGTCCGGGCAGCTCGATGTCGAGCAGCACGACGTCGGGCTGCAACCGCTCGGCCGCCGCGACGACCTCGTCGCCCCGCTCGACCGCGCCCACGACGGTGAGATCGGGCTCGAGTTCGAGCAGGGTGGCGAGGGCCGAGCGCATCATGCGCTGGTCTTCGGCGATGAGGATGGTAGTCGGCGCGCTCATCGCCCCGCCTCCCCGGGCATCGGCACGACGGCCGTGAGGCGGAACCGCGGCGCCGTCTCGACGGCGAACTCGCCGCCAGCCGCTTCGACGCGTTCGCGCAGCCCGCGGAGCCCGTTGCCCGGCTCGAACGTCGCCCCCGAGGCATCCGACGATGACGAACGACCGGCCCGCTCGGGGCCGTCGTCGGAGAAGTCGACCACGGCGCGCCCGTCGGTCACCGAGACCGCGATGACGCACTCGCGGGCCACCGAGTGGCGCAGCACGTTCGTCGCACCCTCGCGCACCACCCAGCCGAGCACGGCGTCGACGGTGACCGGCAACGGCCGGTCGGGCAGGGTGACGGATGTCGCGACCCCGGCCTGCTCGAGGGTGCGACGCGCGTTCGCCACCTCGTCGCCGAGGCTCGCCGATCGCGAGCCGGCCACCATCGAGCGCACCTCGCCGAGCGCGTCGCGGGCGATCGCCTCGACATCCGCGATGTGCCCGGTCGCGGCATCCGGATCGCGGCTCATCATGCGTCGCGCGGCCTCGGCCTTCACCGCGATGACCGAGAGCGAGTGCCCGAGCAGGTCGTGCAGGTCGCGCGAGAACCGCAGGCGCTCCTCGCCGACGGCGGCGACGGCGAGCCGCTCGCGGGTGCGATCGAGCTCGCGGGCCAGCGCCACGTAGTACTGCACGAGGTAGTTGCCGGCCCCGCCCGCGAACGCGGCGAAGCCGACGAGCACCGCGGCCTCGAGCGACCAGGCCTCGAACCCGACGGCGAGCGCGCCCGTCACCGCGACGGAGCCCACCACCCCCATCGCCCACCGGCGGCGCACCGCGAGCGAGGCGGCGACCGCGAGCAGCGGAAAGAGCAGGGCCTGCCCCGACTGCCAGAGCACGAGGTAGCCGGTGCAGAGGGCGAGCAGCGCGATGAAGAAGACCTCGGTGGCGCCGCCCGGGCGGCGCCCGGCTCCGAACGGCCGCGAGACGGATGCCGCGAACGCGAGCCCGATGAGCACGACGTACGCGATGCGCGCCGGGTTGCCGGCCGTGATCGCCGAGACGAGCGGGGCGACGAGCAGCACCGGCGCCGCGATGAGCGCGAGCCACGGAACGGGCCGGTAGGCGAGCCACGCCGCCGTGCGCGGTGCCGCCTGCGGGTCTTCGGTCGTCGTCATCACGTCACGCATCCTGGTCGGCTCGGCGTTCTGGCTTGCTCCGTGCGTCAATCTACTCACCGCCCCTGGCCGGGGTTCGGTCGCGTCGCGGCGCGGCGGGCGGCGAGGGGCATGCCGATCATGAGCGCGGAGCCCGTGACGAGGTGCATCACGAGGAGGGCGACGAGCACGCCGCCCGAAGCGCCGGCGCCGACCGGCCCGAGCAGCGAGAGGGCGAGCAGCGGCCAGCCGACGATCGCGAACGTGCGGCGCGCGTGCCGGGTGAACCGCTCGAGCAGGGCGATGAAGCCCCACGCGGCGAACCCCGTGACGAGGCCGACGATCACGATCGACGCCGGGGTCACGGTCTGCGCCGTCGCGCCGGCACCGGCGATGAGGTCGAGCCCCGCGAGCGGCACTGCGATCGCCCAGACGAGGAGCGGCAGCACGATCGCCGCAGCGATGGTCGCGAGCCGGGCGAGTCGGCGGCGTCGGGCGGCCGCGGCCTCGGCGCGGGTCTCGTCGGCGGTGTGGTTCTGCTGGAGCTGGTGGGTCGTCGTATTCATGTCTGCGACGCTACGAAGGGCGCGGCGACGCGGGCAGAGACGAATGTCACCGATCGGGAGGGACGAAGGTACTGCCGAGAGGTGGTCTCGATACGCGCTTCGCGCTACTCGACCGACCGGGTCGGGTGGTCTCGATACGCGCTTCGCGCTACTCGACCGACCGGGTCGTGGCGGCCATCGCCGGGTCGAACGACGCGGCGAGCGCGATCGAGTCGAAGAGGTTGAGCATCGCGGTGCGGATCTCGCCGAGCGGGGTCGCGAAGCTCGCGAGCACGACCTGCTTCGACCCCGGCACCGCGAACCAGTAGTCGACCTCGAGGCGCACGGCGGTGACCGAGACCCCGTCTTCTTCGACGAGTTCTTCGTACTGCCGTTCGGTGCGCAGCATGCTCGCCCGCGGCCCGTCGAGTCGACGAACGGTGTCGGCCAGGGTCGCCGCCGCGTCGGAGGAGGCGAGCCCCTTGGCCAGCACGCCGAGCACGGCGTCGGCCGAGGTGCCGACCGCGGGCGTCATGCGCAGGCGTGCAGGTGCGTGCACGGTGAGCGACGCGGGCAGCGCGACGCCGGGCGCGGCCTCGATGCAGAGGAGCAGCGCGTGCGCGTCGGCCTTGCGGGCCGCTGCGATCGCGCGATCGAAGCTGTCGCGCAGCCGCCGACGGGCGATCGCCGCGTCGTCGGCGACGCCCACAAGCTCGCGCACGGCCGCGTCGACCTGGTCGCTCGCGACCCGCTCGTCGCGGGGGTCGACCGTGAGCCAGCGCCCGGGCAGCTGGAAGGTCAGCTTCGGCGGCGCGAGCTCACCGATCTCGCCGCTCACTCGGCGCCCGCGATGTCGCGGACCTGGTTCGGCGAGAGCTGCAGGAACCAGGCGCCGCGATCGCGGATGCCGAGCGCCGCGTACACCTCGGGGGTCACACTGACCTCGTCGCTCTGCGCGTCGAATTCGGACTCGTAGTCGCTGCGCTGACCGTCGATGAAGCTCAGCACGACGTCGTGCCGCGACGCGACCGGATCGGCCGACAGCACCGGTGCCGCGGCGCGAACCGCCTCGACGACGCCTTCGTCAGACGCATCGTCGAGGTAGAGCGCGACGACCACCTGGGTGTTCCACGGTGCCCCGGGGTGCGTCACCGCCGCGGTCGCGCCGTTCACGTTGTCGATGCCCGCGAGCTGCGACTCGAGGTCGCTCACGTCGGCATTCGCGGTGCAGCCGACGAGCGCGGCGCCGACCGTGAGCATCGTGACGACCGACAGGATCTTGATGCGGGCGCCCCGCTTACGAGCCGCGGGTGTACTGGGCAACGTAGACCTCCTCATATGCACCATCTTCCTCGGTGAAGAAGATCTCGTCGCCCGGCCGCGGCTCGGGCAGATAGTACTCGGCCGCGTCGCCGTACATCGTGGAATCGTGCATCGGCCACGAGAGCGGCCGGTACTCCTGCCAGTCGGAGTCGAACACCGCGAGCGAGTCGATCGGGTCGAGGCCCGCGAACTCGAGCGTGTGCACGGGGTCGATGCCGTTCTTGATCTGCGTCACGCGTACGCCGTCGGGCATGTCGCTGTAGTGCTTGTCGATCGCCGAGCCGGCGACGAAGACCGACTCGACACGGTCGGCGACGCGCGGGTCGGTGGCCATCTCACCGGCCATCATGCCGCCGAGCGACCAGCCGGTGAACATGATCGGCGCATCGTTCTTGAAGACGCCGGCGTCGGTCATCGCCTGCCATACCGCCTCCTCGTACTGGGTGCGCATCTCGGGGTAGAGCGACAGCATCAGGTCGGTGCGCAGGTCGTTCATCGCCCCGTCGGTGTTGAACGGCGACCAGACCTGCGTGCTCGGCGTCTGAACGCGCCACGACACGATGTGGCCGTCCTTGTCGTATACCGCAACGACTCGGATCTCGCTGAACGCCTCCTTGCCGTTCTGGTCCTGCTTCGCCAGCTGCGCCATGAGGCTCTGGTAGTCGCGGGCCTCGCGGTCGTCGCTCGTCGTCTCCTTGCGGCTGCGCAGCAGCTGCGGCTTGCCGGCCTGCTCGGCGATCGGCAGCGCGATGATCGCCGCGGCGAGCGCGAGCCCGAGCACGAGCAGGCCGAGCGGCCCGAACGCGGTGAACACGATCCCTACCAGGGCGGCGCCGATGACCACCATGAGCAGCACCATGAGTGCCGAGACGAGCTCGCTGAGCTCTTGCACGAGCCAGTCGACGACCGGCTTGAAGACGTCCCAGAGCCACTCGCCGACCGACGAGAGCACATCGCCGACGCCGCCCCAGAACTGGTTCCAGTTGTCGCCGAACGAGTCGGCGCCGTGCTCGATGGCCGTCTCGATCTCGCGGACGGCCCGGTCGGCGGCATCCCGGATCTGGTCGCGCGCGTCGTACAGCACGCCGCGCGCCTCGCGGATGTGCCGGTGCGAGGCCGCGAGGTCGTTGTTCGCCGTCATGAGGTCGTCGCGCAGGTCGTTGCTCGACTTGCCCGCCGCCTCGGCCTGGGTGATCTTGTTGTTCAGGTCGCCGAGGTCGCCCTGCAGGCTGTAGATGCGGTCCTGGTGGAAGTCGGCGTCGTCGACGGCGGCGCGGGCCCGCTCCTGCACGGGGCCGAGCTCGACGGCGAACGTCGTCAGAGCCGACGCGGTGCCGCTGTACCGGCGGTACGCGCGCCGCAGCCCCCTCGCCGCCTCTTCGGCGCTGTCGCCCACCTGCTCGGTCGACGTGCTGACCTGGTCGTCGACGAGGTCGCGCAACGCCTCGGCGGCCCGCTCGATGGCGTCGGCCGTCGACTGCAGGCGGCGGGCGCGGGTCTCGAGCTGCGCCGGCCGCCCCGCGAAGACGTCCTCGAATTCGATCGCGAGTCCAGAGCTCATCAGCCCTCCATCTCTTCGTCGAGCTCGGTGAAGGTCTCGATGATCGCGTCGAGCCAGTCGCGAACGGTCTCGAGCTGCTCTTCGAGCTTGCCCCGGTTGTGGTCCCAGTTGCCGGCGAAGTCGCGCACCCGGTCGGCCAGCCGGTCTTCGCCGATCAGGTCGGCGAGGTCGTCGCCGACGCGATCGGCGGACGAGAACGTGTCGAGCGCCCCGCCGACGCGGGTGCGCGCGACGCGAAGCGCGGAGAGGTCGAGGTCGACGTCGGCCATCATCACTCCGTTCTGCGCTGCCCTGCGCAGCTCACCAGCATCCCACCACGGGGGCGGGAGCGAGCACGATGGGCAGCACTCCCCATCACTCGCGATCGGGACCGCCGCCTCCGAATTCGCAGTGAGCGCTAGGCCCGCGGCCGACCCGAGCGTAGATTGCGTTATATCGCGTTTGCGACGCGGGCGAGGATGCCGCGTCGGAGGGGGTGTGAGCCGTGGAGGTACTGCTCGGCATTTTCGTCGCGTTCGTGGTCATGGTCATCGTCTCGATCACGACGGTCGTGCTCGTCGCGCGCGCGGTCTATCGACGCATCCGTCGCAGTCGCGCGGTCGCCGACACCGCGCTGCGGGCCCGTGCGGGCTTCAGCCGCGGCCCGCGCCGGCGGGTGCTCGCCCTGCGCGTGCGCCTCGCCGAGATGCTCGACAGCGGGCAGGCCGCCATCGACCTCGCCGCCGAGCGCGCCGACGGCCGCGGTGCGGCGCACGGCGAGCTGCCGCGGCTCTTCCGACGCATCCGGGAGGAGGGCGCCGCCCTCGACCTGCAGTTGCGCCTGCTCGAGAGCGAGACCGACCAGGCCGTGCTCGCCGCCGAGCTGCCCCTCGCCGCCGACCGCGTCGACCAGGTCGCGGGGCTCGTGCGCCGGCTGCGTTCGGCCGTGGCATCCGGGCTCACGGGTGCGACCGACGAGACCCTCACCGACCTGCAGGCCGACGTCGAACGCGAGGTCGCGGCCCTCGCCGAGGGCGTCGACGAGCTGCGCCGGCTCAATCGGCGCGATGAACGCGTCGTGCCCATCCGGCCGCCGACCCGGGCGTCGACCGCCGACCACCGACCGCACCGACCCCGTCAGACGTTCGACCTGAAGGAGACCCGACCATGAGCGACAACTCCGCACGCGTGCGCACCATCTTCCGCAGCAAGACCAAGAAGGCGCTCGACAAGATCGAAGACCCGCGCGAGACCCTCGACGACAGTTACGAGCAGCAGGTGAAACTGCTCCAGCAGGTTCGCCAGGCGGTCGCCGACGTGGCTACCGCGAAGAAGCGCATCGACCTGCAGGGGCAGGAGATGGGCACGCGCTACCAGCGTCTCGGGGAACAGGCCCGCGAGGCGATGGCGCAGGGTCGCGAAGACCTCGCCCGCGCGGCCCTCGAGCGCCGTGCGCTGCTCGAGACGCAGGTCGCCAAGCTGCAGGACCAGTACGCGTCGATGCAGCAGCAGACCGCCCAGCTGCAGCAGCGCGAGCGCCAGCTGTCGGAGCAGGTCGCCGCCTTCCGCATCGAGAAGGAGACGATCAAGGCGACCTACACCGCCTCCGAGGCGCAGGTGAAGGCGAACGAGGCCGTCGCGGGCATCGGATCGAGCATCACCGACGTCGGCGCGAGCCTCGACCGGGCGAAGGACCGGGTCGCGCAGATGCAGGCCCGCGCCGCCGCGACCGACGAGCTGCTCGCGAGCGGCGCCCTCAAAGACCTCACCGCCTCACCCGACGCCGACATCGAGCGCCAGCTCGCGACCATGTCGGCCCAGGCCGAGATCGACCGTCAGTTGAAGGCGATGAAGGATGCCTCGGGCGGCAGCAGCACGCAGCCGCGAGGCGACGGCCCCGACGGGTGGCTGGGCATCGGGCAGGGGTGAGGCGCGAACTGGAGGTAGCGGAGCGGAGCCTCCGGCTGCCACGATGCCGGTAAACCCGACTCGAGGGGGAGACCGGATGTCCGAGACGCTCGACCGACCGCCCACCGGCACGCTTTCGACGCTGCCGGGTGCGACCGTCATCCGCCGCATCCGGGGCATGCTGCTCTCGGCGATGGGCACGGCGCTCGTCTACAGCTTCATCGGCAACGCGAGCAAGGGCGGTTGCGCCGGCGGCGGCTCCATCGAGACCAACGGCGGCCCGGGCGACGTCGCCCCGACGTGCGTGAACGTCACCCTCAGCCCGAGCCCGATCGTGTTCATCGCGATCGCGGTGACGATCATCGTGGCAATCAGCCTCGTGCTGCGGTCGGGTCGCACCGAGGCATCCGCCCTGCGGATCATCGATCGCGCGGTGATCGTGATCATCGCCGGCACGCTCGCCTGGACGGTCCTGACGATGGTCTCGTTCTTCGCTATTCCCCTCGACCCGCCGGCCCCGGGCGAGTCGTTCATGATCCCGTTCACGTTCGGCGTCGTCGACGTCGAGGTCGTTCGGTAGCGCTGCAATGACGAGGGCGCCGATCATCTACAAGACCACCCACCAGGTGGCGTTCTCCGAGCTCGACCCGTTCCAGCACCTGAGCACCGGCAACTACGCGAGGTACTTCACCGACCACCGCATGGAGGGCCTCGCGCGATACGCCGGCTGGGACCTGCCGACGCTCGGCACGCTCGGCTTCATGATCTGGGTGCGGCGACTGGAGATCGACTTCCTGCGCCCGGTCGACGGCGACCAGTCGGTCACGATCACGTCGTTCGTGCGCGAGTTCCGGGGGCACGACGCGATGATCGAGTGCACGATGGCGGATGCCTCGGGCACGACGGTCTCGACGTGCCTCATGATCGCGACCTACGTCGACGCGAGCACACGACGGGGCGCCGACTGGCCCGACGACCTCCAAGCACTGTTCTTCGAACCCGCGGCCGAGCCGTCGACGTGATCGTCCGCTACGCCCAGCCGAGCTCGCGCAGCTTGGCGTCGTCGAGCCCGAAGTAGTGGCCGATCTCGTGCACGAGCGTGATGCGCACCCGGGTGCGGAGCGCGTCGAGGTCGTTGCTGTGCGCCTGCATGTTGTTCTTGAAGAGCGTGATGCGGTCGGGCAGCTCGCCGTAGCCGTAGACCCCGCGCGTCTTCAGCGGACGCCCGCTGTAGAGCCCGTAGAGCCGCGGCCACTCCCCCGGCGGCTGGTTCGCGATCAGCACCGCGACGTTCTCGATGCCCCGCACCATGTCGTCGGGCAGGGCGTCGTACACCTCGGAGACCATCTGCTCGAAGTCGTCGTCGGAGATCTCGACCATGTTCCGATTCTGAACCCCGTTTCGGCTCAGGCGGCCGGAATGCGCGCATCCGAGGCATCCCGTTCGCTGTCGACGGAATGCGAGCGGCGCCGGCCCCGAACTCGACCGGCCGGTTCCCGTTCGAGCAATGCCAATTCCGCCTCACGATGAGGCGGAACTGGCATAGCTCTTTCGGGAATCTCTCACGCGCCGTGCCGCCCGCAGATGACGGCCGCCGTGCTTCCCCCCGGTGCTCCGCGTGCGGCCGCCTGCCACTGCCGCTGCCGCCTGCCGCTGCCGCCTGCCGCCTGCCGCGGCCCGGCCTAGTCGACGAGCGCGCCCGCCGACAGGTTCGCGATCGCGCCGGTCATCGCGCCGGCGCGATCGGAGGCGGCGAACGCGAGGTACTCGGCGACGTCGTCGAGCGCGGGCAGGCGCCCGAGCAGGGTCGTGCCCTCGAGTCCGGCGACCCATTCGTCCATCGGGATGCCGCCCGCCTCCGCGATGCGGCCGAACATGTCGCGCGTGTACGACGTCTCGAGCGCGTCGGCCATCGCGTGCGGGCGCACGCAGACGACGCGCACGCCGTCGGGGCCGAGCTCGCCGGCGAGCGCGCGCGAGAACCCCTCGAGCCCCGCCGACTGGGCCGCGTTGCCGATGAGCCCGCGCCCGGTGAGCCGCGCACCCGGCGTCGAGATCGTGAGGATCACGCCGTCGTGCTGCGCGATCATGTGCCGCGCCACCGCCTTCGCGGTGACGAAGTTCGTCTGCAGGTAGCCGACCACCGGGTGCAGGTAGTCGTCGAGCGAGGTCTCGGCGATCGACAGCCCCTGCACGTGGTCGAAGCCGACCGCGTTGAGGGCGATGTCGATGCGGCCGGCCTCCCCCGCCACCTCATCGACGTGCCGGTCGACGGCCGCCTGGTCCATGGCGTCGACGACCGCGAGGTCGACCTCTGCGCCCTCCGCGCGAGCCGCGGCGGCCGCGACCTCGAGCCGGGGAAGGCTGCGGCCGGCGAGGAACAGCCTCGCGCCCTCGCGGGCGAACACGCGCGCCGCCGCGCTCCCGATCGATCCCCCACCGCCGTGGATCACGGCCACCTTGTGCTCGAGCAGCATGATGTCTCCCTGTGTGATCTCGAATACGAAGAATGCAACCCTATGGTTGCATGTTGGTCCACGCACACGCAACCCATTGGTTGCAATTCGGTGTCACCATGATTCGGCGCTCGAATCCGCGAGACGTGTCCGATCGTGGCATCCCCGTTCGTGGCATCGGTGAGGGCCGCCCACGCGGGGCGACCGAGAAGGGAACCCACGGTCATGAAGCTCGTCACCAACACCCAGGTCACCGTCGACGGCGTGATGCAGGCGAACGGCGGCAACAACCCCGAACTCGACCCCGGATTCGACCGAGGCGGCTGGGCGATGCCGCTCGGCGAGGAGGAGTCCGAGCGCTACATCGGCGACTTCTACCTGCGCGCCGACGCCTTCCTGTTCGGCCGGCGCACCTACGAGCTCTTCGCGGGCTACTGGGGCGTGCAGCACGACTTCGACAACCCGTTCGTGCGGTCGCTCAACACCCGCCCGAAGTTCGTCGCGTCGAACACGATCACCGAGCCGCAGTGGGCCGACACGACGGTGCTGTCGGGCGACCTCGAGACCGCGATCCGAGAACTGAAGGCCGCACCCGGCGGCGAGCTGCAGGTGCACGGCAGCGGGCAGCTCATCCGCTGGCTGCTCGAGCACGAGCTCGTCGACGAGCTGACGCTCATCGTCTTTCCCGTGATCGTCGGCGCGGGCACCCGACTGTTCCCCGACGAGGGCAAGGACTTCGCGCTCGAACTCCTCGAGTCGCGCACGTTCGACTCGGGCATCACGGCGCAGACCTTCCGTCCGGCCGGGCGCCCGGAGTATGCGTAGAGCCGGATCCTCCCGAGAGAATGTCCGTGAACCACTCCGTGGAGGTGTGAGATGCACTATCTCGTTTCCGTGATCGACGACCGCACGAACTCCGGCACCGACGAGGAGATGATCGCGATCGACGCGTTCAACGACCGCCTCAGGGCGGGCGGCCATTGGGTCTTCGCCGCGGGCCTCGCCGCGCCGAGCACGGCGACCGTGATCGACGGCCGGGGCGACGAGCCCGTGTTCACCGACGGCCCGTTCATCGAGTCGAAGGAGCACATGGCCGGCCTCTGGATCATCGACGCGCCCGACCTCGACGTCGCCCTGGCGCTCATGGCCGACGGCTCGAAGGCGTGCAACCGCCGCCTCGAAGTGCGGCCCATGCTGCTCGGGTGAGCACCACCGACGCGCACGCCGCCATCACCCGCGCCCACCGCGACGAGTGGGCGCGGGTGGTCGCCTCGCTCGCGCGACGCTTCGGCGACCTCGACATCGCCGAGGATGCCGCGGCGGAGGCGTTCGCGATCGCGGTCGAGCGGTGGCCTCGCGACGGCGTGCCGCCGAACCCCGGCGCGTGGCTCACGACGACGGCGAACCACAAGGCGATCGACCGCATCCGCCGCGAGCACAAGCGCGACGACAAGCAACGGGAGGCCCTCATGCTCTCGGACGACGACCCGCCCGAGCCGCTCGGCGCCATCGACGACGACCGGCTCCGGCTCGTGTTCACCTGCTGCCACCCGGCCCTCGCGATGGAGGCGCGCGTCGCGCTCACCCTGCGCATGCTCGGCGGGCTGACCGTGCCCGAGATCGCCCGCGCGTTCCTCGTGCAGGAGGGCGCCATGGCGCGCCGCATCACCCGTGCGAAGGACAAGATCGCGGCCGCCCGCATCCCGTACCGGCTGCCGACCGCCGCCGACCTGCCGGCCCGGGTCGACGGGGTGCTCACCGTGCTCTACGTCGTCTTCAACGAGGGCTACCTCGCGACGGGGCCCGACACCGACCCGGTGCGCGCCGACCTCACCGCCGAGGCGATCCGGCTGACCCGGCTCATCCGCGCCCTGCTGCCCGACGACGGGGAGGTCGCGGGCCTGCTCGCGCTCATGCTGCTCACCGAGGCGCGTCGTGCCACCCGCGTGTCGGCCGACGGCGAGCTCGTTCCGCTCGCCGAGCAGCACCGCGACGACTGGAACGGCGACCTGATCGACGAGGGCCACCGGCTCGTTCGCGAGCGGCTCGCCTCGGGCGTCGCACCCGGGCGGTACCAGCTGCTCGCCGCGATCAACGCCGTGCACACCGACGCCGGAGATGCCCGTGACACCGACTGGTCGCAGGTCGTCGCCCTCTACGACCAGCTGGTGCGGCTCGACCGCTCGCCGATCGTCGCGCTCAATCGGGCGATCGCGGTCGGCGAGCTCGAGGGGCCGGATGCCTCGCTCGCAATCGTCGATCGCCTCGGCGATGCGCTCTCGAGGTACCACGCGTTCCACGCCACCCGGGCCGAGCTGCTGCGCCGCCTGGGTCGCGTCGCCGAGGCGCGCGACGCCTACGACCGCGCCATCGCCCTCGCGGGCAACACGGCCGAGACGGCGCACCTCTCGCGTCGCCGCGACGAGCTCGGCTGAATCTCGATCCGAGCACTACCCGGCCCCGCAGAGCAGGCCCGCGGGCTGATCGGTGACACAGTGGTTGTCGAACCAGACGTTGAGCAACTGGATGCCGTCCGCCGGGTTCGGGTCCGTGACGTCGCTCGCGTCGAACGAACCGTTGCCCGTCATGTGGTTGTCCTCGATGACGTTGCCGACCAGGCCGGTGCCCTGCGCCCTGATGCCGAAGAGGCCGTTGTCGTCGGCGACGTTGTCGCGCACGAGCACGTTCTTCGTGTTGGTGAAGAGGATGATGCCCGCCTGGCCGTTACCGGTCGCGACGTTGTCGACGACCTGTGCACCGTCGACCGACGAGTTCGCGATCGCGACGCCGTACCCGAACGGGCTGCCGGCCGAGTTCACGAACCGGATGCCGGAGACGGTGTTGTCGCGGATGACGACGCCCGAGCTCGGCGCCAGACCGGGCACGAGCCCGGCCGTGACGATCCCGGCCGACACGGTCGTGAGCGAGGGTCCGCCCTCGACGAGGTTGTCGTTCACCTCGGTCGCCGTGTTGCCCGCGGAGATCGTGATCGCGCGGTTCGACGACGCGGCCACGTGGTTGCCAGCCACGCGGACATCACTCGTGTTCTGCACGGTGATGCCGTTCACGGATTCGCGCACGGCATTGCCGACGACGTCGAGCGAATCCGCCGCTCGGTAACCCCAACCGACCTCGAGTCCGACGACAGCGGTTCGGAACACCTCGTTGTCCTCGATCGATGCACGCTCGAGGCCGAATCGCTGGTTCGCGGCGGCGAACCGGTTCTCCCGCAGGCAGTTGTCGTCGAGGCGGCTGGATGCCTCGCCGTCGGCGCCGAACTCCACGCCGAGCGTGTTCGAACGGATGAGGTTGTGATGCACGCGGTAGCCGGAGTGGGCGTCGGTCGTCTGCACCGCCGGGACGTACAGCGCGAAGGTACCGTCCATCGTCGGCGTCTGATCGACGACGCCCTGGACCACCAGCCCGGCGAGCTCCGCACCGTCGGCATCGAGCGTCACGAGCGGAGCGCTCGCCTCGGTCGTCGCCGGCGGCGGCGGCGGCGGCGGCGGCTGGGAGTCTCCTCCGCGGCGCACTCGAGCGCGACCCCCACAACTGGGGTTTCCTCAACTTCTGAGTCGACTGCGCGGGCCGATCAGCCGAGGCCGGCGCGCTCCTCCGCGGCATCCCGCTCGCCCTCGACCGGGCGGCCCGAGAGGCCGACCGAGCCCGCGCCGGGTTCGCCCTTCGACAGCGCCGCCGAGACCGCGACCGACTCGTCGACGTCGGGGTACTGCGGGCGCAGCTGCACCGGCTGGCGGCGGCGCTGCTCGCGCTTCGCCTTGCGCGACGCGGCGATGAGGTTGAGCGCCTCGACGAGGATCGCGAACGCCATCGGCGCGTAGATGAGCGCCTTGTCGATGTGCACGCCGAAGCCCTCGGCGATGAGGAACACGCCGATCAGCAGCAGGAACGACAGGGCGAGCATCTTCACCGTGGGGTGGCGGTTCACGAACGTGAAGATGAAGCGCGCCGCGAACAGCATGATGCCGAACGAGAGCACGACGACCGTCACGATGACGAGCAGGTTCTCGGTCATGCCGACGGCCGTGATCACCGAGTCGAGCGAGAACACGATGTCGAGCGCGAGGATCTGCGCGAGCACCGACCCGAACGTGATGCGGCGCGGTGCCGCGCCGTGCTCCTCTTCGGCGCCCTCGAGCTTGTGGTGGATCTCGGTGACCGCCTTGTAGACGAGGAAGAGGCCACCGGCGATCAGGATGAAGTCCTTGATCGAGAAGCCCATGCCCCAGAGCTCGACGACGTCCTCCTTCAGCGTGATGATCCACCCCGCGAAGAACACGAGCACGACGCGGATCAGCATCGCGAGGGTCAGGCCGAGGTTGCGGGCCTTCGCCTGCTGCTCCTTCGGCAGCTTCGACGCGAGGATCGAGATGAAGATGACGTTGTCGACGCCGAGCACGACCTCGAGCACGAACAGCGTGAGGAAGACGGCGATGAGGTCGGGTGTGAGGGCGAAGGAGAAGTCCACCCGTTCATCGTAGGGAGCCGGTCGCCCCGCCCACCGCGTTGGAACGCGGCGTGAGCCGGATCACCGGGATCTCGCGGTCGGTGGTGCGCTCGTACTTCGCGAAACCGGGTGCGAGCGCGGTGATGCGCATCCAGATCCGCTCGCGCTCGTCGCCGTGCAACTGCTCGGCACGCACCAGGATGCTGCGTCCGGCGAACTCGATGCGCACCTGGTCGGGGTGCGCCGCGATGTTGTAGTACCACGACGGGTTGCGCGGCGCGCCCGACGCCGACGCGACGATGTAGCGGGTGCCGCCGCCCTCGCCCGCGAACCACCGCACGGGCGTCGCCCGCTCGAGCCCCGAACGCTTGCCGATCGTGACGAGCACGAGCTTGTCGCCGTGACGGCTGCCCTTGCGGCGGATGCGCTCCACCATCTTGCGGTTGCCCCACTGCTCGAGCCGGCCGCGGCCGGGCTGACGCGCGCCGCGGGTGCCGTTGCGGGTGTCGAAGGACATGGGGATCGCCTCCTCGAGGTGGCGAGTGCTGCTGCGTCCATCTTCCCGCGAATCGGGTGTGTGTGGGGGTCTCGATACGCTCCTTCGTCGCTACTCGACCGGCCTCATCGCGATCAGCGCGCGAGCTCCGCCTCCTCGTCGAGCCGGCCGAGCTTGTAGGGGTTCGCGATCGAGAAGATGCGGGTGATGCGGCCGCCCTCGATCTCGAAGCAGATCGCACCCGCCAGCGATCCGTCGATCTCGCCGCGGATCGCCGGATGCCCGTTGACCCACGTCGGCCGCGCCTCGAACGGAAGCCCGAGCTTCGCGAGCCCGCCGAGCAGGTAGCGCGCGATCTTGTCGGCTCCGACGATCGGATGCCGCGCCGCGCCCTTCACGAAACCGCCGCCGTCGGCGACCGACACGACGTCGGGGGCGAGCACGTCCATGAGCCCCTGCAGGTCGCCCGAGTTCACCGCGTCCATGAACCGGGTGATCACGGCCTCCTGCTCGGCCCGGTCGACCGCGATGCGCGGCCGACGGGCCGAGACGTGCTCCTTCGCCCGGTGCGCGATCTGGCGCACCGCCGCCGGGGTCTTGCCGACGGCGTCGGCGATCTCGTCGTACGACACGTCGAACACCTCGCGCAGCACGAATACGGCGCGCTCGGTCGGGCCGAGCGTCTCGAGCACGGTGAGCATCGCGATCGAGACGCTCTCGGCGAACTCGACGTCGTCGGCCACGTCGGGACTCGTGAGCAGCGGCTCGGGCAGCCACTCGCCCACGTACGACTCGCGGCGGCGGGCCATCGTGCGCAGGTGATTGAGCGCCTGGCGCGTGACGATGCGCACGAGGTACGCGCGCTCGTCGCGCACCGCGGAGCGGTCGACGGTGCTCCACCGCAGCCACGTCTCCTGCAGCACGTCTTCGGCGTCGGCCGCCGACCCGAGCATCTCGTACGCGACGGTGAAGAGCAGGCTGCGGTGGGTGACGAACGGATCGTCGGTCATGATGCCGAGCCTACGACCTCGGCCGCGGCATCCTCGGTCGTCATCGCCCCGGCACGCACCGCGAGCGGCGGCAGCTGGCAGGAGTCGGCGTACCCCTCCGAGTGGATGCCGAGCGCGACGTTCATGCGCGAGCTCATGTTCATGAACGCCACCTTCGCGGTGAGCTCGATGAGCGCCGCCGGTCCGAGCGCGTCGAGCAGGGCCTTCGAGAGCTCGTCGGTCACCGCGGGCGGGGTCTGGCTCATCGCCTCGGCGTACTCCATGACGTCGCGCTCGAGGGGCGTGAACGCCGACGACTCGCGCCACACCGGCACCTGGCGGGCCTTCGCCTCGTCGAGACCCTCGTTGTGCGACTTGTAGTAGTTGAAGTCGAGGCACCAGCTGCAGCCGATGTACGCCGCGGTCGCCATCACGGCGTAGCTCGCGAGGTTCGCGTCGAGCTCATCGAGCGCCTCGATCTTGCGGCCGATGCCCATCGACGCCCGCATGAGGGCGGGGTGGTGGGCGAGCACGCCCATCGAGTCGGGCACCCGGCCGATCATGCGCTTCGCCGCGACCTTCACGACGCTGCCGAAGACGCCCGTGAGCTCGGTCGGCGGGATGCGGGTCTGCGTGGTCATCGTGTCCTCCTGGGATCGTGACGGCCGGAGGGTCGGTCTCCGGATCATTCCGTCGACATGCAGACACCGGTCGGCGCGATCGTGTGACACGTTCGGCGAGAACCGCTGAGATCTGCCGATTGCGCGGGCGCGCGGCGTGCCGGCGGAGGCGATGGGTGCTCATTCGGGCAATGCCAGTTCCGCCTCACGATGAGGCGGAACTGGCAGTGGTTCGGAGGACACCTCGCGCGGTCTCGATACGCGTCGTCGCAGCGCGCCCGCGCTACTCGACCGGCGGAATGGGGTCGTCGCCGCGCGCCGGCGCTACTCGACCGGCGGCGCGGCCCGGTCGAGCACGATCGCGGCCGGGAACCGCTTGACCACGGCCCGGAACGGCGGCTTCGCGAGCCGCTCGGCCTCGACGCCCTCGATGATGCGCGGGTGCACGACGTCGACGTCGCGCGCCTTCCAGCGCAGCGATGCGCCGCCCTCCGCGACGACGTTGCGCGCCCAGTTCGTGTGCGCGCCCCACGGCAGGCCGATCATCACGATCGCCGGGTCGGTCGTCGGCACGACCGCGATCGGCGTCCGGTACGCGGTGCCGCTCTTGCGACCCCGATGGCGGATCACGGCCCAGATCGGCATCCACCTGCGGCCCGCGAGCGCCCGTGCGACCGGTTCGGTCGCGTGGACCAGCCCCTTGGGCGGACGCCGGCCCGAGGCATCCGTGCCATGCGGTCGTCGGTCGGAACTCGTCTCGTTCATGCAAGGGAGACGATCGAGCCGCCCCGAACGTGACAGGGCCTTGCCGTCACACTCCGTGCGGGTGGATCGTCGTACTGTCATGACCGAATTCGCCGACCTGTGGAACGAGCACCGACGCGTCGTGCGCGACGTCGCCTACCGCGTGCTCGGCTCGGTCGCCGACGCCGAGGACGTCACGCAGGAGACCTACGTGCGCCTGCTCGCGCGCGGCGACGAACCGCTCGACGATCCGCGGGCCTGGCTCGTGACGGTCGCGTCGCGGCTGTCGATCGACCGGTTGCGCGCGCACGAGCACTCGCGGCGGGCCTACGTCGGCCCCTGGCTGCCCGAACCGATCGTCACCGACGAGCGCACGCTGCCCGAAGACCGCGTCACACTCGACGACTCGGTGCGCATGGCGCTGCTCGTCGTGCTCGAGCAGCTCACCCCGGCCGAACGCACGGCGTTCCTGCTGCACGACGTCTTCGACCTCGGCTTCGACCAGGTCGCCGAGGTGCTCGGCGTGAGCACCGCCGGCGCGCGGCAGTCGGCGTCGCGCGCACGCCGGCGCATCGCGGCGCACGGCGAGGCGAGGTTCTCGGTCGACGCCGCCGAGGCCCGACGACTCGCCGACCGCTTCGCCCGCGCCGCGGCCGACGGCGACCTCGACGGACTCGTCTCGGCGCTCGCGGTCGACGCCCGCGGGCACTTCGATTCGAACGGCTTCTACCCGGATGCCTCCACCGAGGTGGTCGTCGGCGCCGAGACGGTCGCCCGGCAGCTGCTGCGCGGTGTCGGCGGGCGCGGCCTCGACTTCGAGACCGCCGAGGTCAATGCCGCGCCGGGCATCGTCGTGCGCCGACGCGGCCGCGTCGTCTCGGTGCTCGCGCTCGAGTTCGACGGCGATCGCATCTCGGTGATCCACGGCGTCGGCAACCCGAAGAAGCTCGAGCACCTGCAGTAGGCGGCGCGTGCCGCGCCAGGCGGCGCGTGCCGAGCCCGGCGACGTGCCGCGCCCGGCAACTCAGTGTCACCACTGTTCCGGCGGTTCGCCCGCACCCATAACGTGAGCATCGTTCGACTCCCGTGGGAGGTTGCGATGCTGCCGACGAGCGAGACACCGCTGATCCAGCTGCCCGATCGACGGCGGCTGCGCGCCTACGCCTTCGACCCGATGTCGAGCCGGCTCGGCGGGTCGACCCTCACCCTCGACATCCCGTTCGAGCGCGATCTCGCGCCGGGCCCGATGGGCCAGCTGATCCAGGTCGTCGACTACGACCCGACCCGCCGTGTGCTGTACCACCCCGTCGATCTCGACCATCCGGCGATCCTCGCCCAGGGCGGCCTGCCGCCGTCGGAGCGCGACCCCCGTTCTCACCAGCAGATCGTCTACGGCGTCGCGATGAGCGTCATCGAACGGTTCGAGCGGTTTCTCGGGCGGCGCTTCGAGTGGCGGGGCAGCAAGCCGCTGCGCCTCGTGCCGCACGCATTCGAGGGCCGCAACGCCTACTTCGACCCGAAGCGGCGCGCCGTGCTCTTCGGCTACTTCCTCGCCGACGACGAACCCGGCGCCAACCTGCCACGCCAGCTCGTGTTCACGTGCCTCTCGACCGACATCATCGCCCACGAGGTGACGCACGCGCTCGTCGACCGCCTGCGCGAGCACTTCACCGAGGCGACGAATCCCGACGTCTTCGCCTGGCACGAGGCCTTCGCCGACCTCGTCGCGCTGTTCCACCACTTCGCGTTCGCCGACATCGTCGCCAGTGCCGTGGCCACGTCGCAGGGGGACCTCAGATCGGCCGACGCCCTGCTCGACCTCGCGAAGGAGTTCGGCGCGACGACGGCACGCGGCAAGGCCCTGCGCAGCGCGCTCGACTCGAAGCGCACGCCCGCGGCGTTCGCCGCAGCGGTCGAACCGCACGAGCGCGGCGCGTTCTTCGTGACCGCGGTGTTCGAGGCGTTCCTCGACGTGTTCCGGTCGAGCACGGCCGACCTCCGGCGCATCGCGAGCGGAGGCACGGGGGTGCTCCCGCCGGGGGCGCTGCACCCCGACCTCGTCAACCGCGTCGCCGCCGAGGCCGTGCGCAACGCCGACCGCCTGCTCGGCATGGTCGTGCGGGCCTTCGAGTATCTGCCCGTCGTCGACGTCACGTTCGGCGACGTCGTCCGCGCGATCGTCACCGCCGACCGTGCGCTCTACCCCGGCGACGCGATGCGGCTGCGGGCGACCCTCGTCGAATCGCTGCGGCAGCGCGGGATCTACCCCGACTCGGTCGCCTCGCTCGCCGACGAGGCGCTCGCGTGGCCCGACCCGCCCGTTCCGTTGACCCTCGAGAACGGACCGCTCGAGCAACTCGAGACGCTCGTCGTGGCCACCACCCTCGACCTCGACGTGCACGGGAACCCCGCCGACGTGCGGTGGGGGCGCATCGCGGTCGAGCTCGAGGCGTGGGGCGCCGCCAACGCCGACGCGCTGGGCCTCGACCCGGGGCACGACGTCGAGATGAAGGGCGCGCACGTGTCGTACCTGTCGGCCGCCGACCGCCAGCCGCGTCCGATCTTCGTCCTCCAGTTCGTGCAGACGCGCGACGACCTCGAAGCGACCATGGACACGAACGGGATGCCCCTCCGCGCCGCCTGCACGGTCATCGCGCGCGTCGACGGGGCGGTCGAGGCGATCGTCAGCAAGCCGCTGCCACGGTCGAGTCCCCTGCCCGAACCCGCCGGCCCGCTGCGCGAGTTCGCGGAGCAGCAGCACGGGATCGGCACCCGGCGACTCGCCAGGATGCTCGACTTCGCCGACGGCATCGTCGACGACGATCCGCTCGCGGCCTGGCTGCCGAACGCGGCACTGCGCATCGATTTCGCGCACCTGCACCTCGCGGCCGATGCGGCGGCCGAACCCGAGAGCGAGCCGTCGGCCGCGCCAGACGGCGGCCCGGCACCGAGCACGACGGAGCAGGCTCATGAGCACGCATGACACCACGGTCAGCGTGAGGATGTACAACGTCGGATTCGGCGACGCCTTCCTCATCACGGTCGCCGACGACGACGACGTCTGGCGCATGCTCGTCGACTGCGGCGTGCACTCGCACGGGCGGTTCAAGGTCGACGGCCGATCACGCGAGATCGGGGAGACGGTCTCGACGATCGTGTCCGACCTGCGCTCGGCCTCGGTGAACGGCGACCCGCCCCGTCTCGACGTGGTCGTGGCGACGCACCGGCACACCGACCACGTGAGCGGCTTCGCCGACACCGAATGGGATTCCGTCGAGGTCGGCGAGGTGTGGGTGTCGTTCGTCGAGAACCCCGACGACACCGACGCGGTCGCGCTGCGCACCGCGCAGGTCGAGAGCGCGGAGGCGATCCACGTCGCCGCGCGCACCCTGGCCGCGAGCGATCGTCCGGGTCGCGATTCGCACCGGCGCGCCCTCGCCGAGGCCCTCGCGCTGAACTCGATGTTCGACGGCCCCAACCGCAAGGCGATGTCGCGCCTGCTGAGCGCCGGGGATCGCCGATTCGCCGGGGACCCGACGGTGCGGTTCCTCCCCGACCGCGAGCCCGACCGCAACCGCATCTCCACGACGGTGACCGGCGCGAGCGTCACGGTGCTCGGCCCGTCGCGCGACCCGGCCGACCTCAAGCGGATGGATCCGCCGAAGAAGGACCACTGGATCGCCTACAGCGACGCACTCGACCCCGCGAAGCCCCACGCCCCGCTGCCGCTCTTCGCCCCGTCGTTCGCGGTAGAGGCGAGCGCGATCGCCGCCCACGCCGAGGACGATCCGACGCTCGCGACCCTGCTCGCCGTCGCCGACGACGCCGACCTCGACGAGCTCGGCTCGGAGCTCGATCCGCTGCTCGCCGCGGCCGCCGTGCTCGAGCGTGCGGTCAACAACACGAGCGTGTTCTTCGTGCTCGACGTGCTCGGGCACCGCCTGCTGTTCGTCGGCGACTCGCAGGAGGGCGCGTGGCGGCACGTGCTCGACGACGCCGAGGCCCGCGCGCACCTCGAAGGCCTCATCTTCTACAAGATCGGGCACCACGGCTCGCACAACGCGACCCCCCGGCGGTTCGTCGACGAGGTGCTCGCCCACCAGCCCGTCTACGCGATGCTGCCGTGGGGCTCGGTGCCCGAGTGGGACGACACCATTCCCGAACCCCACCTCATCAGCGCGCTCGGCGACAGGGCCGCGAAGATCGTGCGGGCCGACGCGCTCATCGACGATCCGATCGTGAGCCAGGACCCCGAGCAGCGGTGGACCCAGATCACCTTCACGATCCCGGCGTCGTGAGCGCGCCGGGGGCGGCCGGCACCTGCGCTTCGGGCGCTTCGGACGGAACCTTCTGCGCCTTCGGCGCGCCGCCCGCCCGCGGGGTCAGCCAGTCGGGGTCGCCCCATGTCACGCCCGGCCCGAACTCGGGCAGGTCACGCCCGCCCCCGTCGCGGCGCAGGCGCACGCTCTCGTGCACGACGGCGGATGCCGGGATCCGGCGGTGCGCCACCCCGAGCAGCCGCCACCATCCGCTCATGGCCCCGACGCCGCCCTGCACGTCGCCGACCTCGACCCGGCAGCTCCGCTCGTAACGGTTGCGCCCGCGCTCGGCGAGCACCATGCCGTCGTCGATCGCCCCGTCGACGACCCACTTGAGCGAGATACGGCTCAGGCGGTCGTCGGGGAAGCCGCCGCCGACGTCGGTGTGCACGCCCGTGAACCACATCTGCTCGAGCCGCGGCCGCTGCGCGTCGGGGTCGGGCGTGACCGCCGCAGGCAGGAACGGGCGCCGCCACTCGTGGATCGACAGGGCGTGGCGCACGTGGTCGGCCATGCCGAGCTTGTTCGTGTCGCGCCAGTGCACCTCCCACCGCAGCATCCCGACCGATTTCACCGTGTCCCACAGGCCGAGGTAGGCGATCGGCGGCGTGGTGCGACCCTCGTCGTCGACCGGCCGGCCGAACAGCTCGGCGGTCTTGTGGGCGTCGCCCCAGAATGCCTCGTCCTTCGCCGTGCCGGCGGCACCCACCGGCTGCTTGCGCCGGTCATCGTGCCGGCGGGTGTACGTGGCGACGACGTACTCGACGAGGTTCTCGGAGCCGGGGCGCACGAGGCCGACGTTCCTGAGCATGCCGGCGAGCGCCCTCGCCGTGTACGCCCCGCGGCTGAAGCCGAAGAGATAGATACGGTCACCCGGCTCCCAGTGGTTCGCGAGCCAGAGGTAGGCCTCGCCGAGGTTCCGCCTGATGCCGGTGCCGAACGCGAGGCCGAACAGCTTCGAGAGCGCGCGGGCGGGCGGCGACCAGGCACCGGTGGCGGCCTGCGTGCCGAGGCCGGGGTCGTAGTAGGCGACCTGCTTCGCCGGATCGGAGAGATCGAGCATGCCGTAGAGCAGCACGACGTTCGAGTTCCTCGTCGCCCGAACCTGCGCACCGGTGCCGTCGAAGCACATGACGATGTTCTTCACGATCGCTCCCCCTCCGCCATCGCACGGGGCTCGGGCCGAGCCCGTCATCAAGCGAACGCTACGCCGCGGGCGACCGGCGCTCCTCAGCGCTGACACTGAGTTCGGGTGGGCGCTCGGGCTGCCCGACGCAGTGTTCAGTACCAGCCCTGTTGACGGACACGTCGGATGCGCGCACGCTGCGAGAAACGGGCAACGGCCGCGGGCAAGAAGCTCGACGTCGCAGACGGCCACCCGACGGTCGAGCCCGGTGCTGGAGGTGGCAGTCATGTCTGCCGACGCAGAACCGGAGACCGTCTGGCAGCGGATCAAGGCCAAGGTGCTCACGATCGGAGCCGTCGCCGGTGCCGTCCTCGCGGTCGTGGGGGTGTGGAATCTCATCGCGGCGCCCGACCAAGGCGACCAGATCTCGCTCGAGCTCACGAGGCTCGAGGACCAGAAGCTGAACGACTTCGACTTCGGCGAGGCGACCGCGGGGCTGCCGAACGTGCCGGCCGGGATGCCGTCGGGCAGCACGACGATGGAGCTCATCGGCACGACGACCCGATCGTCGGCGTCGGATGACGTCGTCGACGACCCGACGACGGCACCCGACGATGCCACCGAAGAGCCGTCGGAGCCCCCGCCCCCGTCGGATGCCCCGGCTTCGTCGGAGACCCCGACCCCGTCGACCCCGTCGCCGAGCGGCAGCAGCGGATCGCCGACGCCGACGCCGACGCCCGGCAATCGCTTCGACGCCGTGCCGAATGCCGAGGTGCTCGAGGCGATCTCCGACAGTCCTGCCCTCGAGCGCTACGACCCGCCCCCTGAGGCGGCCAAGGCGATGATGATCGCCACGGGCGAGAACATCGATCTCGGCGATCCTGCCGGTGAGGCCCTGTCGCCCGACGAGGCTGCGACGCAGTTGGCCGCCGCGCTCGACGAGGTCGAGTCCTCGGAGGACGACGGCACCCTGAACCCGTACGGGTACAAGGTGAGCGTGAACTACCGGCTCGATTGGCTGAGCGGCGAGCCCCTGGTCCTGACGTGGTCGGTGAGCAGTGACGATCCCGAGAGCGCCTGGGCGTCCGACCGCCTCGGGGTTCGATTCACTCCGACCACCGCGCACGACAGCGGTACCGCGTACATCTGGGTGCCCGACCTCGCGGCCGCGGGCCGCCATGTCCTCAACGTGAAGGTGTACCACCTCGAGAAGAACTCGCTCCTCGGTGATCAGTCCATGGAACTGCCGGTCGACTGACGTCAACAGGTCGATGCGGCGAGTTCGCGTCGGCGCTACTCGACCGGCGCGACCCCGACGACCGCGGGCGTCGCCGTTCCGGTCGCCGCCGCACGCTCGGTGAGCGGCAGCGCGTCGCCGAGCACGGGCGCGAGCGCCGACCGCGCCGGCCCGAGGTACCGCCCGAGCTCGGGGCGGCCGTAGCGGATCGGCACGGGCGCGGTGCCCTTCGCCGGATACATCTCGTACTCGTCGCGCAGGGTGCCGAGGAAGTGCGGTCCGAGCGCCGGGGCAGCACCGGCGATGACGACCTCCTGCGGGTCGAGCAGGGCCGCCATGATGCGCAGCGCGCGCGACAGCGCGCGGGCGCCGAACGCCATGCGCTCGCGCGACTCGGCGGTCGACGCCAGCAGGCTCGTGTCGTGCTCGTCGAGCTCGTCGGTGTACGCGTCGCCGAGCATCGCGCTCATCGAGGCCGCCGACTCGAGGCATCCCGAGAGGCCGCACCGGCACGTCGACCGCGAGCCCTCGAAGACGACCCGCACGTGGCCGATCTCGCCCGCACGACCGGTCGCGCCCGCCATGAGCGTGCCGCCGTTCGTGACCGCGGCGCCCACGCCCTCGCCGAGGTGCACGACGAGCCGGATGGCGCCGTCGGCGGCGTCGGCCGCCTCGGTGAGCGCCTCGGCGTCGACGTCGTTGACGACCGAGGTCGGCACGCCGATCGCCTCCTCGAGGATCTGCGCGACGGGAACCCCGTACCAGTCGAGCTGCACGCTGTCGACGACCACGCCGTCGGCCGTGACGCCGGGCACCTGCACGCACGCGGCGAGCAGGCGGTGCTCGACGCCGGCGGCGAGCGCGCGCACCGCGTCGACGACCGCGGCGACCTCGACCGCGCCCGTGAGCTCGACGCGGCTGCTCGCGACGGTGCGACCGGCGAGGTCGAGGAGCGCGACGTCGATCGCGCGCGTGCGCACGACCGCGACGACGATGAGGTGCTCGTCGGTGTCGATCGCGAGGCTCGTCGCGCGCTTGCCTCCCGTGCTCTCGGCCTGGCCGGTCTCGGTGACGAGGCCGAGTTCGATGAGCTCGGCGACGAGCGACGACGCCGTCGCCGACGTGAGTCCCGTGCGCCGGGCGATGACCGCACGGGTCACCGGGGCCGGCTCGCGGGCGATGAGGCTGAGCGCTCGCAGCAGGTTCTCGCGGCGGATCGCCGTCTGCGCGTCGAGCACGCCCGTCGTCTCGAATCGGCGCAGGAGGTCGCGCTTGCGCTGCGGGCTGGCGGTGCTCACGGTCATGGTCTCCTCGATCGGGCGAAGCGGTCGCGGGTGGGGCCGGCGTCTCGGGCGGTTGCTGCTGCCCGCGACGCGGTCTCGGGTCGCGCCGTCGGGCTCGAGAACATCTTGCCCCTTGACGCCTCCACCGCGAATCGCCTAGGTTCGAACCAACTTAGTTTACTAAGTCAACAAAGTGGGCCTGATGCGCGGGATTCCCCTCCCGCCTCGCGAGTCCCGCGGTCGGGGATTGGCCGCGGGACCCCGGCTCCGTCTGCGCGCCCTACCGCGACCTCCGCCGTGCTGCGCGCCGACGTCCGGGCGACGCGAGCGGCGGCATCCGACCCCGAGCGGCGGCGCTGCGCCCAGCCCGCCGGACCGACCGTGTCGTCGAGGAATCGGAGCAATGATGCAAACATTTCGCAAGACGTTGATGGCCGCGGCGGGAGTCTGCGCCGTCGCCCTCGCCGGGGTGCTGATGCCGCTTCCGGCCAGTGCCGCCCCACCCGCGGGCGACCTGCCCGCGGTGAGCCCCACCCCGCAGTCGATCGACCGAGCCGGCTCCGACCTCAACGTGCCCGGGCGCGTCGAGGTCGTCGTCGACGACGGCACCGATGCCGCCGCCCTCGCGGCCCTGCGCGACACGCTGACCGCCCACGGCGTCGACCGCATCGACGAGCGCGCGAAGGCCACGGGCACCGCCCCGCTCACGATCGAGCTCGGTGCGGCGACCCGCACCGACATCCGCGCCGCGCTCGGCGGCACCGACGTGCCCGATCACACCGAGGGCTACGCGATCCGCGCCGGTGCGGGCGGCCCCCTCGGCACCGTCGCGCTCGGCGGCGTCGACGCGGCCGGCCAGTTCTACGCCGTGAAGACGCTCGAGCAGCTGTTCGTGCCGAAGGACGACGGCGGCTACCGCATCGCCGGCGCCTCGGTGAGTGACTACCCGTCGATGCCGCTGCGCGGCACGATCGAGGGCTTCTACGGCAACCCGTGGACCCACGAGGAGCGGCTCGACCAGCTCGAGTTCTACGGCGACGTCAAGGCGAACACCTACATCTACGCGCCGAAGGACGACCCGTACCACCGCGACAAGTGGCGCGATCCCTACCCCGCCGACAAGCTCGCCGAGCTCGGCGACCTCGTGCAGACGGCGACCGACAACCACGTGCGGTTCACCTTCGCGCTCTCCCCCGGCAACACCGTCTGCTACTCGAGCGACGCCGACTACCAGGCGCTCACCGGCAAGATGCAGCAGATGTACGACCTCGGGGTGCGCGCCTTCAACATCCCGCTCGACGACATCAACCTCGGCAGCTGGCACTGCGACGCCGACCGCACCGCGTTCGGCGCGCCGAGCGCGTCGACGGCCGGGCGCGCGCAGGCGACGTTCCTCGACCGGGTGCAGAAGGAGTTCATCGAGACCCACGAAGGCGCCTACCCGCTGCAGATGGTGCCGACCGAGTACTACAACACGACCGACTCGGGCTACAAGACCGCGCTGCGCGGAATGGACGAGGACATCGTCGTCATGTGGACCGGCGAGGGCGTCGTGCCCCAGTCGGTGACGGTCGACCAGGCGAAGAAGGCCGCGACCGTGTTCGGCGGGCCGACCTTCCTGTGGGACAACTACCCCGTGAACGACTACGGCCAGACCTCGGGCCGCCTGCTGCTCGCGCCCTACGACAAGCGCGAGGCCGGGCTCGGCGAGTACCTCGCCGGCATCGTCTCGAACCCGATGAACCAGGCCGCCGCGAGCAAGATCGCGATCTTCGGCGTCGCCGATTTCACCTGGAACGACGAGGCCTACAGCGCCGAGCACAACTGGTCGCAGGCCCTGCGATTCATTGCGAACGGGGATGCCGCGACGGCCGCTGCGCTGCGGGTCTTCGCCGACCTGAACCACCTGGCGCCGAGCTTCGGGGCGCCGTGGCAGCCGCAGTCGCCCGAGCTCGCCGCCCGCATCGCCGCGTTCTGGGCGAGCTGGGACGCGGGCGACAAGGCCGGCGCGGTCGCCGACCTGCGCGAGTACGCGGTCGCGATCGCCGACGCGCCCGACGCGATCCGCAGCGGGCCGACCGACCCCGCGTTCCTGTCGGATGCGAGCCCCTGGCTCGATGCGACCGCCCTCTGGGGCGACGCGACGGTCGAACTGCTCGACGCCGTGCAGGCGCGCATCGACGGCGACGAGGCTTCCTCGGCCGAGCTCGCGGCATCCGCGAAGGCGACGGCCGCGCAGGCCGCCTCGGTCGTCGTCGACCCGGCCGACAACACCTGGGGCAAGGCCAAGGTGCGCATCGCCGACGGCGTGCTCGACGTGTTCCACGGCCGCATGGGCTTCACCCTCGCGATGTGGGAGGCCGGCGACGTCGTCAACGTGGCCCCGAAGGGCACGGCGACCGCGTCGAGCGTCGAGGTGCCGCAGTTCGCGGCGGCGAACGTCAACGACGACAAGGCGACGACGCGCTGGGCCTCGGGCTACAGCGACGACTCGTGGGTGCAGGTCAAGCTCGCCGAGCCGACGGTCGTGCGCGGCATCACCGTGAACTGGGAGGCGGCGTGCGCGAATGCGTACGAGCTGCAGACCTCGAACGACGGCGTGACGTGGACGACGATCCGCACGGTGAACGACTCGACCTGCGCACTCGACCTCTTCACGTTCGACGAGGCCGACCCGGTGCAGTACGTGCGCATGCAGGGCATCGACCGCAAGACGACGTGGGGCTACTCGATCTGGGAGCTCGGCATCTACGCGGCGAAGTGACGCTGACCGCCCCGACGGGGTGAACCTGCCCGGTGCCCTTCCGCTCTCGTGAGCGGGAGGGCACCGTCATGTGCGCTTCGCGCCGTCGGGGATGTCGCGGCCGTCAGCGTTCTCGCTGCGATGTCGCGCCGCGGTCGTCGCAACGAGCGCCCCGACTGTCAACCCGCTCTGGCCGGCCGATCGGGGTGCCGCCGTTCGCGCTGTTTCAGTTCCGCCTCACGATGAGGCGGAACTGGCATAGGCGTTCTCGACACACCTCCACGGCGTTGGATGACTCGCGGTCCCGAACTGCGCGCGCTCAGTCGTCGGAAGCGACGACGACGTGCACGGCGTTTCTGGTGCGATCGATGACCACGAATTCGTGGAAACCCAGTTCACCGGTCGTCGTCCCAGTCCTGATCGTCGGCCCATGATCGGATTCGTGCTTCAGCCTCGGTCGCTATGGTCCGTCGGAAGCTGTCTACGCGGATCGCCGAAGTGCGTCGTCTGCACCCACATGAACGTGTTCTTGTCGAGGTGCACGATCTTCGCACCGATGAGAGGCAACCCGTTCATACGCTCACGGTACGGCGTCGGCGGCACCCGACGTGAGCACGGCACGCAGCCTGCTCCGGCACTCCGCCACGAACTCGGGGAAGGTCTCCCAGTAGTACGGGATGCCCGACACCGCGACGCCGATCGCCCATGCCCGGGCGCGCCGCCACGTCGCCTCATCGAGCTGCGCCGCCTCGAAGTAGCCGTCGCGCGCCGGAGCCGGCAGGTCCCACACGGGCGCGTGCTCGGCGTCGGGGGCACCGATCGAGAGCGCGCCGAAGTCGATCACGGCGTGCAGCCGGCCGTCGCGCACGAGCAGGTTGCCGGGTCGCAGGTCGCCGTGCAGCCACACCGGACCGGCGGTCGAGTCGGGCATCTCGACCGCCTCACGCCACCACCGTTCGAGTGTGTCGATGTCGAGCTCGTCACCGACGAGCGGCCGGCAACCGTCGAAGTACTCGGCGATCCACTCGTCGGCGTCGCGCAGTCGGCCGCCCCGATACCAGCTGAGGTCGCCCGCACGGGTCGCGCCCATGAGGTCGATCGCGTGCAGCTCGCGCACGAATCCAGCGAGGTCGGTGCCGAACGCCGACCAGTCCGCGACGTTGTGCGCGTCGGGAACGGCCCCCTCGATCCAGCGCACGACCGCCCACCCGGCCGGGTACTCGGCGCTCGGCGATCCCGAGAATTCGGCCGACGGCACGCGAAGCGTCAGCCGCGGCGCCAGCCGCGGCACCCACTCCCGCTCCTTGCGCAGCGACGCCGCCTTCTCACTCGTCCGCGGCATCCGCACCAGCAGGTCGTCGCCCAGCCGGAACATGCGGTTGTCGGTACCGCCGCCGGCCTCGACGATCGGCAGGTCGGCCCACTCGGGGTGCTCGCGACGCAGCAGGTCGGCGACGAGTGCCTCGTCGATGTGGAGCTCGTCGTCGTGCAGGGGCATCCGCCCATTCTGCCGTCGACGGGCGGGTACGTCAGCGGCGCGGCGAGTACTTCGCCTGGATGATGCCGGTGTCGGAGGTCTGCGCGTCGAGCAGCGTCAGGCCGATCGGATGCGGCGTGCGCAACCGGTCCTCGGCGTTGCCGACGATGAACGGGTGGATGCCCGCATGCACCTCGTCGACGAGGTCGGCGTCGACGAGCGCGGCCGCGACGCCGCCGTAGCCGTGCGAGATGATCGAGTCGTACCGGTCGAGGAGGCCGCGCACGTACTCGGGCAGGTCGCCCTCGATGAGGGTGCAGTTCCAGTCGAGGGGGCCGGTGAGCGTCGTCGACGCGACGTACTTCGGCAGCGCGTTGTAGTGCGCGGCGAAGCCGCGTTCGTCGGTCTGCGCCGGCCAGTACTCGCGGAAGAACTCGTAGCTCTTGCGCCCGAGCAGCACGGCGTCGGCGCCGAACACGAGCTCGTCGCTCGCGCGCTGGAGCGCCGGGTCGTTCTCGTCGAACCAGTACTCCATCTGGTCGAAGACGCCGTCGAGGGTCATTTCGAAGGAGATCGTCACGTTGCCCATGCGCCCCAGCCTGCCCCGGTCACCCGTCGATGTCACGGACGATCGGCACGGGCGCCGTCGCCGAGACCGGCGTCGTCGTTCTTGAGGAACGCGAGCACCGCCGCGACCCGCCGGTGCACGCCCGTCTCGGGCAGCTGCAGCTTCGTGAAGATCGCGTTCACGTGCTTCTCGACGGTCGAGGTCGACAGGTACAGCGACTGCTCGATGCCGGCGTTCGTCTTGCCGGCGGCCATCTCGCGCAGCACGTCGAGCTCGCGCGCCGACAGTCGCGCGAGCGGGCTCGACGCCCCCGCGGCGCTGCGCCGGCGTACGAGGGTGTCGACGATCTGCGGGTCGATCACCGAGCCGCCGGCGCACACCTCGCGCAGCGCGTGCACGAGGTCCTCGAGGTCGCCGATGCGGTCCTTCAGCAGGTATCCGAGGCCCGCCGAGCCGTCGGCGAACAGGGCGAGCGCGTAGCTCTCGTCGGCGTGCTGCGAGAGCACGACCACCCCGGTCGACGGCGACGACGCCCGGATCGCGTGGGCCGCCTCGATCCCCTCCATGTGGTGGCCCGGCGGCATCCTGATGTCGGTCAGCACCGCGTCGGGCGACAGCCGGCGCACCGCGTCGAGCAGTTCGGTGCCGGTGCCGACCGAGGCGACGACCTCGACCTCGCCCGAGTCCTCGAGCAGGCGCCGCACCCCCTCGCGCACGAGGTAGTTGTCCTCGGCGATGACGACCCGCAGCACACCGGTCTCAGCCATCCGCGCCCGCTCCCCCGTCGATCGGCAGGTCCACGAGCACCGTCGTGCCCGCAGGCTCGCCCGCGGTGACACGCACGGTGCCCCGCAGCGCGGCGACCCGATCGCGCATGTTCGCGAGCCCGCCGTGCGGCACCGGCCCGGCCGCGTAGGGCGCGATGCCGCGCCCGTCGTCACTGATCGAGATCCGCAGGTGGCCGTTCGATCGTGCGAGCGACACCGTCGCGTGCCGCGCGTCGGCGTGCTTGGCGGTGTTCGCGAGCGCCTCGCGCACGACGTAGTACGCGGTGGTCTCGACGTCGTCGGGGTACCGTTCGGCGCGCACGGCGGCGTCGGCCTCGATCGAGAGCGGGATGGGGAACCGGGCGACACCCGATTCGACGGCGGCGACGAGCCCGTTGTCGCTCAGCACCGGCGGGTGGATGCCGCGGGCGAGCTCGCGCAGGTCGGTGAGCGTCTCTCGGGCCTGGTCCTGCAGCTCGGTGAGCTCGGCCGGGCTGAGCTCGCCGCGCTCGAGGCGGTTGCGCGCGAGCCGCAGGCCCGCGATCTGCGCGACGACGTTCTGCTGGATGCCGTCGTGCAGGTCGCGTTCGAGGCGGCGTCGCTCGTCGTCCTGCGCGGCCACGAGTCGCGCCCGCGAGGCGGTCAGCTCGTCGAGCTGCGCGGCGAGCTGCGCGGTGAGCCGCACGTTCGCCACGGCCGCCGCGGCCTGGCCGGACACGGTGCGCAGCAGTGCACGCTCGGCGTCGTTGTAGTCGCCGTGGTGGCGAGGCCCGACCTCGATGGCGCCGAGGGTCTCGTCGCCGCGCACGAGCTCGGCGGCGAGCGCCGGCGAGGCGGCTCCCCCGTCCTCGCCGGCGACACCGAGCGGTTCCGCGTCGAGCTCGCCGTCGCCCGACGCCAGCCGGATCCGCACCCACGAGGCATCCAGTCCGTCGCGCACGGCCTCGGCGAGGCGGTCGAGCAGTTCGCGCGGCTCGCCCGCCTCCTCGAGGCTCGCGCCGAGCTCGCTCAGCAGTTCGAGCTGCCGCTCGCGGTCGCCGAAGAGGCGGCGGTGGATCCAGCGCTGCATCCACGTGCGCACCGGCAGCAGCGCGATCGCGACGAGCGCGGTGACGAGCACCGCGGGCACGACGCGCAACCGGTCCGACAGCAGGATCGCCGGCGTCGCGACCGCGATGCCGTAGAAGACGGTGATGAGCAGGTTCGACGAGCGCACCACCGCCCGGCCCCGATCGCCCGGGGCGACGTCGAAGGCGCCGTAGCGGAAGATGCCGTGCACGGCGACGATCGGGATCGCGATGAGCGTCGCGTAGACGATGACCTCGCCGACGCCGGGCCAGGGCAGCACCGGCCACAGCAGGAACGCGGCCACCGAGGCGGCGATCGTGATCGCCATCACCCGCGTGCGGGCACGCACCTCGGGCGCCCCGAACAGCGCACGGGAGCCGAGCACCACGAGGGCCAGCGCGACCGCCGGCCACGACTGGAGGAACACGGCGTAGACGAACGGCGCCGCCCATTCGAGCCACGGCACCGCGTAGGGGTTCGGAATGCCCTCGCCCGAGACGCCGATGTAGGGCGACATGACGAGGTGCGGCGAGGTGATCAGGGTGAGCGGCCCGACGAGCATCGGCGTCCAGAGGAACGCGACCATGATGCGCTGCCACCGCCGCTCGGGCACGCCGTCGGGGAAGGTCGCGAAGACGATGAGGAACGCCGACGTCGCGGCGGCGTCGGCCGTCAGGCCGATCATGTTGAAGAGCGGGAACCACGGCTCGACCATGAGCTCCACGTTGCGCTGCACGAAGGTCTCGTACGCCGACCCGACGAGGATGGCCGTCGCCGCGAGCGCGATGAGCACCGCGGTGCGCGACCTCGACACGGTGAGCAGCCACAGGCCGAGCACGAACAGCGGCACCGCCCCGAGGATGGGCCAGGCGAGCCCGTGATCGGCGTCGGCCTCGACGAAGCCGCGCTGCACGACGATGTAGACGAGCGCGGCGACCCCGATCGGGCCGAGCGTCGCGAGACACACCCACCTGCGGTCCACGGTTCCATCGTCCTCCTGTCGGCCGGGCTTGGGGAGGGGGCCAGCCCCACCCCGCCGATTGCGGCGCGCCCCGATGCGGTGGACGGAGCGCCGCCACGAGGCATCCGGCCCGCCGCGTTCCGGCGCGCGGCCGGGTCCGCGAACGTCGTCGACGAGCGGATGCCCCGTCGGGCGCCGCACGAACAGGGAGCGACATCATGCGCAAGGTCTACTCGGCTCTGGCTTGGATCATCGCGGGCGGCGTGGTCGTGCAGGCCGCCGCCATCGCGTTCGCCTTCGGCGGGGTGCTCAATCGCGTGTCGAACGGCGACGTCGTCGACAAGGCGCTGCTCGAGAGCGGCGGTGCCGCCGGCACCGGCGAGCTCGGCTTCTGGATCCACGGGATCGTCGGCGGCGTGACGCTGCCGCTCGTCGCCCTCGCACTGCTCGTCGTCTCGTTCTTCGTGCGCGCCCGCGGCGCCCGGCTCTGGGCGGCGGTCACGCTCGCGCTCGTCGTGCTGCAGGTGACGCTCGGGTTCTCGATCACCGACGTGCCCTACCTCGGGCTCATCCACGGCGCGAACGCGCTCGCGATCGTCGCCGCCGCGGTGACCGCCGCGTTGCGCGTGCGGCGCACCGCGCGCGCCGATGCGCGTGCCGCAGGGACCGACGACGCAGCGTCTGCCGAGGGGGCGACGACCGATGCCGTCTCGGCGTGATCTCCTGCGATGCGCCGTCGTCGGCGTCGCGGTCGCGACCGCGCTCGGCGCCGGCGCACTCGCATGGAGTTCCACGCTGCTCGGCGAATACTCGGTGATGGACATGGGCGGCGAGGCCGGTGCGGGCGCCGACGGGCACGCCGGACACGGCGGCGCCGGCGGCGCGGCCGCCCCGTCGAGCCCCGGCACCGCGGTCGAGGTCGCCTCGCTCACCGCCGACCCCGACCGGGCGCCCGACGTGCGCGTCGAGCTCGTGGCCCGGCGCGGCACGGTCGAGGTGCCCGGCGGCCGGCCGGTCGAGGGCTACACGGTGAACGGCACGTCTCCGGGGCCGGAGATCCGCGCCCGGCAGGGCGACCTCGTCGAGGTCGTGTTCGTCAACGAGTCGGTCGACGGCGGCGCGACGCTGCACTGGCACGGCATCGACGTGCCGAACGCGGCCGACGGGGTCGCGGGCATCACGCAGGACGCGGAGCCGGTCGGCGGACGCTTCGTGTACCGCTTCGTCGCCGTCGACGCCGGCACCTACTGGTACCACTCGCATCAGCTGTCGCACGAGCAGGTCGTCGGCGGGCTGCTCGGCGCCGTCGTGATCGAACCGGCCGAGGGGCGGCCTGCGGCGACCGACGCCGTGCACGACGTCGTCGCGCTGCTCCACGTGTACGGCGGTCAGCACACGCTCAACGGCGCCGCCCGCGACGAACGCGTCGACGCGGCGCCCGGGTCGACCGTGCGCGTTCGCGTCGTCAACACCGACCAGGGCACGGCCTCGGTCTGGTCGGACTCCCCGCTCCGCGTCGTCGCGACCGACGGCCACGAGGTGAACCGCCCCGCCGAGTTCTCCGGGCAGCGCGTGCTCATCCCTGCGGGCGGGCGCGTCGACCTCACGGTGCGGGCACCGGCCGACGGCGGGCTCGTGCGACTGCACACCGGCGGCGCGCGCAGCCTGCTCATCGGCGACGCCCGGGCGCCGGAGGCATCCGCCCCGCCCGTGCCGCAGCCCTCGGCGACGCTCGACCTGCTCGCCTACGGCGAGCCGGCTCCGCTCGGCTTCGACCCGGCGAACCCCGACCGGTCGTTCGAGTACGCGATCGCACGCCGTTTCGGCATCATCGACGGCCGCCCCGGCAACTTCTGGACGATCAACGGGCGCATGTTCCCCGACGTGCCGATGTTCGACGTCACCGAGGGCGACGTCGTGGTCATGCACGTGCGCAACGACTCGGGCGACGTGCACCCGATGCACCTGCACGGGCACCACGTCGTCGTGCTGTCGCGCGACGGCGTCGCGGCGTCGGGCAGCCCGTGGATCGTCGACTCGCTCGACGTGCGCCCCGGCGAGCGCTACGACGTCGCGTTCGTCGCCGACAACCCGGGCATCTGGAGCGACCACTGCCACAACCTCCCGCACGCCGTCGACGGGCTCGTCGCCCACCTCATGTACGAGGGCGTCACGACCCCGTTCACGATCAACGGCGCGGCGGGCAATCGGCCGGAGTGAGCTCTCGCGCGCCTCGGAACTGCCCGGGAAGTTCTCGTTCGAGCTCTGCCGGTTCCGCCTCACGATGAGGCGGAACCGGCAGAGCTCGTCCGGACGACACTACGGGGCCGGCGGCCGCAATGGCCGGTCGCGCGGAATCCCCTTACAGCGCCCCGGTGGCGGGCTTCTCGACGACCCGCCCGTCGCCCTCGAACACGAGCAGGCGGTCGGCGAGCTTGTCGACGAAGAACCGGTCGTGCGACACGACGACGACCGCGCCCGGGAAGTGCGTGAGCGCCCGCTCCATCACCTGCGTCGAGGTGATGTCGAGGTGGTTCGTCGGCTCGTCGAGCACGATCACCGCCGCGCCCGAGAGCAGGCACTGCGCGATCGCGACGCGCGCCTTCTGCCCGCCCGAGAGGTTGCCGATCTTCTGCTGCAGGTCGGCCTCCGAGAACTGCAGCATCGCGAGGAACCTGCCGACGCTCTTCTTCGTCGCGGTGAACGCGAGCGAGTCGGGGTAGGCGTTCACGGCGTGCCCGACGGTGTCGGTGAGGTCGAGCTCGGCGTACACCCGGTTGTACGACACGAACCTCGCGCCCTTCGCCCAGCGCACCGAGCCGGCGTCGGCCGCGGCATCCCCGGTCAGCACGTCGAGCAGGGTCGACTTGCCCGACCCGTTCGAGCCGATGATCGCGACCCGGTCGCCGCGCTGCAAGTCGAACGAGACGCCTTCGAACAACGGCGCACCGCCGAAGCCCTTCGCGAGCCCCGTCACGGTGAGCAGGTCGTTCGAGACCTTGAGCCCGTCGTAGATCGACGTGATGATCTGGTCGATCGGGCGCGGCGCCTGCCGCTTCTTGATGTCGGCGAGGCGGCGCGCGACCGCGTTCGACGGGTTGCGTGCGGCCTCGCGACGGGCGGTGGCGGCGGCCTGCTCGTAGGCGAGCAGCTCCTCTTCGTGGGCGAACTGCTTCTCGAGCATCTTCAGGCGCGACTGCTTCGCGTGCACGTACGCCGAGTAGTCGCCCTCGTACTCCTGCAGGCGGTAGTTCTCGATCTCGATGATACGGTCGACCACGCCGTCGAGGAACTGCCGGTCGTGCGACACGACGAGCACGGCGCCGGCGAAGCCCTGCAGCCAGTTCTCGATCCACTTGACGCCGTCGAGGTCGAGGAAGTTGGTGGGCTCGTCGAGCAGCAGCACGTCGGGCGCCTGCACGAGGATCTGCGCGAGCGCCGCCCGATTGCGCCATCCGCCCGAGAGCCGGTCGACGGGCAGGGCACGGCGCTCGTCGTCGAAGCCGAGCCGCGTGAGCACGGTGTCGATCGTGGTCTCGTAGGTCCAGCCGCCGATGTGGTCCATGCGCTCGAAGAGCTCGCCCTGCTCGGTGAGCAGGCGCGTCATCTCGTCGTCGGCCATGGGCTCGGCGAGCGCGAGCCCGATCTCGTCGAGGCGGGCCTGGGTCTCGTGCACGTCGGCGAAGTGCGCGCTCAGCGTCTGCGCGATCGACTGCTCGCCGTCGAGCTCCGAGAACTGCGAGAAGTACCCGATCGTGGTGCCGAGCGTGACGTCGCGGGTGCCGCTCGACGGTTCGCGTCGGCCGAGCACGACCTCGAGCAGGCTCGACTTGCCCGTGCCGTTCTTGCCGATGAGCCCGACCCGGTCGCCCTGCTTGAGCTTGAGGAACGCCTCCTTCAGCACGGGCCGCCCGTCGAACTCGATGCTCACGTCGTTCAGGCGGATCAGGCTCACGTGGGTCCTCGGTTTCGGGGTGGGGTGCGTTGCGCGCGGTGCGATGAGGTGGCGAGACGGATGCCTCGAGCCGGCGACGAGTCTACCGACGAGGTCCTGCGCAAGGGATGGCGGCCTCTTCGCGGAACGGCCGTCGCATGGCGTCGCGTCTTCCGGCGGCGCTCGCCCTGAGGCCGACCGACGCGCTCACGTCGCGCGAGGATCGGGCAGCGCCGTCTCGCCGAGCGCCCGCAGCGCGGTCAGGGTCGCATGCCCGGCCGCGAGCAGTGCGGCGTCCGAGCGCGGGTCGTCGACGTGCGCGAGGTCGGCGACGGTGAGACGCACGCCGCCCTCACCCGCCTCGGTCGCCGTCGTCTGCACGATGCCGAACTCGGCGAGCGTGGCGCTCTGCGGAGTGAGCTCCCCGGCGGTCGCCAGGTTCGGGACGTTCAGGTTCAGCACGGTTCCCGGCGGCGCGGCGACGAGCTCGTGCAGCAACCGTCGCGCCACGCTCGCCGCGGCATCCCACTCATGGGTATCGGGATGCAGGCCCACGTCGAGCGAGACCGCGAGCCCGCGCGCGCCGTTCGAGCCGCCCGTGAGCGCGGCGCCGACGGTGCCCGAGTGCAGGATGGCGTGCCCGATGTTCGCGCCGCGGTTGACCCCTGAGAGCACGACGTCGGGCACGGCGCCGAACGCGCCGTGCGCGGCGATGAGCGCGATCAGGGCCGGTGCGGCCTGCACCGCCCAGCACGGCACGTCGAGGCCGTCGACCTCGCGCCGCTCCATGCGGATGCGACCCTCGCGGTCGGCGCCCAGGATGGCGGCGCTCGAGCCGCTCGACTCGGCGGCCGGACCGGCGACGAACACGTCGAGCCCCTCGGCGACCGCCGCGGCGGCGAGCGCGTGCAGTCCCGGCGAGTCGATGCCGTCGTCGTTCGTCACGAGCACGGTCGTCATGGCTCGTCGACCTCCGTGCGCGCGGCGAGGTCGTCGAGGGTGACGACGGCCGCGTCGTCGCCGATCGGATGCACCGTCATGCGGTCGCGCAACCGCCGGATGGCCTCGGCGTCGCCCGTGCCGAGCCCGTGCCGCGCGACATTGAGCGCCCCCGCCGCCGCGGCGAGGCGGGCCGCCTCGGGCACCGGGTCGCCGTCGATCAGCGCCGAGACGAGCGCCGCGACGAACGAGTCGCCTGCGCCTCGCACGTCGAGCTCCTCGAGTTTCGGGCCCGTGACGGTGAAGGCCTCGTCGCCGTCGAGCACGAGGGTCGCGTCGCCGGCCCGCGTGATCACGACGGCCTCGGCCCCGGCGTCGCGGATCCGTCGCGCGGCGTCGATGAGCTCGTCGGCGGCATCGCCCGACACCTGCCCTTCATCGCGCAGCTCGCTCTCGCTGACCTTGACGAGTCGCACGCCGCCCTCGAGCGCTGCGGCGAGGCGGTCGCCCGCGAGGTCGACCACGGCCGTGCGGCCCGCCGCCCGGAGGTCGGCCGCGAGCCGGCGGTAGACGTCGTCGGGGAGCACCTCCTCGTCGGCGGGCCCGCTCAGCAGCACGATGCCGGCGGTCATCGACTCTCGCAGCACGAGCGTGTAGAGCTCGTCGAGGTCGTGCCGCGAGATCGGGTCGCCGGGCAGTTCGGCGACGACCGACCGCTCGCCCTCGCGCCGGTCGTGCACGTACGCAGCGCCCTTGCCCTCGCGCATGACGGCGTGCAGTTCGATGCCGTCGGCGGCGAGCAGGTCGCGGGCGATCCCGCCCGCCTCGCCGGCGAACGAGGCGACCATGGCGACGCTGCGGCCGAGGGTGCGCAGCATGCGCGCCTGCCAGACTCCCTGCCCCCCGGCGTGGATGTGCAGGTCGGCTCCGCCCGAATCGTCGCTCTCGACGGTGACGGTGAGCAGCGGCGCGGGCGCGAAGACGAGTACGTCGGCCATCGGTCTCCCCTCTCGTGCGACGGTACGCCTCCCATCGGCCCCTGCCCAGCGGGTTCCCCTCGCGAGGCCGACCGCCTATCATCGCGCGAATGCGAGGATCGAACCCATGCCCGCCTCGACACCGACCCCGACGCCCGTGCCGATCGACCTCGACGACTGGCCGCGCCGCCAGACGTTCGAGCACTACCGCCACCGGGTTCCGTGCACCTACGCGATGACGGTCGAGCTCGACGTCACGGCGTTCGTCGCCGCGGTGCGCGCATCGTCGCGCAAGACCTATCCGGCGCAGATCTGGGCGATCGCGAACGTCGTCAACCGGCATCCCGAGTTCCGCATGACGCTCACCGACGACGGCGCGCCCGCGACCTGGCCGGTCGTGCACCCGGCCTTCACCGTGTTCAACCCCGCGCGCGAGACGTTCGCCGCGGTCTCGGTGCCGTACGACCCCGACTTCGAGCGGTTCCACGAGACGGCCGTCGAGGTGCTCGCGACCGCGGCGACGGCCACCGACATGTTCCCGCAGGGCGGCCTGCCGGTGAACGGGTTCGACGTGTCGAGCATCCCGTGGACGAGCTTCAGCGGGTTCGCGCTGCAGATCGACGGCGGCTCGAACCACTTCGCACCGATCTTCACCCTCGGCCGATACGTCGAGCGCGACGGGCGCACCCTGCTGCCCGTCGCGGTGCAGATCCACCACGCGTCGGCCGACGGGTTCCACACGGCACGCCTCGTCGGCGAGCTCGAGCGGCTCCTCGCCGACCCGTCGTGGGTCGACGGCTGAGCCGGCGGTTCACGAGGGGTCGAACGCGATCCGCGGCTCGAGTCCGAGATAACCGGCATAGCGCTCGGCCGCGTCGTCGATCGCGTCGCGCTCGTGCGCCGCGAGCGCACGATGCGGCCGCAGCGAGAACGTGACCGCCTTCGCCGTGACGGTGCGCTTCATCGCGGCGACGAGCTGCGCGTCGACGAGCGCCATGCCGATCGCCGTCTCGCGCTCGCGCGGCACCACGCCCTCGCCGTCGAGCACCCACCGCGAGTCCTGGTACCCGCGGTACATCTCGTCGAGCACCTGCAGCAGGTGGCCCGCGGGCTCGGCCGCCTCGGTCGGCGCTGCGCCCGGCGCGTGCCAGAAGGTGCGCCCGTCGTGCTCGAACGACTCGAGCCTGCCGGCGACCGCCGCGATGCCGCGACGGGCGTCGGTCACCGTGAGCGTCGCCCAGTAGGCGAGGTCGCGCTCGGTCGCCGGCCCGTGCGCGGTGCAGTAGCGCAGCGCGAGCTCGGCGAGCGCCTCGTCGCGGTCGAACGGCCGCGCCGCCGGCACCCGCTCGCTCATGAGGGCGTAGGTGTGCTCGCCGTCGCGCGGCACCCCGCTGCAGACGTGTCCCAGCATCTCGAGCCGCCCGACAAGCAGCATGAGCTGCTGCCCCGTCAGTTCGAACCCGCGATCGGCGAGGGCCGCACCCAGTTCGGCACGGGTGCGGTCGGATGCCGCGCCCAGCGTCGCCTCGACGGCGTCGCCGATCGCCGTCAGGTGCTCGGCGAGCGGCTTCAGCTGCTGGTCGAACACCGGCAGCACGCGGGGCGCGGTGAGTTCGGTGAGCCACCGCACGTCGTCGGCGTGCACGTAGTGCCAGGTCGGCCGCAGCACGTGGGTGCGGATGATGCGTCCGGCCGCGAGCGCCCCGGCGAGGTCGGCCGCGTCGGGCATCGTCGTGCGGGTCGCGACCGCCCATGCCGACTGCGACGGGTTCTCGGCCTGCACCGCGAGCAGCGACCGCACGACCTGCTCGGCGTCGTCGAGGGGCGCCGTGAGCGACTGCGACCGCAGCCGCCAGCGGGCGAGGTCACGATCGGCGATCATGCTCCGAGCCTAGGGCGATCCGCCGTCACGGGTTCGGACGACCGCGCACGGGCTCGGCCCGCGCAGCCCGCGCGGCGCGCCGTCAGGCCCACCCCGCCAGGTGCGGAACCTGCTCGACGACGAGCACCCCGGCGAGCACGATCATCGCGGCCCCCGACACCCGCGAGACGACCTTCATCGCCGACGGGCGCAGCCGCAGCACGGCCCGGGCGCCCAGCCCGACCACGCTGTAGACGAGGGCGCAGCAGCCGACGAAGATGAGGCCGAGCACGGCGAGCTGCACCGGGACGGGCCAGGTGCCCGAGGCATCCGTGAACTGCGGCAGCAGCACGACGAGCACGAGCAGGCCCTTCGGATTGAGCCCGCTGACGCCGGCACCCTGCGCGAGGCGCAGCCATGGCCGGTCGGATGCCGCCACCGGCGCCGCGCCGGCCGCTTCGGCCCCACCTCGGGCCGCTTCCGCACCCGCTGCGACGGCGACGACCGGCGGATCGCGCAGCACCCGCACGCCGAGGTGCACGAGGTACGCGGCCGCGGTGAACGTCAGCACGACGATGATCCACGGCACCGCCGCGACCGCGGCACCGACGCCGACCGCGACGGCGGCGACCACGGCGACGTACCCGAGCAGCACGCCGACGAGCGGCGGCACGATGCTGCGGCCGCTCGTGCCCGCGGCGATCAGGTACGCCCAGTCGGGCCCGGGCAGCAGCACCATGAGCGTCATCATGACCGAGCACGCGAGCAGCAGTTGCACGTCCATGGGGCCCCCTTCGTTCCGGCAACTCGACGGTAGGCGAATCGCGTTGGAAGCCGCTGCCGTATTCACGCCCGAGAAGCGCCTGCCGTGGAAGAATCCACCCCATGGACGCCATCGATCGGAAAATCCTTGCCGAACTGCAGCAGGACGGCCGGCTGAGCCTCACCGAGCTCGCCGAGCGGGTGCAGCTCAGCATGTCGCCGACGCACCGTCGGCTGCGCGCGCTCGAGGAGTCCGGCGCGATCACCGGCTACCGGGCGGTCATCGATGCCGAGCGCGTCGGCCTGGGCTTCGGCGCGCTCGTCTTCGTCACCATGGAGCAGGCCAACCGCGCGACGGTGCCGGCATTCGATGCCGCCGTCGCCGAGATCCCCGAGGTCATCCAGGCGCTGCGCCTCTTCGGCGACCCCGACTACCTGCTGCGCGTCGCGGTGCCCGATCTCGCGGCGTACCAGCGCCTGTGGGACGAACGCCTCTCGGCCCTGCCCGGCGTGCGCCGGGTCGCCTCGACCCTCGTGATGAAGACGATCGTCGACGATCGCCCGCTGCCGGTCTGAGGCGGCAGAGCCGGGACGACGCTGCCTGACGGGGTCGTCTGGGACGCTTGACTGGGACGAGTGACCCACAATACGCTGCGTGCCAACGAGCAAGGAGGCTCATATGGCGCACCACGTTCACTCGAGATCCGCCGCAACACCGCTCGCCGACCGTCGGCGACGAAGCTCCATCCGCTCCATCCTCGGCATCGCCGCGATCGGCGCTCTGCTCCCCTCCCTCCCCGTCGCCCCGGCATCCGCCGCCGAGAACTGGTGGGACGCCCCGAACCGGCCCGCCGTCGACGTCGAGCTCAACGTCGACGGGGCACCGATCACCGGCGCCCCCGGCGGCGAGGTACTGGGTTTCATCGACTCGCACACGCACCTCAACTCGAACGAGGGCTTCGGCGGCCGCATGATCTGCGGCGCACCGTTCTCGCCGAACGGCGTCGCCGACGCGCTGAAGGACTGCCCCGAGCACTACCCCGACGGCAGCGGCGCCCTCTTCGAGAACCTCACGAGCGACCCCGACGGGCACCACGACCCGGTCGGCTGGCCGACGTTCACCGACTGGCCGAAGACCACTTCGATGAGCCACCAGGCCTCGTACTACGCCTGGATCGAGCGCTCGTGGCGCGCCGGACAGCGGGTGCTCGTCAACGACCTCGTCACGAACGGGGTGATCTGCTCGCTGCCGATCATGCCGAAGGACCGCGGGTGCGACGAGATGGACGCGATCCGCCTCGAGGCGCAGAAGGTGCGCGAGATGGAGTCGTACATCGACGGCATCTACGGCGGCCCCGGCAAGGGCTTCTTCCGCATCGTGACGACGCCCGACCAGGCGCGCGAGGTCATCGCGAGCGGGCGGCTCGCCGTCGTGCTCGGCGTCGAGATGAGCGAGCCGTTCGGCTGCAAGATGATCCTCGACGTGGCGCAGTGCTCGAAGGCCGACATCGACCGCGGGCTCGACGAGTTCACGGCCATGGGCGTGAGCAGCATGTTCCTCTGCCACAAGTTCGACAACGCGCTCTGCGGCGTGCGATTCGACACCGGCACGCAGGGCACGATCATCAACGTCGGCCAGTTCTACTCGACCGGCACCTACTGGCAGACCGAGGCCTGCACGGGTGCGGCGCACGACAACCCGATCGGCAACGCCGAGGTGCCCGAGGAGCTGCCCGGCGCCGACCCGCCGACCTACCCGTCGGGCGCGCAGTGCAACACCCGCGGGCTCACGTCGCTCGGCGAGTACGCCCTGCGGGCGGCGATGTCGCGCAACATGATGATCGAGCTCGACCACATGAGCGTGAAGGCCGCCGGACGCGCCCTCGACATCCTCGAGGCCGAGGACTACCCGGGCGTGCTGTCGAGCCACAGCTGGATGGACGACACCTGGACCGAGCGCCTCTACCGGCTGGGCGGCTTCAAGACGGGCTACCCGCACGCGGCCGAGGGCTTCCTCGGCGAGTGGCGCGCGAGCGCCGCGCTGCGCGAGCAGTACGGCAAGGGCTACGGATTCGGCCTCGACTTCAACGGCGTCGGCAGCCACCCGGCGGGCGGCACCGCGCCCGTGACCGTCTCGTACCCGTTCACCGCGGCCGACGGCCGCACGACCGTCGACCGGCAGGTGAGCGGCGAGCGCACGTTCGACATCAACACCGACGGGTTCGCCCACTCGGGCCTCACGCCCGACTACATCGAGCAGCTGCGGCTCGCCGGCGGCGGCCAGGCCATCGTCGACGACCTCATGTCGGGCGCCGAGTCGTACCTGCAGACGTGGCAGGCGACGCTCGACCACGAGAGCACGCAGAACCTCGCGACCGGCAAGGCGGCGTACGCGAGCTCGAGCGAGTGGAACCCGTTCACGAGCTATGCACCCGGCCGGGCGGTCGACGGCAAGTCGAACACCCGCTGGGCGAGCGGCAACTGGGGGGTCGACCCGCAGTGGCTGCGCATCGACCTCGGCGACTCGCAGCCCATCAGCCGCGTCACCGTCAACTGGGAGCGCTCAGCTGCGAAGAAGTTCGCGGTGCAGCTCTCGGACGACCGCGAGACCTGGCGCACGGTGTGGTCGACGACGACGGGCGACGGCGGCCTCGACACGGCGTCGTTCGCGCCCACGAGCGCGCGGTACGTGCGCGTGCTCTGCACCGAGCGCACCACCGACTACGGCTACTCGATCTGGGAGGTCGGCGTCTACGGCGGCTGAGCCGCCGCCTCGCTCCGGCCGTCGTCCGCCATCGGGCGGGCGGCGGCCCGGCCGCGTTCTCAGCGCCAGCCCGGATGCCTCGGCCGGAAGCCGTTCGTAGGCTCGCAACCATGAACGCCGACCCGCCGGCGACGTCGCCGGGCGCCGCCGCCGCGCACACGTACCTGTTCGCCCTCGCCGACGGCGGTGGCACCGTGCCCGTCGAGCTCGGCGTCGTGCGCCGGCTCGTCGAGCGCGGTCACCGGGTCACGGCGGTCGTCGACGAGAGCATGCTCGACGCGGCACGACGCACCGGCGCCGACGTGGGCACGTGGAGCGCGCGACCCGAGGGCGTCTACCGCGACTGGGAGATCCGCAATCCACTGGGCCTGGCCCGCGGCATGGCCGAGCACTACCTCAGCGGGCCCGCGGCCGGGCAGGCGGCCGACACGGTCGCGGCGATCGACGTCGTGCTCCCCGATCTCGTCGTGACGACGTTCTTCACGATCGGCGCGATGATCGGCGCCGAGGCCCGAGGTGTGCCGTTCGACGTGCTCATGCCGAACATCTACATCGCACCGGCACCGGGACGCCCGCCCGGCGGCGCGGGGATGAAGCCGATGCGCGGGGCACTGGGCGCCCTGCGCGACGGGGTGGCCTCGACCGGCACGACGCGGTTGCTCGACCGGTACACGCTCGCGCCGCTCAACGAGGTTCGCGCGGCGCACGGACTCGGCCCGATCACCTCGACCTGGCGGCAGGTGCACCGCGCTCGGCGCGAGCTCGTGCTGACCTCGGCCGACTTCGACTTCGCCGGCGGGTTCGGCGAGAACGTGCGATACGTCGGCCCCGTGCTCGACGACCCGTCGTGGGCGACCGACGACGACTGGACCCCGCCGCCCGGTGACGACCCGCTCGTGCTCGTCGCGATGTCATCGACGTTCCAGAACCAGGCCGACTGCCTCCGGCGCATCGTCGAGGCACTCGGCACCCTGCCGGTGCGCGGCCTCGTCACGACCGGGCCTGCGATCGAGCCCGAGGAGCTGCACGCCCCGGCCGAATTCGCCGTCGAGGCATCCGCCCCGCACCGCGAGGCCATGCGGCACGCGACCGTCGTCGTGACCCACGGCGGGCACGGCACCGTCATGAAGGCGCTCGCCGCCGGCCGCCCGCTCGTCATCCTGCATCACGGCCGCGACCAGGTCGACAACGCCGTACGGGTCACGGAGCGCGGCGCAGGCATCGCCGTGCCGCGGCAGGCGTCTGCGGCCCGCATCGCCGATGCGGTGGCCGAGGTGCTCGGCGACGACCGCTACCGGGTCGCCGCCGAGCGGCTGGGCGCGTCGATCAGGCGGGATGCCGCGAGCGGAGCACTGCTCGACGAGCTCGAACGGCTCGACGCGGCGGGCGCGAGCACCGGCACGAGCACCGGGTCGGTCGGCACCTGATCCGCCGGCGCGGCACGCACGCCGCGGCGCGGACTCAGCGCCCGAACAGGCGCGCGAAGAATCCGGTCGAGGGCTCGTTCTCGTGGCCCGCGCAGCGCTGGTCGCGCGGCACGCCGCGCATGACCTGGTCGACGTGCTGGCCGCAGCCGGCCCAGGTCGTCTTGCCGCACTTGCGACACGTCACGGCACTGCACATGGGGATTCCTCCAGGGGTTCGGGTGAGGGTCGGGCGAACTGCTCGCGACCCACTCGAAACAATACCCCGGGGGTATCTGTGAAGACGCGGTGAACGCCTACAGCCCCTCCGCGATCTCCTTGATCGCCACCAGGCGACGCTCCCACTCACGACCGACGGCGTCGAGCCGGGCCGCAGTGGCACTGAGCTCCGACCCGAGCACGCGGTAGCGCACCTCGCGGCCGACCCGCACGGCCTCGACGAGACCGACCTCCTGCAGCACCGCGAGGTGCTTCGCGATCGCCTGTCGCGAGACGGGCAGGCGCCCGGCGAGGGCCGATGCCGAGGCATCGCCCTCGCCGAGCGCTGCGAGGATGCTCCAGCGCGTCTCGTCGCCGAGCGCCGCGAACACGGGAACCAGCGTCGCAGTGCTCATGCGTCGCCCTCGAGCAGGGCGACGAGCTTGTCGAGCTCCGAGACCCAGCCCTCGGCGTGGTCGGCCATGTTCGCGGCCGGGTTGCTCGTGCGATCGAACCCGGTCTCGACGACCGTGAGCTCGGTGCCGCCGTCGACCTCTCCGAGCGTGAACGTGAACACCGTCGTGACCATCTCGTCGAGCAGGTCGCCGGCACGGCGGACTGCGTCGTCGTTCGACCACCGGTACGACACCGAGCGCGGGGCGTCGATCGCCTCCACGCGGATCGGGATCGTGCCGTACCCCTCGAACGTCATCGTGCCCGACGCTCCGGGCCCGGTGCCGTCGAGCACCGTCTGCCCGAACCACCGCGAGATGTGCTCGGGCTCGGTGACGGCACGCCACACCTTCTCGACGGGTGCGGCGATGCGGATCGTGCGGCGCACGACGAAGGCGTCTTCCTCGATGATCGATGCTCCGTTTTCGGTCATGCTCACCATGATCGCGTTCCTTTCACCTGCTGTGGTGGATGTCTCGGCGATCGGTCGATCACCTGCAACCTGATAGTTGCATTAATCGGGAGCAAGCGCAACCCTTCGGTTGCATCCGAGTTCACCCGACCCGCAGCACCACGCTCCCCCGCTTGTGCCCGCCGTCGACGTGGCGATGCGCCTCGACGATCTCGTCGAACCCGTAGGTGCGGTCGATGACCGGGCGCAGCGCGCCCGACGCCGCGAGCGCGGCGAGCCGCTCCATGCCCTCGGCACCCATGCGCCCGCCCTCGTGATCGACGACGAGTCCGCTGCGGCGCGACTGCCGCTTCGCGGCGAGCAGTCCGCGCAGGTCGAGGATCACGAGCATCAGCGCCCCGCCGGGCCGCAGCAGGGGCGCGACCCTCGCGAACGGGGCGTTGCCGACGCACTCGACGATGACGTCGTAGCGCGCCCGCTCGCCCGGAGCGGCGAAGTCCTCGCGCGTGTAGTCGACGACGCGGCCGGCGCCGAGCGAGCGCACGAGCTCGGCATTGCGCCCGCTCGTGACCGCGGTCACCCGCGCGCCGCGCGAGGCGGCGAGCTGCACGACCGCGGTGCCGACCGCACCGGCGGCCCCGTTGACGAGCACGTCGGTGCCCGGCTCGATCGACACCCGGTCGAGGTAGCGCACGGCGGTGTGGCCGCCGAACACGATCGCGGCGGCCTCGTCGAACGAGAGGTTCGCGGGCTTGGCGGCCACCTCGCCGTCGGCGGCGATCGTGACGTACTCGGCATGGCAGCCCATGCGCGAACCCCGCATCACGATCACCTCGTCGCCCGGCGCGAATCGCGTGACCTCGCTGCCGACGGATTCGACCACGCCCGCGGCCTCCATGCCGAGCACGTGCCGCCTGGGCCGGAACAGCCCGACCGTCGGCGCGACCATGAGGCCGAACCCGCGTGGCAGCCGCCGGCTGCGCAGTCGCTGGTCGGCGACGCTCACGGTCGTGGCGCGCACCCGCACGAGCAGCTCGCCCGGCCCCGGTACCGGCTTGGGCAGTCGCACCTCGCGCACGACCTCGGGCGGACCGAAGCGATCGAGGTACGCGGCGCGCATGGTCGCGGCCCCCGTCGCGGCGGCGGGCTCCGCCGTGGACTCCCCGGACTTCGGTGCGATCGACATCATCGTCTCCCTTACGTTGTAAGTCTTACGACGTAAGATACACCGGTCGGGCCCGCGCGTCCAGACCCGCCTCCCGACCACCTGACGTTGTACGGTGAGACCATGGCCGGCACCACCACGCGCACTCCGCTCAGCCGCGACCGCGTGCTGCAGACGGCGATGGGCATCGCCGATCGCGACGGCATCGAAGCGCTGACCATGCGAGCCCTCGCCGACGAGCTCGGCGTCGAGGCGATGTCGATCTACTACCACCTGCCCAACAAGAACGCGATCCTCGACGGCCTCGTCGAGCAGGTCTTCGCCGAGATCGAGTCGGAGGTCGGCGGCTTCTCCCCGCCGTCGACGGATGCCGCGACCTGGACCACGACGCTCCGCGAGCGCGTCCTCGGCGCGAGGAGGGTGCTGCTGCGGCATCCCTGGGCACCCGGCATCATGAACGCGCGCGGCACGCCCGGACTGCTCGCCGTCCGCTATGCCGACGGCATCGTCGGCATCATGCGCGACGGCGGGTTGTCGCACGACCTCATCCACCACGGGCTGCATGCGATCGGCAGCCGCATGTACGGCTTCGTGCAGGAGCTCAACGACGACAACGCGGCGGAACCGCCCGCCGATCCGGCGGAGTTCGCCGCGCTCGCCCCGCACCTCGCCGCCATGCTCGCCGACGTCGTGCACGACGACCCCGACTCGACCCTCGGCTGGTGCGACGACCAGACCGAGTTCGAGTTCGGGCTCGACCTCCTGCTCGAGGGCCTCGAGCGTCGTCGCGCGGCCGAGCAGCGCCGACCGTGACGCGGGCGCCCGAACGCACCCGCCCGTCGATCGCGAAACAGGTCGTCTGGGCCGTACTCGCCGTCGGCGTCGGCGTTCCGCTCTGCATCGCTACGTGGATCGGGCTCGTGCTGCTCGGCGACCGGCTCGGCTGGACCCTCACCGCGGACGAGCTCTTCGCGTGGATCGCAGCCGCCCTCGTCGCGCTCGTGCTCTGGCCGATCGCCGTGTACGGTTCGCAGCGCCAGGTCTGGCACCGCCGCGGCCGGCGGCCGGGCGAGCCGGTGCGGTGGGGCGCCGAGCCGACCGCGCCCGTGCCGAAGACGCGCCTGACGACCGGTGAGAGCTGGGGTCGCGCGGCGATCCTCGCGCTCGGCGCGGCGAGCCTGCTCGCGATCTGCGGGCCGCAGCAGGTGACGCTCGCGCTGCTCGGCGCGCTCGACGCCGCGAGCGCGGGCGCACGCTCGTGGTGGCTCGCGCTGCAGTTCGGCGCATTCCTCCTCATGTCGGCGCTCGTCGTGCCCGTGCTCTGGTTCACCGACCGGGGTCTGCGCCGACGCGCGCCCGACGATCCCGAGCGCACGCGTCTCAAGATCGTGCAGGCCTGGTACCTCGGCGCGGCCGTCGCATGGGTCGTGTGCGCCGTGCTCGGCTTCGGATTCGGGCTCATGATCCTGCGGTACCTGTAGCGCACCGACCGGCTCGTACCCGAGGCATCCCCGGTTCCGCGCAGCGGCCGACCGGCGTAACGTGGCCGCCGGAAGCGAAGGGCCGAACAAGGGGGTTCCGACATGGCCGAGCTCGCACCCATCCAGCCGTGCCTGTGGTTCGACGACCAGGCGCGCGAGGCGATGGAGTACTACGTGAGCGTGTTCCCCGACTCACGGATCAGGCGGATCGATGAATATCCCGACGAATCGCTCGACGAGCACTTCGCGGGCATGAGCGGCAAGGTGCTGAACGGGCAGTTCACCCTCAACGGGGTCGACTTCGTATGCCTCGACGGCGGGCCGCTCTTCACGTTCACCGAGTCGATCTCGTTCGTCGTGTCGTGCGCCGACCAGGCCGAGATCGACCGCTACTGGGCGGCGCTCTCGCACGTGCCCGAGTCGGAGCAGTGCGGCTGGTGCAAGGACCGCTTCGGCGTCAGCTGGCAGGTGATTCCCGCCAACATGGGCGAGCTGACGAAGCGGCCCGAGCAGATCCAGGTGATGATGCGGCAGAAGAAGGTCGTGATCGCCGAGCTCGAGAACGCGTAGCCGAACCGATCGGGCACGCCGCGGCGCTCAGTCGTCGTCGTGGCCCGGCGAGCGGAGCGCCACCCAGTTCGCCGTCTCCGACGCCTCGATCTCGCTCACCCGGGTGGCGAAACGTCCCTCGCGGCTCGCCGCCGCGCGGTACCTGCCCGTCTCCGTCGCGAACGAGCGCATCTCGGCTCCCAGCGCAGTGCGGGCGGAGACGTAGCGGATCCAGTTCTCCTGCCAGCGGAAGAGGCCCCGCAGACCCGCGACCACGACGACGACCGCGCCGAGCACCGCAGGCACGAGTGCGTCCGAGGGCGCGATGATCGCGACGATCGGAATGGAGGCGGACACGAGAATGACCATCACCTCGCTCCCCCAGTACATCCGACGGTTCGCCGCCGCCTTGCGGGCGTACCAGCCGTGCAGTCGTTCGGCTTCGGCCATCGCAGTACGCATCGTCGCCACCTCCAGAGCATCGCCGACACCGGTGTGATGCCCCGGATCCTCGCGGATCCCGCCACGTTCCGCATCCGGAACAGCACCGAGGTCTGCGGCCCGAGGGCGCGTCGTCGCGACGGTGCGGACGGCTCGGGCGGCCGGCCTCGTTCCCCCTCGCCGGCCGGCCGGCCGAGCGCTGCCCGGGTCAGCGCACGCTCTCCAGGAAGTTGCGCGTGCGCTGACGCTGCGGGCGGTCGATCACGTCCTCGGGGCGACCCGCCTCGACCACGACGCCGCCGTCCATGAACACGACCTGGTCGGCGACGCCCCTCGCGAAGCCGATCTCGTGGGTGACGACGATCATCGTCATGCCGTCGTTCGCGAGCTCGCGCATGACGTCGAGCACGTCGCCGACGAGCTCGGGGTCGAGCGCCGACGTCGGCTCGTCGAACAGCATGAGCTTCGGCTCCATCGCGAGCGCCCGGGCGATCGCGACGCGCTGCTGCTGGCCGCCCGAGAGCTGCGCCGGGTAGTGTCCCGCGAAGTCGGCGAGCCCCACCCGGTCGAGCAGTTCGGCCGCTCGCGCACGCGCCTTGGCCCGCGGCATGCCCGCGATGCCGACGGGCGCCTCGGTGATGTTCTCGAGCGCCGTCATGTGCGGGAAGAGGTTGAACTTCTGGAAGACCATGCCGATCTCGCGCCGCTGCCGGGCGATCTGCTTCGGCGTCATCTCGTGGATGTCGTGGCCGGCCTGCCGGTAGCCGATGAGTTCGCCGTCGACGATGATGCGGCCGCCGTCGATCGACTCGAGGTGGTTGATGCAGCGCAGCAGCGTCGACTTGCCCGAGCCCGACGGGCCGAGCAGCACGGTCACGGTGCCGCTCGGCACGGCGAGCGACACGTCGCGCAGCACCTGGTGGGCGCCGAAGCTCTTGCGCACCCGGCGGATCTCGACGAGGGGTCGCGCCTCGGTCGCGGCATCCTCGATCGGTTGCGTGGTGGTGAGGGTGTTCATGATGCGCTGACCGCCTTCGTCTCGGGTGCGGGCTCGGGACCGGGCCGGCGCGAGGCGAACGCCCGACGCACGCGCTGGAACGGGGTCGGCGGGAGGTTGCGGCTCGTGCCGCGCCCGTAGCGCCGCTCGAGGTAGTACTGCGGGATCGACAGGATGCTCGTCATGAGCAGGTACCAGATGCTCGCGACGATGAGGAGCTCCACCTGCTTGAGGTTCTGCGACGAGATGACCGTCGCCTGCGTGTAGATCTCGAGCACGGCGATGACCGAGAGCAGCGAGGTGTTCTTCAGCATCGAGATCGTCTCGTTGCCCATCGGCGGGATGATCACGCGCATCGCCTGCGGCAGCAGCACCCGGCGGAACGTGTACAGCGGCGACATGCCGAGCGAGTACGCCGCCTCGCGCTGGCCCTCGTCGACCGAGATCATGCCGGCTCGCACGATCTCCGACGAGTATGCCGCCTGGTTCAGGGTGAGGGCGAGGATGCCGGCGACCATCGCCGTGATCAGCAGGTTCGTGTCGGCCTGCCAGAACACGATGTCGGTGAACGGGATGCCGATCGAGAGCTTCTCGTAGAGGAGGCCGAGGTAGCCCCACAGCACGATCTGCACGAGCAGCGGCGTGCCGCGGAACGCCCACACGTAGAACCAGGCGACCGACGTGAGCACCGGGTTCGACGACAGCCGCATCGCCGCGATCACGATCGCGAGCACGGTCGAGACGACCATCGCGACGAACGTGATGAGCAGCGTGAGCCACACGCCGTCGATGATGCGCGGATCGACGAGGAACTGCCCGATCGCCGCGTAGTCGATGTTCGGGTTCGTCAGCACCGAGTAGGCGAACGCGGCGGCGAAGAACAGCACCACGGCGGCGCTGATCCAGCGCCACGGGCGACGCAGCGGAATGGCGCGGACGTCGTCGTCGGTCGACTCGGGCGCCGGCTGCCCGAGCGTGGCGCCGGGCGCGGCCGGTGCAGCGGGCGCGGTCGTCATCCCTCGCCTCCCTGGTTCACCTCGGCCGCCTCGACGCCGTAGTCGGCGAGGCTGTTGCGCTCGAGCACCTGCTGGTACGCGCCCTCGTCGATGAGCGCCTGCAGGGCCTGCTGCACCGCGTCGACGAGCTCGGTCTCCTCCTTGAGAATGCCGATGCCGCTGTACACCGGGCTGAAACCGGCGGGGTTCTCGGGGTCCTGCACGATGTCGAAGGCGTCGCCGCCCTCGACCGTGTCGGCCACGTAACCGGCGACGAGGGCGTCGGCGACGTACGCGTCGCTCTTGCCGGCCCGCAGCGCGGTCTGCGCGTCGAGGTCGCTCGGCAGCTCGGTGACGTTCACGGGGTCGCCGCCGCAGTCCATCGAACGCAGGATCTCGCCCTGCGCCGTCGCCTTCTGGATCGACACCGTCTTGCCGCAGAGGTCCTGCTGCGTGCCGATGCCCTTCGGGTTGCCCTCGGGCACGACGATCGCGAAGCCGCCGTACGTGTAGTCGACGAAGCTCAGCGTCTCCTCGCGTTCGGCGGTGTCGTTCATGCCACTCATGATGAGGTCGTTCTTGTCGGCCTGCAGCGACGGGATCACCGAGTCGAACGCCTGCTTGTTGAGCGACACGTCGATGCCGAGCTTCTGCCCGATGAGGCGGGCGAGCTCGGGGTCGAAGCCGATCTCGCGGTTGTCGTCGCCGTACATCGCCATCGGCGGGTAGGGGATGTCGACGGCGACGTCGAGCTTGCCCTTCGCGACGATGTCGTCGGGCAGCAGCGCCGTCAGCGACTCGTCGGCGGTCGTCGAGACCTCGTCGCCCGTGGGCACGTTCGGGCCGGCGGCCGCCTCGGCGCCGGAGCCCCCGGCGCCGGAGCAGCCGGTGAGGGCGAGGGCGGCGGCGACGGCCGTCGCGCCGAACAGGAGGGTGGTGCGTGCGATCATCGGTGACTTCCTTGTCGTGGTGGGGGGGTGATCGGTCGGGATGCCTCAGACGAGTGCGTCGGCCATGGCCGGCGCGTGCGTGGCGAGCAGGTCGTCGTACGTCTCGCGGCGCGTGACGAGGCGGGCGTCGCCCTCGCTCGCGAAGACGATCGCGGGTTTGAGGGCGCCGTTGTAGTTGTTCGACATCGTGTAGGCGTAGGCGCCGGTCGCCGCCATGACGACGAGGTCGCCCACCTGCGCGGGCGGCAGTGGGGCGCCGTCGACGAGCAGGTCGCCCGACTCGCACTGGCGTCCGACGAGCTGCGCCGTCTCGGTCCACGGCTCGAGCAGCCGGTCGGCGACGACGGCCTCGTAGCGCTGCTGGGTGAGCGCGACGTCCATCTGGTCGGCGAGCCCGCCGTCGACCGCGACGAACGTGCGGCCGGTGCGCTTGACCGTCGTGACGCGGTAGAGCGTGACGCCGGAGCGGGCGACGATCGACCGACCGGGCTCGATCATGAGCTTGGCGTCGGCCGGCAGGTGGGCCCGGGCCGCGGCGACGATCGCGTCGAGGTAGGCGCCGACCTCGGGCGCCTCCTCGTCGTAGGTGTAGGCGATGCCGAGACCCCCGCCGACGTCGTAGGTGCCGAACGTGCCGACGCTCGAGATCTTCTCGACCGCCTCGCCGAACTGCGCGACATCGAGGATCTGCGAGCCGATGTGCAGGTGCACGCCCTCGAACTCCATGAGCGGGTGCGCCTGCATGCGGGCGATCGCGCGCGCGGCCTGGTCGATCGGCAGGCCGAACTTCGAGTTCAGGCCGCCGGTCGCCTGCGATGCGTGGGTCTTCGCCTCGACGCCCGGGATGACGCGGAGGAGCAGCCGCTGCGGCCGCTCGAGCAACCGCTCGAGCCGGTCGAGCTCGTCGTCGTTGTCGACGATGATCGCGCCGATCCCCGCCTCGAGCGCGAGCCGCAGCTCGGCGTCGGTCTTGGCATTGCCGTGGAAGTAGAGCCGGGCCGGGTCGACGCCCGCGGCGAGCGCGAGCCGCAGCTCGCCGCCGCCGGCGACGTCGATCGAGAGCCCCTCCTCGTGCGCGAGCCGGTACATGCCGACGGCGGGCAGCGACTTCGACGCGAACAGCACCTCGGAGTTCGGCCAGCGTTCGCGCAGCCCGTCGACGAATCGGGCGATCTGCCGGCGCAGCCCGGTCTCGTCGTAGACGTGCAGGGGCGTGCCGAACCGCTCGGCGAGCTCGGTGACGGCGACCCCGCCGATCTCGAGCACGCCGTCGGCGCTCGCGGTCGACTCCTCCGGCAGGATGCGCCAGAGCTCGCCCAGGCGGGTGCCCGCGGGTGCGGGGCGGTTCGCGGTCATCGTTCCTCCTTCGCGCAGCGTCTTCGCCGTCGCGGTGGCCAGCCTAGAAAGATCGGGGTCGCGATTGGTTGTCGATTTCAGATAGCTTTGCGAGGTGGATGCAGGGATTTCTCTAATAGCGGTCCCACCGAGGCCCGAGGTGACACTCGCCGACCTCGCCGACCAACTGGGGCCCCGCACGGTGACGCCGATCGGCCCCGCCCTGCCGGCGACGCCCGTCACGGGCACCGAGTTCGTCGACATCGCCGAGGATCTCGTCGAGGTCGCGTCGACCCTCCTGCTCGCGCCCTCGACGGCCTCGCTCAGCACGTCGCGCATCGCCGCGCTCGCGGACACGGCCGCCGAGCTCGGCGCCGCGGGACTCGCGCTGAAGTGCAGCAACGACCGCGTTCCCGCGCTCGCGGCGATCGTCGAGTCGACCGGCCTGCCGCTCGTGCGCGTGGCCGACCGCATCAGCTGGCGCCTGCTCGACGCACAGCTCACCCACCTGCTCGGCGAGGCCGAGGCGCCGCTCGACACGCCGAAGCAGCGCGGCGCCGAGCCGCTCTTCGCGATCGCCAACGAGCTGGCCGAGTTCTTCGGCGGCTCGGTCGCCGTCGAAGACCTGAGCCGCAACATCCTGGCCTACTCGTCGGTGCCCGGGCAGCTCATCGACCGCCTGCGCACTCACGGCATCCTCGCCCGCCAGGTGCCGGCGTCGCCGTACAACGACGACCAGTACCGCACCGTGCTGCGCTCGGAGCGCCCGATCAAGTACCCGCGACTCGGCGACGAGGAGCCGCGGGTCGCCTTCGCGATCCGGGCCGGCGCGCTGCCGCTCGGCAGCATCTGGGCCATCGACGCGTCGGGCGAGGGGCCCGTCACCGCCGAGCAGGAGGCGCGGATGCGACGGGCGAGCGCCCTCGCCGGCGCCCACCTGCTCGACGACCTACGTGCGCACGCCGCCGACCAGCGGCCGCGCGAGGACCGCCTGCGCACCCTGCTCACGGGTCTCGACCTCACGGGCACCGAGTTCGCCGAGCTCGGCATCGACGAGGAGCGCGGCGCGGCCCTGCTCGCGTTCGAGGTGCCGAGCGCCGGCCCGACGGCGATCGCCCAGCTGCGTTCGACGGTGATCCGCCACCTCGTGCTGCACCGGCCCGACGCCGTCGCGGTCGCCCACCGGTCACGGGTCTACGCCCTGTTCGCGGCCCGCACGGTCGACGAGGCGACCTCGCTCGCCGAGCCGCTGCTGCCGCTCGTCGACCGACTCGTCGGCGCGGGCACGCGCATCGCGGTCACGGGGCCCGCGCACCGGTCGGGCGACGTCGCCGGAGCCCGCGAGCTCGCCGACCGGTTGCTCGACGTCGCGGCCGGCGTCCCGGTGCACGGCTCGATGCCCGGCACGACGCCGGCCCCGCGCATCGTCACCGCCTCGAGCCTCCGTCCGCTCCTCGTCGTCGAGCGGGCCGCCGGGCTCCTCGCGGGGGCCGCCGAGCTGCGCGATCCCGCCCTCGACGAGCTCCACGAGAGCGACGCGACGCGCGTCGTCGCCGAGACCCTGCTCGTCTGGCTCGAGTGCTTCGGCAACGTCGCCCAGGCGGCCGAGCAGCTGGGCGTGCACGAGAACACCGTGCGCCACCGGCTGCGCCGGGCGTCGGAGGCCCACGGCGTACGCCTCGACGGACCCGACGACCGGCTCGCCGCCTGGCTGCAGCTGCGCACGCTCGCGCGGTGAGGCCGAGCTCGTCCGTCGGTGCTCGCGCGCACGTGGCCGCGCGGTCGCGGCATCCCGGGCACCGGCGGGCGTGTCGTCTAGCGCCCCGAACCGGGCTGCTGCACGACGACGTCGCGCTGCGGGCCGTAGTGCAGCGGCGACGCCACGAACGCGACGACGGCCGCCAGGGCGATCGCCGTGACGACGACGCAGGCGCGCGCAGTCACGACCGGAGCCCGAGACCCGAGTCGACGACGCAGCATCGAGAAGACGCCGTACCCGGCGAGGCCGCCGACGGTGTTGACGATGAGGTCCGTCGTGTCGAAGCTGCCCGTCGAGATCAGGTACTGGACGGTCTCGAGCACGAGACTCGTGCCGAGGATCGCCCCCGCGGCCTTCCACCACCCCCAGGTCGGCGCCAGTGCGCCCAGGAAGAGGCCGAGCGGGGCGAAGAGCCCCAGGTTGATGAGGAGCTCGGCGGGGGCGCTGGCCCCGGCGTCGCCGCTCGCGACGAACGGCACGAGCTTGAACGGTCGCGGCAGCCCGGCGGCATCGCCGACCCACGGCATCTCGAGCTTCCACAGCACCACCCACGCCAGCAGCCCGAGGTAGACCGCGAAGGCGGCGATCAGGATGCCGCGGACCCGCGTGCGCGGCTGCACCGGTGAAGACGTCATAGCGCACCATTCTGTCTCGCAGCGTGTATCGTCTCCGTCTCCAAGCGGGTTCCGTTGTTCTCCGATACCCGGCGAAGGGCGCGGCCGGGGAGACCTGGCGCCATGGCCCCGAGGGTGCCCGGCGGGTCCGTCAGCGCGCGTCGTCGATGATGACGTACAGCTTGCGCACGGTCTCGTGCACGTCCCACACGCCGCGCCAGCCGCTCGGGGTGATGAGCGTGTCGCCTGCGCCGAAGGTCACGGGCTCCTCGCCGTCGACCTCGATCGTCACCCGCCCCGACAGGAACTGGCACACCTCGGTGTAGCCGTCACGAGTGGCGGCGAACCGGCCGGGGGTGCACTCCCAGTAGCCGACGTCGACGCCCGGCACCTCCCACAGCGAACCGGATGCCTCGAGCACGCCGTCGGTCAGGGCCGTGGGCTTCGGCGCGGCGGGGCCGAGGTCGCGCGCGAGCGGGGCGAGCCCCGCGACGGTCGAGGGGGTGGGCTGGTCGGTCACGAATTCCTCCTGGTGAGCTTCTTCGGGGCTCAGCGGCCGGCGACGAGGTCGGCGAGCTTCGCGATCGGCGAGGTCGTGGTGCGTCCGCGCTGCTCGCCGCGGTCGGCGGCGTGGTACGCGGTGTAGATGGCCTGCACGGCGAGCCAGCGCAGCGGCTCGACCTCCCAGTTGCGGGCCTTGTGGCCGACCCAGGGCAGGCGGGTGAGCTCGGTGTCCTGGCCGAGCACGAGGTCGCGCAGCGTGCGGCCGGCGAGGTTCGTCGCGGTGACGCCCGTGCCGACGTACCCGCCCGCCCAGCCGAGTCCGGTCGCCCGGTCGTGGCCGACGGTCGCCGCCCAGTCGCGCGGCACGCCGAGCACGCCCGACCAGGCGTGGTCGATCGCGGCTTCTCGCGTCGACGGGAAGAAGCGGTTGAGGAGGGCGGTGAGGCTCTCGATCGTGCGCTGCTGGGTCTCGCCGTCCTGGTCGACGTGCGAGCCGTAGCGGTACGGCACGCCACGGCCGCCGAATGCGATGCGGTCGTCGGCCGTGCGCTGCGCGTACATGTAGACGTGCGCGAAGTCGCCGAGGGTCTCGCGCCCGTTCCAGCCGATCTCGTCCCAGACGGCGGGCGCGAGCGGCTCGGTCACGATGAGCGACGAGTTCATGGGCAGCCAGGTGCGGTGCAGCCCCTTGAGGTCGGGCGTGAAGCCCTCGGTCGCGCGCAGCACGTGCGCCGCGCGCACCGTGCCGTGGTCGGTGCGCGCCTCGCCCGGCACGATCTCGGTGACGGTCGTGCCCTCGTAGATCGCGACACCGAGGCGTTCGACCGCCGCGGCGAGCCCGAGCGCGAGCTTCGCGGGGTGGATGCGCGCGCAGTGCGGGTGCCAGATGCCGCCCTGCACGCCCGCGACGTTGACGCGGGCCGCTGCGGCCTTCGCGTCGAGCACCTCGACGTCGGTCGCGGGCCACGACTGCTCCGACGCGGCTGCGGCCCGCAGCCGGGCGAGCTGCGCGGGGTTGAGCGCGACCTCGAATTCGCCGCCCTTGTGGATGTCGGCCTCGATGCCCTCGGCCGCGGCGACCGCGATGACCTCGTCGACCGTCGCATTGAGGGCCCGCTGCTGGGCGATCGCGGCCTCGCGACCGTGCGTCTTCACGTACTGGGCACGGCCGCCGGTGACCGAGTTCGTGAGCCAGCCGCCGTTGCGCCCCGAGGCGCCGTAGCCCGCGAACCGGCGCTCGAGCACCGCGACCCGAAGGTCGGGCTGGTCGCGCTTGAGGTAGTAGGCCGTCCAGAGTCCGGTGTACCCGCCGCCGACGATCGCGACGTCGACTTCGAGGTCGCCCGGCAGTGCCGGCCTGGGGGTCGGCACGCCGACCTGCTGCAGCCAGAACGAGACGCCGCCGTTGACCGTCATGTGGGGAGTTCTCCATCTTCGTCGAGGGGTTGCGGCCGCCCGGTTCGCGAGCGGCGCGCCGCCGAGGCATCCCGTTCGATCTGAAATGTCGGCGTGTTGTACAACAGTGTTTTGAAACGTACCCTCGACGTGTCAGGCTGTCAAACGACGCTTCGAGCAGACCGAGCGAACGACCGAACGGAGGGAGGGCCCGTGCCGATCGAGGTCGACCCCGACGAGCGGCTCGCCGACATCGCCCGCGCGACGGTCGAGGTCGCGCGCGAGCGCGGCACCCGCGCCGTGACGCTGCGCGCGGTCGCCGAGCGGCTCGACCGTTCGACCGCCTACATCACGAACTTCGTGCCCTCGCGGGCGCTCCTCATGGCGAACGCGCTCGACCACGCCCGCGCCCAGTGGGACGAGTCGCGCGCCGCCCACCTCGGCGACCTCGTCGGCGTCGAGCGCCTCGCCGAGCTCACCCGCTGGATGTGCTCGTCCTCCCCCGAGGAGAACGTGCTGCGCAGCCTCTGGATCGAGGTCATCGCCGACGTGCGCGGCGCGAACCGGCGCGCCTACGAGGTCGTGAAGGGCGTGACGGATGCCACCTACGGCAAGTTCCTCGCGGGGGCCGAGCAGGTCGTGGTCGATGACGAACCCGTCGATCGCGACGAGGCGGCGCACATCGCCGACATCCTGTACCTCTACTGCCGCGGGTACGAGGTCAAGGCCATCGAGGACCCCGAGGCGTGGACCGACGCCCGGGTGCAGGCCTCGCTCGAGGTGCTGCTCGACGCGCTCGTGTTCGGCCGGCGGACGGGGTCGTCGGTCGCCCGCCGCGCGAACGAAGCGGAGCGGTCATGACCGCCCGTGCCGGCACCCTGATCGCGGCGACCTTCGCCGCGAGCCTCGCGATCACCGGCTGCACGGCGGAAGCACCACCGGATGCGTCCGCCGAGACCGCCCGCGATGAGCTCGTCGCCCTCTTCGCCGACACCGAGAACCTGATCGGCGGCGAATGGGAGAACCGCGACGACCCCTCGCCATTCGAATGCCGAACCGTCGAGGGCGAGAGCGGGCTGCAGTACGCCCTCTCCCGGCTCGGCGGTGGTGCGAGCGACGAGGCGGCGATCGACGCGAACCTCGACAGGGTCGCCGAGCTGTGGGGCGAGCACGGCTACGAGACCGAGATCGTCGACGGCGGCGAACTCGGTCGCCGCCTCACGGCGCAGAACGACCGGCGCTCGCAGCTCGTCTTCGCGATGTCGACCGAGGGGTCGTTCATCTCGGGCGGCAGCGACTGCGAGGCCGGCTCCCCCGAGGCGTCGGAGCAGCCTGCCTCGGAGTGAGGCCGCCCCGCGTCAGTCGGCGCCCGCGCCGACGGCGCGGATGAAGCCGAGCACGTTCTGCCGCAGCGCCTCGACGCGGCGGTCGCGGGCCGCCTCGACGTCGAAGCCGACGTACGCGGTCGGCGGCCGCTTGCGCGCGTTCGCCGAGCACTGGAAGTCGGCGCAGACGAGGGTGCCGACCGTGTCGCCCTTGCGGCCGGCCTGGCCCGCGCGCCGCGCGATGAAGAACAGCACGTCGTTCGGCAGGTGCACGTCTTCGCACCAGGCGCACTGCGGACGCGCCCGCATGCGGCCCTCGGCGCGCTTCAGCATGACGCCGACGAGTTCGCCGTCGACCTCGGCGACGACGTAGGCGACGTTGGGCAGCTTGCGGTCGCGCCAGCCGAGGAAGTCGCGGCGCTCCCAGTCGAGCTCGGCGAACCCGTCGGGCAGGGTGAGCGTGTTGCGCTCGCGGACGGTGGCGTTGACGAAGGATGCGCGGATCTGCGCATCGGAGATGGGAAGCATGAATCGGAACCTGTTCTGTTCACCGCCCGATGTGGCGGCACGCTGACTCGGAGACGACGACGGCCGCGGGCGTTTCGGGGCGCGACCGACGGCGGCCCAGGCGCGAAGCCGTGGACCGCGGGCGGGGTCATCTCATCGTGGCGCGCACGGCGCCCGGTACCTCCTCGCACCCGCGAGCGTTCGCGGGCAGGTCAGCGTGATTCACGGTCGCCGAGTCTACCCCGGTGTTCGAACCGGAGGAAGAACCGTCCGACACGCCGCCCGGGGGCGCGCGACACGCCGGGTGCGGCCCGGAAGTTCCTCCATCTCGTCCGCGCGGGTCGCGGCCGTCAGCACTCGACGACGTTGACCGCGAGCCCGCCCTCGCTCGTCTCCTTGTAGCGGCTCGACATGTCGGCGCCCGTCTGCCGCATCGTCTCGATCGCCGTGTCGAGGCTCACGATGTGCGACCCGTCGCCGAGCAGCGCGAGCCGGCTCGCGGTGAGGGCCGTCGACGCCGCGACCGCGTTGCGCTCGATGCACGGGATCTGCACGAGCCCGCCGACCGGGTCGCACGTGAGGCCGAGGTGGTGCTCGATCGCGATCTCGGCCGCGTTCTCGATCTGGGCGGGCGTACCGCCGCGCACCGCGGTGAGCCCGGCGGCCGCCATCGCGCACGCCGAGCCGACCTCGGCCTGGCAGCCGCCCTCGGCGCCCGAGATCGTCGCGTTGGCCTTGATGATCGACCCGATGGCGGTCGCGGTGAGCAGGAAGCGCCGAATGAACGCGACGTCGTCGAACCGACCGGATGCCGCGTGGTGGAGCACCGCCGGCAGCACCCCCGCCGCCCCGTTGGTGGGTGCGGTCACGACCCGGCCGCCGGCGGCGTTCTCCTCGTTGACGGCCATCGCATAGACGGCGAGACGCTCCTCGGCCGAGACCTCCGCACCCGTCGAGGCGACGCCCGCGCCCGTGCGGGCGGCCGCATCGCGTGCCTCGAGCTCGCGCCAGGCGGCGGCCGCGCGCCGCGGCACCCCCAGCCGGCCGGGCAGCACGCCCTCGGTGCGCAGCCCCCGGGCGATGCAGTCGCGCATCGTCGTCCATATCGCGTCGAAGCCGCGAGCGGCGCCGAGCGCCCCGTGCAGCGCGACCTCGTCGCGCCACGCGAGCTCCGCGATCGTGCGACCCTCCGCGGCGCACCGTGCGAGCAGCTCGGCCGCACTGCGATAGCCCGACGCGGGCATCGCGGCCACCGGCACGTCGGGCACGCCGTGCGCGCCCGCCCGCACGATGAAGCCGCCGCCGACCGACAGGTAGGTCGCCTCGAGCACGTGCTCCCCGCCCGCCCAGGCCGACAGCGTGAGCGCGTTCGGGTGCCCGTGCTCGCGGGCGAACGGCTCGAACACGAGGTCGCCCGCGACGAGCGGGGCGTCGTCGACCAGCAGCGTCTCGCCCGCGGCGAGCCGCTCCCACTCGCCGTGCACGAGCACCGGGTCGACCGTCTCGGGTGCGTGACCGCGCAGGCCCGCGATCACCGCGTCGGGCGTGCCGTGGCCGATGCCCGTCGAGGCGAGCGAGCCGTGCAGCCGGCACTCGTAGCGGGTGACGCGACCGGCGAAGCCGAGCACCTCGACGGCCCTGCGGAACCGGAGCCCCGCCCGCATCGGCCCGACCGTGTGCGAGCTCGACGGTCCGATGCCGATCGAGAAGAGGTCGAGCGCGGAGACGTAGACCCCGCGCTCGACCGCGGTGGCGGCATCCGTGAACATGGCCGTAACCCCGATCAGTGCCGCACCGGTCAGGACCAGAACCCGAGCGCGAACTCGGCGACGACCGTCGAGAGCAGGAACGACGCGATGATCGCGACCGTGCCGACCGGGATGATCTTCCAGCCGATGCTCTTCAGCATCGGCAGGTCCTTGCCGAGGCTGAGTCCGGCGATCGTGAGCATCACCGTGATGACCGAGAGGAAGTCGACGCTCGCCGACGCCTGGGCGATCCACGCCGCCACCGGTGAGATCGGCGAGGTGATGAGGGCGCCGACCGTGATGACCACGATGATGGCCGGCACCTTGCCCCGGGTGAGCTTCGCCACCCCGACCCCGAGCGCGGTCAGCAGCGACAGCAGCACGTAGGTGGCGATCATCTCCCACTGGAAGCCCTTGACCGCGATCATCGTGACGATGACGCCGGCGACGCCGATGATGGTGAGCGAGCTCCACAGGCCGACCTTGACCTTGGGCGTCTCGAGCAGCACGGCGGCGGTCGCGCGAGTCGCGGCGAGGTCCTGCTCGCTGAGCTTCTCGGCACCGGGCAGCTTCGCGTCGCGGTTGCGGGTGAGCAGCTTGTAGAAGCGGTCGGCGAGGGGCAGCGACACCCACACGCCGATGTAGAGGCCGAGCACGCCCGTGATGAGGTTCGAGGTCGCGGCGACCGCGAGCACCTGGTCCTGCAGCTCGGGGTGGGCGGCGACGATGACGCCGGAGGCGGCGGCCATCATCGACCCGGAGCCGACGCCCGAACCCATCGCGAGGGCGATCGGGTCGAAGACCCCCATCGAGACGCAGAGCGAGGCGACGAGGCTCACGATCACGGCACCGAAGATCGTGCCGAACACGTACATCGACAGCACGCCGCGGTACTGCGGGGTGTCGGAGCCGTACTTCTCGGAGACCATCGCGAACGACGACTCGCGGTCGATCGAGAACGTCGCGCCGATCGTCGCCGGGCCCATGCGCAGCAGCACGGCGAGGGGCAGCGCGAGCGCGATCGTGCCGAACAGGTGCCCGACCTCCTGCAGCAGGAGCGCGGGTCCGGCCTGCAGCAGCAGCGGGATGTTCGGGCCGATCGTGAACGAGAGCCGGGCGCAGAGCACGAGGACGGCGACGCCCATGACGACGGTCGCGGCGCGCTGCAGATCGGCGGGCATCGGCTTGAGCTTCTGGCCCGAGACGACGGTGCCGGCGATGAGGCCCCAGATCATGGGCAGCAGCGTGACCGCCGCGGCGCCGATCGGGATGACGACGGGGCCGATCGCCTGCGCACCGGCCGCGAGGCCGATGATGAGCGCGATGAGCACCCACAGCTTGGGACTGCGCAGGGACAGGGTCACAGCAGCGGCGACCTTTCGCGCGGCATCGCTCGAGGCGGCGACGCTCGGTTCGTGCTTCGTGGACATGACGGTACTCCTGGGGGAAGGGAGGCGGCGACTCGTCGTCGAGCCGTTCAGGCCTCGAGGGTGATGCGGGTGGCGCCGGCGGGACGCTCGGCGGTGCGGCTGGCGAAGTCGGCGCGGAGTTCGGCGTCGTAGGCGACGTCGAGCACCGTCCAAGCCATGGCGACGGCGGCGTCGATGACGGCGTCGTCGGCCTCGGGGGTCGCGGCCGCGGCCGCGAAGGCGGGGTTGTGGGGCACGTCGTCGTGCCCGAGGAAGGCGATCATCGGGTGGATCGAGGGCACGACCTGCGAGACGTTGCCCATGTCGGTCGAGCCGCCCCCGATCGAGGGACCGGCGACGATCGTGCGTCCGAGGTCCTCGAGGTTGCGGTCCCACAGGCCGGCGAGCGTCGGGTCGGGGTCGAGCGGGGCGTAGGGATGCTCCGTGGCCCGCCATGACCAGCCGCAGCCGGTCGCGATCGCGGCGCCCTCGAAGCAGGCGAGCACCCGTCGCTTCATGTCGCGCCACACGTCGAGGTCGTAGGCGCGGGCCTCGACCTGGACGACGGTGCGGTCGGGGATGATGTTCGTCGCCTCGCCGCCGAGCGAGGTGAACGCGTTGAGGTTGGTGTCCTTCGGCAACTGCTGGCGCAGCAGCGCGATGGCGGTCAGCGCGAGCGTCGAGGCGGCGGCGGCGTTGACGCCCTGCTCGGGTGCGCCCGCCGCGTGCGCCGTGAGGCCCGTGAACTCGACCTCGAAGCGGTCGACCGCCGTCGAGCGGAACGACGTCGCCGAACGGTCGACGCCCGTCATGCCGTGCACCATGAGCGAGAGGTCGACGTCCTCCCAGGCGCCGGCGCGCAGCATCGAGACCTTGCCCCCGCCGTGCTCCTCGGCGGGGGTGCCGAGCAGCTTGATGCGCAGGCCCGCTTCGTCGGCGAGCGGGGCGAGCGCGAGGGCGGCGCCGACGCCCGCCGCGGCGATCACGTTGTGGCCGCACGCGTGGCCGACTCCCGGCAGCGCGTCGTACTCGGCGCAGATCGCGACCGTGAGGTCGCCGCTGCCGATCGTCGCCTTGATCGCGGTCGGGATGGCGTAGGCGCCGACCTCGACCTCGAAACCGGCCTCGCGCAGGTCGGCGGCGATGCGGGCGGCGGCGCGGTGCTCCTGCCACGAGAGCTCGGGGTCGGCGTGGATGTCGTGGCTGAGCCGCACGAGCTGCGCCCGGCGGTCGTCGGCCTCGGCGGCCGCGCGGCGCTTGCCGGCGTCGATGACGGCGTTCGTCGCGGCGAGCGAGTCGACGGGGTTCGTGAGAGTCATGAGGCATCCTTCGGTTGCTGGATGGAGGGAATCCTGAGCCATGCGTGCACTCACCACGTTCTGCTGCGCCGAATCCGCGTAGAATCGGATCGGCTTGCATGATTCGATGCCGCTCGTGCGATGAGGGGGCCACCATGAGTCGTCAACCCGGTTCGCTCGATCTCGACCAGACCGACCTGCGCCTGCTGCACGGGCTGCAGATCGAGCCGCGCGCGAGCTGGTCGGAGCTCGCCCCCGTCGTGGGCGTCGACGCCGCCACGCTCGCACGCCGCTGGACGAGGCTGCGCGACGACGGCATCGTGTGGATCACCGGGTACAGCCGTCGGGGCCAGGCCGCCTTCCTCGAGATCGAGTGCGACCTCACCCGCATCGACGAGGCGATCTCGGCCCTGCAGCGCGACCCGTTCGTCTTCGTGCTCGACTTCTGCTCGGGCTCGCGCGACCTGCTCGCGCTCGTCTTCGCCCCCGACATGGCGGCGCTCTCGGAATGGGCGGTGCAGCGGATCGGCGTCATGAAGGGCGTGCGCACCGTGCGCACCCACCTCGTCAACGAGATCCTCATCGAGGGCGGCGACTGGCGGCTGCGCGCGCTCGCGCCCGACGAGGCCGCACGGGTGCGCCCGCCGCGCCCGCCGCGCGCCAGGGCGGCGAGGCACGTTCCCGACGACCTGCGCGAGGCGATCGAGCACGAGGTGTGGGCCGACGGCCGGGTGAGCGTCGCCGCGATCGCCGAGCGGCACGGCTTCACCCCGCAGCGCGTCGCCGACGGCATCGCGACCCTCCGCGCGCACCGGCAACTGCGGTTCCGCACCGACATCGCCCGCGCCGTCTCGGGCTGGCCCGTGTACACCTGGTACTTCGTCGAGGCGCCCGCGCGCACGATCGAGGCGGCCCGCGCCGCGATCACGGCGGTGCCCGAGGTGCGCCTCGCCTTCACGGCGTCGAGTCGGTACAACCTGATCCTCGCGGTGTGGCTGCGGCAGATCGCCGACGTCAACCGCTTCGAGATGGCGCTCGAACAGGCGCTCCAGGGATCGCGCATCGCCGACCGCTCGGTCGTGCTGCGCATGGCGAAGCTCATGGGGCACACCGTCGGCCCCGACACTCGGGCCACCGGGTTCGTCGGCGGCCGGCAGTAGCGTCGAGCCATGGAGCCGCACCGTCTCGACCGCACCACCGCGCGCCGGCTCGCGGTGCGCGCGCAGCGGCTCGAAGCCGCCCGGCCGGCCGATCTCGTCGAGCTCGTGCGCGACCTCAACCTGCTGCAGGTCGACCCCACCGCGGCGATCGCGCCGAACGCCGACCTCGTCGCATGGAGCCGGCTCGGCGGGTCCTACCGGCCGAGCGACCTCACCGCGGCGCTCGAGCGCGACCGTGCGCTGTTCGAACTCGACGCGCTGATCCGGCCCATCGACGACCTCCGCCTGCTCCGCCCCGAGATGGCGGCCTTCCCCGAGTGGCCGCGCCTGCGCGACTGGCTCGAGCAGAACGACGGGTTCCGCCGAGACGTCCTGCGACGGCTGGCATCGGCGACCGAGCCGTTGCTCTCGCGCGACATCCCCGACACGAGCACGGTGCCCTGGCAGTCGAGCGGATGGACGCACGACCGCAACCTCGGGCGCATGCTCGAAGCGCTCGCGCTCGCCGGCGAGATCGCGATCGCCGGGCGGCAGGGCCGCGAGCGGCTGTGGAGCCTCGCCGAGCGGGTCTACCCGCCGGCCGAGGGCGACCGTACCGCACTCACCCCCGAGGCCGCGACCGCCGAGCGCAACGCCCTTCGGCTCGGCTCGCTCGGCATCGCCCGGTCGAAGAGCACGAAGATGCCGCTGGAACCGGTCGACGTCGGCCTCGCCGGCGAACCGGCCGTCGTCGACGGTGTCCCGGGCGAGTGGCGGGTCGACCCGGCGCTGCTCGCCGGGCTCCGCGACGAGGCATCCGGCCGGCCGTTCGAGGGGCGCACGGCACTGCTGTCGCCCTTCGACCGGCTCGTCTACGACCGGGTGCGCGCGCAGCAGCTCTTCGACTTCGAGTACGTGCTCGAGATGTACAAGCCCGCCGCGAAACGGCGCTGGGGCTACTTCGCGCTGCCGATCCTGCACGGCGACCGGCTCGTCGGCAAGCTCGACGCGAAGGCCGATCGCGCCGCCGGCGTGCTCGTCGTCAACGCCGTGCACGAGGACGTGCCGTTCGACCGTGCGATGCGGCAGGCGGTCGACGACGAGGTGGCCGCCCTCGCCGAGTGGATCGGGTTCGGGGCCGGTCGCGGTTAGCATCGATGCGGCGCCCCGAACGCGCCCTCGACCCGATGGAGAGTCCTCCGATGCGTCCTCGCCTGCTCCCAGCCGCCGTCCTCGCCGCCGGTGCCGTGCTGGCAACGCTGCTCGTCGCACCGACGGCAGCGACCGCCGCCGCACCGACCGGCGCGCGCACCGGGGTCGCCGCGGCACCCGCCGCGATCTCGCCGTTCCCGGCGGGGGTCACCCGCCTCAGCGGCGCCTCGCGGTACGAGACCGCCGTCGCGGTGTCGAAGCGCTACTCCCCCGGCGTGCCGGCGGTGTTCGTCGCAACGGGCGCCGACTTCCCCGACGCGCTCTCCGCGGCGAGCGCAGCCGCACTCAAGGGCGGCCCGCTGCTGCTCACTCCGGCCACGCGACTGCCCGATGCCGTGCGCGCCGAGATCGCGCGCCTCAAGCCCGCCCGCATCTACGTCGTCGGCGGCACCGCCGTCGTCGGCGCGGGCGTCGAGCGCACGCTGCGCGGCATCGCGCCGACGACGCGCCTCGCGGGCCGCGACCGCTACGCGACCGGCCGTGCGGTGCTCGACGCGGCGTTCTCGCGGTCGTCGCACGCGATCATCGCCACCGGGCGCACCTTTCCCGACGCCCTTGCCGCTACGGGTGCAGCCGGTGCGCGCAAGGCGCCCGTCGTGCTCGTCGACGGTGCCGGCTCGGGCGTCGGTGCCGCGGCGCTCGCGACCCTCGACCGGCTCGGCGCGACCTCGGTCTCGATCGCCGGCGGCACCGGTGCGGTCACAGGGGCGATCCAGACGCAGCTGCGCAACGCCGGGTACACCGTGAAGCGCTACGGCGGCGCGAGCCGCTACGAGACGGCGGCCGCCATCAACCGTGCGTACTTCGCGCCGGGGTCGGCCCAGGTCGGGTTCCTCGCGACGGGGCTCGACTTCCCCGACGCGCTGTCGGCGGGCGCGCTCGCCGGCCGGCTCGCCGCCCCGCTCGACCTCACCCAGCGCACGTGCGTGCCGCCGGTGGTCGGCGACTCGATCGCCTCGGTCGGCGCGCCGAGCCGCGTCGTGCTCGGCGGAACGGCCGTCGTCTCGTCGGCGGCCGCCGATGCGGCCCGATGCGTCTACCCGGTCACGAACGAGCCGCTCGCCGACTGGTCCACGAGCGCGTTCTCGTTCTCGGTCGACGCCGACGCGCCCTACAGCGACCGGCCGCCGGTCGATGTGCGATCGGGCAGCGTCAAGCTCGACTCGAGCGGACTGCTCATCTACCGCCGGCTGGACAACGGCGTGCGCGCCGACCATCCCGTCGCCTACGCGCAGTACGGCATCTCGGCCCTGCTCGAGTACGAGCGCACGGGCGAACGGGTGTGGCTCGACCGCGCCGTGCGGCACGCCGACCGCCTCATCGCCATTCGCACCGAGCGCACTGGCGCGTGGTGGTACCCCTACCGGTTCCCGTGGAGCTACTACCAGCGCACGCTGAAGGCGCCGTGGTACTCGGCGATGGCCCAGGGCGAGGCGCTCTCGCTGTTCACGCGGCTCGCGGAGACGACGGGTCGTGCGAAATGGGACGATGCGGCCGACCGCACCTGGAAGAGCTTCACGCAGTCGTACTCGAAGTCGGCCCCGTGGTCGAGCCTCGTCATCGACGACCACCTCTACTTCGAGGAGTACGCCGGCAACCAGCCGCCGTTGCTCGTGCTGAACGGCCACGTGTTCGCGATGTTCGGGCTCTACGACTACTGGCGTCGCACGGGCGATCCCGCCGTGGCCGCCTACCTCGACGGCGGTGCGACGACCGTGCTCGACCGCATGATGCCGCTCGTGCGGGTCCCGGGCGGGGTGTCGTACTACTGCGTGCAGGCCGAGTACTGCCAGTCGTCGAAGTGGCAGAACGCGAACTACCACCCCATCCACTCGTGGCAGCTCGACACGCTCGCCCGGCTCACCGGCGACGACGCGTTCACCGTGTGGGCCGACCGGCTGCGCGCCGACTGGACGCCGCAGAACCCGGCGCAGAGCTTCGAGCGGGCGCAGTCGGAGTGGATGCTGCCGCAGCAGTAGACCCCCCGGGGGTGCAGCGGCGATCGCGCGTCGGTGGTCGATGCCAGACTGATCTCATGACGATCGAGGTGCGTCCGGCGAACGTGTTCGACGACGTGGCGGCGGTGATCGGTCCCAAGAAGCCGACGTCGAACGTGTGCTTCTGCCTGAGCTACCGCCTGCTGAGCTCGAAAGAGAACGTCGCGCTGCGCGAGCCCGACCGCTCGGCGCGGGTGCGCGAGCTCTGCGCGCAAGAGCCGCCTCCCGGCGTGCTCGCCTACGACGACGGCGAGCCGGTCGGCTGGGCCGCGGTGCATCCGCGCGCCGACACGAGCTTCTCGAAGAACCGGCGCATCCCCCACGTCGACGACGTCGACGTCTGGTCGGTCTGGTGCTTCCGGGTGCGACCGGGGCACCGCAAGAAGGGCCTCGTGCACCATCTGCTGGCCGGCGCGGTCGAGTTCGCCCGCGATCACGGCGCACCGGCGATCGAGGGCTACCCGGTCGACAATCGCGGCGAGAAGGTCGACCTGACGATGGCCTACGTCGGCACGCGCGCCGTCTTCGAAGAGGCCGGGTTCACGAAGGCCTCCGACACCACGTCGGTGCTCTCCGGCCACCCCCGCGTGATCATGCGGCTCGACCTCGCCTGACCGGAGCGCGTCAGCCGACGAGCGCCGCTTCGGGCGCCGCGCCCGGTTCACGTACGTCGGCCCGGCCGCCCGAGACGATCGGAGCGCCCGAGACGACCTGTGCGCCGGCGACGACCTGTGCACCGGCGACGACCGAACGCGACGGTGCGGCCGAGCGACGCGAGGCCGGCACCGCGGAGAGCCCCTCGGCGGGGGCGGCGTCGAGGTGCGACGTCGAGCGCCGGCGGACCGGCTCGTGGTCGTGGGCGGCGTCGGCGTCGCCGGCAGCAGTGGCGGCGGCGGCGGGGGCGTCGGCCCGCACGACGCGGAGCGTCGCGAGCGACGGGTCGACGGCTCCGCGCACGTAGCCGCCCGGGGTGGCGGCGATGCGCTGCAGGAACGCGACGACCTCGGCGGTGATCACCTCGCCGGGCAGCACGTTCGGAATGCCCGGCGGGTAGGCGGCGAGCGCATCGGTCGAGACACGGCCGATCGCCTCGGCGACCGGCACCGCCTCGCCCTGGGCGAGGAACGCCTCCCGCGGCAGCATCGCGAGCCGGCCGGGCGAGGGCAGCGCCACCTGGCCGGCGGTCGCCTCGACCGCGGTCGCCCCGGCCGCGGTCGATGCGGATGCCTCCCTCGCGCCCACCTCGGGCGCGATCGCGTGCAGCGCTTCGACGATGCGGTCGACGTCGGGCACGACGCCGGCGCCGAGCACGGCGACGACGGCCGAGTCGGTCGAGATCTCGAACGAGACGCCCTCGTGCTCGAGACGGTCGCGCACGGTGTGCCCGTGCAGTCCGCCGCGGGCGACGTCGATCGAGACGCGCAGCGGGTCGGCGTCGACGATGTCGTCGAAGTCGCCGAAGCCGTCGCTCACGATGCCGAACCGGCCGCGGGCCCGGATCTCGTCGCGCAGCCGGTCGGCCGCGGCGATCGACGCGGCGATGCGGTCGTGCCCGGTCTCGAGCGCGTCGCGGGCGAGGTCGAGCGAGGCGAGCAGCAGTGAGCTCGCACTCGTCGACTGCGTCAGCATGAAGGCGCGCTCGACGAGCGGCTCGAGCTCGTCGGCGTACGGGCCGTCGGCGAGGTGCAGCATGGCCGACTGCGTGAGGCTGCCGCCGAGCTTGTGCGTGCTCGAGATGACGAGGTCGGCGCCGAGCCGCAGCGGGTTCTCGGGCAGGTCGGGGTGGAAGCCGAAGTGCGCGCCCCATGCGGCGTCGACGATGAGGGGTGCACCGGCGGCATGCGCGATCTCGGCGAGCGCGGCGATGTCGGCGACGGCCCCGAAGTAGCTCGGCGAGATGAGGTAGACGCCCTTGGGCGTGTCGACCTCGGCGAGCGCGGCACGCAGTGACTCGGGCGAGACCCCGTGGTTGATGCCGAGCCGCGCGTCGATGGCCGGTGCCACGAATCGCGGCGCGAGGCCGGCGAGGATCACGCCGTCGATGAACGACGAGTGCGCGCTGCGCTGTCCGACGACGGGCGCGGCGGCTTCGCGGTACGCGCCGAGCGCGAGCGCGGCGACGCGATTGCCCTGGGAGGCCCCGTTGGTGAGGAACCAGGTGCGTCGCGCGCCCCAGGCGCGAGCGGCGAGCGCGAGCGACTCGGCGAGCGGGTTGCCCGGCCCCTTGTCGATGCCGGCCAGGAGCGGCGGCACGTCGCGCTGCAGCAGGTCGGAGCCGAACCACTCGGCGAGGCCGGGAGCGGCGGCGGGGTCGGCGGCGTGGCCGGGCACGTAGACCCGGGCGCGGTCGGCTTCGGCGTAGCGGGCGACGGCGTCGGCATAGGGGGTGGGCATGTCCTCCATCGTTCCGTGCCTCGACTCCATACGGAATAGCTGATGTTCTGGAATGATCAATAGCAGCTATTGACTCCAAGCCAGCCCGCGACGACGACGACGGGAGCCGACGTGATCGACCTGCGCCAGCTGCGTGCACTCCGCGCGATCGCCGAGCACGGCTCGGTGGCGGCCGCCGCCCGCGAGCTGGGGTGGAGCCAGCCCACGGTCGCGCACCACCTCACGGGTCTCGCCCGGGCCACGGGCGCCGCCGTCGTCGAGAGCTCGGCGGCGGGCACCGAGCTCACCCCGGCGGGCCGGCTCTGGCTGCCCCACGCCGCCGCGATCGTCGACCGCGCCGACCGGGCGCTCGACGAGGTGCGCCGCTCACTCGGCGACGCCCGGCGCACGGTGCGATTCGGCGTGTTCCCGACGGCTGCCGCCCGGCTGCTGCCCGCGCTCGTGGCCGAGTTCGACGCGGCGGGGCTCGTCGCGCGCGTCACCGAGGCCGAGCTCGACGTACTGCAGTCGGCGCTCGTGCGGCTCGACCTCGACGCGGCGGTCGTCTACTCGGCGCCCGGCGAGACGCCTCGCGCGGCGCCCGGCTACGCGAGCACTCCCCTGTTCACCGAGCGCTTCTCGCTCGTCGTGCCGACGGGGCATCCGCTCGCCGACGCCGACCGGGTGCCGCTCCGCGCCCTCGCCGGCGACCGATGGGTGGTCGGCACGCTCGACGACGATCCGATCGACTCGGCGTTCCGCACCGCGGCGCTGCGAGCGGGCTTCGACCCGGTCATCGGTCCGCGCAGCGACGACTACCGCGTCGTCGTCGAGTACGTCGCCGCGGGCCTCGGCGTCGCCCTCGTGCCCGAGCTCGCACTGCCGCCCGTGCGCGGCGACCTGGCCGTGCTCGAGGTACCCGGCCTCGAACTCTCGCGCACCGTGTCGCTCGCGACGGCGCCGACGCTCGACCCCGGGCTCGTCGCGCTCATGGTGAGAGCGCTTGCATGATTGACGTCGCAAACCCGCCCTATACATCCGATCTTTAATCCGGCAGGATGGGTCGCGCCGCGCCGTTTCGTGATGAGCGGCGGGCACTGCCGTGTCAAACACCAGATCAATGATGCTCCGGAGGTTCCCCCGATGCTCCAACGCGAGATTCCGCGCCGTCGCGCCCTGCAGCTCGGCGGGCTCGTCGCACTGGCCCCGCTCGTCCCCCAGTTCCTCGCCGCCCAGCCCGCGGCCGCGCTCGTCGGCGGCCGGATGGCCACGGCCGGCCGCGGCATCCCGGTGCCCGATCTCTCGCCCAAGGCCCTCTGGTACGGCACCCCCGCGACCGATTGGGAGACGCAGGCGCTGCCGATCGGCAACGGCCGCCTCGGCGCGATGCTCTTCGGCAACCCCGACGAAGAGGTCGTGCAGTTCAACGAGCAGAGTCTCTGGGGCGGGCTCAACGACTACGACAACGCGCTCGCCGGCAAGCCCGACGGCGCGTACGACACGAGCGTCACCGGGTTCGGCTCGTACCGCGACTTCGGCACCCTCACGATCGGGTTCGGCGCGCGGCCGAAGGTCACCGCGCCGGGCGGCCCGTACAAGATCTGGGGCGCCGAAGACGTCGACAAGAGCTACGACGGCAACAGCCAGACGAAGTGGTGCATCGACGGCCCGCCCGCGCACGTGCTCTGGCAGGCCGAACTGCCGACGGCCGCCGTGGTGACGTCGTACAGCTTCACGAGCGCGAACGACGTGCCCGCCCGCGACCCGCAGGAGTGGCGAGTGCTCGGTTCGAACGACGGCAGCACCTGGGCGACGCTCGACTCGCGCACCGGCGCAGCGTTCGAGCAGCGCTTCCAGACGAAGACCTACGAGTTCCCGAACGCGACCGCCTACCGCTTCTACCGCGTCGACTTCGTGCCGAAGGCGGGCGTGAGCCACTTCCAGGTCGCCGAGATCGGACTGGGCGGCGTCGAGCTCGCGGCCGGCGGCAGCGTGTACGTCTCGTCGCCGACGGGGCACGACGACTCGCTCGTGGGCAGCGTCGACGGCGAGGCATCCACGGTCTGGCAGGTCGCCGACGCCGGGTCGGGCGCCGCGTGGCAGCTCGAGCTCGGCGCGAAGCGGGCGCTCACGGGCTACGTGCTGACGAGCGGGCCCGATGCGCCCGAGGCCGATCCGCGCGACTGGGTGCTCGCCGCCTCGAACGACGGGCTCACGTGGAAGGCCCTCGACACGCGGTCGGGCGTCGCGTTCGGCGGCCGCGGCGAGGCGAAGAGCTTCTCGTTCCAGAACTCGACGGCCTACTCGCAGTACCGGCTGACGTTCACGGCGCCGGGGGCGTTCCGCCTCGCCGGCGTCGCGTTCACGGGCTCGGGCTACACGACCCGCGGCCAGCGCAACGTGGTCGGCTACCGCCGGGCGCTCGACCCGACGGTCGGCGTGCACACCGCGCACTTCGCGACCGTCGCGGGCACCGTGCTGCGCGAGGCGTTCGCGAGCCGCGAGGCCGACGTCGTCGTGCTGCGCTACACGAGCGACACCGCCGGCGCGCTGACGGGCACGATCACCCTCGCCTCCGAGCAGGAGAACTCCCCCGCGTCGTCCGACGCCGCAGCACGCCGCATCGGCTTCGCGGGCACCATGGCGAACGACCTCAGCCACGCGGCGACCGTGCGCATCGCCGACACCGACGGCGAGGTCACGGCCGACGGCGCCGGGCTCCGCGTGACCGGGGCGTCGAGCATCACGCTCCTCCTCGATGCGCGCACCGACTACAAGCTGAGCGCCGCCGACGGCTGGCGCGGCGCCGCGCCGCAGCCGGCCATCGACGCCGCGCTCGACGCCGCGGCCGCCCGCAGCTTCGACGACCTGCTCGACGAGCACGTCGCCCAGGTCTCCGAGCTCATGTCGCGTGCGGCGGTCGAGTGGGGCGAGACGGATGCCTCGGTGCTGGCGCTGCCCACGACGACGCGGCTCGCCCGCTACGGCGCGGGCGAGTCCGACCCGACGCTCGAGCAGTCGATGTACGACTTCGGCCGCTACCTGTTGCTGAGCTCGTCGCGGCCGGGCGGGCTGCCCGCGAACCTGCAGGGGCTCTGGAACAACAGCAACCAGCCGGCGTGGGCGAGCGACTACCACACGAACATCAACGTGCAGATGAACTACTGGGGCGCCGAGACGACCGACCTGCCCGAGTCGCACGAGGCGCTCATCGCGTTCGTGCAACAGGTCGCGGTGCCGAGCCGGGTCGCCACCCGCAACGCCTTCGGCGAGAACACCCGCGGCTGGACGGCGCGCACCTCGCAGAGCATCTTCGGCGGCAACTCGTGGGAGTGGAACACGGTCGCGAGCGCCTGGTACATGCAGCACGTGTACGAGCACTGGGCGTTCACGCAGGACAAGACGTACTTGCGCGACGTCGCGTACCCGATGATCAAGGAGATCTGCGAGTTCTGGCAGGACCGCCTGAAGGAGCGGCCCGACGGCACCCTCGTGGCGCCCGACGGCTGGTCGCCCGAGCACGGCCCCCGCGAGGACGGCGTCATGTACGACCAGCAGATCATCTGGGACCTGTTCCAGAACTACCTCGACTGCGCCGACGCGCTCGGCGACGAGGAGCTCGGCGCCGACGTCGAGTACCGGGCGACGATCGCCGACCTGCAGTCGCGGCTCGCGCCGAACAAGATCGGCAGTTGGGGCCAGCTGCAGGAGTGGCAGGCCGACCGCGACAGCCCGACCGACATCCACCGGCACACCTCGCACCTGTTCGCGGTGTACCCGGGCCGGCAGATCACGCCGTCGTCGCCCGAGTTCGCGGCGGCCGCCCTCGTGTCGCTCAAGGCGCGCTGCGGCGAGAAGGAGGGCGTGCCGTTCACCGCGGGCACCGTCTCGGGCGACAGCCGTCGTTCGTGGACGTGGCCGTGGCGCACCGCGCTGTTCGCCCGCCTCGGCGACGCCGAGCGCGCCGGCGTCATGGTGCGGGGCCTGCTGACCTACAACACGCTCTCGAACCTGTGGTGCAACCACCCGCCGTTCCAGCTCGACGGCAACTTCGGCATCACGGGCGCCATCGCCGAGATGCTGCTGCAGAGCCACGACGGCGCGATCCGGCTGCTGCCGGCGCTGCCGGCCGACTGGGCGGCATCGGGGTCGTTCACCGGCCTGCGCGCTCGCGGCGGCTACCGGGTGAGCTGCGAATGGAAGGACGGCGAGGTCGTGTCGTACGACGTCGTCGCCGACCGCGCGCCGAACATGTCGAACGTCACCGTCGTGGTGAACGGCGATCGCCGCAAGGTGAAGCCCGCGAACCCGACGGCCGGCAACGCGATGCGCGACCTCGGGCCGGCCGACTGACGGCTCGGTCCACGAGCACCGATGACGGATGCCTCGGGCTCGGCCCGAGGCATCCGTCGTGTTCGCGGACGATCAGGTGAAGAGCTTGAACCCCACGTGGGATGCCGCGAAGCCGAGCCGCTCGTAGAAGCGGTGCGCATCCTCGCGTCGGGCGTCGGAGGTGAGCTGCACGAGCGCCACCCCGCTCGCGCGGGCCTCGTCGACCGCCCAGCCGATCATCGCGCTGCCGACCCCGCGACCGCGCAGGTCGTCGGCGACGCGGACGGCCTCGATCTGTAGGCGGAAGGCGCCGCCGCGCGCGAGCCCCGGGATGATCGTGAGCTGCATCGTGCCGACGAGCCGGCCGTCGGCGTCGTCGACGGAGACGAGCGTCTGCGCCGGGTCGACGTCGATCGCGTCGAAGGCGCGCTCGTAGCGTCCGAGGTGCTCGGGGTCGGCGTACTCGTCGTCGCGGCGGATCGAGTCGGCCGCGATCATCGCGACGAGGCCGGGCAGATCGTCGCGACGAGTGCGGCGGAACGTGTAGCGGTCGCCGCGGATCTCGAGGTCGACGGGGAGGCGGTCGGCGGGCACGGCGGGGCGGACGGATGCTGCAGGGGGCATGCCGCCAGTCTGCCAGCCGCCGCGCCGCGCCCGGTGTCGGCGGTGGGCGCTAGCTTGTGCGCGACGAAGGGACACCGATGACCGCCTCGCACGACCCCGCCCTGCTCGACCCGCTCCGCGCCGTGCTTCGCGGCACGCTGCTGCTGCCCGGCGACGCCGGCTACGACGCCGCGCGCGCCCCGTGGAACCGCTCGGTCGACCAGCGCCCGGCCGCGATCGCCGAGCCCGCCGACGTCGACGACGTGCGCGCCGTCGTGCGCGCCGCCCGCGACGCCGGCCTCGGGGTCACCACGCAGCCCAACGGGCACGGAGCCTCCGACGACCTCGACGGCGTCGTGCTCGTGCGACCCCGCCGGCTCGACGAACTGCACGTCGACGTCGAGGCCCGGGTGCTTCGCGCGGGTGCCGGCGTCAACTGGGGGCGCGCCCTTGCGGCCCTCGAGGGCACGGGCCTGATCGGCCTCGCCGGCTCGAACCCCGAGGTGAACGTCGTGGCGCTCGCGATCGCCGGCGGCCAGTCGATGTTCAGCCGCCGGTACGGGCTCACCGCGCGTTCGATCATCGCGGTCGAACTGGTCGACGCGGCGGGCGAGTTGCGCCGGGTGACCGACGCCGACGACGGCGAGCTGCTCTGGGCGCTCCGCGGCGGCGGCGGGCTCTTCGGCGTGATCACCGCGATCGAGCTCGAACTGTTCCCCGGCGAGGAGCTCTACGGCGGCGGCCTCGTGTTCCCCGCCGACGAGGCGGTGCCCGTGCTCACCGCGGCGTTCGCCCTCGCGCACGACGAGCCCCGGCTCGGGCTCGACATCGGCATGATGCGCTTCCCCGACCTGCCCGTCATGCCCCCGCACCTGCGCGGCCGCACCGTCGCGACCGTCGGCCTCGTCCACGTCGGCGACGAGGCGACCGGGCGCGGCTTCGCCGATCGGCTGCTCGCCGTCGCCGAGCCGATCGCGAACGCGCTCACCCCCTTCACGATCGGCCAGCTCGCGGCGGTGGCCGCCGAACCCGTCGACCCCGCGCCGATCGCCGACTTCGGCACCGCGATCGGCCCACTCGACGAGACCTTCGCACGCGACTTCGTCGACGCGTTCGTGCGCGGCGCCGAGCACGGCCTGACCCGCTGCAGCATCCGGGCGATGGGCGGCGCGATCGCCGACGAGCTCGGTGCCGAGCTCTCGGTCGTCGGCGCGGTGCACGCCCCCGGACTCCTCAGCTCGGGCGTGCTGCTCCTCGATGCGGCGGTCGACGCGGCCGCCGCCCTCGCACCGCTGCGCGAGCTCGCGGCGAGGTACCCGGCCGAGGGCACGGTGCCGAGCTTCCTCGGCGGGCAGACGAGCCTCGCCGACGCCTACGCACCTGCGGTGCTCGAGCGGCTCGCCGGCGTGAAGAGCCGCCTCGATCCCGACGGGCTGATCCGGAGCAACCGCCCGCTCGGCTGACCCGCCGCGCGACATGGCGGGGATTCCGCAGCGGGTGGCGGCTGTCGGAGGCGTCGGCGATGATGACCGCATGGACGCCATCGACTGGCTGCTCGACTCCGATCCCGCGATCCGCTGGCAGGTGCTGCACGACCTGCGCGACGACCCCGAGGGTGCCGCCGCCGAGCGCCGACGAGTCGCCGCCGAGGGCTGGGGCGCGCGCCTGCTCGCCCTCCAAGACGAGCGCGGGTACTGGAACGACGACGAGTACGGCGAAGACGGCGATCGGCGCAGCGTCATGTGGTCGCTGCAGTCGCTGCGCCGACTCGGCGCCGAGCCCGAGGCGCCGCCGGTGCGCCGCGCGATCGAACGCGTTCGCGACGGCGTCACCTGGCACTACTGGGGCGACCTGCCGTTCTTCCACGGCGAGGTCGAGGAGTGCATCAACGGCGGGGTGCTCGCGGCGGGTGCCTACTTCGGCGTGCTGGGCGCCGGCAGCGATCGCATCATCGCGCGACTGCTCGACGAGCAACTGCCCGACGGCGGCTGGAACTGCGAGCCGCGCGACGAGTCCGAGCGCTCGTCGTTCGACTCGACCCTCTGCGTGCTCGAGGGGCTCCTCGGGTACGAGCAGGCGATCGTGGGCGGCACCGGCACGGCGACCGCCGGAGACGACGCCGCCCCGCCGACCGCCGACCTCGCCGCCGTCACCGCGGCGCGCCGTCGAGGCGAGGAGTACCTGCTCGAGCGCAACCTGTTCCGTCGGCGGTCGACGGGCGAGATCGTGCTCCCCCGGTACCGCAACTTCGCGTTCCCCACCTACTGGTTCTACGACGTGCTGCGGGCGCTCGACTACTTCCGGTCGACGGGCGACGCGCCCGACGCCCGCATCGCCGACGCCGTCGACCTGCTGGTCTCCACGCGCAGCGCCGACGGTCGCTGGCTCGCCGGGCAGCCCTGGCACGGCGAGGTGTACTTCGCGCTCGACGCCCCCGAGGGCGAGCCGAGCCGCTGGAACACGCTGCGGGCCCTGCGGGTGCTGCGCTGGGTCGACGCGGCGGCGGTCTAGGTCTGCCGCCTCAGAGCATCGCCCCGACGAGCGCCTCGCCGAGCGGCGTGCGCAGGTGCATCACCCGGGCGCCGTCGCGCGACGACGTGATGAGCCCGCCCTCGCGCAGCACCGAGAGGTGGTGCGAGGCGGTCGAGATCGCGAGCCCCGTGTCGGCGGCGACCTGCGAGGTCGTGCGCGCGGTGTGGGCCCCGAGCAGGATCTCGGCTCGCGCCGGGCCGATGAGCGCCCCGAGCGCCGCGGCCGTCGACGCCGGGTCGCGCGCCCAGGTCTCGGTGACGCCCTGGGCGGGGTAGAACACGGTCGGCTGCGCCGGCGGCTCGGTGAGCACCATGCAGCCGAACGACGACATGACCGACGGCACGAGCACGAGCCCCGATCCGCGGCAGTCGAGCGCCTCGCGATGCAGCCGCAGCTCGACGCGCACGGCGTCGTCGCTCCAGCTCACCGAGGGGTGCAGCTCGCCGACCATCGCCCCCACGCCCGCGGTCGCGATCCGTCGCGACCGCACCGCGATGTCGGCGCGCAGCAGCCGCTCGAGCTGCGTCCACACGGGCGCGAGCACGGCGGCCCACACGTCGCTCCACGCGTCGGCGATCATCGCGCGCGCCCGCTCGGGCTCGTCGATCATGCGCCGGATCGCCTGCTGCCGCGCCCCCTCCGACCGCACGACCATCTTGTGCAGGTCGACGAGCATCGGCTCGACCGGTGCGACCCGCATCCGGGCCGCCTCCTCCTCGGGCTCGAGGTCCCAGCCGGGCTCGGAGGTCAGGAAGTCGGGCATGTACCCGTCGACGCCGATGACCACGGCGAGCAGTTCGAACGCCTCGCGCGGCACCCGCCCGCGCACCGCACGCAGCCACCCCCACTGCAGCGGGTGCGCCTCGGGCCGCTGCAGCACCCGCACGGCGTGGCTGAGCTCGTGCCCCGGCGAGACGCCGAACCGGATCGCCGAGATATCGCCCGGCACGAGCCGGAACTCCACGAAGTTTCGATCCACATCGAAACTCTAACGGCTGCGGATGCCTCGGGCGGAGGCTGTTCGCAGACGCAGCGACGAACGGCCCGAACCGACCGGGAGCCTCGCGCCGCGGCATCCCGACACCGAACCGACCGAACCGAGGAGCACCCCGTGAACGCCGCCGAGATCACCCTCACGCCCACCACGACCCCGCCCGTGACGCCCCGCGTCGTGCCGGCCGACGAACTCCGCATCGGCACGGGCCGCACGCGCCGCTTCGTCGGGCTCGAGCACGGCGCCCGCATCTCGTACTTCTTCGTCGACAACGAGCCCGGCCAGGGCGCCGACCTGCACTGGCACCCCTACAGCGAGACGTGGATCGTGCTCGAGGGCACCGCGCGCATCACGGTCGGCGACACCGAGCTCATCGCCCGCGCCGGCGACACGGCGACCGCGCCGGCCGGCGTCTGGCACGGATTCACGAACGTCGGCGAGGGGCGCCTGCAGCTCATCGGCATCCACGCCGCCGAGACGATCGTGCAGACCTGGGCCGACGAGTCGGCCTGACGCGCCCGCGCCGCGCGCCGCATCGACCACTGCGAACCACCAGAGCGAAGGAGCATCCACCATGTCGTTCCAGGCCTACCTCGACAACATCGAGACCAAGACCGGACTCACCCCGCGCCAGTTCGTCGAGCTCGCGCACGAGCGCGGCTTCGACGAGACCACGAAGGCGACCCCGATCATCACGTGGCTCGCCGACGACTACGGCCTCGGCCGCGGCCACGCCATGGCGCTCGTGCACGTCATCACGAAGGGCCCGCAGATCAGCACGAAGCACGTCGGCACCGACGGCGTGCACCGCGACGTCAGCGAGACGCTCTGGCTCGACGGCGCGGCGACGAACCCGAACCGGTGACGCCGGTTTCGTCGATGGCTCCCAGCCCGAGGCCGTAGGCTCGATGCACCGCCTTCCGTGATCTGCAGAGGAGTCCGCCTGCCATGAGCGACGCCGCGAACCTTGACGTCTTCAACCGCCGCGAGTCCGAGGTGCGCGGCTACGTGCGCTCGTTCCCGACGGTGTTCGACCGGGCGACCGGTTCGACCCTCGTCGACGCCGACGGCCGCGAGTACCTCGACTTCTTCGCCGGCGCCGGCGTCTTGAACTACGGCCACAACAACCCGGCGTTCACCCGCGCGATCATCGAGTACCTCGAGCGCGACGGCATCATCCACGGGCTCGACATGGCGACATCGGCCAAGCGCGCGTTCATCGAGGCGTTCGAGCGGCTCATCCTCGCGCCGCGGGGCCTCGACCACCGGCTGCAGTTCACCGGCCCGACCGGCGCGAACGCCGTCGAGGCGGCGCTCAAGGTCGCCCGCCAGGCGACCGGCCGCCCGACCGTCGTGGCGTTCACGAACGCGTTCCACGGCCTGAGCCTCGGCGCCCTCGCGGCGACCGGCAACAGCCACTACCGCAGCGCGGCGGGCCAGCCGCTCGACAACGTCGTGCGCCTCCCCTACGACGGCTACCTCGGCGACGGCGTCGACACCCTCGACCTCTTCGAGAAGATGCTCGACGACCCGGGCTCGGGCCTCGACCTGCCCGCCGCCGTCATCGTCGAGGCGGTGCAGGGCGAAGGCGGCATCAACGTCGCGAGCGTGCCGTGGCTGCAGCGCCTGCGCGCCATCACGGCCGAGCGCGGCATCCTGCTCATCCTCGACGAGATCCAGGCGGGCGTCGGCCGCACGGGCGCGTTCTTCGCGTTCGAGGCCGCGGGCATCGTGCCCGACGTCGTCACCGTCTCGAAGTCGATCTCGGGCTCGGGCCTGCCGATGTCGCTCGTGCTGCTGCGCCCCGAGGTCGACGTGTGGAAGCCGGGCGCGCACACGGGCACGTTCCGCGGCAACAACCTCGCCTTCGTGTCGGCGCGCGTCGCGCTCGAGACCTACTGGGCGAACACGGCGTTCGTCGACGAGGTCGCCCGCAAGTCGGCGCTCCTCGCCGCCGAGCTCGAGCTCATCGCGGTCGAGAACCCGTCGCTCGGCCTCACGGTGCGCGGACGCGGACTCATGTACGGCCTCGTCGCCGACGGAGACCGCACCCTGGCCGGCCGCATCTCGAAGGAGGCCTTCACGCGGGGCCTCGTCATCGAGACCTCGGGCGCGTTCGACGAGGTGCTCAAGTTCCTGCCCGCCCTCACGATCTCCGACGACGAGCTGCTGCGCGGCCTCGCGATCGTGCGCGAGAGCCTCGCCGCGGTCACGGCGACCGCCGTCGCCGCGAGCTGACCGACCCGACGCGATGACCGGCGACGCGCCTCGAGCACCGCGGCGCGGCGCCGGTCGACCGCGCGTCGCGGTGCTGAACCGCGAGCGCATCACCGACGAGGCGCTGCGCCTCGTCGACCGCAGGGGCGCCGGTGCGCTCACGATCCAGGCCCTCGCCGAGCGGCTCGGCGTCGTGCCGAGCGCGATCTACAACCACGCGTCGTCCCGCGCGGTGATCCTCGCGTGGATCCAGGAGCGCCTCGTGCGCGAGGTCGACGTCTCCGGTTTCGGTGCGCTGCCGTGGCGCGCGGCGACCGAGCGGTGGGCGTGGAGCTACCTGCGCGTGCTGCGTGCGCACCGCGAGTGCGTCGCGATCTACGCGCACCTGCCGATCCGCGACACCCCCGAGGCGACGCAGATGTACCAGCGCGTGATCGTCGGCTTCCAGGCGGCCGGGTTTCCGCCGCCCGAGGTGTTCGCGTCGATCTCGGCGATCGAGCAGCTCGTGTTCGGCGGCGCGATCGACTCGCTCGGCCCCGAAGACGTCTACGCGCCCGAGGCGCCCGGCATCGTCGCGCAGGCCTACGTGCTGCACCGCAGGCAGCTCGTCGACGAACGCGCACTCGTCGCCGACCGGGCGTTCGAGCTCGCGCTCGGTCTGCTGCTCGACGGGCTCGCCGCGCGGTACGGAAACCCCGGGCGGACGAGGGCGTAGGGCCGCACGCCGCGACGCCAGCGCCTACCGCGACGCTGGCGGCGGCGCCGACGGGAGGGACGCCCCGGAGAATCGGTGGTGGAGCAGAGTTGCAGAGCGATCCGACGACCGGGTCTACCCCGGCCGGCGGGTTGGGGTGCGCCGTCGAAGTGGATGCCTCGCCGGCGTACGGCGCCGCCCCGCGGCATCCGCACCGATACCGGGCCGCCGGCCCGAGGGGCCCGGCCCGACCTACCCGGCCTCGACGATGCGCGCGGCCGTGTCGGCACCGATGCGGATCGCGCCGTCGACGTGCAGGTAGCCCACGCCCTGGATGTCGCTCGACGCGAAGAAGATCGGACCGACGGGCTCGTTCTGCAGGTGGCCCCAGCGGCTGAGGCCGCCGAGGTCGTAGCTGCAGGCGTAGGCGCCGCGGGTCCACTCCTCGTCGCCCCAGTCCGACATGGCGACCGCGACGGGCCGGCGCGCCTCGTCGCCGAAGTACGCCGCGAAGGAGTCGAGCACCGCGGCACGCCGCTCCTCGTCGGGCATCGCCCAGAGCCGCTCGGCCTCGACGTCGACGACGAAGCCGACGAGCATGCCCCGCGTCGAATCGTGCGTCGAGTTGTCGTAGACCTCGCAGACGAACTCATTGCGGCCGAAGCCCGTACCGGCGAGCCCCTGCTCGCGCCAGAACGGCGTCTCGTACGCGGCCTGCACCTTGACGACGAGACCCATCGACTGGTGCTGCTGCGCGACCATGCGCTCGCGCGGCAGGTGCGGCTCGTAGCGGATGAGCGAGTACAGGTTCGGCGGCACGGCGACGACCGCGAAGCGGGCGTTCACCCGCAGCTCGTCGCTCTCGGCGACGACGGATGCCGCGCGACCCGCTCCCTCGTCGGTCCAGGTCAGCTTGCGCACGGGCGATGACAGCAGCACGACCTCGTCGCCGAGCTCGTCGGCGAGCTGCGTCGAGACCGACTGCATGCCGCCGACGACGCGGCGGTCGAGCAGCATCCCGTCGTCGACGAGGTCGTGCAGCGACCCGGCCGAGGCGGCCATGAGCATGGCCTGCAGCACCGAGAACGTGTGCGCGGGCTTCGTGAGCATGCCGCCGGCGATGAAGTGGTCGAACGAGCGGATCGCCTCCTCGTCATCGCTGAGCGTGCGCAGCCACGCGCTGAAGGCGATCGCGTCGAGCTCGGCGGCGCGCGGATGCGCCCACGGCGCTGCCGGGTCGAGCTCGGCGGCGAGCTCGTCGAGGGCGGCGATGAGCGTGTTCATGGCGGCGACCGTCTCGGGCGCGGTCGGGAAGTCGTCGCCCTCGAACTCAGTGCGGCGCCCGTCGGGTGCGAGGTAGACCGAGCGGCCCTCGCGGTAGCGCGGGAACGTCTCCTTGCCGAGCTCGTCGAGCAGGCTCACGAGCGCGTCCTGCCCCTCGGAGATCCACTGGCCGCCGAGCTCGAACCACTCGCCGTCGACAGTGTCCGACCAGGTGCGGCCGCCGACGCGGTCGCGCGCCTCGAGCAGGGCCACCGACTTCCCCGCCTCGACCAGTCGTCGGGCGGTCACGAGTCCTGCGACCCCGCCGCCGATCACGACGACATCCCGGGTGATCTCTCTCACGTTCGCTGCTCCTCATCGAGTCTTCGGAAGGCCCGTTCCCCGGGCCTTCGACGGCGGCGCGCGCACGCGGCCGTCGCGAGGAGCCTAGGAGCGGTCGGTGCCGACCGGTGAGCCACGAGCGGGACGGATTCATTTACGCGGTTCGGTCGTTCGGCGGGCGGGCCGAGCCGGGCCGGGGGCACCGGGTCGCACGTTCATTTTCGCGGGCCGCCGTGCCGGGCGTCGGGCATAATCGCGAGAGAGTCCGCAGATTTCTCCCGGTCGGCCGTGACCTTCGCCGCTTCGCGCGACATTCCTGCTGTGAGGAGGTCCCCGTGGACGAAGACGAACCCGGCGACGCAGAACTGCTGAGCCGAATCGCTCGTGGCGACGAGCGCGCGCTGTCGCTCGCTTTCGACCGGCACGCAGGCACCGTCGCCCGCTACGCATGGGCGCTCGCGTCGACCCCGATGGACGTCGAGGAGATCGTGCAGGACGCGTTCATGGTCCTGTGGCGCCGTGCGCAGGACATCCGAATGCACGACCGCTCGTTGCTGCCATGGCTGCTCGTGACCTGTCGCAACGTCGCCGCGAACGCCAGGCGCAAGCAGGCACGAAGCGCCGCCGATGCGCTGCCCGACGAGTGGATGCCGGCGCACGCGTCGCTCGTCAGGGAGGATCAGGCCCGCGAGTCGGCGCGCGAGGAGCTGCGCTGGGTGCTCGACGCGCTCGAACGGCTCGACCCGGTCGATCGCCGCGTCTGCGAACTCTGCCTCCTCGAGGGCCTGCCGTACGCGCAGGCCGCAGCCGAGCTCGGCCTCAGCGTCGGCGCGGTGAAGCAGCGGGTCTCCCGCAGTCGGATGCGCTTGAGGAAGGCGGTGACCGTCGATGAGAACTGAACCACCGAACGGCGAGGAGATGGCGCGCCTCCTGGCGTCCGCCAAGGGCGGGCTCATGGCCGAGGCCCGGCGCTCACCGCGCCGGCAGCACCCGGTGGAATGGATCGTCGGGAGCATGGTCGCGGCGGTGCTGCTCATCGCGCTCGTCACGGGCGGCGCGCTCATCGCGTTCACCGGCGCACCCGCGCCCTTCGCAGGCCCGGGGCCGGTGCCGACGGCGACGGCGACGAACTCCGCGCCGCCCACCACGTCCACCCCGGAACCCGACGACCCCGCCGCCACCCGGGCACCGACCCCGCCGCCGACCGAGGGGGCCGATGCGCTCGCCTCCGTGACGACGATCGTCGTCCGCGCCGAGGGCCTCGACTTCGAGGATGCCAAGGGCGACATCGTGACCTCGGTCTCGTACGAGGACGAGACCGGCCTCATCGTGGGGACGCTCACCGCCGTGCTCGGCGCCGAGCCGACCGTGACGACGGAGGGCGCCGAGGAGTACCTCGCCTACGTGTGGCCGGGCGTCCGCGTGAGCGACGACCTCGGTGAAGGGCCGGGCCGCATGCCGACCAACGTGATGATGGGGTTCACCCTTCCCGTGGTCGGCGACGGCGTCGCGGTCACCACGCTGCGCGGCGTCTCCCCCGGCGACGATCTCACGCCGTACGCGGCGAGCGAGCCGAGGTACGCGCCCTACCCCGAGAGCATCGAGATCATCGCGCTCGAGACCGGGCCGACGCTCGGGGCGCCCTCGGCGGACGGCGTTCCGAACGCGCACGCCGTCGTCGCGTCCGACAGTGCGGAGGAGGACGACCTCCCCTCGGTGGTGACCGCGCCCGTCAACCTCGGGACCGGCCAGCAGTTCGGCTTCTGAGCGATCCGGCGGGCCGCGTGCGGGCGCGGGGCTCGCACCGGGCCGTCGGGCGTGGCGGCGACCGGGTCAGTCGAGCCCGGTGCCCGCGAGGTGCCGTGCCCCGTGGCTCAGCACCTTGACGACGACGCCCCGGCGACGCAGTTCGGCGAGCGTGCGCAGCTCTTCGTCGACGTCGCGGCCGAGCGAGTGCACGTTCGCCACGACGAGCACGTCGCCGTCGCGCAGCGTGCCGAAGAAGCGGGCGAGCCGCTGCTCCCACGACTCGAGCAGGTTCTCGGGCGCCGGGTAGCGGAAGTCTTCGATCTCGACGCCGAACGCGAGCAGGTCTTCGCGCTGCTCGAGGATGGGCGGCATGTCGTCGCGCTGGATGACGAGGCCCACGAGCCGCGACCCCTCGGGCCGTGCCATCCACCAGTCGCCGTCGCGCTGCAGCTCGACGAAGCACTCGGGACAGGTGATCGCGGTGTGCGCATGCGAGTGCGAGTGCGTCGACGGCTCGCCCATCGTGGGGTTCTCGTCGCTCATCTGCTCGCCTCGCTCCTGCCCGTTCGGTCCGGTGATCATCGTACGCGCTCCCACCGTCGCGGGAGCCGCCGCACGGGTCCCCGGCGGAGATGCCGCTCCCCGCGATCAGCTCGGGTTCGACCCCGGCCTCCGCGACCGGGGCCGGCCGGCCGCGACCGCGGCAGCACCGGCCACGAGCAGCACGATCGCGGTGAGCGCGGGCCACAGCGCCTCGACCCCCGATGCCGGCAGCGTGCCGGGGCCGGGCGGCCCCGGGGCGGGCGGGTTCGGCGGCAGCGGGGGCTCGGGCGGTTCGGGCGGCGACTCCTGCACGTTCGCGAACGTGCAGACGACGGTCTCGCCCGCCCCGAGCGCGATGAGGGTGCTCGCACCGTCGACCGCCGGCGGCGCCGCAGCCCCGGTGCACTCGACGCCGTCGAGCGCCCACCCCTCGGTCGCGAGCTCGGTGACCCGGTAGTCGCCGGGTTCGAGCGGTGCGGTCGAGAACGGCTCCGCGGCATCCGTGAGCGTGAACGCCCGGGTCTGGCCGCCGTCGGGGCCCCACTCGAATCCGAACTCCTGCGGTGAGCCGGCCGGCGTCGTCGACTTGTCGACGACGATGACGCCGCGCTCGGTGTTCGTGAAGGTGCAGGTCACGGTCTCGCCGGGGTCGAGTTCGATCGAGCCGACGAGGCCGTCGACGGTCGACGGGGTTCCGTCGGCGTCGCCGTCCGCGCACGTGAGGCCCGTCGCGTCGTACCCGTCCGTCGAGAGCTCCTCGACCGTGTAGCCACCCGGATCGATGCCGTCGAACGATGCCGCACCGGTGCCGTCGCTCGTGGTGATCGAGAACTCCGGTGGCGTGCGCCAGTCGCCCGTGAAGTCGAACTCCCCGTCGGCGCCGTCGACCGCCTTCACGATCACGATCCGTCCGCGCGCGGTGTTGACGGCGGTGCACTCGCCCACGTCGCCGGGGTTCACCGAGAACTCGCCGAGGTCGTCGAGCACGAACGGCGGGCCGCCGTCGCCCGGTGCGATCGTGCAGGTCAGCGGGCCCTCGATCCAGTCGGGGCGGTCGGTCTCGACGAGCGAGTACCGCACGCCGGGGAAGATCGACGGCAGCGTGATCGACGCGGTGCCGCCGCTCGTGGTCACGGGCACGGGCACCGGATCGATCGCGTTGTCGAGGTCGACGAGCACGAACTCGAAGTCGCCGTCGCCGCCGAGGGCGGTCTTCGTGAGCGTGCCCGTGCCGGGGACGGCCTCGTTGATGAACGTGCAGGCGAGCGACCGCCCGACCGGCGCCGTGAACTGGAGGCCCGCGACGTCGGGCTGCTCGTCGGTCACGCCGGTGCAGGAGAGCCGATTCGTCCAGCCGGGGGCGTCGTCCTCGGTGATGGAGTAGCTGCGGCCCGCCACGAGACCCGTCCAGGTCGCGGTCTCGCCCGACTGACCGATGCCGTCGACCGTCTTCGGATCGGTTTCGCCGTCGGGCACCGGGTCGATGCGCAGGTCGAACGACCACGCGAGATCGACGCCAATGCCCGTCGCGATCTTCGCGACCGTGATCGACGAGGTCTGCGCGATGTTCTCGGCCGAGCACTCGAGGGCCTGGCCCGGCGCCGGCGAGAACTGGAATCCCGCCGCGGACGGGTCGAGGTCGTCGACGCCCGTGCAGACGACGGGCCCTCTTGTCCAGCCCTGCTGCGCTGCTCCCGCTTCACGCAGCGTGTAGACCTCGCCCGGAACGAGCTCGTCCCACTGCACGCCGGGGGCGGCGTCGGTCGCGGTGCGGCCGATGACGGTGCCGTCGGGCTGCACGAGCTCGAACCCGAACGACCAGGCGAGTGCGGGGTCGGCTCCCGCGACGATCTTCTCGAGGGCGACCGACGCCGTGTCCGCGCGGTTCGTGAAGAAGCAGACGGCCGTGTCGGTGTCGACGAGGTCGACGTCGACGCCGCGCCCGTCGGCGGTCGGCATCCACGTCGTCCCGTTGCAGTCGACGCCGTCGAGCGTCCAGCCGTCGGCGTCGACGGGCTCGGTGATCGTGTACCGCCCCGGCTCGAGCGATCCGAACGACCTGAGGGCGACGTTCGGCGGCGTCGAGTCGCCGTTGAGCGCGAACCCGGTCGGTTCGCCCTCGGCCGGCACGAACTCGAACCCGAACTGCTGGTCGTACTCGACGGGGATGGTGCGCTTGACCACGGCGATCGAGCCGGGGAGGCTGTTCGTGAAGAAGCATCGCACGGTCTCGCCCGGCAGCACGGTGAATCCGATGCTTCGCGCGGCGGTGTCGCCGGTGTGGTCGGTGCCGCCGTAGGTGCACGACAGGTCGGCCAGGCGAGTCGGCGGCGTCTCGGCGTCGGGGTCTTCGCCGACCGTGTAGTCGCCGGGCGGCACGTCGTTGAATACGCGTTCGTAGAGGGTCCCGTCACCGTTCGGCACCTCGATCGCGAAGCTCTCGCCGCCCGGCAGGTCGCTCGTGAACCCGAACGTGCGGCCGTCGACGCCGTGCGCCTCCTTCGAGATCACGACGGTGCCGAGCTGCGTGTTCGTGAACGTGCACGTGATGTTCGTGCCGGCCTCGGGCGTCACGGTCACCGAGCGGCCGTCGACCTCGGCCCCGTCGACGTCGCAGGCGATGTCGGGCGCGAGCCAGCCGTCGGCGACCGCCTCGGTGATCGTCACCTCTTCGCCGACGGGCACGGCGAACGACCGCCGTCCTCCGTCGGCGAGCGACACCGGATCCTGGCCGGTCACGTCGAACCCGAACTGTTGCGCGGACCCGTCGGGCAGCGTCTGCTTCTCGACCGTGACGACGGCCGCGGCGTTCGTGATCAGGCAGTCGGTCGTGTTCTCGGGCGAGACGAGGAAGGTGTCGGACGGGTCGTCGATGACGAACTGCTGCGGATCACCGCCGCCGAGCGGTATCGCCGTGCAGATGATCGACTGCAGCGACCACGGCGGCGGGATCGAGGTCTCGGTGAGGTGGTACTGGGAGCTCGCGAGCACGTCCTGGTACGTCTTCGTCTGGCCCGCCGCGACGGTGTCGACGATCGTCTCGACGGCCGGCGGCCCGGGTATGACCGGTCCGCCGTCGCGCGCGATGGTGAAGCCGAACTCGTCGCCCGCCACGACCTCGTCGGGCACGGTCGCCTTCGTCACCGTGAGCGCACCGCAGTTCGCGAGGCTCATGCGATCGGGCGCGTGGTCGGCGAAGTCCTGGATGTTCGCCTGCGCCGAGTTGCCGGTGCGGGTGAACATCTCGCCGACCGTGAACGTGCGGCACTCGGTCGGCGCGAAGATGCCCGAGGTGTTGAGGTCGATCGCGAACTCGCCGAACGTGTCGAGGTACTGGTTCGTGAGCGGCGGGCCCTCCTGCCGGACGCCGGTCGCCCACGTGAAGTCGGCAGTGCCCGGCTGCGCCTGCCAGGTGCCCGCCCCGAGCTCGTTCGCGCAGTCGTCGCCGGCGGTCGGCACCCAGCGCAGCACGCGCGCGGTCGTGCCCGAAGACGCGTAGTCGAACTCGATGAGCACGTCGTTGCAGCGCCCGGCTCCGGGCCCCTCGAGGTGCTGGTAGATACTGACCTCGCCGTTGCCGACGTAGCGCGTCCAGTATCCGTAGAGGATCGCGTGCCGCACTCCGGCGCCGTCGACGACGACCTCGAGTCCGTACCCGGTCGAGCAGAGGTCGCCCTTCTCGTTGGGCTTGGCCGTGCCTGGGACCCAGGGGTTCGTGTTCGGACCCTGGCTGGGCGGGGCGCCGGTCGGTTCGGCGCCGGCGTTGCACGCCGCAGCCTGAGCGTTGTTGTCCCAGTCGAACGCGCCCTGGATCACGCCGGTCGACTGGAGCCCCTGCATCGTCGTGTACGCACCGGTCGGGGCGAAGGTGAACGAGCTGTCGGGCTGCACGTCGGTGATGAAGTCGCCCCAGTTGAACGTGCTCGGCGGCGAGCCGGGCGTCGTCGTGCCGTCGATGACCATGCCGGTCGTGAGGCCCGACGGCTGCAGCGTCGCGGCCGATGCGGGGGCCGCGAGCCCGAAGGGCACGAGCACCGCGGCGAACAGCGCTCCGGCGAGCACCGCGGCCCGGGTGCGCGCACTCCTCCGGCGCGACCGACGCACGGTCGCGCGAATCGAAACGCCCGTTCCCCCCGGGGTGCGCACGAACCCCACGGTATCGAAGACCCGACCGAAGCGACACCCTGCCCCGCGGCGACCGCGGGCGACCGCGGTTCAGGCGTCCGCGCCGAGGAACTCCGTCGCCGCATGCCGGAACACCCGCGACCCGGGCGTGTTGAAGTGATGCCGGCCCGGCACCTCCACGAACGTGCCGCGCGGCGTCGCCGCGGCGAGGCTGCGCGACTGCTCGATGATCGCGTCCTCGGTGCCGGTCGCGAAGAGCACCTCCTGCCGCGGCGGGTCGGCCGGATCGGGGTCGGCGTCGCCGAGTCGCATCCCCTCGGCGAGCGCGATGAGCGCGCGAAGGTCGTTGCCGTGCACCCGCTCCGCGAGCGTGACGTAGTTGCGGGTGACCTGGTCGTCGACGGGCGTGCCGTGGTCGACGTAGGCGCGCGCCTGGTCGATCTGCAGGCGCGCGAGCGGCCGACCGTCGGGGATGCCGCCGAGCACCGCCCGCGACACGTGCTCGGGGGCCTGCACCGCGAGCTGCCAGCCCACTCGGCCGCCGAGCGAGTACCCGAGATACCGCACGCCGTCGAGCAGGTAGGTGTCGAGCACGGTCACGAGGTCGTCGACGAATGCCGACATCCGGTAGGCGGATGCCTCGTGCGGCGTGCCGCTCGCACCGTGTCCGCGCTGGTCGACGCCGATGACGCGGAACCCCGCCGCGGTGAGGTCGCGCACCATGCCGGTGTCGACCCAGTTGTCCTTGCAGCTCGACGCGAACCCGTGCACGCACAGCACCGTCGGGGCGTCGTCGTCGCCCCAGACGTAGGTCGCGATGCGGGTGCCGTCGGCCGCCATGACGTACTGCGGCTTCGGCATCGCGGTTCGGGCGGGCAACGAGGCATCCATACGGCCCATTCTGCCGCTCCGCGTGCGCAGGGTCGTCAGCCCTCGAAGTCCTCGGGGTCGACGTCGTCGAGGAACTTCTTGAACTCCTCGAGCTTCGACTCGTCGATCTGGGCCTCGGCACCGCCCGAGGCATCCCCCCAGTGCGGCGGCTCGGCGGGCTCGGCGGCCGCCTCGCCGGCGAGCTCGGCCGGGATGCCCGCGTCCTCGAGCACCTGTTCGGCGATCCAGATGGTGGCCTCAGATCGCACGGCCAGGGCGATCGCGTCGGAGGGGCGGGCGTCGACGATGCGGGGCCCCTGCCGGGTGACGAGCGTCAGTTCGGCGTAGAACGTGCCCTCGTCGAGCCGGGTCACCTCGACGCGCTCGAGCCGCGCGCCGAGCGTGCCGAGCAGGGTCGTCGTGAGGTCGTGCGTGAGCGGTCGCGGCGTCGTCTCGTCGCTCATCGCGATGAGGATCGAGTTCGCCTCGTTCTGGCCGATCCAGATCGGCACGACCACGGGACCGTCGGGGTCGTCGACGAGTGGGCGCAGCAGCACGAGGTGCTGCCCCGACTGGTCGAGCGCGATGCCGAGCACTCGCACCTGGATCATGTGCGCCTCCGTTCCGCGGCCCTCCTCCGAGCGTAGGCTCTGACACCAGCCGACACATCATCCGCGACCGAAGGAGCCGGCGATGACCGACTGGACCCCCGACGAACTCGAGCGCATCGGCGCCGCCGAGGAGCTGGAGCTCGCCTCGCGGCGGCCCGACGGCACGCTGCGCCCGTTCGTCACGATGTGGGCGGCCCGCGTGGGCGACGGCGTCTACGTGCGCTCGGCGTACGGCCCGGAGGCGGGCTGGTACCGGCGGGCGATCGCGAGCGGCACGGGGCGCATCCGCGCCGGCGGCGTCGAACGCGACGTGCGGTTCGCGGATGCCGCGCCCGAGGTGCAGCGCGAGCTCGACGCCGCGTACCTCGCCAAGTACGCGCGCTTCGCCGAGAACATCGTCGCGACGGTCGTCGGCGAGCACCGCTACGACGTGACCGTCCGGCTCGACGCGGAGGACTGACGCCGGGTGATGCCCGACCTCGAGACGGTGCGGCTGCCGGCCGGCACGGTCGGCCTGCACGACGCCCGCCGCAAGGTGCGCTGGACGGTCGAGCTCGAGCCGTTCGAGATCGGCGTGTTCGCCGTCACCCAGGAGCAGCTCGCCGAGGCGATCGGCGAGACGGCGCGGCATCCCCTTCGCCCGGCGACCGACGTGAGCTGGCTGCGGGCGGTCCGGTTCTGCAACGCCCTCTCCGAGTGGGAGGGGCTCGAGCACGCGTACGCGTTCGACGGGCTCGACGTGCACTGGGACGCGACGAGCGACGGCTACCGCCTGCCCACCGAGGCCGAATGGGAGTACGGGTGCCGCGCGGGCTCGACGGGCCCGCACTACGGCCCGCTCGCCGACGTCGCGTGGACGGCCGCCGACGGCGTGACGTCGCCGCAGCGGGTCGGCCTCAAGCTGCCGAACCTCAACGGCATGTTCGACACGCTCGGCAACGCGTGGGAGTGGTGCTGGGACCTGCTCGACCCCGCCCGGTACGACGACTACCGGGTGTTCCGCGGCGGCGGCTACGCCGACGACGCGTGGAACGTGCGCGCGTCGACCCGGCGCGGCGGCGCACCCGGCATGCACCACGAGGATGTCGGCTTCCGGGTCGCACGGGGCGGCTTCGACGATCCAGATGCCGCGCAGGGGTGGTCGCTCGCGGCCGACCTCGAACGCGCGGCGATCGACGGGCCGTTGCCGCCGGGGTGGACGCCGCGGCGGTGAGCCCCGTGTCGGCAGTACCTGACAGACTCGGGTCATGACGACGCGCATCGGCACGCCCGGCGGCACGCCAGAACGGCCCGCGGTGTTCTTCTCCGGGCCCGACGAGTTCCGCGCGTGGCTCGAGGCGAACCACGACACCGAGACCGAATTGTGGATGGGCCTCTACAAGAAGCACGTGCCCGATCGCCCCATCACGTGGGAGACCGCGGTGCCCGTCGCGCTCTGCTACGGCTGGATCGACTCGGTCGCCCAGCGCATCGACGACGACGCCGTGCGCCAGCGCTGGTCGCCGCGCAAGCCGTCGAGCACCTGGTCGAAGGTCAACATCGCCCTCGTCGAGCAGCTCACGGCGCAGGGCCTCATGACCGAGGCGGGCCTCGCCGCGTACAACCGGCGCCGCGCCGACCGCACCGGCATCTACTCGCACGAGAACCCCGACCAGGAACTTCCCGCCGAGTGGGCCGCCCGCATCGCGGCGAACCCCGCGGCATCCGCGTTCCTCGCCGCCGCCACCCCGACGTACCGCCGCCAGACCACGCACTGGGTGCTGCAGGCGAAGCAGGCGGCGACGCGCGAGCGCCGGCTGCAGCAGCTCATCGACGACAGCGCCGCCGGCGAGGTCGTGCCGTTCCAGCGCTACGGCGAGACGCCGAAGTGGGTCTCGCGAGCGGCCGAGGCGGCGAGGGCCGCAACAGCAGCCGAAGACTCGTGACGCGGCGAGGGGCGGATGCGCGCAGCATCCGCCCCTCGATCGTGCCTGGTGCACGGGCGGCAGCCGGCCGCCCGCCCGGTTCAGGCCTTCGCGAGCCCGTAGATCGGGCTCTTCTCCTGTTCGGCCTCGTGGTCGGGGCCGAGCGGAATGCCCGAGCGGTCGCGCAGCAGCAACGTCGCGACGAGGCCGATGAGCGTCATGCCGGCGAGGTACCACGTGACCGCGTCGGTCGAGCCGGTCGTCTGCACGAGCCACTGGGCGATGGTCGGGGCGAACGCGCCGCCGAGGATCGCGCCGATCGCGTACGAGATCGAGACGCCCGAGAAGCGGATCGAGGCTGGGAACAGCTCGGAGTACAGCGCCGCCTGCGGCCCGTACGTGAAGCCGAGGCCGATCGTGAGCGACACGAGCCCGAGCGTCAACAGCGCGATGTTCGCCGTGTTCACGAGGGGGAAGAGCAGGAGGACGCCGACGAGCTGCAGCACCCAGCCGATGATGTAGGTCGTGCGCCGCCCGATCTTGTCGGAGAGCCAGCCCGCGATCCAGGTGAAGACGAGCCAGGACACCGCCGAGATCGTCACGGCCGTGAGCACGTCGGCGGTCCCGAGCCCGATCGGGCCCTTCTCATCGGTCGCGTAGCGCTGGATGTAACCGCCGGTCGTCATGTAGCCGACGGCGTTGTTGCCGGCGAAGACGAGCGCGGCGATGATCACGAGCAGCAGGTGCTTTCGGAACAGCTGCACGATCGGCATGCGGGTCTGCTCCTTGCGCTGAGCGATCTCGGTGAAGACCGGGCTCTCCTCGACCTTGCGACGCACGTAGTAGCCGATGAGGATGAGCACGACGCTCAGCAGGAACGGCACGCGCCATCCCCACGCGAGGAAGGCGTCGCCCGGTGCGATGAACGCCATGAGGGCCATCGTGCCCGAGGCGAGCAGCAGTCCGAGCGGCACGCCGATCTGCGGTGACGCACCGAACATGCCGCGCTTCTGCTTGGGGGCGTGCTCGACGGCCATGAGTACCGCACCACCCCACTCGCCGCCGGCCGAGATTCCCTGCAGGATGCGCAGGAGGATCAGCAGGATGGGCGCCGCGATGCCGATCGCCTCGTAGGTCGGCAGGACGCCGACGAGCGTCGTCGCGGCCCCCATGAGGACGAGCGTCAGCATCAGCACGAGGCGGCGACCGTACTTGTCGCCGAGGTGGCCCGCCAGGAAAGCGCCGAGGGGGCGGAACAGGAAGCTGATGCCGACCGTGATGAACGACAGGATCTGCGCGAACTGCTCGCCCGCAGGTGCGAAGAACAACTGTGCGAAGACGGTGCCTGCCGCAGTCGCGTAGATGAAGAAGTCGTACCACTCGACGGTCGTGCCGACGACGGTCGCGAAGACGACTCGTCTTCGGTCGCCGACCTGGGCGATCGTGCCGGTGGGGGTGAATCCGGGCTGGTCGGGTGCGCTCATCGCGTGACTCCTTCGTCTGTTCAGGGGCCCGGCGGTGCGCCGAGCACCCCGCCGAGGAGGCCGCCACGAAGGGTCGTCGACGACCTGCGCTAGATCATATACGATTTCAGATCTGATTGGGAGGCGAGCGGGCCGGACGTCCGGCGGCGCCCACGTATCCTTGCGTGGTGACGACCCCCGCCCCCAGGTTCTCGGCCGTGCTCTTCGACTGCGACGGCGTGCTCGTCGACTCCGAGCGCATCACGCTGCGCGTGCTGCGCGAGATGCTCCACGAGCTCGACTGGGAGCTCGGCGAGGCCGACGTGGTGCGCTACTTCCTCGGGCGGTCGCTGCGCGACGAGTGGCCCGTCATCCTCGAGCACACCGGGGTTCGCATCGACGACAGCTGGATCGGCACGTTCCGCCGCCGACGCGACGCCGCCCTCACCACCGAGGTCGCACCGATCCCTGGGGTCGCGCCGGCGCTGTCGGCGATCACCGCGACCTTCGGCGAGCGCGTCGCGTGCGTGTCGGGGGCCGACCGCGCCAAGGTCGAGCTGCAGCTGGATGCCACGGGGCTGCGCCCGTTCTTCGGCGACCGCATCTTCAGCGGCCTCGAGCAGCCCCGCACGAAACCGGCACCCGACGTCTACCTCGCCGCCGCCAGGTCCCTCGGCATCGATCCCGCCACGGCGCTCGTCGTCGAGGACTCGGTCGCCGGCGTCACCGCGGGCATCGCCGCGGGAGCGACCGTCTACGGCTTCGCGCCGCTCGGCCCCACCCGCACCGACCCCGCCGCGCTCACCGCGGCGGGCGCGTCGCTCGTGTTCACCGACATGGCCGAACTGCGGGGGCTCGTCGGCGCCTGACGGGGTGTTAGCATCGCTCGACGCGCCCTCGCCGCGTCTCGGCAGTGCGGCCGTCTCCGCATCCTCCAGATCGGATGCATCGTGACCCGACCTCGACGACTTCCGCGCCTGCTCGCCGCCGCAGCCGTACTCGCCTTCGCGTCGGCTGCGCTGAGCGTGACGCCCGCGAACGAGGCGGATGCGGAGGAGGTCTACTGCAACTCGATGCCGCGAGCCGTGGCGGACACCGTCGAGCGGATCGCCGGCGCCGACCGGTACTCGACCGCCGTCGCCGTCTCGAAGGCGGGCTTCGAGCCGCGTACCTGCGAACTCTTCATCGCGACCGGAACGGGCTACGCCGACGCGCTCGCCGCAGCCGCAGACGCTTCGCGCATGGAGGAGGAACCGGTCCTGCTCGTTCGCCCGAATTCTGTCCCGGCCGAAGTCGTTGCAGAGATCAAACGCCTCCGCCCGGCGTGGATCAAGGTGATGGGCGGCCAGGGCGCCGTGTCCGAGGCGGTCTTCGCGCAGCTCGGTGCGCTGGTCGGCGGACATGTCATGCGGTTCTCCGGCAGCGATCGGTACGCGACGGCGGCCGAGCTCTTCCACGGCGATGCGACACCGGCCGACACCGTCTACATCGCATCGGGCCAGCGATTCCCCGACGCGCTCGCGGGAGCGCCGCTCGCGGGCCACTCGCGCTCGCCCCTCCTGCTCGTGCCGAGCACGAACGACCTGCCCGAGAGCGTCAAGGTGCGCCTTCGCGATCTGCAGCCCAGGCGCATCGTGATCCTCGGCGGCACCGGCGCCGTCTCGAGCGCCGTCGCGTCGGCACTCGGTCACTACACCACGGGCAAGGTCACTCGAATCGCCGGCTCCGACCGGTTCACGACGAACGTCGCCGTCTCGAAGCAGATCGCCCCGAACGGCAGCAGCACGGTGTACATCGCGTCAGGGCGGGACTACCCCGACGCACTCGCGATCGCTCCCGTCGCCGCACTCTCGCGGGGCCCGGTGCTCCTGGTCGAGCGCGACTCCATCCCCGCGTCGATCGAGGCGGAGCTCCGGCGACTGCAGCCGCGCCACATCGTGATCGTGGGAGGTCGCGGCGCCGTCTCAGACCGGGTCGCGCAGCAGCTCGACGCCTATCGCGTGCCGCTCGAGTAGTCGTCATCACGCACGGGGTGCATTGAACCCGATCCACGCGAGCGCCCGGTCGACGGCGTCGGCCGGGTCACCGGCGCCACCCGTCTCTGCCCACGCACTGAGCGCGGCGAAGGTCGCCGCCTCGAGCGCTGCGGCGAGTGCCCGGCACACCTCCGGCGACGCCTCGGGCAGCCGTATGCCGAGAAACGTCGCGATCTGCGTCGTCCACACGCGGTTCGCCGCCGCCGCGGTCGCCGCGAGCTCGGGCTCCGAGGCGATCAAGCGGAACCACGCGGTCGCGCTGCGTCGGATGTGCCGGTCGTGCGAGATCGACGCGACGATGACCCGGCGCACGGCATCGGCCGCCGGGATGTCGTGCGGGAGCACCGCGATCGCGTCGGCCAGCCGCTCGTTCGCCGCCTCGACCTCGGCCCACGCGATCCGGTCGCGGGTGCCGAAATGGCGCATGAGCGTGCGGGCGCTCACGCCCGTGGCCTCGGCGAGCTCCTTCCACCCCGTCGCCCCGTAGCCCCGCGTCGACCAGAGCTCGAACGCGACCTCGGCGACCGCATCGACGTCGACGACGCTCGGCCGGCCGCGGGCGCGCCCCCGCGCCGTCTCCCCGGTGGTGCTGGCCTCACCCGACGGCGTCGCTCCCCCTACAGCATCCACAGCCGCCTCCATGATTTTTGTCGTAGTGTGTCAAATATAGGACCACACCCTCGGAAAGGATCATCATGACTCGCACCTACGTCGTGACCGGCTCGGCCTCGGGCATCGGCGCCGCCACGAAGCGCGCGCTCGACGAGCAGGGCGCCCGCGTGATCGGCGTCGACCTCCGCAACGCCGACGTCGAGGCCGACCTCTCGACCGCCGAGGGCCGCGCCGCCGCGGTCGCCGCCGTGCTCGAGCAGTCGGGCGGTGTCGTCGACGGCGTCATCGCGTGCGCGGGGCTCTCCGCGCCCGCGCCGGTGACGATGTCGGTCAACTTCTTCGGCGTCACCGGGGTGCTCGAGGGCCTGCTGCCCGCGCTCCGGGCGTCGTCGGCGCCGCGCGCCGCGGTCGTCTCCTCGATGGCCTCGCTGCAGCCCGTCGCGCCCGACCTCGTCGAGTCCGCACTGGCGGGCGACGAGCCCGCCGCGCTCGCGGTCGCCGCGAAGCTCGCCGAGCAGGGCCCCGAGGTGGGCTACCTCGTCTACCCGTCGTCGAAGCGGGCGCTGTCGCGCTGGGTGCGCCGCGAGTCGATCACCGAGGCGTGGGCCGGCTCCGGCATCCCGCTCAACGCCGTCGCGCCCGGCACCGTCATCACGCCGATGACCGCGGGCCTGCTCGACAACCCCGAGGGCCTCGCGATGGTCGACGCCGCGGTGCCGATGCCACTCAACTACCACCAGCCGGCCGAGTCGATCGCGAACCTGCTCGTCTGGCTCACGAGCGTCGAGAACACGCACATGGCGGGCCAGACGATCTACTGCGACGGCGGCGCCGACGCGACGCTCCGCGGCGACGACATCTGGTCGTGGAACGACCCGAAGCCGGCCGCGTAGGCGACTCCGGCCCGGCATGACGCCGCGCCGGCACGCCATCGGGCCCGGCGCCTCCTCGCGAGGCGCCGGGCCCGAGGTCGCTTTCGCGATCGCGACCAGGGCGGGGCCGCAGGGCTCCGCCGTGCTGCACGTGCCCCGAGCCCGGCGGCTCGAGGTTCACACGCGGTCGACCGGGACGAGCTCGCTCACGGCGCGTTCGATCGCACGACGGTCGTAGCTGCCGGTCGGCAGCGCCGACGCGTGCGCGTACCGCACGATGCCGCGACCGTCGACGAGCACGGTTCCCGACTCCTGCATCGAGCCGAACACGCGCTTCGCGAGGCCCACCGACTCGTGCGCCGTCGTCGCGTCGCCGCTCACGACCGGGAACGGAATGCCGCGGCGCTCCTTCAGCGCCGCCGCCTCCGCGACGCCCTCGGGAACCGCGACGACGACGGCGACGCCGCGAGCCGCCAGCCACTCGACCTTCCGCACGAGGTCGCCGACGTGCACGTTGCAGACCGGGCACGTGCTCGTGCGCATGAAGAAGACGAGCAGCCCCTCGTCGCCGCTCGCCTCGAGCAGCCGGAGCGGTTCGCCCGAGCTGTCGAGCAGCAGCAGGTCGGGCATCGGTGTTCCCACGTCGATCATGTCGCACTCCCTCATATATTCAGGCAACCTGAACAACAGGGTACTTGAAGAAATGCTCCTCGGCTAGCGTTGGTCCATGCCGCATTCGCCCGAGCTTCCACTCGGAATGCTCGCTGCCCGGCTGGCGAAGGAGTTCGAGGCCGCAGTCTTCGACGAGCTGACGCAGGCGGGCTACCCCGACCTGCGCGTGCGCCACTCCGTGCTGCTGGGCGCGCTCGACGAGACGGGCCTGCGCCTCACGCAGCTCGCCGCCCAAGCGGGCATGACGCCGCAGGCGATGGGCGAGCTCGTCGACGACCTCGAGCGCGGCGGATACCTCACTCGCCGCGCCGACCCGGCCGACCGGCGTGCGCGGCTCATCGTCGCGACGCCCAAGGGCACGCGAGCGCTCGCCGACTGCCTGCGCATCGTCGCGTCGATCGAGGCCTCGTACGCGCGAACGCTCGGTGACGAGCGCTACGCCCTGGTGCGGGCCGCATTCGCCGAGCTCCTCCGGCCGTAGCCGGGTTCGCGACGCTACCCGACCGCCGCCGCCGCGTACTCGTTCGCGATCCGCGCGACCTTGTCGACGTAGTCGTTGTCGTGGTTGTACGAGTAGACGGCCGCCCGCCAGCCCTCGGGGCCGGTCATCGCGCCCGAAGCGCACAGGTACCGGGCCGTCGAGAGGGCCGCGTCGTCGATCTGGTTCGGGTCGGCGATGTCGTCGCCGTTGCCGTCGCTCCCCCACTTCTGCCACGTTGACGGGATGAACTGCATCGGGCCGACCGCTCGGTCGAACGTGTCGTCGCCGTCGAGCAGTCCGCTGTCGGTGTCGTCGATCTTCGCGACGCCCTCGCCGTCGAGCGCCGGGCCGATGATGGGCGGCTGCGCGTTGCCGTACTCGTCGAGCGAGGTGTCGCCGTGACTGCCGTGGCCCGACTCGACCGAGCCGATGGCGGCGATCGTCGCCCAGTCGACCCCGCACCCGGGCGCCTCGTCGGCGAGCATGACGTGCGCGAACGCATACGCCGTGAGCGCCCGCACGGGAATGTCGGTCGCCTCCGAGATGCGCGAGAGCCACTCGGGGTCGACCGACGGCAGGGGCGCCACGCCCGAGCTCGAGAGCCCCGTCGGCTCCTCACCCGCAGCGTCGCCCTCGCCGACGCCGGTGCCCGCGCCGCCCTGTCCGAGGGCATCGCCCTCGTCGGTGCCGGGTGCCGACGCCACGGGCGGCAGCGCCACGCGCGCACCGTACGCGGCGGGCGCGGCGAAACCGCCGGGGTTCGCGGCCGTGCCCATGACGTTCACGCCGTAGACCACCCCGACGACGAGTGCGACCGCTCCGGCGATCGCCCCCACGACGAGTCCGGCGGAGATCGCGATGCGGCGCACGAGGCGCCATCCGGTCGGTCGCTCACGGGGCGACCGGCGGTGCCCGCCGTAGTCGTCGGCGTCGTCGTCCCAGGACATCAGGTGGTTCACTCCGTTCGGGCGTTGGTTCGTCGTGCCCGCAGGGTCGGCCGGCCCGCTCGAACGAGCGCGGCCGCACGACCCGTCCTCCCACGGTACGCGCCTCGGGCGACTCCCGCACGGAATTCTCCACAGGCGTCCCGCGTCCACCCCTCGCGACGGCGCACCGCGAGCGGATAGGCTCGGCCGCGTCGGCACGAAGAAGGGCTGCGGCCATGTCGAACGCACTCACCGAAGACCAGCGCGCGATCGTCGACGCCGTGCGCGAGTTCACGACCGCCGAGCTCGCCCCGTTCGCGAACGACCGCGACCGCACCGAGACGTTCCCGACGGATGCGCTCGAGCACGCCGGCCGGCTCGGCCTCGGCGGCGTCTACGTCGGCGAGGACGTGGGCGGCTCGGCCCTCGACCGGCTGACCGCGACGCTCGTGTACGAGGAGCTGGCCAAGGGCGACACCACGATCGCGGCGTACCTCTCGATCCACAACATGGTCGCGTGGATGATCGACCGGTACGGCGATCCCGCCCAGCGCGACCGCTGGCTGCCGGGGCTCACCTCGCTCGTCGCCCGCGGCAGCTACTGCCTGACCGAGCCGTCGGCCGGGTCGGATGCCGCGGCGATCACGACGTCCGCCCGCCGTGTCGGCGACGACTACGTGCTGAACGGGGTGAAGCAGTTCATCTCGGGGGCGGGCTCGTCAGCCGTGTACCTCGTCTTCGCCCGCACCGGCGAGCCCGGACCACGGGGTATCAGCGCGTTCGTCGTTCCGGCCGAGGCATCCGGCCTCTCGTTCGGACCCGACGAGCGCAAGATGGGGTGGCGCGCCCAGCCCACCCGGCAGGTCGTGCTCGACGACGTGCGGGTGCCCGTCGACCACCGGCTCGGCGACGAGGGCGGCGGGTTCGCGATCGCCCTGTCGGGGCTCGACGGCGGTCGCGTGAACATCGCCGCCTGTTCCCTCGGCGGGGCGCAGTGGGCGCTCGATCGAGCCCTCCGGCACGTGCAGGAGCGCGAGGCGTTCGGGCAGCCGCTCGCCGAGCACGAGGCGGTGCGCTTCACGCTCGCCGACCTCGCCACCGAGCTCCATGCCGCGCGCCTCATGGTGCACGACGCGGCGACCGCGCTCGACGAGCACGCCCCCGACGCCACCGCGAGGTGCGCGATGGCGAAGCGGTTCGCGACCGACGCCGCGTTCACCGTGGCCGACGGCGCGCTGCAGCTGCACGGCGGCTACGGCTATCTCTCCGACTTCGGCCTCGAGCGCGTCGTGCGCGACCTGCGCGTGCACCGCATCCTCGAGGGCACGAACGAGGTCATGCGCCTCATCATCGCCCGGCGCCTGCTCGGCGGTCGCTGAGCCGCCGAACCGGGCGTCGTCAGTCGGCGAGCAGCCCCGAGTGCAGCAGCTCGAGGTAGTTCTCACTGACGCTCGCCGCCGTGTGGCTGCCGCCGGGGCGGTACCAGAACACCGTCGACCAGACCGCGTCGCGGATGAACCGGAACGCGAGCCGGGGATCGATCGTGTCGCGGAAGACGCCGTCGCGCTGGCCGGCGACGATCTGCTCCAGCCAGAGCTCCTCGATGCGCGCCGCACCGTCGACGAGGAATTCGAACCCGGGCTGGGTCATCAGGAACCCGGTCTCGTTCTGGTAGATGCGCACGTCGTCGGGGCGTGCCTCGATCGTGAGGAACGCGTGCTCGATGAGCTGGTCGAGATGGCTGCGGTAGCCGCCCGAGCTCGCGACGATGCGTTCGAACTGCGCGAGCGTCTCGTCCATGAACGTGCGCAGGATCTCCTGCAGCACCGCTTCCTTCGACGCGAAGTGGTGGTACAGGCTGCCCGAGAGGATGCCGGCTTCGTCGGCGATGTCGCGCACAGTCGTCGACGAGTACCCGCGCGAGGCGATCTGGCGCCGCGCGATCGCGATGATCTCCTCGCGCCGGCCCGTACCGTCGCCCACGTCAGCGCCCCGAGACCTTGCCGAACAGCCGCGCGATGGGCGCCAGCACGAGCGGCCGTGCGGCGATCCAGGCCACCGCGATCACGACGAGCGACGCGGCGAAGATCCAGAAGCCGGTCCAGCTCACCTCGTCCTGGCTCGCGTACATGTGGTTGAGGTTGCGCAGCACCCCGGTCGCGAGGACGAGTCCGACGTGCACGACGATGAACGCCACGAAGTAGAGCATCACCGGGAAGTGCACGGCACGCGCCCACTCGACCGGGTAGATGCGATTGAGCGTCTTCGCGTTCTTCGGCCAGATGCCCGACATGCGCACGCCCGTGATCGCCGCGAGCGGCGCCGCGATGAAGACGGTCGCGAAGTAGGCGAGCTGCTGCAGGCTGTTGTAGTTGACCCAGCCGTTCTCGGTCGGCCAGTCGAGCGAGAGGTACTGCAGCAGCGCCGAGATCGCGTTCGGGAAGACCTCCCAGCTCGTCGGCACGATGCGCATCCACTGCCCGGTGACGAACAGCAGCACGACGAACACGACGCCGTTGACGAGCCACAGGATGTCGAGCGACTGGTGGAACCACAGGGCGAGGCTGATCTTGCGCTTCGCGTTCCAGCGCGGGGTCCAGAACGCGGTCGGCCGCTTCTGGGTGCGCACCTGCAGACCCGAGCGGATGATGAGCACGATCAGGAACACGTTGAAGAAGTGCTGCCAGCCGAGCCACGCCGGAATGCCGATCGGCGCCGTCTCGGGCAGGTGGTACTCGCCCGGGTAGGCCGCGAGGAACTCCTGCATCGGCGCGGTGGCGAGCAGCCAGTTCACGACGACCACGACGCCGGTGCCCGCGAGCAGCAGGCCGAAGCCGCCGATCACGAGTACGGCAGCCCATTCGGCCCGCGAGAACGGCCCGTACAGCTTCGGCCACGGTTCGGCGACGGGCGGTGCGGATGCCGCGACCGGCGCCGCTCGCCGGGGCCGCGCCGCGGGTGCGGGGCGCGGCGCCGGTGCCGGGGCCGGTGCGGGTGCCGGTGCCGGTGCGGGGGTCGCGACGGGTTCGGGCGCGGCCACCGGTTCGGGCGCGGCCACCGGTTCGGGCGCGGCGACGACTGGCTCGGCGACGCGTTCGGGTCGAGCGGGTGCCGTGCCGGCGGGCGGCCAGGGTTCGCCGTCGGGTGTGCGGGGCAGTCCGCGACGCAGGGCGATGCCGCCGGCACTCGGGGCGGTCGTGGCCGCGCGCGCCGCGGGGGCGGCTGCGGCGACCGGCGAGGCGGGTGCGGCGGGTGCGGCTGCAGCCGGCGCGAGGTCCGCCGCGGGAGCCGCGACGACGGCTTCGGCCGCCGGCACCGTCGCGGCGGCCGGCCACGGTTCGCCGCCGGGTACGCGCGGCAGGCCGCGCCGGATCGACCGCGTCGATGCTGCGGCAGCCGCCGGCGCCGTGACGGCGGCGGTCGGGGCGGCCGCCGGCGTCACGGCCGCGGTGGTCTCGGCGGGCACCGTCATCGCCGTCTCGGTCGGTGCAGCGGCCGTCGCGACGACCTCGGCCGCGGCATCCGTCGCCACCGTCGCGATCGCGACCTCGCCGGCAGGGGGCCAGGGCTCGCCGCCGGGAATGCGGGGCAGTCCCTGCCGTGTCGTTCGCCCGTACGTCGCCATCGCGAGTTACGCCTTCCGCGCCTCGAGCGCGGAGATCAGCTGCGGCACGACCGTGAACAGGTCGCCCACGATGCCGAAGTCGGCGATCTCGAAGATCGGGGCGTCGGCGTCCTTGTTGATCGCGACGATCGTCTTCGCGGTCTGCATGCCGGCGCGGTGCTGGATCGCCCCCGAGATGCCGAGCGCGATGTAGAGCTGCGGCGACACCGAGACACCGGTCTGGCCGACCTGGTACGACTGCGGCACGTAGCCGGCGTCGACCGCGGCGCGCGAGGCGCCCACCGCCGCGCCGAGCACGTCGGCGAGCTGGTCGACGAGCGCGAACCGGTCGGCCGAGCCGAGCCCGCGACCGCCGGAGACGACCTTCGCGGCGCCGCGCAGCTCGGGGCGCGACGACGTCACGACGGCGGCCTCGACGCTCTCGATCGTGGCCGCGCGGCGACCCGAGGCCTCGACCGCGATCCGCTCGACCGAGGCGGGCTGCCCCTTGGCGCGGGCATCGACAGCGCCTTGGCGCACGGTGATCACGGGAGCGCCCCAGGTGACCGCCGAGTCGACGTTGTAGGCGCCGCCGTAGACCGAGTGGTGGGCCACGACGCCCTCGTCGTCGCGCGAGACCGCGACGGCGTCGACTGCGAGCCCCGCGCGCGAGCGGGCGGCGAACCGTGCGGCGATCTCGCGACCCTCGATCGAGTTCGAGACGAGCACGGCATCGGGACGCACGAGGTCGGCGGCGGCCGCGAGTGCGTCGGCGGCGGGCACCGTCAGCCGCGCACCCGCCTCGGCGGGCTCGGCGACGAGCACGTGGGTCGCGCCGAGCGCGGCGGCATCCGCCGCGGCCTGCTCGCCGGCACCCGGCGCGGCGACGAGCAGGGCGACGGGGGTGCCGACGCCGGCCGCGGCGCCGAGGAGGCCCGCGGCACTCTTGGCGAGCTCACCCGCGGGGGTCAGTTCGACGAGCACGAGGATCGAGTCGGCCTTGTAGTCAGTCATCTCGGTCCCCTTACGCGAGCCGGTTCTGGACGAGGAAGTCGGCGAGCTGCTCGCCGGCGTCGCCCTCGTCGACGATCTTGGTGCCCGCCGTGCGCGGGGGCTTCTCGGCGAGCGAGATCATGATCGAGCGCGCGGCGTCGGTGGTGTCGGCGTCGACGCCGAGGTCGGCGAGCGAGAGCGTCTCGAAGGGCTTCTTCTTCGCGGCCATGATGCCCTTGAAGTTCGGGAAGCGGGCGTCGGGCAGGCGCTCGGTGATCGAGATCACCGCGGGCAGCTGGGCCGTGACCTGCATCGTGGCGTCGTCGCTCGCGCGCTCACCGCGCACCTCGGCGTCGGTGATCTCGACCGAGTTGAGGCTCGTCGCGTTCGGCAGGTCGAGCAGCTCGGCGATCATCGCGGGCAGCACGCCGCCCGATCCGTCGGTCGATTCGTTGCCCGTGATCACGAGGTCGAACCCGATGCGCTGCAGCGCCGCGGCGAGCACTTCGGCCGTGAGGCCGAGGTCGGCCCCGACCAGCGCCTCGTCGACGACGTGCACGGCCGACGACGCACCCATCGCGAGCCCCTTGCGCACGGTCGCCGCCGCCGCCTCGGGCGACATCGAGAGCACGACCACCTCGGTGCCGGCGTTCGCGTCGGCGTACGAGAGGGCCACCTCGAGTGCGCGCTCGCCGATCTCGTCGAGCACCGTCTCGCTCGCCCCGCGGTCGGCGAGGCCGGTCTGCAGGTTCAGTTTGCGGTCCCCGTACGTGTCGGGCACCTCTTTGACCAGGACGACGATCTTCATTCCGCTCCTTCGACACGGTTCGCTCCATCCTAACCAAGCACTTGCTTGCCGAGGTCGCGGTGGTTCTTGTGGGATGCCGCTAGTTTCGCCGCATCCATCATGAGACGGTTCGTAGGGTGTCCACAGTTCGCGCTCCCGCGCGCGAGGTGCGAGGTTACGCTGCGGGCATGACCGCATTCCGACCCCCTGTTGCAGATATCGCCTTCGCCCTGGAGCACGTCGTCGACTACGACGCCGTCGCGCAGCTGCCCGGATTCGAGCACGCCGACCTCGAGACGGTCTCCGAAGTGCTCGACGAGGTCGGCAGCTTCATGGCCGAGGTCGTGGCCCCCACCAACCGCGCCGGCGACCTGGAGGGTTCGACGCTGAACCCCGACGGCACCGTGACGACCGCGACCGGCTTCAAGGAGGCCTACTCGGCGTACGTCGACGCGGGCTGGGGCTCGGTGCCGCTGCCCGAGGAGTACGGCGGCGGCAACTTCCCGCGCACCATCGGCCTCGCGGTGCAGGAGCTCATGATGACCGCCAACATGGCGTTCTCGCTGGCTCCGCTGCTCACGCAGGGCGCGATCGAGGCCCTGCTGCACTACGGCAGCGACGAGCAGAAGCAGCAGTGGCTGCCGAAGATGGTGTCGGGCGAGTGGGCCGGCACCATGAACCTCACCGAGCCGCACGCCGGTTCCGACGTCGGCGCGCTCACGACCAAGGCGGTCAAGCGCGAGGACGGCACGTACGGCATCACCGGCCAGAAGATCTTCATCACCTTCGGCGACCACGACCTCAGCGAGCAGATCGTGCACCTCGTGCTCGCCCGCACGCCCGACGCCCCGGCCGGCACGAAGGGCATCTCGATCTTCATCGTGCCGAAGTTCCTCGTGAACGAGGACGGCTCGCTCGGCGAGCGCAACGGCGTGCACACCGTCGGCGTCGAGCACAAGATGGGCATCCACGGCTCGCCGACCTGCGTGCTCTCGTACGAGGACGCGACCGGCTACCTCGTCGGCGACGAGAACATCGGCATGCGCATCATGTTCGTCATGATGAACAGCGCCCGCCTCTCGGTCGGCACCCAGGGCCTCGCCGTCTCCGAGCGTGCGTACCAGCAGTCGCTCGACTACGCGCAGGAGCGCGTCCAGGGCCGCGCGATCGGCGCGACGCAGGACTCGCCCATCATCGACTTCCCCGACGTGCGCCGCATGCTCATGACGCAGAAGGCATACATCGCCGCGATGCGCCGCATGATGCTGCTCAATGCGACCTACGTCGACCAGTCGACCCACAACCCCGACCCCGCCGTTCGGGCGCGCGCGAATGAGATCGTGGGCCTCCTGACCCCGATCTGCAAGTCGTTCGGCACCGACCTCGGCAACGAGCTCACCTCGCTGGCACTGCAGATCCACGGCGGCATGGGCTTCATCGAGGAGACCGGCGCGGCGCAGCACTACCGCGACGTGCGCATCGCCGCGATCTACGAGGGCACGAACGGCATCCAGGCCGCCGACCTCGTGGGCCGCAAGCTCCCGGTGCGCGACGGTGCCTCCGCGCTCGAGTTCATCGCGACGATGCGCGAGCTCGACGCCGAGCTGGCCGCGGCCGGCGAGCAGTTCGGCTCGATCCGCTCGCACCTGAGCGAGCAGCTCGACACCCTCGAGCAGACGACGGCATGGATGCTGCGCACGGGCGCGACCGACCCCAACGCGGTGCTCTCGGGCTCGACCCCGTACCAGCGCATCTGGGGCCTCGTCGTCGGCGGCTGGCTGCTCGCGAAGTCGGCGCTCGCCGCCCGCGGCCTCGACGCCGACGGCATCGCCGAGACGCAGCTGCCGCTCGCCCGCTTCTACGCCGAGCAGCTGCTGCCGCAGGCGGCCGGCCTCGTCGGTGCGGCGACCGCCGGCTCGCGCGACCTCTTCGCGCTCGACGCCGCCGCGCTCGGCGACGCTGCGGCCCGCGCGGCTCGCGTCTGACGCGTCGCGACCGCACGACGATGCGCCCGCCCTCCGGGGCGGGCGCATCGTCGTTGTTCCGGGGCGCTTCGGTCAGGGGTGCTGCGCGGCGAGCCGCATCGTCGCACCCGCCCGGGCGGCGAAGCCCTGCGCGGTGGCGGCGATCGTGCGCTGCATGACCTCGACCGCCGCGGTCGGCTCGACGTCGACCGGGCGTGCGAGGCTGATCGTACGGGCGAGCGTCGGCGACGCGAGCCGAACCGAGCGCAGCCCCGGACGATCGACGAGCACGAGCGCCGGCACGATCGCGACGCCGAGGCCGCGCTCGACGAACCGCAGCACCGCGTCCATCTCGGCGCCCTCGAGCACGACGTCGGGCGTGAGTCCGGCGGCCGCGAACGCGGCGTCGGTCGTGCCCCGCAGGTCGTAGGTCGAGCTGAACACGATCTGCGGCAGCGCCGCGACCTGGGCGAGCCCGATCACCTCGCCGGTCGTGACCGGGGGCAGCGCCGCCGATGAGATGACCACGAGCTCTTCGACGAGCAGCGGCGTCGTGACGAAGCGCTCGGCGGCCGTCGTCGCGTCGGAGGTCGTGATGAGCGCGAGGTCGAGCTCGCCGCTCACGAGCTCGTCGAGCAGACGGCGCGACCCCTGCTCGGAGAGGTGCAGGTCGATGCCGGGATGCTCGGCGTGGAACACGCTCAGCACCTCGGTGACGAGGCTGATGCAGAGCGTCGGCGTCGCGCCGAGCCGCACCCGGCCGCGCTCGAGCCCCGCGAGCTCCGCGAGCTCGCGCCGCACCGACTCGGCGTCGGCGAGCATGCGGCGCGCGAGCGGCAGCAGCGACTCCCCCGCCGGTGTGAGGGTCGACCCGCCGCGGGCACGACGGAACAGCTCGGCACCGAGGTCGTGCTCGAGCGCGGTGATCTGCCGGCTCAGCGTGGGCTGGGCGAGGTAGAGCTCTTCGGCCGCACGGGTGAAGTTGCCGAAGCGGGCGACCGTGACGAAGCCCTGCAGTTGCTCGAGGTTCACATCCATACTCTACGCGCATGGTGACTACTCCTTATATGCATTGGAGTAATCGCCGAGACACGCCTACCGTCGTTCGCATGACCACCCCCACCACCACCGCCCTGCCGGCCGAACGCCGGATCTCGACGACCGTGCTCGTGATCGGCACCGGCGGCTCGGGCCTGCGCGCGGCCATCGAGCTCGCCGAGGCCGGCGTCGACGTGCTCGCCCTCGGCAAGCGCCCCAAGTCCGACGCCCACACCTCGCTCGCCGCCGGCGGCATCAACGCGGCACTCGCCACGATGGACCCCGACGACAGCTGGCAGCAGCACGCCGCCGACACCCTCACGGAGAGCTACTTGCTCGCCGATCCGTGCACGGTCGAGACCGTCACGAAAGGCGCGGGCCGCGGCATCCAGGATCTGGAGCGCTACGGCATGCCGTTCGCCCGCGAGGCCGACGGGCGCATCTCGCAGCGCTTCTTCGGCGCCCACACGTACCGCCGCACCGCGTTCGCGGGCGACTACACGGGACTCGAGATCCAGCGCACGCTCGTGAACCGCGCCGTGCAGCTCGACATCCCCATCCTCGACACCGTCTACGTCACGCGCATCCTCGTGAACGACGACGGCGCGGTGTTCGGCGCCTACGGCTTCGACCTCGAGACCGGCACCCGGTACCTCATCCACGCCGACGCCGTCATCCTCGCGGCGGGCGGGCACAACCGCATCTGGCGGCGCACGTCGTCGCGCCGCGACGAGAACACGGGCGACTCGTGGCGCCTCGCCGTCGAGGCGGGCGGCCGGGTGCGCGACCCCGAGCTCGTGCAGTTCCACCCGTCGGGCATCATCGAGCCCGAGAGCGCGGCCGGAACGCTCATCTCCGAGGCGGCGCGCGGCGAGGGCGGCATCCTCACCAACGGCCTCGGCGAGCGCTTCATGCACAAGTACGACCCCGAGCGGCTCGAGCTCTCGACCCGCGACCGCGTGGCGCTCGCCTGCTACACCGAGATCAAGGAGGGCCGCGGCACCCCCAACGGCGGTGTCTGGCTCGACGTCTCGCACCTGCCCCGCGAGACCATCATGCAGCGGCTCCCCCGCGTCTACCAGACCATGCTCGAGCTGCAGATGCTCGACATCACGCAGCAGCCGATCGAGATCGCGCCGACCGCGCACTACTCGATGGGCGGCGTCTGGGTCCGCCCCGACGACCACGGCACCGATGTGCCCGGGCTCTACGCCATCGGCGAGGCATCCAGCGGCCTGCACGGCGCGAACCGGCTGGGCGGCAACTCGCTCATCGAGCTGCTCGTCTTCGGTCGCATCGTCGGCCAGGCCGCAGCGGCCTACTCGGCCGCCCTGCCGGCGCAGCGGCGCTCGGCCGCCGCGGTGCAGGTCGCGCGCGACGAGATCGCCGACCTGCTCGCGTCGGACGGCGCCGAGAACGTACGCGCCCTGCAGCGGGCGATCCGCGACACCATGACCGAGCACGCGGGCGTCGTGCGCGACGAGGAGGGCCTGCGGGCCGGCCTCGCCGAGCTCGACGCGATCGAGGCGCGCATGGCCGGCATCGGCGTGCACCCCGACATCGCGGGCTATCAAGACCTCGCGCACGCCTTCGACCTCAAGTCGGCCGCGCTCGCGGCGCGTGCGACGCTCGAGGCCGCATTGGAGCGGCGAGAGACCCGAGGCTGCCACAACCGCAGCGACTACCCGTCGATCGACGAGTCGCTGCAGGTGAACCTCGTGTGGTCGCCGCAGACCGGCGTCACGCGCGAGTCGATCCCGGCGATCCCCGAGGAGATCGCGTCGCTCATGCGCGAGGTGTCGACGGTCGGCAAGCTCGTGGAGTAGTCCCCGGCGAGCCCAGACGCGAGGGCGGATGTCGTTCCCCGGCATCCGCCCTCAGCCGTGTCCGGCGGGCGCGTCGCCGCCCATACGATGGCGTGATGGCCCTCTTCGATCACCTCGGCCTCAGCGTCGAGGACCTGCCCCGTTCGATCGCCCAGTTCGACCCCGTCATGCAGGCGCTCGGCTGCACGCGACAGGACGGCGACGGCAGCGTGTCGTGGTACCTGGGCGAGGAGGAGCTGATCCTGTTCCCCGCCCGCGAACCGGGCACCGGGCCGCACCGGCACGGCCGGGTGGGGTGGCAGCACCTCGCCTTCGCCGTCGAGTCGCGCGATGAGGTCGACCGCCTGCACGCGATCGCGATGGACGCGGGCTGGACCGCGGTGCGCGACCCGAAGCCGTACCCGCGCTTCAACGAGCGCTACTACGCGTCGTTCGTCGAGGAGGACAACGGCATCCGCCTCGAGTTCATGCACAACCCGCCCCGCGAGAACGCCGCAGGCTGACCCGATCCGGCATCGGCGGCACCGACCGGCCGTCGTCAGCGCGAGGCGGAGGCCCCGCGGGGGTCGCCGACGCCGGCGCCGGCGGTGAGCGCACCGAGCACGGCCTCGAGGGTCGCGTGCGCGGCATCCCGCCAGTCGACGCCGTCGAGCAGGTCGTCGGTCGCGAGCGCGGCGACGCCGTGCACCGCGGCGAAGATCACGAGCGCCTGGCGTTCGACGTCGCCCGGCGCGGTCTCGCCTCGCGCCTGCGCCGCGGCCACGAGGGCGACGACGGCGGCCATGCTCGCACGGCCGAGTCCGACGAGCTCATCGGATGCCTCGGGGTGGTGCTTCGCCTTGTACATGAGGTCGAGGATCGCCGGGTGCTCGACCGCGAATCCGATGTACGCGAGGCCGGCGGCGCGCAACTGCGCGGCGAAGGTCGCCTCGCCGGCGGCCGCCTCGGCGAGCGCGGCGTTCATGCGCTCGAAACCGGTGATCGCGACGGCGTCGAGCAGTGCGGTGCGATCGGCGAAATGACGCGCGGATGCCCCGTGGCTGACGCCGACCTCGCGCGCGAGCCCGCGCATCGACAACGCGTCGAGCCCCTCCTCGTCGATCGTCGCCCAGGCGCGCTCGAGCAGGGCCTGGCGCAGGTTGCCGTGGTGGTACGCGCGTTCGGTCACTCTTGCACCCTATCCGAAAGTAGACATTGACAACAATGCTGTCACTGTCTACATTTGCGGACATGACCATCGACTTCCACCGCACGACCGCCCTCATCACCGGCGCGAGCTCGGGCCTCGGCGCCGCGTTCGCGACGATGCTCGCCGGCCGCGGCGCCGACGTCGTGCTCGTCGCCCGGCGCGAGGATCGCCTGCGCGAGCTCGCCGCACGCATCGAGGCCGAGCACGGCGTTCGCGCGACGCCCATCGCCCTCGACCTCGCCCGGCCCGATGCCGCGACGAAGCTCCGCGAAGAGCTCGAGGCCCGAGGCATCCGCATTCAGACCCTCGTCAACAACGCGGGCTTCGGCATGAAGGGGCCGCTCGCCACGGCCGACGCCGCCCGCATCGCCGAGATGGTGCAGGTGAACGTCGCCGCGCTCGTCGCGATCACGCGCGAGTTCCTGCCCGACCTCGTGCACGACGGGCGGGGCGCACTCGTGAACATCGCGAGCACCGCGGCGTACCAGCCGTGCCCCGACATGGCGGTCTACGGCGCGACGAAGGCGTTCGTGCTGAGCTTCACCGAGGCCATCGCGTACGAGACCCGCGAGTCGGGGCTGCGCGTGCTCACGGTCAGCCCCGGTGCGACGCGAACCGAGTTCTTCGATGTCGTCGGCACCGAAGATGCCTCCGTCGGCAGATTCCAGACACCCGAGCAGGTCGTGTCGCTCGCACTGAACCGCCTCGACCGGCGACGCACGCCGCCGAGCGTCGTCGGCGGCCGCGCGAACGCGATCACGAGCGCGCTCGTCGGGTTCATGCCGCGACGCGTCGTGCTCGCGGCGAGCGGCCGGGTGGTCACCGGGCCGCCGCGCTGAGCGCCACTCGTTCACTCGTCGCCGTCGAGTGTCGATCGAGGTCGTGCCCGTTCGACGCCCGAGTAGAAGCACGATCCCGAGAGGAGCACATCATGAGCACGGTCGTCTTCGACATCAGCATCTCGCTCGACGGTTTCATCGCAGCGAGCGGCATGACCCCCGACGAGGGCATGGGTATCGGTGGGGAGGTGCTGCACGACTGGGCCTTCGGGGGTGGTGATCGTGATCGAGAACTGCTCGAGCAGGCGGGCGCACGTCTCGGCGCCGTCATCTGCGGACGCCGCACCTACGACAACTCGATCAAATGGTGGGCGGCCGACGGCCCGACCGGGCCGGCCCGCGTCCCGCTGCAGGTCGTCAGTCACAGCACGCCCGACGACGTGCCCGATGGCGGTGTCTACACGTTCGCCGGCGACATCCGCTCGGCGCTCGACGCCGCGCGCGCGACCGCGGGCGAGAAGGACGTCGGCATCATGGGAGGGGCCGACCTCGCACGGCAGTACCTTCGCGAGGGGCTCGTGGACGAGATCTCGCTCCACATCGTGCCGGTGCTCTTCGGCAGCGGCACGCCGCTCTTCGAGGCATCCTGGCTCGATCGGCACGTCCGTCTCGAACGCATCCAGGCGATCGAGACGGATGCCGCGACGCACCTGCGTTTCCGCGTCGTGAAGCCGCAACCGGCGGCATCCGCCTCGTCAGCGCATGATCAGTAGCCGACGGTGAAGCGCTCGCGACGGTGCTTGCCGCTCTCGACCTCGTCGACGACCGCGATGCCGAAGTCGGCGCCCGAGATGTACGAGCTGCCGTCCTCGGCCTGCACGAAGACCTCGCCGCCGTCGCGGTACGAGCCGGTGCGCTCGCCGGGCTCCCACGAGCCGAAGACCTTCGGCGGGTGCACGAGGAACCAGTCGAGGCCGGGTTCGCTCGCCCGCAGCAGGTCGAGCGACTCGACGCCGACCGCCGCCTCGTGACGGTACTGCTCGGGCACGCCGAGTTCGAAGAGGCTGGGACCGCCGGGAGCCGAGAGGCTGCCCATCGCGCCGCCCACGACGCCGAGGCGGGTGGGGGTGCCGGTCAACCGGTCGGCGAGCTCCTTGAGCGCGCCGGGCACCGCATCCGTCATGTCACCGCGAGGCGCGACCGCCGAGATCACCGCATCGGCACCGTCGAGCTGGGCGGCGAGCCCGTCGAGCTCGAGGATCGAGCCCTGCACGTAGTCGACGCCGTCGACCTTCTCGGCCGGCTCGTTGCGCGCCACCGACACGACGTCGTGGCCACGGGCGGCGGCCTCCGCGGCGATGTGTCCTCCGGCGTATCCGGTGCCTCCGATGACGACGATGCGGGCCATGCTTCACTCCTTCGGCCGCCACGGTGGCGGCATCCAGGGGGTTCAACGCGGCGGGGCGCGCAGAATTCCGGTGTTGCGCGGCGTTGCCATGCGTCGCCGCGCACCGCCATGCGTCGCGTGCGGCTGCCGATGGCCGGTCAGCGGCCGAGCGCGGCGGCGACCGCGGCGCGCAGCTCGGGCACCGTCTCGGCCTCGAACCACGGGTTGCGCTGCTGCCAGGCGATGTTGCGCGGCGAGGGGTGCACGACGGGGAAGACGCCGGGCCCGTAGTCGCGCCAGTGCCGGACCGTCTCGGTGAGGGTGGGCAGCCGGCCCGGCAGGTACGCACGCTGGGCGTGCGCGCCGACGAGCACCGTCAGCCGCAGGTTCACGAGCTGCTCCAGGAGCGGCGGATGCCATCTGGCCGCGATTCCTCGCCGCGGCGGCAGGTCGCCCGAGGCGGCCTTGCCCGGGAAGTAGAAGTCCATCGGCACGATCGCGAACGCACTCGGGTCGTGGAACGTCTCGCGGTCGACGCCGAGCCAGCGCGTCAGGGTGTCGCCGCTCGCGTCGTTCCACGGGATGCCCGACTCCTGCGCGCGCCGCCCCGGCGCCTGGCCGATGAGCAGCACGCGCGACTCGGGCGACGCGGCGAACACCGGCAGCCAGCCGAGCGCGGTGAACTGCGCGTTCTCGGGGTCGGCGGCGATCGCGCCGCGGATCTGCTCGATCTCGTCGGTCATGGTCGCTCCAGACTACGTCCAATTATTTAATGCTTGACTTATATAAGTCTCGATGCAAATATTGGCATCATGCACGCGCTCGATGTCCTCGGGGATCCGGTTCGCCGGCGCATTCTCGAACTGATCGCCGACGGCGAGTCATCTGCCGGCGAGGTCGGCGGGGTGATCCAGGCCGAGTTCGGCATCTCGCAGCCGGCGGTCTCGCAGCACCTCCGCGTGCTGCGCGAGTCGGGGTTCGTCACCGTGCGCCCCGAGGGGGCACGTCGGCTCTACGCCGTCGACCCCGCACCGCTCGCGCAGGCCGACGCCTGGTTCGACCACTTCCGGCGGTTCTGGCAGCCGAAGCTCGACGCCCTCGGCACCGAGCTCGCGCGCGGGCGCCTCGCGCAGCGCAAGGCCGCCGCGACGAAGCCGGCCGCGGATGCCTCGCCAGGGGCATCCGCACCGGCCCGACCGCCCCACAACGACACCGGCAACGACCCGTACGACGACTGAACGAAGGAGTACCGACATGGTTGACGTGAACGCCCAGCTCGACGCCGTCACGCGCAGCATCGAGACGAAGGAGGTCGACGGCGAGCGCACGTACGTGCAGTTGCTCACCCAGACCTACCCCTCCCCCATCGACGACGTGTGGGACGCGGTGACGAGCGCCGAGCGCATTCCCCGCTGGTTCCTGCCGGTCTCGGGCGACCTGCGCCTCGGCGGCCGCTACCAGCTGGAGGGCAACGCGGGCGGCGAGATCCGCACCTGCGAGCCGCCGCGCGACGGCGCGGCCGGCTATTCGATCACCTGGGGCATGGGCCCCGGCGAACCGGCCGTCGTGAGCGTGCGCCTGATCGAGGTGGATGCCTCGCACACGCGTTTCGAGCTCGAGAACGTCGCCACGGCGGCGAGCCTGCCCGACGGCATGTGGGAGCAGTTCGGTCCGTCGGCGACCGGCATCGGGTGGGACCAGGGACTCCTCGGCCTCGCCCTGCACTTCTCGGGCGGCGACGACGGCATCGCGCCCGAGGAGGCGGCAGCCTGGGTCGCCTCCGACGAGGGCAAGAACTTCATGCGCCGTTCGGCCGACGCGTGGGCAGCCGCCCACGAACGCGACGGGGTCGCGGCCGAGGTCGCGAAGGGGGCGGCCGATCGCACCTACGCGGCGTACACCGGGGAGGCGCCGGCGCCCGAGATGGAGTGAGCGGACCGGCGTCGCCGGATCGACCGGTCCGCGCCCGGCGGAGCGGGCCGGTGCGCGGCCCGTGTCGGATGTCCGGCCTAGGCTCGCATCGTGCCCGACCTCGACGATGTGCGCCGCGCCGCCGCCCGGCTGCCGGGCAGCGAAGAGCGGGCGACGACCGGCGGCGCGGCCTGGTTCGTGCGCGGCAAGCTCTACGCGTGGGAGTGCCACCCGTGGCCGAGCATTCCCGACGACCTGCGCGAGATCATCGCGGCCGAGCTCGTGGTCGGGGTGAAGGTCGCCGATCCGGTCGATGCGCTGGCCCTCCGCGAGATGGAGCCCGACGTCTTCCTCGGTGCGACGACGCGCTGGGGCGAGCCGAAGATCGCGTTCCGCATGGCGCGCATCGACGCCGACCACCTCGCCGAGCTCGTGACCGAGGCGTGGCGCGTGCAGGCTCCGAAGTACCTGCGGCGCGAGTTCTTCGGCGAAGACGCGTAGTCGAGCCCCGCGGGGAGCTGACTCCTCCGAGAGCTCCAGTCGTCGTCTTGGGTGAACTCCGTGCGGGATCGATCAGCCGAGCGGGACGCGGAAGTAGAGATCCCAGTGCAGTTTGCAACCGGGGTTGAACGGCGCCGCGCAAGACGGACACGCGTGCGCGTCGGCATACTCGGCGATGGTCAGCAGCGTTCCGCACACTCCGCAGAGCACCGCCCGTTCCTGAAATTCCTCGGTCGGCCACTGGGCAGCCGGATGATCAACGGCCTCGCTGTGACAGAGATGACAGGGATAGAAGTCGCCGCAGCACGCGAACTTGACGGCGATGACGTCGAGATCGGTTCGGTAGTGAACGCAGCGGGTTTCGGCATCGACGACCGCCCCGCGCACGAGCGGCCTCACGGCGTCCCCGAGCCGTGTTCGAGCTCGTCGGCGTCTGGCCGCACGTCACCGATGTAGCGTCCGCCGATCGTGGCGATTCCGAAGGTGGCGGGCTTGCCTCGCAATCGGAGGATCACTTCGACGATCATCATGGTGCACATCGTCAGGGTGCCGAGGATCCATACGACGACCGTCACCCACATCGGCGGGTACACCCAGTCGGGTGCGCCGAAGATGACGCCGAAGACGATGATCTCGAGCAGGATGAGCGCGAGTCCCACGAGGAACACCGCGCCCGACACGAGATAGATCGACCGCGCGGGGTCGCCCTTGTAGATGAGTTGGAAGCGGGGGCGCCTCACGGGCGCGCGGTTGACCGCGGCTGCGACTCGCTTCGTGCGCTTCTTGCGACGACGAGCATTCGATCTCCCCACGGCTCCCTCTCCTCGATCGGCGTGCGGCCGTCGGACTCGGTGCGAGTCGAACCTATCGTGGCGAGCCTCCGCGGAGGCGCACCGACGTCATATCTCCCCGAGCCCGTCGCAGTGCGACGACGAGGGGTGGATGCCTCGCGGCATCCACCCCTCGGGTTGTTCGAAAGCAACCGAACCCTAGAAGTCCCAGTTCTTACCTGCGGGGCCGTGTTGCCCGAAATTCCGCGGAACCTACGGCAGCGTTGTTTGCTCGTGCCACCTGCGTGCCATTCGCAGCTTGCGCCGCCGAAGTCCGCTCGGCGGACGAATCGCACGGCCCCAATTCTACGTTTGGCGGCCACGGACTGCCCGGATACCATCTGACGATGTCGAGCGGCACAACTATCGGAAGTCGTCGGAGCTGATGGCCTCAACCCCGAAGCGATCACTGAGGTCGCTCGGGAAATCGCGGAGGTTCGCCGTCATGATGGCATCCGCGCTGGACACGATCGCTGCGGCGAGCACGTGACGATCGTCAGGGTCTGGCGTGACCTCAATTCTCGACTCGAGACCGTCCCACACAGTCGGCTACTTCGACCAGGGCGCCAGATCGCCGCCCGGAAGGCAAACGATCCGCCTTCCGGTCGGCCAGACAACGCTCCAAGCTTCATAGTCCGGGTCAGGTGCGACGACCACAGCTGCGCCACTCGCGAAGGTCAGTTCGAGCCGACCGTCAGCGGCAACTGCTGCTCCCACGAGCGACTGGCCGCGTAGGGCCTTCAGCGTGCGAGCAGTCGGGAAGTGCTCCGGGTCGATCCGGGTGATTGGTTCGCTGGGAGAGCGGTACTCAATTGCGCCTTCGATCTGTAGTTCAGCACCGGACTGAAGGACGATGGTGATGATGTTTGCAACATCGAGTTTCTCAATCCGCCCGCCGATTTCAAGTCTCATGATTACCACCCGGCGGGTAGCGGGAACGAACCGTTCGGGGCTATTGGGATATGCGTCTCAGAATTTGGGCCTGGCTTCCCGGAGAGATTAATAGGCTGACCGTTTGAGTTGTAGAAACGAACATACCCATTCGGGTAACGGTCTGTGGCCTGCATGACACGCACCATATCGCCATTTCCAGTGGAACCTGGCTTTTGCCACACGGTGCCCTTCCCGTTATCAGCGACCCGCGAAACCCATGTCTCGTCCACACCGTTTGGCCGACTGGGAGGTGTCTGCCCGCCATTCGTTGATGTGTCGGACTTGGCGCGGATGTCACCGAGCATGCAGAGAACGTCGTTTGGTTCGCAGTCGGGCTTCGGAGGGGTGGCAGGGGTGCTCTGCTCGGCTGCTTCTGCAGCATCTTTGGTTTCCTCGTGCGGGAGTCCGGAGCCGGTGGAGCTTCCGCCGAGCGAGAGGACCATTCCCAGCCCGATCCCGCCCAGCCCCAGCCGCCCGAACAAGCGCCAACTGTTGGCCGCTTCGACGGCCAGCGCGGCCTGTCCCAGTCGCTGCTTCGCGATGGTGGTAGCGAGCGTGGTCAGGGGAATGGCGATCGTGCTCGCCGAGACCGGAGGCGTAACGGTCTGTGTCGACTTGCTCCCACCGCCGGCTGACTGTTTACGCTTTTCGGCGACCCATTTGCTTCCGGTCATTCCCTCTGGCCTCAACCCGGTCGGGTCAGAAAACGTCAGCGGGCTGTTGCTCGCGTAGGCATAGCCATTCCATTGCTGCACGTCATTTAGGTCGAGGATTGGGTCAACGCTGATGAATCCGCCAACTTCTTCGTCGAAGTACCTGGCTCCGAGGAGGGTTAGCCCACTTCCTGCGTCGCGGTTCTTGCCGAGGAATTGGATGTCGCCCGGGACGGTGCTTGCGCTGGAGGTGCCGCGAGTGCCGCCGAACGGGTCGGTGTACAGCCGCTTCACCGGGGTTCCGGTTGGGTTGCCGCCGTTCGGGACCGCTGCGAGTGGGGTGCCGTGGTGGTCGGTCACGAGTGAGGTGACCGCGTTCAGGCCGCGCCCGGTGCGGACCGCGATCGTCTTGCCACCGAACTGGTAGTACCGGGTGGCTTTCACGTCGCCGGCGGGGGTGATCAGCACTTCCTGCCCGCCTAGGTACACCGTGGTCCCGGTGGTGTCGGTACGGAGGAGCCGGTTCCCGTCGGCGTCGTACGCGTTCGTCGTGGCGCCGGTGGTGGAGAGTTCGCCCTCAACGTCCCACCCGTAGGTGGTCGCGGCGCCACTGGTCGGGGTCTTCGTGACACGGTTACCGGCGTCGTCGTACGCATACGTGTTACTCGTTGATCCGGTGGTCGAGGTGACGAGCTGATGGGGGCCGGCGTCGCCGGTGCCGTACGCGTTCGTCGTGACCGTGGTCGAGCCAGCTGTGGTGTGCGTGGTGAGGCTCGTGCGGTTGCCGAGGAGGTCGTATTTGTAGTCGTTCCAGTAGGGTGCTGCACCACCCATCGCCCCGGTCGAGGGCGCTTGGCCGCAGTTCGCGTCTCTCGCAGTCCATGCGGTCTGCAGGCGCGCGAGCTCGTCGTAGCTGAAGCACTGGTTGTCCCGGAAGGGGTCCGCCGCGAGGCCCGCGTTGGTGGGGACGTCCTTGATGCTGGTCACGTTGCCGGCCGCGTCGTACGCGTAGGTGACGTCGAGTTCGGTGCCGTCGATGCGTTCCCGGTCCAGGCGCACGTTCTGCAGGCGTTTCGTGCCGTTCTCGTACAGGTACGACACGACTCCGCCGTAGGTGTTCCCGAGGTCCATGAACACCGGCCTGCCGTCGTACGTGTACCCGGAGGAGGCGACGTAGACACCCCACCCGAATCCGCCGCCCATCCAGGACGGTTGCGACGTGTTCTTGTCGTACACGGTGTTCACGGTCTCCGCGGGCAGGACCGCGGTCGTGACCCCGGTCTTCGTGACTGCAGGATAGGTGACCTTCGCCGTCTGCCCGTCGACCGTGTATGTGTACTTCGTCGAGAACGTCTTCGACCCAAGGTTCGCGAACTGGGTCGTTGCGGGCAGCACAACACTGGTCTGGGTGGGCCGGTACGCGGCATCCCAACTATCGACTCGGTTGATGTAGTTCTGCCCGTCGATGACCCGGGTCGAGGACCCGAGGACCCCCTTCAGGCTGGTGTCGTACGTCCACGACGCACGCACCTGGCCGTCCGTGACCGCGGTGGCCTCGTCGGGCAGGTCACGGATGCTGGTGGTGCGGCCGAGCGCGTCGTACGTGTACCCGAGGAACCGGCCGTTGCCGTCCTTACGCTTCGTGACCCGGCCGAGGACGTCATAGGTCGTAGTCGTGGTGCCCGCGTCAGGGTCGACCGCCGTGGTCTGCCGTCCTTGCTTGTCGTACGTGTACGACCACGAGTTCTTCTCCGCCCCGCTGGTGGCGCCGGTGTCGGTCATCCCGGCGAGCAGGCCCGCCTGGTTGTACGTGTACGTGGTCGTCGTGCCCGTGAGCCCGAGGACCTCACCGATGGTGTCTTTGTCGGCTTGGGTATCGGGGTCGCGGTGGTACTGGGTCAGCGCAGTCGTGCGGCCCCGCCCGTCGACGGTGGTCGCGGTCGGCACCCCGCCCAGGGGTGGCACGATCAGGGTTGTCGCCCCGTCGTAGCCGGTTTGGGTGCTCCACTTCTTGTTGCCGGTGTTCGAGGTCGTCCCGATCCAGAAGGTCTTCGCCGTCTCGCGGCCGGCCTGGTCGTAGGTGAACGTGGTCGTCCCCGACGGGTCGGGATCCTTCGCGACCGGGGTCGCGGACGCACCACCAGTGGTCTGCCAGGGTTCGGTCTGCTCCACGATACGGCCGGTCGCATCGTAGATGGTGTGCGTGACGGCGCGGCCGCCGCTGCCGCCGCGGGCATCGGTCTGGGTTTGGAACGGGCGCAGCAACGCGTCGTACAGGACGGAGGAGGTATGCTGCTTCTTCCCGTCCACGGACAGGGTCTTCGTGACCACGGCGTTCAGCCCGTTCGACTTCACGGTGTACGAGTACGCGACCGAAGGAAGCGAGGTCAGTGTGGTCGGGTGCTGCGGGTACCGGACCGTGAGCAGCCGTCCCAAAGCGTCATATGTTGCGGTCGTGGTACGCCCGTTCGCGTCGGTCGTTGACGTCGGCACCGCGAGCAGCGGGTCGTAGACGGTCGTCGTGGCGTGCCCGAGCGGGTTCGTCACCTTCGTCTGGGTCAGCAGCCCGGCACCGGTCGGGGTGTACTCGGTCGTGGTGGCTTTCCCAGTCGGGTCGGTCACCGAAATGACCCGGCCGAGCGGGTCGTACCCGTACGTGGTGGGCTCGGTCACCCAGTCGAGTCCATCGACCGGGTCGACCGGCTGCGTCGTGGCGGGCAGGCCAGTCGCCCCGTACGTGGTCTTTGACCCGGTGACGACATCAGCAGAGGTCGGGGTTTCGGGGATCTCGCTGCACCGGTGGGCGTACGTCTTCTCCTCGGCGGGCAGCGCGACCAGGTGCGCGTCCTTCAGTGAGGTGTTCGACTCGTGCGCGTACGTGGTGCGGGTGCAGATGTTGTCGGCACCGTCGCCGACGGTACCGAAATCATCGACCTCGGCGGGTTGGCTGTACCCGTTGAATCGGGTCACCGTCTCCGCTTCGACCGCCGCCTTGCCGTCCTTGTCGTAGGTGTAGGCGTGGGTCTCCTCGCTGGCCACCCGGGTGGACACGAATCCAACCGAATCGGTCGCGGCCGTTGCGGACGTGTACACGGTCACGCTCTCGCTGACGGGCACGTCGCCGTTGTAGGTCACGGTCTTGAACGGTTGCCCGATGAATCGGGTGTCGTCGTCGACGACCTTGACTGCCCCGTCGGGCCCACCCTTGAGCGGAATCGGTTTCCCATCCGCGTCACGTTCCTTGACGACGCCGGTGTAGTAGGTGGTCGTGGTCTTCGAGTCCACGCTGACCGTGCCGTCCGCGGTCTTCGGCTCGCCGAGGGTGGTGGTCACGGTCCGTGCGCCGCGGAACTCGGAGTACGTCTTCTGCGCGGCGGGGATGAGCGGGCTGTCGGGCTTTGCCCAGACCGCGGGCCCGTACGTGTAGTTCGTGATCTTCGCGGACGACTCGGTCGCAAGCTCGGGGGTGCCGGGCTGGATCTGGGTGTGGCCTTCGGTAAGTGTCTTCACGACCCATTTGTGGAAGTACCCGGATCGGGCGGTCTGTTCCGGGCCCTGCCGCCAGTTCACCGGGAAACACAGCTGGTCATTCGTCGCCGGGTCGGCAGGGAGCGCCCCGTCCTTGCATCCGGTTTCGTACGCGACCGTGATTCGGCCGCCTGCCTCGGTGCGGACGGAGTAGACGCGGGGGCGGATGAACGGGTCGTACGCCTCGCCCGTCTTCTTCGCCCGGTTCGCGGTGTCGGTGTAGGAGAACTCGACCGCGGGAATCGTGGTGACATCCGTGGCACCGGCCAGTGCGTCGTGTTCGATCGAGCCGAGCTGGAGCATGATGCCCTTCGCGTTCTCCAGCCCGATTCCGGTGCCCTGCGGCACGAACCGTTGCTTCAGCGTCCAGGAGTCCACCGGCTCGAACCCCTGCCCAGCATCCGCGAACGTCGAGATGCCTGCCAGCCGGGTGCGGTTGAAGAATGTCGGCGCGTACGTCGTGCACGGCGCGGTCGCCGTGCAGATCAGGTCTTTCGGGGTGTCCGGCCAGAAGTTCGCGCCCGTTGACGTCTGTGTTGACAGGCACCACGAGTCCGGTTTCGCGAGGTCGGTGATGCACCGCGGCCGCTGATCGAACTCGACCTTCGCCGGTTTCGCCGTGCCGCCATCGCGGGTGCCGTACTCGATGCGCTCCAACCGGCCGCCGGCCGTGTACGACAGATTCGCCGTCCCGTAGAAGGGGCGGTACGTGTTCGTCTCTTCCTCGTAGAAGTACGACATCGTGTTGCCCTGCGGGTCGATCACCTTGTCGAGGTTCCACCGCCAGACCTGCGGCGAATGCGAGTCCGCGAACTCGGTATTGTGCCCCGCCTCATTCGGGTGGTTGCCGAACACCGGCACCTTCCACGCCGACTTCGACGCCGCGCTGGAGCCGAACAGGTACCGGGTGCCATCGACCGTGGTGACTTCCCACGACTCGCCCGGCTCGCCGACGGGTCCGACGTGCCGGATACGGGTGCCGTCGTCCCGGCGGGGATGCCACACCCCATCCGGGGCCTTCACGAGCTCGGACCCGGACCCGGCAAGCGAGAGGGTCGCGTTGTCCTTGCCCCAGCACAAGTCGGGCGCAGACAGGTCGATGTTGTTGGCCCCCGTAGTCTCGTCGTCGGAACAGCGGGTGTAGGTGCGTTCGATGAAGCTCGCCCCGAGGTCGAACCCCTCACCGACCGGGCCCGCTTGGTTGTTCGTCGACGGCACCCGCCCGTCAACGACGGCGGACGAGTACGACAACGCCAGTTCCGGGGCAGGGCCCGCGGCGGTCTTCGGCACCCGCATCGGGTATGACCAGGTGAACGCGCCCGTCGCCCCGGCCACACCCCATGTCGAGGACTGGGCCAGCCCCGTCGCGGACCAGTCGCCCAACGCGCCCGCGTACCCGGCGCTGAACGACATCGACCCGCCCGCCGAACCAGAAGCCCCCTCCGCGGCGAGCACCGACCCGCGGCCGGCACCCAACCCGGCATCTCCTGTCACCGCAGCGAGCGGTGCGACCAGCGTGTCATCAGGTGCCGCCGCTTCGGGCGCCGGTGTCTCCGTGGCCGGCGGTTCCGTGGAATCGGGGGCCTCGGTTGCCGTCGGCGGCTCGGTCGGAGCAGGCTCGGGTGCCGTCGGTGCAGGTTCGGTGCTCGAGTCTGCAGTCAGGGTGACGGGGACCTCGGCACTGATGGTGCCCGCCTCCGCGTCGACCGTGCTCTCGACCGGGACCGGCGTGCACCCCGCAGCGGTCTGGTCGACACATTCCGGAATCCACACCGCCTGCAACCGGGACTCCCAATCGCCACCCGCAACGCCCGCGAAGTCCCGGTACGACACCGTCAGCTCGACCGACTGCCCCGGCATCTGCACCGGTGACGCATCCGTCACCGTCAACACGACCCCAGCCGTGACGCCAGCATCGATCGTCGCGACGGGGTCGGCCACCGCGACCTCGACGAGGTCCGGGGCCTCGGTACCCCCGGACGGGGCGACCTCGATCTGCATGCCGTCCAGATCGACCGCGACCGGGTCGCCACCGGCCGCGGCGAGGTCGACGGGCTTCGACACGGCGTCGGGCAGGTCATTGGGCATCACCAACGGGTCCAACGGCTTCGCCGGTTCCTCCGCGGTCGGCGTGACCGTGCCCGCCGTCTCCGCGGCCGGAGGGGCGATCCCGTCAACCCCGGCCAGGTTCCCCGACCGGGACTCGTTGTTGATCCCGGTCGCTGCGAACGCAGCAACCGTCGGTGCGAAGTTCAACACCACCGTCTCACCCGCAAGTACCACCGCAAGACCGGCAGCAACCACCAGCGTCAGCCGGGAACGCCGCAGCAAGCCCCGCAGCAGCCCGCCGCGGATGTTCAGGTTCGATCCATTACTCATGCTCTTGCTCACTGGTCCTTCACCGTCGGGTCGACCGCGTTCAAACCGATCAGCCCGGTCCCGAAGTCCCCAGCCTCAGCGCCCTGACACAACCGGCGCACCTTCGCGTCATCCAGGACCTCGCCCGAGAACACCCGGACGTTGTCGATCACACCCTGGAACCAATCCGCCGACACCCGGTTATGCTGCGCCCGGCCGACCGTGAACACACCGCCCGTGTCATACGGCACCGCAACCCGGGCACCCTCGGCCACGACTGGTTCACCATCACCCGGCACATCCGGCGTGCCGATACTGCACACCCGCAACCGCACCGCCGGCGTGGTGCCCGCGTCGTACTCACCCACGAGGTGCACCCACTCACCCGGCTTCACCGGCACCTTCGACCGGACGTACGAACTCGATGATCCGGTCACGAGGAACTCCCAACACCCCGTCATCGGCGCGCCATCCGCATCCAGACAGACACTGTCGGTCGGTTGGTATCGCAACCGGAACGCGGACAGGTTCACCCCATCCTGAGCGAGGATCGCACCGTACTTGTTGTTCGTGACCATCGCCGGGTCCAGCTGTACGAACGCGGACACCACGAACGAGTTCTGCATGTCCACGACCGGGCCACCACTGACCGCCGCGTCGTCGACACCGTCGAACTTCAACGCCTTGTCCCCGTCACGCGACCCGAACAACTGATGCGGACCCGACACCCAGCTCGGAGCAGTCGCACCGGTGACGGTCAACGACCCAACATCATCCGGCCCCGTGTTCACCGTCGACCCGTCCAACGCCCACACCGCGTCCTCCTGCGGCGCCGCCACATCGAACGTGTACGTCGCCGGGTCGGACTTGCTTTGCGCACGGTCAACGGACTTCACCGTCAGCGTCGCCGCGCCTGTTGCGACCGGGGTGAAATCGATCGTTCCCGACTCGCCCATCCCCACCTCGACGAACCCGGTATCCGAACCCCCAGAGGCGGGCGGGCCGGTGATCGTCCACTCGAACTTCACCACGTCCGTGATCGTGTTCGGGCTGAAATTGAACTTGCCCATCATCCCGCTGCCGCCCCGCTCAACACCGGACGTGTACACCGCCTTGATCCCGGTGCTCGGGTTCTCCTCCGCGGTGATCTTCGGCGGCTTCGCAGGACGGACCGAGTCGATCGTGAACTCGCACCATCCACCCCATCCGGACCATAGCTTTCCGTCCGTCGCGGTGACGTGCCACGAATACGTGTCGTCTGCAAGCGCCGTGCCGACCGTGGCCTCCTTCGGCTGGTTGTCCGTCACCCCGGCCAAGGTCGCGCTTTGCCACGCCACATTCGACGTGCCCGTCTCAACCACTGCGAACACCGGCTGAATCGTGTCGCCCGGGTCCGGGTCACTCATCACGGCTGACAACTTCGGCGTCGTGTCATTGATGAACGGACGATCCGCCGCCCCCGTCGCGCACACTTCGGCCGGCGAGGCGATCTTCATGCCCGTCGGCTTGTCCGGGGGCCGGTTGTACTCGACCGAGATCTCCGCGTCGAACCCGAACCGCTTCCACGACGTCATCGTCGAGTCGTCCCGTGGCTTCAACCCCATCGTGACCGTCGACCAATCGTTCTCCGCGTACCGGCGCAACGCCTCCGTCGCATCCCACGTCCGATACCCACGGTTCAAACACGTCGCATTATGCGCCTCAGTCCGCGACGAGATGTACGCCGACCAGTCCCCGATCGTGGACCACGTCGTCGACGTCGACACCGAGTTCGTCAACACGAGATCCGTCGTCGTCGCCGTGCAGCTTGCCGAATGAATCCCGTTCACCGTGAAGCCCGCCTCGACGACGTTCGCACGATCCAGGTTCCGGATCGTGGACCACCCCGTGAACTCCCACGACAACCGCTGCCGGAACACCGTGTTGCACGTGTCCACATCCGTGCAATACCCGGTCCCCTCACCCCCCGACGTATTCCACTTGTACAACGTGCCCGTGTACCCGCCTGTGCGGACCGCGACCCACTCCGCCGGCCCATGCCCGCTGAACGCCGGATCCACGTAAACCGGCCACACCGTGCCCGGGCTCGACAACATGCCCGCGTCCGGCGTCACCACCAGGCTCGTGCCCTCGACCCGAGTCGGCATCGCCGTAATCACATCCCCCATCTGCGGCGACACCGACCGATCCCCGGCGCTGACCTCCGTCACCGTGTCCGCAAGGTCCAGGTCACCACCCGCGGAATCCCACATGATCGGCGGCGCCGACACGAACTGCGGATCACCCGCCGCATCCACCACCGACACCGCACCGTCCGGCTCCGCCCGCAACTCGAGCCCGTCCGACAAACCGGTCCGAAACACAAGATCCCCGACCGAACCCGGGCCATCCGCGCCACGCTGCGCATCAACCAGCCCCATAAACCTCGCCGCCGCGGCAGGATCCGCAAGCTCGACCACAGGCGCGAACCCTGTCCCGTCCACCGCGATCGAGACCACCAGACGGACCCCGTCCGCCAACTCATACACCGCCTGCGAACCGTCCACCGTCGCCTCCGGCAACGCCGACGGGAACCACACATCCAAACGGTCACCCTCGCGCGTGATCGACCCCAACGGATCCCCCGCACCCGCCGCACCACCAGCATTCAACTCCATCGGGAACACCGGCGCCGCAACCTCAAGCACCCCGGCATCGGGAGCAGACTCCGACGCGTCAGGCCGAGGTGACGACTCCTGCGAAACCGCGGCCGTGACCATCGACACCGGCGCCAGCATCGGCGCCAACCCGGCAGCAGCATCGAGACCGGACTCGACATCAACCCCAGGCGCCGCATCCTCCGCAACAATGCTCGTGTCCAACCCGGTCCACTCACCATCGACCAGTACCCGCGACGGCACCGCCGAAATCACCGACCGCAAGTTTCCATTCGGCATCGCATACGTCGACTCCCACGGCGACCGCGCCGACAGCACCTCGACCTCGACACCGCACTCCACCGCCGCTGAACCAGCAACCTCGGCCTTCTCAGCAACCGGCTCCGAACAATCAAACCCAGCGGCCCGCTCGCCAGCATCATGCGCACCGAGTACGACCGCAACCGAGGTCGTTGCAATCACAGCGAGGGCAACGCCGCCCGCGACGACGAACTTGCCGCGGCCAGCCGAAAGACGGCGCACAACACCCACGATGAACCTCCGAGAGACATCAACGACGGCAACGCGAAAGGACGCGCAGCCGGACATGCAACTCAGAAACCCCGTTGTTCGAGCACGAGCGCGAGCGCTATCGTAAGCATCCCTTCAACAACCGGCTGACCAAAACGTCGATACCGAGATGGAAATGAGATAAGTTCCTCCGGAACAATCGAATGCGCGTCGGACGTCTACGACGTCCCGCGGCAACGAGCGTCGTGTACGACGATTCCGTCGTGAGTGGGTCGACATTGCGCCGCCTCTGGATCCCGATTCGCGGAGACATCCCAACAGGGGGGTACGACAGGGCTCAGACCCAGAGACCGATAGCCGGAAGGCGCGATGTGACAGTCCGCCCGCGAGTCTGCGGCAGGTCGGTGCCATCCGCGATCCGGAGTGCGGCTTCGAACGCGGCGCGAGCGCACACTCGGTCCGCTTTCTGGGTAGCTGAAACTGGTTCTCCAGTGCCGAATGGACGGTCACCGACTATCTGGTAGCGATCGCGGTACGCGGCGACGGTCGCCATGCAACGCCACCACCGCGACCCGGCGATGCTGGTTGGCGGAGTGCCGAACGCACGCACCCATCCCTCCCCCGATGTGACCGCGTGCTTGGCCAGTGCCGTTGCTCGTGCCTCGATGAGATCGGCGCGCTCCCTTAGAGCAAGTTGCGACGAGGCATCCATTGGACCAGCCGCGACCGACAACAGTCCAGCGACCAAGCGTGGCGTGTGCGCTGCACGTCCGGCCGCGGCATCCTGCATCAGGGCACGCGCGACCCGTGCACGCAGGACTGCCGCGATATTGGCCGCCTCGTCAAACCCGCGCTCGCCAGCCACCCTTCTCAGCAACAGGGCGACGTCCGCGCCATGTGCCTCCGCCCGCCGAAGTTCCGCCCCGAGCGGGCCGAACGCATCCGAAGCGACGACGGTGTCCGCCTGCTCGACAGTGAGCTCACTGCTGCGTACGAGTGCGACCCATCGGTCGTGTTGGGCGGCGGCGGCGATGGTCTCGTATTCCGCGGCGAGCTGCGCGATCGAACCCCACGTCTCCTGCTCGGCCGTGATCATCTCGTGCGCGGAGCGTTCGGCCCCGACGTGCTGGAGCACGCCGGCGAGCACCGACTCGGCGGTGGCGTCGGCGTCGTCTCTGGGTCGGATGCCGGTGTGTGCGACATCCGGCCGGGCGAGGGCAACATAGGCGGTGTTCGCTTCGCGGCCGCGGGTCATCGCGACGTAGAAGTTCTCCCGGGTCATGCCACGGGCGACGACCACGTGCGCGGTATCGGTTGTCAGGCCCTGGGCGCGGTGGGCGGTCACGGCGTACCCGAGCTCGACGTGCTCGGTCACATACTCGGCGGGCAGCAGGGTGCTGCTCCCCCACCGGTGCCCGTGCCTGCGGACCTCGAGCGCACCGTGTCGGTGCACGGCCAGTACAGTCCATCGGTCGCCGTTGCGCACCCATCCACGGCCGGCACGCAACCGCCGGTCGTTGCAGCGGGTGATGATCGTGTCCCCCACCCCGGCACGGGTGCCGTCGTGCAGGGCGACCTCGTGCAGGGCGTCGACGCGGCCGTCGAGGATCGCGTCGGTGCGTGCCCGTTCGTTCAACGCCGCGACCGTCTCGTTCGAGTCGCTGATCAGCACACTCACCCGGCCGGCCCGGGCGTCCGCGCGCCAGCCCTCGTAGGCGGCATCCGCCATCACCTCGCTCTCGCCCTCGTGTACGCGGTCGTGTGCGAGGTACCTGTCGATGGCTGCCACGTCGCCACGCCGCAGCCCCAATGATGCGGACTTCTCCCAGTCGTTGACGAAGCGGTGCACGTCGACGAGTTCAGGTGCGTCGGGGCGGTCGTGCACGAGCATGGCGAACGCGGCACCCGCGTCCACGGATTGCAGCTGCGCGTAGTCGCCAACGAGCAGGACCTTCGCGCCCGCCTGCGCGGCGAGGCTGCTGACACGGTCGAGCGCGAGCGTGCCCGCAAGTGATGCCTCATCCACGATCACGAGCTGGCCCGCCCGGAATGCGTCGCCGTGGACGAGGTGGTTCTGCCACCACTTCGCGAGGTTCTCCGTCGCGATGCCGAGATCTATGGCAAGCACGTGCGCGGCCGCCGCCGACGGGGCGAGCCCAATCACGGACCCGCGACCGTACTCGGTCTCCCAGGCGCGGCGGAGGGAGCCCATCACCGTGGACTTGCCGGCACCGGCCGGGCCGACGAGCACATCGACGAGGCGACCCGATTCAACGATCGCATGCAGCGCGTCGGTCTGGTCTGCTCCGAGCCTGGCGCCACCTGGCAGTCGTCGACGGGCAGCCTCGCGCAGGGTCGCCGCCGCGATCGTCGGGCCGGTCGTGGTCGCCGCCCGTTCGCGGAGGCGTGCTTCGGCGTCGAGCAGCGCCTGAGACGTGTAGACCGTCGAGTGCTTCGGACGAAACACGCTGGTACCGTCATCACGTTGGAACACGGCCGGGCTCGTTGCGAGCTCCGGCGGCGTGATCCGCAACGACGCCCGCTCGGCCGCGTCGACGATCAGCCCGATGACGGCTTCGCGGTCGTCTGCGGTGGCAAAGCGGTACTGCATCGTCTGGCGTGCAGCCTCGGCCGCGAGGTTCCAGTGCCGCCAGGTTGCACGCTTCTCACTCACCGCATGCAACACCCATGCGCCGAGCGATGCAATGACATCGAGCGGCACATCGTCGGCGTGCAGCAGCCGCGGTGCAACGTCGGCGGATGCGATGCGCGCCCATGCCGTTGCATCCTGCCCGAGCACCGCGGTTGCACGCTCACGCCAACCGTGCGTGAGCTCAGCCAGGGAACGCACCTGCTTCTCCGGCCGCGTCGACAACGTCGCCTGCGCGCGAAGCTTCATGATCGTCGCCCGGCCCGGGCGATGGCCGTGCGCTTCGACGTACTCGGCGATGAGGCGATCGGTCGCTGCGTCGATGTGGTGCGAACGCGTCGAGAACTCAGCGACCAGCTGTTCGGGCACTGATGAGATCGACCACGCTGGGTTGCGGTCCCGGCCGCGGCCGCGCTGCTCCCACTCGACCCTGAGCGCACGCGTGAGTGCATCCTGGAACAGCGTCTCGTGCAGCTCCGACAACGCAACAACAGCGGCGTGCAACGGACGCCCATCGAGCGAACGCCACCTGCCATCAAGCACCGTCTGCACTTTGTTGCTCACCACCATGTGCGTGTGCAAGTGCGGGTCGCCTGCACGGCTGTCGAAATGATCGAACGCCGTCGCAATCAACCCCGTGACGTCGACCTGCGCGACCGCGCCGTCACCGGCCGCGACGCCGGTGCGGGTTGCGGCGACCTCGCGCTCCATGAACGCCACCACCTGCTCGACCGCCTCGTGATGCGCCCGCACGATGATCTCCTGCGTGGCCGCATCCGCTACTCCCCAGAGCACGCTCGCCGACTTCGGCACCGAGAACGTGAAATCGAACCCCGCCACCGCACGCTTGCCGCTCCCGTCGTAATGCGGGAACGAGCGCCCAAGCGGATCACCGGTGACCGGGTCCCGGCCGAGCCCGATCAGGAGCTGAAGCTGCTCCTCGGTGACCTCATCGCCTACCAGGAGCAGGCCACCGGCGAGGCTTCGAACGCCGGCACCCATCCATCTCCCCGGCGGGGTGCCCTTCGCCTCGTAGTACCGCGTCAACGGCATCGCAAGCGACCGGTCACCGTCATTGGCAACGACCGTGCGAAGCAGATACCGGTACCCGTCGCCCGCGCTCATCACCCGCATCGACACCGTCACCCGCACCACCCCCGATCACGCCGACAAGGTGCGCGCCCTCGAACTGCAAGAGGCGTGGCGAGTCGGCTCGCCAGGACTCCTGGGCTGGGTCTGACGTGACTACTGCGCGTCGGACGGTCTACTTGGACCTCTTCGGGGGCTCTGCAGATCACAGCACTGAGGTGCAGAGTGGCGTCGTACTGATGTTCGTAAGGAGCGATTCAGTTCTTGACTGCGGGCCGACGCTGCCGGACGATGTCCGCGAGTCGGCGCCACCAGAGCTGAAGTGGCGCAAGTGGACAACTGCTTAATATTTGCGCAGATCCTCCATGCATCTACTTCCGGCGCGCCCCCTTTCCTGTGTCAGTTGCTGCAGGTAGCTTGATGGTCATGACCAATGATCCGAAAGCTGCGGCCCGCCTGGCCGATGCCGTCGCACAGCTCCGCGCTACCGGTGCGGTCGATCTCCTCTCAGAGCTGATCCGGGGTGTTTGGAGCACGAATGTCACTCGCTTCGACGATGCGGCCGGAGACACGCCGCGCGTCATCGCGATTCAGAGCGCAGAGAACATCGCCGTTCTGATCAAGCGCCGTGTGCGCGACGACCCCGCATGGCGGGCGACCGGCTTGAAAGTCACCACGCCGAACAACTCGCTGCTGATCGAGCTCGACGAGTTGCGGTTCCACATCGTGAAGGCACCCCTGGACGCTCGGCTTCGCCCCGACTGGGGCCATGATTTCGCGTGGGAGGCAATGAGCCGGGTCCGTGAGGAGTCCGCTGCCGCGAACGACCGGGCGTACCTCGCGCCCAAGATCGAACCAAACATGGAACCGTTCGCTATGGGCCTCGAGGGCGTCGGCAACCCGGATGATTTGAACGAGTTCTTCCTGGTTTGGGCGGGGCTGTTGAACGAGCAGCCACTCACGAGGGGTTGGATGATCGTGCCCTCGATGGCCAGCAACCCTGTCATCGCCGTGGAAGGGCTCTGGACCGACGAACGGCAGAATGAGGCCGCCCCGGTGGTCGGCAGCGAAACCGCCTCGGAACAGACCGTTGAGCCTGAGGTCCCCATCCGACTGAAGCAGCACGTCGCCGAGGCAGCCGATGGCCAGTGAGTCCGACGCCCTCATGCGCGCTCGCGCGCGCCGGGCGTCAGGAGCAATGGAGGATTTCGACGGCAATCGGTTGTCGCTGGCGCGTCGGCTCGCGCGCAAACAACGAACCTTGCTCGCTGCCGAAGCCGGCGTCACCGCGGCGGCGATCACGCAACTCGAACGCGAGCAGTATCGTCCGACGAAGATCGTCGCGGGCAGGCTCGCCCTCGCCCTCGGGGTACCGCTCGAGTTCCTCCAACGCGGCGCGGAAGTCTCGAGGATTCCGGCCGGCGCTGCGCACTTCCGGTCACTCCGCTCGACCCCTGCGCTCAGCCGCGACCGGGCGCTCGCGTTCGCTGAGCTCGGCGCCGCTGTCGTGCAAGTCCTCGAAGACTACGTGGACTTCCCGGAGCTCAGCATCCCTACCCACCCCGTCGATGGTGAGATCTCCGCCGTGGAAATCGGTGAGATTGCCGACGACGCACGGCAGGCACTCGGCATACCGTCGGGCCCAATCGCACACGTTGTTCGCACCATGGAAGCGGCCGGTGTGATCGTCCTACTCATGCCTGAACGCATCAGCTCTCACGAGGTCGACGCCTTTTCCACGGATACCGGGCGGCGCCCGCTCGTGCTCCTCTCGCCGGCGAAGAACGACCGAGCACGCTCACGGTTCGACGCAGCGCACGAGCTCGGGCACCTCGTAATGCACCCTGATGTCGAACCGGGTTCGAAGATCGTCGAGGAGCAAGCGCAGACGTTTGCATCGCAGTTCCTCGCCCCCGACCGTGAACTTCTCGCAGACCTTCCGAAACGTCTCGACTGGCAGCAACTCCTCGTCGCGAAGGCGAAGTGGAAGATGAGCCTACGCGCGCTAGCGTTTCGGGCGCATCGACTCGAGCTCTGGTCCGACTCCACCTACGTGCGCGCAAACAAGACGCTCTCAGCCGAGGGCTACCCCGAGCGGGGCGACCTCGGCCCACGCGAACAACCGATGACCCTGGGACGGTCGATGGAGCTCCTTGCTCGAGCGGGCTACGACGCGGACTATCTGGCGAACGCGAGCAAGTTCCCCGTCCCAACGTTTAACGAGATCATCGCTGCCGGTACGGAGGAGCGATGGACGGTGTTCGGATAGCTTTCCAGCAGAGAGAGTGACAACATGAACTCCCCGACCACGGCAAGCACGATTCTCGCGATCGCACCCTGAGACGGGCTTACGCTCGGGTTCGCGGGGCTTCGGACTGCAGATGCGCAGGGTCCTGCACCAGGGAGCACGTGTGCACCTAGCTCCCATGGAGACCTACGATCTTCTTTCGACGTTGGCACTCAGTGCTTGCGAGGTCGCCGGGAGTCCGGCCGACCGACCGTGGGGGCGGCGTTGCCGGCCGGGGTCCGGTGGCGCCGCACGTTCAGGCCCGAACCGCGGAGTACGCGGTGCCACGGTGGCACCACCGTGTATCCCGGTAACGTTCACCCGAGTCTGGGCCGAATCAGCCGTGTACCGGAACTCGAACCGAGAACTTCTGCTCCGGAAGGCTCGCGACGACGACACGGTGCCGCGTCAGACGCGGCACCGTGGACGGCGCCGCACCGGGTGCGGCACCGCAAAAGCAGTCGAGGCATCGGGCGCCGCTAAGGTCGGCAGCCGCTTCCACCGCGACGGGGGCACGCCCCTGCCGCGAGCCGCTACAGTAGCCTGTGCCGACAACGGATTCACGGAGGAGTCTGGCCCCGCGTCGCGCTCCTTCGTCACCGCAGGCGAACTGTGACCGAGCAGGTCCAGGGCCGTCTCGATCCTGATCTCGTTCGCGAGGGGGGTCGCGTCGGTCCGGCCGAACGCGCGCGATGAGATTTCCCTAGCCTCGGGGCGGAGTCCTACAGGACCTCGCGCAACGCGCACCTCAACTCATCGCTCCACTCGCTCCCTCGTCGGGATCTCGACAAGCATCCGTTGGCGAAGCTCCTCGAGATCGACGCGGATGAGCCGGCCGACGAGATACCCGTGGACAGTTCCGTCTGAAATTCGGCGGCGGACCGTCTTGATCGAGATTCCGAACTCACCCGCAGCAACGGCGAGCGAGACGAGTGTCGGTCCTGACCTTTCTGGTTGCGCTCGCATAGCCATAGCGGCGCCTCCTTCCAAGCTACGTGGTTCCTCACTCAGAGGTGTCCATTGCTGTCCACATGAGGCACTGCGTCGACACCGACGTGCGTGAGCCGCCGTTCGATTCGGTCGCTCATGCGATCGGCGAGCTCGCGATCGCGTGCCATGGTGGCGTGCTGATACCTGAGCACGACGCGGATGTCGGAGTGCCCGCCTCGTCGCATCAGTTCGGCGAGCGTCGCGCCCTCCTGGGCGAAGATCGTAAGTCCTGCGTGCCGAAGGTCGTGGAATCGGAATCTCGTAGGGAGGCCGGCAACCGCATCCCGGCTGTCCATCCAGATGTATCCCCAACGCGTGTTCGACAGCGGCACGCTGCCGCGAGGGTTGGTCGGAACCAGCGGAGCCTTCGCTTCCGAAGCCACATGGTCCTCCAGATGCGACTTGAGGCGGTCGATCATGACTCTCGGGACGGCGAGCGACCGCTTGCCTGCTTCGCTCTTGAGCTCAGTGGAATAGTCGCCCGTGTTCGCACTCAGCTGTCGTCGCACGTGCAGGATCGCACCACCGTCGTCGAGCCACTCGATATCGCGTCGCTGCAAGCCGAGGCACTCTGCGCGACGCAACTGGCACCACGCAGCGAGCAGCACCATGATCGCCAGCGGCCTCGGCGTCGCGTCATAGAGAGCCTCGACCTGGTCGGGGGTCGCAACGTCATCATCGAGAGCAGCGTCGACGTTCTTGTTCACCGGCTCCTGCCGGGGCAGCGATATCGCGGGCGCCGACGGTATGACTCCATCGCGAGCAGCCTGGCGAAGAATCATCATGAGTACGGTCAGCACCGGACGCGTGACTCCGTTGGAACTCGATGTCGGATTCGACGATGACGGGATGCTATCGAGGCGTGCGGTCAACGTGCGGATGCGCTCGATGTCCACCCCGCGGACCGGCAGGTTGCCGAACTCGGGAACGAGATAGCCGTCGATCTTGCTCTTGTATGAGCGGATCGTACCGACGGCACGGCGCTTACCGTTCTTCTTCGGCTCCGTGCGCATCAGTGTGATCCAGCGATCGGCGTAGGTTGCGAAGTCGACGGACCGAGCCTGCTCCGCTGCCGCGTCCGCCTGGCGACGTGACGCGCGCACTCTCGGCGCTTCCCACTCTCCTCGAGCGATCGCCGAGTGCGCGCTCGCGAGCCAGGCCCGCGCATCGGCCTTCGTGATGAATGTGAGCGGCTTGTCGTCGTCGGTGCGCGCCGTGTGGATAGCACCATCGGGTGCGGGATAGCGGACCTGCCACCGACCCGAAGGAAGCTTCCTCAGGCTCCCCCATGCCTCTCTTCGTGCCGGTGTGGATCCGTTCGTCTTGATGGTGTTCATCGTGCCCTCCTGCGACCGTGAGCGGACCGTCGTGGACGGTCGTGCCATTCCGTGCCATTGGGCTTGTCCACCGCGTAAGACACGAGCTTCACCTGGGCATTTGACCCGGATATGACGGCCTCTATGGCACGGAGTGGCATGCCGTCCGCGGCACACCGACTCGCAATTCCGACCGGCGACCGGGCCTGCTTCACCAAGAAAGGTGCGCGCGTGCCACCCACGTGCCACATCGAAAAGCAGTTGATGTCCATCTGAGTCCTCCTCTGTCTGTCGAGAGAAGGCACGAGAAAGGCCCGGATCCGCGGGATTCCGCGGATCCGGGCCTGAACTCAACCCTTGCGGGCGATGAACCGGTGTGGACTCCTAGAAGTCCCAGTCCTCGTCTTCGGTGACGACGGCCTTGCCGATCACGTACGACGAACCCGACCCCGAGAAGAAGTCGTGGTTCTCGTCGGCGTTCGGCGAGAGCGCCGACAGGATCGCCGGGTTCACGTCGGTGACGGTCTTCGGGAACATCGGCTCGTAGCCGAGGTTCATGAGGGCCTTGTTGGCGTTGTAGTGCAGGAACTTCTTGACGTCCTCGGTCAGGCCGACGCCGTCGTACAGATCTTGCGTGTACTGCACCTCGTTGTCGTAGAGCTCGTAGAGCAGCGAGAACGTGTAGTCCTTGAGGTCGTCGCGCGTGGCCTGGTCGACCTGCTCGAGGCCCTTCTGGAACTTGTAGCCGATGTAGTACCCGTGCACGGCCTCGTCGCGGATGATGAGGCGGATGAGGTCGGCCGTGTTGGTGAGCTTGGCCCGCGAAGACCAGTACATCGGCAGGTAGAAGCCCGAGTAGAACAGGAAGCTCTCGAGCAGGGTCGAAGCGACCTTGCGCTTGAGCGGCTCGTCGCCACGGTAGTACTCCATGACGATCGCGGCCTTCTTCTGCAGGTTCTCGTTGTCGACCGACCAGCGGAAGGCGTCGTCGATCTCCTTCGTCGAGCACAGCGTCGAGAAGATCGACGAGTAGCTCTTCGCGTGCACCGACTCCATGAACGCGATGTTCGTGTACACCGCCTCTTCGTGCGGGGTGATCGCGTCGGGGATGAGCGAAACCGCACCGACCGTGCCCTGGATCGTGTCGAGCAGGGTGAGGCCGGTGAACACGCGCATGGTGAGCGTCTGCTCCTCGGGCGTCAGCGTGTTCCACGACTGGATGTCGTTCGACAGCGGCACCTTCTCGGGCAGCCAGAAGTTGTTCACCAGGCGGTTCCAGACCTCGAGGTCCTTGTCGTCCTGGATGCGGTTCCAGTTGATGGCGTTGACGTGGTCGACGAGCTTGAGCTTGCCGCCGGTGTGCGCCGGGTCGTTGCCGGCCGCGTTGACCGGATCGGTGAGGGTCATGTCGGTTTTCCTTCGAAGAACGGGGTGGATGTCTCGGGGCTGGCGGGTCTCGATACGGCGCTGCGCGCCTACTCGACCGGCGTCAGAGCATGCAGCTGACGCACTCCGTCATGTCCGTGCCCTCGAGCGCGAGCTGACGCAGCCGGATGTAGTAGATCGTCTTGATCCCCTTCTTCCATGCGTAGATCTGCGCCTTGTTGATGTCGCGGGTCGTCGCCGTGTCCTTGAAGAAGAGCGTGAGCGAGAGGCCCTGGTCGACGTGCTGCGTCGCCGCGGCGTACGTGTCGATGACCTTCTCGTAGCCGATCTCGTACGCGTCCTGGTAGTACTCCAGGTTGTCGTTCGTCATGAACGCCGCCGGGTAGTAGACGCGGCCGAGCTTGCCCTCTTTACGGATCTCGATCTTCGAGGCGATCGGGTGGATCGACGCCGTCGAATTGTTGATGTACGAGATCGAGCCGGTCGGCGGCACCGCCTGCAGGTTCTGGTTGTAGATGCCGTGCTCCTGGATCGAGGCCTTGAGCTCGAGCCAGTCCTGCTGCGTCGGGATGTGCACGCCGGCGTCGGCGAAGAGCTGCGTGACCTTCGCCGTCTCGGGCACCCACGCGGCATCCGTGTACTTGTCGAAGAACTCGCCCGACGCGTACTTCGAGTCGGCGAAGCCGTCGAAGGTCTCGCCGCGCTCGATCGCGATCTTGTTCGACGCGCGCAGCGCGTGGAACAGCACCGTGTAGAAGTAGATGTTCGTGAAGTCGATGCCCTCTTCGCTGCCGTAGAAGATGCGCTCGCGGGCGAGGTAGCCGTGCAGGTTCATCTGGCCGAGGCCGATGGCGTGCGACTTGTCGTTGCCGTCTTCGATGGAGCGCACCGAGGCGATGTGGCTCTGGTTCGACACCGACGTGAGGCCGCGGATCGCCGTCTCGACCGTCTTGCCGAAGTCGGGCGAGTCCATCGTGAGGGCGATGTTCAGCGAACCGAGGTTGCAGCTGATGTCCTTGCCGATCTCGTTGTACGAGAGGTCTTCGTTGTACGTCGTCGGCGTGTTCACCTGCAGGATCTCGCTGCAGAGGTTCGACATGTTGATGCGGCCCTTGATCGGGTTCGCCTTGTTCACCGTGTCTTCGAAGACGATGTACGGGTAGCCCGACTCGAACTGGATCTCGGCGATCGTCTGGAAGAACTCGCGCGCGTTGATCTTCGTCTTCTTGATGCGCGGGTTGTCGACCATCTCGCGGTAGTGCTCGGTGATGGGCACGTCGCCGAACGGCTTGCCGTAGACCTTCTCGACGTCGTACGGCGAGAAGAGGTACATGTCCTCGTTGTTCTTCGCGAGCTCGAACGTGATGTCGGGCACGACGACGCCGAGCGACAGCGTCTTGATGCGGATCTTCTCGTCGGCGTTCTCGCGCTTCGTGTCGAGGAACCGCATGATGTCGGGGTGGTGCGCCGAGAGGTACACCGCGCCGGCGCCCTGGCGGGCACCGAGCTGGTTCGCGTAGCTGAACGAGTCCTCGAGCAGCTTCATGACGGGGATGATGCCCGACGACTGGTTCTCGATCTGCTTGATCGGGGCGCCCGACTCGCGCACGTTCGAGAGCAGCAGGGCGACGCCGCCGCCGCGCTTCGAGAGCTGCAGGGCCGAGTTGATGCCGCGGGCGATCGACTCCATGTTGTCTTCGATGCGGAGGAGGAAGCAGCTGACGAGCTCGCCGCGCTGCGCCTTGCCCGTGTTGAGGAAGGTCGGGGTGGCCGGCTGGAAGCGACCGCCGATGATCTCTTCGACCAGGTCGATCGCGAGCTGCTCGTCGCCCTGCGCGAGGCCGAGGGCCGTCATGACGACGCGGTCTTCGAAGCGCTCGAGGTAGCGCTTGCCGTCGAAGGTCTTGAGCGTGTAGCTCGTGTAGTACTTGAACGCGCCGAGGAAGGTCTCGAAGCGGAACTTCTTCGAGTAGGCGAGGTCGTTGAGCTTCTGGATGAACTCGAACGAGTACTGCTCGAGCACCTGGGGCTCGTAGTACTCCTTCTCGACGAGGTAGTCGAGCCGCTCTTTCAGGGAGTGGAAGAAGACGGTGTTCTGGTTGACGTGCTGCAGGAAGTACTCGCGAGCCGCCTCGCGGTCTTTCTCGAACTGGATCTTGCCGTCGGCGCCGTAGAGGTTCAGCATCGCGTTGAGCGAGTGGTAGTCCATCGCCGTGCGCGGCGCCTCCATGAGCGCTACGCCGTCTGCTGCAGTTGACTTGACCAAAATGCGTCCAATCCATCGTCGACGGCGCGAACGTCGTCTGGGGTTCCGAATACTTCGAAGCGGTAGAGGTGCGGCACCTTGCACTTCGCGGCGATGATGTCGCCGGCGAGGCAGTAGGCCGACCCGAAATTGGTGTTGCCGGCGCTGATCACGCCGCGGATGAGCGCGCGATTGCGCTCGTCGTTGAGGAACTTGATGACCTGCTTCGGCACGGCGCCCTTGCCGTCGCCTCCGCCGTAGGTCGGAACGACGAGCACGAACGGCTCGTCGGCGTGCAGCGCCTCATCACGGGCGTGCAGCGGAATGCGATCGGCCGGCCGGCCGAGCTTCTCGATGAAGCGCTTCGTGTTGCCCGAGACGCTCGAGAAGTAGACCAGGTTCGTCATGATCGTCTCCTTCGCGTTACCGGTTCACTCCCCCGAGCTCACCGGGTGCGCTCAAGCGAGACGGGCGGCGAGCTCGTCGATCTTGTCGGGACGGAAGCCCGACCAGTGGTCTTCGTCGGTGATGACGACCGGGGCCTGCAGGTAGCCGAGCTCCTTCACCTGCGCGAGCGCGCTCTCGTCGACAGAGAGGTCGAGCACTTCGTACTCGATGCCCTTGCTGTCGAGGGCGCGATACGTCGCGTTGCACTGGACGCAAGAAGGCTTGGTGTAGACCGTGACCGTCATTGTTTTCCCCTCGTTCTCGGGCCCTGGAGGAGCCCGTCCCCCGTGTTGCTAACTGGTACTTCAATACTACATCTAGTGCCTGCCGAACTGAACCGCCACAACATGCTGTAGTTACATTCGTGTAGTTATCCACGGAGTTATCCACGGGTTGTGAACAACGCGAAGTCGCGGTGATCGGCCTGTTTGCGGGGTTCGGCGAGCGGTTCTCCACAGCCGTTTCGAATCGAGATTTCTCAGCTGTGGATGATTCCCCGGCGTGTCGCACTGCACGACACTTTGGGGCTCTTCGACACCGGTACCCCTACATATGGTGTTGTGCCTCCACCATGCCACCGACCGCCGACATTCGATCGGCGACGCGCGCGCGTCTCGAGCCGATCTCACGAATTCCGCCGAGTCGCGTCATGATCCGGCCGGTGCCCCGTCTCTCAGGTAGGGACGGTACCCGGCGTCCCCCCAAGCGACGAGCCGGGTACCGTCCCGCCTTCGCCCCTCCGCCTGAGCCGCATCTCCGCCACCGGTGGAGGCGACCGGCCGCGCGGCGTAGCCTGTGCCCGAGCAAGGGGGCGGCATGACCGAGTTCGCGACATCGGCCGACGGAACGCGCATCGCCTACGACCGGGCGGGCTTCGGGCCGCCCGTGATCCTCGTCGGCGGCGCGATGCAGTACCGCGCGTTCGACCCGACGACGGTCGCCATGGCCGCAGCCCTCGCCGCGCACGGCTTCGACGTCGTGAACTACGACCGGCGCGGCCGCGGCGAGAGCCCCGCCGCCGCCCCGATCACCCTCGCCCAGACCATCGACGACCTGCGGGCGATCATGGGCGACCTGCGCCGTGATGCGATCGCCGACGACATCGCCCTGTTCGGCAATTCGTCGGGCGGATCGATCGCACTGGCCGCGGCCGCGGCCGGCCTGCCCGTGTCGAAGCTCGTGCTGTTCGAGGTGCCGCTCGACGAGGAGCTCGGCACCGAGGGCGCCGAGTACCTCGCGGGGCTGCGCGAACGGCTCGCGGCCGGCGACTCCGCCGCCGTCATCGAGTTCTACCTGGCCGACATGCCGCCCGAGTGGCTCGCGGGTGCCAAGCAGAGCCCCGCATGGCCGCTCATGCTCGAGCTCGGCCCGAGCCTCGAACCCGACGCCGAATCGCTCGCCTGGACCCAGTCGGCACCGCGCGCCGAGCTGTGGCACGGCATCACCGCGCCGACGCTCGCCCTCGTCGGTGAGGAGACGATGCCGTCGATGACCGCTGCGGCCGACTCGATCGTCGCATCGATGCCCCATGCCGAGTCGCGCAGCATCCCCGCGGCGAACCATGCCTGGGAGCCCTCGACGATGGCCCTCGCGATCGCCGGGTTCCTCGTCGGCTGATCGGGCTGGGCGGATGCCTCGGGGCCGGCCCCGAGGCATCCGCGGATCGATCGTTCAGCCCTTGGCGGCCTTGGCCGCCGCCTTCATCGCCTGCTTGTGCTCGCGCACCTTCGCGAGGGACTCGGGGCTCACGATGTCGGCGACCGACGAGAACGAGCCCTCGTCGCCGTAGGCGCCGGCAGCCTCGCGCCAGCCGGGAGCGGTGAGGCCGCACTGCTTGCCGAGGAGTGCGAGGAAGATCTTCGCCTTCTGCTCGCCGAACCCCGGCAGCGCCTTCAGGCGCTTCAGCACCTCGGCGCCCGACGGGTCGCCCTGCGTCCAGATCGCCGAGGCGTCGCCGCCCCAGTCGTCGCGCACGGCCGCGGCGAGCGCCTGCACCCGGCCGGCCATCGAGCCCGGATACCGGTGCACGGCGGGAGTCTCCCTGAACACGTCGACGAGTCGGTCGGGGTCGGTCGCGGCGATCTCGCCGGGCTCGATCGTGCCGAGCCGCTCGCGGATCTTCGCGGGGCCCGAGAACGCCGTCTCCATCGCGACCTGCTGGTCGAGCAGCATTCCGGTGAGGAGCGCGAACGCGTCGGTCGAGAGCAGTTCGTCGGCGATCGGGTCGTCGGTGATGTGCAGAGCCATGCCGTTCATCCTCCCACCGACGCGTGCGGGCGGCCACGGGCGACCTCGCGGGGGTGCGGATGTCGGCGCCCGGTGCTGGAATGGGGGCGAGCCCGCGGCCCCGCACCACCGTGAGACCCGAGATTCCTCAACGATGCAGCATCACCGACGATCAACGGAGAAGAGCCATGGCCATCGAGATGAACGTCAAGATCGAACTCATCCACGTCCCCGTCAGCGACGTCGACCGCGCGAAGGCGTTCTACGCCGACCAGTGCGGGTTCAATGTCGACTACGACCAGCGGGTCAGCGACACGCTGCGCTTCGTGCAGATCACGCCGCCCGGATCGGCGTGCTCCATCGCCATCGGCGAGGGCATGGGCGCGACGATCGAGCCCGGCCGGCTCGACGTGATCCAGGCCGTCGTCCCCGACGCCGACGCCGCGCTCGCCCAGTTGCGCGCGGCCGGGGTCGACGCGCAGGGCGTCGACGAGCAGCCGTGGGGCCGCTTCGTGACGTTCGCCGATCCCGACGGCAACAAGTGGACCCTGCAGCAGCTGCCCGAGTGGTCGCAGCAGGCGCAGGCCGACCGGTCGCCCGAGGGTGCGGCCGACTGACCTCCGCTCGGGCATGACGACGGCCCCCGCTCCCGAGGGAGCGAGGGCCGCCGTCAGTGCGTCGTCGAGACGAGCGATCAGCCCGCCTGGTTGACGATGTCGAGGAGGTTGGGGTTGTTCTTGTACGCCTCGGCGGCGTTCTCCTTGGTGACGATCACCGGGTCGAGGAGGTACGCCGGAACGACCTTCACGCCGTTGTCGTACTGCTCGGTGTCGTTGACGTCGACCTCTTCGCCCTTCTGGAGCTGCTGGATCATCTTGATCGTCTGCTCCACGAGGAGGGTCGTGTCCTTGTTGATGGTCGAGTACTGCTCACCGGCCATGATCGACTTCACCGACTCGACCTCGGAGTCCTGACCGGTGACGGTCACCTTCGAGATGTCCTTGCCGGCCTGCTTGATCGAGGTGATGATCGCACGGGCGAGGTTGTCGTTCGGCGAGAGCACGCCGTCGACGTTCTTGTCGGCGTAGTTCGCGGCGAGCAGCGAGTCCATGCGGCTCTGCGCGTTCTCGGCCTCCCAGCCCTGCGTCGCGGTCTGCGCGATGTCGGTCTGGCCCGAGGTCACCACGAGGGTGCCGTCGTCGATCTTCGGCTGCAGCACGTCCATCGCACCGTTGAAGAACACGGCCGAGTTCGCGTCGTCGGGCGAGCCGCTGAAGAGCTCGATGTTGTACGGCGCGTCGTGGCCCGAGCGCGCGGCGAGACCGTCGAGCAGGGCCTGGCCCTGCAGCTGGCCGACCTTGAAGTTGTCGAACGCGACGTAGTAGTCGACGTTCGGCGTGTTCTCGATGAGCCGGTCGTAGGCGATGATCTTCACGCCCGCGTCGGCGGCCTGCTGCAGCTGCGTGCCGAGCTGCTTGCCGTCCTTCGCACCGATGACGATGACCTTCGCGCCGTTGGTGACCATCGACGAGATCTGGTTCTGCTGCTCGGCGACGGTGTTCGAGGCCGGGGCGTACTGCACGTCGCCCTTGAAGCCGGCCTGCGACAGGCCGTCCTCGAAGAGACCGCCCGCGAGCACCCAGTTCTCACTGGTCTTGTCGGGCAGGGCCACGCCGATCGTCGAGTCGGCCGCGAAGCCGGCCGCGCCGGTCTCGTCGCCGCCCGACGAACCGCCACCGCGGTCGGAGGAGCAACCCGTCAGCGCGAGCGCCGCGATCGCGGCCACGGCAGTGGCAGCGAGAGTGAGCTTCTTCATTGATCAATCACTTTCTGGTTGGGATTTTCGGACTTCTCTTGGAGGGGAAGGTCTCTGGGGGTGGTGGTGAGGGTTGGTGGATGCCGCGGCCCGCGCCGCGGCATCCGCGCCGTCATCGCGGCAGGTCGGCCGGCTGCGACGATTCGTTCGACACGTTCGTCGGTGCCACGGCCGGCGGCTCGGTGGGGCCCTGGGACTCGAGCTTCGCCTTGCGGCGGTTCGACCAGATGCCGAAGATCGACGCACCGCCCTGGCGCTTCGACCAGACGTCGACCGCGACCGCGAGCAGCAGCACGAGGCCCTTGATGATCTGCACGACGTCGGCGCCGGCGCCGATGAGCTGCAGGCCGTTGTTGAGGAACGCCATGACGAGACCACCGACGATCGACCCGATCACGGTGCCGATGCCGCCCGACACGGCCGCGCCGCCGATGAACACGGCCGCGATCGCGTCGAGCTCCCAGCCGTTGCCGTCCTGCGGGCCCGAGGCCGTCGAGCGGGCGACGAAGATCATGCCCGCGAGTGCGGCGAGCACCGACATGTTCATCATGACGAAGAAGTCGACCCGGCGGTCCTTCACGCCCGACAGGGTCGCCGCGAGGCGGTTGCCGCCGACCGCGTAGATGTGACGGCCGAAGATCGTGTTGTTCGTGACGAACGAGTAGACGATCACGAGGACGACGAGGATGATGCCCGAGATCGGGAAGCTCGTGCCGGGGCGGCCGGTCGCGAACAGCCACGCCGCCCAGAGGATGACGCCGGCGAGGACCACGACCTTGACGACGCTGACCCAGACGGGTGCCATCTCGGAGCCGAGCTTCTTCTGCGTGCTGCGCAGCCGGAACTCGTGCCAGACGATCCAGGCGGCGCCGGCGAGGCCGAGCAGCATCGTGAGCACGTTGAAGTTGAGCGGAACCGCGAGCTCGGGCAGGTACCCCGCGCCGATGAAGCTGAACTCCTGCGGAACCGGCGTCGTCGTCGACTGGCCGATGAACTGGTTGCCGCCTCTGAAGACGAGCATGCCCGCCAATGTCACGATGAACGCCGGCACCCCGACGAATGCGACCCAGAAGCCCTGCCACGCGCCGATCGCGACGCCGACCGCGATGCCGAGCAGGATCGCGAGCCACCAGGGGAAGTTCCAGTCCGCCATCGACTTCGCCACGACGATGCCCGTGAAGGCCGCGACCGAGCCGACCGACAGGTCGATGTGGCCCATGATGATGACCATCACCATGCCGATCGACAGGATCAGGATGTACGAGTACTGGTTGACGACGTTGATGAGGTTCGTCGGCGACAGCGTGAGGCCGTTCGTCCAGATCTGGAAGATCACGATGATGACGATGAGGCTGCCGAGGATGCCGAACTGGCGCAGGCTCGACTGGCCGCCCCCGAACACCTTGCGGATGTCGGAGAGGCCGCCCTTCTTCTTGTCCGTGGGGCTCGCCGGGGTGCTCGCGGTGCTCATGCGTTCGCCTTCTTCTTGGCCGAGGTCATGCTGCGCATGAGCGCCTCGGGGTTCGCCTCTGATGCGGGGATGTTGTCGGTGATCTGGCCCTCGAAGACCGTGTAGATGCGGTCGGCGATGCCGAGCAGCTCGGGCAGCTCGCTCGAGATGAGGATGACGCCCTTGCCCTGCGCCGCGAGCGCCTGGATGATCGTGTAGATCTCGTACTTCGCGCCCACGTCGATGCCGCGGGTGGGCTCGTCGAGGATGAGCAGGTCGGGGTCGGTGAACATCCACTTCGCCAGCACGACCTTCTGCTGGTTGCCGCCCGAGAGCTTCGAGACGCCGACGTCGACGCTCGGGGTCTTGATGCGCAGCTGCTTGCGGTAGTCCTCGGCGATGCCGAACTCCTGCGAGTCGTCGACGACGCCGCGCTTCGAGATCTTCGAGAGCTTCGCCGCGACGATCGACCGCTTGATGGAGTCGAGCAGGTTGAGGCCGAGCTGCTTGCGGTCCTCGCTCACGTACGCGAGGCCGTGGTCGATGGCCGACTCGACGTCCTTCAGGACGATCTCCTTGCCGTCCTTCACGATCGTGCCCGACAGGTAGTTGCCGTACGAGCGGCCGAACACGCTCATCGCGAGCTCGGTGCGCCCGGCGCCCATGAGGCCCGCGAGACCGACGATCTCGCCGCGGCGCACGTTGAAGCTCGAGCCCTTGGCGACGAGGCGCTCGGGCACCTGCGGGTGCTGGATCGTCCAGTCCTTCACCTCGAAGAACACGTCGCCGATGTGCGGAGTGCGGTCGGGGAAGCGGCTCTCGAGCGAGCGGCCCACCATGCCGCGGATGATGCGGTCCTCGTCGACGCCGCCGGCCTTCACGTCGAGCGTCTCGATCGTGTGGCCGTCGCGGATGATCGTGATCTCGTCGGCGATCTCCTCGATCTCGTTGAGCTTGTGGGAGATCATGATCGACGTGATGCCCTTGCCCTTGAGGCCGCGGATCAGGTCGAGCAGGTGCTCGGAGTCGTCTTCGTTGAGCGCCGCCGTCGGCTCGTCGAGGATGAGGAGCTTGACGTCCTTCGCGAGCGCCTTGGCGATCTCGACGAGCTGCTGCTTGCCGACGCCGAGGTGCTTGATCTGGGTGTCGGGGTCCTCCTCGAGGCCGACGCGGGCGAGCAGGTCGAGGGCGCGGATCTTGGCCTCGGCCCAGTCGATGCGGCCGCGCTTGGCGATCTCGTTGCCGAGGAAGATGTTCTCGGTGATCGAGAGCTCGGGGATCAGGGCGAGCTCCTGGTGGATGATCGCGATGCCGGCGGCCTCGCTGGCCCGGATGTCCTTGAACTGCACCTCCTCGCCGCGGAAGAAGATCTCGCCCGTGTAGGTGCCGTGCGGGTAGACGCCCGAGAGCACCTTCATGAGCGTCGACTTGCCGGCGCCGTTCTCGCCGCAGATCGCGTGCACCTCGGCGGGCATCACGGTGAGGGTCACGTCGGAGAGCGCCTTGACGCCCGGGAACTCCTTCGTGATGGAGCGCATCTCGAGGATCGGTTGCGCGTTCATCGGCGGCCTGCCGGTGCTGCGGTCATCGTCGACGGGTACATCACGACCTCTGTGTCAGGGTTCCAGGACTCGATGTGACGCGTGTGACCGTTCACATCGAGACCAATGGTGCATCCGAGATCGGCCGGTGTCAAGCGGGGCCCCGGACTGGGGGCAACGCGAGGTCAGACCGACCCGCGACCCGCCGTGCCGCCGGGGGCGCGCCCACCGAGGCGTGCGACGGGCGCTTCGCCGGTCGAACCGCGCACGACGAGCCGCGGCACGACCTGCTCGACCTCGAGCACCCGCTCGCCGTGCACCTGGTTGAGGAGCAGCGCGACGGCGCGCCGGCCGGTCTCGCGGTAGTCCTGGTACACCGTGGTCAGCGGCGGCCACACGTGCTGGGCGACGGGGATGTCGTCGAACCCCACGACGCTGATGTCGCCGGGCACGTCGAGGCCCATGTCGCGCACGGCGTGCATGAACCCGATCGCCATCTGGTCGTTGGCCGAGAAGACGGCGGTGAAGTCGCGGTGGCGCAGCAGCTCGCGCCCGGCGAAGTAGCCGAAGTCCGCGCTCCAGTCGCCGAGCACCGGCGGGCGCAGGTCGAGCTCGGCATCGCCGATCGCATCGAGGAACCCGCGCATCCGCGCCTCGGCCTCGATCCAGTCCTGCGGGCCCGCGAGGTGCACGATCTCGCGGTGGCCGAGGTTGATCAGGTGCTGCGTGGCGCGCCGGGCGCCCGTGACCTGGTCGACCGAGAGCGCCAGGTGGTCGCTGCGGCCCGTGGACTGCAGGCTCACGAACGGCACGCCGACGGGCGACGCGGCGAGCACCTCGAACACGCGCACCTGCGGTGCGATCACGACGAGGCCCTCGATCGCCTGCAGCATGAGGTGCTCGAGCGCGTCGGCGATGCCCTCGGCCGACGGGTCGGCGATGTTCGCCGTGTTGACGTAGTACCCGTGCTCGCGCGCCGCGTCCTCGATCGCCGCGATGCTCGTGGCCGGCCCGTACTCGGTGCTCGTCGAGGCGAGCACGCCGATCGTGTGCGACCGGCTCGTGACGAGCGCTCGGGCGGCGCGGTTCGGCCGGTACTGCAGCGTCTCCATCGCGGCCAGCACGCGCTCGCGCGTCTCGGGCCGGATGCTCGGGTGGTCGTTGAGCACCCGCGACACGGTCTGGTGCGAGACCTCGGCCAGGCGCGCGACATCGCGGATGCTGGGCGCCCGCCCCTTGGGTGTCTCAGGATTCACTGCCAGACCGTTCTGGAACCGATGTGCACGGTCACATCGAAGCTGGTTCCATTATGCACACCGGACCGCGTCGCGGACAGGTGAATCATGTGACAGTCACATGGCGGGGTCGAATCGAATCGACTCCGGCGCGGCGGATCGCCGCGGCATCCGCTCGCCGGGATCGCGCTCTCACGCGCCCGCCGGAGCCGGGCCTACGAGACCGGGGACGCCTCCGGCCGGACGCGCGGCGCGAGCAGCAGCGCGACGACGGCGATGACGAGGGTCACGGTGAAGTCGGCCGAGAATCCCCCGGCGACCACGGCGCTCGACACGAGCGCCGTGACGGCGAGCGCGGTGGCCGCGCCGAGCGACTCGGCGATCGAGAGGGCGGCGCTGTTGAACCCCTGCTGCGAGACCTCCGACTGGCCGAGCACCGAGACCGAGTGGCGCGGGTACATGAAGCCCATCGCGCCGCCGGCGAGGGTCCAGGCGACGAACGCGATCGCCGGCGGCAGCGTGAAGACCGCGACGGCGAGCACGACCGCGAGCGCGATGACGAGCAGGCCCGACCCGATGACGACGGCGCGCGCGTTCGACACCCGGTCGCCGAGGCGGCCCTGCAGCCACGAGGCGGCGGCCCAGCTGACCCCGGCGCCGGTGAGGATCGCGCCGGCCTGGCTGGCGGTGAACTCGTAGTCCTCCTGCAGGAGGTAGGGCAGGTAGATCTCGCTGCCGAAGAACGCCCCGGCGACGACGAAGCGCGAGAGCACGGTCGCGGGCAGCCCGCGCGCCGCGCGGAGCGTGCCCACCGGCAGCAGCGGGCGAACGGCCACGACGACGAGCGCGATCGCGACGGCGGCGACGATCCAGCGCCAGGGGTCGCCGAGCTCCTTCGCGAGCGAGACGCCGAGCGCGGCCACGGCGACGAGCACCGACCAGCCCACGCGGCCGAGGCTCCAGGCGACCGTGGGATCGCCGGTGATCTGGTCGCGCACGCGCAGGACGGGCGGGAGGATCATCGCGGCGGCGGGGACGAGCAGCACGATGACCCCGAGGAACACCCAGTGCCAGCTCCAGGCCTCGGCGACGAGGCCGGCGACCGCGGGCCCGACCATCGACGGGATCACCCATGCGGCCGCGAACCCCGCGAACACGCGCGGACGCAGCGGCTCGGGATAGACGCGGGCGACGATGACGTAGAGCGGCACGATCACGGCCGCACCCGAGAGGCCGTGCACGAACCGGCCGACGATGAGCACGTTCATGTCGCTCGCCGTCCCCGCGATGACGAGGCCGACGACGAACAGGCCCGCCGCGGTGACGAGCGACGGCAGCGGGCCCGAGCGGTCGGTCCAGTTGCCCGCGATGACCATGCCGATGATGCCCGCGGCGAGCGGCACGGCGAAGGCGAGCGCGTAGAGGCCCTCGCCGTGCAGGTCGTGCGCGACGAGCGGCATGATCGTCGTGACCGCCATCGCCTCGAACGCCGCGAGGAAGATGAGCGCGAACATGCCGATCGACAGCCACCGGTAGGGCTTCGAGAGCGGGCTGCGCGCCTCGGCAGGGGCTTCGGCGACCGCCTCGTTCGCCGGGGTCGCCGGGGTCTGGATCTGGGTCTCGGCGGTCGGTTCGCTCACCCGACCGAGCCTACGACTTCAAGCGCACTTGAACTCAAGCGCGTGGGCCTCGGCCGCACGAGGCCTCACGCGCACGAGGCTCGGTCGCACGTGGCTCGGGCGGGCGTCACCAGGCGGGCGACTCCGGCACGATCAGCCGCATCGGCAGCGACGTGCGCTCGACGGCACGGGTGCGGTCCACGAGACGCGCCATCGCGAGGCGGGCCGCCCTGCGCCCGAGCGCGTCGACGTCGCCCGCGACGACGGTGATGCCGAGCACGCCGGCCCACTCGACGTCGTCGAATCCGATCACGACGGGCCGCTCGGCCCGGTCGAGCGCCGCGACCTCCTCGATGACGCCGAGCAGCACCCGGTTGTTGCCCGCGACGATCGCGGTCGGCGGCTCGGCCATCGCGAGGAGGGCCGCGGTCTGCGCCCGCGCCGACGCGACGTCGTGGGCGTCGGTGCGCACGAGCGCCCGCCACTCGGGGGCTCCGCCGGCGTCGAGCACGTCGCCCATGCCGGCCGCGCGCTGGCGGGAGGTCGGCAGCCAGCTGTAGTCGCCGATGTACGCGATGCGCCGGTGCCCCGCGTCGCGCAGGTGCTCGGCGGCGATGCGGCCGCCCGCGCGGTCGTCGAAGACGACCGAGTCGGCATCGATGCGCTCGGCCGGCCGGTCGACGAACACGATCGGGATGCCGCGGGCCTGCAGCCGCGCGTACTCGGCGTGGTCGGGCATGGCCGACACCACGATGAGCGCCTTCGTCTTGCGGTCGGCGAGGTCCTGGGCCATGCGCCACTCCTGCTCGGCCGACTCGCGCGAGTTGGCCACCGCGAGGTGCATGCCGTGCGGCCGGATCTCGTCTTCGACGGCCCGTGCGAGCGCGGAGTAGAACGGGTTCGTGAAATCGCCCGTGACGAGGCCGATCGAGTCGGCCAGCCGGCCGCTCGCGAGCAGGCTCGCCGCGGTGTTGCGCTGGTAGTCGAGCTCGGCCGCGGCCGCGAGCACGCGCGCGAGCGTGGCCTCGCTGACGTACGACTCGCCGCCGAGCGCCCGCGACGCCGTCTTCAGGCTGACGCCGGCCCGTTCGGCGACCTGGGCGAGCGTCGCGCGCGCCACGGGTGGCCCGACTGGTGATTCCATGGCGCTCCTCATGACCGGCTGATGGTCCCATTCTCCCGGGCCGCGTCGTTCGCCGCGGCACGGCACTCGGCAGCATCGCGGTCTTCCGGATCCGCCGGCGACCTGCTACCGTCCAACATCGTATGACAGCGGTGTCATATCTCGCAGCGAAGCGACAGGGAGCGATGGTGGAGCACTTCACGCGGCCGGGCGGAGCCCGCCGAACGCGGGCGACCGCGACAGCAGTGATCACGTTGGCGATGGCCGCGGCGGCGCTGACGCCGATCTCGGCCGCGGCGGCGCCCGGGGAGGTGACGTTCGCGTCCTCGTTCGAGGCGGGCGACGCCGTCCCGGCCCTCGCCGGAACCGGCGAGTCGGTGAACGTCAGCGGCGACCGCAACGTGCCGGGCAGCCTGCTGCCGCAGGTGACGAAGGTCACCGCTTCCGCCGAGAACCCGCCCAACGAGGTGGCGGGCAACCTCGCCGACGGCAACCCCGGCTCGAAGTGGCTGACCTTCTCCGCGACCGGGTGGGCGCAGTACGAGCTCGCCGAGCCGCAGCCGATGGAGGCGTACACGCTCACGTCGGGCAACGATGCGCCCGAACGCGACCCACGAGACTTCCGCATCCTCGGCTCGAACGACGGCACCGACTGGACGGTCGTCGACACGCGCGCGGGCGAGTCGTTCTCGGCCCGCGGCCAGACGCGCAGCTTCGCACTCGCGGCGCCGAGCGCCGCGTATCGGTACTACCGCCTCGACATCACCGCGAACCACTCGGGCGGCCTCATCCAGCTCGCCGGCTGGGAGCCGATCGCCGACGCCGACGCCGAGCCCGTGGCGTCCGACCTCGCGCTCGAGGTCGACTCGGGCCCGACCAGCTCGTACACCGCGAAGACCAATGTCGGCTTCTCGGGCACGCACGCCCTCCGCTACGCCGGCAGTCACCTCGGCAGCGGGCCCGCAGCGTCGACGTCGGTGCTCTACGACGACCTCGACATCGCCATCGAGGACGACAGCCGGCTCTCGTACGCCGTCTTCCCCGTGCTCGACTCGGGGCAGACGTACGCGTCGACCTTCGTCGCGGTCGACCTCGTGCTCGACGACGGCACGACCCTCGCCGCCGCAGACCTCACCGACTCGTACGGGTACGGCGCCGACGCCCGCTCGCAGGGACTCGCGAACGTGCTCTGGCCCGACCAGTGGAACAAGGTGAGCGTCGACCTCGGTGCACTCGCCGGACGCACCGTCACCGGGGTCCTCCTCGACTACGACCACCCCGGCGACGGCGTCACCGGCGTCGAGACCCCGGCCGCGGGCACGACCGTGCTCGGCTGGCTCGACGACCTCAGCATCGAGCAGGCCGAGCCGCTCGATGCGACCGACGGGCTCGTCTCCTACGTCGACACGCGTCGCGGCACCAACTCCACCGGCGGGTTCTCGCGAGGCAACAACATCCCCGCGGTCGGCTGGCCGAACGGCTTCAACTTCATCACCCCGATGACGAACGCCGACAACACCGGCACGATCTACCAGTACCAGGGCGCGAACACCGCGCAGAACCTCCCCGCGCTCGAGGGCATCGGCTTCTCGCACCAGCCGAGCATCTGGATGGGCGACCGCAACCAGCTCGCCGTCCTGCCGGCGGTCGGCGCGAACCCCACCTCGACGCTCGACGACCGGCGCCTCACGTTCCATCACGAGAACGAGGTGGCTCGGCCCGACGTGTACGGCGTCGAGTTCGACAACGGCATCACGACCGAGGTCACCGCGACCGATCACGGCGCGATCTACCGGTTCGGCTTCACCGGTGACCAGAGCTCGGTGATCGTCGACCAGCTCGTGAACTCCTCCAAGCTCACGATCACGGGCGACACCGTCACGGGCTGGGTCGACGGCGGCTCCGGCTGGCCGGGCCGCACCCGCATGTTCGTGTACGGCACCTTCGACGCCACGCCGACGACGGCGGGCCCGACGACGCAGGGCAACCGCAACGGCAGCGCGCGCTTCGCCGCGTTCGACACCTCGGGCGACCGCACCGTCGAGCTCCGCATCGCCTCGTCGTTCATCTCGCAGGAGCAGGCGCAGCGCAACCACGGTCTCGAGCTCGCGGGCGTCTCGTTCGACGACGCCCACGCCGCCGTGCAGCAGGCCTGGAACGACCGGCTCGGCGTCATCCACGACGTGGAGGGCGCGACCGAGACCCAGCTCGTGACCCTGTACTCGAGCCTGTACCGGCTGAACCTCTACCCGAACTCGCAGTTCGAGAACGTCGGCACGGCGGGCGACCCCGAGTACCGGTACGCGAGCCCCGTGTCGGCCACGTCCGGCTCGGCGACCGACATCGCGACCAACGCGAAGCTCGTCGACGGGAAGATCTACGTCAACAACGGGTTCTGGGACACGTACCGCACCGCGTGGCCGCTCTACTCGCTGCTCTACCCCGACGTCACCGAGGAGCTCGTCGACGGGTTCGTGCAGCAGTACCGCGACGGCGGCTGGATCGCGCGGTGGTCGTCGCCCGGCTACGCCGACCTGATGACCGGCACGAGCTCCGACGTCGCCTTCGCCGAGGCGTACCTCGCCGGCGCCCTCGACACCGAGACCGCGCTCGAGGCCTACGACGCGGCGGTGAAGAACGCCACCGTGCTGCCCGCGTCGAACGCGGTCGGCCGCAAGGGCCTCGCGCAGTCGATCTTCCTCGGCTACACCGAGGAGAGCACGCACGAGAGCGCCTCGTGGGGACTCGAGGGCTTCATCAACGACTTCGGCATCGGCGAGATGGCGGCGGCGCTCGCCGACGACCCGAACACGCCGGCCGACCGCGTCGAGCGCCTCCTCGAGGAGGCCGACTACTTCCAGGCGCGTGCCGCCCACTACGTCGAGATGTTCAACCCCGAGGCGAACACCTTCACGGCCCGCAACGCGGACGGCAGCTGGCCGGTCGGCGCCGACTTCGACCAGAAGGCCTGGGGCGGCGCGTTCACCGAGGCGAGCGCCAAGACGTTCGGCTTCCACGCGCCGCACGACGTCGCCGGCCTCGCCGCGCTCTACGGCGGCCGGCAGGGGCTGCTCGACGAGCTCGACGAGTTCCTCACCGTCCGCGAGAAGGCCGACTACTCCGGCATCCACGAGGCACGTGAGGCGCGCGACGTGCGGCTCGGCATGCTCGGCATGTCGAACCAGGTCGCGCACCACATCCCCTACGTGCTCGCCGAGGCGGGCGACCCCGCCGAGGCGCAGGCGCTGATCCGCGACATCCAGCAGCGGCTGTTCGTGGGTTCCGACATCGGCCAGGGGTACCCGGGCGACGAGGACAACGGCGAGTTCTCCGCCTGGTACGTCTTCTCGTCCCTCGGCCTGTACCCGCTCGAGGTCGGCTCGGGCGACTACACGATCGGCACGCCGCTCTTCGACCGCGCGACGCTCAGCATCGGCGACCGCGACCTCGTGATCTCGGCGCCCGGCGCCTCCGACGGCAAGACGTACGTCGCCGGGGTCGAGCTGAACGGCGAACCCGTCGACGAGACGACCCTCGACGGCGACCTGCTCCGCGACGGCGGCGAGCTCACCTTCGCGATGAGCGACGAGCCGAGCACGTGGGGCGCGAAGGATCTCGGCCAGGAGCTCGACGTGCCGCGCACCCTCGTCGATGCCACCAAGGCCGGCCGCGGCACCGTCACGGCCGGCGACGGCTCGTCGACCGCCGCGCTCGTCGACGACAGCATGAACTCGTCGGCGACGTTCGACTCGGGTACCGCCGAGCTCACCTGGACCTCGCAGTCGGGGCCGGTGACGGTCGGCCAGTACACGCTGACCGGCGCTGCGCTCGCCACTGCTCCCGCGGCGTGGACCCTCTCGGGCTCGACCGACGGCGAGAACTGGACCGAGCTCGACCACCGCGAGGGCGAGTCCTTCGACTGGCCGACGCAGACGCGCCCGTTCTCGACCGACGGCGAGGGCGTGTTCACGAGCCTCCGGCTCGCGGTCGAATCGGCCGGCGGACCGCTCGCGCTGTCCGAGGTCGAGCTGTTCGCCTCGGCGGCCAGCGCCGAAGGGCTCTCGGTCAATCCCGCGGCGGCGCAGTCGGTCGCGGTCGACACCGAGTTCACGGGCGGGATCGCCACGATCGTCGGCACCGAGACCTCGGCCGACGGCTACCAGGTCTCCGTCGACTACGGCGACGGCACCGGCGCGGTCGACGCGACGCTGAAGCGCGACGACCTCGGCGGCTGGCGGGTGACGGCACCGCACACGTTCACGGCTCCGGGCGTCTACACGGCGACGGTCATCGTGCAGGACTCGACCGGGGCCCTCGCCTCGGCGGCCTCGAACGTCGCAGTCACCCGCGACGAGACGCTCGTCGGCTCGTTCGGCTCGATCTGCATCGGCGACCTCGGCACGACCGCGGCGAACTGCGACGGCCAGGGCTTCGGCTACTTCCGCGACAAGCTCGCGGCCGACGGATTCGTCCAGGGCTCGACCCTCGCGATCCCCGGCACCGAGCTGACCTACGACCTCCCCGCGGTGGCGGCCGGCAAGGCCGACAACCTCACGGGTGAGGGCCAGACCGTGCGCATCGATCTCGGCGCGGGCGCGACGCAGCTCGCCTTCGTCGGCACGGCGACCGAGAGCGCCCGTCAGCCCGAGGCGGTGCTGCACTTCACCGACGGCACGTCGCAGACGGTGAAGATCTCGTTCGGCGACTGGGTCGGCGCGTCGGGCAGCCCGGCGTTCGGCAACTCCGTGCTCGCGATCTCCGAGGGCCGCCTCTCGGGCACCGGCGCGGAGTCGTCGATCAAGAACACGGCGATCTACGCGACGGCGCCGATCACGCTCGACACCGACGAGGCCGGCGCCCCGAAGGTGGTCGAGTCGCTGACGATGCCGACCGAGGACGGCACGCTCCGCGACGGTCGCGTGCACGTGTTCGCCGTCGCCTCCGACGGCGACCGCGCCGCCGCGACCGCGCTCGAGGTGCAGCCGCAGGCGGTCGACGCCCAGGTCGCCGGCGAGGCGTTCGAGGCGCTGCTCGCGACGGTGACCGGCGGTGCGCCCGAGCAGGCCGCCGTCGTCAACTGGGGCGACGGCACCCCGGTGTCCGCACTGCCGGTGGCCGACGGCGCCGTCTCCGGCGGACACACGTACGCCGCCGCGGGCACGTACACCGTCTCCGTGACGGTGGACGACGGCGTCAAGTCGGCATCCACCACCCTCGAGATCGTGGTCGACGAGCCGGCCCCGGTGTACACGCCCGAGATCGCCGTCGAGCCCGCCCAGGCCGCGCCCGGTGACACGGTGCGCGTCACCGGCGACGGGTTCGCGCCCGGTGAGGCCGTCGAGCTCCGGTTCGGCGACGGGGAGCCGGTCGGCACGACGGCGAGCGGCGAGGGCGCGATCGATGCGGAGCTCACCGTTCCGGGCGACGCGATCGACGGGCAGTACGCGGTGACGGCGATCGGAGCGGTGTCGGCGGTCGAGGCATCCTCGACGCTCACCGTGCTGACGCCGGCGACGGCCACCACGGTGGTGCTCGGCTCCGACGCCGAGGCGCCCGTGGCCGGCGACCTCATCGGGCTGACCGCGACCGTGGCACCGTCCGCGGCCGCCGGCCAGGTCGAGATCCGCGAGGGCGAGACCGTCGTGGGCACCGCGACGGCCACGGCCGGCACGGCGACGGTGGACGTCCGGGTGGAGACCTCCGGCACCCACACCTACACGGCGCACTTCACGCCGGACGACCCGACCGCCTACCTGCCGTCGGCCTCGGAGCCGTTCTCGATCGAGGTCGGCGACGCCCCGGTGACGGAGGCCGAGCTCGTGCTGGGCGACGACACCGTGGTCCAGGGCGGCACCCTCGCGATCGCCGGACGCCACTTCGGCTCGGGCGAGGTCGTGACGGTGAAGCTGCACTCCGAGCCGATCCGCCTCGCCGAGGTCACCGCCGACGAGGACGGCGCGTTCGAGATCGAGGTCGTGGTCCCCGCATCCGCGGAGCTCGGCGACCACACCGTCATCGCCGAGGGCGCCACCTCGGGCCTCAGCGCCCAGGCGACGCTGACGGTCACGCGCTCGACCGTCGAGGTCGCGACCGTCGCGGTCGGCGCACCGAACAAGCTGCTCGCGAAGGCGGGGTCGACCATCCGGTTCGTGGCCAAGGTCGCCGCGCTCGACGGCAGCTCGCCGCTCGGCACGTTCACGGTGTACGACGGCGACCGCGTGATCGCGGAGGTGCCGGTGACCGCGGCCACCGACGGCGGCGTGAGCGTGAAGCTGCCGAAGCTGGGCGCCGGGATCCATCTGGTGCGCGGCGAGTTCACGGGTGCCGGCGGGTTCGGCGACTCGGCGACGGTGCCGGTGCCGCTCATCCTCTGGTGACGCGTCGGCCCGGTGGTCCCCCAGGGATCACCGGGCCGAGCACCGTCGACGACGCGCGGGATGCCGCGGCCGAGCGCGGTCGCGGCATCCCGTTCCGCTGCCCGCGTCGAGCCGACTCGCGGCCCCCAGCCGCGAGCCGGGCTCAGAACTCCTCGTGGGTCTCGGGGTCGGCGCCCCAGATGCGACCCCGCTCGAGCGCGGAGATCGCCTCGACCTCGTCGGCGCTCAGCGAGAAGCCGAACACGTCGAGATTCTCGCGACGCCGTTCGGGATCGGACGACTTCGGGATCGGCACGCTCTCGAGTTCGACGTGCCAGCGCAGCACGACCTGCGCGGGCTCGACGCCGTGCGCGGCGGCGAGCTCGGTGACGACCGGCTCGCGGAGCAGGTCGGTGCGGCGGGCGAGCGGGCTCCAGCTCTCGGTGCGGATGCCGTGCTCGTCGTGGAAGGCGCGCAGCTCGGCCTGCGGGAAGTACGGGTGCAGCTCGACCTGGTTCACGACCGGGGTCACGCCGGTCTCGGCCATGAGCCGCGTCAGCATCTTGGGCGTGAAGTTCGAGACGCCGATCGAACGCACGAGGCCCTTCTCGCGCAGCGAGATCATCGCCCGCCAGCTGTCGACGAACTTGTCGATGCGCGGCAGCGGCCAGTGGATGAGGTACAGGTCGACCCACTCGAGCCCGAGTCGCTTGCGCGACTCCTCGAAGCTCGCGATCGTCTCGTCGAACCCGTGGTGCCGGCCGGGCAGCTTCGTCGTGATGACGAGGTCGGAGCGGTCGACGGCGGTGCGCCGGATCGCCTCGCCGACCGCCTCCTCGTTGCCGTAGTTGTACGCGGTGTCGATGAGCCGATAGCCGTCGGCGATCGCGGAGACCATCGAGGAGATGCCGACCTGGTCGTTGAGGCCGTACGTGCCCAATCCGATCGCGGGAATGGTGTTGCCGTCGCGAAGGGAGTAGGCGGGAGTGCTCATCCCCCAATACTGGCGCACCGTCCGCCGGTTGAGTAGCGCCGACCCTCCGCCGGTCGGGCGACGTCGCCGCTTCGTCGCCCGCTGCTCAGCCGGCGGAGCGCGGCAGCTCCGCGAACGCGCGCACCGGGAAGGTGCCGAAGCCCTCGACCTTCGGCGCGACGGCGGTGAACCGCGCGCCGCGCGGCGGTACCTGCTCGAGGCCCGTGAGGTGCTCGACGACGTGCACGCCCGCGTCGAGCAGGATCGAGTGCGCCGGCCGTTCGCCGCCCGACTCGGCGTCGTCGATATTGAGCGCGTCGATGCCGACGATCGCGACGCCCGCATCGGCGAGGTGCCGGGCGCCCTCTTGGGTGAGGAACGGCGACCCGTGCGCGTACTCGGGCCGGCCGAAGTGCCGGCTCCACCCCGTGTGCAGCAGCACCGCGGTCCCTTCGAGGTCGCGGTCGAAGAACACGGCGGCCGGGATGCCGCGCTCCGAGGCATCCGTGAGCCTGAACACCTCGGCGGGGACGCCGACGAGGGTCTCGAGCGACAGGCTCGCGAGGTCACCGCCGTCGGCGTACCGGTGGAACGGGCTGTCGAGGTAGGTGCCCGTGTTGCCGAGCATCGTGATGAGGTCCATCGCGAACTCGGTGCCGGGTGCGTAGCGCTCGCGCGACGCCTCGCGCGTGAGGAAGGGCGTGATGGTCGGGGCCGGGAGGCCGGGATAGGTGACGAGCCCCGCCGAGATCGTGTGGCTGAGGTCGACGAGGCGGCCGCGGCCCGCCGCCTCGCCGTGGTCGGATGCCTCGTGGTGCACGCCGCCCGCGGCCTCGACGCCGCGCGACCCGCGGTGCGGCTCTTCGACGATCGCGAGGTTCGAGAGCTCGACGCTCGCGACGAGCGCGAGGCCGAGGTGACGCACGAGGAGCTCGGCGATGTCGGCCTCGGTCACGGCGTTCGACGGCAGGTCGAGCCGGAAGCCCGTCGTTCGGAGATCGCCCCCGTTGGCGAAGGCGATCTCGGCGTCGAAGTGGGCACGGTACTCGGTCACGCGGGTTGCTCCTCGGGGGTCTTCTCGTGGTCGGGGTCGGGGACGCGCTCGGGGACGTGCGCGTCGGTCGCCGCCGCCGAGCGCCGGCCGCGCACGCGACGGACGATCGTGACGGCGACCGCGGCGAGCGCGAGCAGGGCCGGCACGAGCAGGTTCGACCACGCGAGCACGAGCAGGGCGACGGTCATGATCGTGGCGACCACGGCGAGCCACCAGCCGAACGACCAGGTGCGCAGCAGCAGCGTCGCGGCGAGCATGCCGGCCGCGTAGATCGCGACCATGTTGCTCGTGTGGATGAGGATGAACCCCGTCAGGTCGAGGTCGTTGAGCAGCATGAGCGCGTAGTAGCCGAGGATGAGCACGCCCGTGAGCGCGAGCGCACGGCGCGGGATCTCGCCGTCGGCGGCGCCCTTCGCGAGGAAGCGCGGCAGGTCGCCGTCGCGGCCGAGCGCGGCGCCGAGCTTGCCGAACGCCGGCAGGTAGGCGTTCATGACGCCGACCGTGACGATGGCCGCGATGATCGCGACGAGCACCGGACCGATGCCGGGCGCGGTCGTCTCGACGAGGTCGAGCAGCGGCACCTGGCCGTCGCCTGCGCGATCGCCGAGCACCGCGACGGTGACGAACTGCAGCGCGAGGTACCCGACGCCGACGACCACGACCGCGATCGCCGTGGCGATGGGGATGGTGCGCCGGGGGTTCTTGAACTCGCCGGCGATGTGGGTGCCGACCTCCCACCCGGCGAAGGCCCACACGAAGAGGCTGATCGCGACGCCGACGCCCGCCCAGCCGTGCGGCAGGAACGGCTCGAAGTTGGACGCCTCGGCCGCCGGGAACGTGACCGCGACGACGCCGACCACGACCGTGATGAGCAGCCCGGTGAGCACGAACTGCACCCAGCCGGCGACGCGCACGCCGAACCAGTTGGCGATGAACGGCGGCACGAACACGGCGAGGCCGATGATCGGCACGGCCGAGCGGTCGACGCCGAGCACCGCGACGACGTACTCGCCGCCGAGCACGGCGAGCACCGGCGCCCCGATGCAGACGCCGAAGTAGAACCAGTAGCCGGCCATGCGGGCGGCGGTGTCGCCGAGCGCGCGGCGCACGAAGCTCGCGACCCCGCCCGCATCGGGGTAGCGGGCCGCGAGGGCGGCGAAGGTGCCGGCGAGCGGGATCGAGAGCACGAGCACCGCGGCGACCGCGACGATCGAGGCCGGGCCGGCGACCTCGGCGGCGAGGCCGGGCAGCACGAGGATGCCGGTGCCGAGCACGCTCGCGATGTAGAGCGCCGTGCCCTGCCCGAGCCCGAGCGTGCCGTGGTGCGGGCCGCCGCCCTGCGCCGCGTCGCGGGCGCCGTCGTTCGAAGTCACCCGCTCATTCTGCTGGAGGCCGCCGACACCCGCCCATGGCAGCGTTGACACAGTTCATCGAATTCCTGCCATTCGCGCCTCGCGGTCGATGAACGAGGTCAGCTCGCCGATCGAACCGAGCAGCGGGGCCGGCACGACGACGAGCGTGTTCTTGTCGACGCCGACCTCGACGAGCGTCTGCAGCGTGCGCAGCTGCAGCGCGAGCGGGTGCGACATCATGGTGTCGCTCGCGACGCCGAGCTGGGTCGCGGCGAGCGCCTCGCCCTCCGCCGCGATGATCTTCGCGCGCTTCTCGCGCTCGGCCTCCGCCTGACGGGCCATCGCCCGCTTCATCGCGTCGGGCAGCAGGATGTCCTTGAGCTCGACGAGCGTCACCTGGATGCCCCACTCGGCAGTCGTCACGTCGAGGATCTCGCGGATGTTGACGTTCAGCACGGCGGTGTCGGAGAGCGCCTCGTCGAGATGGTGCTGGCCGATCACCTTGCGCAGCGTGGTCTGCGCGATCTGGTCGATCGCCGCCTTCGCGTTCTCGATCACGATGACCGACTTCACGGCGTCGGTCACCCGGTAGTACGCGACCGCCGAGACGCCGACGCTCACGTTGTCGCGCGTGATGATGCCCTGCGACTGGATCGGCAGCGTGACCACCCGCAGCGAGACCTTCGTCATGACGTCGACGATCGGGATGATGAACCGGATGCCCGGATCGCGCACGCTCTGCAGCCGACCGAACCGCAGCACGACGCCGCGCTCGTACTGCTTCACGATCTTCACGGACATGAAGAACAGGATGATCGCCAGGATGGCGACGACGATCACCGTGATCCAGAGCCAGACCATGAGACTCATCTCCCGGGCGCCGGTGACGTGCCGGACGTCAACTCAATTGTCCCACTCACCCGCTGGTCGAGGGGCGCGCGACGAAGGAGCAGGCGCTCCTCGACCAGCGGAACCGGGCTACAACCGGGCGAGCGTCTGGTCGATGTCGGCGAGCAGGTCGTCGACGTCCTCGATGCCGACCGAGAGCCGCACGACCGACTCGGGCACCTCGGCCTCGGTGCCGCGCACCGACGCGTGGGTCATCTCCGAGGGGTAGTTCACGAGCGACTCGACGCCGCCGAGCGACTCCGCGAGCTGGAACAGCGTCGTCGACTCCGCGAAGCGTCGGGCCGCCGCACCGCCGCCGGCGAGCGAGATCGAGAGCATGCCGCCGAACCCCGACATCTGGCGCGCAGCCAGCTCGTGGCCCGGGTGCGACTCGAGACCCGGATAGTAGACGTGCTCGATCGCGTCGTGCTCCTCGAGGCGGCGGGCGATCGCGAGCGCGTTCTGGCTGTGCCGCTGCATCCGGACCCCCAAGGTCTTGATGCCCCGCGAGGTGAGGAACGCGTCGAACGGCCCCGAGACGCCGCCCGCCGCGAACTGGGTGAACTTCACCCGCTCGAAGCGCTCCTCGCGCGCGTCGTCTCCGCCCGCGAACACGAGCGCACCGCCCACGACGTCGGAGTGCCCGCCGAGGTACTTGGTGGTCGAGTGCACGACGACGTCGGCGCCGAGCGCGAGCGGCTGCTGCAGCGCGGGGCTCGCGAAGGTGTTGTCGACGACGACGAGCAGCCCCGCCTCGTGGCCGAGCTCGGCGAGGGCCGCGACATCCGAGATCTTCATGAGCGGGTTCGAGGGCGTCTCGATCCAGAGCACCTTCGTCGCGGGCTCGATCGCTGCGCGCACGGCGTCGACGTCGCTCGTGTCGACCGTCGAGTCGCGCACGTCCCATGCGCCGAAGACCCGGCGGATGAGCCGGTGCGTGCCGCCGTAGACGTCGTTGCCGATGATGACGTGGTCGCCGGGCGCGAGCACGGTGCGCAGCAGCGCGTCCTCCGCGGCGAGGCCCGACGCGAACGACAGGCCGTGCGCGCCGCCCTCGAGTGCCGCGAGCTGCGCCTCGAGCGCGTCGCGCGTCGGGTTGCCGCCGCGCGAGTACTCGTAGCCGCCGCGCAGCCCGCCGATTCCGTCTTGCACGTAGGTCGAGGTCTGGTAGATCGGCGGGATCACGGCCCCGGTCGTCGGGTCGAACGCCTGGCCGGCGTGGATGGCGCGGGTGTCGAAGCGGGCGTGGTCGGTGTTCATGGGGTGGTGCCTAACGTGAGGAGATCAGTGGGAGAGGTAGGTGAGCAGGTCGGTGCGCGTGATGACGCCGAGCGCCTTGCCACCGTCGGTGACGAGCATCGCGGGTGCGTCGGTGAACGCGCTGCGGGCGGCCGCGACGGGCTCCTGCACGCCGATGAGCGGCAGCGGCTCGCCGACGGCCCCGCCCACCTCGTCGGTGAGCTTCACCACGCCCGTGAAGACCTGCTCGAGCAGTTCCTCCTCATGCAGGGCGCCGAGCACCTCGCCGAGCACGACGGGGGGCTCGTGCCCGACGACGACGACCTGCGAGACGCCCGTCTCGGTCATGCGGTCGATCGCCTCGCGCACCGTGTCGTTCGGGTGCACGTAGACGAGCGGGGCCGTGCGGTCGGCCTTCGCGGCGAGCAGGTCGGCGACGGTGTGCCCCGTGGGGGCGTTGCCGAAGCCGTACGCGCGCATCCACTTGTCGTTGAAGATCTTGCCGAGGTAGCCGCGGCCGCCGTCGGGCAGCAGCACGACGAACACGTCGTCGGCGGTCACCCCGGGCGCGGATGCCGCGCGCAGTGCCGCGACGACCGCCATGCCGCTCGACCCGCCGACGAGGATGCCCTCTTCGCGGGCGAGGCGCCTGGTCATCGCGAACGAGTCGGCGTCGCTCACGGCGATGATCTCGTGCGGCACCTCGGGGTCGTAGGCGTCGGGCCAGAAGTCCTCGCCCACGCCCTCGACGAAGTACGGTCGGCCGGTGCCGCCCGAGTAGACCGAACCCTCGGGATCGGCGCCGATGATGCGCACGCGGTCGTCGGAGACCTCCCGCAGGTAGCGACCGGTGCCCGTGATCGTGCCGCCCGTGCCGACGCCCGCGACGAAGTGCGTCACGCGGCCGTCGGTGTCGCGCCAGATCTCGGGACCGGTCGTCTCGTAGTGCGACCGCGGACCGTTCGGGTTCGCGTACTGGTTGGGCTTGAACGCACCCGGGATCTCGCGGGCGAGCCGGTCGGAGACGCCGTAGTACGACTCGGGGCTGTCGGGCGCGACCGCCGTCGGGGTGACGACGACCTCGGCGCCGTACGCGGTGAGCACGTTGCGCTTGTCCTCCCCGACCTTGTCGGGGCAGACGAAGACGCAGCGGTACCCGCGCTGCTGCGCGACGAGCGCGAGCCCCACGCCCGTGTTGCCGCTCGTCGGCTCGACGATCGTGCCGCCGGGCTTCAGCAGGCCGTCGCGCTCGGCCGCGTCGATGATACGGCCGGCGATGCGGTCCTTCGACGAGCCGCCCGGATTGAAGTACTCGAGCTTCACGAGCACGGTGGCCTCGGTCACCCCCTCGGTGACCCGGTTGAGCTTCACGAGCGGGGTGTCGCCGACGAGGTCGACGATCGATTCTGCGTACTTCATTGCGGTGTCCTTGCGAGTCGGCCACGGCTCAGCCGGGGTGCGGCGAACGATCGGGCGTGCGTGCGGGGTCGGTGGAAGACGTCAGCGACAACACAGCGAGAGGAGCACGTCGTCAACTCTAGCCGGGCCGCTCGAGGTTCAGGAAGTGGCGCCGGTGCGCGCGTCGATGCGGCGTTCTCACAGCCGCATGCATTCGTATAGGTGATGGTGCCCGTGGCGGCGCCGGATCGACCCCGACGACCCACCGAGAGAGGCCCCCGCGTGAGCGCGACCCCGCCCGTTCCCCCGAAGGCGAAGCAGCAGGCCAAGCAGCAGACCACGAAGCAGCAGCGCGCCGCCGAGCGCCAGCGGCAGCTCGAGGAGTTCAAGCGGCGCGAGGCGCGCTCGAAGCGCAACCGCCGCATCCTCACGTGGGCCGGGGTCGTCGGCGGCGTGGCCGCCGTGGGCCTCCTCGTCACCGCGATCGTGCTCGCCCCGAAGGCCGCGAGCTCGGATGCCGCGACCGACGGATCGGGTGGCGCGACGAGCGCGATCGAAGGGGTCGAGACCTTCTCGTACCAGGGCGGCGCGCACGTCGAGGGAGCCGTCGACTACGCCGAGACCCCGCCGGTGGGCGGCGAGCACAACCAGGTCTGGCTCAACTGCGGTGTGTACGGCCAGCCCGTGCCGAACGAGAACGCCGTGCACTCGCTCGAGCACGGCGCCGTCTGGGTGACCGTCGACCCGGAGTTGCCGGCCGACGAGCTCGGGGCGCTCACCGCCGAGCTGCCGACGACCTACGTCGTGCTGTCGCCGTACGAGGGCCTGCCCTCCCCCATCGTGCTGAGCGCGTGGAACGCGCAGCTGCAGGTCGACGACGCCTCCGACCCGCGCATCGCGAAGTTCATCGAGCAGTACTGGCAGAGCCCGAACGCCCCCGAGCCCGGGGCCCCCTGCTCGGGCGCGTACGACGCGCCCGGCAAGCTGTCGTGACCGGGCCGGCCGACCCCGCCGTCGACGCGCGCACGGCGGCCGGCGCGGGCGTCGGGGCCGTTGACGACCAGATCTCACTCGACGCTCGCGACGACGCCGGCGACGCGCGGCGCGGCGGCCGGGTCGCGGCGGTGGTCGCGGCATCCGTCGCCCTCGTCGTCGTGGCGATCGCGGCGTTCTCGATCGGGCGGCTCTCGACGCTCGCCGACCCCACCCCCTCGAACACGAGCGCCGAGGCGGGGTTCGCGCGCGACATGCAGGTGCACCACCAGCAGGGCGTCGAGCTCGCGCTCATCGTGCGCGACGCGACCGACGACGACGAGATCCGCCTGCTCGCGTACGACATGGCGACGACCCAGTCGCAGCAGGCGGGCCAGATGTACGGCTGGCTCAGCGCGTGGGGCCTGCCGCAGGCGGGCGGCGAGCCGTCGATGACGTGGATGACGCGCCCCGCGCCGGGCGGCGGGCACGACGAGCACGCCGGCGGCGCCCACGAGCCGGGCGCGCCGATGCCGGGCCTCGCGACCGCCGAGCAGGTCGCCGAACTCCGTACGTTGCACGGGGTCGACGCCGAGCGGCGGTTCCTCGAGCTCATGATCGCGCACCACCGGGGGGCGGTCGAGATGTCGGAGGCGCTGCTCGAGCGGTCGTCGAACGAGGTCGTCACCGCGCTCGCCCGCTCGATCGTCGCGAGCCAGTGGAGCGAGATCGAGCTCATGGAGCAGCTGCTCGCCGAGCGCAGCTGACCCGGCTCAGCCCGCCGACGCGCGCCGCTTCGCCGAGCCCTTCGGCGGGAACAGCGTCTCGGACTGCTCGAGCGACATGCCGTTGGTCTCGGGCACCTTCGCGAGCACGAAGAAGAACGAGAGCGCCGCGAACGTCGCGTACATGCCGTACGTGAACACGAGCGAGTAGTCGCTCAGCACGGGGAACGTGACCGTCACGAGGAAGTTCGCGATCCACTGCGCCGCCGCTGCAAGCCCGAGGGCGCGCGCCCGGATGCTGTTCGGGAAGATCTCGCCGAGCAGCACCCAGACGAGCGGCCCCCACGAGAACCCGAACGCGACGACGAACACATTCGCCGCGACGAGCGCGGTCGGCCCCCACCCGCCCGGCAGCGACAGCTCGCCGTCGACCGTGACGGCGTTGCCGAACGACACCGCCATGACCGCGAGCGCGACCGTCATGCCGACCGAGCCGACGAGCAGCAGCGGCCGGCGCCCGACGCGGTCGACGAGCGCGATGGCCACGAAGGTCACGGCGATGTTCGTGACCGACGTGAGCACGCTGATCAGCAGCGAGTTCGACTCGTCGAAGCCGACGGCGCTCCACAGCGTCGTCGAGTAGTAGAAGATCACGTTGATGCCCACGAACTGCTGGAACACCGACAGCAGGATGCCGATCCAGACGATCGGCCGCAGCCCGAGCACGGGGCCGCGCAGTGCGCCCTTGCGGCTCGAGAGCTTGTCGTTCGCGATCGAGTCGTGGATCTCCCGCACCGAGCGGTCGATCTCGTCGGCCGGCTGGATCTGCGCGAGCACTCCGCGGGCGACGTCCTCCTTGCCCTGCTTCACGAGGAACCGGGGCGACTCGGGCAGGCGCAGCGCGAGCAGCCCGTAGACGACCGACGGCACGATGCAGGCGAGGAACATCCACCGCCACGCCTCGAGCCCGAACCAGAACGGCTCGCTCGCTCCGCCGGCCGCAGTCGCGAAGAGCGCGTCCGAGAGCAGCGCGGCGAAGATGCCGAACACGATCGCGAGCTGCTGCAGCGACGCCAGCCGGCCGCGCACCTTGCGGGGCGAGATCTCGGCGATGTATGCAGGCGCCACGACCGACGCGATGCCGATGCCGACGCCGCCGATGATGCGCCAGATCGTGAGGTCCCAGCCCGAGAACGCGAAGCCCGACCCGATCGACGAGACGAAGAAGAGCGCCGCGCCGAGCAGCATCACGGGGATGCGGCCAAACCGGTCGGCCAGGCGCCCGGCGAGCTCCGAGCCGAGCGCGCAGCCGAGCAGGGCGCTCGCGATCGCGAAGCCGGTCGCGGCCGCCGAGAGCCCGAACTGCTGCTCGATCGCGTCGACGGCGCCGTTGACGACCGACGAGTCGAACCCGAACAGGAACCCGCCGACCGCGCCCGATGCGGCGAGCGCGATCACCCGGCGATTGAGCGCCTTCGCGTTCGCGGCGGTCGGGGTCGAGGCCCCCGTCGACGCCGCCGCCGCGGCATCCGCGCCCGTGCCCCCGGCTTCGGCCGGCCGACGCGCACTCGTCCCCGAATCCTGCTCCGCCCGATCGTCCATGATCTCCCCCTCGGCGTCGTGCGACCACGCTACTGCGCACGGCGACCGGCGGTCGAGAGGCGTGCGGCGTTACTCGACGACCTCGGCGGCGTGCACCGGCCGCTCCTCCTGCTGGCGGTAGAGCGAGGCGTAGACGCCGCCGGTCGCGACGAGCTCGGCGTGCGTGCCGCGTTCGACCACCCGGCCCGCGACGACGACGAAGATGACGTCGGCCGCGACGACCGTCGAGAGGCGGTGCGCGATCGCGATCGTCGTGCGGCCGCGGGCGGCGTCGTCGAGCGCCTGCTGCACGACGCGCTCGGAGATGGTGTCGAGCGCGCTCGTGGCCTCGTCGAGCACGAGCACCGCCGGGTCCTTCAGCAGCACCCGCGCGATCGCGATGCGCTGCTTCTCGCCGCCGGAGAGGCGGTAGCCCCGCTCGCCGACGACGGTGTCGTAGCCGTCGGGGAACGAGGCGATCGTCTCGTGGATGTTCGCGGCCCTGGCCGCGGCCTCGAGCTCGGCGTCGGAGGCATCGGGCTTCGCGTACCGCAGGTTGTCGGCGATGGAGGCGTGGAAGAGGTAGGTCTCCTGGCTGACGATGCCGATGTGCGACATGAGCGAGTCGCGCTGCAGGTCGCGCACGTCGACGCCCGCGAAGCGCACCGCGCCCGACGTCGCCTCGTAGAGGCGCGGCACGAGGTACGACACCGTCGTCTTGCCCGCCCCGCTCGGCCCGACGAACGCGGCGAACTGGCCCGGCTCGATCGCGAAGCTCACCCCGTCGAGGGTCGGTCGCGGCTCGTCGCCCTCGGTGCGCACCGCGTCGGGGTAATGGAACGAGACGTCGTCGAACTCGACCCGTCCGAGCGCGCCGTCGGTCGGCACCTCGCGGGCGTCGGGCACGTCGGTGATCGCCGGGCGCAGGTCGAGGTATTCGAAGATGCGGGCGAACAGGGCGCTCGAGGTCTGCAGGTCGAGCGCGACCCGCATGAGCCCCATGAGCGGGAACAGCAGCCGAGCCTGCACCGTCGTGAACGCGACGATCGTGCCCGCGGTGACGTCGGCGTTGCCGCCCGCGATGAGCCACCCCGAGACGAGGTAGACGATCGCCGGGATCGACGACATGAAGATGTTGACCATCGCGAAGAACCACTGGCCGGTCATCTGCTGCTTGACCTGCAGGCCGATCTGGTTGCGGTTCTCGTCGGAGTACCGCTCGATCTCGCTCTGCTGCCGGCTGAAGCTCTTCGACAGCAGGATGCCCGAGACGCTCAGCGTCTCCTGCGTGATCGCCGTCATCTCCGACAGCGACTCCTGCGTCCTGCCGGCGAGGCGGGCCCGAACCTGCCCGACCCGGCGCTGCGCGACGACCATGAACGGCATGAGCACGAGCGCGACGACCGTGAGCTGCCAGTTGAGCAGCAGCATCGCGACGAAGGCCGAGATGACGGTGACCGTGTTGCCGAGCACGCTCGACACCGTGTTCGTGAGCACGCCGGCGACGCCGCCGACGTCGTTCTGGAGCCGCGACTGGATGATGCCGGTCTTCGTGCGCGTGAAGAAGCTCAGCTCCATCGCCTGCAGGTGGCTGAACAGCCGCACCCGCAGCGCCCCCATGACCTTGTTGCCGATCGTCGCCGTGAGCCAGGTCTGCCAGACGCCGAGCAGTGCCGACACGACGAAGACCGCGATCATGGCGAGCACGAGCGTCGTCAGCACGGGCAGGTTCGGCGGGGATGCCTCGCCGCCGGCGCCGGTCGGGAACAGGCCGTCGTCGAACGCACGCTGCGTGAGCAGCGGCGGGATGACGCTGAGTGCTGCGCCGACCAGCACGAGCACGACCGTGGTCGCGAGGGCGGCCTTGTGCGGGGCGAAGAGCTCGGAGATGCGGCGCAGGAGGTGCGGGATCTTCGGAGCGTCGGCGTTCTCGGCCCGCTGGGCCGCTTCGTCGGCCGAGGCGATGCGCGTGCGCGCCTTGCCGTAGCGACCGACCTGCGGCGCCGGCCCTCCCCCGCCATGCATGCTCATGGGTTCACCCTACGGCGGGCCGGCGATGCGACCGCGGACGTTCGCCGCGGGCGCAGTGCTCGACGCAGGCGGTCGGAGGCCGGGCGCAGCGCCGGAAGCCGCCACCCGAATTGGGGCGAGCCGCCGGCTGACGAGCAGGTATACCGTGAGCCGCAACTCCGGTCGAACCCGCGCATCCCGACCCGACGCCCGCCGTTCCCCGCCTGGGAACGTGGCGGTGCCGGACGATCCCGAGTCCGAGGAAGTGCCCGAGATGGACCCGAAACCCGGTCGGTGGGCCTCGCGCCTGCGCGCGATCGTCTCGCTCTCCGCCGTCGCCGCCCTGGTGGCCGGCGGCCTCGCGCTCTCCGCCGCGTCGGCGGAGGCGTTCGTGCCGATGAAGCGAGCGTTCGAGGAAGCGCAGGTCACCGGCGGCCAGTGCGCCGGCCACGCCCCGACCCCGCTGACGGTGGAGATCTCCGCGACGTATCCGGAAGCGGCGTACATCATCGTCGTCTCGAGCGGCGGCGTCCAGGTGGACGAGGTGACGCGCATCGGGGACAACGACACGATCTCGGTGTCGTTCACGTTGCCGCCGGGCGACTACGTCGTCGACGTCAGCCGGCCGGACAACCGCGGCGACGGCCCATTCGGCGCGACGATCCCAGCGACGGTCGAGACGTGCCCCGACATCGGGGTCACGACGGCGCCGCTCGGCTGCAGCCTCGGGAGCGACGGCTCGACGCTCGTCACGTTCACCGGGCTCGTGCCCGGTGAGTCGTACCTCTTCGACGTCGCCGGCCCCGCGTTCTCATTCGGAGGACCGTTCGAGGCGGAGTCGGAGACGGAAGCACGCGAGATCACGGGCATGCCGCCCGGCAACTCCACCGTGTACGTGCAATGGAGCCCCGAGGACATCACGCAGGTGCCGATGTACGACTGGGTCGCCTTCGCCGTCGAGCCATGTCAGCCGGCGATCGAGGTCGCGGTGCAGCAGTGCACCGTCGCGGGCGGCACGGCCGGTGCGACGGCCACGCTGTCGGGCCTCGTGGACGGGGTCGAGTACACCGTCGGGGCGTACGCCGCCTCGGCGCCCGACGGCGACGCGCTGGCGACCCCCGTGCCGGTCACCGGCGACGCATCGGGGGCGGCGACCGTCGACCTCGGCGCCCTGCCGGCCGGACTCGACGTCGTCGTCCGCGTCGACGGCGTCTGGGAGGCCCCGCCCTGGGAGGAGCCCCCGTGGATCGGTGGCGGGAACTTCGTGCCGCTCGGGTCGGTCGCCCTCTCGGCGAGCACTGGTATGAACCTCTCGGCGTGCCCGGCCGTGATCGTGACACCGACACCCACACCCACACCCACACCGACGCCGCCCGCCGTCGACGACACGGCGGGCCCGCAGCTCGCGGAGACCGGTGCGGATGCGGGCAGCCGGCTGCTCGCGGCCGCGATGCTCCTCGGCCTGGGCGCGCTCACGACGCTGGTCGCGCTGCGCCGCCGCCGCGCCTGACGAGCTGCAGCCCCGGGAGCCGGCGCCGATGCGGATGCCCCGCCCGAGGCATCCGCGCCGGGTCAGCCCTTCGAGGAGCCGGCGAGCAGGCCGCGCACGAAGTAGCGCTGCAGGCTGAAGAACACGATGAGCGGGATCACGAGCGACACGAACGCGGCAGCGGTGAGCCGCTGCCAGGTCTGACCACGCGATCCGGCGAGCTCTGCCAGTCGCTGCGTGAGCGGCGCGACGTCGGCGGTGCCGCCCGAGAACACGAGGGCCACGAGCAGGTCGTTCCAGACCCAGAGGAACTCGAAGATCGCGAACGACGCGAGGATCGGCACGGAGAGCGGCACGACGATGCGCATGAAGATCTGTCCGTGCGTCGCTCCGTCGACGCGCGCCGCCTCCATGAGCTCGCGCGGGATCTCGGAGATGAAGTTGTGCAGCAGGAAGATCGCGAGCGGCAGGCCGAAGATCACGTGGGCGATCCACACCTGCACGTAGGTCTCGTCAGGGATGACGGGCACGAGGTCGTGCAGCCATTCCTGCGCCGGCTTCAGGGTGGTGGTGAAGATCTGCAGGAGCGGGATGAGCGCCATCTGGAGCGGCACGATCTGCAGCGCGAAGATGCCGATGAACACCCAGTCGACGAACGGGAACCGGATCCACGCGAGCGCGTACGCGGCCATCGCGGCGAGCACGGTCGCGAAGACCACCACCGGGATCGTGATCGCGAGCGAGTTCACGAAGTACGACCCGAGCTGCGGTGCCGTCGACGACGACGACAGCAGCACCTCGCTGTAGTTGTCGAGCGTCCAGCCCCAGTTCTCGAAGACCGTCCACCAGCCCGTCGTGTTGATGAGCTCGGCCGGGCGGAACGACGAGACCAGCAGCCCGAACGTCGGCAGCGTCCAGAGCACGGCGATGAGCAGCGCGAAGACGGTGGCGGTGCGCGACGTCAGCCGACGCTTGACGCGCGTCGCCTTGGTGCCGTCGAGGTTGTAGCCGCGCCGCGCGGCGGCGTCGAGCTCCTTCGCGATCTGCTTGTCGGTCGATCCGGTCGCCTGGGTCATCGGATCTCCCTCTGCTTGCGGAGCACGCGGATGTTGTAGACGACGATCGGCACGACGAGCAGGAACAGCACGAGCGCGAGCGCCGCGCCGCGCCCCGACTCGGCCGCGCGGAACGCCTGCGTGTACATCTCGTTGGCGATGACACTCGTGTTGAAATTGCCGCCGGTCATGACGCGCACGATGTCGAACACCTTGAGCGTCGCGATCGTGATGGTCGTGACGACCACGACGAGGCCGCCCCGGATGCCCGGGAGGGTCACGCTGCGGAACCGCTGCCAATCGCTCGCCCCGTCGAGCTCGGCCGCCTCGAGCTGCTCGGACGGGATGCCCTTGATCGACGCGGACAGCACGACGACGGCGAATCCGACCTGCACCCAGATCATGACGACGATGAGCAGCAGCGTGTTCACGAACGGCTCCTGCAGCCACAGCACGGGTTCGCCGCCGAACCACACGACGATCTGGTTGAGGAGGCCGATCTGCGGACGCGACGCCGGACGGTACTCGTAGATGAACTTCCAGATGATGCCGGCGCCGACGAACGAGATCGCGACCGGCATGAAGACGAGCGACTTGTAGATGCGCTCGCCGCGCGACCGGTCGATGAAGACCGCGTAGGCGAGGCCGATGCCGGTCGAGATCGTCGGCACGAGCACCACCCAGAGGATCGTGTTGCCGAGCGTCAGCAGCGCCTCGGGCTGCGTGAACATCCACACGTAGTTGTCGATGCCGATGAACTCGCCCGCGCGGTTGGTGAACGACGTGAAGGCGGTGCGCACCGCCGGGTAGAGCAGGCCGACCCCGAGCAGGAGGCATGCGGGGGCGAGGAACAGCACGAGCTGGTACCACTCACGACCGCGCTTGGGGGCGCGGTCGATGAGGAACAGGATCAGCCCGATCACGGCCGCGAAGATCGCGAGCCCGAGCAGGATCTGGAAGATCTTGCCGATCAGGTCGGCGGTGGTCACGTCGAGGGCCTCCGATCGCGGGCGGAATCAGACGGGCCGGCGCGTCGCGCCGGCGGTGGTGGGAGGAACCCCGGGGTCGCGCGGGGAGCGCGACCCCGGGCATCCGTCACTCCTGGGGCCAGCTCGCCTCGATGAAGTCGAGCGTGTCGGTCGTGCTCTTGCCGCCGATCCAGTCGACCATGCCGGTCCAGAACGAACCCGAGCCCACCGCGGCGGGCATCACGTCGGAGCCGTCGAAGCGGAACGTCGTGTTCGGGTCCTGCAGGAGGGCCACCGACTCCTTCAGCAGCTCGCTGCCGGCGTTCTCGGGGTCGAGACCGGTGTTGGCGCTGATGACGCCGCCCAGGCTGACGCGCGAGTTCGCCCACTCGGGGCTCGACAGGTACGTCTGCGTGGCGACGACCTCGTCGCTGTCGGAGAACGCCGCGACGATCTCGCCGCCGCCCGTGACCGCGTTGGCCCCGGCCTCGGTGCCCGGCAGCATGAAGGCCCACACGTCGCCGTCTTCGGCGACCGTCGTGCCCTCGGGCCAGAAGCCCTCGTAGAACGAGGCCTGGTGGTGCAGGGCGCACGCGCCGTCGAGGATCGGCAGGCCCGCGTCGCCGAAGTCGGTCGTCGCGATCGAGCGCACGTCGCCGAGTCCGCCGTTGACGTTGTCGTCGTTGCGGATGTAGTCGCCGACCGAGTCGAACGCGTCGGCGATCTTCGGGTCGTTGAACGGGATGTCGTGCGCGACCCACTGGTCGTACACGTCGGCGCCCTGCTGGCGGAGCACGAAGTCCTCCACCCAGTCGGTGCCGGGCCAGCCCGTCGCGACGCCCGACGCGAAGCCGACGCACCAGGGCTTGTCGACCGCGCCCGACTCGCGGATCTGGTCGGTCAGCGTCGCGAGCTCGTCGAGCGTCGTCGGCACCTCCCAGCCGTTCTCCTCGAACATCGCCGGCGAGTACCAGACCCAGCCCTTGATGTTCGCCATGAGGGGCGCCCCGTAGAGGGTGTCGTCGACCGTGCCGTACGCCGCCCAGTCTTCGGACCAGTACTCGGCGACGTTGTCGGCCACCTCCTTCGGCGCGGGCAGCAGGTCGCCCTGCTGGGCGAGCCGCGCGATGAGGCCGGGCTGCGGTGTGATGCCGAGGTCGGGCGGGTTGCCGCCCTCGATGCGCACGTTGAGCTGCTCCTCGTACTGGTCGGAGCCCTCGTAGACGATGTCGATGCCGGTGCAGTTCTCGAAGTCGACCCACGACTGGTTCAGCAGGTCGGCCTCGGCGTCGAGGATCGTGCCGTAGATGTTGACCTCGGCGCCGTCGAAGCTGCCGTACGACTCGTACGGTCCGCAGTCGGCGGTCGCGGCGTCGTTGTTCGCCATGTCGCCGGTGCAGGCCGTGAGCGTGAGGCCGACCGCCGCGGCTGCCACAACGGGCGCCATCCAACGGCGATGCCGTGTGAATCCCATGTCTCCTCCTCGTCGAGTGTGGTGCAGGGCGGAGCCGGGAACCGGCCCCGCTCCCCACGCTATGGCAGCGCGGTCGGCCCCCACAAGGGGGTGGGCGGTCACGATACGGCACCGATCGAGTCGCTTGCGATCGCTGGGAGAGAGCGCTCCCCTGGGCGGCGATCGCGGATGCCCCGTGGCCGGCGCCGCGGCATCCGTCGACGGCCTGCGAGCCGTCGGCACCGCCGTCGCGACGCGCACGCCGAGCCTGCGCTCGGCGCCCCGCGGCGGGGGCGCCGAGCGCAGGCTCGGCGTGCGGTGGGCGCGTGCGCTAGGCGGCGTCGCCGACCGTGATGGCCTCGGCCTCGACCTCGGCGGGCTCCTCCTCGACGCGGTCGACCCGGCGCAGGGCCCGATGCCCGGCGACGACGATCACGAGGGCGACGCCGACCGAGATCGCGGCCGCGTAGTACGGCGCGTCGGGCGCGATGAGATGCGCGAGCTCGGCGGCAGCGGGCGGCGCGACGGCGCCGCCGAGGAAGCGCACCGCCGAGTACGCGCTCGATGCGACCGAGCGCTGCAGGTCGGTCGCCTCCATGACGCACTCGGTGAGCACCGTGTTGAGCACGCCGAGCACGAGTCCGCCGACGACGATGCAGACGACGAGCGCCGCCGAGTCCTCGATGAGGAGCCCGGCTGCGACGAGGTCGAGCGAGAGCAGCGGCAGGGCGATCCAGAGCACGCGGGTGCGCGGCATCCTCGCCGTGAGCAGCGGCGCGACGAAGACCGACGTGATCGCGAGCGCGAGGCCCCAGCCGAAGAACGTGAAGCCGAGGCCGAGCGCGTCGAACCCGAGCGGGAACGGCGAGTACGCGAGCAGCACGAAGAAGCCGATGTTGTAGAACAGGGCCGCCGCCGCGAGCACGGCGAGAGCGGGCTGGCGCAGCGCCCGGATGGGCGCCGACAGCTTCGTCGGCTCGGGTCTCGACGCGGCATCCGCGTCGTCCTTCAGGAAGGCGACGATCGCGATGAAGCCGACCGCCATGAGGGCGGCGGTGCCGAAGAACGGGCCGCGCCAGCTCACGTGGCCGAGCAGGCCCCCGAGCAGCGGCCCGATCGCGATGCCGAGCCCGAGCGCCGCCTCGTAGAGGATGATCGCCGACCCCGTGCCGCCCGCCGCGGCGCCGACGATCGTCGCGAGCGCGGTCGAGATGAACAGCGCGTTGCCGAGGCCCCAGCCGGCGCGGAAGCCGATCACCGACTCGACGTTCTGCGAGAGGCCCGCGGCCGCCGCGAACACGATGATGAGCCCGAGGCCGATGAGCAGCGTCTTCTTCGCGCCGATCCGGCTCGAGAGCCAGCTCGTGCCGAGCATCGCGAGCCCCGTGATGAGCAGGTAGCTCGTGAAGAGCATCTCGGTCTCGGTCGGCGTCGCCTTGAGGCTCTCGGCGATCGCCGGGAGGATCGGGTCGACGAGGCCGATGCCCATGAACGCGATGACGCACGCGAACGCGACGGCCCAGACGGCCTTCGGCTGCTTCAGGATCGAAGCGGATGTCTCGTGGCTGACGTGGGCGGTCACGCAGTGGCTCCATTCCGCGCGGCGTCGTCCGCGCGCTCGATGCGGGTACGGATGACGGCGACCGCGCGGGCGAGCGTGTCGCGCTCGTCGCTCGTGAGGTCGTCGAAGTACGGGGTCATCTCGCCGGCGAGCTGCTCGCGCCAGGCGTCGAGCGCGGCGAGGCCCGTCGGGTCGGCCGAGATGAGCCAGGCGCGCGCGTCGTTCGCGTCGACGATGCGACGGACCCAGCCGCGCTCGTCGAGCGAGTGCACGAGTTTCGTCATCGTGGGCTGGCTGACCCGGCTGACGCGGGCGAGCTCGCCGAGGCGCATCGGGCCGAGGTCGCGCAGCACGGCGATGGTGCGCCAGACCGCGGGCGACTCGGCGTTGTGCGTGGCGGAGGCGGCGAGGCGGGTGAGGCGATGGTTCACCGAGACGAGATCGCCGATGAGCGCGGTCAGGCTCGACGTGTCGGTGGAAGATTGCATAGCCTTACTATATAGCCGTGCTATCTATTTGTCGACTCGGCCAGCTGGCCTGCCGGGTCGGCGCGCGACTCGCCAAGAAGTGCTGCTCGTTCAGGTTCGAACGACATCTTCTGGCGACTCGGCGCGGGCAGCCGAGACCGGAGACGACGGATGCCCCGTGCCGAACGAATCGGCACGGGGCATCCGTGTGCTTGGTGACGCGGGTCACCTCAAGCGGCAGCGCTCGCGTGAGCGCGTGCGATCACTTGAGGGTGACGGTCGCGCCGGCCTCCTCGAGGGCGGCCTTGGCCTTCTCGGCGGTCTCCTTGTTCGCGCCCTCGAGCACGGCCTTCGGAGCACCGTCGACGACGCCCTTGGCCTCGCCGAGGCCGAGCGAGGTGAGCTCGCGGACGACCTTGATGACCTGGATCTTCTTGTCGCCGGCAGCCTCGAGGATGACGTCGAACGAGTCCTTCTCCTCCTCGGCCTCAGCGGCACCCGCGCCACCGGCAGCGCCGGCAACGGCGACCGGGGCGGCCGCGGTGACGTCGAACTTCTCCTCGAACGCCTTCACGAACTCGCTGAGCTCGACAAGCGTGAGACCAGCGAACTGCTCGAGCAGCTCTTCGGTGGTGAGCTTCGCCATGATGTATCTCCTAATAGATGGGGTTTTCAGAACGAGATCGTCGGGCGCTTACGCGGCCTCGGCGGTCTCCAGCTTTTCGCGAAGCGCGTCGATGGTGGCGGCAGCCTTGCCCATCGTCGCCTTCATCATGCCCGCAGCCTTCGCAAGCAGAACCTCGCGGCTCTCGAGCGAGGCGTACTTGTTGACCTCGTCGGCGTCGAGGGTCTTGCCCTCGAAGACACCGCCCTTGATCACAAGGTTCGGGTTCGCCTTGGCGAAGTCACGCACGGCCTTGGCGGTGGCGACGAAGTCACCATGCACGAAGGCGACGGCGGACGGACCGGTGAGGGTGTCGTCCAGCGTCGTGATCCCCGCGTTGTTCGCGGCGATCTTGGTCAGCGTGTTCTTCACCACGGCGTAGTTCGCGTCCTGACGGATGCTGTTGCGCAGCGCCTTGAGCTGCGCAACCGTCAGGCCGCGGTATTCGGTCAGCAGAACGGCGGCCGAGCTCTCGAACAGGTTCGTGAGTTCGGCAACCGAGGCTTCCTTGTTCGCCATGGCCACTCCTTGTGTACTCAACGCGCATCGCGGAGGCGATGCACGGCCTGGAGCGCTGGAAGCAATGGGGAGAAAGAAAAAAGCTCCGGCGCAGTTGCGCGGAGCTCGGCCCGATCACTCGGGAGGTCTTCGTCACACCTGCGCGGGCCCTTGCTTTCGCAAGACTTCGGTCGCGTTCGCCCGTTCTCACGAGCGCGCACGACAACCAGCGGTCTTCGGCTCCGTCAAGATTAGCGGATGCCCCGGCCTCCGCCAAATCGGCGGGCGACGGCGCTCGCACGGGTGAGGCACCCGGGCCGTGCGGCCCGGGTGCCTCGTGGTGCGCTGCGACGGTGACGGCGGTCAGGGTCGCACGTCGACCGTGAACGCCTTGACCTCGCCGATGTTGCCCGCGGCATCGGTCGCGCGGTACTCGACGCGGTGCTCGCCGTAACCCGGCTCACGCGGCTGGAACGGCGAGAGCGACATGCCGCCCGTGCCGAGGTTGCCGTAGACGAGGTCGTCGACGTTCGTGCCGGTCGGCGTGAACAGGAACGGCGCGTCGGCGTCGGTCGGCCAGCCGTAGTAGTTGTGCCAGCCGTCGCCGTCGAGGCGGAACTCGGCGACGAGCGCACCCGCCTGGTCGTCGGCCGCGCTGAGCTTCATCGAGAACGAGCCGTCGACGACGTAGTGCGGCTCGCCGTTCGCGCCGACCGAGGTCTCGACCGGCGTGCCGACGACCGCCTCGACCGTCGGGCCGGTCGAGTCGACCGTCCAGGTGCGGGTCTCGGCCGCGGCGGCGGCCCGCTTCGAGTCGCCGACCGACGCGGTGACCGTGTGCGTGCCGGCCGAGAGGCCGAGGTCCGCGAGCTCGAGGGTGCGCGCGTTGTGCGGATTGGGCTGGCGCTCGCCGTCGACCGTCCAGATCACGTCGAACACGCGGTCGGGGCGGTGCGTGGTCTCGACGTAGAGCACGTCGTCGGCGCCGACGGGGCGCTCGGTCTGCGTCGACTCGGTGAAGGCCGGCTCGACGTCGGCGGCCGCTGCGCGGCCGGTGCCGACCGTCCACGTGCGGGTCTGCGTCATCGACGCGGAGTCGCGGAGCGCGGGGTCGCGGACGAAGGGCGTGTTGTCGACGACCTTCACCGTGACGGTGTCGCCCGGCTTCGCCTTCGTCTTCGCGAGTTCGAGCTGGGTCGTGTTGTGCGGGTTCGGCACCGTCGCGCCGTTGATCGCCCAGGTGACGTCGAGCTCGTGGTACACGGGATGCGCGACGTCGATCGAGATCACCTCGTCGGCCGCGACGGGGGTCGCCTCGTCGGGCGCGGCGGCGATGAGCGGGATCTTCGACGAGATGCGCTCGGTCATGATCTCGCGGGAGACCTGGTCCATCTGGTAGCCGAGCGTCTTCATCATCGAGTGACGGCTCGGGCGGAAGATGCCGGTCGAGTAGTACTGCCCGCCCTCGTAGACGCCGATCGTCCCGCCGGCCTCGCTCGGCTCGCCGAGCCAGCGCCACCACTTGGCCTGCTGCGCGGCCATCTCCTCGGCGGTCATGATCGTGTGGTGCTTCGAGCGGGGCTCGCCGCCCGTGTAGTCGCCCGTGGTGACGCCGCGCGTGTAGTAGTCGTACTCGTCGGCGAGTCCGCCGAGCGAGTGCCCGATCTCGTGCGGCGAGATCAGCGCCGAGAGCGAGTTGCCGCCGCTCGCGGTCGCGTAGCTGCCGCCCGCGCCACCGTACGTGTCGCTGTTGGCGAGGGCGAGCACCTGGTCGACCTTCGGCGCGATCTTCGCGTACTCGCGGGCCTTGGCGCCGTCCATCGTGATCAGTCGCTGCACGCTGTTCGGGTTGCAGCCGCCCCAGAACGACATCTTGAGCGGGGTGTTGCGTCGGGGCGAGTCGAGCGACGAGTCGCAGCTGATGCCGGACTCGCCCGAGATGATCTCGACCGCGTAGACGTTGAAGTAGTTGCGGTAGCTCTTGTACGGCTCGATGCTCCACATCGTCTCGAGGTGCTCCTCGACCTGCTGGCGGAAGAGCGGCTGCTCCTCGGCCGTGTAGCCGTCGCCGAGGATGACGAGCGAGAACCGCTCGGAGGGGTCCCCGGTCACCTGGATAGGGACGAGCGTGGAGCTGCCGACGGCGGGCTCGTCGGCGGTCGCCGACTGTGCCGTCGTGACGGTCAGGCCGGTGGTCAGCGCCGCGGCGAGCGCGAGTGCTCCGGCGCGGCGGCGCGCCGTGCCGCGCGCGGCGGCACGCGGGGCGACTGGCGGAGCGAGCGGTTGGGCGTTCATGCGATGGTTCCCTTCGTCTGGAGGTCCCGCGGCACGGCGGGGGCCGCATCGCGGGGGCGAGGATCGGCGCATGGGTGGCGCGACGAATGCTGCTCCGCCGCGGTGACGGCGGGTGCCTGCTCTCTTCGTTCTTGCCCGTGTCAGGTGGCTCACAGCCTAGGAACTGGCGCACCGCCGGGTCATCCGCCAGGTGTCGAGCAACGTCGCGCCCCGCTGCGACAGTTGTCGCACCGCAAAGCGGGCGTCAGCGCGAGGCGGGCGTCAGCGCGAGGCGGGCGTCAGGACGAGGCGGGCGTCTCGGCGACCGCGGCGGCCTCGATCCGATGCAGGAGCACGGCCAGGTGCAGGCCGAGGTGCTCGAGGCCGTCGCGCAGGTCGATGCCGAGGATGCGTTCGACGCGGGCGAGCCGGTGGTAGACCGTCGCCCGGTGCACGTTGAGCCGCCCGGCGACCTCGCGCAGCCGGCCGCCGTGCCGGAAGTACGCCTCGATGGTCTCGAGGAGCACGTCGCCGTCGCGCTCGTCGAGGAGTCCGGCGAGCCCCGCCGAGAAGTCGGCCGATCGCAGGCCCAGCGCCGACGCCGACTGCAGCCCGCGGTACACGCCGAGCTCGTCCCAGGCGACCGCGGGCCCCGGGAGGCCGAACGCCGTGGCGATCGCGAGCGCACGCAGGGCCTCTCGATGGCTCCGCACCGAGTCGACGAGGTGCGCGACGGTGCCGCCGATGGCCACGAGCGGGTCGCTGAGCGGGCCTTCGGGGCGGACGGCCGCCGACCTGATCCGCTCGGCGACGACGCCCGTCGCCGGGTGGAGGCGCCCGCCGTCGTCGGGGGTCACGACGAGCACGCCGTCGGCGGTCACGAGGGTGAGCGGGGCTGCGCTCGCGAGCGAGCGGCGGATGCGTCGCTCCGCCCCCTCGAGCTCCTCCCGGCCGAGCGGGCCGTGCGCGCGGGCGGTCAGGAGGAGGGTGCGGAACCCGCTCGAGGTGTCGACGTCGCCCGAGGCGGCGAGCTCGTCGGCGGCGAGCAGCCGGTCCCGCGGCTCGCCGAGGAAGAGCGCCCGGGTGCGCTCGGCCCTGCGGGCGGTCTCGTCGTCGCGCAGTGAGAGCAGCCTGGCCCACTCCTCGGCGAGGCGCGCGGCGAACTCGCGCGCCCGCTCGACGTCCTCGGGCGGCATCACCTCGGGCTCCTCGATGAGCCAGAGATGCGCGCGGGCGCCGTCCTGCGTGCGGATGGGGACGTGGAGCCGCTGCATCATGCCGAGCCCGGGGTTGCGCGGCACGTGCATGACCTCGTCGGAGCTGTACACCCCCAGGCCGGCGAGCCAGGCGTGCACGCTCGGTCCGGCGTGGTGCTCGAGGATGGAGCGCCGACGCACCTCGTCGATGACCTCGGACTGCGGGCTGAATGCCACGACGCGGTAGCGGCCGTCCTCGAGGAGTGCCGGGCGGCCGAGCTCGCGGGCGATGAGATTGACGAGCTGACTGACGGTCACCGGTGCCTCCGACGTGCGCCGCGCGGGAGGGAACCGCGCCGGGCGGCACGCGTCGCACCGGTTCTCACGATACCGATCGGCCAACTCGGAATAGTTGACCTCGGTCGATAGTTGATGATTATCAACAAATGATTTATAGTTGACCGTAATCAACTTTCTGTGAGGAATCTCCTTGACCGCAACGCTCCCCAACGACACCGAGGCGCAGCGCACGCCGCGCGAGGTGTTCACCGCCCTCTCGGGCCTCATCATGGGCATGTTCGTCGCCGTGCTCTCGGGCACGGTCGTCTCGACCTCGATGCCCGTCATCATCGCCGACCTCGGTGGCGACCAGGCCGCCTACACCTGGGTCATCACCGCGAGCCTGCTCGCCACCGCCGTCTCGACCCCGATCTGGGGCAAGCTCGCCGACCTCCTCGACCGCAAGATGCTGCTGCAGATCGCGCTCGGGCTCTTCGTGGTGGGCACCGTCATCGCCGGCTTCTCGCAGTCGACCGGCATGCTCATCGCCGTGCGCGTCGTGCAGGGCCTCGGCGCCGGCGGCCTCATGTCGCTGGTCATGATCGCGGTCGCGCTCATCATCTCGCCGCGCGAGCGCGGCAAGTACATGGGCGTCGTCGGCGGCATCATGGCGCTCGCCACGATCGGCGGGCCGCTGCTCGGCGGTGTCATCACCGACGCGTTCGGCTGGCGAGCCAACTTCTTCATCGGCGTGCCCTTCGCGATCGCCGCGATCATCATGATCCAGCGCACGCTGCACCTGCCGAAGCCGAACCGCGAGCGCGTGAAGATCGACTACCTCGGCGCCATCCTGCTGACCGTGGGCGTCTCGCTCCTGCTCATCTGGGTGTCCATGGGCGGCAACCAGTTCGACTGGGACTCGATCGAGAGCTACGTCATCATCGGCGTCGCCGCCGCCGCGATGATCGGCTTCGTCGTCACCGAGTTCTTCGTCGAGGAGCCCATCGTGCCGATGACGCTCTTCACCAACCGCACGTTCACCCTCTCGGTGATCGCCTCGATCGCGATCGGCGTCGCGATGTTCGCGACGAGCGTCTTCCTCGCGCAGTACTTCCAGCTCGCGCGCGGAGCGACCCCGACCGAGTCGGGCCTCATGACGATCCCGATGATCGTCGGCCAGATGGGCGCCTCGATCGGCATCGGCCAGCTCGTGAGCCGCTTCGGCAAGTGGAAGGGCTGGATGCTGCTCGGCACCGTCTTCGTGATCGCCGGCGTCACCGCGATGTCGACGCTCCGCTACGACACCGAGTTCACCCTCGTGGCCGTCTACATGTTCGTGCTCGGCGCGGGCCTCGGCATGGTCATGCAGAACCTCACGCTCGTCGTGCAGAACGACACCCCGCCGTCGCAGCTCGGCGCCGCGAGCTCGGGCGTGAACTTCTTCCGCTCGATCGCCGGCACGATCGGCGTCACGATCATGGGCTCGGTGCTCGCCACCCAGGTGACGACGCACATCACCGACGGCCTCTCGAAGTTCACCCCGACCTCGCCCGACGAGATCGACGCCCTCAAGTCGCTCGCGAGCGGCAGCCTGCCGAAGGTCTCGGAGCTGCCCGAGACGATCCGCGTGATCGTCGAGGGCGCGTACGGCCACGGCATCGCCGACGTGTTCATCATCGCGATCCCCCTCGCCGTGCTGAGCCTCATCGCGATCGCATTCCTCCCGAACAAGCCGCTGTCGACGAAGAACGCCGCGCAGAGCCTGGCCGAGGAGGCGGAGCAGGTCGCGATCGACCTCGCCGACGCCGAGATCGCCGCGCCGGTCACGTCGTCGCTGCAGGTCGTCGAGGGGCTGGATGCCGCGACCGGCGCCGACCCCGGGGCATCCCGCTCGCCGAAGGCCGCGACGACCGCTGCGCAGGAGGCGCGCAAGTAGCATGATCGCCATGACCGACCCGTCACTCGACGAGGCCATCGCCCGTGTCGAAGACCAGCTCGCCGTCGTCTTCAACCGCGCCCGCACGGTGTGGAAGGAGGCGGCCCGCGAGATCCACCCCGAGCTGAACCCCGCCGGGTACAAGCTGCTCTCGACGATCGTGCGCCTCGGCTCGTCGAACGCGCACCAGCTCGCCGAGCTCTTCGACATGGACAAGAGCGTCGTGAGCCGGCAGATGCGCATCCTCGAGGAGGACGGACTGGTCGTGAGCCGCCCCGACGAGCGCGACGGGCGGGTGCGGGTGCTCGAGCCCACGCCGTTCGCGATCGAACGGGTCGCGGCGCTTCGGTCGAAGAACCAGGCGCGGCTGCACGAGGCGCTCAGCGAGCGCTCGGTGGCCGAGCTCGAGACCTTCGCCGAGATGCTCAAGGTGCTCGCGGAGGCCTGATCTCCGGGCGGACCTCCCCCGCCGCCCGGGTGGCGCCGAACGGACTCCCCCGCCGTTCGCGCCGCAACGAAGGAGCGCATCGGGACCATCGGTCCCGATGCGCTCCTTCGGCGTTCCGGCGGCTGCCGCGGGCTCAGCCCAGGTGCAGCGACTCCTGCAGCGCCTCCATGCCGCCGACGAGCGGCAGCTGCACGGTCGACTTCGACGGGTCGAGCGTCAGCGTCGTGCCCGCCGCGGGCCGCACCGTGTACTCGTTGTCGCTCGAGAGCACGACCACGCCGATCTGCGAGCCGGTCTGGAACACGTAGTCCTTCGGCTGCAGGTCGAACGAGAAGTCGTACGCCGTGCCCGGCGCGATCGGGGTCGTGACGGCATCGGAGTCGCGGTTCTCGACGTCCATCCAGCCGCGCGTGATGATCTTCGGCGAGCCCGTCAGGGGGTACTCGACGAGGAGCGCGGTGAGGTTCGCCTTCGGTCGGTCGACCGCGATCCGCAGCGACACCGTCGGCGTGCCCGAGAGCCGCATCGGCGCACCGAGGGCGGCCGTGCGGTAGGCGAGGCGGTTCGGCGACGTGGCCGCCGCGGCGAGCTGGGACGCGGTGATCGAGGCGTCGTCGACGAGGTCCTCGGTCGCCTTCGAGCCGTCGCGCGACACGGCGAGCGTGCCCACCCCGTCGGACTGCGCGGCACGGGCGAGCTTCAGCTTCACGCTCTCGGTCGCCGGATCGGGCCACTCGGGGTACTCGGTGAGAGTGCGGTCCTCTCGCACGATGTACGCCTTCGGCAACTGCTCGACGCCGTTGTCGACGTGGTACAGGTACCGCGTGAACCAGCGGTTGAGCAGCGTGTCGTTCGGGTTGCCGCCGTGGCCGCCCTGGTGCAGGTAGATCTGGTGCGGCACGCCGTTCGCCTTGAGCTCCTCGTAGAGGGCCGAGGCGTTCTTCGTCATGACGTTCCAGTCGTTGAGGCCGTGCGCCACGAGGGTCGCAGCGGTGATCTCGTCGGCGTTCGCGAGGTAGTTGCGCTCCTCCCAGAACGCGCTGCGGTCGCCCGTCGCGCGATCCTGGTTCGCCCGCAGCTCGTCGATGACCGGCTGGCAGATCTCCTGGTCGAAGCGCGTGTAGACGTAGTCGGCGAGCACGTCGAGGTCTTCGCCCTGGTAGCCGCCGGGGGCGCGCACGGCGCCGTTCGCGCGGTAGTAGTCGTACCAGTCCGAGATCGCCGACACCGGCACGATCGCGTCGAGCCCCTCGACGCCCGTCGAGGCCACGCCGATCGGCAGCGTGCCGTTGTACGAGGTGCCGATCATGCCGACGCTGCCGGTGGTCCAGTCGGCCGTGACCTCGGTCGCGCGGTCGGGCTTCGTGTAGGCCTTCGCACGTCCGTTGAGCCAGTCGACGACGGCCTTGCCGGCGAGCGACTCGTTGACGCCGCCCGACGTGGGGCAGCCCTCCGACCAGCCGCTGCCGAAGCCCTCGGCGTGCACGACCGCGAAGCCGCGGGGCACCCAGGTGCTCTCGAGCGAGCGCGAGATCGTCGGACTCGTGCGATTCACCGGCTGGTAGGCGGGCCACGGCTCCTTCGTCGTCGGCGGGTCGCCGATCTCGTGGTCGACCGACCAGTTCGTCACCTGCGAGCCGCCCGCGTAGTAGGGGCTCAGCTCCATGATGACGGGCACGTCGAGACCGGCCGAGTTCGTCTCGGGCACGCGGCTGACGTCGATGTGCACGAGGTCGGGACGGCCGTCGCGGTCGGAGTCGACCTCGCTCTCGACCCAGGCCTCCTCGTTGATCCACTCGGCCGAGTTCTTCGTGAAGACCGCCTGCGAGAGACCGTCCTGGAAGGTCGGCTCGGCCGGGTCGGGGCTCGCGTACGCGGGCGAGGCCGCGGCGATCCCGGCGCCGGCGACGACGGCGGTCAGCAGGGCGGCGGTGCGGGTGAGGCGTCGTCGTGCGGCGGTAGGTACCGCTGAGGACATGCGGATGCTCCTTCGGACATGCCGGGGCCACGGCCTCCATCCGCGTCTGCGCGGTGCCACGACCCCGTGACTCCTCCACACGCTAGGGGTCCGGGCGCCCGACGCGCCAGAGGTGGTCGGATGTTTGTGCGTCAGCCGAGGGGCAGCTCGACCGTGAAGACCGTTCGGCCCGGCCGCGACGAGACCGAGACCGTGCCGTGCTGCGCCTCGACGACCGCGCGCACGATCGCGAGCCCGAGGCCCGTCGACCCGGCGCGTCGCGAGCGCGAGGCATCCCCGCGTGCGAAGCGCTCGAACAGGCGGTCGCGCAGCGCCTCGTCGATGCCGGGGCCGTCGTCGACGATGTCGAGCCGGGCCCGGCCGTCGGCCTTCGTGAGGCGCGCCGTGACGGCGGTGCCGGCGGGCGTGTGCACGCGCGCGTTCGCGAGCAGGTTGGCGAGCACCTGGCGCAGGCGCGCGTCGTCGCCCGACACGACGACGGGCGCGTCGCCCGCCTCGACCGTCCACTCGTGGTCGGGGCCCGCGGCCTGCGCGTCGCCGACGGCGTCGACGACGATCGCGCGCAGGTCGACGTCGGAGTGCACGAGCTCGCGGCCCTCGTCGAGGCGGGCGAGCAGCAGCAGGTCCTCTACGAGCTCGGTCATGCGCACCGACTCCGACTCGATGCGCGACAGCGCGTGCACGACGTCCTCGGGCAGCTCGCCGCCGTGGAGGCGGGTGAGCTCGGCGTACCCGCGGATCGACGCGAGCGGGGTGCGCAGCTCGTGCGAGGCGTCGGCGACGAAGCGACGGACCTTCTGCTCGCTCTGCTCACGTGCGGTGAGGGCGGATGCCACGTGCCCGAGCATCCGGTTGAACGCCGAGCCGAGCCGGCCGACCTCGGTGCCGTCGTCGTCGACGTCGACCCGTTCGGCGAGTGCGACGTCGCCGCGGTCGAGCGGCAGCTCCGACACGCGCTGGGCGGTCTCGGTCACTCGCGCGAGCGGGCTGAGGGCCCGGGTGACGATGAGCGAGCCGAGCGCGAGCGCCGCGGCGAGCCCGGCGAGCGCGACGATCGTGATCGTGATCGCGAGCTGCGACGTCGCGGCGTCGACCTCGGCGAGCGGCAGCGCGAGCACGATCGAGACGCCGTCCCACTCCCGTTCCTCGACGGCGAGCGCGCGATAGTCGCCGAAGTCGTCGATGCGGATCGAGTGGGGCTGGCCGTCGGCCGGCACGGCCGCGAGCGTGCTCGCGACCTGGTCGGACAGGTCGAGCACGCGTCCCTGCTCGGTGATGTAACCGGCGCGCGGCTCGCCCTCGCGCGGCACGAGGGCGGCGAGCGTCCCGGCCTCCTGGCCGGGCACGTTGAGCACGAGCCCGGGCGCCGCGTCGGGGTCGCCCGGGAACCCGGGCGGCTGTCCGGCGATGGCGACGTTCGCACGCGAGATCGCCGAGTCGAGGTTGGCGTCGAGGCGGGCGACCGACGAGCTGTGGAACACGGCGACGCTCACGACGCCGACGACGGCGCTCACCGCGACGAGGAGCGACGCGACGATGACGAGGAGCCGGCGTCGCAGGGTCCATGGACGACGGCCCGAGGCATCCGCCTCGTGCCCTGCCGTGTCGCCGGTGCGTTCGTCGTCATGCCCGCGCGCCGTCGCCTCCCGGCGGGCCGCTGCGGCGTATCCGGGGTCGCCGGGGTGCGTCATCCCGCCGCCTTGAGCATGTAGCCGGCGCCGCGCACCGTGTGGATCATGGGCGCACGGCCCGCGTCGATCTTCTTGCGCAGGTACGAGATGTAGAGCTCGACCACCGTCTCCTTGCCCCCGAAGTCGTACGACCACACCCGGTCGAGGATCTGCGCCTTCGAGAGCACCCGGCGCGGGTTGCGCATGAGGTAGCGCAGCAGCTCGAACTCGGTCGCGGTGAGCTCGATCGGCTCGCCGCCGCGCGCGACCTCGTAGGAGTCCTCGTCGAGCGTGAGGTCGCCGACCGTCAGCACCGGGTCCTTCGCCTGGGCGAGCGTGAGCGTCGAACGGCGGATGAGTCCGCGCAGGCGCGCGACCACCTCCTCGAGGCTGAACGGCTTCGTGACGTAGTCGTCGCCGCCCGCGGTGAGCCCGGCGATGCGGTCGTCGAGCGAGTCCTTCGCGGTGAGGAAGAGCACGGGCGTCTCGGTGCCGTCGGCACGCACGCGCTGCAGCACCTCGAGGCCGTCGATGTCGGGAAGCATGATGTCGAGCACGATCGCGTCGGGCCGGAACTCGCGGGCGACCCGCACGGCGGTCGCCCCGTCGGCCGCGGTGCGCACGTCCCAGCCCTCGTACTTGAGCGCCATCTTCAGCAGCTCGGTGAGCGAGTGCTCGTCGTCGACGACGAGCACGCGCACCATCGAGCCGTCGCCCTTGGCGATCGCGGGGGCACGGTGCGAGGCGGCGGGCGTCGTGGTCATGTCTCCAGTATCCGCACCGAGCTATGCGATTCCTATGCCCCGCCTGTGCGATTCCGGATGCCGCTGGCGGCGTGCACGCATTGCCGACGCACAGGCGGGCCAAAGTCGAGCCACAGCGCGCGCTCGTACGGTCGCGTCGACCCCAACGAGAGGACCCCCATGTTCTTCACCTACCTCCGGCGCGAGCTCGCCGGCAGGCGCAGGCAGACCGCGATCGTCGCGATCGGCATGGCGCTCGCCATCGCGCTCGTCATGATCGTCAACGCCGTCTCGACCGGCGTGCAGAACGCGCAGGCACAGGTGCTGCAGTCGGTCTACGGCGTCGGCACGGACCTCACCGTGAGCGCGACGCCGACGGCCCCCGGCGCGGGCGGCGGCGGGCAGCGCTTCGAGTTCGGCGCCGACGACGGCCAGACGGCCGACGGCTCGACCGAGATCAGCCAGTCGCGACTCACCTCGGGCCCCGGCTCACAGGCGTTCGACGCGTCGGCCCTCGAGACGGTGGAGGGCATCGACGGTGTGGCGGGCGCCGCGGCGACCCTGTCGCTCGAGAACGTGACGTTCTCGGGCGAGCTGCCCGACTTCTCGGCCCAGGGGGGCGACCAGACCGCGCCCGGCTCCGGCGAGCAGCCCCAGCAACCCCCGCAGGGCGGTTTCGACGGCGCGGGCGGCAGTGCCTTCGACGTCGACCGCGTCACGGTGCTCGGCGTCGACCCGGCCGGGTCGGCCGTCGGCCCGCTCTCGTCGGTCGAGCTCGCAAGCGGCCGCGGCCTCGAGTCGGGTGACACCGGCCAGGCCGTCGTCGTGCTCGACGCGACGTACGCCACGAGCGCCGAGCTCGCGGTCGGCGACACGATCGACCTCGGCGGCACCGACTTCGAGGTGGTCGGCACGGTCGCCTCGACCTCGGCCGACGCGACGACCGCGTCGAATGCGTACATCCCGCTCGACCTCGCCCAATCGCTCTCGGGGCAGGACGGCATGATCAGCGACCTCTACGTGCAGGCGACCTCGTCGGACCGGATCGACGCCGTGCAGGCCGACATCGAGGAGGCGCTGCCCGACACGACCGTCTCGACCCAGTCCGATCTCGCCTCGCAGGTGTCGGGCTCGCTCTCGACCGCGTCGAGCCTCATCCAGAACCTCGGCCTGTGGATCTCGCTCGCGGTGCTCGTGGCCGCGTTCCTCATCGCGATCCTCTTCACGATCCAGGGCGTCACGCGCAGGACGCGCGAGTTCGGCACGCTCAAGGCGATCGGCTGGCCGGGCGGACGCATCGTCGGCCAGGTCGCCGGGGAATCGCTCGTACAGGGTCTCATCGGCGGCGCCGCGGGCCTCGTGCTCGGCCTGGCCGGCATCTGGGTCGTCAACGCGCTGGGCCTCACCCTCGGCGGCAGCACGGGCGGCGGCTTCACGGCCGGCGGCCCGGGCGGTCCCGGCGGAGCCCCTGGCGGTGACGCCGCGGGCGGCTTCGCCGGCGGCGGACCGTTCGGCGCGGCGGCGGCGACGCAGACGACCACCGACGTCGTACTCAGCGCCCCGGTCACCGTGAGCGTCATCGCCGTCGCGATCGGGCTCGCCGTGCTCGGCGGGCTGCTGGCCGGTGCGATCGGCGGCTGGCGGGCCTCGCGACTGCGCCCCGCCGAGGCGCTGCGGAGCGTCGCATGACCGCGCTCGACACCGCGACCGGCCAGGGCGCCGGCGCCGAGGCATCCGCCATCGAAACCCGGCCGGCGGCACCCGGCCGACCGAAGGGAACCCCCATGTACGTGCTCGAGAACGTCACGAAGCAGTACCCCGGCAAGCGCACCGTCACGGCGCTGAAGAACGTCACGCTCGAGATCGGCTCGGGGCAGATGGTCGCGATCCAGGGGCCGACCGGCGGCGGCAAGTCGACCTTGCTGCAGATGCTCGGCGCGCTCGACCGGCCGACGAGCGGTCGGGTGCGTCTCGGCGACGCCGACATCTCGCACCTGCCCGACGCGAAGCTCGCCCGCGTGCGTGCGAAGGAGGTGGGCTTCGTCTTCCAGGGGTTCAACCTCATCCCGACGCTCACCGCGCAGGAGAACGTCGAGACCGGGCTCGAGCCGCTCGGCGTGCCGGCCGACGAGCGACGCCGGCGCGCCGCCGAGGCGCTCGCGGCGGTCGGGCTCGCCGATCGGGCGACCCACGTGCCGGGCGAGCTCTCGGGCGGGCAGCAGCAGCGCGTCGCCATCGCCCGGGCGCTCGTGAAGGAGCCCGACGTGCTCCTCGCCGACGAGCCGACCGGCGCGCTCGACGAGGAGACCCGCGATGAGATCCTGGGCCTCCTCGAGGGGCTGTGGCGCGATCGCGGGCTCACCCTCGTGATCGTGACGCACGACTCGGCCGTCGCCCGGCGCGCCGAGCGACGCCTGCACATCAAGAACGGCGCGGTCACCGAGCGCTGACCGTGTCGCCGGATTCGGAGATTCCCGCGACGCGCCACGGTTTCCGCCCGATTTCGCGGCGTGTCGGCAGGATCTCCGAATCCGGCGCCATCGGCGACGTAGCGTGGAGGGGATGAGCCAGCCGACCCGCCCCTCCCCCGGCGTGTACCTGCGCCGACGCCTCGTCGTGGGCGGCGCGCTGCTCGTCGTGCTCGGACTCGTCGCGTGGCTCGTCGTCGCGATCGTCACCGCGGCGATCGCGGCGTCCGCACCGCCGGGCCCGACCGGGCCGGGCACGCAAGGCGGGCACGGCAGCCGCCCGAACGCCGCGGCCCTCGAGCTCGACCCCGACCTGCCCGCGCCCGTGCTGCGCCAGCTCGAGTACGTGCGCGAGTACTGGGACGGCGCGAACGACGAGTACGGCGTGCTCGGCGACGACGACTGCGTGAACTTCGCGTCGCAGTCGCTCATCGAGCGCGGCTGGGCGGTCGACGACGAGTGGTGGCACTCGGAGGACGGCGACCCGTACGCGTCGAGCGACGCATGGCGGTCGTCGACCCTGTTCCGCGACTACCTCGCCGCCCACCCCGAGCGGGCCACGCCGCTCTCCGACGCGCAGCGCGCGAAGGTGAAGCCCGGCGACATCGTGCAGTTCGACTGGGACGCCTCGGGCGACCGCGACCACACCGCGATCGTGACCGCCGTCATCGAGGACGAGGACGGCGACGTGCACGTGTACTACGGCGGGCACACGGATGCCACGTGGGACCGCTCGGTCGACGACCACCCGAAGCATCCGAAGACGAAGGTGTACTACTGGTCGGTCGAGTAGCCGGGTAGCCGCCCGGCCGGCCGGTCAGGCCGTGAAGTCGTACTCCTGGAAGTCGGCGACCTCGGGAACCCAGCGTCCCTCCACGAAGCCGATATGGGCGGGATGCCGGTTGTAGGCGTCGTACGCCTCCGCATCCGCGAACTCCATGCGGAACTGGTGCGTGAAGTCGCTCTTCGGGCTGACCTGGCGCCTGATCGCGAACCCGGTCACCCCGGGGATCGCCGTCAGCGCGTCACGGCCGTCGCGCAGGAACGCCCGCTCCTCGTCGGAGCCGGGCTCGTGCACGAGGCGGAAGACGACGGTGTGCTCGATCGGCATGCGGGCTCCTACTGGTTCGAGAAGGCGGCGTCGAACGACGCGGCCGGGCGCGGGAAGAGCTTCGAGCGGATGAACCCGACCGCCTCGGCAGCGCCGTGCAGCCGGTCCATGCCTGCGTCCTCCCATTCGACCGAGATCGGGCCGGTGTAGCCGATCGCGTCGAGCGCGCGGAACGCGTCCTCCCAGGGCACGTCGCCGTGCCCCGTCGAGACGAAGTCCCATCCTCGGCGCGGGTCGCCCCACGGCAGGTGCGACCCCATGATGCCGGCGCGCCCCGTCGCGGGGCGCAGCCGGGTGTCCTTGCAGTCGACGTGGTAGATGCGGTCGGCGAAGTCGACGATGAAGCCGACGGGGTCGATGCCCTGCCACATCATGTGCGACGGGTCCCAGTTGAAGCCGAACGCCTCGCGGCGGTCGATCGCCTCGATGGTGCGCACGCTCGTCCAGTAGTCGTACGCGATCTCCGACGGGTGCACCTCGTGCGCGAAGCGCACGCCCTCGGCGTCGAACACGTCGAGGATCGGGTTCCACCGGTTCGCGAAGTCCTCGTACCCCGCGTCGATGACGCTCGCGGGCACCGGCGGGAACATCGCGACGTACGGCCAGATCGCCGACCCCGTGAACCCGACGACGGTGTCGACGCCGAGCTTGCGGGCGACGCGCGCCGCGCGCTTCATGTCGTCGGCGGCCCGCTGCCGCACGCCCTCGGGATCGCCGTCGCCCCACGTGTACGGGCGCACGATGCCCTGGTGCCGGAAGTCGATCGGGTCGTCGCACACCGCCTGCCCGGTGAGGTGGTTCGAGATCGCGTAGACCTCCAGGCCATGCCGGTCGAGGATCTCGCGACGCTCGGCGAGGTAGCCGGGCTCCTCCTCCGCGAGCTTCAGGTCGAGGTGGTCGCCCGAGCACGCGATCTCGAGCCCGTCGTAGCCCCACTCCGCCGCGAGGCGCGCGACCTCGGCGAACGGCAGGTCGGCCCACTGCCCGGTGAAGAGGGTGACGGGGTGGGTGGAGGCGCTCATGCGGGTTCCCTTTCGTCCTGCAGTGCGGTCAGATATCGGATGCTCCGTGCCGCGAGCTCGTCCTGCGAGGGCGCGAGCGGCCGCCACACCGAGGCGGCGACGGCGATCGTGGCGTTCTCGCCAGTGAAGCTCTCGAGGCCCAGCGCCCCGGTGTACCCGACGTCGTCGAGCGCGTCGAGGAAGGCGGGCCAGTCGAGGTGGTCGTCGCCGACGGCGCCGCGGTCGTTGCCGCACACCTGCACGTAGGCGAGGTGCTCACCGGCCGCACGGATCGCGCCGCCGATCGACTTCTCCTCGATATTGAGGTGGTAGCTGTCGAGCGCGAGCCCGAGGCCCGGTCCGAGCAGCGGCCCGAGCGCCTCGAGCGCCTGCTCGACGGTGTTCACGAGGCTCGTCTCGTAGCGGTTGAGGGGTTCGATCGCGAGCCGGATGCCTCGGGCCTCCGCCTTGCGGACGACCGGGGCGAGGCTCGCCCGCAGCTCGCGGTAGCGCGCCTCGCGCTCCTCGGCGTCCATGCGCCAGGCGCGGCCCGTCGCGGCCGTGAACGGGCCCGCGACGACCGGCGAGCCGAGTCGCTCGGCGACGCCGAGGCAGTGCACGAGGTAGTTCTGGGTCGCGACGACCTCGGAGCCGGGCGCCGCGACGAGGTTGCGCCCGGGGCCCATGGCGCCGATCACGATGGGTGCGAGGCGGTGCTCGCGCAGCACCTCGGCCGCGGCATCCGCCGACCAGTCGCCCGGATTCTCGACCGGCAGCTCGATCGCGCCGAACCCGAGCTCGGCCGCCTTCGCGGCGAGCGCCGGCAGGTTCTCGTCGGTGAGGGGCGACGCCCACACCCAGGTGTTCACGCCGATGGTGCGGCGCATGCTGCCTCCTTGCAGAGCTCCGTCGTGAACCCGGTCGGTCGAGTAGGGAGCGAAGCGAGCGTATCGAGACCACGATCGTGCGTGTGGTCTCGATACGCGCTTCGCGCTAGGTTTCGATACGGCGCTGCGCGCCTACTCAACCCACCGCTCGACCGACCGGTTGCGGTTTACGGGATGATGCGGTCCTCCCAGACCGTCGGGTAGCCGGGCAGGTCCTCGCCGCCGAACTTCGCGTAGTGGCCGTCGGGCATGTTCTCGTTGAGCGCGAGGTACTCGTCGACCTCCTCCGCGGTGATCGGCGACTGCGGCAGCACCCACTCCTGCGGCACCTCTTCACCGGCGAAGATCTTCTCCGCGGCGAGGAGCGGCGTGCGCCACTGGAAGTTGGAGTAGACCGGCGCGAGACCGGTGAGCCCGGTGTCCTTCCACTTGCGGAGGAAGCTCATCTCGTCTTCGCCCGTCATCACGGGGTAGTCGACGCCGGCGTCCTCGAACGCCTCGATGGCGGCGACGGCGCCGTCACCGGCGTCCATCCACACGCCCTGCACGTCGCCCTTGGCGAGCTCGTCGGAGATGATCTTCTTGATCTCGGCGGGGTCGGCGCCCGTGAAGTAGTCGACGGCCTCGATGCCGGCCTCGTCGAACAGCTTCTCGGCAGCGGCCCAGCGCTGCTCGAGCACGTCGACGCCCGGCAGGATGCGGAGCGCCACGACCTTGTCGCCCTCGTTCAGCTCGTCGATGAGGAACTCGGCCGTGTCGATGCCCCACGCGAATCCGCCGATCGGGTGGATGAACGTGACCGGGCAGTCGGTCTGCACGCCGCGGTCGAACACGATCACGGGCTTGCCCGTGTCGCACGCGCGCTCGACGGCGGGCGTCATCGCGGCCGTGGAGTTCGGCGAGATGATGAAGACGTCGCAGTTGCCCTCGTTGATGAAGTAGTCGATGTCGGCGATCTGCGTGTCGTCGGAGTCCTGCGCGTCGCGCGTCTCCATCTCGCTGATCACACCCGACTCCTGCAGCACCTTCAGCTGCTCGTTCATCGTGATCCAGCCGGTCTGGCGCCACGGGTTCGAGATCGAGGCGTTGGCGAAGCACGCCTTCTTCGCGCCGTCGCTCTTGTACTCGGACGTGTCGACCATCTCGGCGTTGATGTACTGCAGCCACGGCTGGCCGTCGGGGCCCTCGGGCACGACGTCGCGTTCGGCGTCCTGCTTGTCGAAGAGCTCCTGGTCGAACCACTCGACGGCCTCCTCCGTGGCGCCGGCGTCCTCCGTCGGCGCGGTCACGTTGGGGTCGGTGGTACAGCCGGCGAGCGCGATCAGCGCGAGGGCGCCGACCATGGCGGATGCCACCGCATACCTGCGTCGCATCACGAACCTCCCTTGGTTTCGTTGTCAGCCCTCGGCGTCGAGGGAATGGGTGCAGGGCGAGCGGATGCCTCGGCATCGCGCTCCTCCGCCGGTGCCGGCGAAGTCTGGATCGCCGCTTCGGGCGAAGTCGTGGTCGCCGTCTCGGGCGAGATCGGGGATGCCGCGTCGGGGGCGGCCCCGGTCGAGGCATCCGGCCCCGTGGTGACCGGCGCGACCGGCGTCGGCTCGACGCCCCTGCCACGGCGGCGGGCCCGGAAGGTGGTCGCCGAGTAGGCGACGGCGAGGATGATGATCGCGCCCTGCACCGCATCGCGGTACGTGGACGGGACGCCGGCGAAGTTCAGCAGGGTGAAGAGCGCCTCGAGGGCGAACGCGCCCGCCGCGGCTGCGACGACCCAGCCGCGCCCGCCGCCGAGCACGACGCCGCCGAGCACGACCGCGGTGATGGCGGTGAACTCGTACCCGCGACCGACCGAGGGGTGCACGCCCGCATAGCCGACGAGCAGCACGCCCGCGACCGTCGCCGAGAGCGACGAGATCATGAACGTCGAGGTCTTCACCCACCAGTTGCGCGTGCCCGAGAACCTGGCGGTCGTCGGGTTGTCGCCGAGCGCGATGATCGTGCGGCCGAACGGGCGCTTCGAGAACCAGATCGCGGCGGCCAGCACGACCGCGAGCACGACCACCGACCACGGCAGGATGTCGATGACGGGGAGGTCGCGGATGCCGCCGCGCCCGATCTCGCGGAAGCCGTCGGCGGGGTTGCCGGTCGCGGCGCCGCCCGTCCAGTAGAGGGTGCCGCCGAGCAGGGCGAGCATCATGCCGAGCGTCACGATGAAGCTCGGCACCTTGAGGAACGACACGATGAGGCCGTTCACGAGTCCGACGAGTGCGCCGAAGGCGAGCATGAGCGCGAGCACCGGCAGCGACTTCGCCTCGTCCTGGCCGATGAGGTTGCCGGCGATGACGACCTGCGCGGTCACGACCGACCCCATCGAGAGGTCGAACTCGCCGCCGACGATCACGAAGTACTGGCCGATCGCGACGATCGCGACCGGTGCCACCCGCTGGATGAACCGGATGAACTGGCCGGGCTCGGCGAACGACGGGTTGAGCAGCGTGATCGCGACGAGCAGCACGATGAGCAGCAGGAACACGGCGCCGCGGGGGCTGACGAGGGCGCGGCCGAGGTCGGCCAGGCGCTGTCCGGCGCCGGGGCGCTCGGTCGAGACGGCGGTCATGCGCGGGCCTCCGCTCGTGCGTCGCTGCCGTCGCCCGATGGAGTGACGCCTGCGCCCGTCGGCGGTGGCGCCGCGTTCGTGAACCGGGGCCTGCGCCGGTCGACCGACCGACTCGTGTAGACGGCGACGGCCGCGACGATGACGACGCCGCGCACGACGTCCTTGAGGAACGGGTTCACCTGCATGACGCTCATGACGTTGTCGACGACCGCGAAGATCGCGACGCCGCCGATCGTGCCCCAGATCGAGCCGCGGCCGCCCATGAGCAGGGTGCCGCCGAGCACGACCGCGGCGATCGAGAGCAGGTCGTAGCCGCCCTGCGTGCCGACGACAGGGCTGCCGACCCCGAGCCGGCTCGCGAGCAGGAGGCCGGCGAGTGCGGCCGTGATCGAGCACAGCACGTGGGCGACGATGAGCGGCCGCGCGGTGCGGATGCCCGAGAGGCGCGCGACCTGCTCGTTGCCGCCGACCGCGAACATGTGGTTGCCGGTGCGGGTGCGGGCGAGGAAGAACGCCCCGCCGAGCGCGACGAGCAGCATGAGCAGGGTCGACACCGGGATCGGACCGATGCCCGTCGCGCCGATGAGCTGGAACTCCCACGGCACCTGCCCGCTCGTGCCCTTGTAGTTCGAGTCGAGGTAGCCCTTGATGATGAGGCCGGTGCCGAGGGTCGCGATGAATCCGTTGACCTTGAGCTTCGTGACGATGAGGCCGTTCGCGAGTCCGATGGCCGCCGCGACGACGATGACCGCGGCGACCGCCATCGGGATGTTCGCGGGGTTGCCCGCCATGAGGTCGGCCGCGATGAGGCTCGACAGGCTGACCACGTACGGCACCGACAGGTCGAGCGAGGCGCACAGGATGACGAGCGTCTGGCCGATGGCGACGAAGCCGAGCACGCTCATGCCGGTGAGGATGTCGCGGATGTTGCCGGCGCTGAAGAAGTTGCGCCCGTCGAGGGCGACGAGGATCGCACCCACGACGATGACGGCGATGAGCGCGATGCCCACGATGAGGCTCGAGTCGAGACGGCGCCGGCGCGGCTTCGCCGTGCGCGCGGTCGGGGTCGTCGTGCTCATCGCAGCTCCTCCCCGCCGACGCGCAGTGTGCCGGTCGCCGCGCCGAGGATGGTCGCCTCGTCGCTGCGCGCGGGGAGTTCTGCCGAGGCGCGGCCGTCGTGCATGACGATGATGCGATCGGACATGCCGATCACCTCGGGCAGTTCGGAGGAGATCATGAGGATGGCGACCCCTTCGTTCGCGAGCCGGCGCATGAGCGTGTAGACGGCGACCTTCGCGCCGACGTCGATGCCGCGGGTCGGCTCGTCGAGGAGCACCACACGGGGCTTCGTGGCGAGCCACTTCGCGAGCACGACCTTCTGCTGGTTGCCGCCCGAGAGGAACTGCACCTCCTGGTCGAGACCCCGTGAGGTGAGCTCGAGCGACGAGAGCACCCCGGGCAGTTCGCGCCGGGTCTCTCGGGTGCGCCGGGAGAACACCGAGCGGATGACGAGCAGCGCGTTGTCGGCGATCGACTGGTTGAGCGCGAGCCCCTGCGCCTTGCGGTCCTCGGTGATGAGCGCGACGCCGCGCTTCACGGCCTGCCGCGCCGACGAGACCTGCACCGCGTGCCCGTCGAGGCGCAGCTCGCCGCGGGTGAACGGCACGATGCCGAACACCGCCTCGACGAGCTCGGTTCTGCCCGAGCCCTGCAGGCCCGCGACACCGACGATCTCACCGGCGCGGAGCGTCAGGTCGACGCCGTCGACGTAGGCGTTGCCCGCGCCCCGGAGCTCGAGGCGCGGATCGCCGACGACGGTGCCGGGTTCGGGATCGGGGAAGTACGCCGAGATCGGCCGGCCGACCATGCGTCGCACGAGCTCGTCGGTGTCGAGCTCGGCGGCGGGGCCGGTGGAGACGAGCGCGCCGTCCTTCAGCACGGTGATCGTGTCGCACAGGTCGAAGATCTCCTTCAGCCGGTGCGAGACGTAGAGGATCGCGACGCCGCGCGCCTGCAGTCGCCGCACGATCGCGTACAGGAGTTCGACCTCGTGGTCGGCGAGCGCCGCGGTCGGCTCGTCCATCTGGATCACGCGGGCGTCGACCGAGAGCGCCTTGACGATCTCGACGATCTGCTGCTCGGCGACCGTGAGGGTGCGCACCGGGGCATCCGCGTCGATCGAGTCGATGCCGAGCTCGGCGAGCAGCGCCCGGGTCTCGGCGAGCATCGCCTTGCGGTCGACGAGGCCGCGCCGCTTCGGCTCGCGGCCGAGGAAGACGTTCTGCGCGACCGTGCGCTCGGGCAGCAGGTTGAACTCCTGGAACACCGTCGCGAGCCCGGCGCGCGCGGCCTGCACGGGGTGGGTGAACGCGACCTCCTCGCCGCCGAGGCGCACGGTGCCGGCGTCGCGCTCGTAGACGCCCGCGAGGATCTTCATGAAGGTCGACTTGCCGGCGCCGTTCTCGCCGACGAGGCCGTGCACCTCGCCGGCGCGCAGCGTGAGACCCACGCCGCGCAGCACGGTCACGCCGAAGAACGACTTCTCGAGTCCCTCGGCGACGAGCACGGGCTCGCCGGCCGGTCGGGTCGTGCCGGCCGTGCCGGTCGCGGGGATCGTGCCGCTCATGCCGCCACCTCCACCCAGTCGCGTCGTTCGGCCGAGGCGAGCACCGCCTCGGTGACCCGCGCGGCGCGCAGGCCGTCGGCGAACGACGGCAGTCCGTCGGGACGCGCCCCGTCGATCGCGGCGTACGCGTCGGCGACGAAGGCGTTGAACGCGTCCTGGTAGCCCATCGGGTGCCCGGCCGGCACGAGCGAGAACCTGGCCGCGTCGGCGGCGAGGCGTGCCGGGTCGCGCTCGACGATGCTCGACGCCTCGGTGCGGCCGATCCAGAGGGTGTCCGGCCGCTCCTGCTCGAAGCGCACGCTCGCGCCGGTGCCCGAGAGCTCGATCGAGAGCGCGTTCTTGCGGCCGGGTGCGACCTGCGAGACGAGGAGCGTGCCGAGCGCGCCCGACGAGAGCTCGACGACGAGCGCGACGAGGTCTTCGGTCTCGATCGCCGCATGGTCGGCCCGCTCGGCGTAGACGGTGCGCGTCGAGGCCGCGAGCCGCACGATGCGCTCGCCCGCGACGAACTCGACGAGGTCGACGAGGTGCGACCCGATGTCGGCGAACGCCCGCGACGGTCCGCCGAGCGCCGCGTCGACGCGCCAGTCGTCGTCGCCGGGGGTGGCGAGCCAGTCCTGCAGGTACGCGCCGTGCACGCTCAGCAGCCGCCCGGTCTCGCCCGCGGCGACCCGGGCTCGCGCCTCGCGCGCCATGGGGTGGAAGCGATAGACGAAGGGCACGGCGGCCACGAGTCCGCGCTCGGTCGCGAGCTCGGCCAGCGCCGAGGCATCCGCCGCGGTCGTCGCCAGCGGCTTCTCGCAGATGACGTGCTTGCCGGCCTCGAGCGCCGCCCGCGCGAACGCGGCGTGCGTCGTGTTCGGCGTGCAGATGTGCACGACGTCGATGTCGGGGTCGGCGAGCAGGGCTTCGAAGGAGTCGTAGGCCGCACCGATGCCGAGGCGTTCGGCGGCCGCGGCGGCGCGCGACGGCGACGACGAGGCGGCGCCGACGAGGTCGGCGCGGGCGGCGCGGGCGGCACGCGAGTGCACAGCGGCCATGAAGCCGCCACCGACGAAGCCGGCACGTCGAGTGCGGGCCGGGGCGATGACGTCCGTTGTCATGCGGACATCGTGGCACACTCGCGACACCTTTTGCTAGTCCCTCGTCAAAAGTTGTTCGTTGAAAATCACATAGCACCTGTGCCGCACAACGAAGACCGTGTGCTTTACTCGGTTGCATGGTGGACATCAGCCGGGGATCCGCACTCGGCGCGTCGGGGGCCAGCGAGCTGTTCCAGCTGCTGCGCGACGGCGCCCCGCGCACGCGCGCGTCGCTCGCGCAGTCGACGGGCCTCGCCCGCTCGACCATCGCCGCGCGGGTCGACGAGCTCATGCGACTCGGCCTCGTGACCCCGGTCGCCGACGCCGCCTCGACGGGCGGCCGGCCGCCGTCGCAGTTCGCGCTCAACCCCGCGGCCCGCATCGTGCTCGCCGCCGACCTCGGCGCCTCGCACGCGACCCTCGCCGTCACCGACCTCTCGGGCACCGTGCTCGTCGAGCACTCCGAGCGCAAGGACATCGCCCTCGGGCCCGAGGCCGTGCTCGGCTGGATGGTCGAGCAGGGCCTCGCGCTCATCGAGGGCCTCGACCGCGACCGCCGCGACCTCGTCGCGATCGGCATCGGCGTGCCGGGCCCCGTCGAGCACTCGACCGGCCGCCCGGTGAACCCGCCGATCATGCCCGGCTGGGACCGCTTCGACGTGCCGGGCTGGGTGCAGCAGCACCTCGAGGTGCCGGTACTCGTCGACAACGACGTCAACATCATGGCCCTCGGCGAGCGTGCGCTCGCCTGGCCGCAGGTCGAGCACCTCATGTTCGTGAAGGTCGCCACCGGCATCGGCTCTGGCATCATCTCGGGCGGCCTGCTCCAGCGCGGCGCCCAGGGCATCGCGGGCGACATCGGCCACGTGCGCGTCGCCCGCGGCAGCGACGTGCCCTGCCACTGCGGCAATCGGGGATGCCTCGAGGCCCTCGCCTCCGGCCCGGCGATCGCCCGCGCCCTCAGGGAGGGCGGCATCGACGCCGCGACCGGCAGCGACGTCGTCGAGCTCGTGAAGCGCGGCGACATCGACGCGATCCAGGCCGTGCGCCAGGCCGGCCGCGACATCGGCGAGGTGCTGACCGCATGCGTGAGCCTCGTGAACCCGTCGGTCATCGCGATCGGCGGCTCGATGGCGCGGGCGGGCGAGCACCTCATCGCGGGCGTGCGCGAGGTCGTCTACACGCGCTCGATGCCGCTCGCGACCGAGCACCTCTCGATCGTGCAGTCGGCCGCCGCCGAGAACGCCGCCGTGCTGGGCGCGAGCATGCTCGCCATCCACCACGTGCTCTCGCCCGAGGGCATCGACGCGCTCGCCGCGCGCTGAGCCGAGGCATCCGCGCCGACCGGCGCCGGCCCCGAGGCATCCCGGGGCCGACGAAGGGTCAGAAGCGCAGGTCGCGCAGGTAGTCGTACCCGACCTCGGCGGTCTGCAGCGGCGTGACGTCGGGAGTGTCGTTCTCGACGATGTACTCCTCGATGGCGTGCGCCCGGAAGATGCGCGCGAAGTCGATCGTGCCGGTTCCGAGGTCGGCCATGTCGCCGCCGACGTGCCGGTCCTTCACGTGGAACTGGCGCACGCGCTGCGGCGCAGCCGCGATGACGTCGATCGCGAACTGCTCGGGATCGGCGGCGCCGTCGCCGCTCTGGATGCCTCCGGTGACCGCCCAGTAGAGGTCGATCTCGAGGTGCACGAGGGCCGCGTCGAGCCGTTCGGCGAGCACCTGCCACGGGGTGAGCCCGCCGCCGAGGTCGGTCGTGAACTCGTGGGCGTGGTTGTGGTAGCCGTAGGCGATGCCGTACGAGGCGGCGGCCTGCGCCTCGGCGTTCATGGTGTCGGCGAGCTGCTGCCAGTCGGCGAGCGAGCTCGAGGCGAAGTACGGCACGTTGAGGTAGCGCTGCCCGAGCGTCGCCGCGTTCTCGAGCTTCTGCTCGAGCGCGGCCGCATCGGCCGAGGGGCCGTCGTGCGACGACGAGGCCACGACGCCGATCTCATCGTAGAACGCGCGCAGCTCGGCGGCGGTGCGACCGAAGTAGCCGAGCGCCTGCTCGACGCGCGGGTAGCCCAGGTCGGCGATCGCACGGAGCGTCGTGTCGTAGTCGCCGGGACCCCAGGGCGCGCCGAGCGCCTCGCGCACCGTCCACAGCTGGATGCTGATCTTGCCCGGCGGCACCCGCTTCCACGGCTTCGCCGCGACATCGGCCACGGCGGGCGCCGCCCCCGCCGAGAAGGTCGCGGCCGCGGCCGTCGCGCCCAGCGCGCCGAGGAGGAGCCCGCGGCGGCTCAGTCCGCGCTCGCCCAGTGATGCGCGAAGTGCGCCCGCTCCGTCATGCCCGTAACACATGCTGTTTCCTTCCGTCTCAACGTCGAGAGTTCCGTGCTCGAACACTGTCGCCTACTTTTGTCGCGGCGTCAATCAAAAGTCGTCACCTGCGTACGCATAAGCCGACGTGATCACATCCGAACGGAAGCGACGCGCATCACGCGAGCACGACGATCGCGATGACGGGTTCCATGACCGCGAACGGCTCGTCGGCGCGCGCTTCGCGCCGACGGAGGGCTGACTGCCTCCCGCGACGGCGAGGTCAGCGCGCGGCGCCGAGCCAGACGACGAGCGCCGCGAGCGCGAGCATGTTGACGACGACACCCGCCCAGAACACGCGGCGGAAGCTGCGCTTGCGCGTCTTGTGCCTGAACCACTGCTGGGCGACGAGTGCGCCCGGCCAGCCGCCGGCGACGTCGACGAGGTGCAGCGTGCGCTCGGGCACCCGCTGCCCGCCCCGGCCGGCGGCGAGCTTGTCGAACCCGTAGGCGGCGAACGCGACGAGCGAGCAGGCGCCGTACCACGCCGCGACCCACCACGGCACGGCCGCCGTGAGCACGCCGACGGCGACGAGCGCGGCGAACGCGGCGAGCACCGCCCAGCTGAGGGCGGCGGGCAGCGGACGGGAGCGGTCGCGGCCGGATGCCGCGGGGCGGGCGGCGCGCGCGGCGGTCGTCGTCGGTCGGGGCATGCCGTCGATCGTACGGTGCCGGGTTTCGAGACGCTCGCTGCACTCGCTCCGCAACGACGGCGGCGGCGAGTACGCTCGGAACGTGCCAGAACCGTTCGCCCTCTTCGATCTCGAGGGCGACACGTGGGCTCCCCCGCCCGACCCCCGGCCGAGGCATCCGCACGAGACCCGCGTCGTCGCCGATTCGAGTGATCGTGTCGCCTGGCTGCGCGCCCGGTCGCAGGGCATCACCGCGACCGACGCGGCCAAGCTCGCGACCCGCGAGTCGGTGCGCACCGCGGCCCACGAGAAGCTGCACGGCTCGCGCCACAGCTTCGGCGGCAGCCGGTACACCGACCACGGCCGGGCCCGCGAACCCGTCATCGCCGAGTGGGCGAAGCGCACGCACGGGCTCGAGGGCTCGACGCTGCTGTTCCACGCCGAGACCGAGCGCCGGCATCTCGCGACGCCCGACGGGCTGCGCGTCGCGCCGAACGGCGCGCTCGAGCTGTGCGAGATCAAGACGACGTCGAAGCCCTGGCGAGGCATCCCGCGCGGGTACCTGCGGCAGGTGTGGTGGCAGCAGTACGTGCTCGGTGCCGAGCGCACCCTCGTGGTGTGGGAGGAGCACGCCGACTTCGTGCCCGTCGACGACGAGCCGAAGTGCCGTTGGGTCGACCGCGACGACGACCAGATCGCGATCCTCGTGGGGCTCGCGAACGAGCTGCTCACGGCGATCAGACCGAACCCGCAGGCCACCGATCCCCGCGCGTACTACCGGCCGGGCGCCCTCGCGTGACCACGCTCCTGCTGCACGGCCTCGGGGCCGACCGGCGCCAGCCGCTCGAGCTGTTCGCCCCTGCCGTGCGCGCCGTGGCGGGCGACGACGAGCTCGTGATCGCGCCCGACGTGCGCGCTCACGGCGGCTACCTCACCGTCGGCGAGCCCGCCGACTTCGCGATCGACCGGCTCGCCGCCGAGGTCGCCGAGACGACGCGCGCGCAGATCGCGGAGGCGACCGGTCGCGAAGCGGGCACCGGCGACCCGCTCACGGTGATCGGGCTCTCGATGGGCGCCGCGATCGCCATGCGCCTGCTCATCGGCGACCTGCTGCCGATCGACCGGGCGGTGTTCGTGCGGCCGGCGTTCGACCACCGGGCGCTGCCCGACAACCTGCGCCCGTTCCCGGTCATCGGGCAGCTGCTCATCGACGCGGGGCCCGCCGGCGCGCAGGAGTTCCGCGAGCGCGAGCTCTACCAGCGCATCGCCGACGAGTCGCCCGCCGCCGCGAAGGGGCTGCTCACCCAGTTCACGTCGCCCGACGCGGCCCGGCGCGCGATGCGGCTCGTCGAGATCCCGCGCAACCGGGCGTTCGACGACGACGGCGAGCTCGCGCGGCTCACGGGCCGAGGCATCCGCTCGCTCGTGGTCGCGGCGCCGCGCGACCCGGTGCATCCCGTGCCGGTCGCCGAGCACTGGGCCGGCGCGCTCGGCGCGCCCCTCGCGATGCTCACCGAGCGCGACGCGGGGCAGGCGCGGCAGAACGCCGTGCTCGCCGAGCACCTCGCGAACTGGCTCGAGCGCGCGCGCCGGTCGTGATCGCCGGGGTCAGGGGGCGTCGGCGGCCGCGGCGGTCGGCGCCTCGACCGGGGATGCCTCGACGGCGCGCCGCGCGTACGGCCACGCCGTGCGGCTGATCGCGATGACGCCCGCGCCCACGAGCAGGATGAATGCGGCGATCGCGACGATGTAGACGAGCACGCCGTCGTAGCCGACGCCGGGCTTCACGGCGGGGTTCAGGAACGGGTAGGGATACCACCCGACGATCGCCCCGCGGATCATCGTGTACACCGCCCACGCGAGCGGGAAGATCGCGACGGTCCAGAGCCGCCGCCACGGCACCGGCTGCCGCCCGGGGGCGAGCAGCCAGTCGAGCAGCACGTAGAGCGGCGCCCACACGTGCAGGATCTCGTTCGACCACGGCACGGTCGTCGCCTGGTCGAGCGAGATGTCGCGCAGCAGGGTGTTGTAGACGACGAACGTCGTCGTCATGTACGCGGTCGCGCAGACCCGCACGACCGTGAAGCCCGCCGTGTCAGCCGGGCCGCGGAACGCGTACCCGGCGGCGACGAGCAGCACGACCGCCGCGAGCGCGTTCGACAGGATGGTGAAGAAGCTGAAGAAGTTGACGACGAACGACGCCGGGTCGTCGACCATCGAGAGGCTCTTGGCGAACTGGCCGACGATCGCGGTGATGATGAGCGCGGCCGCCAGCACGCGCAGTACTCCGAAGACCCGACGCATCCTGCTCCCCTCGTCGCGACGCTGAGTGCAGCCTAGCGATCACGGCAAGATGGAGGCGGGAGGACGACGCATGACGCACACGAACGATCGGCCCGCGATGCGGGCCCTGGTGATCGACCGCACGGGCGGTCCCGAAGAGCTCCACCTCGCCGAGGTGCCGCGGCCTCTGCGCGTCAGCGACGAGGTGCTCGTGCGCGTCGTCGCCGCGAGCGTCAACCCGATCGACGTGAAGACGCGGGCCGGGCGCGGCACGGCCGCCGCGATCACCGGGTTCCCCGCCGTGCTCGGGCATGACTTCGCGGGCGTCGTCGAGCAGGTGCCGTACGCGGCCCACCCGCTGCAGCCCGGCGACCGGGTCTACGGCATGGGGCGCGTGCCCCGCACGGGCGGCAGCTTCGCCGAGTTCGTCTCGGTGAGCTCGATGAGCGTCGCCCCGATGCCCGCCTCGCTCGACTTCGCGCACGCCGCCGCCGTGCCGCTCGCCGCGCTCACGGCATGGGGCGCGGTCGTCGACACGGCGCGCGTGCACGACGGCCAGCGGGTGCTCGTGCATGCGGGAGCCGGCGGGGTCGGGCATTTCGCCGTACAGTTCGCGGCGTATTTCGGGGCCGTCGTCACGACGACGGCCTCGGCGCGCAACGCCGAGTTCCTCCGCGACCTCGGCGCCCATCGCGTCGTCGACTACACGACCGAGCGCTTCGAAGAGGTCGCGCGCGACCAGGACGTCGTGATCGACCTGGTCGGCAACGTGAAGGATGCCACGGGCACGCGCTCGCTCGATGCGCTGCGCCCCGGCGGTCTCGTCGTCAACGTGCCGACCGGTTCGTGGCCGACGATGGCCGAGGAGGCCTCGGCCCGTGGCATCCGCGCCACCGGCTACTCGGTCTCGCCCGATGCGCGCACCCTCGCCGTCATCACGAGGCTGATCGACGACGGCGCCGTGCGCGTGCACGTCGATCGCGAGCTGCCGCTCGCCGACGGCGCCGAGGCGAACCGCATCGTCGAGGCCGGCCACGTGCGCGGCAAGGTCGTGCTGCGGGTCGCGCCCGACCCCGCCTGACGGTCAGGTGCGAGCGCGGGTCGCCCACGACCCGCCGCCGATGATCGCGGTCGCGATCTCGAGCAGCCCGGCTCGACGGTCCGTCGCGGGCGCGGTGAGCAGCACGATGCAGGCGCCGCCGCCGTCGGGCCACGGCAGCACGACCTCGACGGCACTCGTCCGTCCGCCGGGCGCCGCGGGATCGAGCGACTCGACCGTGCGCACGACGCCGAACTCCGCGCCGTCGACCACGAAGGGCGCGACCGATTCGCCGCCCGTCGCGTCGGCCGCCGAGCTGCGCGCGGTGGCGGCATCGGCGCCCGGCCGCCAGTACCGTGCGAGCAGCACCGGTGTCGCGCCGCCGTCGAGGTCGACGGTCGTGCCGACCTCGCGCGCTCCCTCGGCGCCGGCGACTCGGGCGATCACGGCGTCGAGCCAGGCGGTCGCACCGGCTCGCTCCGCGCGGGGCACCCGGCGCAGCTCGCCCCGCAGCTGCCTGAGCGCGTGCTTCGGGTACTCGAGCACGTCGCCCGCCGGAATCCGCGTCCAGCCGCGCAACGGCACCGCGAGCCGGAAGTCGATGACCTCGCCCGAGCGGGTGTCCGACGTGCCGGGTCGGTCCGAGGAGGCGGGCGGCGCTGCGGCGCCCGACCCGTCGCCGCCGGCGAGCCAGTCGACCTCGTCGTCGTCGGGGCGCGGACGGAGCGACTCGAGCACGGCGTCGACGGGGGCGATCACCGGGTGCGGGCCGGCCGGGTCGAACACGACGCGGCCGATGCGGTCGCGGTACTGCTCGAGGAACGGTGCGAGCGCGGTGCCCCGCTGCAGGTCGAACTCGCGAGCCGGGTCGTCGACGAGGAACGCGGCGAACGACGTCACCGACGAGAAGAGCACGAGCTGGAGCGACGGCCCGTCGTGCTCGAACACCCGGATCTGCGTCGCACCGTCGGCGCCGCGCACGAGCGGCACGACGACGACATCGAGGCGCAGGGCGCGGCCGATCGCCTCGGCGTCGCCCGAGGCGAGCGCCGCGGCGAGCCGTTCGGAGCCGATGGGCTGGTCGGCTCCGACGCCGATGGGGCCGTCGGGCGGGGTCACGAGCGGTCCGGCCCCGCGTCGGCGGCGGGCGCCGCCGCGCCGTGGACGACCCAGGCCGACTCGGTCACCATCTCATCGGTGAGGGCGAGGATCGACTCGCGGAGATCGGAGTGCGGCGTCGAGAAGCTGACGAGGCAGAGGCCGCGCCGGTCGGGGAACTCGAGCCAGTAGTCGATCGCGAGCACGGGAATGTCGCTCGCGCCGAGCTGGGCGTCGCCCGAGCCGAGTCGCGTGTGCCGCACGAACCGTCCGGCGGGCAGCTCGGCGCCGACGAGCTCGTCGCCCTCGCCGAGGCGGGCCTGCAGCCGCGCGATGACCTCGTCGAGCGGGGCCGGGGCTTCGGTGCGAGCGCCGAGCGGCTGCCAGTAGCGCGTGAGCGAGAGGGCGACGGCCGCCTGCTCGGTGCGGCGCAGCATGAACGCGACCTCGCGGCCGCGCCCGCCGATCGCCGCCGAGGTCATGCGGCGCAGCCACTGCCGCAGCTGCGTGCGCAACGTCGCACCGACCTCGAGCCCCGCGAGCTGGCGATCGACGAGTTCGGCGATGCGATCGTCGACGGTCGCGGCATCGGTGAGGTCGATCACGAACCAGTCGTCGGTGAACGGCAGCACGAGGTCGACCGCGCGGTCGTCGGGGGCGATGCCCGAGCGCTGCGCACCCCCGTCGCCGGTCGCCGCGGCATCACCGGATGCGGCAGCCGGCACGAGCGCCGCGATGAGGTCGTCGACCGCGACCGCAACGGCATCGGTGCCCGCCGGATCGAACACGACGCGCGCGATGACGTCGCGGTGGTCGGCGAGGAACTCGGTGAGCGACCGGCCGCGCACGAACTCGAACCGCCGTTCCGGTTCGTCGGCGAGGAACGCGGCGAGCGTCGCCGCCGACGAGAAGAGCGGGAGCTCCCAGCGCGGCGCCGGCCCCGACGAGGCATCCGCATCGGTGTCGAAGGCGAAGAGGCGGATCTCGGTGGCGCCGTCGCGCTCGCGGACCGGCACGACCACCCAGTCGTCGCGGAGCGCCCGCGCGAGCGCCGCCGGGTCGCGGGCGGCGAGCGCCGCCGCGAGCGCGACCGAGCCGACATCGGCGCCGGGGTCGACGAGCCTCGCGGTCTCAGCCATGCCGCGTCACCTTTCGTCGGCGAGGGGGAACAGGGTGACCACCATCGTATGCCGACGCCTCCGCCGCACGTGCGGCGGGCGGCCGTACCGCTCCGATCATTCCGCGGCGGGCTGCAGGGTCACGCGGACCGTCTCGGCGCGCGTGCCCCCGAGCACCCGTCGCCGGACCTGCCGGACCGCCTCGATGGTCGTCGGGACCCGTGTCGCCCGCTCGAGGAGGCTCCGATCCTCGCGGGTCTCGAGACGGCGCACCTCTCCGTCGTCGTCGGCCGTGCAGGACAGATGCGTCGTGCCGTCGCCGAAGGTCGGCGGAATGGTGACGGTCCAGTCGCGGCCGTCCATCACCGCACGGGTCGTGAGGGTGCCGGCCCGGACGCGCTCGGCATCGGCGGCACGCTTCGCGGCGCTCGCACGGTCGTCGTCGAGCGCCCGGTCGGGGTCTTCCACCCCGACGTACTCGCCGAGCGAGGTGAGTCTCGGGTCGAGGTGCGTCGACCAGGTGTCGGGCCGTTCGTCGTCGGCGTCGCCGGAGACCGAGAACGCGAAGACCTGCAGCACGAGCGCGCCCTCGACGTCGCCGCCGCCGCGCGTCTCGAGGTAGAGGAAGCCGTCACCGATCCCGGATCCCGGCGTCTCGACCGATGCCCAGCACGACCCTGCGTCGAGCGGCTTCGACCGCAGCACGACCGCGACGCCACTGCCGTCGCCGCGGTACAGCGCCGCCCGATGCGGGAACTCGAGATCGCGGATGCGGGTCACGGGATCGAGAATGGCACGTCGTCGACCACGGTGACGCCGTTGCCGCGCGGGAACACGTACTCGGGTGCACCGCCGAGGGTGCCCTGGTACGGCAGCGCGTGGCGCACGTTGACCGGGGTCGCCCCGGCGTCGACCGCGAACGTCGCCATGCGTTCCATCGAGTTGTTCGCGGGGAGCCCGAGCGTGTTGTGCGGGAACTGCAGTGTCGTCGGATCGACGCTGCCGAACGAGCCGCCGATCTGGCCCGACCCGTCGCCGTACAGGCGGTAGAGGGGCGCACCCTCGTCGAACGTGGGCACGGGAGCGCGCCACGCCGCCTCGGACTCGCGGATCTGCGCGACCGAGAACCGGTTCGCGCCGCGCAGCGGCACGAGGTCGAGCACCTCGCCCGGCCCGAGCGGCTGCTTCGCCGCGAGCCGGTTGATGCGCGCGATCGAGGCCATCTTGCCGAGCGAGCGCGCAACGGCGCCGAGGCCGACGACCGACAGCACGGCTCCGACGATGCTGATGCCGGCGTCGACCCAACTGCGTTCGCCGGTCGAGGCGAGCGCGATGTTGCCGATCGCGTTGATCACAGCGGCGACGCCGGCCACGATCAGCAGTACGCCGGCGAGCGCCTGGCCGATGACGGGGATCCACGAGACGCAGAGCGCGAGGATGCCCGCGATCGTCGAGACCCAGCCGGCGATGTCGGTGATGACGGCGACCAGGTCGGCGCCCCAGTCGTCCCACCAGGAGTCGTTGAGGCCGTCGTTGTCGACGATGTCGCGGATGCGGTCCTCCGCGTCGCGGGCGGCGCGGTCGCGCTCCTCGATCGCATCATGGAGCTTGTTGCGGGCATGGGCGAGGCCGGCCCCCGCGTCGTCGGCGTCGCCGCCCGCGCGACGCGCGAGGTCGCGGTACTCGACGGCCTTGTGCTCGTCGGCCTCGCCCTCGGCGAGGCGCAGGTAGCGCGCCTCCTTCGCCTCGGCCTCGTCGGCGTCGTCGCGGGCCGACTGCGCGAGGTGCAGCGCCTCGATCGACGTCTCCTGCGCGCTCGCGAGCCGCGGTGCGTACTCGAGGAGGGCGAACGCGGTCTCGCGGTAGCGCTCCTCGGCGCGCGAGATCGAGTCGGCGACGTCGCCGGCGTTCGTGATGAGCGTCTCCACTGCGTCGGACTCGTCGCCGTCGAGCTCCATGCTGCGCAGCGCGTCGACGGCGTCGCCGATCGCGATCGCGACGTCGAGGTAGTCGCGGCCGCCGTCGCGCACGTGCCCGGGGTCGCCGGGGATCGGGTCGCGACCGAGGCCGAGCGCCGACCAGTCGCCGGGGCGGCTCACTGCTCGCCCTCGAGCGCCGCCGCGTACTCGCTGTCGAGCTGCGAGAACGCCTCGGAGATGCCGGAGGCGGCCTCGGCGAGGGTGCCGATGTTCTCGACCATGTCCTCGCGGGTGTCGTCCCACTTGTCGGCGAAGTCGATGAGCGCGTCGGCGAGCCCGTCGTGCCCGACGGCGTCGGCGAGCGAACGCGAGTTGTTCGACGCGTGCTCGAACTCGTGCTTGACCGCGGTCAGCTGCCGCCCGGCCTCGTCGAGCCGCGCGAGATCGATGTCGACGCCGTCGCCCATGCTTCCTCCTCAGTTCGCCCGACCAGCATACGAAGCCCCCGGCCCGAGACGCGATGGGGACCGCTGCCCATGCGGTACCGGCCCCGCCGCCGCATCCCGTTCAGGTGGAGTCGGCCGCGAGCGGCGGCGTCACCGCCCCGCCGCCAGCAGGGCCGTGCCGAGCTCGCTGCGGAGGTAGAGCATGCTGTGCCCGTACCGCGTCGAGACCACGAGGCCGGCGTCGCGCAGCACCCGCAGGTGCTGGTTCACCGCCGAGGCGGTGACGCCGAACCGCACGCCGAGCTCGGTCGACGACGCGGGGTCGCCGAGGGCCGAGAGCAGCCGGGCGCGGGTCTCGCCGAGCACCGCGGCGACCGCCGCGGGATTCGCGACGTCCTCGGCCTCCCAGAGGGCGCCCTGGCCGCGGGCGGGGTACATGAGCATCGGCGGGCCGTCCCCCACGGGCGCTGACGCGCGCCGGGTGAACATCGTCGGCACGAGCGTGAGGCCCGACCCGCCGATCGCCTGGGTACGTTCGAGCGGATGCCGCAGCCTGACCGCGAGCACGCCGTCGGCGAACTCGACCGTGCTCGTCAGCCCGTTGAGCATCGATGCGACCCCCGACTGCGCGATCATCCGCCCGCGGTGCACGACGTCGGCCTCGAGCACGGCGCGCATCCGCGGCCAGTACGGGGCGAACGACGACTCCCAGAGCTCGCCGAGCGCGGCGACGATTCGGCGCAGCGCCGCCCGGTGCGAGCCGGCGAACACCGCGGGCACCTCGCCGTGGACGGCCTCGAGGTCGCGCCGGAACACCTCCGCCGGCGTCTCGGCGAGCACCGCGAACTCGTCGTCGAGTCGGGTGAGCGGTGACTCGGGGCGGGGGTTCAGGAAGTCGGGCGTCCACAGGCGGTCGTCGATGAGGGCCGAGAGCACGGCATGGTCGAGACCCGCCCGCGCCGCCTCGGTGCGAGCGACCCACGGCAGCTGCAGCGGAAACCGCGACGGGTCGCGCACGGCCCGCAACGACAGGCCGAGCTCGCTGAGCGGCGAGATGCCGAAGCGCACGGCCGCGACATCCGTCTCGTTCAGCACGTAGCGCAACATGAAGGCATACGCTACATCAATTTCGCCGGCCCCCCGGCTCTGCCAGAACTGAACCGTGAGCCCTACCACCCCCACCGAGACCGACCCCGGCACCGGCTCGACGCCGGCCGTCGACCCCGCGGCATCCGCCCCGTCGACCGACGGAACCGCCCGCCCGACCTGGCGCACCCGCCTGGCCGCCTCCGTCGCCGACCCGGTGCTGCGCATCCTCGTCGGCGCGACCCTCATCTCGCGCATCGGCCGCGGCATCTTCCTCGCCGTCACGGTGCTCTACTTCACCCTCATCGTCGGCCTCGCGCCGAGCGAGGTCGCGATCGTGCTCGCCGCGGCGAGCGCGGCCGGTGTCGTCGCCTCGTTCGCCGGCGGCTGGCTCGCCGACCGCTTCAGTGCGAAGCGACTGCTCATCCTCTTCACCTCGATCGAGGGCGTCGCGCTCATCACCTACGTCTTCGCGGGCGACTTCGTGACCGCGCTCGTCATCGCGGTCGTCTGCGGCTTCTTCGAGCAGGGCGCGAACTCGACCCGCTCGGCGATCATCGCGCGGGCGTTCGAGGGCGAGAGCCGCGTGCACGCCCGCGCGGTGCTGCGCACGGTCACGAACGTGTCGATCGCCGTCGGCTCGGGGCTCGGCGCGCTCGCCCTCGCGCTCGGCACCGCCGAGGCGTACCGCGGGCTCATCATCGGCGCGGGCGTGCTCTACCTGCTGGGCCTGTTCCAGCTCGTGCGGCTGCCCGCGCACGTCGACGCGCCGGCGCGGCCGGCGGTCGCCGAGGTGGTCACCGCGACCGGGTCGGTGGATGCCGCGGCCACCGCCGACGCGATCGCCGCGGAGCGGCGCGACTGGCGGTCGCACTCGCCGTGGCGGGACCCGCGATACCTCGCGCTCACGGTGCTCAGCGCGATCTTCGGCATGCAGTTCGGAGTCGGCGAGCTCGGCGTGCCGCTGTGGATCACGCGCGAGACCGCGGCGCCCGAGGTGCTCATCGCCGCGCTGCTCATCCTCAACACGGTCATCGTCGTCGTCTTCCAGGTGCCGATGTCGCGCGGCACGCACGACCTGCGGGTGGCGGGGCGCGTCTCGGCGATCGCCGCCTGGCTCATGGCCGCCGCGTGCCTCGTCTATGCCGCCGCGGCGGGACTGCCCACGGGCTTCGCCATCGCGGTGCTCGTCGTCGCCGCGCTCGCGCACGCCTTCGCCGAGGTGCTGTCGCAGGCGGGCGGCTGGGGGCTCAGCTTCGAGCTCGCCGACCCCGTGCGGGCCGGCACCTACCAGGGCGTGTTCGGCATGGGCTACTCGGTCGGCGCGCTCGCGGCCCCGCTCGTGGTCAACGCGACGGCGATCTCGCACGGCGTGTGGGGTTGGGGGGTGCTCGCCGCGATCTTCCTCGCCGCGGGCCTCGGCACGGCCTGGATCGCCCGCCGGGCGGCTCGCGCCGCGGCATCCGCGGCCGCCGCCTGACCGCGCGCGGGGCTGCGCCGGTCTGTCATCGCCCGGGCACGGCACGACGGCTCACCGCTCCGGGGTGCATTCCCGACCGACGCGCGGCGTGTCGGGTCGAGCTGTGTCGCAGAAGCACCCCCGGAGTGCCGGGCGGAGCGCCGAGGGCACGTGCGCGGCCGGCGGAAGCGGAGCGGGGGGGGTGCGCGCGTCAGGCGAGGGGCTGCGCGAGTACCCAGTCGTTCTCGATGCGGCCGCCGACGGTGAAGTGCTTGCGGCCGGCCTTGGTGAAGCCGTGCTTCTCGTAGAAGCGGATGGCTCGCGCGTTCTCCTCATTCACGCCGAGCCAGCAGACGAGCGCCCCGGTGGCGCGCGCGGCGTCGAGCGTCGCGGCCATGAGCGGCGACGCGATGCCGCCGCCGTGCTCGTCGGCGCGCGTGTAGAACTTGCTGAGCTCGACCGCGGGCCGTGCGGTGACGGCGGCCGCGGCATCCGTATCGCGCGGTTCGCCGCCGATCAGCATGCTGTAGCCGACGAGACGGGCGGACGCCTCGGCCAGGCGCTCGGCCACGAGCACGACCCGGTCGGGATCGGCGAGATACCCCGCGAAGTGCCCGACCGTGAAGTTGCGCGCGACGAAGTCCGCAACGGCCTCGGCCGTGGTGTGCGGCGGGCACGCGAGCGGAAACGTCTCGGCGGCGAGCTCGGCGAGCGCGTCGACGTCGGCCGCGGCAGCGGGGCGGATGAGGAGTTCGGTCACGCCGGTCACGTCGCGATTCTGCCAGAGGGGGCGACGCCGCGGTCGCGTGTGACGCAGGTGACGGCGCCGGGCGGTCGGGTCGCCGGCGACGCCGCGCCGGAGGGGGCCGGCTCTGTCGCCCGGCCGAGCGTGCGTGTCATGATCGGCGCATGGCCGACCGCAGCTCGCCCCTCTTCGCCCACTCCGACGACGGGCGCTCGTTCACGATCCCGGATGCCTCGGGCACGCCGTTCACCGCGGGCACACTGCTGCTCGTGGTCGTCGACGACGACCGCCACCTCGGCCTCGTCGAGGAGCGCGAGACCGACGACGCGGGCCCGCAGTCGGTGCGCGGTCGCCTGCTCGGGCGGATCGTGGGCACCGGCTTCGACCTGCGGGGCGGTCAGCCGTTCGAGGCCGCGGCCGTCGAGATGGCCGACGCCGACACGATCGACCACGTGCACTCGGCGATGGGCGCAACCCTCGAGATCGGCGTCAACCTCAGCCCGCCGGTGCGGCCTGCCCGGCTGCTCGGCCACCGCTTCAACCGGCACACGTTCTGGGTCGGCCAGAGCGGCTCGGGCAAGACCTACGCGCTCGGCGTCGTGCTCGAGCAGCTCATCGCGCACACGGCGCTGCCGGTCGTCGTCTTCGATCCGAACTCCGACTTCGTGCGCCTCGGCGAGCTCAACCCCGACGCCAGCGGGCCGACGGCCGACCTGCTGCGGCAGCGCGTCATCCGGGTGCTGCGGCCCTCGACACCGGGGACCGAGCCGCTACGCGCCCGCTTCCGGACGCTGAGCCTCGAAGCGAAGGCAGCAGTGCTGCGCCTCGACCCCGTCGTCGACCGCGAGGAGTTCAACGCGATCGTGCATCTCGGTGACACGCTGAGCGCCGACGAGCCCGACGAGGTGCTGCCCGAGCTGCTGGGCTCGAGCGACCCCGTGCAGCGCGCGCTCGGCCTGCGCATCGAGAACATGGGTGTGCTCGACTGGGAGGTGTGGGCCGGTCACCACCGCGAGGCCTCGCTCATCGTCGAGGAGCGCGCCGACGCCACGGTGCTCGACCTCGGCGGGTTCTCGACCCCCGAGCAGCACCTCGTCGTCGCGCTGCAGGTGCTCGACGACCTCTGGAACCGCCGCGAGGAGCGACGCCCGACGCTGCTCGTCATCGACGAGGCGCACAACCTGTGCTCGCCCGCGCCCGCCTCCGCGCTCGCGGTCGCGGTGCGCGACCGCATCGAGCAGATCGCCGCCGAGGGGCGCAAGTACGGCCTCTGGCTGCTGCTCTCGACGCAGCGGCCGTCGAAGGTGCACCCCGGCATCGTGTCGCAGTGCGACAACCTCGCGCTCATGAAGATGAGCTCGCCGATCGACCTCGCGAACCTCGCCGAGTACTTCGGCTACGCCCCCACCGCGCTCATCGCCCGGTCGCCGTGGTTCCGGCAGGGCGAGGCGCTCTTCGCCGGCGGCTTCGCGCCGGCGCCGATGCTGCTCTCGATGAACGCGCGGCTCACGCCCGAGGGCGGCAGCGACGTGGGCGTGCCGCTGCGCTGACGACACCTCGCTGGTCGAGAAGCGAGCGACGAAGGAGCACGCGTATCGAAACCCGGTGAGCCGGTCTCGAGAGCGTCTCACCGGGTTTCGAGACGCGTCGCCGCTCCACGTCGGCGCTCCTCGACCAGCGCATGCGGGGACGCCCCGGCGGGATCGTGTCCCGCCGGGGCATCCCCGGTCTCCCGCCCGCGTGGGCGGTGCCCGTCACAGGAAGCGGGCGTACGCCCCCAGCGTGAGGAACGTGGGGAACTCGGGCTCGAGCGCGACCGAGCGGAACACCTGGATCGCGTCGTCGAAGCGGTCGCCTTCGAAGCGGGGCAGGCCGCGCACCGCCTCGCCCATCGCCTGGACGATGTACGTCTGGTCGATGCGCGTGCCCTCGGCGGTGATCGTGTTGTCGTGCAGCCACTGCCAGATCTGCGAGCGCGAGATCTCGGCCGTCGCCGCGTCCTCCATGAGGTTCTCGATCGCGGCCGCGCCGATGCCGCGCAGCCACGACTCGATGTACCGGATCGCGATCTGGATGTTGTCGATCACGCCGGCCTCGGTCACGGCGCCGCCCACCGACGGGATGTCGAGCAGCTGGGCCGCGGTGACCTCGACGTCCTCGCGCAGGCGGTCGAGCTGGTTCGGGCGGTCGCCGAGCACGGCGTCGAACTCGGCGCGAGCCGTCGGGATGAGGTCGGGGTGCGCGACCCACGTGCCGTCGAACCCGTCGCCCGCCTCGCGGCGCTTGTCGGCCGAGACGGCGGCGAGCGCTCGCTCGGTCACCTCGGGGTCGCGGCGGTTCGGGATGAACGCGCTCATGCCGCCGATGGCATACGCCCCGCGCTGGTGCGCGGTCGAGACGAGCAGCTCGGTGTAGGCCCGCATGAACGGCACCGTCATCGTGATCTGCGTGCGGTCGGGGAAGACCCAGCGGCGGCCGCGGCTGCGGAACGTCTTCACGATCGAGAAGATGTAGTCCCAGCGGCCCGCGTTGAGGCCGGCGCAGTGGTCGCGCAGCTCGAAGAGGATCTCCTCCATCTGGAACGCGGCCTGGATCGTCTCGATGAGGACGGTCGCGCGCACCGTGCCCTGCGGGATGCCGACGTAGTCCTGGGCGAAGACGAAGATGTCGTTCCAGAGCTTCGCCTCGCGGTGCGACTCGAGCTTCGGCAGGTAGAAGTAGGGGCCCTTGCCGAGCTCGATGAGCTTGCGCGCGTTGTGGAAGAAGTAGAGGCCGAAGTCGACGAGCGACCCCGAGGCGTGCATCGCGCGGCCCGACCGGTCGTGGAACTTCAGGTGCTTCTCGGTGAGGTGCCAGCCGCGCGGGCGGAACACGATCGTCGGGGTCTCGGCGATCGGGCGCTCGATGCGGTACTGCTTGCCCTCGGGGCTCGTGAACTCGAGCCGGTCGCGCAGCGCGTCGAAGAGGCTCAGCTGGCCCTCGACGACGTTGCGCCACGTGGGACTCGTCGCGTCCTCCTGGTCGGCGAGCCAGACCTTCGCGTCGCTGTTGAGCGCGTTGATCGCCATCTTGCGGTCGGTCGGGCCGGTGATCTCGACGCGGCGGTCCTCGAGGCCGGGGCCCGCGCCGGCGACGCGCCAGGTGCGGTCCTCGCGGATGCGGGCGGTCTCGGGCAGGAACTTCGGGTCGCGGCCGTTCGCCGCGTCGACGCGGGTCTGCAGGCGCGCGGCGAGCAGCTCGTGGCGGGTGTGCGCGAAGCGGTCGTGCAGCTCGGCGAGGAACTCGAGCGCCTCGGGGGTGAGGATCTCGCCATACCGTTCGGAGAATTCGGTGCGCTCGCCGAGCGGTGCGGTGATCTCGATGCGCGGGTCGACGACGGCGAAGCTGCCCGTCGCGGTGCGCGGCTCGGTCTCGGTGCGTTCGAGGGTGATGGTGCTCATTGTTTCGTCTCCTTGCGACGTGCCGGTCGAGTAGCGCGGAGCGCGTATCGAGACCCGTGGTGGTGGTCTCGATACGGCGCTTCGCGCCTACTCGACCGACGAGTGCGTCAGTGGTTGAACTGGTCTTCCTCGGTCGATCCGACGAGGGCGAGCGTGGCGCTCTGCGGGTTCAGCGCGGTGGCGATCTGGTCGAAGTAGCCGGTGCCGACCTCGCGCTGGTGGCGCGTGGCGGTGTAGCCGGCGGCCTCCGAGGCGAATTCCGCCTCCTGGAGCTCGACGTAGGCCGACATGTGACGCTCGTTGTAGTCCTTCGCGAGCGTGAACATGGAGTGGTTGAGGGCGTGGAAGCCCGCGAGGGTGATGAACTGGAACGCGTAGCCCATCGACGCGAGCTCGCGCTGGAACTTCGCGATCTGGTCGTCGTCGAGGTGGCGCTTCCAGTTGAACGAGGGCGAGCAGTTGTACGAGAGGCGCTTGCCCGGGAACTTCGCGTGCACGGCCTCGGCGAACCGGCGGGCGAGGTCGAGGTCGGGCTCGGCCGACTCGACCCAGAGCAGGTCGGCGTACTCGGCGTAGGCGAGGCCGCGGGCGATGACGGGCTCGATGCCGTTCTGCACCTCGTAGAAGCCCTCGGCGGTGCGCTCGCCCGTGACGAACGGGCGGTCGCGCTCGTCGTGGTCGCTCGTCAGCAGGGTCGCGGCGAGCGCGTCGGTGCGGGCGATGATGATCGACGGCACGCCCGCGACGTCGGCCGCGAGGCGGGCCGCGTTGATCGTGCGGATGTGCTGCGAGGTCGGGATGAGCACCTTGCCGCCCATGTGGCCGCACTTCTTCTCGCTCGCGAGCTGGTCCTCCCAGTGCACGCCGGCGGCGCCGGCCTCGATCATCTGGTGCATGAGCTCGTAGGCGTTGAGGGGTCCGCCGAAGCCGGCCTCGGCGTCGGCGACGATCGGCGCCATCCAGTCGGCGATGCCCGTGGCAGTGGCATCCGTCTCGATCTGGCCGGCGCGCAGGAGCGCGTTGTTGATGCGGCGCACGACGGCCGGCACCGAGTTCGCGGGGTAGAGCGACTGGTCGGGGTAGGTCTGGCCCGAGAGGTTCGCGTCGGCGGCGACCTGCCAGCCCGAGAGGTAGATGGCCTTGAGGCCCGCGCGCACCTGCTGCACGGCCTGGTTGCCGGTGAGGGCTCCGAGCGCGGCCGACCACTCGGGGTCCTCCATGCGCTCGAACGCGTTGCCCGTGTTCTTCTGGATGTTCTCCCAGAGCTTCTCGGCGCCGCGCTTGGCGAGCGTGCGCTCCTCGCGGACCGGGCCGCGGAGGGCGATGACGTCCTCGGCGGTGTAGTCGCGGCGGACGCCCTCCCAGCGCGGGTCGGCGTCCCACTCGAGCTGCAGCTCGGCCGCGGTCTGGGTCTGGTCGCCGGGGCGGGTCGGGGTGCTCATGGGGTGCTCCTTCGGTGGTGCTGCTGTGCGGTTCCGGATGCCTCGTGGCGAGGCATCCGCTCGTCTGTGAACCCATGCTGCGCCCGACGCAACCGGCCGAACCGACGAATCGGGGGGTGAACTTCGGCGGTATTTCTGCGCGGCGGAAGAAGCCGGATCGGAGGCGAACGCTCGCGGGTGCGCAGCAGGACGTGATACCTTGCAGTTCTAGGTACCTCTCAGTTCTAGGTACCCGGCAGCTCAAGGTATGGAGGAACCCCCATGCGCATCGGCAAAGACCTCGTCGCCGCCGCCGCGACCCCGGTCGTGCTCGGCATCCTGGCCGAGGGCGAGTCGTACGGCTACGCGATCCTGCAGCGCATCACCGCGCTCTCGGGCGGCGAGCTCGAATGGAGCGACGGCATGCTCTACCCCCTGCTGCACCGGCTCGAACGGCAGGGCCACGTGCACTCCGAGTGGCGCCAGGCCGACTCGGGCCGGCCCCGCAAGCACTACCGGCTGAGCGAGCAGGGCGCGGCGGCGCTCGCGGAGCAGCGCCGGCAGTGGTCGGTCGTCGGCGACGTGCTCAGCAAGGTCTGGCCCGACGACGGCGGCCCCCGCCTGCGCCTGGCCCTCGGGGAGGTCTGACATGCCGATCGACGCCCCCGCCGACATGCCCGCCGACCTCGACGCCCTCGTCGCCTCGTGGCGCCGCTGGATGGCGCGGCACGATGCCGTGAGCGCGGCCGACCTCGACGAGCTCGAGAGCCACCTCTACGACACCGTCGAACACTTCGTCGCCGCCGGACTCACTCCCGACGAGGCGTTCCTCGTCGCGGTGAAGCGCCTCGGCGGGGCCGACGACCTCTCGCGCGAGTACGCCCGCGAGCACTCCGAACGGCTGTGGAAGCAGCTGGTCCTCTCCGACGACGCAGCCGAGCGTCCCGGCACCGCCGGGGGCGCCGTGGGCGAGCGGGATGCCTCGGGCCGACCGCTCCCCTTCCTCCGGCGGGCGAACGGGCTGGCCGTCGCGCTGCTGCTCGGCGCCGGCGCCGGACTCGCCGTGAAGGCGGTCGAGCTCGCGACCGGCGACCCCTCCGTCGTCGCGCTCAACGCGGCCGTCATCGTGCTGCCGTTCCTCGCGCTGTGGTTCGCGTGGCGGCGGCGCCCCTCGATCGCCGCGCTCGCGATCGTCGCCGTCGCGTTCGTCGGCACTGGGCTCGCACTGAACCTGTACCCGTTCGGCACGGCGCCCGGCGAAACGGGCGAGGCCGAGGTCGCCGGTCTCACCGCGGCGACCGAGATCATCGCCATGCTCGGCTCGGTCGTCGTGCTCTGGCTCGCGGTCGGCGTCGCGTACACCGGCGGCGACTGGCGCAACGAGCGCGCGCGCATGGACTACGTGCGGTTCAGCGGCGAGTGGTTCGTCTACTACCTGCTCATCGCGCTCGGCGGCGGAGCCCTCTCGGCGCTCACCGTCGCGGTGTTCGCCTCGATCGGCGTCGACGTGATGCAGTTCGTCGGCGAGTGGGTGCTGCCGCTCGGCGCGGCGGGCGCCGTGCTCGTCGCCGCCTGGCTCGTCGGTGCGAAGCAGCGCGTCATCGAGAACATCGCCCCGGTGCTCACGAAGGTCTTCACGCCGCTGTTCACGCTCATGATGCTCGCCCTCGTGGTCGCCGCGCTGCTGCAGTGGAACCTCGTCGACGTGAGCCGCGACCTGCTCATCGCGTTCGACGCCGTGCTCGTCGTGGTCGTCGCGCTGCTCGTCTACTCGATCTCGGCGCGCGACCCGCTGCTGCCGCCCGGCTGGTTCGATCGGCTGCAGGCGCTCATGCTCGCGACGGCGCTCGTGCTCGATGCGATCGTGCTCGTGGCGATGCTCGCGCGCACGGGCGAGTTCGGCTTCAGCGCCAACAAGACGGCCTCGCTCGGCCTCAACCTCATCCTGCTCGTGAACCTCGCCTGGTCGCTGCGGCTGCAGCTCGGGTTCCTGCGCCGGCGCACGGGCTTCGCGGCGCTCGAGCGCTGGCAGACCGCGATGCTGCCGGTCTACTTCGCGTGGGCGGCGATCCTCGTCGTCGTCTTCCCGCCGCTGTTCGGGTTCGCCTGAGCATCTGGGCGGACGAGCGCCTGAGCGCGCGAGCGCCTGAGCGCGCGAGCGCCCGAGCGCGCGAGCGCCCGAGCACGGGAGCGCCTCCGGTGGCCGTCCGGCCGACCGACTGGTCGGCCGGACGAACTGTCGTGCCCACGGGCCCGACCCGATGGTTCGTCCGATTCTTCCCGTACGTTTTGCCCCGGCTGCGACGCGATGGCTTGAATGGGCCGAGCGCGACGTCGCGCAGAACGTGGAGGTCTCATCGGTGAGTACGGCGACAGCGCCAGGCGGCGCAACGGGATCGGTCGAGATCGACCGGGTCACGAAGCGATACGGCGACCAGACGGCGGTCGACGCCCTCAGCCTCACGATCGAGCCGGGCGAGTTCATCTCGCTGCTCGGCCCCTCGGGCTGCGGCAAGACGACGACCCTGCGCATGATCGCGGGCTTCGAGCAGCCCGACGGCGGCGACATCCGCATCTCGGGCGCCTCGGTGCTCGGGCGCCCGCCGTACAAGCGCGACGTCAACACGGTGTTCCAGGCCTACGCCCTGTTCCCGCACATGTCGGTCGCCGAGAACGTGGCCTACGGCCTGCAGCAGAAGCGCACGCCGAAGGCCGAGATCCGCGAGCGCGTCGCCGACGCCCTCGACCTCGCCCAGATGCGCTCGTTCGCCGACCGCAAGCCGACGCAGCTCTCGGGCGGCCAGCAGCAGCGCGTCGCCCTCGCGCGCGCCCTCGTCAACCGCCCCTCGGTGCTGCTGCTCGACGAGCCGCTCGGCGCGCTCGACCGCCAGCTGCGCGAGGAGATGCAGGTCGAGCTCAAGCTCCTGCAGTCGCAGCTCGGCATCACCTTCGTCTTCGTGACGCACGACCAGGGCGAGGCGCTCTCGATGAGCGACCGCATCGCGATCATGCGCAAGGGCCGCATCGAGCAGCTCGCCGACCCCGACTCGATCTACGCCAAGCCCGCGTCGGCGTACGTGGCCGGCTTCGTCGGCCAGCAGAACTTCTTCCGCGGCGAGGTCGCCGGGCACGGCCAGGCCGTCGAGGCGCCCGAGGCGATCGTCGCCGCCGCCGGTGCCGTCGACGACGGACTGCGGGCCGGCGCCGCCGGCGTCGCCGCGGTGCGCCCCGAGTTCGTGCGGCTCGCGAAGGCGGATGCCTCGGCCAACGGCGACCGTCGGGTCAACGCCGTGCACGGCACGCTGCTCGGCGTCTCGCACCTCGGCGAGACGATGCAGTACCTCGTGCAGCTCGCCGACGACCGCACGCTCATCGCCCGTCGCCCCACCCCCGACGCTCCCGCCGTCGCGATCGGCGACCGCGTCGCCTGCGAGTGGGAGGCGGCGCACGTGCTGCTCTACCCCGACGACGCCGAGGCCGGCGTGATCTCGCTCGACGACCCGGTGCCGACCGCCGCGTTCTCGGCCGAGGCCGTGAAGTGACGGGCCCCGACGGCGGCCTGCGCATCCTCGCGCACCGCTCGGCCGCCCGCACGATCGGACGCGAGATCTCGCGTCGCCGCTTCTTGAGCTTCGCGGCGGCCGCGAGCTCGGTCGGGCTGCTCGCCGCGTGCGCACCGACCGCGGCCGCGACCTCGAAGGCACCGCAGGCGACGGGCGGCCCGCTCGAGCAGAAGCTCTCGATCTTCACGTGGGGCGACTACGACGCCCCCGAGGTGCTCGAGGAGTTCACGGCGACGATCGGGCCGAAGATCACCGTCTCGTCGTTCAGCTCGAACGAGGAGATGGTCGCGAAGCTCGTCGGCGCGCGCGGCACCTCGGGCTACGACATCGTCGTTCCCACGGGTCCGTTCGTGCAGCCGATGGCCGACCACGGGCTGCTCGAGCCGCTCAACCACGACCTCATCCCGAACCTGAAGCACATGGACCCCGAGTTCCTCGGCCGCACGTTCGACCCCGACAACGAGTACTCGATCTGCAAGGCGTGGGGCACGACCGGGTTCGTGTACGACACCGAGGTGATCCAGCGCGAGCTGACCGACTGGAACGACTTCATCGACGCCGCCAAGAACGAGGCGAGCGGCAGGACGAGCATGCTCGACGACCCGGCCGAGCTCACGGGCCTCTACTTCTGGGCGAACGGCATCGACTGGAACACGACGGACCCCGACGACCTCGATGCGGCCGAGCAGTTCCTCGTGAACGAGCTCGCCCCGCACATCTCGGCGTTCGACTCGAACCCCGGCTCGGGCGCGATCCCGCAGGGCACCCAGGCGCTCATCCAGGCGTTCAACGGCGACGCCCGGCTCGGCATCCTCGAGACCACGAGCCGCCCGGAGCGGTGGAAGTGGGTGCTCGGCTCCCCCGCGACCGAGCTCTGGATGGACAACTGGGCGATCCCCGCGGGCGCCCCGTCACCCGAGGCGGCGCACGCATTCATCAACTGGGTGCTCGAGCCCGAGAACGCGCTCGCCGAGGTCGACTACATCGGGTACCACACGGGCGAGGCCGACATCAGGTCGGCCGCCGAGGAGGCGGGCGTCGAGATGCTCGACCTCATCTTCTTCGAACCCGACCAGCTCGCGACGATGCACGAGGGCGAACTCACCTCCGCGCAGGAGCGCATCGTGCAGATCGCGACGAAGGTGAAGGCGGCCGCCGGTGCGTAAACACTCTGGAATCCTGCTCGCGCTGCCCGCGTGGCTGTGGCTCGTCTGCTTCTTCGTCGTGCCGGTCGCGATCGTCATCGTGTTCAGCTTCGGCGAGAAGCCCGACATCTTCTCGACGCACTCGCTCGAGCACCTCTCGTTCGACCGGTACGCCGAGGTGTTCACGCCCGCGTTCTTCACGACGTTCCTCAACACGCTGTGGATCGGCCTCGCCGGCACCGCGATCTGCCTCGTCATCGGCATGCCCGTGGCGTACTGGATGGCGGTCAAGGTGCGGCCGGAGCGCCGCGGCCTGCTCGTGGCGCTCGTCATGGTGCCGTTCTGGACCAACTTCCTCGTCCGCACGATCGGCTGGCAGATCCTGCTCGCGCCCGAGGGCTGGCTCTCGACGCTCGCGCAGGGCATCGGCCTGCCGGCATTCGAGATCCTGAACACCCGGCAGGCGGTGCTGCTCGGCGTCGTGTACAACTACCTGCCGCTCATGATCCTGCCGCTGTTCGTCGCGTTCGACCGGGTGAGCGGGCCGCTGCGCGAGGCCTCGGCCGACCTCGGCGCCCCGAAGTGGACGACCTTCTTCCGCATCACCCTGCCGCTTGCGCAGCCGGGCATCATCGCCGGCGTGCTGCTCGTCTACATCCCGCTCATGGGCGACTACATCACGGCGACCGTGCTCGGCGGCGCCAAGGGCAACATGGTCGGCCAGCTCGTCGCCGGCCAGTTCCAGACGGCGCTGAACTGGTCGCTCGGCTCGGCGATGGCGGTCGTGCTGATCGGCATCATCCTCGTGTCGGTCGCGCTCGGCGCCGGCATCGTCTGGCTCGTGACCCTGCCCGCCCGCAACCGGAACCGGCTCGTGCTCGGCCCGGTCGAGCCCGTCGGCGCCCGCGCCGTGAACGCCCCCGCCGTCGTGGAAGGAGCCGGCGCATGAGCCGCCCGTCGACCCGCAGCCTCTCCGATCGCGCCTTCGGCGTGTGGGGCGTCCTCGTGCTGATCTTCCTCTTCCTCCCGATCGCGGTCGTGATCGCCTCGTCGTTCAACGTCGGGCGGCTCCTCGTCAGCTGGGACCACTTCGGCTTCGACTCGTTCCTGGCGCTGTTCCTGAAGCCCGCCGTGCGCGACGCGGTGCTCGTGTCGGTGTGGACGGGGCTCATCGCCGCACTCGTCGCGACCCTGCTGGGCGCCCTCGCGGGCCTCGCGATGGCGCGGCATCCCGGTCGCTGGCAGGTGTGGTTGCTGGGCCTGCTGCTGCTCGTCTCGGTGACGCCCGAGATCGTCGACGCGGTCTCGCTGCTGCCGTGGATGGTGACGCTCGGCCAGGACGCGGGCATCGTGATCTTCAACGACGGCATCGTGCGGCTCGTGATCGGCCATTCGCTGTTCTCGGTGGCGGTCGTGGCGTATCTCGTGCGGGCGCGCCTCGTCGGCCTCGACGCGAAGCTCGAGGAGGCCTCGGCCGACCTGTACGCGACGCCCGTGACGACGTTCCGCCGGGTGACCCTGCCGCTCGCGATGCCCGCGGTGCTCGCCGGCTTCCTGCTGTCGTTCACGCTCAGCCTCGACAACACCGTCATCGCGGCGTTCGTGAGCGTGTCGGGCTCGACGCCGTGGCCGGTCTACGTGCTGAGCGCGCTGCGCAGCGGACTGCGACCCGAGATCGCCGCGGTCTCGACGATCATGCTCGTGCTCACGCTCGCGGCGCTCGCGCTCGTCGGCTACGTGCTGAAGCGCGCGGGCGACTCGGCGGCCGACATCGCGCGCACCATGAGCGGCGGCTGACCGTCAGGCGAACCGGATGCCTCGGGCTCGCGCAGCGGCATCCGTTCACCCGCACTTCCCGAGACGCAGAAGCGGGGCGCACCGAGAGGTGCGCCCCGCTTCTCGTACGACTCGGTCGCGTTACGCGCTGCGATCACCCGCCCGCCGATGGCTCGCCGGGCCGCACGAGTCCCGACTCGTAGGCGGCGACCACGGCCTGCACCCGGTCGCGCACGCCGAGCTTCACGAACAGTCGGGTGATGTGCGCCTTCACGGTCGCCTCGCTGAGGAAGAGCTCGCCGCCGATCTCGGCGTTCGACAGGCCGCGAGCGAGCAGAGCCCACACCTCGCGCTCGCGCGGGGTGAGATCGCCCGACGCCGTCGACCGCGCGTCGGGCGGCGGTGCGGCGAGGTAGCGCTCGATGAGCCGCCGGGTGAGCGACGGTGCCAGCAGCGCCTCGCCCCGGGCGATCGTTCGCACGGCCTCGACGAGCCGCTCGGGTGGCGCGTCCTTCAGCAGGAATCCCGAGGCGCCCGCCTGCAGCGCGCGATAGACGTACTCGTCGAGATCGAAGGTCGTGAGCACGAGCACCCGGGGTGCCCCCGGCGCCTCGGCGATGCGGCGGGTGGCCTCGATGCCGTCGAGACCCGGCATCCGGATGTCCATGAGCACGACATCGGGTCGAAGCCGGCGCACGAGCTCCACCGCCTCGATGCCGTCGCCCGCCTCGCCGACGACCTCGAGGTCGGCCGCCTCGAGCAGGCCCACGATGCCCGAGCGCACGAGCGCGTGGTCGTCGACGACGAGGAGTCGCGGGGCGCTCACGTTCACGCGCCCAACGGGAGGTTGCCGAGGGGCAGGCTCGCCGCGACGCGCCATCCCGAGCCGTCGGGCCCCGCCTCGAGGGCGCCGCCGTATACGCGAACCCGCTCCCCCATGCCCGGGAGCCCCCGACCGCTCCCCCGGTCGCCCGGCCGACTGCTCGTCGGCGCCCCGTTCACGATCTCCACGACGACGGCGTGCGCATCGCGCGACACGCGGACGTCCACGGGTGCCCCTGCGGCGTGCGTGCGAACATTCGTCAGCGACTCCTGGACGATGCGATGCACCGCGAGCGCGTGGCCGTCGGGGATGTCACACGCCGCCTCGTCGACCTCGAGCCGGCACTCGTGACCGGCGGCGCGCGTCTCGACGACGAGGTCTGCGAGACCCGAGAGCCCCGGTTGGGGCGAGTAGACCGCACCGTCCTCGCGCAGTACGCCGAGCAGGTGCCGCATCTCGTCGAGTGCCGACTTCGCGGTTCCGCGGGTCAGCGCGAGATGGCGCCGTGCACGGTCGAGGTCCTTGTCGAGGAACTGCTCCGCCGCCCCCGCCTGCAGCGCGACGATCGAGAGCGCATGCGCGACGATGTCGTGGAGTTCTCGGGCGATCCGCACCCGTTCAGCGGCGACCGCGTCGGCGGCGAGCCGATCGGAGCTGTCGCGGGTCCGCTGCACCGTGAGCGCGCGATGGCGCACCACGCGACCCGCGGTCCACGTCGCGCCGACGAAGAACACGAGGAAGACGGTGCCGGCGGTCTCGATGCCCGGTGAGCCGAAGTAGCCGAGCACGTGCGCCGTGAGCATCGCGGCGATCGGCACGACGCCGAGGAGAGCAGCTCGCCACAACGCCGCGATGCGTTCGGCGACCGTGAACGTGGCCACGAGCAGGCTCGGAAAGGGATTGAACGTCGCGTCGGGTCCGCTCGTCGCGGCGTGCAGCACGAGCGCACCGGCGACGGCGAGCATCACGAGCGCCGGGAACCGGCGGCGCACGACGAGCGGCACGGAGACGGCGAGCGCGAACCCGAGCTGGGCGATCACGTTCGTCGAGGGCACGAGCAGTGCCTCCAGCATCGCCCAGAGTGCGATGCCGCCGGCGATCGCGAGGTCGAGCGGCGACGTCCACGCGCGCCAGCCGCGGGCGTCGGCGCGTGCCGCGGCACCCGGCACCGCGCGGCCGCCGCGCGAGGTCGCGTTCGAGGAGGGCCGGGCGGTCACGCTCCCGATGCTAGGGGGCCGACGCCCATCGCCGACAGCGACGAAGGTCGACATTCGACGCGACCGGAGTCCCGGCCGAACGGCCCGAGGGTCGCGCCGCCCGTCGACCCGTGCACGATGTCCGCCCCGGCCGCCCGTCCATACCGTCGAAGAGCCGGCCGACCGCGCCGGCCTCGAACTCGAACGAAGGGCCGACCATGGCACCCCTCACCGAATCCGGATCCGCGCCAGAACAGCATCTGCGGCACTCGCCGCAGGCCATTGCCCGCGCCCGGTCCGCAACCGCCGTGTTCCCGCGACCGGGCCGCGTCGGCCACCGCCTCGCGGGCGCTGCGGCGCTCACCGCGGGCGGGCTCTCGATCGTGATCGGGGTCCTGCAGTTCTTGTTCCCGCAGGACGAGGACCCGGCGATCGACCCGCGCACCCGGTTCATCCTCGCGATGTTCACGGTCAGCCTCTGGGCGCTCGCCGTGCTCTTCCTGGGCCTGGCCCGGTACGCCCGATCGAGTTGGGGCGCGATCGTGGCCGCCTGCGGCACGGTCCTGCTCACGGTCGGCACGATCACGAGCGCCGTGAACGGCATCGACCTCGAGTTCTTCCCGATCGTGGCGATGGCCGCGAACGCGCTGTGGCTCGTGGGTTCGATCGCCCTGTGCGTCTCGCTCGTGCGCGCCCGCCGAGTCGGCCTCTGGCTCGCGCTCGCCCTGCCCTTCGTGCAGGTGCCGCTGCTCTTCTTCTCGCAGATCGGCGGCGGCACGGTCGCGGGCGCCTACCTCGTCGCGGTCGGATCGGCGCTCCTCACCGGACGCATCCAGCAGCGCGCGCGCCGCCTCGACGCCGCGGCGGGACCTGCCGGCGTCTGAGTCGTCGGCTCGGGTGCAGAACCCGGGCCCGACGCGATCGGAGACGACGAAGCGGGGACTCACCACCGGTGAGCCCCCGCTTTTCGGACGACGTCGTCGCGTTACGCGCAGACCGTCGTGAGCTCGGTGATGCTCGTGGTCAGCGCCTCGATGTGGTCGCTCATGGCCGAGATGTCGGCGTTCGCCGGGTCGGCGAGCATGCCGTCGACGTACTCGACGTACTCGTTCATGGCGGTCGCGGCACCGTCGACGGCGGGCTTGACGTCGGCGTTGCCGACCTGCGCGGCGGCGTCGCTGACCTTCTCCTGGGCGCCCTTGAACGCCTCGAGGGCTGCGGCCGGGTCGCTCGTGTCGACCGACGAGAGCGACTCGAGCTCGGAGAGCGTGCCCTTGACGATCTCGCAGGCCTCCTCCTTGCTCTGGTCGGCCGGCGCAGCGGCGGCCTCGCCCTTCGACTCGGACTTGACGTCGTCGGCGGCGCCCGAGCCGCCGGCGGCGCAGCCCGTGAAGAGCAGAGCGAGCAGCGCGAACGAGGCAGCGGCGAGCGGACGTGATGCAGTCATCTGTGATTTCCCCTGATTTTCGGTACCGAGTCGTTCCCGGTCCCCCGCACCATCCAAGCAGGCGGGTCCGACACCACGAAATGGGGACGGGTACCCATTCCCTCGATCGGCCCCGCACGCCCCGATCCGATCTGCGCAGCCCGCCCTCGCCCCACCCCGCCTTCGTGGTCGAGTGGGCAGATATCGCCCCAAATCGCGCACGACATGGGCGATACCTGCCCACTCGATGGAACTGCGCAGCTCAGGGATAGCGCGTCGCCAGGGCGTTGCCCACCTCGGCGAGTCGCTCGCGCAGGCTCGAGGGCTCGAGTACCTCGCACTCGCTCGCCCAGCCGGCGAGGCGGCGCACGAGCACGTTCTCGCTCGGCGCCGTGACGCGCAGCCGCATCCGGTCGTCGCCGTCATCGGGTTGCGCTTCGGCCGGCTCGGCGCCGAGCCAGCCGCGGAACTCCTCGGCGACGTCGGCGTCGACGAGCACGACGGCCTCGGCTCGGCTGCGCGCGCTCCGCGCGGCCTGCCGAAGCTCGGCCCACGCCGCGTCGAGGTCGAAGCCGGTGGGCGGGTCGAACGTCTCGTCGAGGGCTTCGACATCGGCCATGCGGTCGACGCGGTAGCTGCGCCGCGACGCCGGCCCCGCGGCATCCGCCGCCGGTTCGCCGATGAGGTACCAGGTGCCGCGGGTGTCGATGAGCCCGAGCGGTCGTACCCGACGCGCCGCCGGTTCGCCGCCCCACCTCGTGTAGGCGAACCCGACGACCCGCCGCTCGAGCACGGCCGACTGCAGCACCGCGACCGCCGCCGGCGGACGGTTCGCGGGCGCGTCCCAACCGCCCGAGTCGACGATGATCGACTCGGCTGCCGCCTCGGCCTCGGCACGGAACGTCGCCGGCAGGGCGCGCAGCACCTTGCGGAGCGCCGACCGCGCGGCCTCGTTCTCGCCCGCCCGCGGCCCGAACAGCAGGAACAGCGCGCGTGCCTCGGCGGCGGTGAACCCGCTGAGGTCGGTGCGCCCCTCGCCGAGCAGCTGCCAACCGCCGCCCCGGCCGGGCTGCGGATAGACGGGGATGCCGGCAGCCGAGAGCGCCTCGAGGTCGCGGCGAGCCGTCGCGACCGAGATCTCGAGCTCCTCGGCGAGCTGTCGCGCGGTCACCCGACCGCGCGCCTGCATGACGAGGAGGGTGGCGACGAGCCGATCTGCACGCATGTTCCGATTCTCGTCGCAAAAGTAGTCAGACGGTGAGCACTTCTGCGTTCGATCATGGATTCACCAGGGCGACGACGGGTCGCCGGAGACACGAGGAGAAGCACATGCTGCGAGGCATCGCCACCGTCAACCAGTACGTCGACGACCCCGCCGAGGCCGCGGCCTGGTACACCCGGGTGCTCGGCATCGAGCCCTACTTCGAGCGTCGTGGCCCCGACGGCCGCGCCGCCTACGTCGAGTTCCGCATCGGCGATCACCAGCAGGAGCTCGGCTTCATCGACCGCCGATTCGCGCCCGCAGCCCTCGCCACAGGTGCCGGCGGCGCGATCATGCACTGGCACGTCGACGATCTCGAGCAGGCCGTGGCACGGCTCACCGAGCTCGGCGCGACGCCGCTCCTGCCGTTCACCGAACACGGCCCGGGCTTCGTGACCGCGTCGTTCGTCGATCCGTTCGGCAACGTGCTCGGCGTCATGACGAACGTGCACTACCTCGAGATGCTCGACGCCGGGGCGCCCGCCCTCGCGACGGACTCCTGAGTCCCGCTCCGGCCGCGACCGCGGCGCACGGGCCGCCCGGGTCGCCGACCCGGACGGCCCGTTCGTCAGGCGGCGGATGCCTCGTCGCCGACGATCTCCGCGATCACGCTCGTGTGCTCGGGCACCCAACCGAGAGCACGCGCCTTCGCCCCGAAGGCGCGCTGGTCGAGCAGCAGCGCGTCGGCGAACACCGCCCCGAGCCGCTCTCGCGAGCGCTCGGCCCCCTCGGCCACGACGCCGGTCGTATCACCGCGCCCCACGACCGCCTCGGCGAGCGCGCGCACGGTCGTGGGCGCACCGTCCGAGCCGATGACCCGCCCGAGTCCCGACTCGTGCTCGACCGCGATCCGGTAGAGACGGGCGAGGTCGTCGACGTGCACCCACGTCCAGTGCTGGTCGCCGTCGCCGATGAGTTCGAGGCGGCCCGCGGCGTCGCGCGGGGCATCCACGACGAGCCCGGCGAGCCCGCGCTCACGTCCGTAGACGACGCCCGGCACGACGACGGTCACCGAGTCGGATGCCGCGAGCAGGCGCTCCTCGATCGGCACGCGCCACGCGACGAGCGCGGGCGGGTTCGGGGCGGCGTCGTCCACGAGGTCGTCGCCGTCGCCGTAGGCCCAGATGCCGCCCGTGTGCACGTAGCGGCGCCCGGTGCCCGCGAACGCGTCGAGCACCGCCTCGACGATCGCGGTGTCGAACGCGGCCGCGTCGGCCGCGGACGCAGCGGTGTGGATCGCCGCGTCGACGCCCTCGAGGTGCGGCGCCAGCCACGAGGCATCCGTCAGCTCGCCCACCACTGCGCTCGCGCCGCGTCGACGCACCTCGTCGGCCGCCCGCTCGCTGCGAACCGCCGCGATGACGTCGTGCCCTGCGCCGACGAGCTCCTCGAGCACCGCCGATCCGATGTATCCGGTCGCCCCGGTCAGTAGAATCCTCATGCCCGAGACGCTACGGACGCGTCGCCGGTTACTTCAACGGAAGTTCCCTCGAGGGAACCGCGACCGACACGGGGGTCCGATGTCCGAGCCGAACCCGACCGGGGCCGCGCCCACGACCGACGAGCCCCGCGACGTGCTCGCGCCCGACTGCCCGAGCCGGGTCATCTTCGGCCGCATCGGCGAGCGGTGGACGATGTTCGTGATCCTCGCCCTCTCGCGCGCCGGCACGCTGCGCTTCACCGAACTGCGCGCAAGGGTCGGCGAGGTCACCCCCAAGGTGCTCACCGAGACGCTGCGCGCACTCGAGGGCGACGGGCTCGTCGAGCGGCGGGCCTTCGCCGACTCGCCGCCGCGCGTCGAGTACTCGCTGACCCCGCTCGGCGAATCGCTGCTCGAACCGATCGGCGCGATGCGCGACTGGGCCGAGCAGCACGTGCCCGAGGTGCTCGCGTCGCGCGAGCGCGCAGTCGGCTGAGGCCGCCGCGCGCTACGGTGGGCGAGTGACCCGCGCGCTCCTCATCATCGACATCCAGCAGGACTACTTCGCCGGCGGGCGCCACCCCCTCGTCGGCCCCGATGAGGCGGCGGCCGCCGCGGCCCGCCTGCTCGCCGACTGGCGCGAGCGCGGCGAAGCGGTCGTGCACGTGCGGCACGTCTGGGACTCGCCCGACGCCGAGTTCTTCCAGCCGGGCACGCCGGGCGTCGAGTTCCACCCGCTCGTCGCGCCGCAGGGCGACGAGCCCGTCGTCACGAAGGCGTTCCCGAACTCGTTCCTCGAGACCGATCTCGCCGACCGGCTCGCCGGGCTCTCGCTCGAGGCCCCGGTCGAGCTCGTCGTCGCGGGCATGATGTCGAGCATGTGCGTCGACGCGACCGTGCGAGCGGCCGCCGACCGCGGGCACACGGTGACCGTCGCCCACGACGCCTGCGCGGCCCCCGACCTCGAGTTCGGCGGGGTCGTCGTGCCCGCGGCCCAGGTGCACGCCGCGTTCATGGCGGCGCTCGGCGACAGCTACGCCATGGTGGCGAGCGCCGACGAGATCATCGCCGGCTGACGCAGCATTCTCTCGGTTCTTCGGCCGTGAGCCACCCGAAACTGCCTTCAGAGTGCGCCAGATGCGGCTGATTCACAGAACTTCTGTAATTCTTCCGTTTGCGTGAACGTCGCTCGCGTGTGACCATCGATGGCATGATCACCGCCGATCGACTCGACCCGACGCCCGACCACCAGCTCGACGCCGCCTCGCTCGAGGCATCCTCGACCGACGTCGACGCGCTCACGCTCGGCCGACGCATCCGCGAACGCCGCACCGCCCGCGGCATGACGCTCGGGCAGCTCGCGCAGGCCGTCGACCGCGCCCCCAGCCAGGTGAGCGCCATCGAGAACGGCAAGCGCGAGCCCCGACTCTCGATGCTGCGCACGATCGCCCTCGCCCTCGGCACCACCGTCGACGAGCTGCTGCGCGCCGACGCGCCGAGCGAGCGCGCGGCCCTCGAGATCGCCGTCGAGCGCGCCCAGCGCGGCCCGGTGTTCTCGGCCCTCGGCCTCGACCCGTTCCGCGTCGCGAAGACGATGAGCGACCAGACGCTGCAGACGATCCTCGCGCTGCACAACGAGATCGACCGGCTGCACCGCGAGCGGGCCGCGACCCCCGAGGAGGCACGCCGCGCGAATGCCGAGCTGCGTGCCGAGATGCGCGCCCGCGACAACTTCTACCCCGAGCTCGAGCAGAAGGCGGCCGAGCTGCTCGAGGCCGTCGGGCACACGGGCGGGCCGGTGTCGCACCAGCTCGTCGCCGACATGGCGTCACACCTCGGCTACTCGCTGCACTACGTCGGCGACCTGCCGCACTCGACCCGCTCGGTGACCGACAAGCGAAACGGCCGCATCTACCTGCCGACGCAGCAATCGCCGTCACGCGACTCGCGCTCCCCCATCCTGCAGGCGCTCGCGAGCCACCTGCTCGGGCACGAGGAGCCCGAGAGCTACGGCGACTTCCTGCGCCAGCGCATCGAGACGAACTACCTCACCGCCGCCATCCTGCTGCCCGAGCAGGCGGCCGTGCGCTTCCTCACCGAGGCGAAGAACCTGCGCCGCATCTCGATGGAGGAGCTGCGCGACCACTTCGCCGTCTCGTACGAGACGGCCTCGCACCGGTTCACGAACCTCGCGACCGCCCGGCTCGACATCCCGGTGCACTTCATGAAGGTGCACGAGTCGGGCACGATCATCAAAGCCTACGAGAACGACCGGGTCCGGTTCCCGTCCGACGCGCTCGGCGCCGTCGAGGGTACGACGGTGTGCCGCAACTGGACGGCACGCACCGTGTTCGACGTCGAGGACCGGTTCAGCCCCTGGTACCAGTACACCGACACCCCGTCGGGCACGTTCTGGTGCACGTCGCGCATCGAGAAGGCGAAAGAGGGCGAGTACTCGGTCTCGGTCGGCGTGCCGTTCGAGCACGTCAAGTGGTTCCGCGGCCGCGAGACACCCCATCGTGCGGTGTCGCGCTGCCCCGACCCCGCCTGCTGCCAGGCCCCGACGGGGCTGGCAGAGAAATGGGCGGATGCCTCGTGGCCGGCGGCCCGCACGCCGACGTCGCTGCTCGCAGCGCTGCCGACGGGCACCTTCCCGGGTGTCGACCAGACCGAGGTCTACGAATTCCTCGAGCAGCACGCGCCCACCGCCGGCTGACGAGAACGCCCCGGGCGGACCGGCACGAGGCCGGCCCGCCCGGGGCGTCGGTCGAGTCCGCTCAGGCGGCGGCGCGCTTCAGTTCGCGACCGTGCACCGTGAGGGCGTAGATCACGAGGATGTCGAGCACGATCAGGATGATCGACAGCCAGGGCTGTGCGGGGATCATGAACAGCTGACCGATGGCGTTGAGGATCGCGAGGATGATCGCGATCACACGCGCCCACGTCGCACCGCCGAAGAGGGCGATGGCCGTGATGATGAGCAGCGCACCGATCAGGATGTGCCACCAGCCCCACCCGGCGACGTTCATCATGAAGAGGTTCTCGCTCGTGAGGAAGTAGGCGGTGTCGGGCCCGATCACGGCCATGAGGCCGTAGATCGCGTCGAAGATGCCCGCGATCAGCAGCACGATCGCTGCGAAGTAGCCCCAGCCGACCCAGCCGGTGGTTTCGGTTTCGCTCATTTCGGTTCCTCCCTGTGGGGTACGGCGGCTCGCGCGACGGGGCGTCGCGCGTCGCATCCGTTCGTCGTCACGTTATCGAGGGGGGAATCGCACAGGCATCACTCAGGTTAAGTGATTCCTGAGCGCCGGCACCGGGCGCGTCGGCGTCAGAGCCGGCCGATGCCGGTCACGATGACGAAGACGCCGATCACGACGAGGATCAGGCCGGTGACCGTGCGGCTGTGGCGGGCCATCCAGTCGCGCATCGCCGTGAGCTTCGGCGCGGTGCGGGCCGGTGAGACCTTGGCGGCGACGATCGGCACGGCGACGGTCGAGGCGCCGATCATGACGAACACGACGAGCACGACGGCGGTGTCGACGGGCGACAGTTCCGCACCGCGCACCGACAGCGCTGCGGCGACGATGAGCAGCAGGCTCTTCGGCCGGATGTTCAGCACCACCCCGAGTGCGAAGCCCTCCCACGGTCCGAGCCGATTCATCGTGGCGAGCCACTTGGGCGGTGCGTCGGAGACGACACCCTGCTTGCGCAGGCGCCCGATCACCGCGATGACGATGATGAGCGCGCCCACGATGATCTCGGCGATGCCGACCGCCTCATTGGGCTTGCGACTCGAGCCCTCGCGGGGCAGCGCCTCGGCCAGCATCGTGCAGCCGATCACGAGCGTCGTCATGCCGACGAGCCAGCCGGCGAGGAACGGCCCCGACAACCGGTCGGCGTTCGGGGACAGCAGGATCGTCAGCGTGACGAGGATCGGCACCGAACTCGCCGCGACGGCGATCGCGATCGGCACGACATGTGCGAATGCCTCGAGCATCCCGCTCATGCCGCGCCGATCGCGGAATCAGTCCTCGCCTCGTCCAGACCGCTCAGGCCCTTCCTCGTTCGTCGTCGGGCGAGAGAGTCACGCCTTGGCCGGAAGCCTATACGCGATGTGCACCCGGCCGATGTCGCCGTCGAACGCGAACGGCATCTTGTCGGCGTAGGCGCGCGACACGGCACCGCCGTAGGCGCGGCCGATGTCGAGGCAGTCGTTCGCCGAGAACAGGAGCGGCGCGCTGACCGGCACCGTGCCCGAGCCGACCTCCGAGCCGTTCACCCGCAGCACGACGCTCAGCGGACCGCCGGGGCGGGGCTCGACGTAGTCGGTCTCGATCTCGATCGTGACGTCACCGGCCGGCAGGGGTGCCGACGCGGCGATCTTCGTGCGCTGCACGAGAAACAGGTTGTACTCGTAGTTCAGCACGCCGTCCTCGACGTACACCGTGAGGCCGCCGCCGGCACCGCCGAGCTTGTAGAGCACGCCGTTCGCGCCGTCGCCGACTTTCGCGTCGATCGTGACCACGTTCGGCTTGTTGCCGAGCGCGGGCGCGACGAACTCGGGCACGCGCACCGTGTCGCCCGTCATCTCCCACTCGGTGTACGGCGACGAGATGCGCAGCTCGGGGTGGTAGACGGGCACCCAGAGGCCGCCGCCGATCGGCAGCACGTCGTTCTTCGCCGCCTCGATGGCGAAGGCCTCCTTGAGCGCGGCGAGCTTCTCGGGATGCTCCTCGGCGAGGTCGTGGGCCTGGCTCCAGTCCTCGTCGAGGTTGTAGAGCTCCCACTTGTCGTCGTCGGGCGTCCACGTGGCGATACCGGGAGGCGCGCCCGGGACCCACGGCAGGCGCGGCCCCGTCGTCGACGCCATCCAGCCGTCCTCGTAGATCGACCGGCTGGCCATGACCTCGAAGTACTGCACCCGGTGACGGCCTTCGGCTGCGGCATCCTCGATCGAGTAGGCGAAGCTCGTGCCGTCGATCGGGTCCTGGTGAACGCCGTTGACCGTCTCGGGGTGCGAGATGCCGAGGATCTCGTAGATCGTCGGGGCGACGTCGATCACGTGATGGAACTGGGTACGGGGCGCGGGGTCGTGGGCGATGCGCCCCGGCCACTGGATGAACATCGGGTTGCGCGTGCCGCCGAGGTGCGAGGCCATGAGCTTCATGCCCTGGTAGGGCGTCGAACCCGCCCAGGCCCACGCGGCGTGGTACTGGTTGTCGGTCGCCGGCGTGCCGAGCGCGTCGAGGCCGCCGAGCTCCTCGAGCGCGGCGATGTGCTGGTCGATCGTCGTCGGGATCATGTTCTGTGCGAGCAGCTCGCTGATCGTGCCGTTCTGACCCTCGCCCGACGATCCGTTGTCGCCCCAGATGTAGATGACGATCGTGTTGTCGAGGTAGCCGAGGCGCTCGACCTCGTCGATCAGTCGACCGGCCTGCACGTCGGCGTGCTCGCCGAAGCCGGCGCACACCTCCATCAGGCGCCGCTGGAACGGCTTCTGGTGGTCGGGGATCTCGTCCCAGCCCTGCAGCGACTCGGGCCGCGGGGTGAGCTCGGCGTCCTCGGGGATCCATCCGGCCGCCTTCGCTCCGGCGAGCGCCTCCTCGCGGTAGACGTCCCAGCCGTCGTCGAAGACGCCGGCGTACTTGTCGGCCCACTCCTTCATGATGTGGTGCGGCCCGTGGATCGCGCCCGTCGCCCAGTACATGAAGAACGGCTGGTCTGGTGCGAGCGCCTTGTGGTCGCGCAGCCAGGCGATCGCGTCGTCGGCGATGTCCTCCGAGAGGTGGTAGCCCTCCTCGGGCGACTTCGGCGGCAGCACGCTCGTCGTGTTGCGCACGAGGTTCGGCTCGTACTGCGAGGCCTCGCCCGCGAGGAAGCCGTAGAAGTACTCGAAGCCGTTGCCCGTCGGCCAGTTGTCGTAGGGCCCGGCCTTGGTGGTCTCCTCGGCGGGCGTATTGTGCCATTTGCCCCATGCGGCGGTCGAGTAGCCGTAGTTGCGCAGCACCTCGGCCATCGTCGCGCTCGACTTCGGGATGTGCCCCGAGTAGCCGTCCCAGTCGTTGGCGAGCTCGGCGATCTGGCCGGCTCCGACGCGGTGGTGGTTGCGCCCGGTGAGCAGCGAGGCACGCGTCGGCGAGCACATGGACGTCGTGTGGAACCGGTTGTAGCCGAGGCCGTTCTGCCGGATGCGCTCGAGCGTGGGCGTGTTCACCTTGCCGCCGAGCGGCGCGGGCAGCGCGGGGCCGGCGTCGTCGATGAGCACGACGAGCACGTTCGGCGCGCCCTCGGCGAGGTGACGCTGCGGCGGCAACGGCGAGTACGTCGACTCGGCGAGCGTGCGCCCGGCGTAGCTGCCCGAGGGCTTCGGCGGGAACGGAAGCGTTCGGGCCGGGGGCAGCGGGGCCCCGATGACGGAGTTGCGGTCGTGGTCGGCCATGTTCATGTCTCCTCGTGGTTCCTGGCGATTCAGCCGAGCAGCTTGGCCTTGGCCGCCTCGAACTCGGCGTCGCTCAGGACGCCCTGCTCCTTGAGCGTCGCGAGTTGCTGGAGCTCGGCGACGACGTCGGTGCCGCCTGCGGGCGCTGCGGGGGCGGGCGCGGGCGGCGGCGGGGCGTACTGCGGCTCGGCGTACTGCTGCTGCGCGGCGGCCTGCTGCTGCATCTCGTACTGCTGCGCCTCGTAGCGCTCCTCTTCTTTGCGCTGCTGGTGGCGCATGACGCCACCGCTGACCGCCGTGGCCGTGCCGGCCACCACGGCCGTGCGCGCCGCCATTCCGATCAGCCCGGGCCGAGCCATCCTTCTCAACAGTGGCATCGTCTCTCCCCCTTACTCCGCGATGCGCGCTTCTGCGACGACCGCGTTGACCACCGGCGCGGGGATCCGCACCGAATCGACGACGGCACCGCCGGCCGCCAGCAGGCGGCTGGCGAGATGCCTCGCCCACACGAGCTCGACGACGAGCAGCAGGGCGGATGCCCCGACCGGAAGCCGCCCGCCGAGCTCGTGCACGTCTTCTTCGCCGACGAGTCCCTCGCCGGCGAGCTCGATCTCGCCGAGCGTGATGCCCGACTCGTCGAGTTCCAGGAACTCGACGCCCTCGCCGGTGCGCGACACGTGCACCAGGTCGAGCAGCCGCACCGTGCCGGCCTCGACGAGGTCGAGCACCGCCTCGATCACCCCGGCGTCGGGCGTGTCGCCCTCGTAGGCGGCGAGCACCAGCTCGACCGGCCCGAACTCGAGATCATCCATGAATCGCGCCCCCTCGGCAGTTCGGCCCGGAGCCGTGCACCCCGGGATCCGGCGCGAAGTCGCGCCCGCGTTCCATCGTGCTGACGGGCCGGGTGCAGTGCATCACGCAGATCGCGTGATGAGCCACGGCGCGCACGTTCGCCTGATCTGCATGATGCGCGCGCGGACGTCGGGCGATGTAATCGAATGCATCGAATGGAGCATCCGACATGGACCACATCGAAGCGCTGCGCCGACTCGCCATCGCCGACGACCGGCTCTCGATCGACGTCTTCGGCGAACCCGACGCGAGCTCCCTGACCGCGAAGACCCACGCGCTGTCGCGCCTGGCGGCACTCGTCGGCGTCGGCGGCACCGATGCGTCGTTCGCCGCGGTCGCCGACGCGGCCACGAGGGCGGGCGCCTCGTCGGCCGAGATGGTGCACGTGATCGTCTGCGTGACGCCGGTCGTGGGCGTGCCGCGCGCCGTCGCCGCGGCGCAGCACCTGGCGGTGGCCCTCGGGCTCGACCTCGAGACCTTCGTCACCGGCGACGTGTGACGCTCAGCCGAGCAGGCCGAGCTCGGCGGCACGTTCGACCGCGGACCCGCGCGTCGTCACCTGGAGCTTGCGGTAAATCGACCCGACCTGCGAGCTCACGGTGTTGCGCGAGACGAACAGGCGCTCGCCGATCTCGCCGATCGTGAGGTGGGTCTGCAGGTAGGGCAGCAGGCGCAGCTCGGCGGGCGTCAGGGGCGAGGTGCCGAGCACCTCGCGCGAGTGCTCGATCGAGATGCGCAGGCGTGCGACGTCGTCGACGAGCGTGCCGAGGTCGGGCCGGGCCCGCAGGAGCTCGTCGATCTCCTGCAGCAGGTGCGCGGCCGTCGAGTTGCGCCCGAGGGCCGCGAACGAGCGCGCGAGCTCGAGGCGCACCTTGACGGCGAAGACCGGCATCACGTGCGTGCACAGGCCGCGATCGCGCATGGCCGCCGCGAGCAGCCGCTCGGCGGTCGCCAGGTCGCGCCGGCGGATCGCGATGTGCGCGCTGACCGCGACGGCGAGCATCGTCGTCGCGTAACCGTGCATGTTGCTCGACTCGATGACCGTCATCGCCCGCTCGGCGTGCACCGCGGCCTCGTCGATCGCGCCGCGGTCGAGCGCCATGACGGCGAGCTCGGCTTCGCTCAGCAGGATCGTGTCGGAGTTGCCGAACAACTCGGCCTGCGCGGTCGCCTGTTCGAACACCCCTCTCGCGGCCTCGGCGTCGCCGCCGAGCTGCTTCGTCCAGCCGACGAGATGCAGCGCCTGGTCGCGCCAGAGGCTCGACGGCGATTCGACGCTGAGCGCGTAGTCGGCGTCGGCAGTCGCCGCGGCGAGGCCCTCCCGCCACATGATCACGCGCACCATCGCCCGCGCCGAGTCGTACTGGGGCAGCCCGAACTCGGGCGGGCCGTCGTATTCGATGTCGTCGAACATGCGCGCCCACCGGTCGGCCTCCGCCGCCTCGCCGGCGAGGATCGCGCGAAGCCCCGCGTGCACCACGAGCGGCGGGAACGAGGCGATCGCGTCATCGCCGAGTTCCTCCATCCACCTCGTCACGGCGGCGAGGTCTCCGGCCTGGTAGGCCGTGAGCCCGCGCTCGGCCACGAGCCTGACCGACTGCCCGTGCTCTCCCGCAGCGAGCAGGTGCTCGATCGCGAGATCCACGTGGTCGTGCGTCTCGCACCAGTGCGCCGCCCGCAGGTGGAGCTCGCGGTCGGCTCCGGGTTCGACCCGGTCGAGCTCGGCGAGCAGGAACTCGCGGAAGAGCTGGTGGTACCGGTACTCGCCGCGGCGACGGTCGATCGGCACGAGGAAGAGCCCCCGCCGCTCGAGGTCGCGCAACCGTGCCCGGGAGTCGTGGCGGTCGAGCACCGCGTCGCAGCATCCTGCCGACAGGTGTTCGAGCAGGGCCGTACGCCGCAGGAACGACCGGTCGTCGGGTTCGAGCCGCGCGTAGCACGCGCGGTACAGGTAGTCGGCGACGAATCGGTCGTCGCCGCCGACGTCGACCGGGTCGCCGCCGTCACGCGCGACGAGCGCGGCGAGCGTGATGCCCGTCGGCCAGCCTTCCGTGTGCTCCACGAGCTGCTCGAGCGCCGCGTCGTCGGCGCCCGCCGCGAGGACCTCGAACACCCGCCGGGCGTCGTCGACGCCGAGCCGCAGCTGATCGGCGCCGATCTCGACGACATCGCCGCCGAGGCGGAGTCGCGAGAGGAAGGGCGGAACATGACGGCTCGCCATCACGACCTGCGAGCCGTCGGGGATGCGGGCGAGCGCGACCTCGAGCACGTCCTGGCAGTCGGGCGAGTCGGTCTCGTGCAGGTCGTCGAGCACGAGCACGAACGGCAGTTCGATGCGCTCGATCGCGGTGGCGAGCAGCGGCGCCGCACGTCCGAGCACCGCCGGGCCGGTCATGGGCAGCGCGACGACCGCCGCGAGCCGGTCGTCGCCCGGCAGCGCATGCTCGAAGCCCTGCGCGAGCAGGTTCACGAGTGCCGCCGGGTCGTCGTCGAAGCGGTCGAGCGAGACCCACACCAGCACCCGCTCGTCGAGCTCGGCCCACTCGCGCAGCATGGTCGTCTTGCCGTAGCCGGCCGGCGCGACGAGGCTCACGAGCGGGGCGCGCGACGTGCGGGCGCGTTCGATCAGTCGCCGACGGCTGACCGTGGCGCCTCTGGTGCGGGGCGGTGCGAACTTCCGTTCGCCCTGCTCGAGCGCGGGCACCGCGTCGATCGCCGGGATCGCTTCGGCAGTCGATCCCGACGACGCATCCCCCCGCACGGCCGTCATACCGTCCATACGGTGGAGTCTATTCACCGACGGGGGACGCCCCGCCACGAAATTCCGCGCGGTTCCGGGCCTTGGCCCACGAACGGGGGGTACAGCCCGCGCCCGTCGAACGGGTCGCCCCGCGCATCGCCCGCCCGCCGACCGGACAAGTCGTTCGGCGCCGCGGCCAGATCGCGACACCCGCCGGTGGCGACGGGCGCACGACCCGGACAGGATGGATGACAACCAAATCGCATCGGAGTGATTCCCCGTGGGCACCACCGTCTTCGAACGACGCACCCCCAACCCATCCGTCATCGAGCACTCGCTCGCCGCCACCGGCCACTCGGTGTTCTGGCGCGACGACCTGCCCGAGGCCCTGAAGCCGAACCGGCCGAAGCTCGCCGGCACGAAGGTCGCCGAACTCGTCGTCGTCGGCGGCGGCTACACCGGCCTCTGGACGGCCCTGCTCGCGAAGGAGCGCAACCCCGACGCCCGGGTCGTGCTCGTCGAGGCGAAGCGCATCGGCTGGGCGGCCTCCGGCCGCAACGGCGGCTTCTGCGAGGCGAGCCTCACGCACGGCGACGAGAACGGCAAGGCCCGCTGGCCGAAGGAGATGGAGCTGCTCCACCGCCTCGGACTCGAGAACCTCGACGCGATCGAGGCCAGCGAGGCGAAGTACGGCATGGACTTCCAGTTCGAGCGCACGGGCCAGCTCGCCCCCGCCATCGAGGAGCACCAGGTCGAGTGGCTGCGCGATTGGGCCGACGAGGCCGCACAGCACGGCGAGGCCGACGATGTCGTGTTCCTCGACGAGGCCGCGGTCCAGGCATCCGTGAAGTCGCCCACCTTCCTCGCCGGCGTCTGGGAGAAGCGCACCAACGCGATGGTGCACCCGGCCCGGCTCGCCGCCGAGCTCGCGCGCGTGGCCGAGGAGCGCGGCGTCGAGATCTTCGAGAACTCGCCCGTGCGCCGCCTCGAGACCCCCGGGTCGACGGGCGCCGTGAGCGTCGTCACCGCCGGCGGCCGCGTCGACGCCAAGCACGCCGTGCTCGCGACCAACGTCTTCCCGTCGCTGCTCAAGCGCAACCGGCTCATGACCGTGCCCGTGTACGACTACGTGCTCATGACCGAGCCGCTGTCGGCCGAGCAGCTCGCCTCGATCGGCTGGAACGACCGCCAGGGCATCGGCGACATGGCGAACCAGTTCCACTACTACCGCCTCTCGAAGGACAACCGCATCCTGTTCGGCGGGTACGACGCGATCTACCACTACGGCCGCAAGGTGCGCGAGGAGTACGAGCACCGCCCCGAGACGTGGCGCAAGCTCGCGAGCCACTTCTTCACGACCTTCCCGCAGCTCGAGGGCCTGCAGTTCAGCCACCAGTGGGCCGGCGCGATCGACACGTCGACGCAGTTCACCGCCTTCTTCGGCACCGCCCGCGACGGCCGCGTCGCCTACGCGCAGGGCTTCACGGGCCTCGGTGTCGGCTCGACCCGCTTCGCGGGCGAGGTCATGCTCGACCTGCTCGAGGGCCGCGAGAACGAGCGCACCACACTCGAGATGGTGCGCAAGCGCCCCCTCCCCTTCCCGCCCGAGCCGGCCGCGGCGATGGGCATCAACGCGACGCGCTGGTCGCTCGATCGCGCCGACCACAACCGCGGCCGGCGCAACGTGCTGCTCAAGACGCTCGACGCCCTCGGCCTGGGGTTCGACTCGTGAGCGGCGAGGAGTCCGGCGTGCTGCGGCTCGTCGCCGGTGCGCTGACGGATGCCCCGGGGCTGGCGCTCGAGCACGAGCCGGTGCCGGCCGACCAGGTCGTCGCGGGCAGCCCGACGACGGCCTACCTCGCCCTCGACGAGTCGGCGGCCGGCGAGATCGGCGTGTGGGAGATGTCGGTCGGCGCGATGCGCGACGTCGAGGTCGACGAGGTGTTCGTCGTGCTCGCGGGCGCCGCGACGGTCGAGTTCGAGCACGTGCCGTCGACGGGCCGCCCCGGCGACCCGATCGTGCTGGCGCCGGGTGCCGTCGTGCGCCTCGAGGCGGGCATGCGGACGATCTGGACGGTCCGCGAACCGCTCCGCAAGGTGTTCATCTCGCGCTGAGGCGCGTTTCAGGTTTCAGTATTCAGGCTTCAGGAGGAGCAGACATGGCCAAGTACCGGGTGCAGAACCCCGCGACGGGGGAGATCGTCGAGACGTTCGAGTCGGCGACCGACGCCGAGATCGAGCGGACGCTCGCGGCGGCCGACGCCGCCTACCGCGAGTGGCGCGAACGCAGCGTGCAGGAGCGCGCCGCCGTGGTCAAGCGCGTCGCCGAACTCTTCGGCGAGCGCCGTGACGAGCTCGCGCGCCTCATCGCCGTCGAGATGGGCAAGTCGATCGCAGAGTCGCTCGACGAGGTCGAGTTCGCCCGCTCGATCATCGAGTACTACGCGGTGTACGGTCCGAGCCTCATCACCGACCACGAGATCCCGTCGACGATCCCCGGCAAGGCCGTCATCGAGCAACTGCCCGTCGGCGCCCTGCTCGGCGTCATGCCGTGGAACTTCCCCTACTACCAGGTCGCCCGCTTCGCGGCGCCGAACCTCGTGCTCGGCAACACGATCATCCTGAAGCACGCCGACATCTGCGCGCGCTCGGCCCTCACGATCCAGGAGATCATGGAGGAGGCGGGCGTTCCGGTCGGCGGCTACCAGAACGTGTTCGCCTCGCACGACCAGATCGCGACCATGATCGCCGACCCGCGCGTGCAGGGCGTCTCGCTCACGGGCTCCGAGCGCGCCGGCGCCATCATCGGCGAGCAGGCGGGCCGCCACCTCAAGAAGGCCGTGCTCGAGCTCGGCGGCATCGACCCGATGGTCGTGCTCGACGCCGACGACGTGGCCTCCGTGGCGAAGGCGGCGTGGGACTTCCGCGTCTACAACGGCGGCCAGGTCTGCAACTCGAACAAGCGCATGATCGTCATGGACGACATCTACGACGAGTTCGTCGCCGAGCTGACGAAGCTCGCGACGGGCCTCGAACCGGGAGACCAGCTCGACCTCGGCGAGGGCCAGTACGCCCCGCTGTCGACGCGCACCGCCGCCGAGACGGTGCACGCCCAGGTGCAGAAGGCGATCGCCGAGGGTGCGAAGCTCCAGGCGGGCGGCGTCCTCGCCGACGGCCCCGGGGCGTACTACTCCCCCGCCGTGCTCACCGACGTTCCGCGCGATTCGGAGTCGTACCGCGAGGAGATCTTCGGACCGGTCGCGACGGTCTACCGGGTGCACAGCGACGAGGAGGCCCTCGAGCTCGCGAACGACTGCGCGCTCGGCCTCGGCGGCTCGGTCTTCTCGACCGACGAGGCACGCGCGGCTCGCGTCGCCTCGCGCCTCGAGGTCGGCATGACGCACGTCAACACGATCGCCGCCGAGGCCGCCGAGCTGCCGTTCGGCGGCGTCAAGCGCTCGGGCTTCGGCCGCGAGATGGGCCCCGTCGGCATCGGCGAGTTCTCGAACAAGCGGCTCTCGTTCGTCGCGAAGTAGTCGCACGCCGCCGCGCCGTCCGATCGAGCGGTCCGGCCGAACCCCCGAGGCCACTCGACGCCGAAGGGCCTGAGCCCGGTGCAGAACCGGACCCAGGCCCTCACGGCCGAGACCCCTCGACTTTCCCTGGCCCGTCCGACATTCGGCGACCAGTTCAGCATGCGGGGCCTTCGTCGGGGCGTGTCTACGCTGATGCGCCCTTGCTCGCCTCGGCGGCGTCGATCTCCGACGCGAGCTTCGCGTCGAGGTCACCCCACGTCGTGTCGAAGGCCTTGCTCGCCTCGGCGTTGCTGAGCAGCGGCGTGATGTCGCTCCCCTTCTGGTTGACCGCGACGATCACGAGCCCGGACTCCCCGGCGTCGAGGAGGTCGGCGAGCTCGCGAACCTCCTTCTTCGGGATGTTGTGGTGGAAGTGGCCGACGATCGCGCCGACGCCCGCGGTCGTACCAGCGGCCGCTGCGATGCCCAGCGGCGGCACCAGCAGCGCGAGCGCGCCACCCAGCACCGCGCCGCCCCAGATGAGGTGCTTGGTGGTGCTGTCGTGACGGTCCATGCGCAGGTCGCCGTTCGCGTCCTTGGTCAGCACCGCGACCGCCGTGTGGTCGAACTCGCCATCGTGCCGGGCGTCCCAGACCGCGTGGAAGTCCTTCACTGCCGCGTCTCGATCCGCGTACTTCGCCGCAGCGAGCGTGATCGGAGTGTCCTTGTTCAAAATGCACCTCCTGTTTGCATGAAGGGCGGAATTCCTACCCCCGGCGCCGAGTCTTGAACACGTCCCACCCGTCGCCATCACCCAGAATCGACGATTTCTGCGCGCGCGGAACAGCGGCATCAAGCTCGGGGCGGCGGTTCATTCCATCTAAGTGATGTCGGCACTCCCCACGCTGCCTACGCTGACGCGTACCAACGCGGCAGGGGTGGAGCGCATCAGGTCGACGACGGCGAATCCGCCTGAGTTCACGACCGAGACGCAGCGCCGCGTACGGGACGCAATGTGGAGGAGGGGGCTATGCCGAACACAGAGAAGCCGAACATCGTCTTCGTACTGTACGACAACATCGGGTGGGGCGACTGGGGCGTCTACGGCGGAACGACGGCAACGCCGCGGATCGACGAGTTCGCCGGACAGGGGATCCGTTTCAACAATTACAACGTCGAATCGCAATGCACGCCGACGCGGGCGGCCTGCTTGACCGGTCGGCTGCCGTCCCGCTCCGGCACGTACGCGGTCCCCCTGCCAGGGCAGGGCGCCTATGGGCTCAGCCCCTGGGAGTACACACTGGCCGAGCTGCTTTCCGATGCCGGTTATGCGACGTCGGCGTGGGGCAAGTGGCATCTCGGAGAGGTGGAAGGCCGGCTACCAACCGACCAGGGCTTCGACGAATGGTGGGGCTATCGGAACACCATCGATGAGGCCGGGTACTCCTCCTACGCCGGATTCCGCGAACTCGTCGCGTCCGGTGTCGAAGAGCAACCGAAGATCTGGGAGGCGAAGCGCGGCGAACAGCCGGTCGCGGTGGCCGACCTCGACCTCGCGATTCGACCGTTCGTGGACGAGAAGATCGCCGGCCTCGCGACGGACTTCATCCAGCGCAAGGCAAAGGCCGGAGAGCCGTTCTTCACCTACGTCGCTTTCTCGCACGTGCACCCCCCGGAGGCGGCTCACCCTGACTTCGACCAGACCTCGGCAGACCGGAACGGCCTGTACGCTGACATCATCGCGGAGACCGACTACCGCTTCGGGCAGATCCTCGACGCCATCGACGCTGCGGGCATTGCCGACAACACGATCGTGCTGTTGCTGAGCGACAACGCCGCCGGAGGCGTCAACGCGACCCTCGGTGGGTCGAACGGCCCCTGGCACGGGAACTTCATGACCCCGCCGTTCGAGGGCAGCATGCGCGTGCCAGGAATGGTTCGCTGGCCGGGCAAGATCCCGGCGGGCATCGTCACCGATGAACTGCTGTCGGCCGTGGACTGGTTCAGCACGCTCGCAGCACTCGCCGGCGCGGCCGACCGCGTGCCCACTGACCGGCCGATCGACAGCATCGACGTGTCAGAATTCCTGCTCGGCACTGCCGACTCGACCGGGCGCGAATCGATCCTCTTCTGCGGCCCCGACGGCGAGCCCATGTCGGTCAAGTGGCACGACATCAAAGTCGTCCTCCGGTACGCCGAGGGAATCGGTGAACCCATCTGCAAGCCCATGTTCCCGCACGTGTACGACCTCAGCAGCGATCCCGGCGAGCAGTACAACCTCATGAACGAAAAGCTCGATATGGGGTGGATGTTCGCGCCGGCGTTCAGGGAGGTCGGCACCTACCTCCGAAGCGTCGCGCAGTACCCGAACACCAAGCCGGGTGAGGACTTCGAGGGCTACAAGCAATCCGCCTGATCCCGTGCTGTGCCACTCGGACTGACGACATCGGTATCACCGTCGAGGGAGCGGAATGTCAACGACTACTCGCGAGGGGGGACGCAGCGAGCTCACCGTCCTGATCGCCTGCTTCGCAGGACGGAAGTCAGCAGGAAGGAACCGCCGGTCGCTCGCGAAGGCAATGCGCTCGACCGGCGCGGTCCTGCTCGACACGACCGTGATCGACGTCGACGAGAAACGCACGGCACGAACGCATAGTCCCCGTCGTGTGCTCGCCGGGACGCTCACTCCGCTCCTCACGTGGGGGGTGTGCGGGCTGCTCAGCGGCGGCTGGGTGAGCGCGATCTTCTGGGGCTTGCTCGGGGCGATTGCGGGCGGGTTCTACACCTACTTCAAAGTACGCCTCGCGACGAAGGCGCAGCTCGATTACTTCGGGAGCCGGCTCCCACCGAACTCGTCCGCTCTGCTGGTCTTCGCCGGAGCCCGTAACCCCGAGAGCCAGCTGACGGCTGCAGCTTCGTTCGCTCCATCTGTGGCGAGCGTCGTGTCGATCCACGACGATCTCGCCGGCGAGGTCATGCACTGGACCGGCGACCCCCGCGGCGCAACCCACGGAGCGACCGAACAACCATCCTCAGCGCCGAAGACGCTGGTGAACCTGATCCTCACTCGCTATCCCCAGCCGGACACAGCTCGAAAAATCTCCGACACGCTCCAGGCCCAGACGGCCGACGAGTTGAAGCAGCTCAAGCCCGCCGAAACGGCGGCGAAGAAGGCGGGCGCCGATGCCGTGCAGGCGTTCGAAACCGCCGTTGCGGAGGCAGAAGCCGCCGGCGCAGAACCCGAGGTCGACCTCGTCATTCGCACTGACGCAGCGGGTAAACGCCGTGTGTACGACCCCAACGTCGGCCCGATGGCAGTCGCCAAGGGGGACATCTCGGGCTGGGCCGGTTTCGGTGCCATTTGCGGGCTGATCGTCGGCTGGATGGGGAACGGATTCTGGGGCAGCGTCGAGGTCGGCATCGTCGCCGGAGTAATCTGCGGCGTCTTCGGCTTCTTCGCTGGAATGCTCTACGGGCTGTGGGCCGGACGGTCCGCGTCGGCTCGACGACTCAGGCCGATCGGCCCACTCCTGACCCCGGGAACCTCCCTGATCCTCGCTTGGGCAGGCGGCGGCCTGCGGTCCGAAGGTCTTGCTGAACTCACGACGACGGACTCGAGTCAGCTCGTCGTCCGGTTCGACGCCGCGCCCGGAGGCATGAAGCTCAATACGAGCCGATCGGGCTGACAGGTTCCGGCAACGGAGGTGCTCCGGGTCTGACTCACGCGATGCTCGGCACGCTGTCGGCCGTCGACGGGATTCCCCTCGGAGTCGCTCGGAGCGTCTAGCCCCAGAGCGGCACGTCGCCGGGCCCCGCCCGGTCTATCTCGACCTCGATGCCCGATGCGGCTGCGAGTTGCTCGGCGAACGCCGTCGCCGAGTCGAGGTCGGTGGCCGCCACGAGGAGGCCGACCTCTCCCTCCCTGATCCGGCCCGCCTCGACCGGATACGAGGCTCGCACGTCGTCGAAGACGTCGAACTCGGCCTCGAGGGAGACGCCGGGGTCGGCGAAGGCCTCGAACCGCGTCGGCATGCCGTATCGCCCCTGCATCAGGACCTGGTCGTAGCCGTCGGCCGGTTCACCCTCGACCGGCACGAACGCGCCCACCTCCGCGAACTGGAAGATGTCGAGCGAATCGTCGACCGCGAGTACCTGGGCATGGCGTGCCGCGGGCTCGAGCCCGTCGGCGTCCGCCGCCGACATCAGCACCTCCGATTCGCTCAGGACTCCCTCGACGCCGGTGTTCCACATCGGCTCTGCGACGGCGAGCCGCCGGTCGTTGAGCGTGCGGTCGTCGGTGATCTCCACCGTGAAGCGCTGATACTCGATCGCACCCTCCCACGACACGGCGCCGCCGCCGTCGTGCGCCAGGAACGCCCCGAGTTCGTGACCGAGCTCGACGGCGCGCTCGGGCGACGCTGCGTCGTCGACGCGGAGCACGACGTTCGCGGACCCCATGAACGGCAGGTTGTTCGAACCGCTGACCGCGACCTCGTCGACGTCGGCGACGCCGCTGAACCGCTCGGACGCCCGCGAGGTCGCGGCGCCGCCCGCGTTGATCGCGCAACCCGAGCAGGCGGCGAGCACGCCCGCGACCGCGAGCGCCGCGAGGACTCCTCTGGGTCGGCCACTCACGGTCGGCACGTTCAACCGCAGAACTCCTTCGGAACGCCGGCCCGGTCCTGCACCCCGATCATCACGACGACGTCGTTCTCGACGAGGAAGTTGATGAAACCGCTCGCCTCGTCGCCGACGGCGTAACCGTACGACTCGGCGCCCGTCTGGTTCGACGGCGCGAGGTCGGGGTAGGCGGCTGCGAGCTCGTCCATGGTCGACCCGAGCGCGACACCGGTCTCGGTCTTCGGCGACGCGGGCACCAGTCCGTCGGCGTCGGCGCGGCCGTTGGCCCACACTCCGCCGATCGCGTCATCGCCCTCGGGGTGGGTCAACAGCATCGAGGCCGAACCCTCCGCCGAGAGCTGCACGATCCCGGGACAGTACTCCTGTGACTCGAAGGCCGTGAGCTCGGCGATGGCCGCCTCGGCCGAGGCCCCTCGCTGGATCGGCCCCATGCCGCTCGTCGTGATCGTCCAGGTCGACACCTCAGCCGGATCGACGGCGACTGGCGCGACCGTCGGCGTGGCCGTCGGCGTCTCGACGGGTGTCGGCGCGGTCGTGACCGCGGCCGTCGGCTCGGGCTCGATCGCGTCGCCCGACGTCGCGCACCCGACGAGCGCGAGCGCTGCACCCGCTGCGAGAACGGCTCCGGCCCACGATCTGACGAAAGATACGTAGCGAGGCATGGGTCTCCTTCATGCACGTGGCCCCCCGGCCGTGTCCGATCAACGTATCGGCCCGCTCGCGCCCTCCGGAAGGAGTTCTCCGTATCGCTTGGATAACGCCCGCCTCACGCGACCGCCGCGTCGGACGCCCCCTGCGGCGGCCCCGCCGGCTCGATGCGGAACGTCTCGCTGAACCGCGCGAGCAGCTCGGCGTCACCTGCGAACGACTTCGACACGGATGCCTCGCCCGCCAGCAGCGCTCGCAGCCGGCCTGGTGCGAGCTCGAGTTCGAGCACGGCCTGCGGCACGGGCTCGAACGCCGATCGCCGGGGTTGCGGTAGCGCGCCGGGGCCGACGGGCGCGACGTCGAGCGTGCTGCCCACGACGATCGCCGACACGGAGACGACGGCGGGATCGATCGCCCGGTCGGCGGCGCCCACGTCGGCCAGGTGCAGCACGTATTCCGTGGGCGGCATCGACGCCGCCGCATCCGGCCGGAACGCCGATCGCAGCGCGAAGGCGACGGAGTCGGCGCTCACCGATTCCCCGTCGCCGGGGTCGCCCAGCACTGCCCAGCCCCACCGCTCGAGCGCGGCGACGACCGGGGCGAGCTCGCGGCCGAGCTCGGTGAGCTCGTACCCGCCGCGCACCATCGGCACCCGCCGGATCACGCCCGCCTCACCCAGTTCGCGCAGCCGATCGCTCAGGATGTTCGTCGGAATGCGCGGCAACGACGCCTTGAGGTCGCTGTAACGCCGAGCGCCCCCGAGCAGGTCGCGGACGATGAGCAGCGCCCACCGTTCGCCGACCCGCTCGAGGGCCCGGGCCACGCCGCTGTACTGGCCGAAGCCGCGAGCGGCGCGCGTCGCCATGCCGGATGCCTCAGGCCGAGGCCGCGCCGCCGGCCTGCTGCGCCAGGTAGGCGTCGGGGCCCTGCTCGACCGCGGCCTGCTCCATGAAGAGGAAGCCGAGGATGTTGCCGTCGGGGTCTTCGAGGTCGCGCGAGTACATGAACCCGTAGTCCTGCGCCTCGCGCGGCTCGCTGCCGCCCGCGGCGAGCCCCTTCGCGAGCACCGCGTCGACCTCGTCGCGCGAGTCGCGCGTGAACGAGATGCTCGTCTGCGCCTGGGTCTTCGGGTCGATGATCTGCTTGTCGGTGAAGGTGCCGAGGTACTCGCGCGTGAGCACCATGAAGTAGATGTTCTCGTCGAGCACGACGCACGCGGCGTTCTCGTCGGTGAAGAGCGGGTTGATGCTGAAGCCGAGGGCCTCGTAGAACGCCTTCGCGCGGTCGAGGTCGGTCGTCGGCAGGTTCACGAAGATGCTGGTCGCGGTCATGATCTCCTCCATCGGGATCGTCGTCGTTGTCGTGCTTCCGAGCATCAGCTTGCTCTTAACAAGTTCACTTGTCAATAGCAAGTAACAACCGATTCGGGATGCCTCAGCGCGAGCCGCTCCGCCGCACGAGGAGCGCGAGGTGCAGGGCCGTCTGGGTCTCGCCGTCGTCGAGGTCGACGTCGAGCAGGTCGCCGATCAGGGCGATCCGCTGGTAGAACACCGAACGCGACAGGTGCGACGCCGTGGCCGCCGCCGTGCGATTGCCCGGGTGCGCGAGCGTGGCCGCGAGCACGTCGAGCAGGTCTCCGCCGCGCGCGAGGTCGTACTCGATGAGCGGCGCGAGCATCTGCTCGCTGTGGCGCTGCAGCCGGTGGTCGTCGCGCATCGAGGTCACGAGCCGCACGAGCGGCCGGTCGTCGGCGCGGCGGAGCACCGGTCCGCGCACCCCCCGGGGGCCCGGCGCACGTGCGAGGTCGAGCGCCTCCTGCACCGAGCCGAGCAGCGCATCGAGGCCCGCGGCAGGCGAGCCGATCGCGAGTGCGATGCGTTCGGCGGATGCGTCGGACCCGGCGATCGCCCGGGCGAACCGGCGCGCGGCGTCGTCGTCGAGCACGGCGCCCTCGGGCAGCGAGAGCAGTACGATCGTGGTCGGCGTCGACGCCCCCGGCGCGACTCCGGCGAGCGCACGCCCGCGCAGTTCGCGCGCCGCGGCGTCGAGCAGGCGGTCGGCGACGGGCACGCCCGTCGCGACGAGCCCGTAGAGACTCGCGTTCTCGACGGGGAATCCGGCGGCGGCGAGCCGGCCGACCGCGGCGGGCAGGCCCGTGAACCGGCCGTCGAGCAGGGCGTCGACGAGGCGCTGGCGCCCGGTGCGCACCCACTCGTCGACCTCGCTGCCGTCGGCGAGCCGACCGAGCGCGAGGGCGATCGCCCCCTGTTCGAGCACGCCGGTACGGCCCGCCGGATGCTGCGGACCGGGCAGCGCGATGAGCCGTCCCCACCGGATGCCGCGGGCCTCGACCGGCACGATGAGCAGCGCGTCGTCGTGGTGCGCGTGCCGCGAGCGGCTCTCCCAGTTCGCGAAGAGCTCGGCCTCGCCGCCGCCCGGCACCTCGGCCGCCACGACCTCGTGGGCGAGGTTCTCGAGCACGACCGGTGCGCCGAGCGTCTGGGCGAGCTGCTGCACGATGTAGTCGGCGGGCGAGCCGCGCAGGCTGAGCGCCGTGAACCGCTCGCGCACCTCGTCGCGCGCGCGGAGCGCGGCGGTCTGCTCGGAGATGATGCGACTGTGCACCGCCTCGGTGAGCGTGACGAACTTGACCTCGTGGTGCAACGCCACGAGCGCGAGGCCGTGCTGCTGGGCGGCCTCGACGACGACCGCCGGCACGTAGCGGTAGTGCGCACCGAGCTCGAGCACGAGGCCCGAGAGCCCGGCCTCGACGAGCCCGCGCACGAACGCCTCGAGCTCTGCGGGCTCGGTGGGCCAGCCCGACCCGGTCGAAAGCAGCAACTCGCCGCCGTCGAGCAGACGCGCGACGCCCGCGCTGTCGGAGACGTGCGCCCACCGCACGAGGGCGTCGAGCGCTTCGCCGCCGACGAGCACCTCGGGCACGCCGTCGGCGAAGGCCTGGAGCGCCAGGATCTCGCGCACCGTCGGCATCGCCGAGCCGTCTCCCTCGGCCGCCACGGCCGGGTTCTGGTCGGTCGGACGATCCGTTCGGATCGACTCATCTTCGCGACGAACTGCCATCGCTCCGCTCACTTCGCCTCTGCAACACTTGGAAACAGAAGCTTAGCCGAGCATCGGGCATTCTGTCCGACCCGGCCCCGCACGACCAGCTGAAGGAGCTGCGATGAGCATCACGGAGACGGCCTCGTCACCCACCACGACCCCCGAACCGCGCGTGATCGGGCACTGGATCGACGGCGCGCTGCGCGCCTCGACCTCGGGTCGCACGGCACCGGTCTACAACCCCGCCACGGGCGTCGTGCAGGCCGAGGTCGCCCTCGCCGACCAGACCGAGATCGACGCGGCCATCGCGTCGGCCGTCGCCGGCTTCAAGATCTGGTCGGAGTACTCGATCGCGAAGCGCCAGGCGGTGCTGTTCTCCTTCCGCGAGCTGCTCAACTCACGCAAGGGCGAGCTCGCCGCGATCATCACGGCCGAGCACGGCAAGGTGCTCTCCGACGCCGCCGGCGAGATCGCCCGCGGCCAGGAGGTCGTCGAGCTCGCGACGGGCTTCCCGAACCTCATCAAGGGCGCGTTCAGCGAGAACGCCTCGACGGGCATCGACGTGTACTCGATCAAGCAGCCGCTCGGCGTGGTGGGCATCATCAGCCCCTTCAACTTCCCGGCCATGGTGCCGATGTGGTTCTTCCCGATCGCGATCGCCGCGGGCAACGCCGTCGTGCTGAAGCCCTCCGAGAAGGACCCGTCGGCCGCACTCTGGCTCGCCGAGCTCTGGAAGGAGGCCGGCCTGCCCGACGGTGTGTTCACCGTGCTGCAGGGCGACAAGCTCGCCGTCGACGGCCTGCTCACCTCGCCCGACGTGCAGTCGATCTCGTTCGTCGGCTCGACCCCGATCGCCCAGTACATCTACGAGACGGCCTCGAAGCACGGCAAGCGCGTGCAGGCCCTCGGCGGCGCGAAGAACCACATGCTCGTGCTGCCCGACGCCGACCTCGACCTCGCCGCCGACATGGCGATCAATGCGGGCTACGGCGCCGCGGGCGAGCGCTGCATGGCGATCTCGGTCGTGCTGGCGGTCGAGCCCGTCGCCGACGAGCTGATCGGCAAGATCACCGCGCGCATCGCGAAGCTGCGCATCGGCAACGGCGCCGGCGTCGACGGCGTCGAGCCCGACATGGGCCCGCTCATCACGGGCGTGCACCGCGACAAGGTCTCGTCCTACGTCGACATCGCCGAGCAGGACGGCGCCGAGATCGTCGTCGACGGCCGCGGCTTCACGGTCGACGGCCACGAGGACGGCTTCTTCTTCGGCCCGACGCTGCTCGACCGCGTGCCCACCACGTCGCGCGCCTACACGGAAGAGATCTTCGGCCCGGTGCTCTCGGTCGTGCGCGTCGAGACCTTCCAGGAGGGCGTCGACCTCATCAACTCGGGCCAGTTCGGCAACGGCACCGCGATCTTCACGAACGACGGCGGCGCGGCCCGCCGCTTCCAGAACGAGGTCGAGGTCGGCATGATCGGCATCAACGTGCCGATCCCCGTGCCCGTCGCGTACCACTCGTTCGGCGGCTGGAAGCAGTCGCTGTTCGGCGACTCGAAGGCCTACGGCGTGCACGGCTTCGACTTCTTCACCCGCGAGAAGGCCGTCACGAGCCGCTGGCTCGACCCGGCCACGCACGGCGGCATCAACCTGGGCTTCCCCCAGAACCACTGACCCTTCGGCACACGACTGAACAGGCATCCGAAATGACCGACACCCTCATCGACGGACCGGCGTACACCGACCGTCACGGCGACGTGCACCAGCTGCCCGACGCCGCGGCCGACGCGCAGGTCCGCGCCGACGACCGGGCGCACGTGTTCCACTCGTGGAGCGCGCAGGCCCTCATCGACCCGCTGCCCATCGCGGGCGGCGCGGGCGCAACCTTCTGGGACTACCAGGGCAACGAGTACCTCGACTTCTCGTCGCAGCTCGTGAACCTCAACCTGGGCCACCAGCACCCCGACCTCGTCGCCGCCATCCAGCAGCAGGCCGGTCGTCTCGCGACGATCCAGCCCTCGATGGCGTCCGACGTGCGCGGCGAGCTCGCCCGCCGCATCGCCGAGGCCGCCCCCGGCGACCTCGACAAGGTGTTCTTCACCAACGGCGGCGCCGACGCCAACGAGTACGCCGTGCGCCTCTCGCGTGCCGTCACCGGTCGCCGCAAGGTGCTCTCGATGTACCGCAGCTACCACGGCGGCACCGCCACGGCGATCTCGCTCACGGGCGACCCGCGCCGCTGGGCGAACGAGCCGAGCGACGGCAGCGTCGCGCACTTCTTCGGCCCGTACGAGTACCGCTCCTCGTGGGGCGCGACCACGCCCGAAGAGGAGGCGCAGCGCGCGCTCGCGCACCTCGAGCAGGTCATCGTGCTCGAGGGTGCCTCGACGATCGCCGCGATCATCATGGAGACGATCGTCGGCACCAACGGCGTGCTCGTGCCGCCGCCCGGCTACCTCGAGGGCGTCCGCGCGCTGTGCGACAAGTACGGCATCGTGTACATCGCCGACGAGGTCATGGTCGGCTTCGGTCGCGTCGGCGAGTGGTTCGCCGTGAACCACTTCGGCGTCACCCCCGACCTCATCACCTTCGCGAAGGGCGTCAACTCGGGATACGTGCCGCTCGGCGGCGTCGTGATCTCGCAGAAGATCGCCGCGCACTTCGACACGGTCGCGTTCCAGGGCGGACTCACGTACTCGGGCCACCCGCTCGCGTGCGCCCCGGGCGTCGCGACGTTCGAGGTGTTCGAGCGCGACGGCATCCTCGAGCGGGTGCGCGACCTCGGCGAGCGCGTCGTCGGCCCGCGCCTGCGCGAGATCGCCGCGAAGCACCCGTCGGTCGGCGAGGTGCGCGGCCTCGGCCTCTTCTGGGCGATCGAGCTCGTGAAGGATGCCTCGACCCGTGAGCCGCTCGTCCCGTTCAACGCCGCCGGCGCCGACGCGGCGCCCATGGGCGCCGTGGCCGCCGCGTGCAAGCAGGCGGGCCTGTGGCCGTTCATCCACTTCAACCGGATGCACGTCGCCCCGCCGCTCGTCATCAGCGAGGAGGAGCTCGTGCGCGGACTCGACATCATCGACGAGGCGCTCACGGTCGCCGACGGCTACGTCACCGCGTAACCGCACCACCCGAACCGGATCGCCCGCATCCCCTCCGGATGCGGGCGATCCGTCGTTTCACCCGCCCGCTGGTTGAGGGGCGCCGACGCGCAGCGGCGACGCGTCTCGAAACCTCGTGAGCCGATCCCGACACCCGGTCACCGGGTTTCGAGACGCGTGCTGGTTTCGAGACGGCGCTGGCGCGCCTCCTCAACCCACCGCCTTCGTCGCTCGCTCCTCAACCAGCGGGGGCCGGATAGCCTGAGAGCATGCGAGAGCGGGGTGGCGGGGGCGGCGTGAGCCGTCGCGGGTTCCTCGCCGCGGCGCTCGCCGGCACGGCGACCGTCGTGCTCGCGAGCTGCACCGGCCCCGAGCCGAAGCCCTCCCCCACACCCACCCCGACGCCGTCGACGCCCGGTCCGACCGCCACTCCCGGCGGGGTGCCGCTGCCGACCGCGATGCGCCGGTCGCGCTGGGCGACCGATCCGTTCGCCCGCGGCGCCTTCGGGTTCCGGGCCGTCGACACGACGCCCGAGCTGCGCGAAGCGCTCGCCGAGCCCGTCGGCGACCGCGTCTGGTTCGCCGGCGAGGCCTGCTCGGCCGACGCACCGGGCACCCTGCAGGGCGCGCTGCGCTCGGGCATCGACGCCGCCGCGTCGCTCATGTCGGTCGCCGAGCCCGGCGAGCGCGTCGCGGTGATCGGCGCGGGCCTCGCCGGCCTCGCCGCCGGGCGGGAGCTCGATCGCGCCGGGTTCGAGGTCATCGTGGTCGAGGCGCGCACGCGCATCGGCGGGCGTATCGACACGGTCGCCGACGACGCGTTCGGCCGCCCGGTCGAGCTCGGCCCGCTGTTCGTCGACGACGACGAGGCCCTCGCGGCGCTCCTCGACGAGGCATCCGTCACGACCGTGCCCTTCACCGCGCAGACCGAGACCCGCACGCTCGACGGCCGCACGGTCGCGGTGCCGGCCACCGGGCCCGACGCGGTCGAGGCCGCGCACGCGTGGGCGGCCGAGCAACCCGACGACGTCTCGCTCGCGGCGGCGTTCATGGGCGCGGGGATGCTGCCGCCCTCGGGCGGCGAGGTCGAGGGCGTCGACCCCGGCGAGTGGCTGAGTCACACGGTGCGCACGGGCGTCGAGCCGTTCACGGGTGCCGGGTCGACGCTCGTGTCGGCGAACACCGACTTCGCCGCGCTCGCACAGGCGCCGCGCCGGCTCGTGACCGGCCGCCTGTCGGACGTGGCCGACCTGCTCGCCGACGGGCTCGACATCGCGGTCGGCAGCGCCGTCACGCGGCTCACCGCGACCGAACGCCGCGTGTCGCTGCGACTCGACTCGGGCGAGTCGGTCTCGGCCGACCGCGCGATCGTCGCGGTGCCGCTCGGGGTGCTGCAGTCCGACGCGTTCGTGTTCGACCCGCCGCTGCCGGCCGGGCACCTGCGATCGCTCGCCGAGCTGCGCACGGGCGCCGTCGATCTCGTGTGGTTGCGGTTCGACGAGGCGTTCTGGCGGCCCGAGCAGCCCGGGTCGGGCGAGACGACGGGCGATGCATCCGCGTCGGCGCCCGATCTCTACACGGTCGTCGGCGTCGGCACCCAGGTGTCGGCGTGGATCGACCTCGGCGCGGCGAACGGGTACCCGAATCCCGAGGCGCCCGAGGTCGACGGCGGCGAGTCCACCGTTCCGTTCACCGGCGGCCCGCCGGTGCTCATCGGCATCCTCACCGCGGCACAGGCTCGCCTGCTCGACGATCTCGACGATCGGGCGTTCCAGGCTGCGGTGCTCGATGATCTCGTGCCCTTCGCGCCTGCGCCGCCCGCCACAGCCACCGGTTGACGGCGACGAGTCCGGCCGCGAGCGTCACGAAGATGACGAGCACGAGCGCGCAGTAGAACGCCACCCCGACCGCGCCGCCGACCTGCGCCTCGTCGAGGAAGAAGTACGGGTACCAGCCGACGTCGGCACCGCGGAGGAGCGTGTACACGAGCCAGACCGACGGGAACGCCAGCACCCAGCCGATGGTCGACCACGGCACGGGCGGGTTGACGCCGATGATGCTGTCGGCGAGCCACGCGATCACGGCGAGCGCGGGAACGACGAAGTGCAGCAGCGTGTCCGACCACGGCACGTCGACCCGGTAGTCGCGCGTGGAGGCCTGCGTCACGATGAGCGCGAACACGATGCCCGAGACGAGCACGTACACGGTCACCATGGTGCGCACGATGCCGAGCCACGGCGGATCGTGCGTCGCGAGCAGCGCGAACGCGCCCGCGACGCCGAGCGTCACGACGGCGAGGAACGCCGACTGCACCGTGAAGTAGCTGAAGAAGTTCGTGGTCGCGAAGAAGCGGAACCCGAGCACGTACTGGAAGTTGCCGATGAGTGCGATGACCTCGAGCGTCGCGATGCCGAGCCGGAACACCCCGAGCGCGACGCGCGCCCGGCGCACCCGACGTGCGCGGGCCTCGACCGCGCGCACCACCGCCGCGTCGCTCTCGGAACGCGGGGCGGCCATGCCTCCACGCTATCCCCGCGCGCCCACCCCGTCGGTCGAGTAGCGACGAAGGAGCGTATCGAGACCACGAACCGGTGGTCTCGATACGGCGCTGCGCGCCTACTCGACCGACCTCGGCTCAGTCGAGCGGCCGCAGGATCCGCTCGAGGAACCGCTTCGTCCGCTCCTCGCGCGGGTGCGCGAACAGCTGCTTCGGCGCGCCGCGCTCGACGACGACCCCGCCGTCCATGAACAGCACCTCGTCGGCCGCGTGCCGGGCGAAACCGAGCTCGTGGGTGACGACGACCATCGTCCAGCCCTCGTCGGCGAGCTCCTTGATGACCTCGAGCACTTCGCCCACGAGCTCGGGGTCGAGCGCGCTCGTCGGCTCGTCGAAGAGCAGCAGCTGGGGCTTCAGCGCGAGCGCGCGCACGATGCCGACGCGCTGCTGCTGGCCGCCCGAGAGCTCAAACGGGTAGGCGTCGCGCTTCTCGGCGAGCCCGACGCGTTCGAGCAGTGCCGTCGCCCCCGCGACCGCCTGCGCGCGGGGCACCTTCTGCACCCGCACGGGTCCCTCGATGACGTTCTGCAGCACCGTCATGTGCGGAAAGAGGTTGTGCTGCTGGAAGACCATCGCCGAACGGTCGCGCAGCGCGTAGCGCTCGGTCTTCGGGATCGGGGCGGAGAAGTCGAGCGAGGGTCCGCCCGCGATCGAGACCGTGCCGCCGTCGGGCGTCTCGAGGCCGTTGAGCGAGCGCAGCACGGTCGTCTTGCCGGAGCCGCTCGGGCCGATGAGCACGACGACCTCGCCGCGACGCACCTCGAGATCGATCGAGCGCAGCACCTCGTTGTCGCCGAACGACTTGCGGAGGCCCCGGGCCTCGAGCAGCACGCGGTCGTCGGGCGCCTCCGTGGGGGCCAGCGGGTCAGTGGGCGACATAGCGGTCCAGCCTCTTCTCGACGAGGTTCTGCGCGCCTGAGAGCACGAAGCAGAAGATCCAGTAGATGAGCGCCGCCTCCATGTAGATGAGGAGGAACTTCTGACTGAACGCGGCGATCTCCTGGGCGACCCGGAACATCTCGGTCACGAGGATGGTCGAGGCCAGCGAGGTGTCCTTCACGAGGGAGATGAACGTGTTCGAGAGCGGCGGCACCGAGACGCGCGCCGCCTGCGGCAGGATGAGGCGCCGCAGCGTTGTGCCCGACGACATGCCGATCGTGTACCCGGCCTCCCACTGGCCCTTCGGCACCGAGAGGATCGCGGCCCGGATCACCTCGGCCGCGTAGCCGCCGACGTTGAGCGAGAAGGCGATGATCGCGCTCGGCCACGGGTCGATCGTGATGCCCACCGACGGCATGCCGTAGAAGATCACGAAGAGCTGCACGAGCAGGGGCGTTCCGCGGATCGCGGAGATGTAGAACCGCGCGATGCCGTTCAGTACCCGGTTCTTCGAGATGCGCATGAGCGCCATGCCGAGTGCGATCACGAGCCCGAGTGCGAACGACGCGATCGCGAGCGGGATGGTGCCGGTCAGCCCGCCGAGGAAGAGGGGCCAGAAGGACTCGGCCACGAGCTGCCAGTCGATCATCGCTTCACCGCCTTCAGAAAAATGACGGCGGATGCCGCGTCACCCCATGATTCCACTCGGGAACCGGGGGCGGAACGCGACATCCGCCGGATGCTGACGAACGTTACTGCGAGACGTCCTCGCCGAAGTACTTCTCGCCGAGCTCGGCGAGCACGCCCTCCTCGCGGAGCTCCGCGAGGGCGCCGTCGACGGCCTCGACGAGCGCGGTCTTGTCCTTCGTGAAGGCCAGGGCGCTCTCGCTGGGGTCCGTCTCGGCCGCGACGGCGAGCTTCGCGTCGGGGGTCTGCTTGACGTAGTCGAGGTAGGTGAGCTTGTCGTTGACGGTCGCGTCGACGCGGCCCTGCTGGAGGAGGGCGACGGCCTGGGCCCAGCCCTCGACGGCCTCGACGTTCGCGCCCGCGTCGACGGCGAGCTGGTAGAAGTTGCTCGTGAGCGACTGGGCGGTGGTCTTGCCCTTCAGGTCGTCGAAGCTCGTGATCGAGGTGTCGCCCTCGTTCACGACGACGACGCTCGGCGAGACCGTGTACGGCGTCGAGAAGAGGTAGCTCTCTTCACGCTCGGGGTTGATCGAGACCTGGTTGGCGATCACGTCGAAGCGGCCCGCGTCGAGGCCCGCGAAGATCGCGTCCCACTGCGTCTCCTGGAACTCGACCTTCAGGCCGAGCTTGTCGGCGACCGCCTCGGCCACCTCGACGTCGTAGCCGACGAGGTCGCCCGCGCCGCCCTCGTGGTACGTGAACGGCTTGTAGGTGCCCTCGGTCGCCACCGTGAGCGTGCCGGGGGTCACGAGGCCGTACTCGTCGCCCTTCGCCGATGCGTCGGCGCCGGCGTCGTTCGACCCGCCCGACGAGCACGCCGCGAGCGCGACGACGGCGAGGGATGCGGCGGCGAGGCCGAGCAGGGTGCGGGCGCGGGGGGCGCGTGACATGTGGTGCTCCGTTCGTGGGGAGGGGTGCGGCCGCGCGTGAGCGGCTTCGATGCGGACGAGTCCATCACGACCCGGCCGCAAGGTGAAACGGCGTTACCCCACGTTGCATTCCCTGCATCCGCTGGTTGAGGAGCGAGCGACGAAGGAGCACGCGTCTCGAAACCTCGTGACCCGGTCTCGAGACCGGCTCACCATTGTTTCGAGACGCGTCGCCGCTTCGCGTCGGCGCTCCTCAACCAGCGGGAACCACGAGCACCCCGTCCTCGCGGCGGGGCACGCCGAGCGGGTTGCCGTCGGCGAGCTCGGCCGGCAGCACCGATGCCGGGGCGTCCTGCCAGGTCGCCGGGGTGAGCCAGCGGCGGATCGCCGTCGCACCGACCGACGTGTGCACCGAGGCGGTGGTCGCGGGCCAGCCGCCGCCGTGGTGCTGTCCCCACGCGATCGCGACGCCCGTCGGCCAGCCGTTGAAGACGAGTCGCCCGGCGACCTGCACGAGGCGGTCGGCGAGCTCGGCGACATCCTCGCCGGGCGCGTGCTGGATGGACGCGGTGAGCGAGCCCTCGAGCACGCCGAGCGCGGCGGCGAGCTCGTCGTCGGAGGCGTACCGCACGAGCACGGTCAACGGCCCGAAGCACTCCTCGAGGAACGTCTCGTGCGCGGCCGCGAACGCAGCGACCGAGGTCGCGACGACGACCGGTGCGGCGACATCGGCCGCACGCTCCCCCGCGAAGACGAGCTCGGCGTCGTCGCGCTCGGCGAGTGCGACCGAGCCGCGGTCGAAGGCCGCGGCGATGCCGTCGGTGAGCAGGCGCTGCGGGGCGGCCGTGTCGAGCGCGTCGACGAGCGCCGCCTCGAACCCGGCGCCCTCAGGCACGAACACGAGCCCCGGCTTCGTGCAGTACTGCCCGCCGTCGCGCGTGAACGAGCCGGCGAGCCCGGCGGCGACGCTCGCCACCGAATCGGGGGTCGCGACGGCCGCTCGCGTCACGACGACCGGGTTGATCGAGCCGAGCTCGCCGTAGAACGGGATCGGCGCCGGCCGGGCCGAGGCCAGGTCGAACAGCGCGCGACCGCCGCGCGTCGACCCGGTGAATCCGACCGCGGTCACGCGCGGTTGCTCGACGAGCGCGGTGCCCTGCTCCATGCCCTCGACGAGCCGCAGCGCGTCGGCGGGGCCGCCGGCCGCGGCGAGCGCGTCACGCGCGATCGACGTGATGCGGCGCGACAGCCGCGGGTGACCGGGGTGCGCCTTCACGACGACGGGGCATCCGGCCGCGAGCGCCGAGGCGGTGTCGCCGCCGAGCACCGAGAACGCGAACGGGAAGTTCGACGCCGCGAAGACCGCGACCACGCCGAGCGGCCGCAGCATCCTCCTGAGCGACGGCCGCGGCGGGATGAGCGACGGGTCGGGCGAGTCGATCGTCGCCTCGAGGTACGAGCCCTCGTCGACGACGTCGCCGAAGAAGCGCAGCTGCGTCGCCGTACGCGTGACCTCGCCGTTGAGTCGCGCCACCGAGAGGTGGGTCTCCTCCCCGGCGATCGCGACGAGCTCGTCGCGGTTCGCCTCGACGGCGTCGGCGATCGCGCGCAGCCAGCGGCCGCGCTCAGCACGGCTCGCGCGCTCGAGGCGGGATGCCGCGGCGAGCGCCACCGCGAGCTCGACCTCGTTCTCGGGTGTCAGCTCGACCCGCTCGTCGGCGGTGAACGCCGGCTCGGTGCGCGGCGCGATGCCCGAGGCATCCGTGTTCATGCTCTTACTCTTCTCTCTGCGGTCTCGGAGCCGTGCGCGTCAGAACGCGTTGAGGCCCGTCATCGCGCGGCCGAGGATCAGCTGGTGGATCTCGTCGGTGCCCTCGTAGGTGCGCACCGACTCGAGGTTGGCCGCGTGCCGCATGACCGGGAACGCGTTCGTGATGCCGTCGCCGCCGAGGATCGTGCGCGCCTGGTGCGCGATCTCGAGCGCCTCGCGCACGCTGTTGAGCTTGCCGACCGAGATCTGCGCGGGGGTGAGCTTGCCGGCCTCCTTCAGGCGGCCGAGGTGCAGCGCGAGCAGCATGCCCTTCTCGACCTCGAGCAGCATGTCGGCGAGCTTGGCCTGCGTGAGCTGGTTGGCGCCGATCGGCTTGCCGAACACCTCGCGCGTGATCGAGCGCTCGAGCGCGACCTCGAGGCACGAGCGGGCGGCGCCCATCGCGCCCCAGACGATGCCGTAGCGGGCCTCGTTGAGGCAGCCGAACGGGCCCGAGAGCCCGGCGGCGTCGGGCAGCATCGCGTCGGCGGGCAGGCGCACGCCGTCGAGGTCGATGTCGCACTGCACACTCGCGCGCATCGAGAGCTTGCCGTCGATCGCGGTCGCCGTGAAGCCGGGCGTCGAGGTCGGCACGATGAACCCGCGCACGGCCTTCGCCCCCTCGCCGAACTCACCCGACGGGTCCTCGACGCGGGCCCAGACGACCGCGACGTCGGCGAGCGCGGCGAGGCCGATCCAGCGCTTCGCGCCGTCGATGACCCACTCGTCGCCCTCGCGGCGGGCGACGGTCGTCATCGCGGCGGGGTCGCTGCCGCCCTGCGGCTCGGTGAGGGCGAAGCAGCCGATGAGCTCGCCCTTCGCCATGCCGGGCAGCCACTGCTGCTTCTGCTCCTCCGAGCCGTACTTGTAGATCGCGCTCATCGCGAGCGAGCCCTGCACCGAGACGAGCGTGCGCCAGCCCGAGTCGGCGGCCTCGAGCTCGAGGCAGACCGCGCCGTACGCGACAGCGCCGGCCCCGGCGCATCCGTAGCCCTTGAGGTGCATGCCGAGGAAGCCGGCCTCGCCGAGCTCGCGCACGAGCTCCTTGCGGAAGTGCTTGTTCTCGAAGTCCTCCTCGATGATCGGGAGGATGCGCTCCTGGGCGAAGGCGCGCGCCTTCTGCTGCCACTCGCGCTCCTCCTCGGTGAGCAGCGCGTCGAAGTCGAAGACCTGGTCGATGCGGGGTGCGGTGGTCATGGGGTTCCTTTCGGGTGGATCTCGGATCGCGCGGTGCGCGGGTCTATTCGGCCGCCTCGCGCCGGCCGACGGGCTGTCGCCAGTCGGCGCCGGCATGCTCGTCGAGCGCGGGCGGCGGGGTCAGGTAGCGGGGGGATGCCTCGCCGCGCAGCCCGATCGGGTTCGCGACGGTGCGGCTGTGCCCGAGCTCGACGACGGGCCCCAGCCCGAGTCCGTCGGCGAAGGCGATCGCCTCGGCGACGTCGTTGACGAGGCCCGCCGGCACGCCCGCGGCGCTGAACGACGCCACCCAGTGCGCGGCGGGCGCGGTCGCGAGCGCGGCCTCGAGCTCGGCGTGCAGGTGGTCGCGATGGGCGACTCGGGCCTCGTTGGTCGCATACCGCTCGTCGTCGGCGAGCGAGGCGGCCTGCGGGGATGCCTCGGCGAGCAGCCCCACGAGCGAGCGGAACTGCTTGTCGTTGCCGACGGCGATGACGAGATCGCGGTCACGTGCCGGGAAGACGGCGTAGGGCGCGATCGACGGGTGCGCGTTGCCGAGCCGGCGGGGCGCCCGCCCGGTCGCGAGGGTCGACGCGGCCTGATTCGTGAGCGCCGAGAGCAGGCTCTGCAGCAGGTTCACCTCGACGAGCTGGCCGCGACCGGTGCGGTCGCGCTCGCGGAGCGCGAGCAGGATGCCCGCGAGCGCGTTCTGCGCGCACAGCACGTCGACGAGGGCGACCCCGGCCTTCGCGGGCTCGCCCTCGGGCTCGCCCGTGATCGACATCAGCCCGCCGACCGCCTGCACGAGCAGGTCGTAGCCGGCGAGCGCCGCGCCCTCGCCCGCGCCGAAGCCCGTGATCGAGCAGTAGACGACGCCGGGGTTGAGCTCGCGCACCTCGTCGTACGAGAGGCCGAACCGGCCCATCACGCCGGGGCGGAAGTTCTCGATGACGACGTCGGCCGTGGCGGCGAGCCGCCCGGCCTCGGCGAGGCCCTCGTCGGTCGTGAGGTCGAGCGCCACCGATCGCTTGTTGCGGTTGACGCTGCCGAAGTAGGTCGCCATGCCGCTCGCGTCGACCGGCGGCTTCCAGTGCCGGGTGTCGTCGCCGGCCGGGGGCTCGATCTTGACCACGTCGGCGCCGAAGTCGGCGAGCATCATCGTCGCGTACGGGCCGGCGAGCACGCGGGAGAAGTCCGCGACGCGCAGTCCGTCGAGGACGCCCTCGGTCGCCTGATCGGGTCGCTCGCTCATCATCCATCCGCCTTCGCATGTGCGCGGCCGACCGGCCGCACGTTCATTCATCCTATAGTGAATCTTTTTTGCGCGCGTCGCCACTCGGCCGCCGGACCCTCGACTATCGTGAACCCCATGGAAACGAGGGTGGGCCCGGGCGCACGCGAGGCCGTGTTCGCCCAGCTCGCCGACGCGGGCCGCGCCGAGCAGGTCGCGCAGCGCCTCACCGACGGCATCGTGCTCGGCGTGCTCGACCCCGGCGAGCGACTGCCGAGCGAGCCCGAGCTCGCGCGCCGCTTCGGCGTCGCCCTCATCACCGTGCGCGAGGGACTCGGCATCCTGCGCGAGGCCGGACTCGTGGAGACGCGCCGCGGCCGAGACGGCGGCAGCTTCGTCGTGCACGACGACGCCGAGCACCGCACGATCCTCACCGCCCGCCTGCGCGCACTCGCACAGGTCGAGCTCAGCGACATGGCCGTGTACTTCGGCGCCGTCCTCGCGGGGGTCGCCGAGCGAGCCGCCGAACGCGCGAGCGACGCCGACGCCGAGCGACTCGGCGCCTGGCTCGACGCCGCCGACTTCTCGACCGCCGCGGCGGCACGCACCAATCAGGGCGGCTTCTTCCTCGAGCTCGCGGTGCTCAGCCAGTCGGCCCGGCTCGTGCGCGAGCAGATCAGGTTGCAGGCCGAGTTCGGCCCCCTGCTGCTGCTCGGACTCGACGACGACCGCGAGCGTGCCGAGGCCGAGGCCGCGAACCGCCGCATCGTGCGCGCGGTCGCGGCCGGCCGGCCCACGAAGGCCCGCGAAGCGGCCGGCTCGCTCGTCGAGTCGCTCGCGACCCACCTGCTGCAGGCGAAGGCCCGCGTCGAACGGGGAGGCGCCCTCGATGAGCACTGAACGCGAACTCCCCGCGGGCGCGACCGAGGCCGCCGATGCCGTGGCGACCCTCTTCGCCGGCGCGTTCGACCTGCTCGCCGAGTGGCGCACCCCCATCGAGCAGGCGATCGCGCCCGGCATCCGCGCCGTCGCCGACGCCGCCGCGCAGGCGACCGACGCCGCCGTCGGCGAAGTGCGCCCCGCCGAGCTCGACCAGGTCGTCGCCGGGCTCGTGCTGCCCCGCCTGACCGAGGCCGAGCCGCTGCTCGTCGGGGCCGGCTTCATCGCCGACGGCGAGATCGTGCGCGGCCGCGACGTGCACTTCGCGTGGTGGCTCGGCCCGCTCGACGACAACCCCGTGCTCGGCTCGACCGACGCGCCGACCCGGCTCGACCTGTCGACCCGCGGCTACACCGAGTACCTGCGCGACTTCCGCGCGCTCGAGTGGTACCGCATCCCCGCGACGACCCGACACGCCCACGTGACCGGCCCGTACGTCGACCACCTGTGCACGTGCGACTACATCCTCACGCTGACGATGCCCGTGCACGCGCCCGACGGCGAGCGCATGGTCGGCGTCGTCGGGGCCGACATCTCGGTGCGCCGCCTCGAGCAGGAACTGCTGCCCCGCTTCCTGGCGGTCGACGCGCCGCTCGCCCTCGTGAACGCCGACGGCCGCGTGGTGCTGTCGACCGACCCGCTCGTGCAGGTCGGCCGGCTCGCGGATGCCTCGGCGGCGACGTCGCTCGAATGCCGGGGCACTCCGTTCCGAGTGCTCGTCGCGGGCTCGCGGCCGTAGCGTCAGGCGCCGCCGGGCTGTACGCCGGCAGCGACCTCCGGCGGCGCGACCGGCAGTCGCACCGCGACCCGGAGCCCGCCCTCGGGCCGGGCCTCGATGGCGAGCGAGCCGTCGTGGGCCTGCACGATGCTCTTCACGATCGCGAGTCCGAGCCCGACTCCCGCGTGGTCGTCGCGGATGCGCTCGGCGCCGCGCTGGAACGGCTCCGTGAGGGTCGCGACCGACTGCGGGCCCAGGTGCCGGCCGCTGTTCTCGACCGTGAGCGTCACCGAATCGCCTGCGGCGGCGGTGTCGATGCGCACGGTGCCGCCCTCGGGCAGGTTGTGCACGATCGCGTTGTGCACGAGGTTCGTCGTCAGCTGCAGCAGCAGCGGCGGCGACCCGAACGTCGGGGCGACGTCGCCCGCCGCCTCGATCGCGACGCCGCGCTCCTCGGCGATGGGCAGGAGCGTCTCGACGGCCTCCTCGGCGAGGAGCGAGAGGTCGACCCGCTCGCGGCCGAACGACCGCCGGTCGGCTCGCGAGAGCAGCAGCAGCGCCTCGGTGAGGTCGATCGCCCGGGCGTTGACGATGCGCAGTCGCTCGAGCAGCACCGCACGGTCGGCGTTCGGGTCGTCGGCGACATCGAGCAGGGTCTGCGTGATCGCGAGCGGGGTGCGCAGCTCGTGCGAGGCGTTGGCGGCGAAGCGCTGCTGCTCGGCCACCTGCGCCTCGAGCCGGGCGAGCATGTCGTCGAAGCTGTCCGCGAGCTCGCGGAACTCGTCGCTGCGGCCCTCCAGCTCGATGCGGTGCCCGAGCGAGCCGGTCGCGGTCTTGCGGGTGGCCCTCGTGATGCGGGTGAGCGGTGCGAGCATGCGCCCGGCGAGCCACCAGCCGCCGAGCAGGCCGAAGGCGAGCAGGAACAGCAGCGCCCAGCTGACCGCCGGGGCGAAGGCGCGCACGAGGTCGTCCCGTCCCGGCACGAAACCCTGGTCGGTCGCGATCGCGTCGGCGGGCACGTAGCGCAGCAGGTACGCCCAGACCACGGCGAGCAGCAGGGCCCCGGCGACCATGAGGAAGCCCGCGTAGCTGAGCGTGAGCTTGAGGCGCACGCTCATGCCCGGCGCGCGGGTCATGCCGGCCCCTCGACCGAAGGGTCTGTGCCAGCGTCGATGCGATACCCGACCCCCGGCACCGTGGCGATGACCCAGGGCTCGCCGAGCCGCTTGCGCAGCGCCGAGACCGTGATGCGCACGGCGTTCGTGAACGGGTCGGCGTTCTCGTCCCACGCCCGTTCGAGCAGTTCCTCGGCGCTGACGACGCCGCCCTCCGCGGCGACCAGCACCTCGAGCACCGCGAACTGCTTGCGGGTCAGTGCGACGTACCGGCCGTCGCGGTAGACCTCCCGGCGGAACGGGTCGACCCGCAGGCCCGCGATCTCGCGCACGGGCGGCCTGGCGTGCGCGCGCCGGCGATCGAGCGCGCGCAGCCGCAGCACCAGTTCGCGCAGTTCGAACGGCTTGGTCAGGTAGTCGTCGGCGCCGAGCTCGAACCCGCTGGCCTTGTCGTCGATGCGGTCGGCCGCGGTGAGCATGAGGATCGGCAGCCCGCTGCCCGACGCCACGATCGCCGCGGCGACCTCGTCGCCCGACGGGCCGGGGATGTCGCGGTCGAGCACCGCGATGTCGTAGGCGTTGACCGCGAGCAGCTCGAGGGCGGTGTCGCCGTCGCCCGCGAGATCGGCGGCGATCGCCTCCCGGCGGAGCCCGTCGCGGATGGCCTCGGCCATGAAGGGCTCATCCTCGACGACCAGTACCCGCATGCCCCCATGCTAGGAGCGGGCGCGTATCGCGGGCATATGCGAATCCGCAGACGCCCTCGCAACATCGCGCGACGTTGGCTGGAGGCATGCACTCCGCTCGATCAGCATCCTCCCGCCGTCGCCGCGCCATGCGCGCCCGACGGGCCGTCGCGGCGATCGTCGCCGGGCTCGCCCTCGTCGGCGTGGCGATCGCCGCCGGCCTCGTCCTCCAGTCGCTCGCGTCGTCGGCGCAGACGATCGGCGGCGACCGCGGGGTGGCGACCGCCGCCGACGATGCGGCTGCGACGGGCGAAGCCGGTGGCGACCTGCCCGATGGCGCGACGCCGTTCGACGAGTACCCGGCGATCACGGGGCTCGACCCGGCGCTCCTCGACGCCCTGCGCCGGGCCGCGACGGACGCCGGGGCCGACGGCGTCGAGATCCTGGTGAACAGCGGCTGGCGTTCGGCCGCCTACCAGGACCGGCTGCTCGACGAGGCGGTGGCCGAGTACGGATCGGCGGCCGAGGCGGCCCGTTGGGTCGCGACGCCGGAGAAGTCCTCCCACGTCTCGGGCGATGCCGTCGACATCGGCGACTACGACGCCGTCGACTGGCTGGCAGAACATGGTACGGCGTACGGACTCTGCCAGGTCTACGACAACGAGGCGTGGCACTTCGAACTGCGCACCGACGCCGCCGAGGTCGGCTGCCCCGCCAAGTACTTCGATCCGACCGAGGACCCGAGGATGTGGTGAGGGCCTCCCTGAGCATCCCCTGCGATCGGGTCGAGAAGAATCATCCGTTGTTATATCTTTGACCTCGAGCGTATGCACCGCGGCAGACGACCCCTCGGTGGAGCCGCTGCGCGAGTGCACCCGAGAAGGAGAAACCCCATGCCCTATGCAGTGACCAACCCCGCCACCGGCGAGGTCGTCAAGACCTACGAGACGATCACCGACGACGGCCTGCAGGCCGCGATCGCGTCGGCGACCGAGGCGCACCGCAACTGGTCGAAGAACTCCACCGTCGCCGAGCGCGCCGCCCTCATCCGCCGCGTCGCGGAGCTGCACAACGAGCGCGCCCAGGAGCTCGGCGAGATCATCGTCCGCGAGATGGGCAAGCCGATCGAGCAGGCCGTCGGCGAGGTCGAGTTCGCCGCCGCGATCTACGAGTACTACGCCGACAACGCCGAGTCGCTGCTCGCCGACGAGAAGATCGACCTGCTCGCGGGCGAGGGTTCGGCGCTCATCCGCCGCTCGTCGCTCGGCGTGCTGCTCGGCATCATGCCGTGGAACTTCCCGTACTACCAGGTCGCCCGCTTCGCCGGCCCGAACCTCATCATCGGCAACACCATCCTGCTCAAGCACGCCGAGCAGTGCCCCGAGTCGGCCGCCGCGATGGAGCAGATCTTCCGCGACGCCGGCTTCCCCGAGGGTGCGTACGTCAACATCTACGCCTCGCACGCGCAGATCGAGACCGTCATCGCCGACCCGCGCGTGCAGGGCGTCTCGCTCACCGGCTCCGAGCGCGCCGGTGCGATCGTCGCCGAGATCGCCGGCCGCCACCTGAAGAAGGTCGTGCTCGAGCTCGGCGGCTCCGACCCCTTCATCCTGCTCTCGACCGACGACCTCGACGCGACCGTCGACCAGGCCGTCTTCGCGCGCGTCGACAACAACGGCCAGGCCTGCAACGCGGCCAAGCGCTTCATCGTCGTCGAAGACCTGTACGAGCCGTTCCTCGAGAAGTTCACCGCGAAGATGAACGAGGTCGTCGAGGGAGACCCGTCGAAGGAGGGCACCGCCCTCGGCCCGCTCTCGTCGGCCAAGGCCGCCGAGGGGCTCGCCGAGCAGGTCTCGCGCGCCGTCGCGCAGGGTGCGACCCTGCACTCGGGCGGCACGAAGAACGGCAACTACTACTCGGCCACGATCCTCACCGACGTCAAGCCCGACTCCGACGCCTTCCACGAGGAGTTCTTCGGCCCGGTCGCGCAGGTCTTCAAGGTCGCCGACGAGGACGCCGCCGTCGAGCTCGCGAACAACACCCCGTTCGGCCTCGGCTCGTACGTCTTCACGACCGACGGCGACCAGGCGCTCCGCGTCGCCGACAAGATCGATGCCGGCATGGTCTTCGTGAACGTGGTCGGCGCCGACGGCGCCGAGCTGCCGTTCGGCGGCGTCAAGCGCTCGGGTTCGGGCCGTGAGCTCGGCCGTTTCGGCGCCGACGAGTTCGTCAACAAGAAGATGATCCGCATCGGCTGATCACCTGGTTCGTGTGAAATCCGGATGCCTCGGGGCCGCGTGCCCCGAGGCATCCGTCGTTTCCCGCCCTGGCGTGGCTAGGATGCCGAACGGCGGTCGCCTTTCGCACCGCATCGCCGGACGAACTGGGGGAACCGTGAGCATCGATGGCCTGTACAACTTCCGCGACACGGGCGGCATGCCGCTGCGGGGCGGCGGCACGACGGCGAGCGGCGTGCTCTTCCGCTCCGACGCGCTGTCCGCGCTGAGCGCGCAGGGGCTCGACGAGCTCGCGGCGACGCAGGTCGGCGTGATCGTCGACTTCCGCACGCCCGCCGAGCGCGAGTCGGCACCCGACCGCGTGCCCGACTCGCGCCCGTTCACGGTCGTCGACCTCTCGATCCTCGAGGGGGCCGTGGCCGACTCGATGCAGCAGCTCATGAAGGGCGGGGCCCCATCGGCCGCCGAGATGGCGACCGCGATCCCCACGCTCGGCGAGCTGTACGTCGGCATGCTGCAGCACGGCGGCGAGGCGTTCGCGCAGGTCGCCAGGCTGATCGCCGCCTCGACCGTCGACACCCCGACGGGCGTGCTCGTGCACTGCACGGCCGGCAAGGACCGCACTGGCGTCGCGACGGCGCTCATGCTCGACGCCGCAGGCGTCGAACGGGAGGCGATCGTCGCCGACTACTCCGCCTCGCAGGCCAACCTGTCGGGCGCGTGGGCCGACGGCATGCTGCGCATGGTGGCATCGTTCGGCATCCCGCTCACGCCCGAGCTCGAGGCGCTCGTCACGGGCACGCCACCCGAGGCGATCGAGACCGCACTCGCCTGGGTCGATCGCGAGCACGGCGGCGCGGCCGGCTATCTCGCGGCGGCGGGTCTCTCCGGCGACGAGCTCGGCGCGCTGCGCGCCCGCCTCGCCGGGCAGGCGGCCGCGGCGGCCTAAGCGGCAGTACGAGCAACGGATGCCTCGGGGTCGCGCGGCCCCGAGGCATCCGTGCTCCTACGCGCGCACCGCCCGACGTGGGCTCGGCCGCGCGGCGCCGGCCGACTCGACCGCGTCGCGGCGCATCCGACGGGCGAGGTACGCCGCGTCGCGCCCGAGCCCCGGCAGTGTCGCCGAGACGAGCGCGTACAGGAGGTCGAGCCCGACCGCGTAGAGCCCGGGCACGTCGTCGACCACGCCCCGCCGCTGCCGCAGCCGGCCCTCGTCGTCGAACGCGGGAAGGTCGAGCCAGGCGAAGTCGTCGCGGTATCCCGTGCACCAGATGACGTCGGCCACCTCGAGCGCCTGCCCATCGACGACGGGCAGTCCGCCGTCGACCCCTGTCACGCGGCCGACGCGTGCGATGCCGGCCGCCTCGAGATCGCCGAGCCTCGTCCGGATGAGCGGCGCCGCGCGGTGCTCGAACCCGGGGAGGACGCGCCGCCCGATCGGGCTCCCGTACGAGAGCACGTGCAGGCCCGCGAAGCGGATGACCGGCAGCCCGAATCGCGCGAGCGCGCGACCGTGCCGGAAGGGCAGCTGGCCGCTCGGGGTGCCCGCGACGGTGGTCGGGTGCTCCCGGCGCAGGTCCATGGCGATCTCGGCACCCGAGTTGCCGAGTCCGACGACGAGCACGGGCCCGGGGCGCAGCTCCGCGGAGCTCCGGTAGTCGTCGGAGTGCAGCTGGAGGATCGACGGGTCGAGGTCTGCCGCGAACGCCGGGATCCGCGGCACCTGATGCCCGCCCGAGGCGATCACCACGTTGCGGGCGGTCCACGAGCGTGCGCCCGCCTCGACGACGAAGCCGCCCTCGCCACGGCCGACCCGCTCGACCCGCACGCCCAGGTGCATCGGCAGGTCGAAGCGCCGCGCGTACGACTCGAGGTAGTCGGCCATGTCGTCCTTCGTCGGGAAGGCGAGGCGATCACCGGGGAACGGCAGGCCGGGCAGGCCGTCGTACTTCGCGGGCGTGAACAGCCGGAGCGAGTCCCAGCGCCCCCGCCAGGCGTCGCCCACGCGTTCATGCGCATCGAGGATGAGCACGTCTCGTCGCTGACGCCGTGCGAGCAGGTAGCCCATGGCCAGCCCGGCCTGGCCCCCGCCGACGATCACCGTGTCGAGCGGTCGCGGCGAGGCCGGCGATTCGTAGTTCGTCTCGTTCATGGCGGCACGGTAGGCCGACGCCCGACGGCGCCGCGTCGGAGGAATCCCCCATCCGGCCCTCAGTCGGCCAGGCCGTGACGGAAGGCGTACGCGGTCGCCGCCGAGCGCGACGTCAGGCCGAGCTTGCCGAAGATGTTGCTGAGATGGCGCTCGACGGTCTTCTCGCTCAGGTAGAGGGTCGCCGCGATCTCGCGGTTCGTGCGCCCGGCGGCGACGAGCCGCAGCACCTCCACCTCGCGCGACGACAGGCCGCCCGGTGCGCGCACCTCGGGCTCCAGCGCCGCGAACGCCGATGCTGCGCCGAGGTCGTCGAACGTCGCCCGGGCGGCGTCGAGCTCCATGACCGCAGAGGCCTCGTCGCCGGCCGCCCGGCAGCAGCGCGCCGCGAGCACGCGGCAGCGCGCCGCCTCGAACGGCACGTCGAGGTCGCGCCACCTCGCCCAGGCCCGCCGCGCGGTCACGAGGGCCGCGGCGGCGTCGCCCTCGGCCAGGAGCACCTGCGACTCGGCCGCTTCGGCGATCGCGCGCAGCATGGGCGTCGCGCCCGCTCGCACGAGGGCGGCGAGCTCGTCGGCGGCTTCACGCGCCGCGCCGGGGTCGCCGGCTCCGAGCTGGATCTCGACGATGGCGCCGAGCAGCGCCCGGCGTTCGGACGGGTCGACGCGATCGGCCGTGGCGAGGATCATCCGGCGCGCGGTCGCGGCTTCGCCCTGCGCGAGCCGCAGCAGCGCGAGGCCCGGCTGCGGATCGAAGCCCGTGCGCGCGGCCCGCTCGTACGCCGCCTCGGCCTCCGGCTCCTCACCGCGCAGTCGATGCACCTCACCCTGGAGGTAGGCGGAGGCGTAACTGCCGTCGTGGTCGCCGCGCTCCGACCGCGACCACCCTTCTTCGGCGGCCGCCTCGGCCTCGGCCCAGGCGCCGTGCATCAGGTAGAGGGCCGCCCGGTTCGCGTGGCACTGCCCGGTGAAGACGACGGTGTCGGGTCGCTCGGCGCACCAGCGGTCGAGCGCCCGGGTCCACTCCTGGGCACGATGCAGGTCGAAGGTTAGCCGACACGACTGCAGCAGTGCGCAGTACACGATGCCCGATGCGACCGGCGAGACCTCGCCCGCCGTGACGGCGACCATCACCTCGTCGAGCAGCGCCATGCCCGCCGCGGTGTCGCCCACCATGATCTGCGACTGCCCGAGGCCGAGCGCGGCGAGCGCGGCGATGTCGGCGTCGTGCGCCGCGCGCGCGAGCCGCCCCGCCTCGTCGAACAGGCGCGCGGCGCCTGCGCCGTCGCCGCCGTAGAGCGCCTGCAGCGCCCGTGGGATGAGCAGGAAGCCGTGGTCGACATGATCGGCCGGGCTCTCGCCGACGATGCGCTCGGCTCGCGCGAACCATCCGCCGCCGCGTGCGCGGTCGCCGGCGTTCGACAGCACCATGCCGAGCCAGGCCGCGCAGCGGACGGCCCCGGCGCGGTCGTCGGCGGCGAGGTAGAGCTGATGTGCCCGCGTGAGCCAGTCGACGCCCTCGGCGGCCCGGCCGACGAGGAACGCCGCCGTCGCGAGGTTCTCGAGGTCGGCCGCGGTCGCGGCCGTCTCGCGGTCGGCGAGGTCGAGGCCGTCGATCGCATCGTGCCAGCGGTGATCGCGATACGCGGCGCGACCGAGGTCGAGTGCGGCACCGTCCATGACGCCTCCAGCAGCGGGCGTCGCCGAGGTCGACGGGTGCGGCCTCTCCGGCAGCGTCCGCCCTCAGGCTAGCCCTGCACCGGCTCGCGCGGCAACGAGGCGGGGCGCCCGTCGCTCCGCGTTCGGCCCATTCGCGCCGACCGGACGCAGAGGGCGAGCAGGATCGCGCACGACACCAGGTAGAAGGCGTGCAGCGCCCAGACGGGTCCGAGCGGGAGGCTGAACACGTAGAGCGAATAGACGAGGTTCGCCGCATTGATGAGCACGACGCTCATGAGGCTGTACGACGAGACATCCCCGGTGCGCAGCGCCTTGCGAAGCATCGGCAGGTTGCTGACCGCGAAGACCACGGTCGAGGCCGCCCCGGCGATCATCGGAATGTCCATGCGCCGAAGCTACGACTCACGCCCCCCGGGCGCATCGGTCGGATCACCGATGCCGTTCGCCCCGCGTGGGGGATCTCCCCCATCGGCCGCAGCAGGGCTCGGCCGCAGCAAAGCTCGGGCGCAGCAGGGCTCGGGCGCAGCAGGCTCGGCCGCGGCTCAGCGCCGCGTCTTGTCGAGCTGCGCGTCGATCTGCGCGATGCGCTCGGTGAGGATGCGACGCAGCAGGTCGTCGGGCACCGGATGCTGCGCCGTGAACTGGAGCGCGCCCGTCGACCAGGTGAGCCCCGCCGCGTCGAGCTCGGCCGCGAGGCCCGGCAGGATCTGCCCGCTGAACGGGTACAGCCCGAGGTGCTTCTTCGCCTCGAGGGCCGCCGCGAACGCCTTGCCGCGGTGCAGCAGCGCGGGCATGCCGTAGCTCTCGCCCTCGGTCGCGTCGGGTGAGAGCTCACGCGCGACCGTGATGACGTGCTCGAGCGCGGCGCGGTTCTCGCCGTCGATCGAGGCCAGGTAGTCGGTGACGGTTCCCATGGCGGCATCCTGCCACGGCGCCGGCGCCGAGGGCATCCCAATTAATCATCTGGTGCTATAGCTTTAGCGCCGCAGGTATGACTATGCTGTCCCGTACCGTGCGCCCGTGGGGGCGGGCGCGAGATCAACGTCGATCGAAAGGGCGACATGTCGCAAGAAACCACCCAGCCGAAGCACCTCGGCGACGACGAGCACCTGGGAGTCCTCGGCTACGAGGGCTCCTTCAACCGCTCGATGAGCCTCTGGGCCAACTTCGCGCTCGGCTTCACCTACCTCTCCCCCCTCGTGGGCGTGTACTCGCTGTTCGCGCTCGCCCTCTCGGTCGGCGGTCCGCCGTCGATCTGGTGGATCGTGATCGTGGGCGCCGGGCAGCTGCTCGTGTCGCTCGTGTTCGGCGAGGTCGTGTCGCAGTACCCGATCCACGGCGGCATCTACCCCTGGGCCCGCAGGCTGTGGGGCCGGCGTTACGCCTGGATGGCCGCGTGGGTCTACATCTGGGCCATGATCGTGACCATCACGGCCGTGTCGGAGTACGGCTCGGGCTTCCTCGCGAGCCTGCTCGGCATCGAGATCACGCCGATGTCGACGCTGCTGCTCACGCTCGGCCTGCTCGTGCTCGCCCTGATCTTCAACTTCTCGGGCACGAAGACGCTCGCCCGGGTCGCGCAGATCGGCCTCGCCGCCGAGCTCGTCGGCGTCATCGGCGTCGGCCTCTACCTGCTGATCTTCCAGCGCAAGCAGGAGTTCAGCGTGTTCTTCGACACCATGGGCGTCGAGGGCGACGGCAGCTACGCCGCCGCGTTCCTCGGTGCGGCACTCGCTGGCCTCTTCCTCTTCTACGGCTTCGAGGCCTGCGGCGACGTCGCCGAAGAGGTCGCGAACCCCGCCCGCCGCATCCCCAAGGCGATGATCATGACGATCCTCGTCGGCGGCGTCTCGGCGCTCTTCTCGTTCGGCGGCTACGTGCTCGCGGCGCCCGACCTCGCGTCGATCGTCGCGGGCGAAGACGCCGACCCGATCCCCGGAATCCTCGAGGCGACCCTCGGGCCCGTCGGCGCGAAGATCTTCCTCGTCGTCGCGGTCACCGCGTTCATCAGCTGCGTGCTGAGCCTGCAGGCCGCCGCGAGCCGGCTGCTCTACTCGTTCGCCCGCGACGGCATGATCCCGGGCCACCGCTGGCTCTCCAAGGTCTCGCCGCGCAGCAAGGTGCCGACGAACGCGCTCATCGTCGCGTGCACGATCCCCGTCATCCTCGCGGTGCTCATCTACTTCGAGGCGACGCTGCTCACCGCCGTGACCTCGTTCGCGGTGCTCGGCATCTACGTCGCGTTCCAGATGGTCGTGCTCGCCGCCCTGCGGCAGCGGCTCAAGGGGTGGAAGCCGGCTGGCCCGTTCTCGCTCGGCGGCCTCGGCCTCGTCGTGAACATCGTCGCGCTCGCCTACGGCGTCTTCGCGATGATCCTGCTCGCGACCCCGGGCACGAGCGGCACGTTCTTCACCGACTGGATCGTGCTCATCGGCCTCGGCGTGGTCGTCGTGAGCGGCCTGCTGTACCTCTTCATCGCGCGCCCCGACCGCAAGTCCGACGCCCCGTCGGGCGACGCGATCGCGGTCGCCGACGAGATCCGGGCCCGTACCGGCGCGGTGGCCGCGGTCGGCGCGCCGACTCGCTGACGCGCCGCGCGCTGGCGCGCGCCTGCGCCCTCGCGGCGTTCCTCCACTCCGGGGGTGCATTTCCGACACTTTCGAGCCGTTCGAGCGCTCGGATCGTCGGGAAAGCACCCCCGGAGTGCGTTCGCGCCCGGACGCGGTCGGCGCGTGCCGCGCGTGTAGGGTGAGCGGGTGATCCGTCGGCATGTCATCGTCACCGGGAGCGTGCAGGGCGTCGGCTACCGCTACCTCGCGCGCAAGCACGCCCAGCGCCTCGAGGTCACCGGCTGGGTGCGCAACCTGCCCGACGGCACCGTCGAGGCCGAGGTGCAGGGGCCGCCGAACACCGTGCGCGAGATGATCCGGCGCCTCGAGCAGGGCCCGCCCGGCTCGCACGTCACGGGCGTCGAGGTCGCCGAGCTCGACCCGCGCGACGACGACGAGGGCTTCCAGATCGTGCGCTGACGGGATGCCAGCGCGGCGCCGCCCACGAATCGAATGGGCACTCGTCGCCCGGTTTCGGCCTGATTCCGGACGACGAGTGCCCACTCGAGAGATCGGGGCCCGTCATACGCACCGGGCGGGATGCTTCGCCGTCGCGCCGCGCGAGCACGAGGCATCCCGCTCATTGACCGGCCGATCGGTCAGGAATACCGTTGTAGTGACCCCCGAATGGGAGCCACCACCTTGAGGAGGCTGGTTTCTATGAAGAAGTGGACACGCTGGGAGGACTGGGTCGCGATCGCGGCCGGCGCCGCCGCGATGATCTCCACACTGTTCGTCCCTCCGATGGGCGCTTCGGTCGCCCTGATGCTCACGCTGGGAGCGCTCCTGGTCATCTCCGGAATCGTCAACCTCGCCGCACCCGGCCTGGTCGCGATGGAGTACATCCAGGCTGCGCTCGGCGCGCTGCTCCTCATCTCGCCGTGGATCGGCGGCTACGCCGACGCCATGACGTTCGGGGCCGCCTGGATGTCGTGGATCTGCGGCGCGGTCGCGCTCGTGGCCGCCCTGCTCGCCATTCGGCCGAGCATGCAGGCGCACCACGACGCCGTCACCCACTGAACCGGCCGCTCCCGAACGGGAACGACGAAGGCCCCGCCGGCGAACCGGCGGGGCCTTCGTGGTGGAGTCAGAGGACTCAGATGGCGTTGACGTCCAGCGGGATGCCGGGGCCGAACGTGGTCGACACGGCGCCCTTCTGGATGTAGCGGCCCTTGGCGCTCGACGGCTTGAGACGCAGCACCTCTTCGAGGGCGGCCTTCAGGTTGTCGTTGAGTTGGTCGGTCGAGAACGACGACTTGCCGACGACGAAGTGCACGTTGGCGTGCTTGTCGACGCGGAACTCGATCTTGCCGCCCTTGATGTCGGAGACGGCCTGGCCGACGTTCGGGGTGACGGTGCCGGTCTTGGGGTTCGGCATGAGGCCGCGGGGGCCGAGCACCTTGCCGAGACGGCCGACCTGGCCCATGAGCTCGGGGGTCGAGACGGCCGAGTCGAACGCGGTGTAGCCCGCGGCGACCTTCTCGATGAGCTCGGCGCCGCCGACCTCGTCGGCGCCGGCCGCGATGGCGGCCTCGGCCGCGGGACCCGTCGCGAAGACGATGACGCGGGCGGTCTTACCGGTGCCGTGCGGGAGGATGACGGTGCCGCGCACCATCTGGTCCGCCTTGCGGGGGTCGACGCCGAGCTTCAGCGCGACCTCGACGGTCGAGTCGAACTTCGCCGAGCCGGTCTCCTTCGCGAGCGCGACGGCGTCGGTCGGGGTGTAGTACTTGCCGGCCTCGATCTTCTCGGCCGCGGCCCGGTAGGCCTTGGACTTCTGTGCCATGTTGGTTCTCCTTGCGAGAGTGTGGTCATCGCGCCTGGCGGGCGCTGCCACGAATGAGAGTTCTGAAGACGGATGCCTCGGGGCGAGGCATCCACGGGATCTCGATACGCGTCGGCTGCGCCGGCGCTACTCGATCACCGAGTGGCCTTATTCGACCGTGATGCCCATCGAGCGAGCGGTGCCCGCGATGATCTTCGACGCGGCGTCGAGGTCGTTCGCGTTGAGGTCGACCATCTTCTGCTCGGCGATCGCGCGGACCTGGTCCTGCGTGAGCTTGCCGACCTTGGTCGTGTGCGGGACGCCCGAGCCCTTGGCGACGCCGGCGGCCTTCTTGATGAGCTCGGCGGCGGGCGGGGTCTTCAGGATGAAGGTGAAGGAGCGGTCCTCGTAGACCGTGATCTCGACGGGGATCACGTTGCCGCGCTGCGACTCGGTCGCCGCGTTGTAGGCCTTGCAGAACTCCATGATGTTCACGCCGTGCTGACCCAGCGCCGGACCGATGGGCGGTGCGGGGTTGGCGGCGCCGGCGTTGATCTGAAGCTTGATCAGACCAGTGACCTTCTTCTTCGGTGCCATGATTTCTCTCTTTCTGTTCGAACGCCCTGGCGGGCACTCTCCCGTCGTTCCGGCGGTTCCGGGCGGCGGTGGTTCGTGTGGGTTCGGCGGGGCCGAACGCAGCACAACCCTCCGAGTATACCGGAGGGCTGGCTGTGTGGATTCGGTGAGCGGTTTCGAGACGCGTCGCGCTTCGCGCGGCGCTCCTCAACCAGCGGTGCTAGAGCTTGGTGACCTGGTCGAAGCTGAGCTCGACCGGGGTCTCGCGCTCGAAGAGCGAGACGAGCACGGTGAGCTTGCCGCTCTCGGGCTTGATCTCGCTGATCGTGCCGGGCAGGCCCGCGAACGAGCCGTCCTTGATGGTGATCGTCTCGCCGATCTCGAAGTCGACCTCGGCGGGGATCTGGCGGGCGGCGCCCGAGGCGGCGCCGGCCTTCGCACCCTTGGCGGGGGCGACGTCCTTCGGCTCGACGAGGCTCTTCAGCATGCCGAAGGCCTCTTCGAAGCGCAGCGGGGTCGGGTTGTGGGCGTTGCCCACGAAGCCCGTGACACCAGGGGTGTGGCGGATGACCGACCAGCTCTCCTCGTTCAGCTCCATGCGGACGAGCACGTAGCTGGGGATGCGCACGCGGGTGACCATCTTGCGCTGGCCGTTCTTGATCTCGACCACGTCTTCCATCGGCACTTCGACCTGGTAGATGTAGTCGGCCATCGCCATCGACTCGCGGCGCTGCTCGATGTTCGCCTTCACACGGCGCTCGAAGCCCGCGTACGAGTGGATGACGTACCACTTGCCCGGGAGGAAGCGCAGCTCGTTGCGGAACTCCTCGTACGGGTCGAACTCGCTGTCGGCCTCTTCTTCGACGGCCTCGAGGGCCGCCTCGGCCTCTTCGGCGGAGTCGATGTCGAGGGCGTCGTCGACGACGGCGTCGGCCTCGGGGTCGCCCGCCTCGGCGATCGCGTCGAGCACGGCCTCGAGGTCGATGTCGTTGCCCTCGTCGTCGACGAGGTGCACGGCGCGGTGCTCGGCCGGCTCCGAGGATTGCTCCTCGTGCTCGTTGACGTTGCCCGTCTGCGCCTCGTCGTCTTCAGCCGACTGCTCTGCAGCGGTGGCCCAGTCGACGTCGTCGCGCTCAGTCCTTGACACTTCTCGATCCTTCTCTTCGTGCGCCCCCGGCGCCCTGCGGGTCGTGTGGCCGAAGGCCAGATCAGACCCCCGGTGTTCCGAAGACGTACAGCACCAGCCACCCGAACAGCTGGTCGAGGCCCCAGACGAGCGCCATCATGATGATGACGAACACGAGCACCACGACCGTGAAGCTGACAAGCTCCCTCCGCGTGGGGGTGACGACCTTCTTCAGCTCAGCGATGACCTGCCGGATGAACAGGGCGATGCGCGAAAAGGGATTCCGACGCGCCGCGCGATCGCGCTTCGCGTTGGCGACGACGTCCTCACTGGGTTCGTCGATAACTTTCCGTGCCACCTCGTACACCTTTCGTGGGCCGGCAATCGCTGCCGGCTCGCAGGGCGGACAGGACTCGAACCTGCAACCTGCGGTTTTGGAGACCGCTGCTCTACCAATTGAGCCACCGCCCTAGGGCCCCGGTTGCTCGGGACGCCTCGGAATCACCCGCTCGACATCGCATCGCCGCATCCTGAAACCGTGATTTCGGGCGCAGTGAAGCTTTGCCGAGGCAAGCAACCTCAACCAGTGTAGGCGACGCGAGCGCCTCGCGCGAACCGACGCCTACATTGGAGCCATGAGCCCCGATCGCGCCGCCCGCCGCACCCCCGAACCGAGCTCGAGCGTCGAGGTCGTCGGCGAGCACTCGCAGTTCCGGCTCGACCTCGAGCGCATCCGGTTCTCGCCCTATTTCTCGCGGCTGTCGGCCGTCACGCAGGTGATCGCGCAGCCCGGCGCCGGCCCCCTCATCCACAACCGGCTCACCCATTCGATCAAGGTCACCGCCGTCGCGCGCGCCATCGCCGTCGGGTTCGCGGATGCCTCGTCGCCGGGCCACGCGCTCGCACTCGAGCACGGCTGCGACGCCGTCGTGGTGCAGGCCGCGGCGAGCGCGCACGACCTCGGCCACCCGCCCTTCGGCCACCTCGGCGAGCGCGTGCTCGACCGCCTCGCGCTCGAGACGCTGGGCCTCCCCGACGGGTTCGAGGGCAACGCGCAGAGCTACCGCATCATCGCGACCCTCGACGTGTGCGCGGCGGCACCGCACGGGCTCAACCTCACGGCGGCCGTGCGGTCGGCCGTCGCGAAGTACCCGTGGACCCGCTTCGCGACCCCGGCGCCGTTCGCCGACGGGGGGCTGCCCCGCGGCTGGCGCCGCGACGGCGACGTCGTCGAGGCGGCGAAGTTCTCGGCCTACGACCTCGACGCGGCCGACCTGGCCGAGGCGCGGCGCGGCCTCGCACCGATGGTGCAGTCGCTCGAGTGCTCGATCATGGACACCGCCGACGACATCGCGTACTCGATCCACGACGTCGACGACTTCTACCGGGCCGGCCTCTTGAGCCAGGGCGCCGTCGCGCGCGAGTTCCGCGGCTGGATGGAGGGGTCGAGCGCCCTGCGCGAGCTCGACGACGAGGCGCTCGCGCAGCGCACCGCCCCCGCCGGAGCCGCACTCGAGGCCCTGCGGCGCAAGCTCGGCCGCTCCGACGGGTGGATCGCCGACGACGACGCCTTCGCCGCGGCGGTCGACGTCGTCGCCGACGACCTCGTCGACGGACTGCTCGCGACCCCGTTCGACGGGTCGATCGCCTCCGAGCGCGCGCTCTCGTCGTTCACGAACCGGTGGATCGGGCACCTGCAGACCTCGGTCGTGCCCGCCCCCGAGGGCGTCGCCCGCACGGGCCTCGTGACGCTCGACCGCGGCGCGTGGCACGAGGTCGAGATCCTGAAGTTCGTGCACCGGCACTTCATCCTCGACCGGGCCGACATCGCCATGTACCAGCGGGGCCTCAGCCGCGTGCTCACCCGAGCGGTGAAGGGGCTCACGGCGTGGGCGACCGACGACTACGACCGGCACCGGGTGCCGCAGCGGCTGCGCGAGCTCATCGAGATCGCCGCCGAGGGGTACTCGCAGTTGCGCCGCACCCGGCCCGAGGGCGTGCCGGTTCCCGAGGCCGCCGATCTCCTGCGGCTCGCGGTCGGCCGCGGGGTCGTCGACTACGTCGCGTCGCTCTCCGACGACCAGGCGCTCGCCGTCTCCGAGGCGATCGACGGGCGCCCAGACCGCCTCTGGGACATCGGCCAGAACCTCTGAGCCGCCTTCGGCCCGCCCCCGCGATGCGTTCCGGGGGTGCATTTCCGACGTTCGCCCCGCGTGTCGCCGGCTCGGACGTCGGGAAAGCGCCCCCGGAATGAGACGTCGGGCGGGATGCCTCGTGCCGGTGCACTCAGCACGGGGCATCCGTTCACCGGGTCGTCGCCGAACCGTCGCCCGGCCGACACGGTGCCGCAGACCGCGGCCGATTGGCTCGCGACATGAGCCGAAACCTCACGCGACGCGCCCTGCCGCGCGCCATCGCCGTCACCGCCGCGACCGCCACGGCGGTCGCCACGCTGCTCACCGCCCCGGCCGCCCTGGCCGTCGGCAACGGGCAGACCACCCCGACCTCGCCCATGCAGTCGTTCGAGCCGACCCTCGTCGCACGGGCGACGCTGTCGGCCGACTTCCTCGCCGAGGGCCCCGCCTCGGGAGCCCTGGCCTCGGCCGCGAACGGGCGGAAGGGCCCGTGGGACGGCCAGGTCATCCCCGGGTTCTCGGCCGTGATCGAGAACGGCGATGGCACGTTCTGGGCGCAGCCCGACAACGGGTTCGGCTCGAAGGGCAACTCGGCCGACTTCCTGCTGCGCAACTACCTCGTGCGCCCCGCGTGGCAGACGGCCGAGGGCGGCGACGGCTCGCTCGAGGTCGAGCGCTTCATCTCGTACAACGACCGCAACGGGGTGCTCGACTTCCCGATCGTCAACGGCGCCACCGACGAGCGGCTGCTCACCGGCGCCGACTTCGACATCGAGTCGGTCGTGCGCGCGAAGGACGGCACGTTCTGGGTCGGCGAGGAGTTCGGGCCGTTCCTGCTGCACTTCGACGCCGACGGCACGCTGCTCGAGAAGCCCTTCTCGCTCGCGGGCGCCAAGTCGCCGCAGAACCCGTACCTCGAACCCGGCGAGACCCCGCGCGTGCGGGCGAGCCGCGGCTTCGAGGCGCTCGCGGGCTCGGTGAGCGGCCGCTACCTCTACCCGATCATCGAGGGCTCCTATGCCGACGACGCCGACCTGCGTCGCCGCGAGATCCACGAGTTCGACACGAAGCGCGGGGCCTACACCGGTCGCACCTGGAGTTACCAGACCGACCAGGAGGCCAATGTCCTCGGCGACGCGTTCACCGTGAAGAACGGCGTGCTGCTCGTCGTCGAGCGCGACGACTTCGAGGGCGACCAGGCGGTCACGAAGCGCGTCTACCGGGTCGACCTGAAGCAGACCTCCGCCGAGGGCTACCTCGAGAAGACGCTCGTGCTCGATGCGCTGCGCATCGCGAACCCCGACGGCCTCGGCGCCGGCGACGGCTACGGCACCGGCGAGGTGTTCTCGCTGCCCGTGCAGTCGTTCGAGACGATCGTGCAGCTGAAAGACGGTCGCCTGCTCATCGGCAACGACAACAACTACCCCGGCAACGACGCGCGCGTGCCGGGCACGCCCGACGACACCGAGTTCGCCGTGATCGACCTGGGCCGCTCGAAGATCGAGCCCGAGCTCGTCACCGTCATCGGCCACCGCGGCGCGAGCGGCCACCGGCCCGAGCACACGCTCGCCTCGTACGAGCAGGCCATCGTGCAGTGCGCCGACTACATCGAGCCCGACGTCGTCTCGACGAAGGACGGCGTGCTCGTCGCCCGCCACGAGAACGAGATCAGCGGCACGACGAACGTCGCCGCCCGCCCCGAGTTCGCGGGCCGCAAGACGACGAAGACGATCGACGGCGCCAAGGTGACGGGCTGGTTCACCGAGGACTTCACGCTCGCCGAGCTGCGCACGCTCCGCGCCAAGGAGCGCCTGCCGCAGACCCGCCCCGCCAACACCGCGTTCGACGGGCTCTACCAGGTGCCGACCCTCGACGAGGTCATCGACCTCGCCCGCCACTCGATCAGCTGCGACGGCCGCCAGGTCGGCGTCTACCCCGAGACGAAGCACCCGACGTACTTCGACTCGATCGGCCTCTCGCTCGAGGAGCCGCTCGTCGCGGCCCTCGAGGCGAACGGCGTCGACGACGCCGACGCCCCCGTCATCGTGCAGAGCTTCGAGGTCTCGAACCTGCAGGAGCTCGACGGCATGACCGACGTGGCCCTCGCCCAGCTCGTGAGCTCGTCGGGCCGCCCCTACGACTTCACCGCGGCCGGCGACCCGCGCACCTACGCCGACCTCGTGACGCCCGAGGGGCTCGCCGAGATCGCGGGCTACGCCGACGGCGTCGGACTCGAGAAGTCGGTCATGATCCCGCGCACGGCCGCCGGCACGCTCGGTGCGCCGACCCCGGTCATCGCCGACGCGCACGCGGCGGGGCTCTCGGTGCACGGGTGGACGTTCCGCCTCGAGAACCAGTTCCTGCCGGCGGAGTTCCGCTCGTCGGCCGACCCGATCGCGCCGGGCGACCTGCCCGGCGAGATCCGGGTGTTCGTCGGCGCGGGCATGGACGGCATCTTCAGCGACCAGCCCGACGTCGCCGCCACGGTCGGCTGACGTCTCGAACGTGGGGCGGATGCCGCGGCACGACGCCCGGCATCCGGCTCGCGTTCTGCTCCGGGGGTGCATTACCGACGCCTGTTCGGCGTGTCGCGGGCTCGGGCGTCGGGAATGCACCCCCGGAGCGTTCGGGACGGCGACAGGGGCGATCGGTCGGGTCGCGAGGGCACGGCGGCGAGCCCGTCGGGCGGACCGTCCGGAGGCCCGGACGACACCGGTCGAAACGCGCCTCACGGCCGTCGGGCCACGCGGTTAGACTCACCCGTGTGACCGAGAAGCCGCGCCTTTCCGCCCGTATCGCCGCCATCGCCGAGTCCGCGACCCTGAAGGTCGATGCGAAGGCGAAGGCCCTCCAGGCCGAGGGCCGCCCGGTCATCTCGTACGCCGCCGGCGAGCCCGACTTCGCGACGCCCGAGCACATCGTCGAGGCCGCCCTCGCAGCGACCCGCGACCCGAAGAACTACCGGTACACGCCCGCCGCGGGCCTGCCCGACCTCCGCGAGGCGATCGCCGCGAAGACGTTGCGCGACTCGGGCCTCGAGGCATCCGCGTCGCAGGTCGTCGTGACGAACGGCGGCAAGCAGGCCGTCTACCAGGCCTTCCAGGTGCTGCTCGACGAAGGCGACGAGGTGCTCGTGCCGACGCCCTACTGGACCACCTACCCCGAGGCCGTCAAGCTCGCGGGCGGCCGCCAGGTCGACGTCTTCGCGGGCAGCGACCAGGGCTACCTCGTGACCGTCGAGCAGCTCGAGGCCGCGCGCACCGAGCGCACGAAGGTGCTGCTGTTCGTCTCGCCGTCGAACCCGACCGGCGCCGTCTACGCGCCCGACCAGGTGAAGGCGATCGGCGAGTGGGCGCTCGAGCACGGCATCTGGGTCATCGCCGACGAGATCTACCAGAACCTCACCTACGGCTCGCTCGACTCCGAGGTCGGCAGCCCCGCACCGCGCGCCGTGTCGATCGTCGAGGCCGTGCCGGGGCTCGCGAACCAGACGATCCTCGTCAACGGCGTCGCGAAGACCTACGCGATGACGGGTTGGCGTCTCGGCTGGATGGTGGGCCCCGCCGACGTCATCAAGGGCGCCGCGAACCTGCAGTCGCACCTCTCGTCGAACGTGTCGAACATCTCGCAGCGCGCCGCGATCGCCGCGCTCACCGGCCCGCAGGAGCCCGTGGAGGAGATGCGCCGGGCGTTCGACCGCCGACGGCGGCTCATCGTCGCCGAGCTCTCGAAGATCGACGGCATGACGGTGCCCGTGCCCGAGGGCGCGTTCTACGTCTACCCCGACGTCACCGGCCTCCTCGGCCGTGAGTGGGGCGGCGTGACCCCGACCTCGTCGCTCGAGCTCGCCGACCTCATCCTCGACCAGGCCGAGGTCGCCGCGGTGCCGGGCGAGGCGTTCGGGCCCTCGGGCTTCCTGCGGTTCAGCTACGCGCTCGGCGACGAGCCGCTGCTCGAGGGCGTGCAGCGCCTGCAGCGACTGTTCGGCTGAGGCGCGTGCCCCTGGGCGACGCCGAGCTCGCGCGCCTCGCCGCGCGCAACAACGCGGAATGGTGCCGCGCGGTCGCCGCGAGCCACGGCATCGCATCGAGCCTCGCGCTCGACGGCGCGCTGTGGACGGCGGCGGCGCCGACGCCGGCCGGCTACCCCGAAGCGGTGACCCTCGAAGCCGGGCTCGATCCCGCGGCCGTGCTCGCCGCGCTCGCGCCGGGGGCGACCGCCCTGAAGGACTCGTTCGCCGACCTCGAGCCCCTCACCGGGGGCTGGGCGCCGCTCTTCGACGCGACGTGGATCATCGCCGACCCGGTCACTCCGTCGTCGACGGGCGACGATGCCGACGCCCCCGCGCTCGTCGAAGTGACGACGGCGACCGCACTCGAGGCGTGGGGGCGCGCCCACGGCCTCGCCGATGCGTTCGCCGAGCCGTTGCTCGCCGCGCCCGACGTGACGGTGCTCGCCGCGGCAGGGACCGCGGCAGAGACCGCCGGGTCGCCGGCAGCGCCGACGGAGCCGAACGGCGCAGTCGCGGCGGGCGGGGTGCTCAACCGCACGGGCGGGATCGTCGGCCTCTCGAACGCCTTCGGCGGCGGACCCGAGCTGTACCGCGCACTCCGGCGCGAGGCCGGAACGCGGTGGGCCGGCCTGCCCGTCGCCGGCTACGAGTCGGGTGCAGCGCTCGACGACGCGCTCGCCGCGGGCTTCCGGACGATCGGCCCGCTGCGCGTGCTGGTTCGCGAGCCTCAGCCGGGTCGGCACACGACGTAGACCGCGAACGACCGCGGACTGCGGTCGAGGTCGGTGCGCGCGCACTCGACGCGCCATCCGACCGCCCGATGAGCGCCGGCGGCGACCGGCCCGTCGTCGACGGCGCGCAGCCCGCCGCCCGCTCCGAGACGCCCGCCGCCGAGCGCGACGTCGCCGCGATCGCAGCGCGCCTCGGCGGTGCCTGCGACGTCGAACGGACCGATCATGGCCGCGCCGTCGCGCAGGTAGAGATCACGCACGAGACCCATGTCGTGCACCGCGACGGCCCGACCACGGGGCGGCTCCTGCCCGATCGGAGCCGCCCCGGGGATTCCCGCCTGCATGCCGGCGACCACGCCGACGCCGTACGCCGCCGCGATCGCGATGAGGGTCGCCGCGGTCACCGCCGCCGCGACCATCCAGAACTTCATGGGCCCTCCCAGCCCCCGATCGCCTGCGAGGCTAGCCCGGCCGGCGGCGGCCCGCATGCGTGCCAGCACTGCCCTCCGCCGCGGAGCACTGCCCTCCGCCGCGGAGTCGGGCCGCGAGGGCGGGTGGCGACTCAGGCGAGCGTGCGCCGGGCCTCGGTCGCGAGCGCGTCGGCGACGGCGTCGAGCAGGGGCGAGCTGAGGTTCCACTGCTGCCAGTACAGGGGCACGTCGACGGGCGCGCCGCCGAGCCGCACGAGCTCGCCCCGCTCGAGCTCGTCGGCCGACTGGAACTCGGGCAGCATGCCCCAGCCGAGCCCGAGCTTCACGGCGCTCGCGAAGTCGTTCGACGCGGGCACGTAGTGGCGGGGGGCGTGCTCGGGGTCGAGCCCGGCGGCGCGCAGCGCGTCGTGCTGCAGGTGGTCGCGTCGGTCGAAGTCGACGAGCGGCGCACGGGCGATCCAGCCGGGCAGGGCGGATGCCCCGTGGCGGGCGCCGTCGCTCCAGCGGCGGGCGAACCCGGGCGTGGCCACGGCCTCGTACCGCATGACGCCGAGCGGTCGCACGAGGCATCCGGCCACCGGGGTCGCCTGCGAGGTGACCGCGCCCATGACCGTGCCCGACTCGAGGAGGCCGGCCGTGAAGTCCTGGTCGTCGCGGTGCAGGTCGAAGACGACGGGATGCTCCTCGGCGACCCGTGCGAGCGCGGGGAGGAACCACGTGGCGAGCGAGTCGGCGTTGACCGCGAGCGGGATCGGCACGGGCCGGTACCCGGCCCCGGACCCCCTCGGGCCGCCGGCGTCGTCGGCGTCGTCGGCGTCGAGCCCGAACTCGGCGAGCGCGTCGTGCTCGAGGAGGGCGAGCTGGCGGGCGAGCCGCACGACGGCGGCGCCGGCGTCGGTGGCACGGGCGGGCTTCGAGCGCACGACGAGCACCCGGCCGAGCTGCTGCTCGAGGGTCTTCACGCGCTGCGACACGGCCGACGGGGTGAGTCGCAGCCGGCGGGCGGCCGCGTCGAAGGTGCCCTCGTCGATGACGGCGGCGAGGGTGCGGGCGAGGTCGAGCGGAATCTGCATCTGAAGCAACGCTAATGGTTCTGAAGGATCTTGAGCTGGATTGATGCGAGATCGCGACGTAGCGTCGATGGCGTGATCTCCCCCGTGCTCGCCGGCCTCGGTCTCGGCCTCTCGCTCATCGTCGCCATCGGCGCGCAGAACGTGTTCGTGCTGCGCCAGGGCATCCGGCGCGAGCACGTCTTCGCGGTCGCCGCGATCTGCGCGCTGAGCGACCTCGCGCTCATCGTCGTCGGGGTGTCGGGCATCGGCGCCGTCGTCGTGGCGGTGCCGTGGCTCATCGACGTCATCCGGTGGGCGGGCGCGGCGTTCCTCGTCGGCTACGGGCTGCTCGCCGCGCGTCGCGCGCTGCGCCCGACGGGCGACGCGCTCGTCACGGGCGAGGGGCAGGAGACGGTCGTCGCGGCGGGCACGCCGGGGCCGTCGGCGGACGGTGTGGGGACGCCCTCCGCCGACGGCCGCGGCGGGTCCGTCGCCGTCGACGCGCGACCGGCGATCGCGACGCGCACGAGCCTCGCGAGCGCCGTGCTCACGTGCCTCGCGCTCACCTGGCTCAACCCGCACGTCTACCTCGACACCGTGTTCCTGCTCGGGTCGGTGGCCAACAGCCACGGCCCCGAGGGCCGCTGGTGGTTCGCGCTGGGCGCAGGAGCGGCATCCGTGATCTGGTTCTTCGCCCTCGCCTACGGTGCGCGCCTGCTCGGCCGCGTGCTCTCGACGCCGCGCGCCTGGCGGGTGCTCGACGGCGTCATCGCGGTCGTCATGCTCGCGATCGCCGCCTCGCTCGTGCTGCCCCACTGACGGGGAATCGCGGGCGGCCCGCGACCGTGCTACCGTTTCCGACATCGTGAGCACCTTCACCTGTCGCTGCTGTCGCCGCTAGGCGGTCGTCTCCCCGACGACCCCAAGGCGCGATTCCCCGCGCCGCCGACCGCAGCCCCATGCTCACGCCGCATCCGACGCGTCCGCGTCAGCTCCGCGGCATCCGCCTCGAACCGATCTCCCGCATCGCACTCGAATCACCGGATGCCACGCAGCCGACGTCAACGGATGCCGGGGCCGCTGCATCGTCGGCGCACCACCCGGCACTCGAAAGGACCATCCCATGTCCGGCATCCCCGTTCTCGACCTCTCCCTGCTCAACGGCACGACCGAGCAGCAGGCGCAGTTCCGCGACGACCTGCGCCGCGCGACCCACGAGGTCGGCTTCTTCTCGCTCATCGGCCACGGCGTGCCGGCGGAGCTCATCGACCGCGCGTACGCGGTCGCGCGGGCGTTCTTCGCCCTGCCCGAGTCGCACAAGCTCGCGATCGAGAACGTCACGAGCCCGCACTTCCGCGGGTACACCCGCATGGGCGGCGAGCGCACGCTCGGCCGCGTCGACATCCGCGAGCAGATCGACCTCGGCGCCGAGCGCCCGGCCGTGGCCATGACGGCCGACACCCCCGACTACTGGATCCTCGAGGGACCGAATCTCTGGCCCGAGGCGCTACCCGAGTTCCGCGCGGTCGCCGAGGAGTGGATCGCCCGGCTCGACGAGGTCGGCACGCGCCTCCTGCGCAGCTGGGCCGAGGCGCTCGGCGCCGCGCCCGACACGTTCGACGCCGCCTTCGAGCGCCCGTCGCCGTACCTCAAGTTCGTGCGCTACCCGGGTGTCTCGGCCGAGCAGCCCGCGCAGGGCGTCGGCGCACACAAGGACCTCGGCGTGCTCACCCTGCTCTCGGTCGAGGACGGCAAGGCCGGCCTGCAGGTCGAGAAGGACGGCGAGTGGATCGACGTCGTCGCACCCTCGGGCGCCTTCATCGTGAACATCGGCGAACTGCTCGAGATCGCGACCGACGGCTACCTCAAGGCGACGAAGCACCGGGTGGTCTCCCCCGCGCCGGGCACCGAGCGCATCTCCATCCCGTACTTCCACGGGCCCGCGCTCGACGCCGTGATCCCGACGATCGAGCTCGCGCCCGAGCTCGCCGCCGAGGCGCCCGGCGTCACCCAGGACCCCGCGAACCCGCTGCACGCCGTGTTCGGCGAGAACTGGCTGAAGAGCCGGCTGCGCGCCCACCCGAACGTCGTCGAGGCGCAGCACCCGAGGCTGCTCGTGGGCGCCTGATCGGAGTGAGCCGAGCGCCGATCGCCCGCGAACCTGCGCGAGGTGTCGAAATCGGCTTCCGCCGTTCGTCGTACCTGCGTAGCGTGACCGAGAGAGAGGATTCCGCCATGGAATACGCGCTGTTGTACGCAGAGGGCGCCGATGCGCTGCCCTACGTCGCCGCCGACGACAACATCGGCGAGTGGGTCGACGACGTCGTCGCACGCGGCATCGCCGAGTTCGGCATGCGGCTGCGGCCCGACGTGGATGCCACGACCGTGCGAGTGCGGAAGGGCGAGTTGCTCGTGAGCGACGGGCCGTTCACCGAGTCGAAGGAGTCGGTGGGCGGCTTCGACATCATCGACGCCCGCGACCTCGACGAGGCGATCGAGGTCGCGTCGCGGCATCCGGTCGCCGCGTTCGGCCGGGTCGAGGTGCGGCCCTTCAGGCACTGGTCCGACGCCGAGCCGGCCGGGCGGATCGTGCCGGCGGGCCTCCACGAGCGCGCCGCGGAGGGTCGGCAGTACGTGCTCTTCGTGATCGCCGACCCCGACGGCGAGCGGCTCGACGACGGCGCCGACCCCGAGGCGTGGGTCTCGGAGATGGACGGCCGCGGCGTGCGGCTCTTCGGCGAGGCGCTGCGCGGGCCCGAGGACGCGACGTTCGTGCGCCGCCGCGACGGCGAGGTGCTCGTCGCCGACGGGCCGTTCGCCGAGGCGAAGGAGTGGCTCGCGGGCTTCGACCTGCTCGAGGTGCAGGATCTCGCCGAGGCGATCGAGGTCGCCTCGAAGCACCCGATGGCCCGCGGCGGCACGCTCGAGCTCCGCCCGATCTGGCCGTTCGACCCGCACGAGGACCACGCCGCCCGCGACGAGCGGGAGGCGGCCGAGTTCGGGGTGCGGCTCGAGCCGCACGCCGCCGACGTCGTCGGCGCGATCGCGGGGGCGAGGACCTGACGGAGCCCGGCACCGCGCGCGAGGCGGCTCCGCCCGACCGGGGCGGAGCCGCCTCGGGCGACGCGCCGGGCGACGGCCCGGGCGAGATCGGCCGCGCCTTGCGCGAGGCGTTCGAGGGCGAGTGGGCCCGCGTCGTCGCGACGCTCATCAGGGTGACCGGCGACTGGGACGTCGCCGAGGAGGCCGCAGCCGCGGCGTTCGAACGGGCGACCACGACGTGGCCGCGCGACGGGGTGCCGCGGAATCCCGGAGCGTGGCTCACGACGGCCGCTCGCCGCCTCGCACTCGACCGGCTGCGCCGGCGGGGCGTCGAGACCGAGAAGGTGAGGGAGTGGCTCATGGACGCCGAGGCCGACGGCCGCACCGCCGGACCCACCGATCCGGCAGAGCTCGTCGCGCAGGGCGACGACCCCGCGTGGGACGACCGGCTGCGCCTCGTCTTCACGTGCGCGCACCCCGCGCTGCCGCTCGAGTCGCGGGTCGCGCTCACCCTGCGCACCGTCGGCGGCCTCGAGACGCGGGAGATCGCCCGTGCCTTCCTCGTGCCCGAGCCGACGATGTCGCAGCGCATCGTGCGGGCGAAGCAGAAGATCCGGAACGCCGGCATCCCCTATCGAGTGCCGCCCGCCGACGCGCTGCCCGAACGCCTCGGCGGAGTGCTCGCGGTCATCTACCTCATCGCGAACGAGGGCTATCTCGCGTCGTCGGGCGAACGGCTGCAGCGCCTCGACCTCGCCGCCGAGGCGATCAGGCTCGCGCGGCTCGTCGTGTCCCTCATGCCCGACGCCGACGAGGCGCGGGCGCTCGTCGCCCTGCTCCTGCTGCAGCACGCGCGGGCGGCGACGCGCGTCGACGACGCGGGCGACCTCGTGCCGCTCGCCGAACAGGACCGGTCGCGGTGGGACGCGGGCGAGATCACCGAGGGGCTCGCGCTGCTCGGCATGCCGGGCGCGATCGCGGGCCCGAGCGGTACGACCGCCCGCCCGGTCGCGACCGCGGGCCCCTACCGCCTCCAGGCGGAGATCCAGGCCGTGCACGCCCGGGCGACGACCGCCGAGGCGACGGACTGGCTGGCGATCGTCGCGCGCTACGACGCGCTCGCGGCGCTCGCCGACTCGCCCTTCGTGCGGCTCAACCGGGCGATCGCCGTCGGCGAGGCGGACGGGCCCGAGGCGGCGCTCGCTGCGCTCGCCGATCTCGAGGCCGAGGGACGCCTCGCCGGCTATCACCTGCTGCCGGCGGCGCAGGCGGAGTTCCTGCGCCGCGCGGGGCGGACCGCCGAGGCATCCGACCGCTACCGCGAGGCGATCGTGCTCGCGCCGACGGCGCCCGAGGCGCGGTTCCTGGAACGTCGACTCGGCGGGCTCGCCTGAGCGCGGGCGACGGCACCCCGATGCGCGAGAACCACGTTCGGCCACGAGAACCACGAGCGAACGTGGTTCTGCCGGCCGAAGGCGGTTCCCACGGGCGCGGCATCCACCGATCGGTGGATGCCGGAATCGAACGGCCGGGGGTGCCGCGGGCGCGGCGCCCACGGCACGCTCGAGCACATGGACAACACACGAACTCGTGCCCCGCTCGAGCGACTGCCGGAGAACGCGGTGCGCGTGCGAGGGCTTCGCAAGCAGTACGGCGACACGGTCGCGGTCGACGGCATCGACCTCGACATCGCGCGCGGCGAGACCTTCGCGCTGCTCGGGCCCAACGGGGCGGGCAAGTCGACGACGGTCGAGATCCTCGAGGGCTACCGCGCACGCACGGCGGGCCAGGTGGTCGTGCTCGGCGTCGACCCGGCGCGCGGCGGCCTCAGCTGGCGGGCACGGATCGGGATCGTGCTGCAGTCGGGGGGCGAGACGGGGCAGTACACCGTGCGCGAGCAGCTGCGGCAGTTCGCCGGGTACTACCCGAACCCGCGCGACGTCGACGAGGTGATCGAGGCGGTCGGCCTCGAGGCGCAGGCCGGAACCCGCCTGCAGAAGCTGTCGGGCGGCCAGCGTCGGCGGGTCGATGTCGCACTCGGCATCATCGGCCGGCCCGAGCTGCTCTTCCTCGACGAGCCGACGACGGGATTCGACCCCGAGGCCCGCCGCGGGTTCTGGGAGCTCGTGCGCCGGCTCAAGGCCGAGGGCACCACCATCGTGCTGACGACGCACTACCTCGACGAGGCGGCGCAGCTCGGCGACCGGGCCGGCATCATCGTCGGCGGGCGGCTCGTCGACGTCGCACCGATCCACGCACTCGGCGGCGAGGCCGCCAGGGTGCCGATCGTCAGGTGGCGCGACGCGCACGGTCGGCCCCGCGAGGCGCGGACCGAGCTGCCGGCCCGGCTCGTGGCATCCCTCGTCGATGAGTTCGGCGGCGAGCCGGCCGGCCTCGAGGTGATCCGTCCGAGCCTCGAGGACATCTACCTCGGGCTCGTCGGCGGCGCCGGCGCGACGGGCGCGGGGGCGCGCGAGCCCGACGCGGCCCGCGACCTCCCTCCGGCCCGCGCGGCCGCAGCGGCAGCGACAGCGACCGAGGAGGCACTGGCATGAGCACCGTCGTCATCGGCGCCTCGCGCGTCGGCTACGAGACGAAGGGCTACTTCCGTTCGCTCGACACCGTGTTCTTCACGTTCCTGTTCCCGGTCATCATGCTCGGCATCTTCACGACCGCGTTCAGCTCGCAGGGCGACGTCGGGCCCGACGGCGCACGGATCAGCGTCGGGGCGTACTACCTCCCCGCCATGCTCGCCGCAGGCATGCTGCTCTCGGGCGTGCAGAACCTCGCGGTCGACATCGCGACCGAGAAGGGCGACGGCACGCTCAAGCGACTCGGCGGCACGCCGCTCTCGCCCGTGTCGTACTTCTTCGGCAAGATCGGGCAGGTCTTCGTCACCGGCGCCCTGCAGGCCGCGCTGCTGCTCGTCGTCGCCGCCTTCGCGTTCGGCATCGCCATGCCGTCGACGCCCGAGCAGTGGTTCACGTTCGCGTGGGTGTTCGTGCTCGGCACGACGACCTCGGCGCTGCTCGGCATCGCGCTCTCGTCGGTGCCGCGCAGCGGCCGGTCGGCCACGGCCGTCGTGATCCCCATCGTGCTCGTGCTGCAGTTCATCTCGGGCGTCTACCTGCAGTTCTGGATGCTGCCGGAGTGGATGCAGAACATCGCGAGCCTCTTCCCGCTGAAGTGGATGGCGCAGGGCATGCGCGCGGCGTTCCTGCCCGACGAGTTCGCCGCCCAGGAGATGAACGGCGCGTGGGAGCTCGGCTGGGTCGCGGTGGTGCTCGGCATCTGGCTCGTGGTGGGGCTCGTGCTGAGCCGGCTGACGTTCCGCTGGATCCGCCGCGATGCGTGAGCCGGTGCCGACGGACCGGGGCGGGTGCGCTGGGGGCCGCGCCCGCTCCTCCCGTGCGTGAGAGCATTGCGGCATGCTGAACCGGCGGTGGTGGGATGCCGCGGCGATCGCGGTCGCGGTCGTCACCGTGCTCTTCGGGCTGTCCGACCCGCCGTACGGCCCGCCCGACTACGGCGCCTGGGCGGTCGCGGCCGTCTTCCTCGTGATCCACTTCGCGTACCTGCGCGGCCGCATCGGCAGCGAGGACCCGCGCCACTTCGTACTCATCACGATCGTGCTGTCGATCGTCGTCGGGGTCGGCGTCGGGTTCGACCCCGGCGCGTCCATCCTGCAGGCGTACGCCTACCCGTTCCTGTGGGTCACCGCCCCGACGACCCGCCGCGCGATCGTCGCGAACGTCGTGATGGGCCTCGCGCTGCTCATCGGCTACGTCGCGCACTTCGGATGGGGCGGCCTCGTCACGGGCGTCGCCGTCGTCGGCCTCTCGCTCGCCTTCAGCCTCGCGCTCGGCCTGTGGATCACCCACATCGCCTCGGTCGGCGAAGAGCGCGCGCGACTGCTCGAGGAGTTGCAGGCGACGCAGGGCCAGCTGGCGGCACTGCACCGCGAGGCCGGCGTGAACGACGAGCGCGCCCGGCTCGCGCGCGAGATCCACGACACGATCGCGCAGAGCCTCACGGGCCTCGTCATGGTCGCCCAGCGCGCCGGCAACCGACTCGCCGCCGCCGGGGATGCCTCGCCGGAGACGGTCTCCGCCCGGGCCGACGTCGAGCTCATCGAGCAGATGGCGCGCGAGGCGCTCACCGAGGCGCGCGGACTCGTCGCGACGCTCGCGCCCGTCTCCGCCGACGGCGGCCTCGCCGCCGCGCTCGGCCGGCTCGGCGAGGCGTTCGAGCGCGAGACGGGCGTGCGGGTCGACGTCGAGGCGCAGGCCTCGGGTCTCGACCGCGAGCTCGAGGTCGTGCTGCTGCGCAGCGCCCAGGAGGGGCTCGCGAACGTGCGCAAGCACTCGGCGGCGGGCCGGGTCGCCATCACGGTGGCACACGACGGCCACGACGTCGTGCTCACCGTGCGCGACGACGGGCGGGGCCCCGCGCCCGGCGCGGAGCCGGGCGGCTTCGGGCTGGCCGGCCTGCGCGACCGGGCGGCGCTCGTCGGCGGCACCCTCGAGTTCGGCGCCGCGACCGGCGGCGGCTCGGTGCTGCGCATCACCGTACCCGCGAAGGAGCCGGAATGACCCCGATCCGCGTCGTCGTCGCCGACGACCACCCCATCGTGCGCGCGGGCATCGTGGGCCTGCTCGAGCAGGCGGCCGGCATCGAGGTCGTCGGCGAGGCGGCGAACGGCGCGGAGGCCGTCGAACTGGCCCGGTCGCGGCATCCCGACCTCGTGCTCATGGACCTGCGCATGCCGGTCGTCGACGGCGCGACCGCCACGGCCGAGATCGTCGCGACCGTGCCGGGTACGCGCGTGCTCGTGCTGACGACCTACGAGACCGACGAGCACATCCTCGCGGCGATCGAGGCGGGCGCGGGCGGCTACCTGCTCAAGGCCGCGCCGCAGGAGGAGATCGTCGCGGGCATCACGGCCGTCGCGGCGGGCGAGACGGTGCTCGCGCCGTCGATCGCGGCGAAGCTCGTCTCCCGCGTGCGGTCGGAGGCGGCCGCGTCGGCGGCCCCGCCCGTGCCCGCGCTGTCGCCGCGCGAGCTCGAGGTGCTGCGCCTCGTCGCCGCGGGGCGGTCGAACCCCGAGATCGCGGGCGAGCTGTTCATCGGCGAGGCGACGGTGAAGACGCACCTGCTGCACGTGTTCGAGAAGCTCGCGGTCAACGACCGCACACGCGCCGTCACCCGCGCGATGGAGCTGGGGCTGCTGTAGCCCGAACCCGCTCGAGCGCTCTTCCGCAACCCGTCGACGGGGCCGACGCCCGCACCTACGATGACGGCGTGGTGTTCCGCGACGTACGGGTCGCCGTACAGCGTACGAGAATCCTGCCCGCCTGGGTCCGGCGGGCGGACGCGTCGGCCGCGCGCCGCGTGAACTCCCGCCGGACGCACCCGATGGCCGACCGCTTCTGGTCGCGCGTCTCGGGATTCGCCGACCGCGGCGTGCTGTGGTGGACGATCGCGGGGGTGCTGGCCGTGACCGGCCGGCGGCCGACCGCTGCCCGGGGTCTCGGATCGCTGCTCGTCGCGAGCGCGCTCACGAACGTCATCGCGAAGCGCGTGTTCGGCGGCGACCGCCCGTTGCTCGCCGACGTGCCGATCGCCCGGCACCTGCCGAAGCCACCCATCACCCCGTCGTTCCCGTCGGGGCATTCGGCGAGCGCGGCGGCGTTCGCGACGGGCGTCGCGATCGAGTCGCCCCGACTCGGCGCCGTGCTCGCCCCTGCCGCCCTCGGCGTCGGCTACTCGCGCCTCCACACGGGGGCGCACTGGCTCTCGGACGTCGTCGGCGGGCTCGCGCTGGGTGCCGCCGTCGGCGGGCTCAGCGCCGCCGTCGCGCCGCCGCGCAGCCACGGCGGCCACGAGGCCGCGGCGAGCGGCCCCGATCAACGGCTTCCCGCCTCCCACGACGGCGAGGGCGTCTTCATCGTCGTCAACCGGTCGTCGGGAACGAGCGTGCTCCGCAGCGACCCCCTCAGGGTGCTCGAGCGGCGCCTGCCGCGCGCCGAGCTGCACGTGCTCGACGGCGGCGACGGCGACGATCCGGGCGCCGCCGCCCGCGCGGCGCTCGACCGCGCCGACCCGCCGCGGATCATCGGCGTCTGCGGCGGCGACGGCTCGGTCGCGTCGGTCGCGCACGAGGCGCGGGCCGCGGGCGTGCCGCTCCTGGTCGTGCCGGGCGGCACGTTCAACCACTTCGCACGCGCCGTCGGCGCGAGCACGGTCGACCTCGCCGTCGACGCCCTGCAGCGCGGCGAGGGCGTGCGCTGCGACGTCGCCGAGCTGAGCTTCGCGGGCGGCCCGCCCGTGACGGTGCTGAACACGGCGTCGGTCGGGCTCTACCCCGACTTCGTCGCCGAGCGCGAGCGCCGCGAGCCCCGCTCGGGCAAGTGGCTCGCCGCGGTCGTCGCCGCCGCCCGCGTGCTGCACCGCTCCGACCCCGTGAACGTCGTCGTCGGCGGGCGTCGGGCCCGCGTCTGGAGCCTCTACCTCGGCGTCGGGCCGAACGACCCCGGCGTTCCGGCGCCGATGCGGCGCAGGAGGCTCGACGGCGGCGTGCTCGACGTGCGCGTGCTGCACGCGGGGTCGCGGTTCCGCGCGGCCGGCACGCTCGCCTTCGGCCGGCGCACGAGCGCGCTGCTGCGACGGGTGCGGCTGCTGCCCGAGCGGTTCGAGTCGTTCACGGCCGAGTCGATCGACGTGCTCGTGCGGCCCCGCAACGGCCAGCCGCCCGGCTTCGCGCACGACGGCGAGGTCGCGATCGACGCGGCGGCCGACGCATCGGCGCACACCGAGGTGCCGGGCTATCGCACGACGGTGCGCATCGTGCCGGGCGCGCTCGACGTCTACCGGCCCCGGGGCCTCAGAGCAGCCGGCGCGCGTTCGCCCAGGCGGTGAGCTCGTGCCGGCTCGAGAGCTGGAGCTTGCGCAGCACGGCCGACACGTGGGTCTCGACGGTCTTCGTCGAGATGAAGAGCTCGGCCGCCACCTCCTTGTAGGCGTACCCGCGGGCGATGAGGCGCATGACCTCCTGCTCGCGCGCCGACAGCCGGTCGAGCTCGTCGCTCGCCTGGGCGGTCTCGCCGACGGCCGCGCCGAACGCGTCGAGCACGAAGCCCGCGAGCTTGGGCGAGAACACGGCGTCGCCGCTCGCGACGGCGTGCACCGCGCGGCTGACGTCGGCGCCCGACGAGCCCTTCGTGATGTACCCGCGGGCTCCGGCCCGGATGACGCCGACGACGTCCTCCGCCTTGTCGGAGACGCTCAGCGCGAGGAACCTCGTGCCGGGCACGGCCGGCGCGGCGCGGCGGATGACCTCGGCGCCGCCCGTCGAGCCCGCCGGCACGGCGGCCCCCGGCAGGTGCACGTCGAGCAGCACGACCTCGGGCGCGGCATCCGTGACGACGGCGACGGCGCTCTCGACGTCGTGGGCCTCACCCACCACCTCGACGCTCTCGTCGAGGTCGGCCTTCAGCCCGGATCGGAAGATCGAGTGGTCGTCGACCACGACGACCCGTACGCGGTCAGCCATTCTGATGCTCCACTCCGGTGCGGTCGGCGGCCTGCCGCGCGGCCCACGGGTCGGCAGCCTGCTGGTCGGCGGCCGGCCGATCCGCCGACGCGCGGTCGACCGGGAACCGCAGTCGCACCTCGGTGCCGATGCCGCCCGCGCCTGGCGCGACCGTCGCCGAGCCGCCGGCCCGCCGCATGCGCCCGATGATCGACTGCCGCACGCCGAGCCGGTCGCTCGGCACGTCGGCGAGCGCGAAGCCCGGTCCGCGGTCGCGCACGAACACCTCGACCGCATCGGGGGTCGACTCGACGTAGACCGAGACCTCGCCGCCTGCGTGCCGGGCCGCATTGAGCATCGCCTCGCGCGCGGCCGCGGCGAGCTCGCCGCTCGCCCGTTCGCGCTGCTCGCCCACGGCGACGACGTCGACCGTCACCGGGAACTCGATCTCGAGGTCGGCGGCGAACTCGCGGAGGTCGGAGCCGAGGTCGCGGTCGGCGGGGGCGTCGCCCGCGAACAGCCAGTCGCGCAGCTCGCGCTCCTGGGCGCGGGCGATGCGGGCGACCTCGCTCGTCGCGCCGGCCCGGTTCTGGATGAGCGCGAGCGTCTGCAGCACCGAGTCGTGCAGGTGCGCGGCGATCTCGCTGCGCTGCTCCTCGCGGATGCGCTTCGTGCGCTCCTCGGTGAGTTCGCGCCACTTGGCGATGAGGGTCGGCACGTAGACGAGCAGGATGCCGAGCACGACGACGAGCGCCGCGGCGAAGGTCGGCACGGGGTACCACGACGCGGTCGGGCCGAGCACGAGCACGAGCACCGTGATGCCGAGCAGCGCGGTCACGACGACGCGGATCGCGAACTCCTGCCGCGGACCCCGCTCGGGGTCGGGCCGGTCGATGAGCGTCGCCCACGCGCCCGCACCCACGGCGAGCGCGACGCCCGCGACGAGCGCACCGAACCACCAGCCGAGGCCGTTGCCGCCGGCCTCGACGACCCCGCCCGGCGTCGTCCAGCCGAGCACGAGCAGCACGGCCGACGCCGCGACGAGCAGCCACGCGACCGGAGCGCGACGGGTCGGCCGGGCGTCACCGTCCTCCCACGGCGTGAGCGCCCACAGCCACAGGTAGAGCAGCAGCCCCGCGCCCCACGCGAGGCTCGTCACGACGAATGCCGCGCGCACGAGGGCGACCGGCCAGCCGAGATGCGTCGCGAGCCCCGCCGCGACCCCGGTCGCCACGCATGCGCGCGGGCGGGTCATGCGGGGCGTCTCCATGCCAGCCATCAAACCAGACGGGGATGCCGCGGCCACCGGCCGCTGGGCCCGTTCAGGGTCGAATCAGGGATCCACCCCATGGCGGGCGTCCGCCGTCGACTGCGAGCATCGAAGGCATGGAGACGAACCAGACCGCGCCCGAGGCGGACCCGGAGGCAACCGGGACCGGCCCAGCGCCGGAGGACGCGAGGGGCCACGACGACGCTGCGGGGGCGGCGGACTCGACCGGCCGGAGCGCGGCCGCCGGCCCGCAAGCCGGAGGCGCGGCCGGTTCGTCTCCTGACCCTTCGAGAGATGCGCACGGCGAACCCGCCGACCGGGCCGCGGGGCCGGGCTTCTACGCCTGGCTCCGCCGCCTCGGCGTTCCGCGGCGCGCCGGCTGGCTCGGCGGCGTGTGCGCCGGGGTCGGCGCCCGCATCGGGGTCGACCCGATCGTCGTGCGCGGCATCGTCGTCGTCATCGCCGTGCTCGGTGCGCCGTTCGTGCTCGTGTACGCGATCGCCTGGCTGCTGCTGCCCGACACCGAGGGCGAGATCCACCTCGAGCGCCTCATGCGCGGCACCGTCGACCCGGCGATCGTGGGCATCGCGGTGATGGGGGTCATCGGCTTCATCCCGCTCGTGCAGGGCGGCTGGCTGGGCTGGCGCTGGTGGCCCGACTGGCCGTCGCTGTATCTCGGCGGCCTCGACCTCGTCACGCCGATCCGTGTCATCTGGACGCTGGCGATCATCGGCGCGATCATCGCCCTCGTCGTCTGGCTCGTGCATCGGGCCACCACGAACTCCCCGGCCGGCGGTGCCGAGCGCGTGGCTTCCGCGCCCGCCGCCGGCCCGGGGCATCCGAGCGGGGATGCCCCGGCTGAGGCCGCTCCCCCGGCTGCCGCCCCGCACGCGGCCGCAGCGACGACGGTTGCAGCGGCGACGACGTCGGCGGCGCTCGCCGGCCCCGCCGTGCCGGCCGCCGAACCCGAGATCCCGCCGATGGGTGCCGACGCCGCGGAGATCGCCGACTGGCGCGCACGCCAGGAGGCGTGGCGCGAGTCGCAGGCCTCATGGAAGGCGAGCCAGGCGGAGGCTGCCGAGGCCGCCCGCCTCGCCCGCCAGCAGGCCGCAGAAGAGAACCGGGCCAAGGCGCGCGAGCTCGCGGCGCAGGCCGACGCGGCACGTGCGGCCCGACGGGCGGCACGGCCCCGGGCGAGCGCGGCGTTCGTGTTCATGATGCTCGGGCTGGCGATCATCGTCGGAGCCGCCACAGCCATCTGGGCCATCGGACAGCCCGATACCGGGGAGTTCGCGGTGCCGCTCGCGATCTCTGCTGCGACGATGGCCCTCGCGCTCGGCATGATCATCGCCGCGCTTCGCCGCCGCCGCAGTGGAGCGCTCGCCGCGCTCACGGCTGTGAGTCTCGCAGCCGCACTCGCCGGTGTCGCGACGGTCTACGCGCCGAACGGCGCACTGATCGGTCCGAACGCCTCGATCTCGCTCGGGTACCCGCAGGAGCTCGTGCAGCCGATCGGGGACGCCTACATCACGATGGGCTCGTACGACGGCTACCCCGATCAGGCGCAGGTCGTCACGCTCACCCAGGGCACCGGCGACGCCTACCTGATGGTCGACCCGTACTCGAGCATCGCCCTCGACGCCACGCAGGCCGGCGACGTCGACATCACCGTCGTCGGACCCGACGGCAGCCGCTCGCAGGTTCAGCACGGCGATGCGGACGGGCGGGTCTACCGCCTCGGTGGAGGAGAGGGCGACGTCGTCTCCGACCCGTCGAGCGGCGCGATCGACGCCTGGTTGATCCTTCGCCAGGGGTCGGGCTCGGTCACGATCGAGATCCAGGAGGGATGAGCATGATCCGCAACGACGACCACGACGCCGAGCCGACCACCGCGTTGGAGCTCGCCAACAGCGACGCCGACCTCGTCAGGACCGAGGTACTGCAGGGCGAGCTCCTCGATGCGGAGTCGCTCGCCACGGCGACGCCGGACGGGTCGGTGCGCGACACGGACGCCGCCGAGGGCGCAGGAGCCGCCACCGCACACGTCGAACGCCCAACGATCCGCTGGGGAGCGCTCGTCTGGGGGTTGCTGTTCGCAACGACCGCCGGCCTCGTGTTCTGGATGCTCGGGTGGGGGGCCAACCGCGATGAGGCGCTCGCCGTCGCAATGGCGCTCGACCCGGTCTCCGTGCTGCTCTACAGCGTGCTCGCAGTGGGCGTCGTCGTCGTGCTGTTCGGCATCGTCGGGCTCATCCGGCGCGCAGAGCGCAAGCGTCGCGCCGCGCGGGGCTGAGGCGCCGAGGCATCCTCGCCGCCCCGCGGGGTCACCAGACCGGCAGCTCGCGCTCGCCGAGCGGCGTGAGCTCGGGCGGCATCGGCCACGCGAGCTCGAACCGCATGAGCGGAACGTCGATCGCACCGAAGTCGTCCTTCTTGACGACGATGCGCTCGGTGCTCACCTCGGTGAGTCGCACCCGCAGGTCGGTGCCGTCGTCGAGCCGCAGCACGTAGGGGTCGGCGAGGTAGCCGATGCCGTGCTGCTCGAGCAGCTCCTCGCCCGTGAGCCAGTCGACGGCGTCGCCGAGCTCGCGGCCGAGCAGGTCGACGGGCACGAAGCCCTCGCCGTCGGGGCGCAGCCAGCCGACGAGCTCGCCGTCGGGGCGGCGGTGTTCGATGAAGTCGGTGCGGTCCACCCGTCCGACCCTAGTGCGGCGCCCGCTCACACCGCAGCCCGGTTCGCCGACTCCGGTGTGCCTCGTCGCGACTACGTCACTGCTCCGCGAGCCGGAGCAGTGACGTAGCTACTCGTCCGCTCATGTCCCGACGGCTGCGGCTTCCGACTCGCACGCGGGTGTCGGGTCGCACGACCTACAGTTCGACGCCGACGAGCACCGGCTCGGGGCGCAGCACGATGCCGAACTCGGCCTGCACCCGCTGCTGCACGAAGCGGGCGAGCTGCACGATCTCGTCGGCGCTCGCACCTCCGCGGTTCGTGAGCGCGAGCGTGTGCTTCGACGAGATCGCGGCCCGCGACCCGGGCAGCGCGAAACCGCGACGGATGCCCGAGTGCTCGATGAGCCACGCGGCCGAGAGCTTCACGAGCGGCTCCGACGTCGTCGCCTCCGCCGGGTTCTCGACCTCGGATGCCTCGAGCGAGGCCTGCAGCTCGAGGAACGCGTCGAGCGGGGTGCCCGAGGCGAGCGTCGAGAGCGGCGTCACCTCGTCGGGCTCGTCGGGCTCGACGTACCAGCGTGGGGCGTCGGCGGGCATCGTACGGGCGACGCGCTCGGTCACGATGGGATTGGTGAAGAACGAGCCGGCGCTCACCGAATCGGCGTCGTCGGGGTCGAGCACCATGCCCTTCGAGGCGCGCAGCGCGAGCACGGTCTCGCGCACCCGGGCGATCGGCACCCGGTCGCCGAGCTGCACGCCGAGCGCGCCCGCGAGCTGCGCATAGGCGATGGGCTGCCCGAGCGCCTCGCCGAGAACGGCGTGCTCGGCCGAGGTGTCGTGCAGGTCGAGCTCGACCGAGACGACGATGCCTGCGAGGCCCTGCTTCAGCACCGACGTGCGGTAGCCGAGCTCGAGCTCGTCGGCCGACATGCGGCGCGGGGCCTCGGCCCCCTCGTCGAGGAACTCGATCGCGACGAGCACGGCCTCGAGCTCCTGCCCGTAGGCGCCGATGTTCTGCACGGGAGCGGCCCCGACCGAGCCCGGGATGCCCGAGAGCGCCTCGATGCCCGAGTAGCCCTGCTCGACCGTCCATGCGACGAGGTCGTCCCACGTCTCACCGGCCTGCACCCGCAGGCGCACGGACCCGTCGGCGGGCGTTCCGGTGGTCGATGAGCGAGGCGTCTCGAGGCCGCCGGCGCCCGAGGGCAGCACCTCGATGCCGCGCGTCGCGATGCGGATCACGGTGCCGTCGAACCCGGCGTCGCCGACGAGCAGGTTCGAGCCGCCGCCGAGGGCGAGCCACGAGGCATCCGCCTGCCAGGCCTCTCGGGCCAGGTCGACGAGGTCGCGCTGGGTCGTCGCGGAGACGAGTCGGGTGATCGGCCCGCCGACCCGCAGGGTCGTGAGCTCGGAGAACGTCGTGGCGTCGGTCATCTCAGCCGAGCGCGACGCGCACCTGCGCCTTGCCGAGCACGGTCGCGCCGTCGAACGACACGGTGAGGTCGATGCGGGCCTCGGACGCGTCGGCGTCGAGCTGGCCGACCTTCGCGACGACCGACACCTCCGCGCCCTGCTCGGGATCGACGACGACGGGACGCGTGAAGCGCACCTGGTAGTCGGTGACGCGGGCGGGGTCGCCCACCCAGTCGACGACGGGCTGCACGGCGAAGCCCATCGTGAGCATGCCGTGGGCGAGCACGCCCGGCAGGCCGACCGACGCGGCGACGTCGTCGCGGTAGTGGATCGGGTTGAAGTCGCCCGAGGCGCCGGCGTAGCGCACGAGCGAGTCGCGCGTGAGCGAGAAGGTGCGCTCGGCGACGACGTCGCCGACGGCGAGGGAGGCGAGGTCGGGGGTCGGCATCAGTCTTCTCCTCGGATGACGAGCGTCGAGATCGCGGTGACGACGTGGGCGCCGCCCTCGTCGGTGACGACCGACTCGGCCGTGACCATCGAGTGGGCGCCGAGCGTCTTCACGCTCGAGACGGTGAGGGTGGCCGTGAGCAGGTCGCCCGCGACGATCGCGCGCGACGACGTGAAGCGCTGGTCGCCGTGCACGACGCGCGAGAAGTCGATGCCCGCGTCGGGGTCGGCGAGCAGCTGCGCGAGCGTGTGCTCCTGCACGACGACCGCGAAGGTCGGCGGGGCGACCACGTCGGCGTGGCCCGCGGCGCGCGCGGCCTCGGGGTCGAGGTTGATCGGGTTCGTGGCGAACACGGCGCGGGCGAACTCGCGCACCTTCTCACGACCGACGAGGTACGGCTCGGTGGACGGGAAGACCCGCCCCTGCAGCTCGGGGTTCACAGACACCCCGACAGTCTATTCGGCGGCATCTGCGGTTCGGCCGACCGGTCAGTCGCCCTGCAGCCGGGCCAGGCGCAGCCGCAGCGCGTCGAGCACGAGCTCGAGGCCGACCTCGAAGGCCCGGTCGCTGCGCGCGGCGCCGTGCTCGGCGTCGGCGAGGAGCCGGCCGAGCGACCGGGTCGCCGTCTCGCCGGGCTGCCAGATGTCGTCGGGCGCCGCGAGGTCGAGGCCGAAGCCGATCGCGAACGAGTCGAGGATCGCGACGACCATGAGCACCTCGTCGTCGGGGAACCCGGCGTCGACGAGCACGGTCGCGATCTGGTCGTAGCTCACGATGACCCGCGGGTGCGTGATCGTCTTGCCGACGATGAGCGGCACGAGCAGCGGGTGCTCGGCGTACATGCGGCGCTGCGCGCGCATGGCCTCGGCGATGGCCGCGTCCCAGGGGCCGCCCGGCAGGTCGGCGAGGTGGCGCTCGACGAGCCGGCCGCGCATGAGCTCGATGATGCCGTCGCGTCCGTCGACGTGGTTGTAGAGCGACGACGGGGTCACGCCGAGGCTGCGGGCGAGGGCGTTGACGCCGAACGGCGCGCCCGAGTCGACGAGGTCGATCGCGGCGTCGGCGATGCGCTCGGTCGACAGCAGGGGCACCTTGGGCCTCGCCATGCGCTCCTCCTCGGCTCGTCCGTTCGCGATCGAACGGCATCGGGCGATCAGGTCAGCCTACGCGGATGCCGCGGGGCCGGGGGTTGCGGATGAGACGACCCCGTGGATAATAAACGAACACCATTCATTTAATGCGGCTCCCCCGCCGCGTCAGCCACGGCACGCCGATGTGCCCCGATCACCCACCGGAGCCCCGATGTCGCACTCCGACCTCAGCGCACGCGTCCCGCTGCGCCTGCCCACCGCGACCGCGACCTTCGCGATCGCCATCGCCGGCTACCTCGGCGTCAACCTCTCGCCGTACATGATCACGGCCCTGCAGACGGCGCTCGGCGCCGACCTGCTCACCGCGAGCTGGATCGTCACGGGCGCCCTGCTCGCGACCGCGATCGTCGGCCTCGCCGCGGCGCCGCTCTGCGCCGGCCCCCGCCGCCTGCTCGTGGCGCGCGCCGGACTCGCGCTCGGCGTCGTCGGCTTCGGCGCCGCCGCGTTCGTGCCCGAGCCCGGCGTCGTCGTCGGCGGGCTGCTCGTCGGCGGTGCCGGCGCGGGCGGCGCGGTCGCGGCGGCCGGCGCCGCGCTCGCGGCCTTCCGCAACCCCGACCGGGTCGCGGGCTTCAACGGACTCGCGAACCGCGGCGTCATCACGATCGTGCTCTTCGCGATCCCGCTCGTCGGGCTCGCCCCGATCGACGTGTTCGGCGCGCTCGCGCTCTTCAGCCTCATCGGCATCGCCGTGAGCGGTTGGCTGCCGGCCGCCCCCGTGCACGCGCCGCAGGCCGGCGCGGCCGTCGCAGAGGCCGTGCCCGTCGAGGTGCCGCCGACCGGCGTCGTGCGCGCGGTGCCCGAGCGCAGCCCCGCGACCACGAGGCTCGTCACGATCGCGGGCTTCGCGCTGCTCGTGACGTTTGCGCTGTGGGCCGCGAGCGAGGACTCGCTCTGGGCGATGGCGGGTGCCATGGGCGCCGAGCAGGCCGGGCTCACCCCCGAGGGCCTCGGCCTCGCGCTCAGCGGCGCGACCGCGGGCGGACTCATCGGCTCGGTGCTGCTCATGATCGTCGGCGACCGCTTCGGGCGCGCGCTGCCGCTCGGCGTCCTGCTCGCACTCGGTGGCATCCTGAAGATCGTGGAGGGCTTCACGACCGACGAGACCTCGTTCATCGTCGTGTTCATCGCGTGGAACACCGTCTACGCCCTCGCCTTCATGTACTTCGTCTCGACCTCGGCGGCTCTCGACGCCGACGGCCGCTGGTCGGGCCCGCTGCTCGCCGTCTACCTCGTCGGCTCGAGCCTCACCCCCGTGATCGGCGCGGCGCTCGTCGCCGCGCTCGGCTACCAGGGCTTCGCCGTCGCGCTCGGCATCGCGAGCTTCGTGCTCGCCGTCCCGGCGGTGCTCGTCGCCCGACTGTCCACCCGCCTCCAACGTGCAGAGGCCGTCCCGTCGGCCGGGGCACGCCCCGAGGCATCCACCCCGACCCAGGAGGTCACCGCGTGAGCCGCACGCTCGTCACCAACGCCCGCATCTTCACCGCGAACCGGCCCGGCGACGGCGCCGAGTGGGCCGAGGCCCTCGTCGTCGACGGCGAGACGCTCGCCTTCGTCGGCGACGCCGGGGCCGCCGCGGCGGCCGCCGGCGCCGATGCCGAGGTGCTCGACCTCGGCGGCCGGCTCGTCGTGCCCGGGTTCCTCGACGTGCACACCCACCTGCACATGCTCGGCGACGCGCTCGGCCGGGTGCAGCTGCGCGACGCACGCGACCTCGGCGAGATCCAGGCCCGCCTGCGGGCGGCGCGGGATGCCGCGCCCGACGCCCCGCGCGTGCTCGGCGTCTCGTGGCTGTTCGACTCGGTGCCGGGCGGCTCGCCGACCCGGCAGATGATCGACGAGGTCGTCGACGACGTGCCCGTCTTCCTCGACGCGAACGACCTGCACTCGACCTGGGTCAACAGCGCGGCGCTCGCCCTGCTCGGCATCACGCGCGACACCCCCGACCCGCTCGGCGGCCGCATCCGCCGCGACGCCGACGGCGAACCCGACGGCATGCTCTACGAGACCGCCTCGCAGTACTACGTGTGGACGCACCTCGCCGAGGTCGCGACCGACGCCGACCGCGACGCCGCCGTCGAGCGCGCGCTCGACGCCTACCTCGCAACGGGCGTCACGGGCGCGGCCGACATGGCGTTCGGCGAGCGCGAGCTCGAGTCGTTCGAGCGGGTCGTCGCGCGCCGCGGCGGCCTGCCGTTCCACCTCGTGGCGTACTGGCTCATCGACAACACGGGCGACGACGCGAAGAACCTCGCGCAGGTCGCCCGCGCCGTCGAGCTCGCGCAGGGCGGCGGCACGCCATGGCTGCGCGTCGCCGGCATCAAGCTCATCACCGACGGCGTCATCGACGCGTGCACCGCGGCGATGCGGGCGCCCTACGCCGACGGCACGAACGCCGACCCGATCTGGCCGTTCGAGCAGATGGCACCCGTGGTCGCCGCGGCCGACGCCGCGGGCCTCCAGGTCGCGCTGCACGCGATCGGGGATGCCGCGAGCTCGTCGGCGCTCGACGCGATCGAGCACGCGATCGAGGTCAACGGCGAGCGCCCCGCCGACCGCCCGCGCCGCCACCGGGTCGAGCACCTCGAGTACGCCGCTCCCGGCACCGCCGAGCGGATGGCGCGACTCGGCGTGACGGCGTCGATGCAGCCCGTGCACTGCGACCCGTCGATCATCGACAACTGGATCGCGCAGCTCGGCGACGACCGCGTCGAACGCGGCTTCGCGTGGCCCGAGTACCGCGACGCCGGAGCCCTGCTCGCGTTCTCGACCGACGCGCCGACCGCGCCGCACCTCTCGCTGCCGAACCTCTACATCGCGACGACCCGCAAGTCGGCGCTCGACCCGTCGCTGCCGGCCTACGCGCCCGAGTTCGCGCTGCCGCTCGCCGAGGCGCTCGGCCACGCGACCCGCGATGCGGCGGCGTCGATCCGCGAGGAGGACGTGCGCGGGCGGCTCGCGGCCGGGCTCGCCGCCGACTTCGCCGTGCTCGACGTCGATCCGTTCGAGGCGGGCGACGCCGCGCTGCTCGACGCCCGCGTCGTGCGCACGGTGGTCGCGGGGCGCACCGCGTACGAGGGGTAGTCGCTCCACTGCGAGCTCGACGTCGCCGCGACCGCTCGACCAGCGGGGTCCGTCATCCAACGGCGGGCCGCCGGGCGAGGCGATCGCTTCGAAGCAATGCCAGTTCCGCCTCATCGTGAGGCGGAACTGGCATAGCTCGTTCGGGAGGCTCCCGGGCCGAATCGCGCCCTGACAGGCGGGCGTCGCTCGGGCGAGGTCGCTCGTTCCGGGTCCGGCCTCGATACGCGTGCTGGTTTCGAGACGGCGCTGGCGCGCCTCCTCAACCCACCGCCTTCGTCGCGCGCTACTCGACCGGCGGAGGTACCGACAGAACGAGGCCGCCCCCTGGTGTCGCAGGGGGCGGCCTCGTCGTTGCGTTCGGAGGAACCGACTCGAGGGCGAGTCTCGTCAGTCCTCCGCCACCGCGCGCGAGAGCGTCTCGCCGCGGAAGTAGGCCGGGCGCTTCCAGCGCTGCCAGAACATGATGGCGACGCCCGAGAGCAGGATCACCATGCCGAGCACGAACACGAGGCCGACGCCGAAGACCTCCGAGCCCGAGCCGTAGTCGGGGTCCATGCTGTCGATGAGCGTCGTGAAGAACAGCACCGCGAGGATCGTGCCGCCGATGAGCGGCGCGAGGAACCGGAAGAACACGTTGCGCGCGCTCGAGAACAGCGTCTTGCGGAAGAACCACACGCACGCGAACGCCGTGATGCCGTAGTAGAAGCAGATCATCATGCCGAGGGTCGTGATGGTGTCCCACAGCACGTCCTCGCTCACGAAGCGCATGACCGTGTAGAAGACGGCCGCGACGATCGCCGCGACGACGGTCGCGTAGCCGGGCGTGAAGAACCGCGGGTTCACGCGGGCGAACTTCTCGGGCAGCGCGCCGTAGTGGCCCATCGCGAGCAGCGTGCGCGCGGGCGACACGAAGGTCGACTGCAGCGACGCCGCCGAGCTCGACAGCACGGCGAGCGACATGAAGATCGCGAGCGGGCCGAGCACGGGGCCCGCGAGGTAGAAGAACGCGTTCTCCTGGATCGCCTCGTTGCCGAGGCCGACGCCCTCGGTGCCGACGCCCGCGAACGCGAGCGAGCCCATCGCGACGAAGAGGTAGATCGCGACGACGATCGTGACGGTCAGGGTCGCCGCCTTGCCGGGGGTCGTGCGCGAGCCCTTCGTCTCCTCGTTCATCGTGAGCGTGACGTCCCAGCCCCAGAACACGAAGAGCGAGACCGACAGGCCCGCGACGACCGCCGAGAACGAGCCGACCTCGAACGGGTTGAACCAGCTGAGCTCGACGGGCGTCGCGTCGAACGCGGTGCCGTTCGCGACGTGCCAGAACGCGGCGACGCCGAACCCGATCATGACGAGCAGCTGGAAGCCGACGAGCCAGTACTGCACCTTCTGCGTCGTCTGCATGTCGCGGTAGGAGATGAGGGTCGCGCCGACGATGAAGACGAGGCAGGTCGCGACGTTGACGAACGGGTTGCCGACGAGATCGGCGACGGCCGCGGCATCCCCGCCGAAGAAGCCGACGACCTGCGAGACCGCGAGGTAGAAGAACTCGACCGCGATGCCCGCGAGGTTCGAGAGCACGACGACGGTGGCCGCGATGAGGCCCCAGCCGCCCATCCAGCCGAGCCACGGGCCGAACGCGCGCGTCGCCCACGTGAACGACGTGCCCGAGTCGGGCATCGCGCTGTTGAGCTCGCGGTAGCCGAACGCCACGAGCAGCATCGGGATGAACCCGAGCAGGAAGATCGCGGGCAGCTGCGTGCCGACCTCGGCGACGGTCGGGCCGAGCGCGCCCGTCAGCGTGTACGCCGGGGCGATGCACGAGATGCCGATGACGATTGCGCCGATGAGGCCGACCGAACCCGCCGACAGGCCCTTCTTCGAGAGACCGGGGTCGGCGCCGTCGACCATCGCGCTCGCGGTCGTGAGCGGCGCGTGCGGCTCGGTGTGGTGTTCGTGGGGGTGCGTCATCGCAGTCTTTCAGTCGGTCGGGCGCGGCACGACGATCATCGGCACCGGCAGTTCGCGGAGCATCTTCGAGCCGGTGGACCCGAGGAAGAGGCGGCTCGGGGTGGCGAGCCTGGAGGAGCCGACGAGCACGATCTCGCCGGCGTGCCACTCGAGCGCGCGCACCGATTCCTCGATGCTCGAGCCCGTCGCGGTGGAGACGGTGGCGTCGACCCCCGACGGCAGCGCCCGCTGGGCGGCGAGCAGCACCTCCTCGGCGTGGGCGGTCGACGTGAGGTCGGCGAGCTCCTCGTCCATGCCCGAGGGCAGGTCGATCGGCACGAGCGACACGAGGCGCAGCGGTGCGTGGGCGGCGCGGCCGAGGCGCACGGATGCCTCGAGCACGGCGCTCGCCCCGGCGCGCAGGCCGATCGCCGCCGTGATGCGGGTGATGCCCCGCGCGGTCGGCACCTCGCGCGATCCCGCCGGGGCGAGCGCGACGGGCACGTCGGAGGAGTGCAGCAGGGCGCTCGCGACCGAGCCGATGCGCGAACGGCCGAGGAGGCCCCCGCGGGCGGCGCCGACGACGATGAGCGCCGCGCCGAACTCGTGCGCCGCGGCCAGGAGCCCCTCGGCGAACGAATCGGCGTAGCGGATGTGCAGCGACTGGGCGACGTCGTCGTCGAGCTTCGCGCTCGCGTCGGCGAGCCAGCCCTGCGAGCGCGCCTTGACGTGGCGCTCGTAGCCGGGGTCGCGCGGCACGACGCCGCCTCGGGCCTCGATGGGCAGCACCATGACGACCTCGAGGAACGCCTCGGTCGCCCGGGCGATGCGGGCGCCGAGCGCGAGTGCGTCGGCTCCCGAGTCGTCGGCGGTGTAGCCCACGACGATGCGCAGGGGTTCGGTCATGCTCGCGTTCTCCGCTCGGTGGTGCTGGGTGGTGCTGCGCTCCGGGGCCTCACGGCCCCGGAGCGCGGGCGAGTCGGCTCAGGCCACGTGGGGCTCGGCCGGGTCGGCTCAGGCCGAGAGGATCTGCTCGGCGACGAGGCGGCCCATGCGGATCGCGCCGTCGACGTGCTGGTAGCCCTTGCCGGCCATGTCGGAGCACGCGAAGTGGATCGGGCCGACGTTCTTGCGCAGGTCGGCGCCGTAGCGGGCGAGGCCGCCCATGTCGAAGCTCGCCGCGTACGCGCCGCGGGTCCACTCCTCGCTGCCCCAGTCGCTCTCGTAGTAGACGACGGGGTTCAGGGCCTCGGGCCCGTAGTAGTGCGAGAGCGACTCGAGGATCTTGGCCTTGCGCTCCTCGGCCGGGAGGGCGAAGACGCCGTCGGCCTCCTCGTCGGAGACGAAGCCGACGAGCGTGCCGCGAGTGTCGCCGTGGTTCGTGTTGTCGTACGCCTCGTGCGAGAGCTCGTAGGGGCTGAACGCGGTGCCCGACAGGCCCTGCTCGCGCCAGAACGGCGTCTCGTAGACGGCGTGCACCTTGATGACGAAGCCCATCGAGAGGTGCTGGTGCAGCTGGTGCTGGCGGCGGGGCAGCGGCGGCTCGTACGAGATGCGGCTGTAGAGGATCGGCGGCACGGCGAGGATGACGCGCTGCGCGTGCACCTCGAGCGACTCGGTCACGGCGGTGACGCCCTGCTCGGGGTGCTCCGGGTTCCAGCGGATGGTGCGCACCGGCTGGTTCAGGCGCACGGCGTCGCCGAGCTTCGCCGCGAGGCCGAGCGGCACCTGCTGCAGGCCGCCGATGACGCGCTTGTCGAGGATGAAGTCGGCGTCGACGAGGTGCGAGAACGAGCCGGCCGAGGCCGCCATGAGCAGGGCCTGCAGTGCCGAGAACGCGTGGGTCGGCTTCGTGAGCATCGCACCGGCGATGAACATGCCGATGTTGAGCTTGGCCTCCTCGTCGTCGGTCTGGGTGCCGAGCCACTCGGCGAACGAGATCTCGTCGAGCTCCTTGGCGCGCGGGTGGCCCCACGGCGCGTCGGGGTCGATCTCGGCGACGAGCTCGTCGAGCTTCTCGATGAGGCCGACGATCTCGCCCTCGGTCTTCGCGGGCACGGGGAAGATCTCGCCCTCGAAGAGACGGCGCTCGCCGTCCTCCGCGATGTAGACGTTCTTGCCCTCGCGGTAGCGCGAGTACGTCTCGAGGCCGAGCTCGGCGATCGTCTCGATCAGGGCGTCCTGGTCGGGCGAGACCCACTGGCCGCCGATCTCGAGCATGGCGCCGTCGATGTCGTCGGTCCAGAGGCGGCCGCCGATGCGGTCGCGCGCCTCGAGCACGACGACCGACTTGCCGGCTTCCTTGAGCTTGTTCGCGGCCGTGAGGCCTGATGCGCCGGCGCCCACGATGACGACGTCGGTATCGATGCGTTCCATGATGCTTCTCTCTTGCTTGCGAAAATGACGAAGGCGGATGCCGCAGCTCGAGCCGCGGCATCCGCCCTCGTCGCTCAGCCCACCGGGATGAGCGTGTACTTGGTGTCGAGGTACTCGTGGATGCCCTCGAAGCCGCCCTCGCGGCCGATGCCCGACTGCTTGATGCCGCCGAAGGGGGCGGCCGCGTTCGACACGAGGCCCGTGTTGAGGCCCATCATGCCGGTCGCGAGGCGGTCGATCATGCGGTGGCCGCGCGCGAGGTCCTGCGTGAACACGTACGACACGAGGCCGTACTCGGTGTTGTTGGCGAGCTCGACCGCCTCGTCCTCGGTCGAGAACGTGGTGATGCCGAGCACCGGTCCGAAGATCTCTTCGCGGAGCAGGCGTGCGTCGGCCGACACGTCGCCGAGCACGGTCGGCGCGTAGAACGAGCCCGCACCGTCGATGACGGTGCCGCCCGTGAGGATCTTCGCGCCCTTGCCGACCGCGTCCTGCACGAGCTCGTCGGTCGAGGCGACCGCCTTGTCGTCGATGAGCGGGCCGATGTTGACCCCGTCTTCGGTGCCGCGGCCGACCGAGAACCCGGCGACGCGCTCGGCGACGCGCTTCGAGAACTCGGCGGCGACCGCCTCGTGCACGATGAAGCGGTTGGCCGCCGTGCAGGCCTGGCCGATGTTGCGGAACTTCGCGAGCATCGCGCCGTCGACCGCCTTGTCGAGGTCGGCGTCCTCGAAGACGACGAAGGGGGCGTTGCCGCCGAGCTCCATCGACGTGCGGAGGATGCCCTGGGCGGCCTCCTTCATGAGGCTGCGGCCGACCTCGGTCGAGCCCGTGAAGCTCAGCTTGCGCAGGCGCGGGTCGGCGATGATCGGGCCCGAGACCTTCGACGACGTCGACGTCGCGATGACGTTGACGACGCCCTTGGGGAGGCCCACCTCCTCGAGCAGCTGCACGAACGCGATGGTCGTGAGCGGCGTGAGGGCCGGGGGCTTGATCACGACGGTGCAGCCGGCCGCGAGCGCGGGCGCGATCTTGCGGGTCGCCATGGCGAGCGGGAAGTTCCACGGCGTGATGAAGAACGACGGGCCGACCGGGCGCTGCGACACGACCATGCGGCCGGTGCCCTCGGGGTTCAGGCCGTAGCGGCCCGAGATGCGCACGGCCTCCTCGCTGAACCAGCGGAGGAACTCGCCGCCGTAGGCGACCTCGCCGCGCGCCTCGGCGAGCGGCTTGCCCATCTCGAGCGTCATGAGGAGGGCGAACTCCTCCTTGCGCGCCATGAGCGTGTCGAAGGCGCGGCGCAGCAGCTCGCCGCGCTCGCGCGGGGCGGTCGCCGCCCACGCGTCCTGCGCGGCGACGGCGGCGTCGAGCGCCTTCTTGCCGTCGGCGACCGAGGCGTCTGCGATCTCCTTGATGGTGTCGCCGGTGGCGGGGTCGGCGACCGCGAGGGTCTTGCCGCCCTCGGCCTCGACCCACTCGCCGCCGATGAACAGCCGGGCCTCGACCTTGTCGAGCACCGTGGCTTCGAGCGTTGCGTTCGTCATGTATGTGCTTTCCGTTCGATGATTGCGTGGCGTGGGCGACGCATCGATCAGGGGTAGAGGCCGCGCAGCTTGTGCGCTTCGGCGACGCGCTCGACCGCGAGTGCGGTGGCGGCGGTGCGAAGCGACAGACCCCGCGAGGTCGCGTAGCCGAGCACGTGCTGCCACGCGCTGAGCATCCGCTCTTCCAGTCTGGCCTCGACCTCGTCGACGCGCCACCAGTACGCCTGGTTGGCCTGCACCCACTCGAAGTACGAGACGATGACGCCGCCCGCGTTCGCGAGGATGTCGGGGACGACGAGGATGCCGCGCTCGCGCATGATGCGGTCGGCCGCGGGGGTGGTCGGGCCGTTCGCGCCCTCGACGATGACCTTCGCCTTGACGTCGGCCGCGTTGCCCTCGTGCAGCACGCCCTCGACGGCCGCGGGCACGAGCAGGTCGACCTCGAGCTGCAGCAGGGCCGCACCGTCGAGCGCCTCGGCGCCGGCGAAGCCGACGACCGCGCCGGTCTCGCGCACGTGGGCGCTGAGCGCCTCGATGTCGAGGCCCGCGGCGTTGAAGACCGCGCCGTACTGGTCGCTGACGGCCTGCACCTTGACGCCGGCCTCGGCGAGGAAGCGCGCCGCGTCGGCGCCCACCTTGCCGAAGCCCTGCACGGCACCGGTCGCCTGCGAGGGCGTGATGCCGGCGTGGCGGAGGGCGGCGAGCGCGATGTGCGTGACACCACGGCTGGTCGCGCTCGCGCGCCCCTGGGAACCACCGAGCGCGATGGGCTTGCCGGTCACGATGCCGGGCACCGTGAAGCCGCTGTTCACGGAGTAGGTGTCCATGATCCAGGCCATCGTCTGCTCGTCGGTGCCGATGTCGGGCGCGGGGATGTCGCGCTCCGGGCCGATGATCGGCAGGATCTCGCTCGTGTAGCGACGGGTCACGCGCTCGAGCTCGGCCTTGGAGTGCTCGCGGGGGTCGATCGCGATGCCGCCCTTCGCGCCGCCGTACGGCACGTCGAGCAGGGCGCACTTCCAGGTCATCCACATGGCGAGCGCGCGCACCTCGTCGATGTCGACGTTCGGCGCGTAGCGCAGGCCGCCCTTCGCGGGGCCGCGGCTGAAGTTGTGCTGCACGCGGTAGCCCGTGAAGAGCACGGTCTCGCCCGAGTCGCGGCGCAGGGGCACGCTCACCGTGAGCTCGCGACGCGGGGTCGCGAGCATCTGGTGCGTGCCCTCCGAGTAGCCGAGCAGCGCGATGGCCTCGGCCAGCTGCGAGCGCGCGTCGGTCAGCGGGGTGGCGATGGGGGCGGATGCTGCGTGGGCGGCAGGGGCGACGGCGTTGTCGATGACGATGCTCATGCCTGCTTGAGGCCTTCCGCGACGACGCCGAGGCCCTCGACGAGGAGCTCGTCGGAGATGGTGAGCGGCGGCAGGAAGCGGATCACGTTGCCGTAGGTGCCGCACGTCAGCAGGATGACGCCCTGCTCGTGCGCGAACTTCGCGACCTTGTTGGTGAGCGCGGCGTCGGGGGCGCCGGTGGCGGGGTCGACGAGCTCGATCGCGACCATGGCGCCGCGACCGCGGACGTCGCCGATGCGCGGGTCGGCCGTGCGCAGCGCGTTGAGGCGGCCGATGAGCACCGAGCCGATCTCCTTGGCGCGCTCGACGAGGCCGTCGGCCTCGTAGGTCTCGATCGTCGCGAGCGCGGCGGCGCAGGCGATGGGCGAGCCCGCGTAGGTGCCGCCGAGGCCGCCGGCCATGGCGGAGTCCATGATCTCGGCGCGACCGGTGACGGCCGACAGCGGCAGGCCGCCGGCGATGCCCTTGGCGGTGACGATCACGTCGGGCACGATGCCCTCGTGCTCGCTCGCGAACCAGGCGCCCGTGCGGGCGAAGCCCGTCTGCACCTCGTCGGCGATGAAGACGACGCCGTTCTCGTTCGCCCACTCGACGAGCGCGGCGAGGAAGCCGTTCGCCGGGACGATGAAGCCGCCCTCGCCCTGGATGGGCTCGATGATGATCGCGGCGAGGTTCTCGACGCCGACCTGCTTCTCGATCTGGAGGATCGCGCGGGCCGCGGCCTCACGGCCGTCGAGGCCGCCGTCGCGGAAGGGGTAGCTGAGGGGGGCGCGGTACACCTCGGGGGCGAACGGGCCGAAGCCGCTCTTGTACGGGATGTTCTTCGCGGTGAGCCCCATGGTGAGGTTCGTGCGGCCGTGGTAGGCGTGGTCGAAGGCGACGACGGCCTGCTTCTTCGTGTAGTGGCGCGCGATCTTGATCGCGTTCTCGACGGCCTCGGCGCCCGAGTTGAAGAGGGCCGAGCGCTTCTCGTGGTCGCCCGGGGTGAGCTCGTTGAGCTTCTCGGCGACGGCGACGTAGCCCTCGTACGGCGAGACGGTGAAGCACGTGTGCGTGAAGGCGTTGAGCTGCGCGGCGACCGCGTCGACGACGCGCGGGGCCGAGTTGCCGACGCCGGTGACGGCGATGCCCGAGCCGAGGTCGATGAGCGAGTTGCCGTCGGCGTCGACGACGACGCCGCCGCCCGCGGCGACGACCGAGATCGGCAGGGTGTGGCCCACGCCGGCGGCAACGGCCGCGGCCTTGCGGCTCATCAGCTCCTGCGAGCGGGGTCCGGGGATGGCGGTGACGAGGCGGCGCTCCTGGGTGAGGGCGGGGCCTCCGGTCGTGGTGGCCGGGGTGTCGACGAGGGTCATGTCTGCTCCGATGCAAGTGACGACGGTGGCGTGTTGCGTCGATGGTAGGTCGGCGAACATGGATGCCTCAGCGCCCGCGTGTACACCAAGGGGCACCTTCTTCGCCGCCACGTACAAGCGCGCCCCCGGTGGTCGAGGAGCGAGCGACGAAGGAGCACGCGTCTCGAGACCCCGCCCACGAGCGGCCTCACCCCGAGGCATCCGCCCCATGAACGTCGAGAGTGCACTCATCGCCCCTTGACGGGGCCACGAGTGCACTCTCGATCGGGTCTCGATACGCTCCTTCGTCGCTACTCGACCACCGGGGTCGTCGCTACTCGGCCACGGCGGCGAGCTCTCGCTGCTGGTCCTCGAGGTCCTGGGCGGCGACCGCACGGGTCGCGGGCGCCGGCGGGTCGTTCGGCACGGCCGTGGTGGCCCGCGTGCCGAGCCCGGGGATCGCCGGGCGGCGCCTCGCGCGGCCGATCGCGCGCAGCGAGACGGCCCACTGCAGTCCGTAGCCGATCACGAAGACGAGCAGGGTGAAGATGAGCGCCATCGCCGCACCCTGGTCGGGCTGGTAGAGCTGCGCCGACCGGGGGCTGATCATCGCGTACATGTACACCGAGAGCGGGCGCGACTCAGGCGTCGCGAGGAACGCGGGCAGTGTGAACTCGTTCGTGCCGAGGATGAACATCTGGATCCACACCGCGAACACCGTCGGCATGAGGAGCGGCACGACGACCCGGCGGAACCCCTCGAGCGGGCTCGCACCGCTCACGAGCGCCGCCTCCTCGAGCTCCGTGCGGATCTGCAGCGTCGCGCTGTAGCCCGAGCGGTACGCGATCGACACCCGGTACGAGTAGGCGATGATGAGCGCCACGATCGTGCCCGCGAGCGGGATCACGGGGTTGATCACGAGGAAGGTGAGGAACATCGCGAAGCCCGCGATCACGGCGGGGATGGCGACCGACGACGAGGCGAAGAGGTCCATGCCGCGCATCCACCCGGTGCGGCGGCTGCGGGCGATGCCGTACGCGAGCACCGTGGCCGCCCCCACGGCGATCGTCGCGCTGCCGCCCGCGATGACGAGCGTGCGGCCGAGCGACGCCCAGAACTCGGGGTCGGCGAGCACCTCGCCGAACGCGCCCCACCGCGTCTGGGAGGCGAGCGCCTCGAACGAGAACGCGATCGGGTACGGCGTGATCGCCGACCAGAGCAGCGCGAACATCGGCAGCACCGCGGTGAGCAGCACGAACACGACGACGAGCACGAGCACGGGCGCCTTCCACGCGCCGAGCTTCATGATCGTGGGGCGGAACCCCTTGCCCGAGATCGACGCGCGACGCTCGGCGTTGCGGGTCGCCCGCAGGTACACGACGAACGCGATCGTCGTGATCACGAGGAACACGCAGCCCCAGGCCGCGGCGAGGCCGTACTGCGGCAGCTCGCCGGCGCCGGCGCTGATGAGGTTCCAGAGCTTCAGCGCGAAGATGTTCTTGCCGGCCTCCTGGCCGAACAGCAGCGGGATCTCGAGCGAGCCGAGCCCGAGGATGCCGGTCAGCACCGCGACGCCGAGCAGGCCCGGCCACAGCATCGGCAGGGTCACGCGGCGCAGCGTCTTGCCCCACGAGGCGCCCGAGACCCGCGCCGACTCCTCGAGCGAGCCGTCCATCGAGGTGAGGATCGGCACGATCATGAGGAACGGGAAGGTCACGTTCGTGAGCGACTGCACGACCGTCATCGTCGCGAACGAGTACGGGTCGATCACGAGGTCGCCCGGCAGCAGCCGCAGCAGCTGGTTCAGCACGCCCGACTCGGGCGACAGCATGAGCTGGTAGGCCTGCGCCTTCACGATCGGCGGGATGATGAACGGCACCACGACGAGCACCGAGATCACCCGCTTGAACGGGATGTCGGTGCGCACCGTCGCCCAGGCGAGCCCGAACGCGAGCAGCAGCGAGATGATCGTCGACCCGCCGACGAAGACCGCCGTCGAGCCGAGCACCGCCCAGAAGTCCTCGCGGAGCTCCCAGAGGGTGACGAAGTTGTCGGCCGACCACTTCGCGGTCGACACGCCGAACGGCAGGAACGGACCGCGGAACGCCGTGATCACCTGTACGGCCAGCGGGATCGCGAGGAGGAGGAAGATCACCGCTCCGGCGATCATCGTCGCGACCTTCATCGTGGTCGGCCGGGTGCGTTCGGCCTTCATGGTCCGTCCTGCCGTCGACATGCGTTATCCGTTCAGTGCCGCGTCGGCGGCGTTGATCATCGCGATCCACTCGTCGCGGTTGTCGGGCGACTCGATGTTCGTCGTGCCGTCGAGGCCCTCGAGCAGTGCGTCGGCGTTCGTCTTCATGAGGCCGGTCGCCTCGTCGAAGACGGTCGACGGCAGGCCCGCGTAGGGCACCTGGGTGGTCGAGAACTGCTCGTCGGTCATGCGCAGGTGCAGCCAGTCGGGGTTGTACGCGTTCCAGAGCACCCACAGCATGGCGCCGGCCTGGTTCTTCGCGTCGACGTTGACGCCCGAGAACTGCGCGAACACGGGGCCGTCCTCGTAGGGCTGCACGGTGAGGCTCGGGTTCGGGTTGAACAGGGTCTGGCCGAGCGCGATCGGCACGTCGCCGTTCGAGAGGGGCGAGTCCTGGTCCTCGAGCACCTTGAGCGTGCCCGACGACTTGAGCTCGCCGATGAGGTCGGTCATCGCCTGCTCGCCCTTGTCCATGCCGTAGCCCGAGAACACGTTGGCGTTGTAGCTCGCAACCGAGACCTTGCCCTCGTACTCCGGGTCGAGCAGCCCGTCGAGCGTGGGCGGCGCCTCGATCTTGTCGGTGTTGACCTGCATGAGCGAGCCGTTGATGCTGTCGGGCAGCATGCCGGTCGAGCCGAGCTCGAGGAACTCCTCGGGCACGCCGAACTTCGTCCAGTCGACGTCGGCCCAGTAGCCCTCGTCGGTCATCGCGGCGGCCGAGACGATCGAGCCCGAGATGACGTCGGTGTTGCGCGCACCGGTGGCCTTCGCCGAGATGATGGCCGACGACAGGTTGTACGTGAGGCCCTGGGTCTCGATCGTGAGGTCGGGGTACTTCTTGTTGAACTCGGCGATGACCTCGGGCGAGAGCTCGTACCAGTCCCAGATCACGAGGCGGCCGCCGTCGGTCTCCTTGGCCTGTTCGTAGAGCGCGTCCATCTGCTCGTCGATCGCCGGCCAGATGTCTTCGTAGAAGTTCTCGCAGCGGGTGACGGGGCCGACCTCGACGGCGTCGCAGGCGCCCGCCTTCGCGGCGTCGCCCGACGGTTCGATGGCCTGCGGGGTCGACGAGGTGCTGCACGAGCTGAGCAGCAGCATGCCCGTCGCGGCGAGGGCGATGGCGCCGCCGCGTGCTGTGGTTGCTTTCATGATCCGGGTGTCCTCTCTGACGTGGATCTCGTGGGTTGGGGGACGGATGGAGCGGGTGGTGCGGGTGGAACGTCCTGGAGGAACGCCTTCGGAAGCGGCCCCTAGTCGGCGAGCACGCGGCAGGCGTGCGGCGCGAGCTCGATGAACACGTCGCTGCCCGTGGTCGGCGAGTCGAGCGGGGCGCCCCGGCCGACGAGCGTGCCGACGACGGCGCCCGACGCCGCGCTCAGCACCTCGACCTCGTACTCGACGATCTCGCCGAGGAACTCGACCCGCACGACCCTGGCGGGCAGCACGTTCGGGCGGGCCGGCGCGGTCTCGTGCCAGCGCACGCTCTCGGGGCGGAACGTGACGGTGACCTCGCGACCGGTGCCGAGCCCCGACGGGCACGGGGTGATGAGGCGAGTGCCGAAGGCCTCGACGGATGCCTCTGCCGAGGCATCCGCACCCGTCGTACGCTCACGGACGACGGCTTCGATCATGTTGACCCTGCCGACGAAGTCGGCGACGAAGCGGTCGGCCGGCTGGTAGTAGAGCTCGCGCGGGGTCGCCTCCTGCACGATGCGGCCGCCGTTCATGACGGCGACGCGGTCCGACATCGACAGCGCCTCGGACTGGTCGTGGGTGACGTAGAGCGCCGTGATGCCGAGCTGCTGCTGCAGGTTGCGCAGCTCGTTGCGCATGGTGTCGCGCAGCTTCGCGTCGAGGTTCGACAGCGGCTCGTCGAGCAGCAGCAGCTTGGGGCGGTGCGCGAGCGCGCGGGCGAGCGCGAGCCGCTGCTGCTGGCCGCCCGAGAGCGCCGTGGCCGGCCGGTGCGCGAACCCGTCGAGCTGCACGAGCTCGAGCGCTTCCATCGCACGCTTGCGCGCCTCCGCCTTCGGCAGCCTGCCGTTCGACACCTGCAGCGGGAACACCGCGTTCTGGAACACGGTCATGTGCGGCCAGATCGCGTAGTTCTGGAAGACCATGCCGATGTCGCGCCTGTCGGGCGACACGTGCGAGGTCGCCGTCGACAGCACCTTGCCGTCGAGCGAGATGGCACCGCCGTTGCTCGTCTCGAGTCCCGCGACGCAGCGCAGGGTGGTCGTCTTGCCGCAGCCCGAGGGTCCGAGCAGCGAGTAGAACCTGCCGGGTTCGATCGTGAACGTCACGCCCTTGACGACGGGCACCTCGGTGCCGTCGAGCGAGTACTGCTTCTCGAGCCCGTCGACGACGAGCAGGCCGCCTCCGTTGTCTGCGCCCATGACCCCGCTCACTCCCCCGCGTTCGCCGGCAGGCCCGTGACGGGCTCGCCGAGCAGCGGCGTCGACACCGCGTAGATGCCGTGGTTCGCGAACAGCCAGATGAGGTTGCGGTCCCACTCGACGAAGATGCCGTGCACGGGTGCGGCGAGGTCGTCGTCGTCCTTGAGGCCCATCGGCGGCACGAAGTAGGCGCCGACCTTCGGGTCCTCGGGGTCGCGCACGTCGAAGATCTGCAGGCCCGCGGCGTAGAACGCGTAGGGGATGACGCCGCCGTGCGGCGTGCCGGTGTTCGTGAAGTAGCCCGAGCGCTTCGGCCCGAACGAGCCGCGGCGCTGCGCCCAGTCGGTGAACTTCGCCTCAGCCGGCGGCAGCGGACGGGGCAGGGTGCGCACGACCTTCGGCTGCGTGGGGTCGCTCACGTCGATCTGGTAGATCTCCTTCGCCGGCTCGTAGCAGTCGGTGTTCATCGGGTAGCCCGAGACGTAGACGTAGCCCGTCTCCTCGACCTGGGTCGTGTCGACGTTGTCGCCCTCGGTGCCGGCGACGCTCGTCGGCAGGGCGCACCAGCCGACGTGGTGGATGTTCGCCGGGTCGGAGACGTCGAGCACGAAGAAGCCCTGGCCGCCCTGGGCCGCGTACGCGTAGCGGTAGCCCGACTCGACCGAACGGGGCATGAAGACGCCCATGCGCGAGCCGAACCAGCTCGTCTTGTTGTTCCACCGGTCGTTGCCCTCGAGGTACTCCGAGTCGGCCTCCTCGCCGGCGCGGGTGCCGGGCACCCACCACTGCGAGAGCAGCTCGGGCTTCGCGGGGTCGCTGACGTCGTAGGCGGCGTGGCCCGCCGCCCACAGCGTGGTCTTGTAGGGCTGGTTTGTGAACGTGTTGTCGGGGGCCGTCGCGACGAAGAGGTACTTGTCGCCGTAGTACACGGGCAGGTCGAGCACGCCGTTGCCCTCCTGGACCTCGTCGGGCCCGTGGTTCGGGTCGGTCGAGACCTCGGTGAGGAGCGTCCAGTCGCGAGGGCTCGGCCCGTTCATCTCCCAGGTGCGGAAGCCGCGCAGGCCCTCCCACTCGAGCAGCTGCCCTTCGACGGTGTCGTCGGTCCACTTGTTGGCGACGCGACCCTTGAGGAAGTAGCGGGGCGTCTCCGACGCCTGGATCGCGATGTGCTTGCCGAGCTGCTCGTTGTACTGCACCGTGGTGGCGCCGAACTGCGGGCGGGGGTCGTCCCAGCCCCACTGCTCCTCGTCGACGATCTGCAGGTCGCGCGGGTCGGTGATGTCGTAGAGCTTCCAGTGGTTGCCGCCGCCGTAGTGCAGCATGTAGCGCGTGCCGTCCCAGTCGTAGATGCACTGCCACGAGTGGCTCGTGTTCACGACGATCGGGTAGAACGCCTCGGCGGTCGCGTTGAGCGCGTAGGTCTCGGGGTCGCGGTAGTCGAGCTGGCCGGGCCAGTCGACGAAGACGTCGCGGGGCACCGACGGGGTCGACGCCGGCGGCAGGAAGGTGCCGTCGGGCTGCATGCCCCACGTGCCGGGCTCGGGGTCGCTCGGTTCGCCGGCCACTCGCTGGAAGTCCTCGGGGCGGTACTTCTTCGCGTGGGGAACGTACGGTGAGCCGGCCATGTCGCCTCCATTGGCAGCAGTGAGTGAGATCGTCGGACGCGGGGGCGTCGTAGATTCAGCGTCATCCCGACCCAGCGATGCTGTCCAATATCTATACGGCTCGAAGCCATGACCGGACGGGCATACCGTCCCCTCCGTCGGTCGAGTAGGCGCGCAGCGCCGTATCGAGACCACGGATGCCGCGGACGGTGGTCTCGATACGCGCTTCGCGCTACTCGACCGACCGAGCGTTCGTCGTTATTCGACCACCGAAGCCCGCTCGAACTCGGCGAGCCGGGCGCCCTCCTCGCGCAGGTGGGCGAGCAGCGCGGCCGCGGCGGCCGACGGCGTCCGGTCCTTCGGCATCGTGACGCCGACCGAGCGACGGATCGAGCTCAGCTGCGTCGGCAGGATGCGCAGCTCCTTGTCGTCGACCGCGATGAACATGGGCAGCGCGGCGATCACGTCGGTCGTCACGAGCAGGTTGCGCAGCGTCAGCATCGAGGTGCACTCGACGCGGTCGGCCGGCAGCGGCAGCCCCTCGTGGAAGAACACGGCCTCGAGTTCGGCGCGCAGCGCGGTCTGGGCCACGGGGAAGATCCACGGGTACGCGACGAGGTCGGCGAGCGCGGTCGACCGGTGGTGCACGGGGTGCCCGGCCCGCGCGACGAGCCGGATCGGCTCCTGGTGCAGGCGCTCCTGCTCGAGCCGCACGGGCACGGTCGGCGAGAGCCGCCCGACGGTGAGGTCGAGGTCGCCGCTCAGCAGCAGCTGCTGCAGGGTGTCGGGCGTACCCTCGCGCACGACGACGGTGAGGCGGGGATGCTCCTGCTTGAGTCCTGCGATCGCCCGCGGCAGCAGCAGGTTCGAGCCGGCGAGGTGCGTGCCGACGGTCACGGTGCCGAGCTGGCCCGACTGCAGCAGCCGCACCTCCTCGCCCGCGACGCGCAGCTCGGCGAGCACCGATCGGGCCCGCTCGATGAACGGCCGGCCGTACTCGGTCGGCGTCACGCCGCGCGGCAACCGCTCGAAGAGGGGCACGCCGAGGATCTCCTCGGCCTCGCGCAATCCTCGGGTCACGACGGGCTGGGTGATGTGCAGCGCTTCGGCGGCGCGCACGAGCGTGCCCTCGTCGGCGATGGTGGTGACGAGCACGAGATGCCGGATCTTGAGCCGGCCGTCCAGGAGGCGATCGGTGGCCATGCCGCAGGACTATAGCCGAAAGGGCATGGCAGCGCAGCAAGAGAGTATTTGTCGGCATCCCTCTGCGTTCCTAGCCTGAATCCATGCCAACGCAGACGACGACGTCGGCGGTCGCGGCTCCCGCCGCTCCGCCCGCCCCGAACCGGCTCCGCAACTTCATCGCGGGCGAGCCCGTCGACGGCGTGCGCGGCTTCGAGAAGACGAACCCCGTCGACGGCTCGATCGTCGCCGTCGTGCACGAGGCCGGCGCCGACGAGGTCGACCGTGCGGTGGCCGCGGCCCGCGCGGCGCTCGACGGCCCGTGGGGCCGCATGACGGTCGCCGACCGCACCCGTCTGCTGCGCCGCGTCGCCGACGTCATCGACCGCCGCGCCGACGAGCTCGTCGCCGCCGAGGTGGGCGACACCGGCAAGCCCGAGACCCTCGCCCGCGACCTCGACGTCGCCCGGGCGTCCGCGAACTTCCGCGCCGCGGCCGACACGGTCTCGTCGGCCGGCCTCGACTCGTTCCTCACCGAGATGCCCGACGGGCGGCGCGCCCTCAACTACGCGGTGCGCAAGCCCCTCGGCGTCGTCGCGGTGATCGTGCCGTGGAACCTGCCGCTGCTGCTGCTCACCTGGAAGCTCGCCCCCGCCCTCGCGGCGGGCAACACGGTCGTCGTCAAGCCCTCGGAGGAGACGCCGTCGTCGGCGACGCTGCTCGCCGAGATCCTCGTGGAGGCGGGCGTCCCGGCCGGCGTCGTCAATGTCGTGCACGGGTTCGGCACCCGGTCGGCGGGCGAGTTCCTCACGAGGCATCCGGGCATCGACGGCGTGACCTTCACGGGCGAGTCGTCGACCGGCTCGGCGATCATGCGGGCCGTGGCCCCGCGCGTGCGGCCGGTCTCGTTCGAGCTCGGCGGCAAGAACGCGGCGGTCGTGTTCGCCGACGCCGACCTCGACGCGGCGGTCGCGGGCCTCGCCCGCTCGACCTACCTCAACACGGGCCAGGTGTGCCTCTGCACCGAGCGCATCTACGTCGAGCGGTCGGTCTTCGCCGACGTCGCGGCTGGCCTCGCCGAGCAGGCCGCGCGCCTCCGGCTCGGTCGCCCCGAGGACCCGGCGACGACGACCGGCCCGCTCATCTCGCAGGCGCACCGGGACAAGGTGCTCGGCTACTTCGAGCTCGCCCGCGAAGAGGGCGCGACGGTGCTCGCCGGCGGCGGCGTGCCGACCCTCGGCGACGGCCTCGACGGCGGTTCGTGGATCGAGCCCACGCTGTGGACGGGCCTCGACAACTCCCACCGCACGATGCGCGAGGAGGTCTTCGGACCGGTCACCGCGCTCGTACCCTTCGACACCGAGGAGGAGGCGATCGCGCTCGCGAACGACACCGACTACGGGCTCGCCGCCGTCACCTGGACGAGCGACCTCACCCGCGGCCACCGCGTCGCGCAGCGCATGCGCGTCGGCATGTCGTGGGTGAACACCTGGTACCTGCGCGACCTGCGCAGCCCCTTCGGCGGCGTCGGGCTCTCGGGCGTCGGCCGCGAGGGCGGCCGCCACTCGCTCGAGTTCTACACCGAGCCGACGAACGTGTGCGTGCAGCTGTGAGCGGGCAGGCGACGCCGGCCTGGCCGGGCGACGACACGGTGGCGGATGCCGCGGGCGCGCCGGTTTCGAAGGAGCGTGCGGTCTCGCAGCAGGCGGATGCCTCGTGGCTGGCGGCCGACGAACGCCTCCGCGGCGCCGCGCTGACGGGCGTCGCGTGCGCCCCCGTGCGCGAGCTCATCGGCGAGGTCGACCAAGACGCGGCCTACGCCGTGCAGTCGCTCGGCATCGACCGGCTCACAGCCTCCGGACGTCGCGTCGTCGGCCGCAAGATCGGGCTCACCTCGCCCGCCGTGCAGGCGCAGTTCGGCGTCTACACCCCCGACTACGGCGTGCTGCTCGACGACATGGTCTTCGCCGACCGCGAGCCCGTCGACCTCGGTCGGTTCCTGCAGCCGCGCGTCGAGGCCGAGGTCGCGTTCGTGCTCGGCCGCGACCTCGACTCCCCCACGACCCACGTCGCCGACGTGATCCGCGCGACCGACTTCGTGCTGCCCGCGATCGAGGTCGTCGACTCCCGCATCGCGGGCTGGGACATCCGCATCACCGACACGATCGCCGACAACGCGTCGAGCGGGGCGCTCGTGCTCGGCACGACGCCGCACCGGCTCGACGGGCTCGACCTCGCGGGCGTCGGCATGCGCCTCGACCACCGCGGCGAGCCCGTCTCGACCGGGTCGGGCGCAGCCTGCCTCGGCAACCCCGTCATCGCCGTCGCGTGGCTCGCACGCGCGGTCGCCCGGCACGGCCGGCCGCTCCGCGCCGGCGAGGTCATCCTCTCGGGCGCGCTCGGCCCCATGGTCGCGGCGACCGAGGGGGTCTTCCACGCCCGCCTCGCCGGCCTCGGCGAGGTTCGCGCCGACTTCATCGCGGCCGCCCCTGCCGCGGCATCCACCACCACCGCCCCCACGGAAGGAGCCGCAGCATGACGACGGGCGTCGCCATCATCGGATCCGGCAACATCGGCACCGACCTGCTCATCAAGGTCAAGCGCCTCTCGCAGACCCTGCACGTCGTCGCGATGGCCGGCATCGACCCCGACTCCGACGGACTCGCCCGCGCGCGCCGGCTCGGCGTCGCCACGACCCACGAGGGCGTCGACGGCCTCGTCGCGATGCCCGAGTTCGCGGGTGTCGAGCTCGTCTTCGACGCGACGAGCGCGGGCGCGCACGCACGCAACGACGCACTCGTGCGCGACGCCGGCCGCATCATGGTCGACCTCACGCCCGCCGCGATCGGCCCCTACGTCGTGCCCGTCGTGAACCTCGGCGAGCACCTCACCGCTGCGAACGTCAACATGGTGACGTGCGGCGGCCAGGCGACCGTGCCGATGGTCGCGGCCGTCTCGCGCGTCGCGCCCGTCGCCTACGCCGAGATCGTCGCGTCGATCTCGTCGCGCTCGGCGGGCCCCGGCACCCGGGCGAACATCGACGAGTTCACGCAGACCACCGCGCGTGCGCTCGAGGTCATCGGCGGTGCCGAGCGGGGCAAGGCGATCATCGTGCTCAACCCCGCCGAACCGCCGCTCATCATGCGCGACACCGTGTACTGCCTCGTCGAGCACGATGACGCCGCCCCGCTCGACGAGGCCGCCGTGCGCGCCTCGGTCGACGCGATGGTCGCCGACGTGCAGGGCTACGTCGGCGGCTACCGGCTCAAGCAGCAGGTGCAGTTCGACGCCGTCGACGAGCCCTACGTGCCCGCGCTCGACCGTCCGTTCCGCGGCACGCGCGTCACCGTCCTCCTCGAGGTCGCGGGCGCCGGCCACTACCTGCCCGAGTACGCGGGCAACCTCGACATCATGACCTCGGCGGCACTGCGCACCGCCGAGCGACTCTTCGCCGAACGTGCGACCGCCGAACGGGCGAGCGCCGAGCCCCAGGGAGCGACCGCATGACCTCCACCGTCGAGACCCCGGACACGGCATCCCGCCCCGCCGCCGGCCCGAAGATCTACGTGCAGGACGTCACCCTGCGCGACGGCATGCACGCGATGGCGCACCGCTACACGCTCGACCAGGTGCGCGACATCTCGCGCGCCCTCGAGGCTGCGGGCGTCGACGCGATCGAGGTCGCGCACGGCGACGGCCTCGGCGGCTCGAGCGTCGCCTACGGGCAGGGCGCGCACACCGACTGGCAGTGGATCGAGGCCGCTGCGTCGGTGCTCGACCGGGCGAAGCTCACGACCCTCATCCTGCCGGGCATCGGCACGATCGACGACCTCGCCCGCGCACGCGACCTCGGCGTCGCGAGCGTGCGCGTCGCGACCCACTGCACCGAGGCCGACGTCGCCGCGCAGCACATCGGCTGGGCGCGCGAACACGGCATGGACGTGTCGGGCTTCCTCATGATGAGCCACATGAACTCCCCCGAGGGGCTCGCCGCGCAGGCGAGGCTCATGGAGTCGTACGGCGCGCACTGCGTCTACGTCACCGACTCGGGCGGCCGGCTCACGATGCGGGATGTCGCGGCGCGCGTCGACGCGTACCGCGAGGTGCTCGCGCCCGAGACGCAGATCGGCATCCACGCGCACGAGAACCTCTCGCTGAGCGTCGCCAACAGCGTGACCGCCGTCGAGCACGGCGCCTACCGCGTCGACGCCTCGCTCGCGGGGCAGGGCGCCGGCGCCGGCAACTGCCCGATCGAGGCGTTCGTCGCCGTCGCCGACCTCAGCGGCTTCGAACACGGCTGCGACCTCTTCACCCTGCAGGATGCCGCGGAGGAACTCGTCCGCCCCCTCCAGCGCCGCCCCGTCAGGGTCGACCGCGAGACCCTCACGCTCGGCTACGCGGGCGTGTACTCGAGCTTCCTGCTGCACGCCGAGCGCGCCGCCGCGCGACACGGGCTCGATGCCCGCGACATCCTCGTCGAGCTCGGCGAGCGCCGCATGGTCGGCGGCCAGGAGGACATGATCGTCGACGTCGCGCTCGACCTCGTCGAGGCGCGCGCCACGGCTCAACGGATCGACGAGAGCGCCTCGGTCGCGGCCGGTGCCGGAGGTGCGGCGTGACCGCCGCCTCGGCCTTCGCGGCGGCCCTCGACCGCGCCCAGCGCACCGCGTCGCCGACCTCGCAGCTCGCGGCCGACGCGGCGATCGGCCTCGACGCCGCGTACGCCACCCAGCACGCGCTGATCGCGCGGCGGGTCGCCCGCGGCGAGCGCATCGCCGGCCTGAAGCTCGGCTTCACGTCGCGTGCGAAGGCGCAGCAGATGGGCGTCGACGACGTCATCATCGGCACCGTCACCGACGCCATGCGGCTCGACGACGGCGGGGTGTTCGACGTGTCGACGGCGATCCACCCCCGCATCGAGCCCGAGGTCGCGTTCCTCCTGGGCGACGACCTCGACGACCGGGCGCGGCCCGCGTCCGACGTGATCGGCGCCATCGCCGGGGTCGCGCCGGCGCTCGAGATCATCGACTCGCGCTACCGCGACTTCACGTTCAGCCTCGACGACGTCGTGGCCGACAACGCCTCGGCCGCGGCCTTCGCGGTCGGGCCGTGGCGCTCGCCCGACGCGCTCGGAGGTCTCGACAACCGGGCGGTGCGCCTCGAGATCGACGGCCGGCTCGCGCAGGCCGGCTCGACCGCCGCGATCCTCGGCGACCCCGTGCGCGCGCTCGACGCCGCCCTCCGGCTGGCGCGCGCGCACGGCTTCGCGCTGCGCGCCGGCATGGTGCTGCTCGCCGGAGCCGCGACGGTCGCGGTGCCGCTGCCCGCACGTGGCGTCGTCACGGCGCACGTCGCGGGGCTCGGCGAGGTGTCGGTGCGCACGGGCGGCGCAGCCGCCGTCGCCGCGAACGGCGAAGGCGGTGCGCGATGACCGACGGCAGAGGCATCCTCGTCACCGGCAAGGCCACCCCGCGCGGCCGGTTCCCGCACGCGCGCGTGTCGGGCGACCTCGTCTTCGTGTCGGGCACGTCGAGCAGACGGCCCGACAACACGATCGCCGGCGCCGACGCCGACGAGTTCGGCGCGACGCGCCTCGACATCGCCGTGCAGACCCGTGCGGTGATCGAGAACATCCGCGAGATCCTGGCCGAGGCCGGCTGCGAGCTCGCCGACCTCGTGCAGGCGACGAGCTACCTCGTCGACATGAACGACTTCGCCGGGTACAACGCCGTGTGGGCCGAGTACTTCGACGAGGGCGGACCCGCCCGCACGACCGTCGCCGTGCACCAGCTGCCGCACCCGCACCTGCGCATCGAGATCCAGGCGATCGCGCGACGCCCCGCCGCGTCATCCGACTCACCCCCGGCCGCGGCATCCGGCTCGCCCGAGGCATCCGAGACCCGAACCGTTCCCACTACCGCCACTCTCGAGGAGGAGAAATGAGCAACATCCGCCCCTTCACCGTTCCGCCGGTCATCGACTTCCCGGCCTGGATCACGGAGCACGAGCACCTGCTCAAGCCGCCGGTCAACAACAAGCAGGCGTTCATCCCCATGAACGACTTCATCGTGCAGGTCGTCGGCGGGCCGAACCAGCGCACCGACTTCCACTTCGACCCGTACGAGGAGTGGTTCTACCAGTACCGCGGCAACATGCACGTCAACATCCAGACGCAGGACGGGATGCAGCGCATCGACATCCGCGAGGGCGAGATGTGGCTGCTGCCCGGCAACGTGTACCACTCGCCGCAGCGCCCCGAGGCCGGCTCGATCGGCATCGTCATCGAGCGCATCCGCGAGGAGGGCACGCTCGAGAAGTTCGCCTGGTTCTGCCCGAACTGCAACGAGAAGGTGCACGAGGTCGAGCTGCAGGTGCGCGACATCGTCGAGGACCTGCCGCCCGTCTTCCGCGAGTTCTACGAGAGCGAAGAGGGTCGGACGTGCCCGAAGTGCGGCACCGTCCACCCCGGCAAGGGCTGAACCCGTTGGGCACGATCGACGTCCACACGCACTTCGTGCCGAACGCCTGGCCCGACCTCGCCACCGAGGTCGGGCCCGGCGTCTGGCCGTCGCTGCGGGTGGACTCCGAGCGCGAGGCGACGATCATGCTCGGCTCGGCCGAGTTCCGTCGCATCGACGATCGCTGCTGGAACGCCGAGGCGCGCCTGGCCGACATGGACGCCGACGGCGTCGAGCTGCAGGTCGTCTCACCGACCCCGGTGTTCTTCTCCTACGGCGCCGCGGCCGACGAGGCCGTCAAGGTCGCGCGCATCTTCAACGACCTCGCGCTCGAGGTGTGCGCGCCGGCGCCCGACCGGTTCGTGCCGTTCGCACAGGTGCCGCTGCAGGACACGGATGCGGCGTGCGCCGAGGCCTCGCGCGCGATCGCCTCGGGGCATGCGGGTGTCGAGATCGGCAACCACGTCGGCGACCGCGACCTCGACGACGAGGGCATCGTCACCTTCCTGCAGCACTGCGCCGCCGAGTCCATCCCGGTGTTCGTGCACCCGTGGGACATGCCGGGCTCGCCCCGGCTCGACCGCTGGATGGCGCGCTGGCTCGCCGGCATGCCCGCCGAGACCCACCTCTCGATCATCTCGATGATCCTCGGCGGCGTGTTCGACCGCGTGCCGTCGTCGCTGCGCATCGCCTTCGCGCACGGCGGCGGGTCGTTCGCGTTCTGGCTCGGCCGGTTCGAGAACGCCTGGCACCAGCGGCGCGACCTCATCGGCGTCAGCGAGCGGCCGCCGTCGGCCTACCTCGACCGGTTCAGCGTCGACTCAGTGGTGTTCGACCCGGCCGCGCTGCGGCTGCTCGTCGACACCCTCGGCGCCCGGCAGGTCATGGTCGGCAGCGACTACCCCTACCCGCTCGGTGAGCGCCCCGTCGGGGCGGTCGTCGATCGCGCCTCGTTCCTCACCGACGAACAAGCCGAGGCGATCCGGCGCGGCAACGCGCTGCGGTTCCTGGGGCGCTGAGCGCGGCCCGCGGGACGCCTCACGAACCACGCCCGGCGCCGAGAGTGCAGTTGCGGCCCCGGATTCGGGCGACGACTGCACACTCGGTACCGCGCTCGGCACTCCACACCGAATCACCAGCGCCGAAAGTGCACTCGTCGCCCGAATCCGGGCCACGAGTGCACTCTCGGGAAGACCATCACCCCGAAACACCACCACGGAGAGCGCACATGAGCCTCGCGACATCCACCCAGCACTCGATCGACCGCGCGACGTGCGCCGACCTCGACGCCGCCGACCCGCTCGCCGCGTTCCGCGAGCGGTTCGACCCGCCCGAGGGGGTCGTCTACCTCGACGGCAACTCGCTCGGCGCCCTGCCGCGGTCGACGCCGGCGCACGTCGAGCGGGTCATCCGCGAGGAGTGGGGCACGGGGCTCATCCGCAGCTGGAACGACGCGGGCTGGTTCGACAAGCCGCGCGTGCTCGGCGACCGCATCGCACCGCTCATCGGCGCGGCGGCGAGCGAGGTCGTGCTGGGCGACTCGACGTCGGCGAGCCTCTTCCAGGTCGCGATCGCGGCCGCGCGGCTGCGACCCGAGCGGCGCGTCATCGTGTCGGAGCGGGGCAGCTTCCCGACCGACCTCTACATCCTCGAGAGCGTGCAGGAGCTCGCGGGCAGCGGCGCCGGCGGCGTGGGCGGCGCCGGCGGCATCGGCGGCACCAGCGGCGTCGGTGACGGCGACGCGCGCACCACGGGCGGCGCGGCGCTCGACCGCCGGCTCATCGACGGCGAGGCCGACCTCGACGCGGTGCTCGGCGACGACGTCGCGGTCGTCGTGCTCACCCACGTCAACTACCGCACCGGACGCATGTACGACCTGGCCGAGGTCACCCGGCGGGTGCACGAGGCCGGCGCGCTCATGGTGTGGGACCTCTGCCACTCGGTCGGGGCCGTGCCCGTCGACCTCAACGGGGCCGACGCCGACTTCGCGATCGGCTGCACCTACAAGTACCTCAACGGCGGACCCGGCTCGCCCTCGTTCATCTGGGTCGCCGGGCGCCACCAGGCCGATGCCCGGCCCGCCCTCACCGGATGGCACGGGCACGCCCGCCCGTTCGACTTCGGCATCGACTACGCACCGGCCGAGGGCATCACCCGGTTCCGCGTCGGCACGCCGCAGCTGCTCTCGGTCGCCGGGCTCGAGGCGAGCCTCGCGATCTGGGACGAGGTCGACCTCGAGGCGCTGCGCGAGAAGAGCCTGCGCCTCACCGAGCTGTTCATCTCGCTCGTCGACGCGCGGCTCGCACGCTTCGGCGTCGAGGTGGTCTCGCCGCGGCAGTCGGCGCGGCGCGGCAGCCAGGTCGCGCTGCGGTTCGGCGGTGCGGGCTCTGCGCCCGGCCTGCCCGAGGCGGCCGACGGCTACGCGGTCATGCAGGCGATCATCGAGCGCGGCGTGATCGGCGATTTCCGCGCGCCCGACCTCATGCGGTTCGGGTTCGCGCCGCTCTACGTCTCGCACACCGACGTCTGGGACGCCGTCGCCGTGCTCGAGGAGGTGCTCGAGACCGGTGCGTGGCGCGACGAGCGCTTCGCCCGTCGCGGCGCGGTCACCTGACGCGGCCGGTCGTCGCAGGCGGAGGAACTTCTGCCGACATCGCGGCGTGTCGCCCGCCTCGCGGCGGCGTGTCCGCAGTTCTTCCTGCAGTCGCATCCGCGTGACGAATGCGCGGCAGGCACGGGGCGAAACACAGCGGGATGCCTCGACGACGATGTGTACACTCAGGGCATGATGTTCGCCGGCGTGTACACCGCGCCGGGCGGGTAACCCACCGATCCGAGGCGCGCCGCATGAAGCCCACCGTGCAGACCCTGCTGTCCCACCCGGAGCTCGCGCTCGGCCTCCTCACGCCCGCCGCGTCGCTGCCCGACGGCGCGCTCGACGTGCCGGTCGTCTGGGCGCACAGCTCCGACCTCGCCGACCCGACGCCGTTCCTCGACGCCGGCCACGTGCTGCTGACGACCGGCACGCAGTTCGCCGAGGGCGTCGTGGGCGACGAGCCCGGCGACGCGGGGTTCGCCGAGGCGTACGTCGCCCGCCTGCGCGAGACCGGCATCGCCGCGCTCGGCTTCGGCACCGAGGTGATCCGCGCGGGCACGCCCGACGCCCTCGTCGCCGCGTGCACGGCGCAGGGCCTGCCGCTCTTCGAGGTGCCCTACCGGGTGCCGTTCATCGCGATCGCCCGCACGGTCGCCGACCTCATCGCCGAAGACGCGTACGCGCGCCAGGCCTGGGCCCTCGCCGCGCAGCGCGCGATCTCGCTCGCCGCGCTCCGCCCCGACGGGCTGTCGGCGACGCTCGCGGAGCTGTCGCACCGCCTCGGCGCGTGGGTCGGGCTCATCGACGCGACCGGCTCGCTCGACCGCGAGGCACCGGTCGACGGACTCCCCCAGCCCGCCCTCGGCGAGGTCGTCGGCGAGGCGCGCTCGATGCTGCGCCGCGGCCAGCGCGCGAGCCGCACGTTGCTCGCCGCCGAGTCGACCGACGCCCCGCAGCGCATGACCCTCCAGACCCTCGGCGGCGGCGGATCGCTGCGCGGCGTGCTCGCGATCGGCGACTCCGCCGAGCTCGACGCCGCGGGCCGCGAGGTGGTGAACTCGGTCATCGCCCTCGCCGGGCTCGCCCTCGAGCAGAACCGCGACCTCGACCGCGCGCGCGGCCACCTGCGATCGGGCCTCCTGCGCGGCATCCTCGACGGCGACACGGCACTGGCCGAGCGCGTCTCGGCCGAGATGTGGGGCCCGCTTCCCGAAGCGCCGGTGCGCGTCATCGTGACGGATGCCCCAGCCCAGGTCGACCGCATGACCGAGCTGCTCGAGCTGCGCGTCGAGGAGCGCGGCGGCCGCCTGTTCTTCGGCCGCGACGACGAGCGCTTCGTGCTCATCGTCGAGGAGGCCGACGCCCCGGTCGCCGAAGAGCTCGCCGCCGAGTTCGAGCTGCCCGTGGGCGTCTCCGATCCCGTGCCCGACGCGGGCGTGCCGCAGGCCCACGAGCAGGCGCTGCGGGCGCTCGACCGGGCCCGCGAGAGCGGTGCGGGCGTCGTCAACTTCGACGAGATCAGCCGGCAGGGCGTGCTCGCGTTCCTCGCGCGCACCGACGCCCGGGCGGTCGCCCTCGCGACGCTCGCCCCGCTCACCGAGCACGACGCCGCGAACGGCACGACCCTCGTCGAGACGACGCGCACGTGGCTCGAGCACGGCGGCCAGTTCGATGCGACGGCGCAGGAGCTCGGCGTGCACCGGCACACCGTGCGCAGCCGCATCGCGCTCGCCGAACGGCTGCTCGGGCGCGACCTCTCGGGATTCCACGCGCGCGCCGACCTGTGGGCGGCGCTGCTCGCGGTCGAGTAGGAGCGGGCGCACGGCGTCGACTCCGCTGTCGCACCACACTGACGAATTCTGCGCGAAAAGCGTTCTTCACATTCAGATTCCGTCACGCAAACCCTTGCCGCTGTGGCGGTGAGTCGCTACGGTCATCCTATCTTTCCCTACCAAGGAGACCGCGATGATGCGAATCCGGCCAATGAAGACCCTGATTTCCACCTCAATCATCGGAGCAATGATCGGAGCAGCGGCCATCGTCGCCGCACCGGCGAACGCGGTTCCCGATGTTCGATCGATCACGGCGGCGCCGCCCGGCCCGACCGGAATCGATGCCGTCATCCCGCGTCCCACGGACTGGACCGCCGGTGACGGCACCGTCGCGCTGACCCGCTCCTCCCGGCTGCTCGTCGACGGCCCCTCGCGCGACCTCGCGCTGCGGCCGGCCGGCGAGGCGGCGTTCCCCGGCCCGGTCGGCGAGATCACGCAGGACCTCTCGAAGCGCCTGGGCGCCGAGCTGCGCGAGCTCACGGGGCTGCCGCTCAAGGCCACCGGCGAGGTGAAGGACGCGGGCGCCGGCGACATCGTGCTCCGCCTCGTCGACGACGAGGCGCTCGGCGCCGAGGGGTATCGCTGGTCGAGCGACGGGCCCATCGTCATCGAGGCCGCGACGACGAACGGCCTCTTCTACGGCTCCCGCACCCTGGTGCAGCTGCTCGAGGCCGACGACGACCACCGCGATGTCCCGAAGGCGACCGCGACCGACGTGCCGACGCAGGCCGTGCGCATGATCCAGCTCGACGCGGGGCGCAAGCACTGGTCGATGGAATCGCTCGAGAACCTGCTGCGCCGCATGGGCCAGCTGCGGCTCAACACGCTGTTCCTGCACCTCTCCGACTCCGAGGGCTTCCGGCTGTACAGCGAGAAGTTCCCGGGCCTCGCCGACCCCGAGCACTCGTACAGCCGTGACGACATCGACCGGCTGAAGGCGCTCGCGGCCGAGCAGCACGTGCAGCTCATGGGCGGCATCGACGTGCCCGGTCACGCGACCGTCATCAGCGAGGCGTTCGACATCGGCTTCGGTTCGGGCGAGGGTGCATGCACGCAGGCGCACACGCACTCGCACCTCACGCCCGACTGGATCATCGACATGACGAGCGACGAGGCCGTCGCGAAGACCGCCGAGATCGTCGACGAGTTCTCGTCGTGGTTCGACGCACCGCTCTTCTCGATCGGCGCCGACGAACTGCCGGGCCAGCTCGCGAACTGCCCCCGGGTCGCGAACGCGATCGCGGACGATCCCGAGATCGACTCCCTCGGCGACATGCTGACGCGCTACATCAACACGCTCGACGAGGTCATCACCGAGAACGGCGCGCGCACCGCGATCTACAACGGGGTCGAGCACATGTCGACGCCGAAGCAGGACCTCAACGCCTCGGTGGTCGACCTCACGTGGGAGGGCACCGGCGCCGGCCCGGCCGTTCCCGGGCACGACGAGATCGCGATCGGGCCGTTCTACCTGACGCCGAACAACTACCACAACCTCTACCCCGACACCGCGTGGATGTACGACGAGTGGGCGCCGAACACGGAGGCCGACATGCTCGGCTCGGGCATGCCGCACTGGGCCGACTACAACTTCTGGTCGGAGGACGCGTACTGGGAGCAGCTGAGCGCACTGCCCCGGGCGGTGCTCGCCGACCGCTCGTGGAACGGCTCGGCGACACCCGACGACCTCGCCGCGTTCACCGCGCGGTTCGGCGCGCTCGCCGACCCGGCCGGGCTCACGACGCCCGATGCGCCGGAACGGGTCGACGACGGCGAGCCGTCGCACCGCTGGACGTTCGACGAGGCCGACTATCCGTCGGGCTGGACGTGGGCGGGCAGCCCCGGCAACACGATCTTCGCCGAGGATGCCGCGGGCGAACTGCCCGGATCGACCTACATCATCAACAATCCGACCCTCGTCGACGACGGCGTGAAGGGCGAGGCGTTCCGCTTCGACCACAACCGCGACGGCGTCGGATTCGGCGGCGTCGACGTCGCCGAGCCGTGGACGGTGTCGACCTGGGTGAAGCTCTCTGCCGAGACGGCCGACCAGGTGCTGCTGAGCTCGAAGTACGGCGCGTTGAAGCTGCGCCAGGCCGGCACCGGCAAGGTGGGCTTCACCGAGTACGGCGTCGCCGACCACTCGTTCGAGTTCACGCTGCCGATCGGCCGCTGGGTGAACCTCACCTGGGTCGCGACCGAGGGCGAGACGACGCTGTACGCCGACGGCAGCCGGGTCGGCCGGGTCGGCGCGTCGATCCCGTTGCCGATGCGTTCGGTGGGGACGCCGACGGCGAGCCTGCGCGGCGACCTCGACGAGCTCACGACGTGGGACGAGGCGCTCGACGGTAACCAGGTCGCCGACTGGTTCGGCGGGTACGACGTGCCCGCATGGGACTACACGGCGTCGACCGCGTCGCTCAACTCGCACGACAGCCCCGAGTGGTTCGACGACGACAAGTTCGGCATCTTCATCCACTGGGGTCCGTACTCGGTGCCCGCCTGGGGACCGCGCGGCTCCTACGCGGAGTGGTACTGGAACTACATGAACTCCAACGGGTCGGCGACGAACCAGTACCACAAGGCGACGTACGGCGCCGATGTGCCGTACGACCGGTTCATCGAGGACTGGAAGGCCGAGGAGTTCGACCCGAAGGCCTGGGTCGACCTCTTCAAGGACGCGGGTGCGAAGTACTTCGTGCTCACCTCGAAGCACCACGACGGCACCGCGCTCTGGGACAGCGACGTGAGCGGTCGCGACACCGTCGACCTCGGGCCGCAGCGCGACCTCGCCGGCGAGCTGTTCTCGGCGGCGCGCGAGGACGGCGCCCTGAAGGCCGGTTTCTACTACTCCCTCTACGAGTGGTACAACCCGGCGTACACCGGCAAGCCGGCCCGCAACCCGTACACGGGCGCCGAGGTGCCGTACACCGGCGCCCCGGCCGGGGTGAACTACGTCGACGGCTACATGCTGCCGCAGATGCGCGAGCTCATCGACAAGTACGACCCCGACATCCTCTGGTGCGACGGGCAGTGGGAGAAGCCCGCCTCCTATTGGAAGACCGCGGGCGTCATCGCCGAGTACTACAACCAGGCGAAGAACCGCGAGGAGCCGAAGGGCGTCGCCGTCGCCAACCGCTGCAAGATCGACTCCGGCGCCCTCGACTCGACCGAGCTCGACTTCCAGACGCCCGAGTACACCGTGAAGCCCGACATCGACACGAACAAGTGGGAGTCGAGCCGCGGCATCGCGCACTCGTACGGCTACAACCAGAACGAGCCGATCGAGGACTACCTCACGAGCGACCAGCTCGTCGAGTCGCTCGTCGACATCGTGAGCAAGAACGGCAACCTGCTGCTCGACGTCGGCCCGAAGGCCGACGGCACCATCCCCGAGCTGCAGGCCGAGCGGCTGCGCGACATCGGCGCCTGGCTCGACGTGAACGGCGAGGCGATCTACGGCACGACCTACTGGAACCGCGCCGACGAGCCCGCCGCCGACGTGCCCGTGCGGTACACGCAGCGCGACGGATCGCTCTACGCCACCGCACTCGACTGGCCGGGTGAGCGGCTGACCCTCGGGGCCGACCTGCCGTTCGGCGACGACACGACGGTCGAGCTGCTGGGCGGCGACGGGACGGCACTCGACTGGCGGCGCAACGACGCCGGCGAGATCGAGATCGAGATGCCGCAGGAGGGCGCCGAGGCCACGACGTCGACGCACGCGTTCACCTTCGAGATCTCGACTCGGGGCGTCGACAGCCTGCTGCGGACGACGGTGCGCGTGCCCGAGGCCGTGCAGCGCGGAACGACGGTCGTCGGTTCGGCCGTCGTCGCGAACACGTCGTCGGAGCGGTCGGCGAAGGCCGAGGTCGAGATCACCGGCCCCGACGGCTGGACCGTGACCGCGGGCACCGCGTCGGTGCCCGCACTCGACCCCGGCGAGTCGTACGTCGTTCCCATCACGATCTCGGTGCCCGCGGGCGCCGACGCCGCGAGCGGACGCATCGTCGTCACGACCACGATGAGCGGCGTCTCGACCTCGGCGGGCGCGACCGTCAAGATCGCGCTGCCGAATCTCGCCAAGGGCAAGCCGGCGACGCAGTCGAGCACCGCCTGGGACGGCGTCCCCGCGCGGGCCGTCGACGGCAACCGCAACGGCGCCTTCTCGGGCAACTCGGTCACCCACACCTCGGAGCCGTCGACGGAGGCCTGGTGGCAGGTCGACCTCGGTGCGAGCGCCGAGCTCGACCGGGTCGAGATCTACAACCGCACCGACTGCTGCGGCGAGCGGCTCTCGAACTACTGGGTGATGACGTCGGACGAGCCGTTCACCGCGAGCTCGCTCGCCGACGCCCGCGCCGAGGCCGGGGTCGCGATCCGTGTCGCCGAGCAGGCCGGCCGCCCGTCGGTCATCGATCTCCCCGACGGGGCGACCGGACGCTACGTGCGCATCCAGCTCGAGTCCACCACCCTGCCGCTCTCGCTCGCCGAGGTCGAGGTGCTCGGGACGCCGACGGGCGGCTGAGGCCGTCGGTGAGGCAGGGCCGGGGGCACGCGCGTCCCCGGCCCTGCCGTGTCGGGGGCCGCCACGATCTCGGAGATCGCCACGAGGTCGGACCGGTTCGGGAAGGGTCGGTCCGAGATCGTGACGATCTCCGAGGTCGCGGCGGCCAAGCGGCGGAGCCGCCCGCCTCAGCGCTCCTGCGCCGCGATGAGGTCGCGGTACCAGCCGAACGAGTCCTTGCGCGTGCGCTCGCCCGTCTCGAAGTCGACGTGCACGAGGCCGAACCGCTGCGTGTAGCCCTGCGCCCACTCGAAGTTGTCCATGAGCGACCAGACGAAGTAGCCGCGCACGTCGACGCCCGCATCGACCGCCGAGGCCACGGCCCGCAGGTGCCCGTCGAGGTAGGCGATGCGCTCGTCGTCGTGCACCGCGGCGGCGCCGTCGGTGCCGGGCACGACCTCGTCGACGTACGAGGCCCCGTTCTCGGTGATGACGACGGGCGGCAGCGCGTCGCCGTAGTCGCGGCGGAGCCCCACGAGCAGTTCGCTGAACGCCGACGGCACGACGGGCCAGTCGAATCCGGTCACGGGAACACCCGACGGCGGCGCCACCGGTTCGAACGGCAGTCCGGCGAGCGCGAACTCCGACCCCTCGGCCGGCGCGGCGATGTAGGTCGGGTTGTACGAGTTGACGCCGTAGAAGTCGAGCGGCGCCGAGATCACCTCGAGGTCGCCGGGCTCGAGCCCCGGGAACGTCTCGAGCCCGAACGCCGACAGGTCGGGGTAGGCGCCCGTGAGCACGGGGTCGATGAAGATGCGGTTGTAGACGAGGTCGAAGGCGCCAGCCGCCATGAGGTCGGCCGGCTCCGACGAGGCGGGCACGACGAGCGTGTGGTTGTTGGTGATGCCCACCTCCGCAGACGGCGCCGCAGCGCGGATCGCGGCGACCGCGAGCCCGTGCCCGAGCAACTGGTGGTGCACGGTCGGCAGCGCGCCGAGCATGAGCCGGCGCCCCGGAGCCTGGGTGCCGAGCGCGTACCCCTCGAGGGTGGTCATCGCCGGTTCGTTGAGCGTGATCCACCGGCCGACGCGGTCGCCGAGCCGGTCGAGCACGAGTCCGACGTAGTCGGCGTAGCGCGAGGCGGTGTCGCGCACGAGCCAGCCGCCGGCGTCCTCGAGCGGCTGCGGCAGGTCCCAGTGGTAGAGCGTCGCGAGCGGGGCGATGCCGGCCTCGGCGAGCGCGTCGACGAACCGCTCGTAGTGGTCGAGCCCGGCCGCGTTCGCCGGCCCCGAGCCGCCCGGCTGCACGCGCGGCCACGAGATCGAGAACCGGTAGTCGGTCGCACCGAGCTCGGCGAGCAGCGCGATGTCGTCTGGGTAGCGCCGGTAGCTGTCGGCCGCGACGAGCGCGTTCGACCCGTCGACGACGCGACCCGGCTCGGCCGTGAACGTGTCCCAGATGCTCGGCCCGCGCCCGTCGGCCGTCGTCGACCCCTCGATCTGGAAGGCCGCGGTCGCGGCGCCCCAGCGGAATCCCCGCGGGAATCGCGGCAGGCCCGCCGCACGCGCGCTCGAAGCATCCATCGTGAACCTCGCTGTTCTCACTGACACCGGAAAGAACTGGGACGCTTGACCCAGTTCTGACACCCTACCCGGCGAAGCCGTGCCCCGGAAGCACTTCTCCGCGCCCGCACCCCGGCGTACGCTGTAACCGTCGGAGGGGGTTGCAATGCAGGCCACGGTGGGCGAACGCCTCGTCATCCACGGAAAGCAGGTCGGCCAGCCCGGCCGGCACGGCGAGATCCTCGAGGTGCGCGGCGAGAACGGCGGGCCGCCGTACCTCGTGCGCTTCGACGACGGGCATGAGACCCTGCTCTACCCGGGCGCCGACTGCGAGGTCGAGCACGCCGCCGAGTAAGCGCCTGCGGCGGCATCCTCGTGCTCGTCACGTCGTGGCGGACGGGATGCCTCGGCCTCGCGCCGCGCTAGCGTGGAGGGCATGTTCCACTCGTATGCGGCGATCGGCGACAGCTTCACCGAGGGCGTGGGCGACGAGCTGCCCGACGGCAGCGTGCGCGGCTGGGCCGACTTCGTGGCGCTCGGCCTCGCGCAGCATGCCCGCGAGCCGATCGGCTATGCGAACCTCGCGATCCGCGGGCGCAAGCTCGGCCCCATCATCGACGAGCAGTTGGATGCCGCGATCGCATTGCAGCCCGAACTGCTGAGCTTCAACGGCGGCGGCAACGACATGCTGCGCCCCCGCATGGACGAGCAGGTGACGGCCGCGCGGTTCCGCGACGCGATCCACCGCATCCGCGACGCCGGCATCCACGTACTCATGCTGAGCGGTGCGAACCCGACCGACCACCTGCCGATGGGCAAGGTCTTCGACGCCCGCGGCGCACGGCTGACTGCGGCACTCGTCGACCTCGGCACGCTCGAGGGCGTCACGTTCGTCGACAACTTCAACGACCGGGCGCTCCGCGACATCCGGTACTGGTCGCCCGACAAACTTCACCTCAACGCCCTCGGCCACGCCCGCGTCGCCTCGAACGTGCTCACCGCGCTCGACGTGCCCGTGCCGCCCGAGTGGGGCGTCGACGAGGTCGCCGCGGCACCGGCCGGGCCGCGCAGCCGCAACACGGCCGCGTACTACCGCGAGTTCGTGCTGCCCTGGATCGGGCGCCGACTGACCGGCCGCTCGTCGGGCGACGGGCGCGTCGCGAAGCGCGCGACGCTCGAGGTCATCACGCCGAGCTGAGGCACCGGCTCGGCCCGGCTCGGCTCGGCCCGGCTCGGCTCGGCTCGGCTCGGCTCGGCTCGGCTCGGAGCAACTCACCGCATTCGGGCTTGCGCGCCGAATACCACGCGCCCGCGACCAGCACGGCGAAGGCGCCGCCGCTTCCGGTCGTGCCGACGGCGACGGCGAGGCCGAGTGAGCATTCGCACTTCAGGAGCGCCGATCGAAAACGGACCATGGCCCCCGTATTGGGGCGACCTCCGGACGATCACGCGATGAACTCATGTGCATGAATGGAAGGGCATTCCCGTGGATGGCGGCCCCCGACACTCATCTGAACGGTGAAGCACACACGCGCGAGACGCATCCACCGTTCTGACGGTGGATGCGTCGTCGCGTGAACCACCCGATCAGAACGAGGAATCAATGACGATGAACACCACGCGCGTCGCCCGCTGGACCGCGACCGCAGCCGTCGCGGCACTCGCCATCGGCGCGACCGGACTCTCGGCCCAGGCCGCGTACGCCGCGGATGCACCGAGCTTCGCCCCCTACGACGAGACCGACTCGCCCAACCCGCTCAACGTGACGAACGGGCTCGTCTTCTACAAGGCCGCCGACATGGGCTGGATCGTGAACCAGCCCATCGCCGACGTCGACTCCCTCGCCTACACGGTGACCGGCGGCACGTCGTACGCGCCGGCGTTCCAGCTCGTCACGAAGTCCGACCAGAAGACGTACGCGCGAGTCACGTGGGAGGCGAACCAGAACGGCGTCGACCCCAACACGGGCGCGTACACCGACCTCGAAGACGGCAAGTGGTGGTCGAACAAGATCGCGAGCGGCCCCGGCAGCCAGTCCGACCCGCAGGCCCTCTCGTTCTTCGCGGACGGCGGCGGCGCCGGCTGGACCAATGTCGTCGTCGGTGCGATCGCCCTGCACCAGGGCACCACGACCGAGAGCACGAGCACGGTCACGTCGTTGTCGTACAACGGCACCGCCGTGCCGCTCGGCAACGCCGACACCACGCCGTTCGACCAGGCCGCCCTCGACGCTGCCGTCGCCGTCGCCGTCGCTGCGGCGACCGGCCCGCTCAACGGCCAGATCACCGATCTGCAGGGCCAGCTCACCACCAAGAACGCCGAGATCACCACGCTGAAGGGCGAGATCACCACGCTGCACGGCGAGGTCGACGCGCTGAAGGCCGAGGCCGCCACGAAGGACGACGCGATCGAGGACCTGACCACCGACAACGCGGCGAAGACCGACCAGATCGACGACCTGAACGGGCAGCTCGAAACCGCGAACGCGACGATCGAGGACCTCCAGGCCGAGGTCGACGGGCTCGAGCAGCAGGTCGCGAACCTCACTGCGGCGGGCGCGGCCAAGGCCGCCGAACTCGCCGACGCGCAGGCCGCCCTCGCCGAGCGGTCGACCAAGCTGATCGCGGCGCTCGAGAAGGTCACCGAGCTTCAGGACAAGATCAGCGGCCTGCAGGAGGAGATCACGGCGAACATCGTCGAGATCAACGACCTGAACGGCCAGATCACGACGCTGAAGTCGCAGCTCGACGCCCGCAACGCCACGATCACGAGCCTCAACGGCCAGATCACGACCCTCAAGGGCCAGGTCGCCTCGCTCACGAGCTACAAGAACACGCACCACACGGCCGACGGCACCTACATCGGCTGGGCGCGTGCGCTGCTCTCGTCGAACCCGGTCGCCGGCAAGTCGGTCGGTGTGACGAAGCTCGGCACGCTCGAGACCGCCACGAACGTCAAGTACCAGTGGTACCTCAGCGGCAAGGCCGTGTCGGGCGCGACCAAGTCGACCTACCTCGTGCCGTCGTCGGCCAAGGGCAAGTCGGTCTCGGTGAAGGTCACGGGCACCACGAAGTACGTCTCGTTCGCGGTGCAGTCGAACACGATCAACGCGCGATAACCCGTCGCGGCATCTCGACGCAGTCGCACGGTGGGCGGTCCTTCGGGGCCGCCCACCGTCGCCTCCCGGACGGGATGCCCCAGCGAGGCGTCGCACGCGGGCAGCGGCATCCGCCCCGGCATTCGAGGTCGAGAGGCGAGCCGCCTACGCGCCGAGCACGTCGGCGACGAACGCCTTGGTGCGTCGCGCGAGCCCCTCGATGCGCTCGAGCTCGTGGACGCTCGGCAGCACCTCCGACGGCGCCGGCGGACGACCCAGCCGCACGGTCTCCTGGCAGGCGAGGTCGCTGCAGATGTACGTGCCGACGCTGTCGCCGCGCTCACCCGCCTCGCCTGCGCGCCGAGCCGAGAACAGCGCGACCTGGTCGCCGGGCTGGTGCGTGTGGCAGAGGTTGCAGACCGCGGCGCGGTGGCGCGAGCCGGTGCGCTCGGACGCCCGCAGCACGACCCCCGCGGGCGAGCCGTCGAGCTCGGTGACGAGGTACCCGCGCGAGGCGATGCGCGGGTCGCGCCACGCGAACGCGTCGAGGTGCGCCCACTCGGTCACGAAGAACTTCACCGGCAGCGAGAGCTGGGCGAGCTCCGTCTCGCTCGCATTCGCGAGCGCTGCCCTGACGTCGGACTCGACCAGTGGCTGCATCGGTCTCCCCTCGTGCGACTCCCCCAGTCTACGAACGCGTCCCGTCGTCGTGACCCGACGACCACTCCTCGTAGGTCATGCGGTTGTCTTCGGGCGGGTCGATCATCACGAGCTCCCAGTCGATCTCGTCGGCGTCGGGCAGCCACGAGACGACGACCACGTCGCGATCGCCCGAGCCGGCCGGACGATGCTCGCCGAGCTCGGCCACGACGTACTGCACGGCGATGCCGTGCTCGGCGAAGCGCTCGCGCGAGGCGCACTCGCCGCGCTCGACGAGGTTGGTGCCGCCGATCGGCACGACCGAGAGGCACACCTGGTCGGCGCCGTTCAGGTAGACCCAGAACCCGCGGCCGAACACCTCGTCGAGCTTGCGCACGGTGTCGGCCTGCGCACCGAGCGCGACGACGAGGCTCTCGTCCTCGGGCTGCTGCGGACGGTCGAACACCGCGAGCCCGCGCGGCGGGGCGAGCAGCGAGGCGATGGCCGTCGCCGCGATGACGCCGAACACGCCGAACATCCCCGCGATCGCGACCGCGGCGGGCCAGCGCCGTGGCGGGCGCCGCGGCTCCGACGTCGCTGTCGCCGGATTCGGAGATTCATCGCGACGCGCCGTCTCCGGGGCCGCTCGGCCCGGCGTGTCGCCGGAATCTCCGAATCCGGCGACGGCGGCGGGCGTGAGCGGGCGGGATGCCGCGGCGCGGCGCTCCTCGGCCCGGCGAGCCAGCTCGGCCTCGACGCGTTCGAGTTCGGTCGCGGCATCCGTCTCGTAGCCGTCGGGCGTTCCGTAGACGACGCGCCTGAGCGCGTCGGCACGCGCCTCGAGTTCAGCATCGTCGCCCGTCACGGGAGCCTCCGCTGACGACGCTAGCCCGCGGCGATCCGCGCGGCCAGCCCCCGTTGACGGGCGGCTCAGGCACACCGCTCGTCAGGACGCCTCAGAAGGCGAACGCGGGGCGCGGGCGGTCGTCGACGAGGGGGTGCCAGCCCTCGGGTCCGCGGTCGTACGCGTGCGCCGGCCCGTCGGCGATGAGCTTCGCGAGCGCCGCGATGAAGCGGTCGACGTCGCCCGCCGTCGAGCCCGCACCGACGCTCGCGCGCAGTCCGTTCGCCCGGCTGCCGACCCGGTCGAAGAAGGGATGCGCGCAGAATCGGCCGGCGCGCACCGAGATGCCGTGCTCGGCGCCGAGGGCGGCGGCGAGCAGGCCGACCGAGCCGCGCTCGAGCTCGATCGTCGCGATGCCGAGGCGGTCGTCGGCGTCGTCGAACCCGCGCACGACGCGGATGCCGCGCTGCACGGCGAGCCCGGCGTGCAGGCGGTCGGTCAGCGCGCGTTCGTGCGCCTCGCGGGCGGCCTCGCCGAGTCGCTCGAACTCCGTGAGCGCGCGGGCGACGGCGACGATGCCGACGACGTTCGGCGTGCCGGCCTCATGGCGTGCGGCCCCGTGCTTCCACTCGACGCGGTCGAGCCGCACCGTTTCGACCGCGCCGCCGCCGGCGAGATGGGCGGGCGCCGCGTCGAGCCAGTCGGCGCGGCCGACGAGGGCGCCGGCCCCGAACGGCGCGTAGGCCTTGTGGCCCGAGAAGGCGAGGTAGTCGATGCCGGATGCCTCGAGCGAGACCCGGCGGTGCGGCAGCAGTTGCGCGGCGTCGACGGCGATGCGGGCGCCGTGCGCGTGGGCGATCCGTGCGAGCCGGTCGATCGGGAGCACCTCGCCGGTGACGTTGGACGCGCCCGTGACGGTGAGGAGCGCCGCGGGACATCGGGCGAGCTCGGCGTCGAGCGCGTCGATGGTCTCGGCGATCGTCGGGCGCGCGACGACGACGCGGCGGGCGCCGTCGCGCCACGGCAGCAGGTTCGCGTGGTGCTCGAGGTCGAGCACCACGGTGTCGCCCGGCACCGCGGCCGCGAGCAGGTTGAGCGCGTCCGTCGTGTTGCGGGTGAACACGACGAGATCGTCGTCGCGAGCGCCGACATGGCGGGCGACGGTCGCACGGGCGCCCTCGACGAGCGCCGTCGTCTGCTGCGACGGGTAGCCGGTGCCGCGGTGCACGCTCGCGTAGTAGGGCAGCACTCGCGCGACCTGCTCGGCCACGACGGCGAACGCGGGCGCCGAGGCGGCGACGTCGAGGTTGACGTGCCGCACGGTGCGGCCGCCGAGCACGGGTACCTCGAGCCCGGCGTCGGCGAGAAGCGCGAGCGCGGTGGATCCGTCGGGGAGTGCGGGGGCCGAGCCGGCCATCATGCTCGCCGCCTCCGACGTGCGCGCGGGGCGGACGGCGGCCTGGTCGGTGGCGATCACTGGACTCTCCTCGGTGCGATGGTGGGTCGAGGCTACGAGCCGCCCATGGCCGCCTCAACCCTCGATGTCGCGGGCCGTCACGCCGCGCAACATTCGGACACATGCCCGGTCAGATCATCCAGGCGTACGAGGAGTCGACCGGATACTCGAGGCGCGGCGCCCCCGAGACATGCACGTTGTCGGGGCGATCGAGCCCGAGGTGCTCGCGCAGCGTCGTGCCCGCGTACTCGGTCGGGAACGCGCCGCGTCGCTGCAGCTCGGGCACGACCCCGAGTGCGAACGCCTCGAACTGCGCCGGCTGGATCGCGGAGAGCACGTTGAACCCGTCGACCGCCCCGGCGTCGCCCCACGCCTCGAACTCGGTGGCGATGTCGTCGGCCGTGCCCACGATCATCGACGCGTTCACCGAGGCCGCCACCACGAGGTGCCTGAGCGTCGGCGGCCGCTCGCCCGAGGGACTGCGACCGGTTCGCTCGGCGACGATCTCGACGAGCTCCTGTCCGAGCTCGCCGAACTCGGCGACGAGCAGGGGCGTGACGCCGCGGTCGGGCGAGAGCCCCGACACGTCGACCCCGAGCAGCGTCGACAGCTGCGCGAGCGACCGGTTCGCGGGGAACGCGGGGGGCGGGCCGTCGGGCCAGTCCTCGGCGATCTGCACGAGTTCGCTCAACTCGTCGGCGATCGTCTGCGCGTGCTCGCGCGTCTCGCCGACGATGGGCAGCACGGGCGCGATGACCTTGAGCGTGCGATCGTCGCGACCCGACTCGAACGCGAGCGCCCGCAGCTCCTCGCGGACCTCCACGGCGTGACGCAGATCGCCGACGGCGACGAGCGCGACGTCGGCGTTCTGGGCGGCGAACAGTCGCGAGCGGGGCGAGGTCCCGGCATGCACGATCGGCAGGTGCCCCTGCACGGGGCGGGTCACGTTGAGCGGGCCGCTCACACTCAGGTGATGCCCGTTGAAGTCGGTCGCGTGCAGCTTCGACGGGTCGAGGAACACGCCCGACGAGGCATCCGCGACGATGGCGTCGTCTTCGAACGAGTCCCACAGGCGGCGCAGCACGTGCTCGAACTCGACCGCGCGGTCGTAGCGCGACTCGCTCGCGGTGTGGAAGTCGCGACCGTGGTTCGCGGCGGCACGGGGTTCGGCGCCGGTGACGAGGTTGAGACCCGCTCGGCCGCCGCTCAGCAGGTCGAGCGAGGCCGTCGCCCGCGCGAGCGTGAAGGGGTCGGAGTAGCTCGTGTTCGCCGTCGCGATGAGGCCGATACGCTCGGTGACCCCGGCGAGATAGGTGACCGCCGAGAGCGGGTCGATGCGCGCGACCAGGTACGGGTCGCGGTACTCGAGGTCGTGCCCCGTCGCGAGCCAGTCGCCGAAGAAGAGGTAGTCGAGGCGGGCCTGCTCGGCGACCTCGGCGGCACGGCGCAGCACCGCGGCATCCCCCCGCGGATCGCGGTGCGCCCCCGGATAGCGCCAGCCCGACGGGTAGGCGCCGATCGCGCGGACCATCGCGCCGATGATGAGACGTGTCATGTGTCGACCTCCGAGGACTGACGGTAGGGAACGCCCGATGGCGCCGCGAGCGCACCCGTCACACAGGGGCACGGAAGGTCACACTCGGACGCTTTCGCGAGCGCGCGGCGCGTGCTCAGACCGTGGCACGCGCCGCGCGGCCCGCGCGATCAGACCGTGGCACGCGCCGCGCGGCCCGCGCGATCACCAGTTCGAGACGTACTCCGACACCCGGTCTGGCAGCGTGCCGCGCACGACGGGCGCGCCCCGCTGCACGGCCTGGCCGATGCGCTCGTGCAGCTGCTCCGACGCGACGCGGTAGTCGACGAAGTCGCCGTCGCTCGCGTAGACCCCGATCGGCAGCGTGAGCGCCTGGAAGAACGAGAAGAGGGGCCGGAACTGGTGCTCGATGATGAGCGCGTGCCGGTTGCTGCCGCCCGTCGCGGCGAGCTGCACGGGCTTGTCGATGAGCGCGTACTGTCCGACGAAGTCGAACACGTGCTTGAACAGCCCGGTGAAGCTCGCCCGGTACACGGGGCTCGCGACGATGAGCAGGGTCGACTGCTCGATCGCCCTGATCGCCTCCTCCGCGACCGGGCCGAGCTCGTCGCGGGTGAGGGCCCCCGAGAACTCGCGCCCGATCTCCGAGAGCTCGATGAGGCGGGTGTCGACCTCGTGCCCGCCCGGCGACCCGCCGAGCGCTTCGGCGAAGCGGTCGAGGAGCTCGCGGCTGAGCGCGGTGGTCTTCGAGGGGGCGAGCAGGCTGCCCGACACGGCGACGAGTGAGATGTTCGACATGGCTCGAAGCTAGATCGACGGCCGGGATGCCGCGACCGGGCCCGTCGCGCACGGTAAGCCCGCGCAACCTGCCGTCGCACATCGCAGCACGACGACACGACGCCCGCGCCCCGACGGCGTCACAACGACCTCAGGAGTCGCTCTGTGACGCGCGCCGAGAAGCGCAGCGCGTCGACGGGCACGTGCTCGTCGGCGGTGTGGAACTGCCCGAACACGTCGAACCCGTCGGGCACCCGCAGCGGCACGAAGCCGTACCCGGCGATGCCGAGCGCGGCGAGGTGCTTGTTGTCGGTCGACGCGGGCAGGAGGTAGGGCACGACGACGCCGTCGGGATCGTCGGCCTCGACGGCGCGCTGCATCTCGGTGAGGATCGCCGCATCGACGGGCGCCGCGATCGGCGCGATCGACCTGACGATCTCGACGTCGACGCCCTCGCCTGCGAGGCGCTCGAGTTCGGCGACGACGGATGCCTCATGCCCGGGCAGCACTCGCAGGTCGACGTCGGCCGTGGCCACGCCGGGGATGACGTTCGTCTTCGATCCGGCGGCGAGCACGGTCGGCGACGCGGTGTCGCGCAGGCCGGCCCCGACGATCGCCCCCGTGAACCCGAGGTCGGCGAGCTCGCGTTCGAGCGCCGCGGGCGCCGAGGCATCGGGGAATGCCCGCCCGCGCGCCTCGCCGAATCGCCGCAGGAAGGCCTCGAGGGCGGGGGTCGCGTCGACCGGGAACCGGTGCTCGCCGATCGCGGCGACCGCGCGAGCGAGCCGTACCACCGCGTTGTCGTCAGTGGGCCGCGACCCGTGACCGGGCCGCCCGCGAGCAGTGAGGCGCGCCCACGAGACGCCCTTCTCGGCAGTCGAGGCGAGGTACGCACGGCGACCGTCGCCGAGCGGCACCGAGAACCCGCCGACCTCGCTGAGCGCCTCGGTCGCCCCGGCGAAGAGCTCGGGGCGGTGCTCGACGAGCCACTTCGCGCCCCACGTGCCGCCCGCCTCCTCGTCGGCGAAGAACGCGAACACGAGGTCGCGGCCCGGCACGACGCCGTCGCGGGCGAACGCCCGCGCGACGGCGACGAGCACGCCGGCGAAGTTCTTCATGTCGACGGCGCCGCGACCGTAGAGCAGGCCGTCGTGGATCTCGGCGCCGAACGGCGGACGCGTCCAGTCCTGCCCTGCGACGGGCACGACGTCGAGGTGGGCGTGCACGACGAGCGCGCCGAGCGTCGGGTCGGCGCCCCTGACCCGGGCGACGAGGCTGCCGCGCCCCGGCAGGGACTCGATGAGCTCGCCGTCGATGCCGACCTCGGCGAGCGCGGCCTGCACGAGACGGGCGGCACGCGTCTCACCGTCGCCGATCGTCGCCGGGTCGCCCGTGTTGACGCTGTCGATGCGGATGAGCTCGCGGGTGTACCGCAGCGCCTCCTCCTCCAGGAGGCGCGGTCGCGACGGCTCGGTGGAATCCGTCGAGTCGGCGGGCGAGGCAGCCCGGGTCGCGTGGCCGGGCGGTTCGTCACGGGGCGATCGGGAGCTCATGCGACCACTGTCGCGAACCGCCCGGCCACCGGCAACCCCGGGACGCGAACCGTGGCGACCAGGGTAGCGACGTTGCGCCTCGCGACGCCGCATGACGCTCCGCGAACCGCACCATGACCGCGTGTGACCGCGGGCCGGGGCATCCGGTGAAGCCGTGTGACCCCTGGCTGCCCCGCGTGACAGCACCACTTGCGCACCCGGCAGGAGCCCGCCGAAGGTGATCGGCATGACTCGACCCATCATCGCCGTCGCGCTCGACGGGGCCGGCTGGCACCCCGCCGCCTGGCGCGACCCCTCGGCCCGCCCGGCCGAGCTGTTCACCGCCCGCTACTGGCGCGACCTCGTGCAGTTCGCCGAGCGCGCCGACGTCGACCTCGTGACGATCGAAGACGCCCTCGGGCTGCAGTCGAGCGCGCTGTGGACGCCCGACGAGCGCACCGACGAGGCGCGCGGTCGGCTCGACGCCCTGCTCATCGCCTCGTTCGTCGCCCCGGTGACGAGCCGCGTCGGGCTCGTGCCGACCGTGACCACGACGCACACCGAGCCGTTCCACGTCGCGACGGGGCTGCAGACGCTCGACTTCGCGAGCCGCGGCCGTGCCGGTTGGCGGGTGCAGGTCTCGGGCGCGCCGCACGAGGCCGCGCACTTCGGGCGGCGCACGCTGCCGCCCGTCGACGTCGCCGCGCTCCAGCGGGGCGACTCCGAGCAGGTCCGCCCCGTCTTCGACGAGGCGCGCGACGCCGTCGAGGTGGTGCGCCGCCTCTGGGACAGCTGGGAGGGCGACGCCATCATCCGGGATGCCGCGACCGGGCGGTTCATCGACCGTGAGAAGATCCACGGCGCCGAGTTCGAGGGCGCCTGGTTCAGCGTGAAGGGCGCCTCGATCGTGCCCCGGTCGCCGCAGGGCCAGCCCGTCGTGGCCGCGCTCGCGCACGCAGCCATCCCCTACGAGTTCACCGCGACGAGCGCCGACCTCGTCTTCGTCACGCCGCACGACGAGGCGCAGGCCGCCGCGATCCTCGACGAGGTGCGCGACGCCGAGCGTCGCGTCTCGCGCGAGGGCGAACCGCTCGCGGTGCTCGCCGACGTCGTCGTCGTGCTCGAGTCGACCGAAGCCGCCGCCCGGGCCGCGCTCGCCCGGCTCGACGAGCAGCACGGCACGCCGCTCGCGTCGGACGCGCACGTGTTCGCCGGCACGCCCGCCGGGCTCGTCGAGCACGTCGACGCCCTCGGCGCCGCCGGGTACGCGGGCGTGCGCCTGCGCCCGGCCCGCCTGCCGCGCGATCTCGAGCAGCTCGCCGACTGGGTGCTGCCCGCGCTCGGACGGCGCGAGACCCCCGGCGACACCCTTCGGGAGCGGCTCGGGCTCGCGCCCGCCGTGAACCGGTACACCGCGGCGCGCGTCGCCGCCCGCACGAACGAGGAGGCCGCCTGATGGCGACGACGAAACGCCGGGTGCACCTGGCCGCCCACTTCCCGGGCGTGAACAACACGACGCTCTGGGCCGACCCGCTCCACAAGAGCCAGATCGACTTCACCGCGTTCGAGCACTTCGGGCGCACCGCCGAGCGCGGCCGGTTCGACTACGTGTTCCTCGCCGAGGGGCTGCGGCTGCGCGAGCACAAGGGCGAGCTGCACGAGCTCGACGTCGTCGGGCGGCCGAACACGCTCGCCGTGCTCGCGGCCCTCGCGGCCGTCACCGAGCACGTGGGCCTCGTCGGCACGCTCAGCGCCACCTTCAACGAGCCCTACGAGCTCGCCCGCCAGCTCTCGACGCTCGACCACCTCTCGGGCGGCCGGGCCGGCTGGAACGTGGTGACGAGCTCCGACGCGTTCCACGGCGCGAACTTCCGCCGCGGCGGGTACCTCGACCACGCCGACCGCTACACCCGCGCGAACGAGTTCGTGCGCGTCGCGAAGCAGCTGTGGGACAGCTGGGCCGACGGAGCGATTGTCGCCGACCGGGCGCAGGGCCGATTCCTCGCCGACGGCTCCGCCGGCGAGTTCGCCCACCACGGCCCCCAGTTCGACGTGCGCGGCCGGTTCACGACGCCTCGCAGCCCGCAGCGCCACCCCGTCATCGTGCAGGCGGGCGACTCGGCCGACGGGCGCGACTTCGCCTCCGAGCACGCCGAGGTGATCTTCTCGCGGCACAGCGCGTTCGACGAGGCGCGCACGTTCTACGACGACGTGAAGGGCCGGCTCGCCGGCTGGGGCCGCACCGAGGACTCGCTGAAGATCCTGCCCGCGGTGACCTTCGCGATCGGCGACACGCAGGCCGAGGCCGACGAGGTCGCGCGCGAGGTGTCGCTCGCGCAGGTCACCCCGCGCAACGCGATCACCGTGCTCGAGCAGCTCTGGGGAACCGACCTCTCGGGCTACGACGCCGACGGCCCGCTGCCGGCGTTCGACCCGGGCGAGGGCCCCGCCGACACGGTGGCCGGCAAGCTCACGAAGGGCTGGGCGCCGCGATACCCGAACGCCGTGCAGATCGCCCGGGCATGGCGAGCACGGTCGGAGGCCGAGGGGCTCTCGATCCGAGAGCTCGTGGTCGCCGTCACCGGGCGCCAGTCGTTCGTCGGCACCCCGTCGCACATCGCCGGCGAGCTCGACCGCTACGTGCAGGAGCGCGCCGTCGACGGCTTCGTCATCGTCGGCACCACGTCGCCGCACGGCCTCGACGAGTTCACCGACCGCGTCGTGCCCGAGCTGCAGGAGCGCGGCGTGTACCGCACCGAGTACGAGCCGGGGGCGACGCTGCGGCAGAACCTCGGCCTGCCCGAGCCGGCCTCGACGGGCGACGAGGAGGTGCGTCGTGTCGGCTGAGCCCACCCGAGTGCCCCTTTCGGTGCTCGACCTCGTGCCGATCGCCGACGGATCGACCGCCGGCGAGGCGCTGCACCGGTCGATCGACCTCGCCCGCGCCGCCGAGCGCTTCGGCTACGCCCGCTACTGGCTGGCCGAGCATCACCTCAACCCGGGTGTCGCGGGTGCGGCACCGCACACCTTCCTCGGGGTGCTCGCGGCCTCGACCGAGCGCATCCGAGTCGGCACCGCGGCGACCATCCTCGGCAACTACGAGCCGTTGCAGGTGGCCGAGGCGCTGGGCACGGTCGCCGCACTGTGGCCCGGCCGGGTCGACCTCGGGCTCGGGCGGTCGGGGGTGCCGCCGGTGCCCACTGCGGGTGGCGGCACGTCGGCCGCGGCATCACCGGGCTGCGCGCGGCAGCCGAGCCGGCGGCACCGGCGGCCGGGCCGACCGCCCCGGCTGCGCAAGCCGCGCACGGGGCGCCGGGCGCGCCGGCCGTGCCCGGCTCGAACACCGTCGTCGACGGCCTCGTCGTGCCGGCCGACCGGCCGTTCCGCTTCGACCGAGCGAGGTTCGCGGTGCAGGCGCGCCTGCTCGGCCGGGTGCCGGGCGACGCGGCGCGCTTCGCCGACGACGTCGACGCCCTGCGCGGCTTCTTCGCCGGGCCGGTCGAGTACGCCGACGGCGTGCGCGTCGTCGCCCAGCCCGCGCCGGGCAGCGGCGTCGAGGTCTGGGTGCACGGCTCGAGCGCGGGCGAGAGCGCCCGTCTCGCCGGCCGGCTGGGCCTGCGGTTCGGTGCGAACTACCACGTCGCGCCGAGCGGCGTGCTCGCCGCCGTCGAGGAGTACCGCGCCCACTTCACCCCGTCGGCCGACCTCGCCCGCCCGCACGTGATCGTCTCGGTCGACGTCGTCGTGGCGCCGACCGATGCCGAGGCGCACCGGCTCGCCGCCGGCTACGCCGAGTGGGTGCTGTCGATCCGCGAGGGGCAGGGCGCGGTGCCGTACCCCGCGCCCGAGCGCGCGATCCCGGTCGAGGCGCTCGCTCCCGAGCAGGCGGCCGCCGTGCAGGACCGCCTCGACACCCGGTTCGTCGGCTCCCCCGCGACCGTCGTCGCGCAGCTCGAGACGCTGCAGCGGGTCACCGGCGCCGACGAGCTGCTCGTCACGACGATCACGCACGACCACGCCCGCCGCGTCGACTCGTACCGCCTGCTCGCCGAGGCGTGGCGGGCCGCGGATGCTCCGGCGGAACCGGCCCTGGCCGCCGCGACGACGTGACCGGCGCCGCGTGGCACGGGCTGCGGGTCGGCAGCCGGCCGACCGTGCCGAGCCGGCTCCACCTCGACGCCTCGGCCCGGGCCGCGGCGCAGCGGGCCGACGCCGCACCCGCGATCGGCTCGCCGCACCGCGGCGCACCCGACGCGGTGCGGGCCGGCCTCGGCGTCGCCGTCGAGCAGCTCGCGCCCGACCTCGGCGGGCTCGCGGCCGAGCTCTTCGAGCTCGCCGAGCCGGGCTTCTCCGAGCACGGCAGCGTCACGGCGATCGCCCGGTTGCTCGCCGACCACGGCATCGTCGTCGAGCACGGAATCGGAGGGCTGCCGTCGGCCTTCCGGGCCGAGCTCACGGCCCGTCGGGCCGCGGATGCAGTCGGCTCCGACGGGCCGACCGTCGCGATCCTCGCCGAGTACGACGCACTGCCGGGTGTCGGCCACGCCTGCGGCCACAACCTCATCGCCGCCGCATCCACGGGAGCGTTCCTCGCCCTCGCCGGGCTGCCTGAGCCCCTCGCCGGCGCGACGCCGGGGCGCGTGCTGCTCATCGGCACGCCCGCCGAGGAGGGCGGCAACGGCAAGGAGCTGCTCGCCCGCGCGGGCGTGTTCGACGGCGTCGACGTCGCGATCATGGCGCACCCCTTCGACGCCGATCTCGCCGACCCCGTGTTCATCGGCCGTCGCATCGTGCGGGTGGTGTACCACGGGGTCGCCGCCCACGCGGCGGCGGCGCCGTACCAGGGCCGCAATGCGCTCGACGCCGTCGCCCTCAACTACCAGGCGGTCGGGCTGCTGCGCCAGCACCTGCCGCCCGGCGACCGCATCCACGGCGTCGTCGTCGACGGCGGTGCCCGCCCGAACGTCGTGCCCGAGCGCGCCGAGCTCGAGTACTACGTGCGCTCGAACGGCCTCGACACGCTGCAGGAGCTCTCGGAGCGGGTCGACGACATCGCGCACGGCATCGCGCTCGCGACCGGCACGGGCGTCGAGGTGCACTGGGACCCGCAGCCCTTCAGCCTGCCGATCCGCCACAACGGTCCGCTCGCCGCCCGGTGGGCGCTCGCACAGGCCGAGCGCGGCCGACGGGTGCACCGGGCGGCCGACGCCCCAGTCGCCCAGTCGGCCTCGACCGACTTCGGCAACGTGAGCGTGCGGGTGCCGGGCATCCACCCGGTCTTCCGGGTCGCACCGCCCGGCGTCGCACTGCACACGCGCGAGTTCGCGGCGTTCGCGGGCGACACCGGGGCGAACGGCGCGATCGTCGACGCGGCGTACGGCCTCGCGGCGGTCGCCGCCGACGTGCTCGCCGATCCAGCGCTCGCGGCCGACGTGCGCGCCGATTTCGAGGCCGCCGGCGGCGTCGTCGACGTCGAGTCGGCCTTCGGCGGGCGACACGCGACGACGCATGGTGACGCCCGATGACGGGCCGCGGAAACCTGTCGTCACGACCGCCGAAGGCGCCCCGGCGCCTGCCTAGCATGCCGACATGACCGACACACTGAACCACCCGACCACGACCGACACCGCCTCGATCGACCGCGCCCCCTTCGCCCGCGAGTGGGAGAAGTGGCACCGCGCCCACGAGGCCGCCCGAGCGGGCGAGCACGGCTTCCTCGCCGTGACGGGCCTGCACTGGCTGACCGCCGAGCCCCAGCGCTTCGACGGCGCCCCCGGCGCCTGGTCGACGAGCGAAGCGGGACCCGTCGTCGAGCTCGAGCCCGGCGAAGTGCTCGAGCTCGACGGCGTCGCGCTCGAGGGCCGCCACGAGTTCGGCCCGATCGCCGAGCGCGACGGCCGCACGCTGCGCTCGGGCGACCTCGCGATCGAGCTCGCCCGACGCGGCGGCAGCGACATCCTGCGACCGCGCGACCCGGCGTTCCCGTTCCGTGTCGCCTACACCGGCACGCCCACCTACCTGCCCAACCCCCGCTGGCTTGCACGCGGGCGCTTCGTGCCGTTCGCCGAGCCGCGCGAGGTCACGGTCGGCGCCGCCGTCGAAGGTCTGCAGCACGTCTACGAGGCGCCGGGCGAGATCGAGTTCGAACTGCGCGGCGAGACGTTCCGGCTCACCGCGTTCAACGGCTCGGCACCGGGCAGCCTGTTCGTGCTGTTCACCGACGCGACGAGCGGCCTCACGACGTACGCCGCGAACCGCAGCCTGTCGATCGACGCGCCCGGCCCCGACGGCGGCCTCGTCGTCGACTTCAACCGCGCCGTGAACCTGCCGTGCGCCTACACCGACTACGCGACCTGCCCGCTGCCGCCCGCCGAGAACCGGCTGCCCGTCGGCATCGAGGCCGGCGAGAAGACGCCGCTCGCGCGCCAGGCGGCCTGACGATGCGGTTCCAGCTGCTCGACATCGTCCCGTACGTCGAGAACCCGGTCACCGGTCGGCTCGTGAGCCCCGCCGAGCGTCTCGAGCAGACCGTCGACGCGGCCCGCCGTGCCGAACGCCTCGGGTTCGACGCGTTCTCGGTCGGCGAGCGCCACGCGGGCTCGTTCCTGTCGTCGTCGCCGTCGGTGCTGCTCGGCGCGATCGCGGCGTCGACGTCGCGCATCCGCCTGCACACGGGCGTGACCGTGCTCTCGGTGCTCGACCCCGTGCGGGTCGCCGAGGACTACGCGACGGTCGACCTGCTCTCCCGCGGCCGGCTCGAGCTCACGATCGGCAAGGGCAACGAGGTCGCGCAGTTCCCGCTGTTCGGCCTCGAGATCGACGACCAGTGGGAGCTGCTCGCCGACAAGTACGCGCTGCTGCGCCGGCTCTGGCGCGAGACCGACGTCGACCACGACGCGACCCCGTACACGCGCGCGCAGCGGGCGACGACGACGCTCCCCCGTCCGTTCGCCGGCGCGCCGCGCGTCTGGCACGGGTCGGCGACGACGCTCGCCTCGGCAGCCCTCGCCGCGAAGTGGGGCGACCCGCTGTTCACGGCCAACGCGATCCAGCCGCTCGAGAACTACGCCGTGCTGGTTCGCCACTACCGCGACGAGTACGCCCGGCACGGCCACGACCCGCGCTACGCCTACGTGGGCGCCGGGTCGGGCGCGCTCTTCATCGCCGACACGACGCAGCAGGCCCGCGAGCTCTACGGCCCGGTCTACGACGCGCTCGTGCGGGCGACGAACGTGCCGGGCAACAACACGCCCTTCCGCAACATCGACCACGCGATCGCCGAGGGCCCCGCGCTCGTCGGCAGCCCGCAGCAGGTCGTCGACAAGATCGGCCGGTTCCACGAGCGGTTCGGGCACGACCTGCAGTCGGTGAGCCTGCCGACGACGCTGCCCGTCGAGCAGCAGCACGAGCAGCTCGAACGGCTCGCGAGCGAGGTGCTCCCGGTGCTGCGCCGCGAGTTCCCGACGACGCTCTGGGGCGCCGGCGACCCGTACGCGGCGCGGCCGGCGTTCGCCGGGGCGGCGCAGCCCGACGCGGCGGCCGCCGTCGAGTCGACGGGCGGCACCGGCACCGACCCCGTCGCCGCCGCGGGCCGCCTGGCGGGCGTGCCGTCGTCGGGCCGATAGTCCGGGCACGGTGGGGCGGGCCGGCGGTCCGCCTCACCCGTCGGGCACGAGACACGAAAGGATGCCGCGCGGCCTCGCCGCGCGGCATCCTTTCGTGGTTTCGCCTATTCGGCCTTGGGCAGGCCCGGCGGGTTGACCTCCGACGCGTCGACGCCCTCCGACGTGAGCGCCCAGCGCTCGAGCACCTCGTCGTACGTGCCGTCGTCGATGATCGACTGCAGCACGATCTGCACGGGCTCGACGAGCCCGTTGCCCTTCGCGGTGCCGGCCGCGATCGGGGCGGTCTCGGGCCAGCCGCCGTCGAGTGTGCCGACGAGCTTCGACTCGCCCGTCGTCGCGGCGCGATAGGCGGCGGTGGCGTTCGGGCCGAGCGTCGCGTCGACGCGTCCCGATGAGAGCGCGAGGTTCGCGGCCGCCTGGTCGTCATAGTACACGAGCTCGGCCGGCTGCTCGCCGTCGGCCTCGAGCTCCTCGTTCCACGCGAGCAGGATCTTCTCCTGGTTCGTGCCCGAGCCGACGACGATCTTCAGGCCCGAGATGTCGGCCGCCTCGGAGATCTCGTCGATGTCGCTGTCGGCCTTCACGTAGAAGCCGAGCAGGTCCTGCCGGTAGCTCGCGAAGTCGAAGAGCTCCTTGCGCTCCTCGGTGACCGTGACGTTCGAGGCGACGAGGTCGTACTTGCCCGACTGCACGCCGAGCGGCCAGTCGGCCCAGTCGACCGCGACGGGGTGGTACTCGAGGCCCAGCCCGTCGGCGATGAGCGACCCGAAGTCCGCCTCGGTGCCGATGACGGTCGTGTTGTCGTCGCTCGCGAGCACGCCGAGCGGTGCCGCCCACGGCGAGATCGCCACGGTGAGCTTGCCGGGCTCGATCGGCTCGAAGCCGCTCGCCTCGAGCGCCGCCACCGCCTCGTCGACCGGGTCGATGTGCGGCCGGTCCTTCGCGTTCTGCGAGGTCAGGTCGAACGTCGTCGCCGCCTCGACCTGCTCCTCGGTCGTGCCGGCGGCTTCGGCCGACGAGCCGTTCGAGCCGACGGCCCACCAGATGCCGCCGCCGACGAGCGCGACCGCCGCGACGCCCGCGACGATCACCCCCGCCTGCTTCTTGTTGATCGCCATGAGAGGACTCTCCTAGGGTTGTGCTGTTCCGATGACCGGTCGGTTTCTCGGTTCGCCCGGTGCGGCACGGCCATGCCGCACCGGGCTCGTTTCCCCTCGCGAGGGCCGGTGCTAGAGCACCTTCGCGAGGAAGTCTCTGGTGCGCGGGTGCTTCGGCGAGCGCAGCACCTGCGCGGGCGGCCCCTGCTCGACGATCTCGCCGCCGTCGAGGAACACGACGCGGTCGGCGACCTCGCGGGCGAAGCCGATCTCGTGGGTGACCACGACGAGCGTCGTGCCGTCGCGGGCGAGCCCGCGGATGACGTCGAGCACCTCGCCGACGAGTTCGGGGTCGAGCGCGCTCGTGGGCTCGTCGAACAGCAGCACCTTCGGCGAGAGCGCGAGTGCCCGAGCGATCGCGACCCGCTGCTGCTGCCCGCCCGAGAGCTGGCGCGGGTAGTGGTCGGCCTTGTCGGCGAGCCCGACCCGCGCGAGCAGCGCCTTCGCGAGCTCGCGCGCCTCGTGCTTCGACTGCCGGCCGAGCGCGACGGGTGCCTCGATGACGTTCTCGATCGCCGTGAGGTGCGGGAAGAGGTTGAAGTTCTGGAAGACGAGCCCGAACTGGGTGCGCCGCCGCAGGATCTCGGCCTCGCGCAGTTCGTGGAGCCGGTCGCCCTTGCGCTCGTAGCCGATGTACTGGCCGTCGAGCGTGATCGACCCGCGGTCGACCGTCTCGAGGTGGTTGATCGCGCGCAGCAGGGTCGACTTGCCCGATCCCGACGGCCCGATCAGCGCGATCACCTCGCCCGGCGCGATCGTGAGCGACACGTCGCGCAGCACCTGGTGCGATCCGTACGACTTCGAGACCTCGTCGATCTCGATGCGGCCGACGGTCGCGAGCTTGCGCGACGACACCCACTGCTCGTCGAACGACGGTGCGAGCACGATGCCAGTGCGGTCAGCAGCATCCGGATCGGTCGTGTCGGGTCGGCTGGTCGGGGCGGTACGGCTCATCGGGCACCTCCGGTGCGGGTCTGGGCGGTCGCGCCGCCGCGGCCGGCCGCGGCGAGCGCGGGCACGTCGTCGTTCTCAGGGGTGGATGCCTCGGACGTCACCGCTTCGACGGCTCGACCCCGATCGTCGCCGGCAGTCGCGGCTGTTGCCGCCGAGGCATCCGTGTTCGTCTCGGCCGGCGCGTCACCGAGCCGGGCCCACTGCGCGGCCGCCCACCGGCGGGCGCGCTGGATCGGCGTCGGCGGCAGTTCGCGCACCGCTCCACGGGCGTAGCGACGCTCGATGTAGTACTGCGCGATCGAGAGCACGGTCGTGATGAGCGCGTACCAGACGACCGCGACGAGCAGCAGCGGGATGACGAGCTGGTTGCGGTTGTAGATGACCTGCACGTTGTAGAAGAGCTCGGGCAGCGCGACGACGAACACGACCGAGGTGCCCTTCACGAGTCCGATCACCTCGTTGAACGCGTTCGGCACGATCGCGCGCGCGGCCTGCGGGAGGATGATGCGGAAGAACCGCACCCGACGCGGCAGGCCGAGCGCGGCCGCCGCTTCGAGCTGGCCCTGGTCGACCGAGAGGATGCCGCCGCGGATGATCTCCGCGGAGTACGCGGCCTGGTGCAGCGAGAGCCCGATGGTCGCGGCCGCGAAGTTGCTGACGAGCGTCGTCGTCTGGAACTCGGCGAGCCAGAAGTCGGTCGTGAACGGGGTGCCGAGGCCGAGCGTCGGGTAGAGGTACCCGAGGTTGTACCAGACGAGGATCTGCACGACGAGCGGCACCGAGCGGAAGAACCAGATGTACCACCACGCGGCCGCACCGAGCAGCGGCGACTTCGACAGCCGGAACACGGCGAGCACGGCACCGAGCACGAACCCGATGACGCCCGAGATCACGGTCAGCTGGAGCGTGAGCAGCAGCCCCTGCACGACGGCCGGCGAGAAGAAGTACTCGGCGAAGACGTCCCACTGCCACTTGGGGTTCGACGCCAGCGACCAGAGGAACTGGAGGATGAGGAACGCGACGACGGCGGAGGCGATCCACCGCCCCCAGTGCTTGACGGCGACGACGGGCAGTCCGTGGGCCGGCTGCGTGGACGCCGTCGCAGATTGCTCGGCGGCGTTCGCGACGGTGGTCATGCGACGGCCTCCGCCCGGGCGAACGACTTGCGGAACGCGTGCACGCCGATCTCGGCCGCCGGCAGCGCCGGGTCGAACTGCGGCTCGTACCCGCTCGCGAGATAGAGCGCGACGGCCTCGGGCTGGCGCGGCCCCGTGGTGAGGAAGGTCCCCTCGTATCCACGGCGGCGGACCTCGGCCTCGAGCTCGGCGACGACGCGCCGGGCGAGCCCCTGACCGCGACGGTCGGGGCGCGTCCAGATGCGCTTGAGCTCGGCGGTGCGCTCGTCGTAGCGGCGGAACGCACCGCCGGCGACCGCCGCTTCCTCTCCGCCCGCGCTCGACTCGGTGAGCACGAGGAACGCGCCGTGCGGGGGCGCGAACTCCGCGAGCGGGTAGCGATTGAGCTCGGTGCTCGCCGCCTCGCCGAAGAAGTCGCCGTAGCGCGCGTCGTATTCGCGCTCGAGGTCGGCGAAGAGCGGCTTCGCCAGCCGATCGTCTGCGGCGATGAACCGCACGGTCGTGTCGCTCATCGTGGCCTCCCTGGGTCGTTCGGCCGGGACGTTCCCGGCGCGTGACCACGACGGTATGGAGGCCACGCGGGCCCGTGCAATCGCCCGGTTCACGGGGTGACCGATACCGTCACCGGCCGTCACGCCCGGCGCCGGCGGCGTCGCGGGGAGTCATGCGGCGCGCGTCACGCGACGCAATCCGCACACTCCTCGTCGCGCTGCGCGGCGCGGCTCGGCGCGGATCAGCCGACGATGCGGGCGGGCGCGAGCGCCGGCACGGCCGCGCCCCACCCGAGCGCGGGAGCGACCTCGCGCGCGATGAGCTCGATCGAGCGCAGCACGAGCTCGTGCGGCGGGTCGACCGAGTGCACCTGGAACGCCACCTCGGTCGCCTGCGCGGCGACGTCGTCACGGGCGAGCGACTCGATCACGTCGTCGACCGTGCCGACATGGGTGTCGTAGGCGGCGATGAGGTCGTCGAGCCGGTCCCCGAGCGGCATCTGGCCTGCGCGGGCGAACCCGACGACGGCGCGGCGCAGACCGATCTCCGCGTGGCGGCGGGCCTCCGCGCGAGAGTCGGCGACGAACACGGTGCGCGACGCGACGATCCGCGGCGGCACCCCGTGCGGCAGCGCCGCGCGGTACGCGTCGACGATCGGCTGCTGCACGTGCGCGAGGCTCGCGCGTGGAGCATCCGCCGGTCTCGGCTGGGTGCGGGAGAGCATGAGGCCGTGCCCGGCCCGCCCGGCGCGCGTGCCGCCCGCAGGTGAGAACGTCGCCTGCCAGACCCGGCCGAGCAGGCCCCTGCCCGGCGGTTGCAGGCGATTCGCCTCGTCGCCGAGGGCGCCACCGGCGAGCGCGGCGACGAGTGCGTCGACCTTCTCGTCGAAGCTGCGCCCACGGTCGTCGGGGTTCGCCCCGAAGGCGAGGAACGCAGCGGGCGTCGCCCCGGAGCCGAGGCCGAGCTCGACCCGTCCTCCCGAGAGCAGGTCGAGCACGACGGCGTCTTCGGCGACCCGTACGGGGTCTTCGAGCGGCAGGGTCACGACCCCCGTGCCCAGTCGGATGCGCGAGGTCTGCGCCGCGACGTGCGCGAGCAGCACGAACGGCGACGGCAGGCCGCCCTCGGCGACGCGGAAGTGATGCTGCGCGACCCATGCCGAGTCGAACCCCTGTCGCTCGGCGGCGACGATCTGCTCGCTCGCGATGCGATAGCGCTCGGCCGCGCCCGCGTCGTCGAGCAGGCGGGTGAAGAATCCGATGCGGGTCGTGCGACCGCCCTCGTGCTCGGTCATGTTCAGCCCTCCCGGCACCCGACGTTAGGCACGACGTCGAGATGCCGCCACCCGGCCCGTCACATGGGGGAACCGACGGTCACACGGGGTCACGCGTCGCAGGTCACGGGAGCGAGCCGGCCGGTTCGGCATCGGCGGTGCGGCGGGCGCGGGCGCGCCGGGTTCTCCGACAGGATGACGGCATCGACTGTTCGAGGGGGACGACCGGTGTCATCGAAGAAGGTCCGCAACGCCCTGCCGTCGTGGGGCAACGAGCTCTGGCTGTCGCGCGGTCAGCGCCGGTTCATCGGCATCGTCACGACCGTCACGGTCGTCGCGGCGCTCGTCGGGTGGCTGCTGACCCTCACCCCGACCCCGTCGGCGATGGCGATCCGGTCGCTCTTCGAACGCGGCGGCGCCGAGACCGCCGCGGAGATGCGACGGCACGTGCGCGACACCCCGCTCGAGGCATCCGTCGACCAGTACGTCGGCGGCGACGAGGCCGACGCCGCGATGCGCTACGACGTGTTCTCGCCGGCCGACAGCGGCGACGAGCCGCTGCCGACGATCGTGTGGGTGCACGGCGGCGCCTGGATCTCGGGGTCGTCGACGAACGTCGACCCGTACCTGCGGATCCTCGCGGGCGAGGGCTACACGACGGTCGGGCTGAACTACGGGCTCGGCCCCGAGGCGACGTATCCGACCGCGGTGCACCAGCTCAACGACGCGCTGCTCGAGCTCGACGCGCGCGCCGACGACCTGCGCATCGACCGCGACCGCATCGTGCTCGCCGGCGACTCGGCCGGCGCCCAGCTCGCGAGCCAGCTCGCCGCGCTCACCACGAACGCCGACTACGCCCGCCTGCTCGGCATCGACCCCGCGCTCGACGCCGACCAGCTCGTCGGGGTCGTGCTCAACTGCGGCGTCTACGACCTCGACGCGATGTCGGAGCTCACCGGCATCGGCGCGTGGGGGTTCAAGATCGCGCTGTGGGCGTACACGGGGACCCGCGACTGGTCGCAGGAGTCATCGGGCGCGACGATGTCGACGATCGACTTCATCACCGAGGACTTCCCGCCGACGTACATCTCGGGCGGCAACGGCGACGCGCTCACCTGGATCCAGTCGCTGCCGATGCGCGATCGGCTGGCCGAGGAGGGGGTCGAGACGACCGAACTGTTCTGGCCCGCCGATCACGAGCCGAAGCTGGCGCACGAGTACCAGTTCCACCTCGACCTCGACGAGGCGCAGGCCGCGCTCGACGAGACCCTCGAGTTCCTCCGCGGTGTGACTGGCTGAGCCGGCGGATGCCGCGGTCGTCAGTCGCGCGACGAACTGTGCCGCGGCTTGCGAGGCGGACGGTCGTCGCCGCCGTCGTTTCCACGGCTGCCCTGGTCGTCGCGGTCGTAGCCGCGGTCTCGGTCACGGTCGTCGCGGCGCCCACGGTCGTCGCGGTCGTACCCGCGCGAACCGCGGTCGCGGTCGTACCCGCGTCCGCCCCGGTCGTCGCGGTCGTAACCGCGTCCGCCCCGGTCGCCGCGGTCGTAACCGCGCCCGCCCCGGTCGCGGTCGTAGCCCCCGCGCGACGATCCGCCCTTGTCGGGGCGCAGGTCGATGAGCTCGCCCGAGATGCGCGTGCCGGCGAGCCGGTCGAACACCTCGCGGGGAAGGTCGGCGGGCAGTTCGACGAGCGAGAAGTCGCCGCGGATCTGGATCTTGCCGAACTCCTCACGACGCAGCCCGCCCTCGTTCGCGAGCGCTCCGACGATCTGCCGGGGGTCGACGTGCTGGCGTCGCCCGACCGAGATTCGGTAGTTCTTGAACGGCGGGTGCGAGTGACGCCGGTCGGAGCCGTCGCGCTCGTAGCGATCGCGACCGCGATCTCCGCGGTCGCGGTCGTAGCGGTCGCCTCGCGAATCGCGCGAATCGCGCGACCCGCGATCCCCGCGGTCCCGATCGCGGTCGAACCGCGCCGGTCGCTCGGGCTCGGGCTCCATGAGCAGCGGCGACTCGCCCTGCGCGACCACGGCGAGCGCGGCGGCCACATCGGTCTCGGGCACGTCGTGGTGGCGCACGTAGTGCGCGATGATGTCGCGGAACCCCTCGATGCGGTCGGACTCGCCGAGCGCCGCGGTGATGCGGTCGTCGAAGCGCGCGAGGCGGGTGACGTTGATGTCCTCCACGCTCGGCAGCTGCATCTGGGTGAGGGGCTGCTTCGTGGTCTTCTCGATGCGGTTGAGCAGGCCCCGCTCGCGGGGCGTCACGAAGCTGATCGCGTCGCCCGAGCGTCCGGCGCGACCCGTGCGGCCGATGCGGTGCACGTAGGGCTCGGGGTCGGTCGGGATGTCGTAGTTGACCACGTGCGAGATGCGCTCGACGTCGAGGCCTCGCGCCGCGACATCCGTCGCCACCAGGATGTCGAGCTTGCCGCTCTTCAGCTGGTCGACCGTTCGCTCGCGCTGCGCCTGCGCGACGTCGCCGTTGATCGCGGCGGCCGAGTAGCCGCGGGCGCGCAGCTTCTCGGCGACCTCTTCGGTGGCGTTCTTCGTGCGGACGAAGATGATCATGCCCTCGAAGTTCTCGACCTCGAGGATGCGGGTCAACGCGTCGATCTTCTGCGCGTGCGCGACGAGCAGGTAGCGCTGGGCGATGTTCGCGGAGGTCTGCGTCTTGGCCTTGACGGTGATCTCTTCGGGGTCGTGCAGGTACTGCTGCGACATCCGCCGGATCGCGTGCGGCATGGTCGCCGAGAAGAGGGCGACCTGCTTGTCGTCGGGGGTGTCGGCGAGGATCGTCTCGACGTCTTCGGCGAAGCCCATCTTGAGCATCTCGTCGGCCTCGTCGAGCACGAGGTACTTGAGCTCAGAGAGGTCGAGGGTGCCCTTGTCGAGGTGGTCCATGATGCGACCGGGGGTGCCGACGACGATGTGCACGCCGCGGCGCAGCGCCGAGAGCTGCACGCCGTAGCCCTGGCCGCCGTAGACGGGCAGGATGTGCACGCCGCGCAGGTGGGCGGCGTACTTCTCGAACGCCTCGCACACCTGCAGCGCGAGCTCGCGGGTCGGGGCGAGCACGAGCGCCTGCGGCGTCTTCTGGTCGACGTCGAGCCGATCGAGCACGGGCAGCGCGAACGCCGCGGTCTTGCCGGTTCCCGTCTGCGCGAGGCCGACGACGTCGCGCCCCGAGAGCAGGGTCGGGATGGTCGCCGCCTGGATCGCCGAGGGCGTCTCGTACCCGACGTCGTCGAGTGCGCGGAGCACGGCGTCGCCGAGCCCGAGGTCCGCGAACGTGGTCGTGGGGGTCGCGGCGGGCTCCTCCGGAGCCGCGGCCTCGACGGGGGCATCGCCTGTGGTCACCCTTCAGGGTACCGCCCGACCCCTGCGCAGAACCTGAGTCGGGCTCGCGGATGCCGCGTGGCCGGCGCCACCCCGAGTACGGGCGCCCCCACCGATCGACGCGTCTCGAGCCCCGCTCAGCCCTTCGGCTTCTTCGGTCCCTGGCCTCGGCCCGGGTGGTCGTCTTCGGGCTCGGGAGTCGGCTCGGGCGTGGGCTCGGCGGTCTCGGTCGGCTCGGGCTCGACGGTCGGCTCGGCGGTGGGTGCGCCGGGCTCGCCGGCGGAGTCGTCGGGCTCGGCCGTCGGCGTCGGGTCGGCCGGCGGCGTCGCCGTCGGCAGGATCGGCGGATAGGCCCGCGTGGGCGTCGGGGCGTCGGGCGTCGGGCGCGGCGACTCGACGGCCGGAGCGGCCTCGTCGACCTGCCCAGCGGTCGACCCGATGACCGCGACGGCGCCGCCGAGCATCGCCACCGCGACGAGGCCGGCACCGGCGATCACCGCGGCCTGCCGGTGTCCCCGCACCCAGGCCGTCGCCGGGGCGAGGGCGCGGCCGATCGGGGCGAATCGCCCGCGCAGCCACGCGACGGCGCGGCCGAGCTGCGGAACCCGGCCGGGCAGGGTGCGCACCCGAACGAGGAGCGCGGAGCCGCGCGCGACCATCCACGCCACGAGCGCGGCCGCGAGCGTCGTCACGCGTGCGAGCAGCGCGGCGCCGAGCGTGCGCTTCGGCGCGGCCCGCCGGCCGCGGGGGCGGCGCAGGGGCTCGTCGGGGTGCTCGTCGGTCACGGGGGCCTCGGGTGATGCTCGGGTCGGTCGACGTCGGGTCGTGCGCCGTCGTGCCGACACCGTGCCGACGTGGCGCACCATGACCCGCGAACGGGGGATGTCCCCAACGAGGATAGGCGTTGATCGGCGCCGCCGCACCCCCGGCGGTCGTGGCAGGGGCGAAAACGCCGGCGGTCGCGGCATCGCGGCACGCCGCCGGCCACGGCGCGGCGGCGCGGTGCCGGTCAGGCGCTGACGAGCAGCCCGTAGATGAGCGAGCCGAACTGCTGGATGAGCGCCATGGCCCCGATGGTCGCGCCGATCGCGCCGTAGACGCGCGTGGCCCCGCCGCGCACGAAGGCGACGATGCCGACGGAGATGGCGGCGAGCGCCAGCACGACCATGACGGCGGCTGACACGAGCGCGACCGTCGAGTACGCCGAGTAGTCGGCCGAACGGATGATCGACGCGTTCACGAAGATCATCACGAAGTCGAGCACGACGATGAAGACGCCGAACACGAGGGCGACGACGCCGACCGGTTCGCTGCGACGGGTGTCGGCGGGGGGCTTGCGCGTCGACGGCGCGGAACCGGCGGCGTACCCGGGAGCGGGCGCTGCGGGCGAGCCGTGAACGGGTTCCTGGCTGGTCATGCGGCCACCCTATCGGCCGGCTCCCTCGCACGACCGGAGGCACGCGTTCCTGCTAGTCTTCGACGCAGTTTCAACGTTGAAACCGAGAGACCCGAGGACGATGACGACCCGAACCGACTCCAGCTCGGCCGCTGCGGCCCGTGCCGCGCGCACCACCCATCCGCTCGGCGCCCGCACGTGGGCCGCCGTCATCCTCGTCGGGCTCGTCGGCCAGCTCGCGTGGGTGATCGAGAACATGTACCTCAACGTGTTCGTCTACGACACGATCTCGACCGACCCCGTCGTGCTCGCGGTCATGGTCGCGACGAGCGCGGTCGCCGCCACGGTCGCGACCCTCGTCGTCGGCGCCTGGAGCGACCGCCTCGCGCGGCGCCGTGAGCTCATCGCGGCGGGCTACGTCGCGTGGGGTGCCGTCACCGCGGCCTTCGGGCTCGTGGGCGCACCGGATGCCGCGGCCGAGGCCGCGCCGGCCGTCGTCGTCGCGGTCGTGGCGATCATCGCGCTCGACTGCATCATGAGCTTCATCGGCTCGGGGGCGAACGACGCCGCGTTCGCCGCCTGGGTCACCGACTCGACGGTGCCCGCGAACCGCGGCCGGGTCGACGGGTGGCTCGCGACGATGCCGCTCGTCGCCATGCTGCTCGTGTTCGGCTTGCTCGATCCACTGACGCAGGGCGGCCGGTGGGCCGCGTTCTTCGCGATCGTCGGCGGCGTCACCGCGGCGACGGGTGTGGCGGCGTGGTTCCTCGTGCGCGACCGAGGAGTCGCGCCACGGCAGTCGGGCGTCTGGCGCTCGGTCGTCGACGGCCTGCGCCCGGCGACCGTGCGCCGCGAGCCCGCGCTGTTCCTGACGCTCGCGATCTGGTGCGTCGTCGGCGTGAGCTCGCAGGTGTTCATCCCGTTCGTGCTCATCTACCTGCGGTACTCGCTGCGGCTCGAGAGCTCGGCGATCGTGCTCGGCATCGTGCTCGTGCTCGCGTCGGTGCTGAGCGTCATCGGCGGACGCGTCATGGACCGGGTCGGCAAGGAGCGCTACCTGCTGCCCGTCGTCGCGGTCTTCGCGGTCGGCCTCGTCGCGATGTGGTTCGCCCGCGACTTCACCGGGGTGATCGTGGCGGCGACGCTCATGATGGCCGGCATGATGAGCTCGATCGCCGCGGTCTCGGCGATGACGCGCGACCAGACCCCGGCCGACCGCGCCGGCGGCGTGCAGGGGGCACGCATGATCATGGCGGTCATGCTGCCGATGGTGATCGGTCCGGCGATCGGTGCCGCGATCGTCTCGGGTGCTGCGCACACCTACATCGAGCTCGGGCGGGAGCAGCCGGTGCCCGGGCCCGAGATCTTCCCCGTGGCGGCCGCCGTGCTGCTGCTCGTGCCGGTGCTCGCGATGCTGCGCCGGCGGGTGCTGCGACGTGAGGCGGGCGAATGAACGGGTTTCGAGACGGTCGCTCCGCTCCCTCCTCAACCCGCTCCGCACGAGTCGGTCGCTCCGCTCCCTCCTCAACCCACTCCGCACGAGACGGTCGCTCCGCTCCCTCCTCAACCCGCCTCAGTGACCGCCGCACGCCGTGGGCCGACGCGATCGACCCCGACGCGGTGCTCCCCGAGTACCCGCGACCGCAGCTCGCACGCGACAGCCACCTCAACCTCAACGGGTACTGGGACTACCGGTTCACCGACGCCCGAGCGGGCGACGCGGGCCGGCCCGACGACTGGGACGGCCGCATCCTCGTGCCCTTCTCCCCCGAAGCCGGGCTCTCGGGGGTCGGCCGGCAGCTGCAGCCGGGCGAACACCTCTGGTACCGGCGCGCCGTGCGACTGCCCGAGGGGTTCCTCGTCGACCGCGTGATCCTGCACTTCGGCGCGGTCGACCAGCGCTGCCGGGTGTTCGTCGACGACCGGCTCGTGGGTGAGCACGAGGGCGGCTACCTGCCGTTCTCGATCGACGTCACCGATCCGCTCGGCGACGGCGACGAGCACGAGCTCGTGCTCGACGTCGTCGATGCGAGCGACACCTCGTTCCACTCGCGCGGCAAGCAGTCGCTGAAGCGCGGCGGCATCTGGTACACGGCGCAGTCGGGCATCTGGCAGAGCGTCTGGATCGAGTCGGTGCCCGACGTGCACGTGCGGCGCCTCGACCTCCGCCCGAGGCTCGCCGACGAGACGGTCGAGGTCGTCGTCGAGGCATCCGCCCCTCGCGCGCCGTCGTCGGGCGGCGCTCCGGCGACCGGTCCGGCTGCCGCACCGCTCGCGACCGTCGTCGTGTTCGCGGGCGGCCGCGAGATCGCCCGCGCCGAGGGCCCTGCCGGCAGCACCCTCACCCTGCCCGTTCCCGAGCCGCGACGTTGGAGCCCCGACGACCCGTTCCTCTACGACGTCGAGGCGCGCCTCGGCGACGACGTGGTGCGGAGCTACGTCGGCATGCGCTCGGTCGGCGTCGCGCCCGACGCGTTCGGCCGGCCGCGGCTCGTGCTGAACGGCGAGCCCGTCTTCCACGCGGCGGTGCTCGACCAGGGCTACTGGCCGGAGGGCCTCTACACGCCGCCGTCCGACGCGGGGATGGTGCACGACCTCGTCGCGATGAAGGACCTCGGCTTCAACGCCGTGCGCAAGCACATCAAGGTCGAGCCGCTGCGCTGGTACCACCACTGCGACCGGCTGGGCCTGCTCGTCTGGCAGGACATGGTGAACGGCGGACGCCGCTACAACCCGGCCGTCATCACGGCGCCGGTCAAGCTGCCGGTGCGGCTCGACGACCGCAGGCATCGGCTGTTCGGCCGGCAGGATGCCGCGGGGCGGGCGGAGTACACCGCCGAGCTCGAGGCGACCGTGCGCCTGCTGCAGAACACGCCGAGCGTCGTCGTGTGGGTGCCGTTCAACGAGGGGTGGGGCCAGTTCGACGCGCTCGACGCCGTCGAGCGGGTGCGTGCGATCGACCCCGATCGGGTGATCGACCACGCGAGCGGCTGGCACGACCAGGGCGGCGGCGACCTCGAGAGCCTGCACGTCTACTTCCGCCGGCTGAAGCCCGGTCGCGACTGGGGTCGCGACGGTCGCGCCGTCGTCGTCTCCGAGTACGGCGGCTACAGCCTGCGGCTGCCCGGACACGAGTTCTCGCCGAAGGAGTTCGGCTACCGGCGCTTCAGATCGATCGCGCAGCTCACCGACGGGTTCGTCGACCTGCACCGACGCGAGGTGCTGCCCGCGATCGCGGCGGGCCTGTCGGGCATCGTCTACACGCAGCTCTCCGACGTCGAGGACGAGCTCAACGGGCTGCTGACCGCCGACCGCACCGTCGTGAAGGTCGACGCCGGCCGCGTGCGCGAGGTCCTCGGCGAGCTGTTCGCCGAGTTCGCCGCGGCCACGGCCGCGGCATCCCCCTCGCCCACCGCCCCGCACCCCATCGGCGCCCGGCCGACCGCACCGAACCCGAGAAGGGAACCCCATGGCCCGAACGATCGTCGAGCGTGAGCTCACCGCCCCCGTCGCCCTCTGCCGTCCCGACGGCAGGCTCGACCGCGATGCCGTCGGCTGGACGCGCACGCCGCTGCACGACACCTCCGGCATCGACGGCCGTCGGGTCTGGGGCCGCAACAAGCGCTGGGAGTACTGGGCGGTGACGACGCCGACCCACATCGTCGCGGTCACGGTCTCGTCGATCGACTACGCGGCGGTGCACGCGATCCTCGTGCACGACCGGCGCGACGGGTCGACGATCGACCGCTCGGCGATCGCACCGCTCGGCTCGAGCGCGACGCTGCCGGCGTCGCTCGGCGACGGGCCGGCTCGCGCGCGCACCGCCGCGATCGAGATCGACCTCGAGGAGCTGCCCGACGCGGCGGGCACGCGCCTGCGCGGCACGGCCGATGGCGTGCGGTTCGAGATCGTCGCGCACCGGCCTGCCGGGCACGAGTGCCTCGGCGTCGTGGTGCCCTGGTCGGACCGCCGGTTCCAGTACACGGTGAAGGACGTCGCGCGGCCCGCGACCGGCTGGCTCGAGGTCGGGGCCGGTGACGGCCGTCGCGGCGAGCGCATCGAGCTGCCCGAGGGCGAGAGCTGGGCGGTGCTCGACCACGGCCGCGGCCGCTGGCCCTATCGCATGGTGTGGAACTGGGGCGCCGCCTCGGGCGTCGTCGGCGGGCGCACGATCGGCCTGCAGCTCGGCGGCAAGTGGACCGACGGCACCGGCTCGACCGAGAACGCGGTCGTCGTCGACGGCCGGCTGCACAAGATCAGCGAGGAACTCGACTGGGACTACGACGTGCACGACTGGCTCGCGCCGTGGCACATCCGCGGCGAGCACGCCGACCTGTGGTTCGAGCCCTTCTGGGACCGGGTGAGCGCGACCGAGCTCGTCGTGTTCGGCTCGCACGGCCACCAGTGCTTCGGGCACTACTCGGGCTGGGTCGACGCGGGCGACGAGCGCATCGCGGTCGACGGCCTGCTCGGCTGGGCCGAGGACGTGAGGAACCGCTGGTGAGCGGGCACGACGGCGCCGAGGCCCCGCGCACTCGTCCGGGCCGGCGCTCGGCGGGCCCCACCCTCAAGGACGTCGCGGCCATCGCCGGCGTCTCGTACCGCACGGTCTCGAACGTCGTCAACGGCCGCGGCCCCGTGAGCGACGCGACGAGGCTGAAGGTCGAGGCGGCGATCGCCGAGGTCGGCTACCGGCCCCAGCTCGCGGCGCGCCAGCTGCGGGTCGGCCGCACGAACCTGCTCACGCTCTCGGTGCCGTTCCTCTCGCTGCCGTACTTCGCACAGCTCGCGCACGCCGTGGTCGGCGCCGCCGAACGGGTCGGCTACGACGTCGTCGTCGACGAGACCCACGGCGACCCCGCGCGCGAACTGCGCGCGGCGAGCGGGTTCGGCACGATGCTCACCGACGGCATCGTGCTGAGCCCGATGTCGCTGAGCGATGCGCAGCTCGACGCCGCGCGCGGCACCACCCCGCTCGTCGTGCTCGGCGAACGCATCCGCGGTGCGCGCGTCGACCGGGTCGTCGTCGACAGCGTGGTGTCGTCGCGCGACGCGACGGCGCACCTCATCGCCTCGGGTCGGCGCACGCTCGGGTTCCTCGGCACGGTTCCGGATGCCTCGTCGGGGGCGGCGGCCGCCGACCTGCGTCTCGAGGGCTTCCGCGAGGCGTTGCGCACGGCCGGGCTCGACGCCTCCCCACGGCACGTGCTCGAAGTGTCCCCGTGGGATCCGGCCTCGCCCGACGGCGACTACTCGCGCGAGGAGGGGTACGCGCGCGTGCGGGCGCTGCTCGGCGCCGTCGGCGGCGGATCGAGCGGGCTCGACGCACTCGACGGGCTCGACGGACTCGTCTGCGCGAACGACCTGCTCGCGATCGGCGCGCTGCGCGCCTTCCGCGAGGCGGGCGTCGACGTGCCGGGGCAGGTGGCCGTCGTCGGCTGGGACGACTCCCCCGAGTCGGCGTTCGCGGCACCGTCGCTCACGAGCATCGCCCCCGACCTCGGCGAGATCGCCCGGCTCGCCGTCGACTCGGTGCTGCGCCTCGTCGACCACCCGCACTCGCCGCCGCGCGTCGAGCAGGCGCCGTACCGGCTCGTCGTGCGCCAGTCGGCGCCGTCGGGCGCGGTACGCTCCGGGTGATGCCCACCCTCGCCGCTCCGCCGTTCTCGATGGCGGGCGCCGCTGTGGCGCCGATCATCGCGATCGGGCTTCTCGTGATCGCGACCGTCATCATCGTCGACTGGCGGATCCAGAAGCGACGCCGCAAGTAACCGTCACCCTGCGGTCGACGCCCGCACGACGAGTTCGGGCTGGAAGACCACCTGTTCGGGCTCGAACCCCTCGTCGGCGTCGGCCTCGCGCAGCAGCAGGTCGACGGCGGTGTGCCCGATGAGGGCGGCGGGCTGGCGGATCGAGGAGAGCGGCACGACCGCGGCTGCGGCGAAGTCGATGTCGTCGTAGCCGATGAGCGCGATGTCGCCCGGCACGCTGACGTCGCCCCGCATCACGAGCGCCTGCAGCACGCCCATCGCGAGCAGGTCGTTCGCGGCGAACACGGCGTCGGGCCGGTCGGCGGGCGGGCGCGCGCGCAGCGCCTCTCCGGCAGCCCGCCCCTGCAGCACGGTGAGGTTCTCGGTCGGGACGACCTCGAGCGAGGCATCCGGCACCTCGGCGATCGCACGCCGGGCACCCTCGAGGCGGTCGGCGACCTGGCGGATCGACTCGGGGCCGCCCACGAACGCGATGCGACGCCGACCCATGCCGAGCAAGTGCTCGGCCGCGAGCCGTCCGCCCGCGACGTCGTCGACCGCGACCGACGAGAAGCTGCGGTCGTGCGCCTGCCGGTCGACGAGCACGACGGGGGTGCCGCGCTCGCGCAGGCGCTGCAGCCGGGGCAGGTCGTCGGCGAGCGGCGAGATGAGCACGCCGTGCACACGCTGCTCCTCGAAGAGGTCGACGTAGACGCGCTCGCGCTCGATGTCCTCGTCGCTCGTGCCGAGCAGCACGGTGAGGCCGGCGTCGGCGGCGCGGGTCTCTGCGCCGCGAGCGACCTCGGTGAAGAACGGGTTGCGCACGTCGAGCACGACGAAGCCGATCGAGCGGCTCCGGCCGGCGCGCAGCTGGCGGGCCGCGTCGTTGCGCACGAACCCGAGCTCCTCGATGGCCGCGAGCACCCGCTCGACGGTCGCGGGCGCGACCTTGTCGGGCCGGTTGAGCACGTTCGAGACGGTTCCGACCGACACCGACGCGGCGGCCGCGACGTCACGAACACTCACTGCCATTGCCGTTCCCCTCCTGGTTTCCCCACCGAACCGGTCGCGACCGCTCGGCATCGAGCCGATTCGATCATGACATCGAACCCGACGGGCGGTCGGCACGCGGATTGAGTCGTTTCAATATCGTGACTTGACCACTCGCCCGACCTGACCTTACAGTAACCGTGGGTCGATTTTGAATCGATTCATCACCACCTGTGACAACGAGCGCATCCCCCGCTCCACCTCGACGAGGAGGCCCCCGTGACGGACACCCCGCCCACGCCTGCGGCGACTCCGCCGATGCTCGAACTCGAGCACGTGGCGAAGTCGTTCGGAGCAGTGGTCGCGCTGCGATCCGGCAGCCTGCGGCTCGAGCGCGGATCGATCCACGCGCTCATCGGCGAGAACGGCGCCGGCAAGTCGACGCTCGTGAAGATCGTCGCGGGCCTCTACCGCCGCGATGCCGGCGACCTCCGCCTGGGCGGCGAGAGCGTCGACTTCGGGTCGACCGCGCAGTCGAAGGCCGCGGGCATCGCCGTCATCTACCAGGAGCCCACGCTCTTCCCCGACCTCACCGTCACCGAGAACGTCTTCATGGGCCGACAGCCCGTGAACCGCTGGGGTCGCATCGACCGCAAGGCGATGCGGCACGAGGTCGAGCAGCTGTTCGCCCGGCTCGGGGTCGGCATCGACCCCGACCGCCCGGCCGAGGGCCTGTCGATCGCCGACCAGCAGGTCATCGAGATCGCGAAGGCCGTCTCGCTCGACGCGCGCGTGCTCATCATGGACGAGCCGACCGCCGCCCTCTCGGGCGTCGAGGTCGACCGTCTCTTCCAGATCGCGCGGAGCCTGCGCGACGAGGGTCGCGCGCTCCTGTTCATCTCGCACCGCTTCGACGAGGTCTTCGCCCTCTGCGACACCGTCACCGTCATGCGCGACGGCGCCTACATCGCGACGACCCCCATCGGCGAGACCACGGTCGACGAGCTCGTGCGCCAGATGGTCGGCCGCGACGTGACCGAGCTCTTCCCCAAGCTCGAGGCCGAGATCGGCGAGCCGCTGCTCGAGGTCGAGGGGCTGTCGAGCCCCCTCTTCCACGACATCTCGTTCACCGTGCGCGCCGGCGAGATCGTCGGTCTCGCCGGCCTCGTCGGTGCCGGTCGCAGCGAGGTCGCCCGCGCCGTGTTCGGCGTCGACGGCTACGACGAGGGCACCGTGCGCCTCGGCGGTCGCGCGGTGCCGAAGGGCCGGCCGGATGCCGCGATGAAGGCCGGTCTCGCGCTCGTCCCCGAAGACCGTCGCAAGCAGGGCCTCGTGCTCGACTCGTCGGTCGCCCGCAACGTCACGCTCGCGATCCGCGAGACCATCGCGAAGGCCGGCCTCATCACCTCGGGCATGGAGAACCGCGCCGCGAAGGAGTGGGCGAGCCGGCTCGAGGTCAAGACGAACGCCCTCTCGACCGTCGCGGGCACCCTCTCGGGCGGCAACCAGCAGAAGGTCGTGCTCGGCAAGTGGCTCGCGACCGAGCCCCGGGTGCTCATCATCGACGAGCCGACCCGCGGCATCGACATCGGCACGAAGTCCGAGGTGCACCGCCTGCTCTCGGAGCTCGCGGGGCGCGGCATGGGCATCCTCATGATCTCCTCCGAGCTGCCCGAGGTGCTCGGCATGGCCGACCGCGTGCTCGTCATGCGCGAGGGCCGCATCACCGCCGAGATCGACCGCGACGCCGCGACGAGCGAGAACGTCATGTTCGCCGCGACCCACGCCGAGGGGGCCCACCAGTGACCGCCACCATCGAGAAGACCGCCGTCACCAAGCGGCTCCACGCGATCGGCGCCGTGCGCGAGTTCGGCATCCTGCTCGCCCTCGCGCTCGTCGTGCTCGCGGCGACCGTCGCGAACCCGAACTTCCTGTTCAGCGCCGACGGCTGGCGCGACCTGCTGCTCACCCCGGCGATCCTCGTGCTCGTCGCGATCGGGCAGGCGATCGTCATCATCACGCGCAACGTCGACCTCTCGGTCGGCTCGATCCTCGGCCTGTCGGCCTACCTCACGGGCCGGCTGTTCATCGACCTGCAGGGCATCCCGATCGTCGCCGTGTTCGTGATCGCCGTCGTCTTCGGCGGGCTCCTCGGCCTCATCAACGGCGCGCTCGTCGCGTTCGCGAAGGTGCCGGCCATGGTCATCACGCTCGGCACCCTCTACGCCTACCGCGGCATCAACGTGCTGTGGACGGGCAGCGACCGCATCAACGCCTCCGACCTCCCGAAGGACTTCCTCGCGCTCGGCACCGGGCAGATCCTGTGGATCCCGATCCTCACGATCATCGCCGTCGTCGTGCTCGCCGTGACCGGCTGGATCATGAAGAACACCCGGGGCGGCCGCGAATTCTACGCGATCGGCTCCGACCCCGCCGCGGCCGAGCTCTACGGCCTGCGCGTCACCCGACGCCTGCTCATCGCCTTCGTGGTCTCGGGCGCGCTCTCGGGCCTCGCGGGCGTGCTCTACGCCGCGCGCTACGGCACCATCAACTCGCAGGCGGGCGCCGGCTGGGAGCTCGACGCCGTCGGCGCGGCCGTCATCGGCGGCGTCGCCATCACCGGCGGCGTGGGCTCGGTCTGGGGCGCCGCGATCGGCGCCTGGCTGCTGCTCACGATCAACCGTGCGCTGCCCATCCTCGGCATCCCCGACTTCTGGCAGCGCGCCGTGGTCGGCGCCCTCATCATCGGCGCCATCGTGCTCGACCGCGTGCTCGCCGTGCGACAGAAACGCAAGCTCCTCGAGGCGAGGGAGGACGAACGATGACCGCCACCACCACCGCGGCCGCCGCCATCGCGCGCACGTACCGCGACTACGACCGTCCGCTCTGGCAGCGGGTGCTGCTCACTCGCGAGATGGCGATCGTCGCCCTCGTCGTCGTCGTCTCGCTCGTCGCCGCGGCCACCGTGCGCGGCTTCGGCCAGCCCATCACCGTCACGTACCTGCTGCTCGACGTCATGCCGATCCTGCTCATCGCCCTCCCGATGACGCTCATCATGATCACGGGCGAGATCGACCTCTCGGTCGCGAGCATCGTCGGCCTCTCGAGCGTGCTCACGGGCGTGCTCACCGCGGGCGGCATGCCGTTCGAGCTCGCGATCGTCGTCGCGCTCGTCGCCGGCGCCGTGTGCGGAGCCGTCAACGGGTTCCTCGTCACGGTGGTCGGGCTCCCCTCGCTCGCGGTGACGATCGGCACGCTGGCGCTCTTCCGCGGACTCGCCGTCGGGCTGCTCGGCACGACCGCCATCACCGACTTCCCCGACTTCTGGACCGACCTCGCCAAGGCGCGCGTCGGCGGCAGCAACGTGCCCGTCGTGCTGTTCGTGTTCCTCGTGCTGCTCGTCGTGTTCATCGTGCTGCTGCACTTCACGCCGTTCGGTCGCGGCATCTACGCGATCGGACTGTCGAAGGCCGCCGCCCGGTTCTCGGGCGTGCACGTCGAGCGCACGAAGTTCGTGCTCTTCGTGCTCGCCGGCGTGATCTCGGCCCTCGCGGGCGTCTTCTACACGCTGCGCTTCGGGAGCGCCCGCGGCGACAACGCGACCGGCCTCGAACTGCAGGTCATCGCCGCGGTCGTGCTCGGCGGGGTCTCGGTATTCGGCGGCCGCGGGGCCATCCACGGCGTCATCGCCGGCGTGCTGCTCATCGGCGTGCTCTCGAGCGCGCTGCGACTCGCGAACGTCACGAGCGACGTCATCAACATCATCACCGGGGCGCTGCTCGTGCTCTCGGTGGTGACCACCAGCTTCCTGGCCTGGCTGCGCAAGCGCCGGAGGGCACCAGGGGGAACACCGCGCGTCGAGGCCTCCACAGCAGGGTGACCGGGCCGCGCGACCAGTCGAGGCGATCACTCGTCGACCTCATTCCGATGAAGGGAAGAACAACGATGTTTCAGAAGAAGACCCGCGCGGGCGCGCTCGTCGCGCTCACGGCGGCCGCGGCACTGGTGCTGACGGGCTGCGCGGTCGACAGCGGCACCGGCGGCGAGTCGACCGACGGCGGCGACGCCGGCAACCTGTCGATCACCTTCCTGCCGAAGAACCTCGGCAACCCGTACTTCGACACGTCGTCGTCGGGTGCGAAGGAGGCCATCGGCGAGTTCGACGGCACCTTCGCCGAGGTCGGCCCTGCCGAGGCGACGCCCGACGCGCAGGTGAGCTACATCAACACACTCACCCAGCAGGGCGTCGGCGCGATCGCGGTGTCGGCGAACGACCCCGAGGCGATCTGCGACGCCCTCAACGAGGCCCGTGACGCCGGGGTCAAGGTCGTCACGTTCGACTCCGACACCAACCCCGACTGCCGCGACGTGTTCATCAACCAGGCGACCGCCGAGGGCATCGCCAAGGTGCAGGTCGACCTCATCACCGAGCAGATCGGCGACGAGGGCGAGATCGCCATCCTCTCGGCCTCGGCCAACGCGACGAACCAGAACGCGTGGATCGACCTCATGAAGGAGGAGCTCGCCGCGAACCACCCGAACGTGAAGCTCGTCGACACCGTCTACGGCGACGACGACGACCAGACCTCGTTCGACAAGACGGCGGCGCTGCTGCAGACCCACCCGAACCTCAAGGGCATCGTCTCGCCCACCACGGTCGGCATCGCGGCCGCGGCGCGCTACCTCTCGACGTCGGAGTACAAGGGCAAGGTCGCGCTGACCGGCCTCGGCACGCCGAACCAGATGCGCGAGTACGTCGAGGACGGCACCGTCACGTCGTTCGCGCTGTGGAACCCGGCCGACCTCGGCTACCTCGCCGCGTACGCGTCGAAGGCGCTCATCGAGGGCGACATCACGGGTGAAGAGGGCGACTCGTTCGAGGCCGGCAAGCTCGGCGAGTACGAGGTCGGCGCCGACGGCGTCGTGCTCCTCGGCGACCCGTTCGTGTTCGACGCCGAGAACATCGGCGACTTCGACTTCTGAGTCGAAGAGACCTGATCCGCTGAGGATGCCGCAGGCCGGGCTCCCCGGGCCCGGCCTGCGCCTCCCCTCCTCGGCACAGGCATCCCACCCCACCGCACGCGCCGCGACCGAGGAGCCGAGCACGCGATGACCGCATCAGCACCGCGCACCGAGCGCATCTGCTTCCAGCTGCAGGTCGACCCCGACCGCCTCGACGAGTACCGCGAGCGGCACGCCGCGGTCGCCCCCGAGATGCTGCGCGCCATCGAGGCCTCCGGCCGGCGCAACTACTCGCTGTACCTGCGCGACGACGGCCTCCTCATCGGCTACTACGAGACCGATGACGACGAGGCATCCCAGACCGCCCTCGCGGCCGACCCGCGCACCGCCGCGTGGGAGGCGGAGATGGCCCCCTTCTTCGTCGCCCTCGACGGCGGCCGCCCCGACCAGGGCGCCCCCAGACTCCCCGAGGTGTTCCACCTCGAAGACCAGCTCGCCCGGCTCGACACCGAGCCGACGACCCCGACGGGCCGCTGACCCGGCGCACGGCCGGCGCGGCATCCGACCACCCTCACGAAAGCAGGACCACAGTGAGCATCCTCACCGACGACATCCAGGCGCAGCTGGCCGCGCAGGCCATCGAGCTGCCGAGCTGGGCGTTCGGCAACTCGGGCACGCGCTTCAAGGTGTTCGCGACGCCCGGCACGCCGCGCGACCCGTACGAGAAGATCGCGGATGCCGCGCAGGTGCACCGGTACACGGCGCTCGCGCCGACCGTGGCCCTGCACATCCCGTGGGACCGCGTCGACGACTACGAGGGCCTCAAGCGCCACGCCGAAGACCACGGGGTCGCCCTCGGCACGATCAACTCGAACACCTTCCAGGACGACGACTACAAGTTCGGCGCCCTCACCCACGAAGACGCCGCCGTGCGCCGCAAGGCGATCGACCACCACTTCGAGTGCATCGACATCATGCACGCGACCGGCAGCCGCGACCTGAAGATCTGGCTCGCCGAGGGCTCGAACTACCCGGGCCAGGCCGACCTGCGGGGCCGGCAGGACCGCCTGCACGACTCGCTGCAGGAGATCTACGCGCGCCTCGGCGACGACCAGCGCCTCGTGCTCGAGTACAAGTTCTTCGAGCCGGCGTTCTATCACACCGACGTTCCCGACTGGGGCACTTCGTACGCGCAGGTGGCCGCGCTCGGCGACAAGGCCATGGTCTGCCTCGACACCGGCCACCACGCGCCCGGCACGAACATCGAGTTCATCGTCATGCAGCTGCTGCGCCTCGGCAAGCTCGGCTCGTTCGACTTCAACTCGCGGTTCTACGCCGACGACGACCTCATCGTGGGCGCGGCCGACCCGTTCCAGCTGTTCCGCATCATCTTCGAGGTGATCCGCGGCGGCGGCTTCAACGACCCCGACGTCGCGTTCATGCTCGACCAGTGCCACAACGTCGAGGACAAGGTGCCCGGCCAGATCCGCAGCGTGCTCAACGTGCAGGAGATGACGGCGCGAGCCCTCCTCGTCGACGCCGGGGCGCTGCGCGCCGCGCAGCTCTCGGGCGACGTGCTCGAGGCGAACCGCGTGTTCATGGACGCGTTCTACACCGATGTGCGACCGGCCCTCGCCGAGTGGCGCGAGTCGCGGGGCCTCCCCGCCGACCCGATGGCCGCGTTCGCCGAGTCGGGCTACCTCGCGCAGATCGCGGCCGACCGCGTCGGCGGCGTGCAGGCCGGCTGGGGGGCGTGATCATGACGAACCCCGCAGCTGCAGAGCTCATCGCGCGGTCGAATCGCCTCGGCGCCGACCCGAAGAACACGAACTACGCCGGCGGCAACACCTCCGCCAAGGGCACCGCGACCGATCCCGTCACGGGCGAGCCGGTCGACCTGCTCTGGGTGAAGGGGTCTGGCGGCGACCTCGGCACGCTCACCGAGCAGGGCCTCGCGGTGCTGCGGCTCGACCGCCTGCGGGCGCTCGTCGGCGTGTACCCGGGTGTCGACCGCGAGGACGAGATGGTCGCCGCGTTCGACTACTGCCTGCACGGCAGGGGCGGTGCCGCCCCGTCGATCGACACGGCCATGCACGGCCTCGTCGACGCGGCGCACGTCGACCACCTGCACCCCGACTCGGGCATCGCGATCGCGACCGCCGCCGACGGCGAGCAGCTGACCGCGAAGATCTTCGGCGACAAGGTCGCGTGGGTGCCGTGGCGGCGCCCCGGCTTCCAGCTCGGGCTCGACATCGCCGCGATCAAGGCCGCGAACCCGCAGGCGGTCGGCTGCATCCTCGGCGGTCACGGCATCACCGCGTGGGGCGACACCTCGGATGCCGCGGAGCAGAACTCGCTCTGGATCATCGACACCGCCGCGGCCTACCTCGCCGAGCACGGCGACCCGCAGCCGTTCGGCGGCGTGCGCCCCGGCTACGAGGCGCTGCCCGAGGCCGAGCGCCGTGAGCGCGCCGCCGCCCTCGCGCCGACGATCCGCGGCATCGCATCGCACGACAAGCCGATGGTCGGCCACTTCACCGACACCGAGGTCGTGCTCGACTTCCTCGCGAGCGAGAAGGCCCCGGCGCTCGCGGCGCTCGGCACGAGCTGCCCCGACCACTTCCTCCGCACGAAGGTGAAGCCGCTCATCCTCGACGTTCCCGCGACGGCGACGGCCGAGGAGCAGATCGCGCGCCTGCACGAGCTGCACGAGGCGTACCGCGCCGACTACCGGGCGTACTACGACGCCCACGCCACCGCAGGCTCTGCTGGCCAACCCGAGTGGCCCGCGATGCGCGGCGCCGACCCGCTCATCGTGCTCGTGCCGGGCGTCGGCATGTTCTCGTACGGGGCGAACAAGCAGACCGCGCGCGTCGCGGGCGAGTTCTACGTCAACGCGATCAACGTCATGCGCGGCGCGGAGTCGGTGTCGACCTACTCCCCCATCTCCGACGCCGAGAAGTTCCGCATCGAGTACTGGGCGCTCGAAGAGGCGAAGCTCCAGCGCATGCCCAAGCCCAAGACCCACCAGGGCCGCATCGCGTTCGTCACCGGTGCCGCGTCGGGCATCGGCAAGGCCATCGCGACCCGCCTCGCCGCCGAGGGAGCCTGCGTCGTCGTCGCCGACCTCGACCTCGGCAAGGCGCAGGCCGCCGCCGCCGAGCTGGGCTCGACCGATGTCGCGATCGGCGTCGCCGCGAACGTCGCCGACGCCACCGCCGTGCAGGCCGCGCTCGACGAGGCGGTGCTCGCGTTCGGCGGCGTCGACCTCGTCGTCAACAACGCCGGCCTCTCGCTCTCGAAGCCCCTGCTCGAGACCACCGAGGCCGACTGGAACCTGCAGCACGACGTCATGGCCAAGGGCTCGTTCCTCGTGTCCAAGGCCGCCGCCCGCGTGCTCATCGACCAGCAGCTCGGCGGCGACATCATCTACATCTCCTCGAAGAACTCCGTCTTCGCCGGCCCCAACAACATCGCCTACTCGGCGACGAAGGCCGACCAGGCCCACCAGGTACGACTGCTCGCGGTCGAGCTCGGCGAGCACGGCGTGCGCGTCAACGGCATCAACCCCGACGGCGTCGTGCGCGGCTCGGGCATCTTCGCCTCGGGCTGGGGTGCGAACCGCGCCGCGACCTACGGGGTGAAGGAGGAGGACCTCGGCCAGTTCTACGCGAACCGCACGATCCTCAAGCGCGAGGTCGTGCCCGAGAACGTCGCCGACGCCGTGTACGTGCTCACCGGCCCCGAGCTCAGCCGCACCACCGGGCTCCACATCCCCGTCGACTCCGGCGTCGCCGCCGCCTTCCTGCGATGACCCCGGGCTCGTCGGACGCGGGCGCCGTCGCCGCCGTCGACCTCGGCGCGACGAGCGGACGCGTCGTCGTCGGCCACGTCGACCAGGCGGCGGGGCGCCTCGACCTCGAGCAGGTCGCCCGCTTTCCGAACGGGCCCGTGCGACTCGCCTCCGGACTGCACTGGGACTTCACGGGTCTCTACCGCGACCTGTCGCTGGGACTCGCCGAGGCGTTCCGCCGCGAGCCCGCGATCACGTCGATCGGCGTCGACTCGTGGGCGGTCGACTACGGGCTGCTGCGCGACGGGCGCCTGCTCGGCGAACCGTTCCACTATCGCGACGAGCGCAACGCGAACGCGGTCGACGACGTGCACGCCCTCGTGCCGTTCGCCGAGCTGTACCATCGCAGCGGGCTGCAGTTCCTGCCGTTCAACACCGTCTACCAGCTCGCGGCCGAGCGGGCCGGCGGCTGGCTCGGCCTCGCCGACGAGCTGCTCCTCATCCCCGACCTCGTCGCCTACCAGCTCACCGGCGCGAGCGTCGCCGAGCGCACGAACGCGTCGACCACGGGCCTCCTCGCCGTCACGACCGGCGAGTGGGACCTCGAGCTCGTCGAGCGGCTCGGGCTCGAGGCATCCCTGCTGCCCGAACTCGTGTCGCCGGGTGCCCTCATCGGGCCGTTGCGCCCCGCCGTCGCCACCGAGCTCGGGGCGTCCGACGGCGTCGACGTCATCGCCGTCGGCTCCCACGACACGGCCTCGGCCGTCGTCGCCGTGCCGATGCGAGCCGAGTCGGCCGCCTACATCTCGTGCGGCACGTGGGGACTCGTCGGCGTCGAGCTCGAACGGCCCGTCACGAGCGACGCGGCCCGCGCCGCGAACTTCACGAACGAGGGCGGCGTCGACGGGCGCGTGCGGTTCCTGCACAACGTCATGGGGCTGTGGCTGCTCAGCGAGTCGGTGCGCTGGTGGGAGCGAGACGGTTCGACCGTGGTCCTCTCAGAGCTGCTGGATGCCGCGGCCGCCGTCGACCGGCCGGTCGCGCTGTTCGATGCGAACGACCCCCGGTTCCTCGCGCCCGGCGACCTGCCCGGCCGCATCGTCGAGTGGTGCGCGGAGTACGGGGTCGCGCCGCCGCGGTCCCGCGCCGAGTTCGCCCGCTCGATCGTCGAGAGCCTCGCCCAGGCCTTCGCCGACGCCGTGCGCGAGGCGTCGATCCTGTCGGGCGTCGACGTGTCCACGATCCACATCGTCGGGGGCGGCGCTCTCAACGAGCTGCTCTGCCGGCGCACGGCCGATCGCGCGGGCATCCCGGTGCTCGCGGGCCCGGTCGAGGCGACGGCGATCGGCAACGTGCTCGTGCAGGCGCGCGCGCAGGGGTCCGCGACGGGCGAGCTCGACGACCTGCGGGCACTCGTCGCCCGCGCCTTCGCGCCCGTGCGGTACGAACCGCGCGCGACCCGGCACGACGCCTGAGTCGACGATCCGGATCCGGGGCGGGGCAGGTGCCCGCCGCGGAATGAAACGCGGTCCTCGACCGTTCGCAATATTGATTCGTTTGCATGGATTGATGTTCCGAGGAGGATCCCGATGTCGACGGTGGCAGAACAGATGGTCGCCACACTCTCAGCGAGCGGCGTGCGCCGTATCTACGGCATCCCGGGTGATTCGCTCAACGGCTTCACCGACGCCCTGCGCAAGGACGGCACCATCGAGTGGGTGCACGTGCGGCACGAGGAGGCAGGCGCGTTCGCGGCCGCGGCCGACGCCGCCACCACGGGCGAGCTGGCCGTCACGGTCGGGAGCGCTGGACCGGGCAATCTCCATCTGATCAACGGCCTCTTCGACGCGAACCGCTCACGGGTACCCGTGCTCGCGATCGCCGCCCACGTGCCCACCGCCGAGATCGGCACCGCGTACTTCCAGGAGACGCATCCGCAGGAGCTCTTCCGTGAGGCGTCCGTGTACGCCGAGTACGTGGCGAGCCCGAGCCAGATGCCGCACGTGCTCGAGGTCGCGATGCGCACCGCGATCGAGAAGCGGGGCGTCGCGGTCGTCGTGATCCCCGGAGACGTGGCACTGGCCCCGTCGATGACCGACCGGGCATCGACCATCACGCCGAGCATCTCGCACGTCGTGCCCGCGCAGGGCGAGATCGTCCGTGCGGCCGAACTGCTCGATGCCGGGCGCCGCGTGACCATCCTCGCCGGCGCGGGGACCGCGGGCGCGCACGACGAGGTGGTCGCGCTCGCCGACGCGCTGGGTGCGCCGATCGTCCACGCGATGCGCGGCAAGGAGTACATCGAGTACGACAACCCGTTCGACGTCGGCATGACCGGGCTGCTCGGCTTCGCCTCCGGCTACCGGGCCATGGAGCGCGCGGACACGCTGCTGATGCTGGGAACCGACTTCCCGTACCGCCAGTTCTATCCCGAGAACGCGACGACGATCCAGGTCGACATCCGCGGCGAACAGCTCGGGCGTCGGCACCCGGTCGACCTCGGGTTGGTCGGCAGCGTGAAGGACACCGCCGCCGCGCTGCTCCCGCTGCTCACCCGCAAGACGGATCGACGCCACCTCGACGAGTCGCGAGACCACTATCGACGCACCAGGGCCAAGCTCGACGACCTCGCCACGCCCTCGAAACGAGGCAAGCCGATCCACCCCCAGTACCTCGCCCGGCTCATCGACGAGGCCGCCGACGACGATGCGATCCTGATCCCCGATGTCGGCTCCCCGGTCGTCTGGGCCGCCCGTTACCTCACGATGAACGGACGCCGACGGATGATCGGCTCCTTCGCGCACGGCTCGATGGCCAATGCGCTGCCGCACGCGATCGGCGCACAGGCCGCGCATCCGGATCGACAGGTCATCGCCCTCGCGGGCGACGGCGGCCTGACCATGCTGCTCGGCGAGCTCATCACGCTCACGCAGAACGAGCTGCCCGCGAAGATCGTGGTCTTCAACAACTCCTCGCTCAACTTCGTCGAGCTCGAGATGAAGGCGGCGGGCTTCGTCAACTACGGCACCGACCTCGTGAACCCGGACTTCGCCGAGGTGGCGCGCGCGCTCGGCGTCTACGCGCGCCGCGTCGAGCGCTCCGAAGACCTCCCCGAGGCCCTCGCCGACGTCATCGCGCACGACGGTCCGGCCCTCCTCGACGTGGTCACCGAGCGCCAGGAGCTGTCGATGCCGCCGACCATCACGGCCGAGCAGATCAAGGGCTTCACGCTCTATGCGCTCCGCACCGTCCTCTCGGGGCGCGGCGACGAGCTCGTCGACCTCGCCAAGGCGAACGCGCGCCAGCTGTTCTGAGCCGGACGGTCGGCCGGCGCGGCGCGCCACGGCTCGGGCTGCGAGGCGATGGCCCGGATGCCGCGACAGCGGTGGCCGCGCGCGACTCCGTCACTGCTCCGCTGGGCGGAGCAGTGACGGAGTCTCGCGAAGGTCGCCGCCTCAGGCGCCCGCGAATGCCGCGCGCACCTCGTCGTGCGGCAGCGCGTGGCTCGCGTGGCCCTCGCGCCCGACCGTGTCGCGCGCGGCGACGAGGGCGTTGAGCACCGCCTCCTCGGTCGCCTCGACGACCGCCGCGTAGAACGGGTCGATGCTCCCCCATGCGACGTGCTCGAGCTGCTCGACGCCGATGCCGCCGTTCCGCATGCGCGAGGTCAGCGCCCCGTGGTTCGCCGTCGAGAAGGCGAGGAAGATGTCGCCCGAGAAATGGCTGCCGGTCGTGCCCGTGCGGGCGAGGCCGAGCGGCACGCGGCGCGCGAGGGCGCGGCACTGGTCGGGCAGCAGTGGCGCGTCGGTCGCGACGACGACGATGACGCTGCCGGCGCCCGGCACCGCCCGCGGGGCTGCCGCGCCGCCGACGCCGGGGGCATCCGCGGCACCCGCGTTCACCAGGTCGCGCTCGAACCAGTCGGTCGTCTCAATCGGGTTCGGCGCCTGCGAGTCGCGTCCGAGCGTGCGCCCGGCGACGCGCAGCTCCCTGCGCGACCCGAAGTTCGCCTGCAGCAGCACGCCGACCGTCCAGCTGCGGTCACCCGATCGCACGATGCGCGAGGCCGTGCCCGTGCCACCCTTGAATCCGTAGCAGTTCATGCCCGTCCCGCCGCCGACGTTCCCCTCGGCGATCGGGCCGGCGGCCGCGGCATCCAGCGCCTCGATCGCATGCTCGGGGGTCACCGTGTCGGCGTTGATCGAGTTGAGGTAGCCGTCCCACGTCTCGCCGATGACGGGCAGCATCCACTGCGCGGCCGTCGCCGGGTCGTGCTCGGCCATCCACCGGTCGATGCCGCGGTGCACGGCGCCGACCGCGTGCGAGTTCGTGATCGCGATCGGCGTCTGGAACTGGCCGGCCTCCTCGATCCAGCTGCGGCCGGTGAGCTCGCCGTTGCCGTTGAGCACCGCCACGCCGGCCGCGCAGGGCACGCCGGGCGCCGCCGCGCCGCGCGGGAGGATCGCCGTCACGCCGGTGCGCGCGACGACCGGTTCGTCGCCGACGATCGTCGCGTACCCGACCTCGAGGCCGGGCACATCGGTGATCGCGTTCCATCGCCCCGGCTCGCCGTCGAAGGGGATGCCGAGGTCGCGGGCGCGGGGTGCTGCGGTGGGGCGGTCGATCACTGCGGGTCCTTCGGTGATTCGTCGTGGTCGGCGGCTGCATCGGCCTCGCGGCGGGCGTCGCCGGCCTCGCCGGCGGCATCCCCGCCGAGGTCGCAGTCGAGCGCGAGCTCGGCGTACCGCACCGTGCACTCGAGGTAGCGGCCGCGCTCCCAGTTGTCGGGGTTCAGCAGGTAGAGGTCGTACGCGTCCTCGAGGGCGACGAGGTTCGAGGCGATCATGTCGGCCGGCATGCGCGGGCGGAACGCGCCGAGCGCGACGCCGACCTCGATGTTCGTGCGGTACAGCGCGACCTGGCGCTCGAGCAGCACCGCCATGTGCAGCCGGTACTGCGGGTGGTCGCGCAGGGTGGCGGATGCCTCGTAGGTGATACGCAGGTCGTCGCTGATGACCTCGGGGATGCCGGCCTCGATGGTCGCGCGCAGACGCTCGACCGGGTCGGTGATGCCGTCGACGAGTGCGTGACGCCGCTCGATGAACTCGTCGATCGCGCCGCGCACGGCGGTCTCGACGAGGTGGTCGAAGCTGTCGAAGTGATAGAGCACGCTGCCGGAGCTCACCTCGGCCCGCTCGGCGACCGACCGCACGCTCGCACCGGCGATGCCGCGCTCGCTGATGACCTGGCTCGCCGCGCGGAGCAGGTCGCGTTTGCGCTGCTGCACCTTCTCTGCCGCCACTACTGGACCTCCGCGTTCTCCGGGTCGACGCTGCGTTCCGGCTCTACGACGGTAACCGACTGGGTGAGGGCGGCGTAGCGCTCGGGCGCCCGCCGCTGCATGACGAGGCCGACCACGATGCCGACGACGAAGACGGCCGGCACGCACCCGATGAGCGCCCAGTTCACGACGGGATCGGTGAAGCCCGAGACGAGGTCGAAGTTGGCGATGATCACGATGAACGCGACGAGCAGTCCGACGGCGCCGAGCACGGGCGCGACGAGCACCCGCCACACGCCGTAGCCGCGGCGGTCCTTCCAGAAGAAGCCGATCACCGAGACCGCGGCGACGCCCTGGGCGAAGATGAGGCCCGCCACGCCGATGGCGTAGGTCCACAGGCCGAGCCCGAGGAACGGGTCGGCGCCGGACAGCGCACCGGCGAGCACCGCGATCAGGCAGATCACCGTGAGCGTGATGCTCGCGACGTGCGGCGACCGCATGCGCGGGTGGGTGCGGGCGAGCGGTGCGGGCAGCAGGCGCTCGCGCCCGAGCGAGAACAGGTACCGAGAGCACGCGTTGTGGAACGCGAGGGTGCAGGCGAAGAAGCTCGTGACGATGAGCACCTCGAGCACGACCCCGGCCCAGGCGCCGAGCGCGTTCTCGCCGGCGATGAACTGCATCTCCTCGAAGTTCTCGGAGTTGGCGAGCGCGATGACGCCGTCGGCACCGAAGGCGACCGTGAGCGCCCAGAAGGTGAAGGCGTAGAAGATGCCGAGGAACGCGATCGCGATGTACGTCGCCCGCGGCACCGTGCGGTCGGGGTCCTTCGCCTCCTCGGCGTAGATGACGGTGCCTTCGAAGCCGAGGAACGCCCCGAAGCCGAACACGAAGAGCGCGCTCGCACCCGCCGCGAAGAACACGTTCTTCGGATCGAACGACGCCGCCGTCGCCTCGCCGATGGTGCCGCCGTTCTGCACGATGATCGCGACCGCGATGATGAGCAGGATGGCGATCTCGGCGCTCAGCAGCACCGCGAGCACCTTGGCGCCGACGTCGATGCGGCGGTAGCCGAGGTAGCCGATGACGAGCACCGAGACGACCGACCAGACGCCCCACGGCAGGTCGAACCCGAAGAGGTTCGTGAACGTGAGGTTCGCGTAGAAGCCGAGCAGGGCGTAGAAGCAGATGCACAGGAACGCGTAGGCGACGATCGTCGTGAAGGCGACTCCGATGCCCACGGGCTTGCCGAGGCCGGCGGCCGCGTACGCGTAGAAGGCGCCGGTGTTGCGCACGAAGCGCGACATCGCGGTGAACCCGATCGCGAACAGGATGAGCACGACGCCGCTCGCGAGCATCGCGCCCGGTGCGCCGACGCCGCCGACGAGGAAGGCGAGCGGCGCCGAGCTCACCGCGACGGTGAGGGGCGCGGCTGCGGAGACGACGAAGAAGACGATGTCGAAGGTGCCGAGCCTGCCCGTGGCGAGGGCGCCGTTCTGGGTGGCGTCGGCGGGAGTGGTGGTCATGCGGGGGAACCTCCTTGGCACAGCGTTGTGAGATGAGGACTGAACAACCGTATCGTTTTCGAATCCTGTGTCAAGCACTGCTTGATATGAATGCCTCATCGAGATCTATACGATTGTGCAGAGTCAACCTCGCCTCGAGCGTTTCCCCCGCTCGCGGCATCCGCATCAAATGAATTGATCTGCTGGACCGAAGACATGTATTGGCGCGATCGAGCGCGCTGCGCTTGACTCGTCTCGCGATCGGTCGACCCGGCGCGACGATGCGTCGCCGGCCCGCGAATCCCCCGAGCCATGACGGACAGAGGAGTCCTCGATGAGCGTGCAACTGGAGACCTCGAACTTCCGCGCCCAGCACTTCCGCAAGACGCTGGGCCGCGCCGACATCGTGCTGATGTCGATCAGCGCGATCATCGCCATCGACACGATCGCCCTCATCGCGGGCGCCGGCGCCGAGGCGTTCACGTGGACGCTCGTGATCGGCATCACCTTCCTGTTCCCGTACGCGCTCGTCATCGCCGAGCTCGGCAGCGCCTTCCACGAGGAGGGCGGCCCGTTCGTGTGGGTGCGCCTCGCCTTCGGCAAGGCGACGGCGGCCGTCGCGACGATGTTCTACTGGATCACCAACCCGCTGTGGATGGGCGGTTCGCTCGTCTTCATCTCGGCGGCGGCCTGGGACGCGTACATCGCTCCGCTCGCCCCCGGCAGCATCGGCGACTACGTGTTCAAGATCGCGTTCATCTGGCTCGCGATCGCGACGGCCGTGATCGGCCTGAACTACGGCAAGCACATCCTCGCGGCCGGCGCGATCGTCAAGGTCGGCCTGCTGGCGATCTTCGTCGTCACGGTCGTGCTCTACGGCATGCAGTACGGCATCAACGGCTTCGCCGCGGGCGACTTCTCGCCGACGACGGCCGGTTTCCTCGCCGTGACCCCCGTCATCCTCTTCGCCGTCGTGGGCTTCGAGGCGCCGAACGGCGCCGCCGAGGAGATGCGCAACCCGCAGCGCGACGTGCCGCGCGCGATCGCCGCCTCGGGCACGATCTCGATGCTCTGCTACCTCGTGCCGATCTTCGCGCTGCTCGCGGTCGTGCCGGCCGACAAGATCGAGGGCGCCGGCGGCTTCCTCGAGGCCCTTCGCGAGGTGTTCCGGGTCTACGGCGGAGCATCCGAGCCGGTGATGGCCGTCGCCGCGCTGCTCTTCGTCTTCATCGCCTTCACGCAGGCGAGCGCCTGGATGATCGCCTCCGACCGCGTGCAGGCCGCCGCCGGCGCCGACGGCGCGTTCTTCCGCTACTTCGGCAAGTTCTCCGAGCGCCTCGGCACCCCCGTGCGCATGAACCTGCTCAGCGGCATCGTCGCGACCGTCTTCTGCCTCGCGGCGACCGTGCTGCTCGAGGGCAGCGCCGCGACGATCTTCACGATCGTGCTCATCGTCGCGATCTCGACCCTGCTGCTCTCGTACCTCGTGATCTTCCCGACCGTCGTCGTGCTGCGCCGCAAGTACGCCGACGTCGAGCGCCCGTTCCGGGTGCCGGGCGGCAAGGCCGGCCTGTGGGTGTGCTTCGCGGTCATCTACGCGTGGGTGCTGCTGGGCTCGTGGGTCGCCGTCTTCCCGGGTACGCTCGAACCCCTCCTCGGCATCGACTACGACTTCGTCGACGTCTGGGGCGTCGACCGGCTGACCTTCGAGCTCTTCACGATCGGCACCCTCGTCGTCATCGCCCTGCTCGCGATCGTCGGCTACCTGTGGCAGCGCAGCCGCGACCGGGCCGCCGACCTCGACGTGATCGACGAGCTCGACGCCCTCGAGAAGACCGCCTCATGAACTCGAACACACTGATCGACCTGGATACGGAGAACACAGTGACCGACCTCGCCACCCCGACCCTGCGGCGGGTGCACCCGCTCGACCCGCTCGGCGCCGACGAGATCCTCGCCGCGCGCGACCTGCTCGTCGCCGAGGGTCGGCTCGGTGCGACGGTGCGCGTCGCGTACCTCTCGCTCAAGGAGCCCGCGAAGCGACTCGTCGCGGCGGCGCTTGCGGCGAGCGGGGATGCCGCGAGCGGGACCGCGCCGCATGGCGAGGCGCCGCACCGCGAGGCCCGCGTCATCCTGCTCGACACCGCGACGGGCGAGACCACTGATCTCGTGCTCGACCTCACCGCCGGCGCGATCACCGCGTCGGTCGCGGTCGACCCGGCCGTCGCGGGGCAGGCACCCGTGCTGCTCGAGGAGTTCGACGCGATCGAGGAGATCCTCGCCGCCGACGAGGGCTGGATCGCCGCCCTCGCCTCGCGCGGACTCACGCCCGAGCGGGTGCGCGTCGCGCCGCTCTCGGCCGGCATCTTCGACTACCCCGGCGAGGAGGGCAAGCGCCTGCTGCGCGGCCTCGCGTTCGTCGAGCGCGAGCCCGGCGACTACGCCTGGGGCCACCCGGTCGACCAGCTCGTCGCCTTCGTCGACATGATCGAGCGCCGCGTCGTGCGCATCATCGACGACGGGCCCGCCGAGATCCCGCTCGACAACGGCAACTTCGAGGACCCCGAGCTCACGGGCCCGCTGCGCACCGACCTCAAGCCGCTCGTCATCACCCAGCCCGAGGGGCCGAGCTTCACGCTCGACGGCAACGTGCTCAGCTGGCAGAAGTGGGACCTGCACGTCGGCTTCGACGCGCGCGAGGGCCTCGTGCTCAGCCGCATCGGGTTCGACGACCGGGGGCGCCGCCGCTCGATCATCGACCGCGCGTCGATCGCCGAGATGGTCGTGCCGTACGGCGACCCCGCGCCGTACCGGTCGTGGCAGAACTACTTCGACACGGGCGAGTACCTCGTCGGCCGCGACGCGAACTCGCTCGAGCTCGGCTGCGACTGCCTCGGCGAGATCACCTACCTGACGCCCGTCGTCGCCGACGACTGCGGCAACCCGCGCGAGATCCCGCAGGCGATCTGCATCCACGAGGAGGATTTCGGCCTGCTCTGGAAGCACACCGACGGCTGGGCCGGCCACAAGTCGACCCGCCGCCAGCGCCGCCTCGTCGTGAGCTTCTTCACGACCGTCGGCAACTACGACTACGGGTTCTACTGGTACTTCTACCTCGACGGCACCATCGAGTTCGAGGCGAAGGCGACGGGCATCGTGTTCACCGCGCGCTACCCGGGCGAGGGCTACCCGTACGCGTCGCAGATCGCGCCCGGACTCGCCGCGCCGTACCACCAGCACCTGTTCTGCGCGCGGCTCGACATGGCCGTCGACGGCGACGCGAACGCCGTGCACGAGCTCGACCTGCAGCGCGTGCCGAAGGGCGAGGGCAACCCGCACGGCAACGCGTTCACCCGTTCGCGGCGCGTGCTCGCGAGCGAGGCCGACGGGCGCCGCAAGGCCGACGGCTCGGTGGGCCGGGTGTGGGAGATCGTCAACACCGAGAAGACGAACGTCGTCGGCGAGCCCGTCGCGTACACGCTCTTCCCCGAAGGCCAGCCGACGCTCGCCGCGGCCGACGACTCGTCGATCAGCCGCCGCGCGGCGTTCGCGACCGAGCACCTGTGGGTCACCCGCTTCGCCGAGGACGAGCGCTACCCCGCGGGCGACTTCGTGAACCAGAGCATCGGCTCGCCGGGCCTGCCCGAGTACGTCGCGGCCGACCGCTCGATCGACGGCGAAGACGTCGTGCTCTGGCACAGCTTCGGCCTCACCCACTACCCGCGCGTCGAGGACTGGCCGATCATGCCCGTCGACTACACGGGCTTCACGCTGAAGCCCACGGGATTCTTCGACCAGAACCCGGCGCTCGACGTGCCGCCGTCGCAGCCCGCCGCCGGGCACTGCGGTGCGGAGGGCGACGCCTGCCACTGCTGACGGCCGACGGCTGAGGGCCACGAGCGGTGGGTCGGCGGGGTGCGTACACCCCCGCCGGCCCGCCACGCCGTTGCGAATTGCAGCAGCATGGGGCCGATGGGGTCGCTATTCGGGGGCATCGGCCCCATGCTCCTGTAATACGTTCGGGATGCCGCCACCCGCGCACGGGAATCCGCCCAGATGCCTCGGGATGCCGCCACCAGCGCCCGCCGGCGAACGGTGCGCGCGCGGCACCCTCGACGACCCGACCACGTCGAGTCCTACGCCCGCGGCGCACCGAACAGCTCCCGCGCGAGGCTTGCGACGACCCGCGCCCGCGCCGTCGGCCGCACCCCGGCGACCCGCACGAGGCACACGTCGAGCGGTGGCACCTCGTCGGCGATCGGCACGGCGGCGAGCTCTCCGCCGTCGTAGGTCTGCGGCGAGCGCGGCACCTGGTTGAGGATCGAGTACCCCTGCCCGCGGGCGACGAGCGAGCGCACGGTCTCGTAGCTGCGCGAGCTGTAGCGGATCTGCGGTTCGACCCCGGCCGCGGCCAGCATGCCGAGGAAGTACTCGCGCGAGTGCGGCATGTCGAGCAGCACGAGGTCGAGCCCGGCGAGCTCGGCGAGCTCGATGCGCTCGCGTGCGGCGAGCGGGTGCCCGGCCGGCAGGATCACGTGCGGCGGCGCCGAGTAGAGGTGGTCGAACGCGAGGTCGTGCAACTGCCCGAAGTCGTACGCGATCGCCGCCTCGACCGAGCCGTTGAGCAGCATCGCGACGGTGCCGTCGGCGTCGGCCTCGATGACCTCGATGCGCAGGTGCGGGTGCTCGGCCTCGACACGCGAGATGAGCGTGGGCAGCACGAACGGGGCGATGGTCACGAAGCACGCGAGCCGCAGCGTGCCGCGCACGTCGTAGTGGTGACCCCGCACCGCTTCGGCCATCTCGTCGACCTGCGCGAGCAGCGAGTGGGCGTCGCGCAGCAGCTGCTCGCCGGCCTCGGTGAGGGCGAGACCCTTGCTGCGCTGGCGCACGAAGAGCTGCACGCCGAGCGTGCGCTCGAGCTGCGCGATCGCGGTCGAGACGGCCGACTGCGCGACGTGCAGGTCGACCGAGGCCTCGGTCATCGAGCGCTTCGTCGCGGCCGCGACGAAGTACCGCAGCTGCACGAGGGTCAGGTCTGATCGGCCGAGTCGAGCCATGCGACGAGTGTATCAATCGATCTGATGCACTGCCTCAGCATTGTCTGGTTTACAGATGCTACGGCCTTTCCTAGCCTGATTCCACCGGTGAAGGCGCCGGTCGGAATGGAGTTTCGGGATGTCGAGTCACGAGGTCGACGTGGTCGTCGTCGGCGCAGGCCAGGCGGGGATCGCGATGAGCGAGCACCTGGGCGCGCGAGGAATCTCGCACGTGGTGCTGGAGCGCGATCGCATCGCCGAACGCTGGCGCACCGGGCGCTGGGACTCGCTCGTCGCGAACGGCCCGGCCTGGCACGACCGGTTTCCGGGGCTCGAGTTCGAGGGTCTCTCCCCCGACGCGTTCGCGGCGAAGGACCGCGTCGCCGAGTACTTCACCGAGTACGCGCGCATGATCGCCGCCCCCGTGCGCACGGGCGTCGAGGTGCGCTCGGTGCGCCGACGCGAGGGCGCGCCCGGCTTCGACGTCGACACGACCGACGGCTCGTACCGCGCCCGCTTCGTCGTCGCCGCGACGGGCCCCTTCCAGAAGCCCGTCATCCCCGAGCTCGTGCCCGCGACGAGTCCGGTGCACCAGCTGCACTCGAGCGGGTACCGCAACCCGCAGCAGCTGCCCGACGGCGGCGTGCTCGTGATCGGCGCCGGCTCGTCGGGCGTGCAGATCGCCGACGAGCTGCGCGCCTCGGGCCGCCGGGTGCACCTCGCGGTCGGCCCGCACGACCGCCCGCCGCGCGCCTACCGCGACCGCGACTTCTGCTGGTGGCTGGGCGTGCTGGGCAAGTGGGATGCCGCGGCGCCCGCGGCCGGCGCCGAGCACGTCACGATCGCCGTGAGCGGGGCGCACGGCGGGCACACGGTCGACTTCCGCAAGCTCGCCGCCGACGGCATCACGCTCGTGGGCCGCGCGGCGGCGTACGACGACGGCGTCATGCGGTTCGCCCCCGACCTCGCGGCCAACATCGCCCGGGGCGACGCGAACCTGCTGTCGCTCCTCGACGAGGCCGACGCCTACGTCGAGCGCAACGGGCTCGACCTGCCCGAGGAGCCCGAGGCCCGCGTGCTCGGCCCCGACCCCGCGTGCGTGACCGACCCCGTGCTCGAGCTCGACCTCGCCGCGGCCGGCATCACCTCGATCGTGTGGGCGACCGGCTTCGCGGTCGACTACGGCTGGCTCGAGGTCGACGCGTTCGACGAGCGGGGTCGCCCCCGCCACCAGCGCGGCGTCTCGGTCGAGCCGGGCGTCTACTTCCTCGGGCTGCCGTGGCAGTCGCGGCGCGGCTCGAGCTTCATCTGGGGCGTGTGGCACGACGCCAAGTACCTCGCCGACCAGATCGGCATCCAGCAGAGCTACCGCGCCTACGACGAGGCGGCGTCGGCAGCTGCGAGCGCCGGCGACGCGGCATCCGCCCCAGAACCCGCAGGCACCGTCGAAGCGGATGCCGCCGCCGAAGCCGCGCCGACCGCCGACGCCGCACCCGCCGACGCCCTCACCACGACAGGAGCCCTCCGTTGACCACCCACACCCGCATCCGGCCCTTCAACACGAAGGTCACCTACCCCGAGCAGAACCTCGACAACGACCTCTGCCAGGCCGTCGTCGCGGGCGGCGTCGTGTACCTGCGCGGCCAGATCGGGCAGGACCTCGAGACGCGCGAGTCGGTCGGCATCGGCGACGTCGAGGCGCAGGCCGAGCGGGCCATGGCGAACATCGCGATGCTGCTCGAGGAGGCCGGGTCGTCGCTCGACGACATCGTGAAGGTCGTCGTCTACCTCATCGACCCGCGCTACCGCGAGCCCGTCTACCGGGTCATGGGCAGGTGGCTCAAGGGCGTCTTCCCGGTGTCGACGGGGCTCGTCGTGAGCGCGCTCGCGCGCCCCGAATGGCTCGTCGAGATCGACGCGACCGCCGTCATCAGCGGCACGCGCACCGCGGCCGACGGCACGGATGCCGCCACCGAGGGCGGCGCGGCATGACCTTCTCGATCGTCGCGAGGGATGCCTCGGGTGCCATCGGCTCCGCGATCAGCTCGTCGTCGCCCGCGGTCGCGGCCCGGTGCGTGCACCTCGCCGACGGGGTCGGCGGCGTCAACTCGCAGAACGTGACCGACCCGCGGCTCGGGCCCGCCGTGCTCGAGCGGCTCGCCGCCGGAGACTCGGCCGCCGAGGCGCTCGCCGCGGTCGTCGACGGTCGCGAGCACGTCGAGTTCCGGCAGCTGCTCGTCGTCGACGCCGAGGGCCGCACCGCGGTGCACTCGGGGCAGCGCGCGCTCGGCGTCTTCGCCGACGCGCAGGCCGCCGGAGCGCATGGCGAAGGGGTCGCCGCGGGCGGCAACATGCTCGCCTCGGCCGAGGTCCCGCAGGTGATGGTCGACGCGTTCCTCGCGAGCGAGGGCGACCTCGAGGTGCGCCTCGTCGCCGCGATGCGGGCAGCGATCGACGCGGGCGGCGAAGCCGGTCCCGTCCATTCGGCCGGTCTCTCGGTCGTGCGCGGCGACGGCTGGCGGGTCACCGACCTGCGCGTCGACTGGGTCGACGACGACCCGATCGGCGAGCTCGAGCGACTCGTCGAGGTGTGGCTGCCGCAGCGCGACGACTACGTCACGCGCGCCCTCGACCCGTCGGCCGCGCCGTCGTACGGAGTGCCGGGAGATGAGTGAGCCGGTGCTCGAGGACCTCCGCGCCGAGACGAGCCGGCGCGTCGCCGCGATGAAGCTCGCGGCCGACGCGGCGGTGGCCGAGGCATCCCCCTCGCTCATCGCCCTCTCGGAGACGCTGCACGCGCACCCCGAGACGGCCTGGCAGGAGCACCGCGCCGCCGGCTGGGTCGGCGACGCGCTCGACGCGGCCGGGTTCCGGGTGACGCCCGCCTACCTCGGCTTCGAGACGGCGCTGCTCGCCGAGGCGGGCTCGGGCCCGGTGACGATCGGCATCATGGCCGAGTACGACGCGCTGCCCGGCCTCGGGCACGCGTGCGGGCACAACCTCATCGCGGCGAGCGCGGTCGGCGCCGGCCTCGCGCTCGCGCGGGTGGCCGACGAGCTCGGGCTCACGGTGCGGGTGTACGGCACGCCGGCCGAAGAGGGCGGCGGCGGCAAGATCGAGCTCATCGAGGCGGGTGCGTTCGGCGACCTCGACCTCGCGATGATGGTGCACCCCGGCCCCGTCGACGTCGCCGAGGCGCGCCCGTTCGCGGTCTCGCACAGCCACGTCGCCTACGACGGCGCCTCGGCGCACGCGGCGGCCTACCCCGACGAGGGCGTCAACGCGAACGACGCGTTCGTCATCGCGCAGGTCGCGATCGGGATGCTGCGCCAGCAGCTGCCCACCGACACGAGGGTGCACGGCATCCAGACCCTCGGCGGGTTCGCGCCCAACGCGATCCCCGAACGCACCGAGGGCCGCTGGTACACGCGGGCGAACACGCTCGCCGAGCTCGAGGTGCTCGAGGAGCGGGTGCGTCGCTGCTTCGAGGCGGGCGCGCTCGCGTCGGGGGCGAGCCTCACGATCACCCCCGAGTCGAAGCCGTACGCCGAGTTCCGCACCGACGAGCGGGCGCTCGCGGCGTACCGGGCGAACGCCCTCGACCGCGGGCGCGTCTTCGCCGACCCGCTCGTGGCCGGACGCATGAACCGCGCCTCGACCGACATGGGCAACGTGTCGCAGGTCGTGCCGGCGATCCACCCCTACGTCGGGGTCGATTCGCTGCCGCACACCAACCACCAGAAGGAGTTCGCGGCAGCGTGCGTCGGCGCCGCCGCCGAACGCGCCCTCGTCGACGCGGCCGTGCTCATGGCGTGGACCACGATCGACGTCGTCGCCGCGAACGCCGCCAGCCCGAACACCCCCGCCTCGAACACCCGGGAGCACGCATCATGACCACCACCGACAGCATCACCTCCGACCGCGCCGACGCCGAGGGCGGCACGACCGACTGGGCGGCACGCAGCCGCGAACTCGCCATCGACGGCCGCGCCGTCATCGACGGCCGCCGGGTGGATGCCGCGGAGGGCGGCACCCTTCCCGTGATCAGCCCGGGCTCGCTCACGCAGCTGGGCGAGCTCGCCGCAGGCACCGAGCGCGACGTCGACGTGGCGGTCGACCACGCCCGCCGGGCCTTCGACGACGGCCGCTGGAGCCGCGCCGACGCGGCCGAACGTGGGCGCGTGCTCGTGCGCCTCGCCGACCTCATGATGGAGCACCTCGACGAGCTCGCCCTGCTCGAGACGCTCGACTCGGGCAAGCCGATCGCGCAGACCCGGGTCGTCGACGTGCCGGGCGCCGCGGCGACGTTCCGCTGGTACGGCGAGCTGGCCGACAAGCGGTTCGACGAGATCCCGTCGACCCCGCCCGGATCGACCGCGCTCGTGCGCCGGGTGCCGCTCGGCGTCGTGGGCGCGATCGTGCCGTGGAACTACCCGCTCGAGATCGCCGGGTGGAAGCTCGCCCCGGCCCTCGCCTCGGGCAACTCGGTCGTGCTGAAGCCCGCGACCGAGACCTCGCTCACTGCCCTGCGGCTCGCCGACCTCGCGCTCGAGGCGGGCATCCCCGCGGGCGTGCTCAACGTCGTCCCGGGTCGCGGCTCGACCGTCGGCGGGCGCATCGCGCGGCATCCCGGCATCGACGTGCTCGCGTTCACGGGCTCGACCGCGGTCGCCAAGCAGCTCATGGTCGACGCCGGCACCTCGAACATGAAGCGCGTCGCGCTCGAGGCGGGGGGCAAGAGCTCGAACCTCGTCTTCGCCGACGCCGACCTCGAGCTCGCCGCCGCGAAGGCCGCCTTCGGCGCGTTCTACAACCAGGGCCAGGTGTGCTCGGCGAACTCGCGCATCCTCGTCGAGCGCAGCGCGCACGACGCGTTCGTGCAACTTCTGGCCGAGGCATCCCGCGCGTACGAGCCGAGCGACCCGCTCGCGGGTGCCGACGGCAACGGCAGCCTCATCAGCCGCGCGCACGCCGACGAGGTCGGCGCGGCGATCGCCCTCGCAGCCGGCGACGGCACGCTCGTGTCAGGCGGCGAGCGCGTGACGATCACGGGGTCCGACGCGTACCTGCGCCCGGCGATCGTGACCGGCCTCGGCGCCGACCACGAGCTGCACCGGGTCGAGGTCTTCGGGCCGCTCGTCGCGGTGCTGCCGTTCGACGACGAAGACGAAGCGGTGCGACTCGCGAACGCGACCGACTACGGCCTCGCCGCGTCGCTGTGGACCACCGACCTCGCCCGCGCGCACCGCGTCTCGGAGCGGCTCGTCGCCGGCACCGTCTCGGTCAACACGGTCGACGCGCTCGGGCTGACGACGCCGTTCGGAGGGTTCCGCCAGTCGGGCTTCGGCCGCGACCTCTCGCGCCACGCGCTCGACAACTACACCGACTGGAAGACGACGTGGTTCCAGTGGGGGTGAGCGTGAGCCGCGTCGCTCGCGCCGAGCCGGTGCGCCCGCTTCGTGCAGGAACGAACAAGGTCGCCGCGGGCACCGGCAAGACCGCGGCGACGTCGGGTGCGAGGCTGGCTGCCTGCCCACTGCACCGATTCCCTGATCCGACGACGTGAGCCGCCCATGACGACCATCGCAGCCATCGCCGAAGCGCGCGCCGCCCACGCGCACGTATCGGCGCCGCGCACCCGGCGGACGACCACCTCGCCGGCCGCGTGGGCCGCGCGAGCGGCGATCACCGCGGTGGCGGTGCTCTGCGTCGGCATGCACCTGTGGCTCGCCGTCGCCGCGCCCGACTGGCGCTCGCTCGCCATGCTCGGGCTCGCCGCGGCCTGCGCTGCGTGCCTGCTGCATCGCGGCCGCACGGCCCTGCCCTCGACGGGCGAATGGGGCCTCATGGCGGTGGCGGCGCTCATGATGCTCGTCATCCACCTCTCGGGCGCGGGCGTCGGCGGGCACCACGGTGCGCCGGCGGTGGCCATCGGCGCGGATGCCTCGGCCGGGGTCGGCACGGGGTCGGCGACGGCCGGCGTGCACGAGGTCGCGGGCGTGATCGCGGCGGCCGAGTTCGGCGTCGCGATGCTCGCGCTCGCGATCGGCGGTGTTCGACGCCGCGCCGCGCGCCGCAGCCATCGCTGAGCGGGCTCCGGGCGGGGCGGTGTCGCGGCTCGGGGTCGTCGTTCCGACCTCTGCCGGTTGCGCCTCATCGATGAGGCGCAACCGGCATCGGAGCAATTGAGTATCTCCGGCTACCCGCGGCTCCCCGACGTCGTGGAGATTCCGCGGCACCGCGGCCCGATCGACTCGCCGCTCGTCTCCGACCCGACGGCCGGCCTCAGTCCGCGTCGGTGGTCTCCCCTGGCGGCGCCGCGAACGCCTCGAGCGCCTCGACGACCTCGCGCGCGAGCTCGACCTTGCTCGCGGCGACCGCGTCGTCGACCTGCTCGGGCCGCGACGCGCCGACGATCGCCGTGGTGACGGCGGGGTTGTGCAGCACCCACGCGACCGCGAGCTGCGGGATCGAGAGGCCGGCCTGCTTCGCGACGCCGTCGATGCCCCGGATGCGACGCAGGTAGTCGTCGGTCAGCGCCGAGCCGTCGAGGAACCGGCTGTTCGCCGCCCGCGAGTCGGCGGGCACCGTGCCGTCGAGGTACTTCGCGGTCAGCAGGCCCTGCGCGAGCGGCGAGAAGACGGCGCTGCCGACCCCGAGCTCGGTGAGCAGCGGAAACAGCTCGGCCTCGGGTGCACGGTCGAACAGCGAATAGCGCGGCTGGTGCAGCAGCATCCGCACGCCCTCACCCGCGAGCAGGTCGTACGCCTGCCGCGCGAGCGGCGCCGGGTAGTTCGAGATGCCGACGTACAGCGCCTTGCCGCTGCGCACGATGTCGACGAGCGCCTGCATCGTCTCTTCGAGCGGGGTCTCGGGGTCGGGGCGGTGCGAGTAGAACACGTCGACATGGTCGGTGCGCATGCGGGTGAGGCTCTGCTCGAGCGAGCGGACGAGGTACTTGCGCGAGCCGCCGTCGCCGTACGGCCCCGGCCACATGTCGTAGCCCGCCTTGGTCGAGACGAAGAGCTCGTCGCGGTAGCGCCCGAGGTCGGTCTCCAGCACGTTGCCGAACGTCGTCTCGGCCGCGCCGTACGGCGGCCCGTAGTTGTTCGCGAGGTCGATGTGCACGACGCCGCGGTCGAAGGCGTGCAGCATGATTCGCCGCTGGCTCGCGATCGAGCGATCGCGGCCGAAGTTCTGCCAGAGCCCGAGCGAGACGCGCGGAAGTCGCACGCCGCTCGCGCCCGCCCGGCGGAACGGCACGTCGTCGTAGCGGGTCGCAGCCGCCGTGTGCGGCGTCACGAGTCGGGGGTCGTCGGCGGGGATGGGCATGGGGCTCCTCGGCATGATGGGGTTCACCGAGACGCTACTGGAGGCCGCCCACGCCATGACCTCGCACCACCCCCCGAAGGGGGTGCATTTCGTGCCGATTCCCGTTTATCATCCCGGCATGGGAACTCTGTATTACGGCGACTCGCAGACTCCTATCGGCATCGAGGATCGCGCACTCGCCCATCTGAAGGTTGCACTCATCACCAAGCTGCGCCGTGGCGAGAGCTTCACGCTCTCGTGGCAGCACCCCGACGATCAGCCCCGCGGCCGGTCGACCGTCTGGATGCACCCGACCATTCCGCTGCGGTTCGTCTTCGAGACGCCCGAGCGCCCCGAGCTCAACAAGGAGTGGATCAACGACCTCATGCTGTCGGCCAATTCGACCGGCGGCGTGCTGCTCGTGCCCGAGCATCTCGACACATCGTCGATCGCCGTCGTGCCCGACCGGCCCCCGGGTACGGACGTCGACGTGCACCAGCTCGTCGGCTCGGTGCAGCTCGACCGCGCGAGAGAAGACGCCTCGCCCGCCTCGTGACCCACGTCGCACGACTCTCGACGACCGGGGTCAGGCGAGCTGCGTCACGAACGTGAGCTGCGAGCCGTCCTCCTCGATGAGCGGGCCGAGTGCGGCATTGAACACCGCCCCGTACGGCGCCGCGAGGTGGTCGGCGAACGCCGCGGCATCCCGGTACGCCTCGGTCACGATGAAGCGGCGACCCGCCGGCGCCGGGCCGGGCGTCACCGCGACCGTCGCGCCTGCGTCGAGCACGGGCGGCACGGCGACCCGGTGCGGCGTGAACTCGAGGCATCCGGGTTCGCGTCGCACGTCGTCGGTGAGCGCGAGAAGGAGGCGCTCGACCTCCTCCTCGCGCCCGGGCAGGGCGGTGAACTCGGCGATGAGCCGCACCGGCCGCTCCCGAGCGGCATCCGCCCGCGTCATCCCTGCGATGCCCCCGTCATGATCGCGACCGCATCGGTCATCGAGTGCGACTCGGGCGTGATCGTCGCGGCGCGCTTGCCGAGCCGCTGGATGTGGATGCGGTCGGCCACCTCGAACACGTGCGGCATGTTGTGCGAGATGAGGATGACGGGGATGCCCTGGTCGCGCAGCCGCTTGACGAGCTCGAGCACCTGGTTCGACTCGCGCACGCCGAGCGCGGCGGTCGGCTCGTCGAGCACGACGACCTTCGACCCGAACGCCGCGGCGCGAGCGACGGCGACGGCCTGGCGCTGGCCGCCCGAGAGGTTCTCGACCGGCACGGTGACGTCCTGCAGGGTCGAGATGCCGAGCGAGGTGAGCTGCGCGCGCGCCTGCTGCCGCATGCCCTTCTGGTCGACGACCCGGAACACCGAACCGAGGATGCCCTTCTTGCGCACCTCGCGACCGAGGAACAGGTTCGACGCGACGTCGAGCGCGGGCGAGACGGCGAGGTTCTGGTAGACCGTCTCGATGCCGGCGGCGCGCGCGTCCTGCGGGCGCTTGAAGTGCACGGGCTGTCCGTCGAGCAGCAGCTCGCCCTCGTCGGGCACGTAGGCGCCCGTGAGGCACTTGATGAGCGTCGACTTGCCGGCGCCGTTGTCGCCGATGACGGCGAGCACCTCGCCGGGGTAGAGCTCGAGGCTGACGCCGTCGAGTCCGACGACCCGGCCGAACGTCTTCACGAGGCGGCGGGCCTGCAGCACCGGGGTGCGCGTCTGGGTTCCCGACGAGGCGGGCGTTGCGGTGGTCATTTGCGTACCTTCCGAATCCACTGGTCGACCGAGACGGCCACGATGATGAGCACGCCGACGGCGAAGGTCTGCCAGAGCACGTCGAGCCCGGCGAGCGAGAGCCCGTTGCGGAACACGCCGACGATGAGCGCGCCGAGCAGGGTGCCCCACACGGTGCCGCGACCGCCGAAGAGGCTCGTGCCGCCGATGACGACGGCCGTGATCGAGTCGAGGTTGAGCTCGGCGCCCGCGTTCGGCGAGGCGGCGTTGGTGCGTCCGATCTGGATCCACGCGGCGAGCGCGAGGATCGCCCCGGCCGCGAGGTAGACGCTCATGAGCACGCGGCTCACGCTGATGCCGGCGAGGCGCGCGGCCTCGGGGTCGTCGCCGACCGCGTAGACGTGGCGGCCCCAGGCGGTCTTCGACAGGATGAGCGCGACGACCACGTAGAGCAGCAGCATGAGCAGCACGCCGACGGTGAAGTTGACGCCGCCGATGTCGAATGTCGAGCCCGTCCAGGTGAGGAGCTCGGGCATCTCGCCGCCGCGCACCGTGGCGCCGCCCGAGTAGAGCAGCGTGAGCGCGACGAAGATGCTGAGCGTGCCGAGTGTGACGATGAAGGGCGGCAGCTTGAGCCGGGTGACGAGCGCGCCGTTGAGCGCGCCGGCGGCGAGCCCGACGACGAGGCCGAGCACCAGCGCGATCACGGCGGGCACGCCCTGGTTGACGCTGGTCTGCGCGATCACCATCGAGCTCAGCACCATGGCCGCACCGACCGAGAGGTCGATGCCCGCGGTGAGGATGACGAGCGTCTGCGCGACGGCGAGGGTGCCGACGACGGCGACCTGCTGGGTGATGAGCGAGAGGTTCGCGGGGTTCAGGAACCGGTCGTTGAGCAGTCCGAAGACGATCACCGCGATGACGAGCACGATCGCCGGGCTGATCGCCGGGTATCGGTGCAGGACGTTGCGGATGCGGCTGAGGGGCGTGGAGCGGTCGAGGAACTCCTCGGCCAGGTCGAGCGCCGAGGTCGGCGGCCCGCTGGTGGGCTGGGCCGGCGCCGCGGGCGCCGGTTCGGTGGTGTGCTGACTCACGTTGAGACTCCGTCGTGTCGGTCGGTGCGGTGGTGCGAGGGGCGGGATGCCGCGGAGCGGCGTCGCCCGGGCGGTCGGTGCGGGCCGGGGAGGAGCGGGATGCCGCAGCATCCGTCACCCGACCCGCACCGGGTTCAGGCGGCTGGCGCGATCAGCCCCAGCAGATCTCGCCGGCCTCGGAGGTGTCGATCGACTCGACGCCGTCCTGGGGGTCGTCGGTGACGAGGGCCACGCCGGTGTTGAAGAAGTCGAGGCCGTCGGTGGTCTCGGGCTTCTCGCCGGTCTTCACGAGGTCGAAGATCGCCTGCACGCCGAGGTCGGCCATCTTCACCGGGTACTGCTGGCTCGTCGCGCCGATCACGCCGTCGGCGACGTTCTGCACGCCGGCGCAGCCGCCGTCGACCGAGACGACGATCAGGTCGTCGGTCGCACCGGCGGCCTTGAACGCCTGGTACGCGCCGTACGCGGCGGGCTCGTTGATCGTGTAGACGACGTTGATGTCGGGGTTCTTCGAGAGCAGCGTCTCGGCCGCGGTGCGGCCGCCGTCCTCGGCGCCCTGGGATGCCTCGTTGCCGACGATCTCGTAGTCGCCGCCCGAGTAGCTGCCGGTCGGGTCCTCGTCGCCGTTCGTCTGGTCGTCGGCGAGGTCGATGCCCATGCCGTCGAGGAAGCCCTGGTCGCGGGCCCAGTCGACCGAGACGACCTTGTCGTCGAAGAGGTCGATCATGGCGATCGTCGCCTTCTCGCCGTCGAGCTTCGCAGCGGTCCACTCGCCGATCTCCTGGCCGGCGAGGAAGTTGTCGGTCGCGAACGTGATGTCGGCGGCCTCGGGGTCGGCGGGCGGAGTGTCGAGCGCGATCACGTAGAGGCCGGCGTCGCGGGCCTTCACGAGCGCGTCCTCGACGCCGGGACCGTTCGGGGTGATCAGGATGCCGGCGTCGCCCTTCGAGATCGCGTTCTCGATCGCCTGGATCTGGGTGTCCTCGTCGCCGTCCTCCTTGCCCGCGGCGAGCGTGAGGTCGACGCCGAGCTTGTCGGCGGCGGTCTTCGCGCCGTCCTGCATGGCGACGAAGAACGGGTTCGTCGTCGTCTTCACGATGAGCGAGACGCCGATCTCGTCGTCGGCGCCCGTCGCGCTCGAGCCGTTGCCCGACGCGCAGCCCGTGAGGGCGAGTGCGGCTGCGGCGGTGATCGAGACGCCGGCGATCAGTCGTCGGCGGAGCCCGCCGGTTGCTGCGTGATTCATCGATGAATCTCCTCTGGTGTGGGGGACCCGTTGTCCTCCTGACAACGATGTCAAAGGTAGGTCTAGTCGATCACCCTGTGTATAGTCAAGTCCAACGAGCACATTGGAGACAGAATCGTGACACCGTTGTCAGAGCCGTCGAGTGAAGCGGGCCCGCGCTCCAGGCCCACCATGCGCCACGTCGCCGCCCTCGCGGGCGTCGGCATCAAGACCGTCTCGCGGGTCATCAACGGCGAACCGAACGTGAGCCCCGCGACGATCGCGAAGGTGCGCGAAGCCGCCCGAACGCTCGACTACCAGCCCGATCTGCACGCCGGCAACCTGCGTCGCGCCGACGGCCGCACCCGCACGCTCGGCCTCCTCGTCGGCAGCGTCGACAACCCGTTCTCGGGAGCCGTGCACCGCGCCGTCGAAGACGTCGCGCTCGGCCGCGGCGTCGCGGTCTTCGCGTCGAGCCTCGACGACGACCCCGATCGCGAGCAGGCCACCGTGTCGGCGTTCCTGCGGCGACGGGTCGACGGGCTGATCCTCACGACGGTCTCCGACAGCCAGGCGTACCTCGCGCCCGAGCAGCGCCGCGGCACCCCGATCGTCTTCGTCGACCGCGAGCCGGCCGGCCTCTCCTCCGACGTCGTCGTGAGCGACAACGCCGACGGCGCCGCCGCCGCGACCCGGCACCTCATCGAGCGCGGCCACCGCCGCATCGCCTACCTCGGTGACCGCACGCGCATCCAGACGGCGCGCGAACGACGTCGCGGCTACCTCGAGGAGCTCGGCCGCGCGGGCGTCGCCACGCGCGACCTGCCCATGGTCGACGAGCTGCACGACGAGGCGTCGGCGCGCGCCGCGACGCTCGCCCTCTTCGCGCAGCCCGACCCGCCGACGGCGATCTTCTCGAGCCAGAACCTCGTCACGATCGGCGTGATCCGCGCGCTGCGCGAGCTCGGCCGGCACCGCGACACCGCGCTCGTCGGCTTCGACGACGTGCCGCTCGCCGACCTGCTGGAGCCGGGCGTGACCGTCGTCGCGCAGCAGCCGTACGCGATCGGCCGGGTCGCGGCGGAGCGCATCTTCGCGCGCCTCGACGGCGACGACTCCCCCGCGGCGCGCACCGTCGTCGCGACCGAGCTCATCGAGCGCGGCAGCGGCGAGATCGCGCCGAGAGAGGGCTGACCCGTGCCGACGCAGCGCCCCGAGGCGCATCGCACGCGCGTGGCCGTCATCGGCGACGCGCTCATCGACGAGCTGCGCGACCCGACCGGCGCGCGCGAGTTCGTCGGCGGAGCCGCCCTCAACGTGGCCGTCGGGCTCGCGCTGCTCGGCGACGAGGTCACCCTCGTCGCCATGGTCGGCGACGACGAGCCGGGGCGGCGCATCCGCGCCTACCTCGACGACTACGGCGTGCGACTCGTGGCGAGCCCGTCGCCGCACGGCTCGTCGCGAGCGATCTCCGACCGGCGCGACGGCGAGCCCCGCTACGAGTTCAACGAGGCCGCCCGGCACCGCGCGCTGCGCTTCGACCCGGCGACGCTCGCCGCGATCGACGACGCCGACCTCGTGGTCGTGAGCTGCTTCCCGTTCGACGACGCCGGGCAGGTCGCGTCGCTCGTCGACGCGATCGGCCGCCCCGAGCAGCGGCTCGTCGTCGACGGCAACCCGCGCGCCGGCATGCTGCGCGACCGCGCCGGCTTCACCGCGGCGTTCGAGGCGGTCGCCGCTCGCGCGCTCCTCGTGAAGGTCGGCGACGAAGACGCCGACCTCCTGCTCGGCACGAGCCTCGACGCGTTCGTCGACCGGCTGCGCGGCGCGCCCCCGCGCCCGTCGGCGGGTGGAGCCGACGCGACCCCGGCGCCCGGCGATCCCGATGCCGACGCAGTCCCGGCAACCGGCGATCCCGATGCCGGGCGCCGACGCCTGCGCCCCCTCGCCGTGCTCGCGACCGCCGGCCGAGACGGGGCCGCTGTGCACCACGGCGACCTGCACGTGCACGCCGGCATCGTGCCGCTGCCGGGCCCCGTCGTCGACACGATGGGCGCCGGCGACGCGACACTCTCGGCCGTCGCGCACCACATCGGCACGCGCGGACTGCCCCGCGACGAGGCATCCTGGTCGCTCGCGCTCAATGCCGCGATGACGATCGCGGCCGCGACGGTGCGCCACGAGGGTGCGCTGCTGCGCGTGCCGCACACGGTCGGCGCGGCCGACTCGTTCGGCAGCTGAGCCGCACCTCCTCCCCCGGTCTCAAGGAACCGACACGCCCCACCGCGCAGGTCGCCCGCCACCGCACGCGTCGCCACTCCCACCACGCGAAACGGGAGGAGCCGAGCGGCAGCACCCGCGAGTATTGCAGGAACATAGGGCCGATGCCCACCGCACGCAGGGGCATCGGCCCCCTATGTTCCTGTAATACGGTCGATGGCGCGGAACAGGACGGGCGCTGGCCCTGCCTCCGCTCGCTCCGCCGGGGCGAGGAACTCCGAGTAGTCGTTCGAGACCCACGGCGCGGGTACACCGCATGTCCCCGGCGAGATGCAGGGTGCGATGATCGCCGCGAGCCTCACTTCTGCGACGGCGCCGTGCCCCGGGCGGTCTCGCGCGACGCGGGGTGAGCGGGCTACCCACCACGGCACGTGTCCACACGCGCTTGCATTGTCCGGTCGACACTGCGTAGCATCGCCCGCGTCGAACCTGACAACGATGTCACTTCGGTGACGAATTCCGCGCAATGAAGGGCGATTCGATCGATGACGACGGTATCAAGACTCCGTTTGGCCGCAGTCGCGGCCGTGACTGCGGCGGGCTGCACGCTCGCCGCCGCCGCGCCGGCACTGGCCGATGAGGCACCCGACCCCGCGAGCGAGCAGTACCGGCCGTACCTGCACTTCTCGCCCGAACGCAACTGGATGAACGACCCCAACGGCCTCGTCTACGAGAACGGCACCTGGCACCTGTTCTTCCAGCACAACCCGAAGGGCACCCGCTGGGGCAACATGAGCTGGGGCCACGCGACGAGCAGCGACCTCGTGCACTGGGAGGAGCAGCCGCTCGCCATCCCCCAGACCTTCGACGAGTCGGGCACCGCGATCGAGGACATCTTCTCGGGTTCGGTCGTCGTCGACGAGCAGAACACGACCGGGTTCGGCACGGCCGACAACCCGCCGCTCGTCGCGATCTACACGAGCGCCTACACGGGCGCCCACCCGACCCACGCGGGCGAGCAGGCGCAGTCGCTCGCCTACTCGCTCGACCACGGGCAGACCTGGACGAAGTACGAGGGCAACCCGGTCTACGACCGCGACTCGGCGAACTTCCGCGACCCGAAGGTGTTCCGCTACACGAACCCCGACTCGGGCGAGTCGTACTGGGTGATGGCCGCCGTCGAGGCGACGAGCTACCAGGTGATCCTCTCGCGCAGCGACGACCTCAAGACCTGGACGCAGCTCAGCACCTTCGGCCCCGCGAACGCCACGGGCGGCATCTGGGAGTGCCCCGACCTCTTCCCGCTCGCCGTCGACGGCGACCCCGCGAACACCAAGTGGGTGCTCGTCGTGAACCTCAACCCCGGAGCACCGAACGGCGGCTCGGGCGGCCAGTACTTCGTCGGCGACTTCGACGGCACGACCTTCACCTCCGAGAGCACGGTGAGTGCCGACCAGCTGCCCGAGGGCACGCTCTTCGCGGGCTTCGACGGGGGCACCTACGGCGACTGGACGGTGGGCAACGAACCCGGCAACTGGAAGAACGGCCCGTGGGGCGATGCGCCCGCGGCCGGCACCCTGCCGGGGCAGAACCCGGTGTCGGGCTCCATCGGCGCGGGCCTCGTCAACGGCTTCAACGACGGCGACTGGCCGGTCGGCACCCTCGAGTCGCCGACGTTCACCGTCGAGAGCGACTACGTGAACCTGCTCGTCGGCGGCGGCAACCACCCGCACGTCGACGGTGCCCAGCTCGGCAACGAGCCGCCCGCCGGCCGCACGCTCTTCGACTTCGAGCTGCCCGACGGCACGACGCTCGCCGACAGCGGCTGGCAGGTCACGGGCGACTTCGCGATCGACCCGGCCCGCAACCCGTCGACGGCGGGCGGCGAGTACTTCCTCGGCGCGAAGCGCGTCAACACGTGGGAGGGCGGCCCGAAGGGCGACGACAACGTCGGCGACCTCACCTCCCCCGCGTTCACGATCGAGCCGGGAGACGACCACCTGAGCTTCCTGCTCGGCGGCGGCAAGCGCACCGACGGGTCGCTCGAGGTGCAGCTCGTCGTCGACGGCGAGGTCGTGCGGTCGGCGACCGGCCCCGAGGCGGGCGCGCTGAACTGGCGCAGCTGGGACGTCGCCGAGTTCGCCGGCCGCGAAGCGAGGCTGCGCGTGCACGACGCCGCCACCGGCGGCTGGGGGCACCTCACGGCCGACCACTTCGTGCTCGGCGCCGAACCCGCGATCGTGCGCTCGGATGAGACGACGGTCAACCTCATCGTCGACGGCGAGGTCGTGCGCTCGGCGACCGGCACGAACAGCGAGGGCCTCGACTGGCGCAGCTGGGACGTCTCGGAGTTCGCCGGCCACGAGGCATCCATTCGCGTCGTGGACAACAACCGGTCGGGCTGGGGCCACGTGCTCGTCGACCAGGTGATGTTCTCGGATGCCGCGGCCACGCCGCGCATCGAGGGGTACGACTGGCTCGACTGGGGTCGCGACTACTACGCGACGGTGTCGTTCAACGGCGCCCCCGACGGGCGTCGCGTGATGCTCGGCTGGATGAACGACTGGGACTACGCGCAGGACATCCCCACGGGTTCATGGCGCAGCGCCATGGCGCTCCCCCGCGAGGTCGCGCTCGTCAGCACCCCGAAGGGTCCGCGCCTGACGCAGCAGGTGGTGCCCGAGTTCGCGCAGCTCGAGCAGGCCGACCGCGTCTACACCGACCCCGCGGGTGCCGCCGGCGGCCGGGCGATCGGCTCGGGCGACGAGACCCTGCCGATCGCCGGCGACCGGGTGCGCATCGACGCCGTCATCGATCCGGGCGACGCGGATGCCGCGGGGCTGACGGTGCTCGGCGACGACGAGTCGGCGACGCGCATCGGCTACGACACGCGATCGGACCGGCTCTTCGTCGACCGCCGCGACTCGGGAGTCACCGGGTTCCACCCGGGCTTCGCGTCGATCGACGACGTCGCCGTGCCGCTCGCCGATGGACGCATCGCGCTCACCGTCTGGGTCGACCGCGCTTCGGTCGAGGTGTTCACGGGCGACGGGCGCACGACGATCACCGACCAGGTCTTCCCGAACGCCGGGGCCGACCGCATCGGACTCTTCGCCGACGGCGGCGACGCGACGCTCGAGTCGCTCACGGTGACGCCCCTCAACGGCGCGATGTGGAAGGAGGCCGGGGCCGACGACGCGACCGCGGCTCCGCCCGCCGCCGAGGTGACGGCGCTCACCGGGCCGCGCCGCGGCCCCGATGCCGACGGCGACTTCGACGTCAAGGTGAAGACCGGCAAGGGCCAGCCGACCACGGTCGTGCGGCTGCTCGAGGGCGGACGCGTGATCGACCGGGCCTACCGCGGCGGCGACGCCGAGCGGGTCGTGGAGTTCACGATCGAGGATGCCGCACCGGGCGAGCACCGCTACGCGGTCGAGCTCGAGAACTCCGCGGGCGTCACCGACGGCGGCGCGATCACGGTGCGCGTCGCCGGATGAGACCGGGTGGGGCGCCCGTCGTGCTGACCGGGCGCCCCGCCCCTCCGTCGTGCCCGCCCGCGCGCGGGCGGCGGTCTGCTCGACGGGCGCGCCGCGCCACCCCTATGCTCTGGCCAAGAAGCTCGTCATGCACCGCCGCATTCCGACGAAAGGGTGAACTCATGGTTCCCGAGATCAACTACTGGGCCGTCCTGCTCGCGACCGTCTCGAGCATGGTCGTCGGCTCGATCTGGTACGCCCGCGGGGTCTTCGGCACGAGGTGGGCCAAGCTCGCCGAGGTCGACATGGACCGCCCGGGCGCGAGCGCGGTCGGGCCGATCGTCGTCACCGTGCTCGTGAGCTTCATCACGGCGTGGGTGCTCGCGGGCAGCGTCGCGATCGCCTGGCACTTCTACGGCGGCGGGTTCCTGCTGTCGGCGATCGTGACTGCGATCGCACTGTGGGCCGGCTTCACGGCCGCACGTTTCATCACGCACGACGCCTTCGAGGGACGACCCTCCGCGCTCACGACGATGAACATCGCGCACGAGCTCGTCACCGTCGTCGTGATGGCGCTCATCATCGGCGTCTGGCCGCCCGAGGGCACGGTCTGAGGGTCGAGCAGCGCGAGCGACCCCGTCTCAGCGGGCCGCGATCCGCCACCCGCTCGCGTGCGCGGCACCCGGCTCGAGCACGACGAGGTCGACGCCCGAGTTGAACGCGTCGGGCGGGCACGTCATCGGCTCGACCGCGAGCCCGATGCGATGGGTCGCCTCGTCGCCCGGGGTGTCGGCGGTGTGCACCTGCACCCACGGGCAGGCGGCATCCCACGCCATTTCGACGCCGGTGCCGCCGGGCGCGGTGAGCACGACCCGGTGCGCGGATGCCGCATCGGAGGTCGCCGAGGCCGCGAGGCCGGTGAAGGCATGGTCGATGAACGTGCCCTCGATCGCGCGCGGCGTTCGGAAGTCGAACTCGGGGTGCGCCGCGACGGTTTCGACGGCGACTGGGCTCAGCCGGTCGGGTGTGACGGTCAGCACCTCGGCGGCCGGCAGCTCGAGCGTCCAGTCGTCGACGCGGCCGGGCCCCGCGACGAGGTACGGGTGGGGGCCGGCGCCCCACGGCGCGGCGTCGGCACCGAGGTTGCGACCGGTCACCGTCTGGCCGAGCCCGTCGGCGTCGAGCCGGTACTCGACCTCGACGCCGACGCGGAAGGGGTAGCCGGCCTGCGGCTCGACGACCGCGCCGAGCACGACCCGGTCGGTCTCGATGAGGCGCGGCGCGAAGTCGAGCCACGCGGCGAGTCCGTGCAGCGCGTGCCCGCGGGCGGGCTCGGTGAGGGGCAGCTGATGCGCGCCCCCTGCGAAGTCGTATCGCCCGTCGACGACGCGGTTCGGCCACGGCGCGAGCGTCACGCCCCGATAGCCGGGTCGCACGTCGTCGGCGTCGAAGGGCACGACGAGGTCGCGCCCCTCGAAGCGCAGCGCGCGCAGGCTCGCGCCGATGCTCGCGATGTCGGCGGTGTACCCGTGGGCCGTCAGCGTGAACTGCCGGCCCGAGCGGGGCACGACAACGGAGGGGGTCGACCGCCCCGAGGCATCCGTCGTCGTCATCGCCGTCACAGGCCCTGCGCGAGCCGGTAGTACGCCTGGTTCCAGCGCACCTGGCGGCCGAACTCGGCGGTCGTCGTGTCGTCGTCGATGACGAGCAGCTCGAGGCCGGCCATCTCGGCGAAGTCGCGGAAGACGTCGACGCCGACGGCGTTCGTCATGACGGTATGGTGCGCGGCGCCGGCGGTGAGCCAGGCCGCAGCGCTGGTCTTGAAGTCGGGCGCGGGCTTCCAGACGGCGCGGCCGACCGGCAGCTTCGGCAGCGCCTCGCGCGGGGCGACGTTCTCGACGACGTTCGCCGTGAGGCGGAACCGGTCGCGCAGGTCGCTCATCGCGACGACCACGGCGGGGCCGGGGTCGGCGGTGAAGACGAGGCGCACCGGGTCGTCCTTGCCGCCGATGCCGAGCGGGTGCACCTCGAGCGTCGGCTTCGCCGTCGTGAGCGAGGGCGAGACCTCGAGCATGTGCGCGCCGAGGATGAGCTCGTCGCCCGGGGTGAGGTCGTAGGTGTAGTCCTCCATGAGGCTCGCCCCGCCGGGCAGGCCCGCGCCCATCACGTTCGCGATGCGCACGAGCACGGCGGTCTTCCAGTCGCCCTCGGCGCCGAAGCCGTAGCCCTCGGCCATGAGCCGCTGAACGGCGAGGCCCGGCAGCTGCTTCAGCTCGCCGAGGTCTTCGAACGAGGTCGTGAACGCGCCGAAGCCGCCCTCCTCGAGGAAGGAGCGCAGGCCGAGCTCGATCGCCGCGCCGTCGCGCAGCGACTGGTGCCGGTCGCCGCCGCGGCGCAGCTCGGGGGCGACGTCGTATTCGGCCTCGTAGACCGCGACGAGCGCGTCGATGTCGGCTTGGGACGCCTCGGCGACGGCGGCGGCGAGCTCATTGACGCCCCACGTGTTGACCTGCACGCCGAGCCGCAGTTCGGCCTCGGTCTTGTCGCCCTCGGTGACGGCGACGTAGCGCATGTTGTCGCCGAACCGGGCGAGCTTCAGGTCGCGCGACGCGGCGAGGCCGGCGGCGGCGCGCTGCCAGGTGCCGAGCTCGCGCTGCACGAGCGGGTCGGAGGCGTGCCCGACGATCGTCTTGCGCGGCACGCCGAGCCGGGTCTGGATGTACCCGAACTCGCGGTCGCCGTGCGCGGCCTGGTTGAGGTTCATGAAGTCGAAGTCGATGTCGCTCCACGGCAGCTCGACGTTCGCCTGCGTGTGCAGGTGCGCGAGCGGCTTCTGCAGCGCGTCGAGTCCGGCGATCCACATCTTGGCCGGGCTGAACGTGTGCATCCAGGCGACGAGGCCGATGACCCGGTCGTCGGCGTTCGCCTCGAGCGCGGTGCGCTTGATCGCGGCCGAGTCGGTGAGCACCGGCTTCCAGTCGATCCTGACGGGCACGTCGGCGGCCGCGTCGAGCTGCTCGGCGATCGCGCGCGACTGCTCGGCGACCTGCGCGAGGGTTTCGGGGCCGTAGAGGTGCTGGCTGCCCGTGAGGAACCAGACCTCGTAGCCGTCGAGCGAGGTGGTGAGCTTCGTGCGGGTCATGCGCGTTCCTTCTGCTGGTCTGCTGATGCGGTCGATCTGGTTCGGATGATCTCGATACGGCGCAGGGCGCCTACTCGATCCGGCGGCTCCGGGTCCGAGTCCGGCGGGGGCGCGGGGCCCCCGCCGGAACGGTGGTGGCGCGCCGCGGCCACCGAAGCCGACTACTTACGTTTCGTCGACTCGTCTGGAGGGGTCTGGGTCGGCGCGAGCGCGCGCACCGCGGCCGCCTCGGCGGCGAGGCCCGCGCGGTAGCGCTCGAGATGGGCGGTGAACCCGGCGACGTCGGATGCCTCGGGCTCGACGATCTCGACCGCCGAGTCCGCGAACACGCGGTCGTCGAGGTAGGCGCCGAGCGGGGCATCCCCGCCCGCCGCCCGCTCGCGGAGGTGGGCGGCGAGCACCGCGATGCCCCACGCCCCGCCCTCGGCAGCGGTCTCGCCGACCGCGACCGGGGCGTCGAGCGCGCCGGCGAGGAAGCGCTGCGCGACGCCCGCCGTACGGAAGATGCCGCCGTGCGCGAACATGCGGTCGATCTCGACGCCCTCGCCGTCGAGCACGCGCATGCCGAGCGCGAGCGTGCCGAAGACGCCGTAGAGCTGGGCGCGCATGAAGTTCGCGAGCGTGAACCGGCTGTCGGGCGTGCGCACGACCATCGGCCGACCTTCGTCGAGCCCGGCGATCGGCTCGCCGGCGAGCGTGTTGTAGGCGAGCAGGCCGCCCGCGTCGGGCTCGCCGTCGAGCGCCTCGCGGAAGAGCGCCCCGAACACCTCGTCGCGGTCGACCGGCGCCCCGTCGCGGGTCGCGCCGACCGCGACCGCGAACCGCTCGAACAGGCCCGCCCAGGCGGCGAGCTCGGAGGCGCCGTTGTTGCAGTGCACCATCGCGACGGGGTCGCCCGCGGGCGTCGTGACGAGGTCGACCTCGTGGTGCGCGCTCGCGAGCGGGCGTTCGAGCACGACCATCGCGAAGATACTCGTGCCCGCGCTCACGTTGCCCGTGCGGGGTGCGACCGAGTTCGTCGCGACCATGCCCGTGCCGGCGTCGCCCTCGGGCGGGCACAGCGGGATACCGGGCACGAGGGCGCCGGTCGGGTCGAGCAGGCGGGCTCCTTCGGCGGTGAGGGCGCCCGCAGGCTCGCCCGCGGCGAGCACCTCGGGCAGCAGCTCGGCGACCCGCATCCCGCGACCGCGACCGGCGCGCCCGGCCGGCTCGACGGCGAGGTCGTCGTAGCGCGCGAGCAGCCCGGCGTCGTAACCGCCCGTGGCGAAATCGATCGGGAACATGCCCGAGGCGTCCCCGATTCCCAGCACTCTGCGGCCGGTGAGACGCCAGTGCACGTAACCGGCCAGGGTGGTGCAGAAGTCGATGCGGTCGACGTGCGGCTCGGCGTCGAGCACCGCCTGGTGCAGGTGCGCGATCGACCAGCGCAGCGGGATGTTGAGCCCGAACGCCGCGCTCAGCTCGGCCGCCGCCCGGCCCGTCGACGTGTTGCGCCAGGTGCGGAACGGCACGAGCAGCTCGCCCTGCGCGTCGAACGCGAGGTAGCCGTGCATCATCGCCGAGACGCCGATCACGCCGTACGTCGTCGGCCGGGCACCGTGGCGGCGTTCGGCGTCGTCGACGAGCTCCGCGTAGGCGGCCTGCAGCCCCGACCAGACCGCGTCGAGCGGGTAGGTCCAGCGGCGATCGTCGGTGAACTCGTTCTCCCACTCGTGGCTGCCGACCGCGAGCACCCGGGTCGGGTCGTCGGCGTCGACGAGGCAGGCCTTGATGCGGGTCGAGCCGAGCTCGATGCCGAGCGCCGTGCGCCCGTCGAGAATCGCCTGCGCGGAGGCATCCGTGCCGGTGGTCGCGGTGCCGGTGGACTCGCTCATCGCCGCGCGTCCCCCGCCTGTCCGTAGACGTTCTGGTACCGGTCGTAGAGCCGGTCGATCGCCTCCTGCGGAATGGGCATCAGCTCGCCGGCCTCGCGGGCGTAGTGCACGGTGCGCGCGACGTCCTCGACCATGACCGCCGCCTTCACGGCGTCCTTCGCGTCGGTGCCGATCGTGAACGGTCCGTGGTTCTGCATGAGCACCGCCCGCGAGCGGTGACCGGCCAGGGTCTCGACGATGCCGCGGCCGATCGAGTCGTCGCCGATGATCGCGAAGGGGCCCACGGGGATCGGCCCGCCGAACTCGTCGGCCATCGCCGTGATCACGCACGGGATCTCCTCGCCGCGCGCCGCCCAGGCGACGGCGAAGGTCGAGTGGGTGTGCACCACTCCCCCGACCTCGGGCATGTTGCGGTAGACGTAGGCGTGCGCGGCGGTGTCGCTCGACGGGCTGCGGTCACTGCCCGGCGTGCCCGGCACGACCTCGCCGTCGAGCGTGCAGAGGATCATGTTCTCGGGCGCGAGGTCGTCGTAGACCACGCCCGACGGCTTGATCACGAAGAGCTCGGCGCCCGGCACCCGGCCCGACACGTTGCCCCCCGTCCACACCACGAGGCCGTTGCGGGTGAGCTCGCCGTGCAGTCGGGCGACGTCGGCGCGCACTCGGGCGATCGCGGCCTCGACGTCGGGGGTGAACGGCGGTTCCGACGGCGACCCGGCGGGCGTCTGGGCTTCATTGCTCACGATGTGCGACCTTTGGTTCCGTGACCGGTCACTGTGACCGGTCACGGAACATGGAACCATGGCCGCGCGGGTGCGTCAAGCCGGGTCGGCGGCGAAGTGGAGGAACTTCCGACCTGTGCGCGGCGCGTCGTCGGCTCCGGCACGGCGTGTCGAGCGATTCGTCCGACGCTCGCGAACCGGGCTCCACGACATCGCGAGCGGGCACGACGCCACTCGCGAGCGGGCGCGCGCCGCGTCGACGGCGAACGGCGGCACTTCGATCAGGGATGCGGCGGAGTGACCGACGCGCGCTCGACGAGTTCGGGCACGATGCGCTCGGCGCCGGGCTCGCCCGCAGTGACCGCCCCACTGCTCGCCGCGGCGAGCACCGCGTCGACGGCGCGGTGGGCGAGCTCCTCGAAGTCCTGCCGCACGGTCGTCAGCGGAGGCCACAGGTAGGCGGCGTCGGGGATGTCGTCGAACCCGACGAGGCTGACCCGCCCCGGCACGTCGACGCCCGCCTCGCGGAGGCCGCCGAGCAGCCCCAGCGCCATCTGGTCGTTCGCGACGAACACCGCGGTCGCTCCCGAGTCGATCACGGCGGCGGTCGCCTCGTGACCGGAGCGGGCGGTCCAGTCGCCGGCGAAGATCGCACCCGGTTCGATGCCGCGCGCGGCCAGCTCGGCGAGGTAGCCCGTGCGACGCGCCTCGGCCTCGAGCCAGTCGGCCGGCCCGCCGAGGTGCGCGATGCGGCGGTGGCCCGCGTCGGCGAGGCAGCCGACCGCGGCCCTGGCACCGGCGACCTGATCGACCGAGAAGCTGTTCGCGCCGTGGCCGGCCGAGTGCAGCGTGACGACCGGCACGCCGATCTCGAGCGCCGACAGCGCCTCGATCGTTCGCGCGTGCGGCGCGACGACGACGAGCCCCTCGACCCCCTGCGCCTGCAGGTGCACGACGGCGGCCGCGACCGACGCGGCATCCCCCGAGTCGGCGAAGGCCGCGCTGACCCAGTAGCCGGCGGCCCGCGCCGCCGACTCGACGGCGGCGATGCTGCGCGACGGCCCGTACTGCAACGCGTCGGAGGCCAGCAGCCCGAGCGTGTGCGACCGCTTCGTGCCGAGCGCGCGCGCCGCGTTGTTCATGCGGTAGTCGAGCTCGTGCATCGCCGCGAGCACGCGCTCCTTCGTCGCCGTTGCGACCTCGGGGTGGTCGTTGAGCACGCGCGAGACGGTCTGCCGCGAGACGCCGGCGAGCGCCGCGACCTCGCGTACGCCGACGGCGCGCGCCGGCCGGCGATCACCCGTGGCCGCCGCGGGCGTCTCAGGCGTCTCGTGCTCGACGTCGCTCACCCCGTCACCTCCATCGCCCGAGTGTACGACCACCGTGACCGGTCAGGCGGCAGGATCCGTCACAACCCGAGTCGCTCGAGATAGGCGTTCGCGAAGCGGCGCTCGGGATCGAAGCGCTCCCGCAGCGCGGCGAAGTCGTGCCACCGCGGGTAGCGCCGGCGCACCTCTTCGCCGGGCAGGGCGAAGAGCTTGCCCCAGTGCGGACGCGCGGTCGCCGGGAGCGCCGCCTCGATCCTCGGCAGGAGCGCCTCGACCGCGGCCTGCTCGCGCCGCCACGTGAAGTGGATGCCGACGGCGTCGGCCCCGTACGACGAGCTCAGCCACAGCCGGTCGGCGGCGACGGTGCGGATCTCGCACACGAGGAGGAGCGGCGAGATCATGTGGGCGAGCGAGCGCACCGCCTCGATCGCCGCGATCGCGTCGTCGCGCGGCACGAGATACTCCGACTGCAGCTCCTCCCCCGCGGAGGGCGTGAAGGCAAGCCGGAAGTGCGGCAGCCGCTCGTGCCACGGCCCCGGCGCGCCGAGCTGCTCCGTCGTCGCCCGGGTCTCGCCGCCCGGCACGGGATGCCTCGGCTCGGCCGCGGCCGTCGCGCCGAGCACGTCGACGACGAAGGCGGATGCCTCGCCGTCGGCGCCCGGCCCCGAGGCATCCGTTCGCTGTTTGAGCCAGAGCAGGTCGGCCCGTTCGGTGCCCTGCCAGGTGGTGAAGACGCTCACGCTCGTCGCGAGCGAGGTGACCCGGTCGAGGTCGGCGAGCACGGCGTCCCAGCGGGGGCCGTCGAACACCCGCTGGGCGACGTCGTACGTCGGCTCGACCTCGAGCTCGAGGGCGACGACCACGCCGAGGGCGCCGAGGTTCACGACCGCGCCGTCGAAGTCGGCGTCGCCGCGCGTGAGGCTCCTGGCCTCGCCGTCGCCGCCGATGATCCCGATCGAGCGCACCGCACTCGCGAGCGAGCCGAGCCGGTCGCCCGAGCCGTGGGTGCCCGTCGCGACGGCCCCCGCCACCGAGATGTGCGGCAGCGAGGCGAGGTTCGCGAGGGCGAGTCCGCGCGCGTGCAGCCCCGCCGCGAGCGCGCCGTAGCGCAGCCCGCCCGAGATGCGCACCGCCCCGGGCGCGCTGCCCGAGTCGACGACGGCCGGCAGGCCGTCGGTCTCGATATGGGTGCCCGCCGTATCGGCGAGGTCGTTGAAGCTGTGCCGCGATCCGAGCGCGCGGAACGGGCCGTTCGAGCCGGCGACGAGCTCGCGGAGCTCGTCGACCGATTTCGGGCGCACGACTCGCGCGGCACGGTATTCGAGATTGCCGGCCCAATTGCGCTCGCTCATGCAGCCATCATCACCCGAGTGACAGCGCCGTCCACGACACCGGCGGCAGGGTCACGGTGAGCGCCCCGCCCTCGATGCGCACCGACTCGTTGGCGCGCGGCGCGACCCGCTCGGGCTCGGCGAGCGTGTTCTTCGCGTACACGTCGTCGTCGGCGAGCGTGTGCGACTCGAGCAGCGAGACGTCGCCGAGGGCGGCGAGGTCGACGGTCACCTCGAGCGGCTCGGTCGTCGAGCGATTGACGAGGAACACCGCCGAGCGGCCCGTCGTTTCGTCGTGGGTCGCGACGGCGTCGACGAGCGGCACGACGCCGTACTCCTTCGTCTCGTAGGTGGGGGCGTCGAGCTTGAGCTCGAGGGCCGCGCCCTGTGCGAGTCGCGAGGTGAGCGCGAACGGGAAGAACGTGGTCTGCCGCCAGGCCGGCCCGCCCGGCTCGGTCATGATCGGCGCGATCACGTTGACGAGCTGCGCGAGGCTCGCCGAGGTCACGCGATCGGCGTGCTTCAGCAGCGAGATCAGGAGGTTGCCGAACACGACCGCGTCGGCGACCGAGTAGACGTCCTCGAGCAGGCGCGGCGCGACCGGCCAGTTGTCGAGGCCCTCGATCTTGTCGACGTTCTGGAACCGCGAGAGGTACCACACGTTCCACTCGTCGAACGAGATGTTCACGGTCTTCGAGCTGCCGCGCACGGCCTTCACGTGGTCGGCCGTCGCGACGACCGTCTCGATGAAGCCGTCCATGTCGACGGCCGAGGCGAGGAACGAGCCGAGGTCGCCGTCCTTCTCCTCGTAGTAGGCGTGGCACGAGATGTAGTCGACGTCGTCGTAGGCATGCGTCAGCACGACCCGCTCCCACTCGCCGAACGTCGGCATGTGCGCGCTCGACGACCCGCAGACGACGAGCTCGATCGACGGGTCGAGCTGGCGCATCGCCTTCGCGGTCTGCGACGCGAGCTTGCCGTAGTCGTCGGCCGACCGGTGCCCGAGCTGCCAGGGGCCGTCCATCTCGTTGCCGAGGCACCACATCTTCACGCCGAACGCGTCGGTGCGGCCGTTGTCGATGCGACGCTGCGACAGCGCCGTGCCGCCCGCGAGGTTGGCGTACTCGAGCAGGTCGAGCGCCTCGAGCGTGCCGCGCGTGCCGAGGTTGACGGCGAGCATGAGCTCCGAGCCGACCTTGTCGAGCCACGACGAGAACTCGTGCAGGCCGACCTCGTTGGTCTCGGTCGAGTGCCACGCGAGGTCGAGTCGGCGCGGGCGCTCGTCGCGGGGGCCGACCGAGTCCTCCCAGCGGAAGCCCGACACGAAGTTGCCGCCGGGGTACCGGATGGTCGAGACCCCGAGCTCCTGCACGAGCTCGACGACGTCGGCGCGGAAGCCCTCGGCGTCGGCCGTCGGGTGGCCCGGCTCGTGGATGCCGTCGTAGACGTGCCGGCCGAGGTGCTCGACGAAGCCGCCGAAGACGCGGCGGTCGATGCGACCGACCGTGAAGTGCGGGTCGATGGTGAGATGTGCGCTGGGCATGCGGGTGCTTTCTGTTTCGAGGTGGTTCGAGGGGGCGGATGCCTCGGCAGAGGCATCCCGCCCGCTGCGCTACTTGATCGAGCCGACCGAGAGGCCGCCCTGCCAGTACCGCTGGAGGAAGAGGAAGGAGAGGATGAGCGGCAGCACCGAGATGAACGCGCCCGAGGTGATGAGGTTCCAGACCTGCTCGCCGCCGGCGCCCGCGTTCGAGAGCGCGGTCCAGCGGTTGAGGCCCACGGTGACGGGCAGCAGCTGCGGGTCGGTGAGCACGGCGAGCGGCAGGAAGAAGTTGTTCCAGGTGCCCACGACCGACAGCAGCAGCACGGTCACGATCGCCGGGCGCAGCAGCGGCAGCGCGACCTGGAAGAAGGTGCGCAGCTCGCCCGCCCCGTCGATGCGGGCGGCCTCGAGCATCTCGTCGGGCACGGCGTCCTGCGTGTAGACCCGCATGAGGTAGACGCCGAACGGGCTCAGGAGGCTCGGCAGGATGACGGCCCACGGCGTGTTGATGATGCCGTACTGGCTGAGCAGCATGAACGTCGGGATCACGAGCGCCGTGAGCGGCACCATGACCGAGCCGAGCACGACGGTGAACACGGCGCCGCGGCCGCGGAAGTCGTACTTCGCGAAGCCGTACCCGGCGAGGATCGCGAGCACGGTCGCGCCGATGCCGCCCGCGAAGGCGTACACGAACGAGTTGCCGAGCCAGCGCCAGTAGATGCCGCCCTGGTGGGTGAACAGCTCGGCGATGTTCGAGAACAGCGCGAAGTCGCCCGAGAACCAGAACGCGGGGCTCGAGAACAGTCCCGCCGTGTCCTTCGTGGCGGCCACGACGAGCCACCAGATCGGAACCACGAAGTAGATCGCGAGGATCACGAGGAACACGTGCGAGCCGATGCGCCGGCCGCCCGACCGGCCGCCGCGGCCGCGCCGGCCGTGGACGCTGCGGTCGACGTGCGACGGCACGCCGGTCGCGGTGGTGAGCGGCTCGGCCGCGTCGGTGCGCTGGGTGAGGATCGACATCACTTCAGTCCGCTCTGCTTGCGGGTGAGGAACAGGAACACGAACGACCCGGCGAAGACGAGTGCGCCGAGCGAGAAGGCGATCGCCGAGGCGTAGTTGAACTGGCTGTACGAGAAGGCCAGCGAGTACGCGTACATGTTCGGCGTGTAGGCCGCGTCGATCGCCCCCTGGGCGACGTTGCGCAGCACGACCGGCTCGGTGAAGAACTGCAGGGTGCCGATGAGCGCGAACATGATGATCATGACCATCGACGACCCGATCATCGGCACCTTGATGCGCAGCGCGGTCTGCCAGCCGTTCGCGCCGTCGATGCGCGCCGCCTCGTAGATCGACGGGTCGATCGCGCGCAGCGCGGCGTAGATCACGACCATGTAGTAGCCGGCCCACTGCCACGTGACGATGTTCACGAGGCTGCCGAAGATCGTGCCCGGTGCGAGGAAGTCGGGCGTCGGCAGCCCGACGAGTTCGAAGAGCGTACCGGCGGGGCCGAAGCGGGGGCTGTAGAGGAAGCTCCACATGAGCGCCCCGATGACGCCGGGGATGGCGTAGGGCGCGAAGATGAGCAGTCGCGAGAGCTTCGAGAGCTTCGTCGCGAGCGTGTCGAGCACGAGCGCCGCGGCGATCGCGACGATCAGCTGGGCGGGGATCATGACGACCGCGAACGCGAGCACCCGAAGCATGCCCTCGAGGAACAGCGGGTCGGTGAACGCCTTCACGTAGTTGCCGACGCCCGTGAACTCGGTGCCCGTGGCGAGCGTCGAGGTGAACAGGCTCATGCCGAACGCGTACGCCAGCGGGAACACGAGCAGCAGCGCGAAGACGGCGAGGAACGGCGAGACGAAGAGCCAGCCCCAGCGCTGCCGTCGGCGCAGGAGGGTGGATCCGCCGGCGCGCGGCGCCCGGCGACGCGGCACCGCGGGTGCGGCGACGCTGGTCTGGGTGGTCATGGCTCGTTCTCCTCGTCGAGACGGTCGGTCGGCCGGTGGGTGGATGCCGCGGCGCGAGCCCGCGGCATCCACCCCGCCGGATCACTGGAGGGTGAAGCCCTGCTCGGTGGCGTACTTCTCGAGCGAGGCCTGCAGGTCGTCGAGCGCCTGGTCGGAGGTCTTCTCGCCCTGCACCATCGCGAACTGCTGCTCGGTGAGCTGGTCGTAGGCGTAGTTCTGGAAGGGGCTGAACGTGAAGCCCTGGTAGCCGGCCGCCGCCTCGAGGAAGACGTCCTTGTTGATCTGCTGGCCGCCGAAGAACGGGTACTCGAGGTCGCGGAAGTAGTCGGACTCCAGGATCGGCTTCCACAGCGGGAAGAGCGCGGCCTGCTCGATGCCGATCTTCCACGCCTCCTCGGTGCCGAAGATCTCCTTGGCGACCACTGCTGCGGCCTCCTTGTCCTTCGCCTGGCTCGTCACCGCGAAGGTCGAGCCGCCCCAGTTGATCTGCACGGGGTTCGCCGGGTCCCACTGCGGCACCGGCGCCGCACGCCACTCGGCGTCGCTGTCGGCGTCGGAGAGGCCCTGCAGGTAGCCGGGGCCCCAGGCCGCGGCGACGTAGATCGCGTACGAGCCGTCGACGAGCTTGGTGTTGTAGTCGGCGGTGAACGCGTCGTCGGTGGCGACGAGTCCGCCCTTCACGAGCTCGTCCCAGTAGGCGAGCACCTGCTTCGAGCCGTCGTCGTTCACGTCGATGCCGATCTCGGTCGGGTTCGCGCTGTCGTAGACGTAGGGCACCGAACCGGCCTGGGCGAACAGCGCCTGGTTGTACGCGCGGCCGTTCGTCGGGAAGTCGGCGAGCACCCCGGGCGCGCCCGCGTCCTTCAGCTGCTGGGCGGCGGCCTTGAACTCGTCCCACGTGGTGGGGGCGGCGATGCCGTACTGGTCGAGGATGTCCTTGCGGTAGAGCATGCCCATGGGGCCGCCGTCGACGGGGATGCCGAAGACCGCCTCGCCGCTCGAGACGTCCTTCCAGGCGCCGTCGGTGTAGTCGGCCTTCACGTCGTTCGCGCCGTACTCGGTGAGGTCGACGAGCGCGTCGCGGATGGAGAAGCTCGAGAGCACCTCGCTCTCGAGCATGATGACGTCGGGCGCGCCCGACCCGGCTTCGATGGCCGTCGAGAACTTCGTGTACTCGTCGTTGCCCTGGCCGGCGTTCGTCCAGCAGATCTGCACGTCGTCGTGGTTCTCGTTGAACAGGTCGACGACGTCTTCGAAGGCCGGGTACCAGGCCCAGACGCTGACCTGCGTCGCGTCGGCGTTGACGATCTTGTTGGTGCAGGACGCCTCTTCGGCGCCGCCGGCCGAGCAGCCGGTGAGCGCGGCCGCGCTGACGGCGACGACGCCGCCCACGGCCAGGAACTTCGACTTCATTGTGCTGTGCTTCCTCTCGCGGTGGGGACACCGGTGTCTCTGGGGCCGCCGCGCCCACATCGGCGCGGTCGGGGGGATCCGCTGGATTTACAACGTTGTACGTAAACGTTGTAACGGACATGATGCCCGGCGGTCGGCGACGTGTCAACCTCACCGGGACGCTCGGCGCGACGGTCAGCCGGCGACGGACGCGATCGCCGCCTGCGCGGGCGCGCCCACGGGCGCCGACTCGCGCGCGATCACCGAGAAGTCGGCGAGGCGGGTGCGCGGACCGCCGGCCCCCGCCCCGAGCTCGATGCGCTCGAGCAGCGTGCCGACGGCGGTCTTCGCGATCCACTCCCGTCCGGGGTCGATCGTCGACAGCGACGGCACCGTGTACTGCGCCTCGTCGATGTTGTCGAAGCCGATCACAGCGACGTCGTCGGGCACGCGGCGCCCCGCCTCGAGCAGGGCGCGCATCGCGCCGAGCGCCAGGGTGTCGTTCATCGCGAACACCCCGTCGAACGGCACACCGCGGGCGAGGATCTCGCGCATCGCGCGCGCGCCGCTCTCGCGGTGCCAGGCCATCGAGGGTCCGACGAGCGCCTCGTCGAACGCGATGCCGCTCGCCTCGAGCGCCTCGTGATAGCCGCGCAGGCGCAGCCCGGCGGAGCCGATCACCTCGCCCTCGTGCACGCCGACGACCGCGATGCGGCGCCGCCCGCCGGCGATGAGGTGCTCGGTCGCGGCCCTGGCCGCCGCGACGTTCTGCATCGTGACGTGGTCGGTCGGACCATCGAAGATGCGCTCGCCGAGCAGCACGAGCGGGTACGGCACGTCGAGCACGTCGGCGTCGTCCTGCCCGAGGCCGAGCGCGCTGAAGATGAGCCCGTCGGTCATCTTCAGGCGCGGGCTGCGCAGCAGCTCGAGCTCGCGATCGCGGTCGCCGCCCGTCTGCTCCACCAGCACGACGAGCCCCGACGCCTCGGCCGCGGCGATGACCGAGGCGGCCAGCTCCGCGAAGTAGGCGAGGGCGAGGTCGGGCACGGCGAGGGCGATCGCACCGCTGCGGCCCGAGCGCAGGCTGCGCGCCGTCAGGTTCGGCGTGTAGCCGAGCTCGGCGATCGCCCGCTCGACCTTCTCGCGCGTCGCGGGCCGGATGTGCGGGTAGTCGTTGATGACGTTCGAGACCGTCTTGATCGACACCCCGGCGAGCCGGGCGACGTCGTGCAGCGTGACCGCCATCGCGCCCTCCCTCGCCGAACTCGGATGGAGTCACTGTACAACGTTGTGATCCGGTGCCGGCGCGCGGCGTCAGTCTCCGCGACGTCGGGCGGCGAGGGCGCATGCCGCGAGGCATCCGCCCTCGCCGTCGCGAACGCGCCGGGGACGTCGAGGAACCGCGCTAGGTCGTCGTGCGCCGCTTCGACGTCACCGCCCGCTGCAGCAGCACGAACACGAGCAGGATGCCGCCGGTGATGATCGTCGTCATCTCGGGCGGGATGCCGCCGTCGCGGGTGATGAGCACGTTCATGAGCCCGAGCACGAGGGCGCCGACGACCGACCCGAGCACGTAGCCGTAGCCGCCCGTGAGCAGCGTGCCGCCGATGACGGTCGCGGCGATCGCGTCGAGCTCCCAGCCGATGCCGGTGATGTTCTGCGCGATGCCGAGCCGCGAGGTGTACACGACCGCCGAGACGCCCGCGAGCGTGCCGCTGATGACGTACACGAGCACCTTGGTGCGCGGCACCGCGAGCCCCATGAGCGACGACGAGCTCTCGGAGCCGCCGATCGCGTAGACGGTGCGGCCCGTGCGGGTGCGGTGGAGCACGAAGAACGCGACGGCGACGACCAGCACGGCGATGACGACGCCCGGCGTGATGACGACGTCGTTCACCTTCTCGCCGTCGATGACCTTGAACTGCTCGCCGAGCCACAGGATCGGCGAGTCGTCGGCGAGCCGCTCGGGCCGCGTGCTGAGCAGCGCGGCGAGACCACGGCCCAGGAACATCATGGCGAGCGTCGCGATGAACGGCTGCACGTTGAAGTACTGGATGAGGATGCCGCTCGCGAGGCCGAACGCCGTGCCGATGAGGATCATCAGCACGATCACGACCCACGGGTTCCATCCCGCGTTCGAGAGCATGACCCCCGCGACGCTCGACAGCGCGATGACCGACCCCACCGACAGGTCGATGCCGCCCGTCAGGATCACGAACGTCATCGCCACCGCGAGGATGATGAGGTGCGCGTTGTTGATCAGCAGGTTCGACAGGGTGTTGTACTGCACGATGCGGCCGTAGGCCACCTCGCCGTAGATCACCATGCCGATGAAGATCACGATCGCCGCCGCGGTCGGAAGCACCGAGGGGTTCGACGCGATCACGCGCTTCACGCGCTCCCACAGGCGCGAGAGCGGGGATGCCTCGGCCGGGGTCTCGAGACGGGGGGACTGCAGCGCGGTCATGCCGGCACCTCCTCTTTCGCGCCCTCGGTGGCGACGACGCTCGGGACGGGTCGCTCCCTCGGCGGCTTCCGACGTTGCACGAACCAGCTGCGCACCCGGTCGGACTGCAGCAGGCAGAGCACGACGATGACGATCGCCTTGAACGCGGGCGTCGCCGACGACGAGATGCCGAGGAACACCACGGTCTTGTCGAGCGTCGCGATGAGCAGGGCGCCGACCACGGCGCCGCCGATCGAGAACTTGCCGCCCGACAGCGACGTGCCGCCGATGACGACCGCGAGGATCGCGTCGAGCTCCATCTGGTAGCCGGTGCGGGAGACGTCGACCGTCATCACGGTGCCGACCGACATGATGCCCGCGATGCCCGCCAGCACGGCGCTCAGCACGTAGACCGTCAGCAGCAGCCCGCTCGGCCGGATGCCGGCCATGCGGCTCGCCTTCGGGTTGATGCCGATCGCCTCGATCATGAGGCCGAGGGCGCTGCGGCGGACCACGAGCCCGACGATGCCGACGATCGCGAGCGCGAGGAGGAACACGACGGGAAGGCCGACGATGAAGCCGTTGGCGAGCCAGCGGAACGGATCGTTCGTCGCCGAGGTGTTCTGCCCCTCGGTGATGACCTTCGCGATGCCGCGCCCCGCGAGCATCATGATGAGCGTCGAGATGAAGGGCTGCAGGCCGATGTAGGCGACGAGCACGCCGTTCACGACGCCGAGCACGGCGCTCACGGCGAGCGCGAGCCCGATGGCGGCGAGGGCAACGCCGAGCGAACCGGACTGTCCGGCGTCCTTCATGAACACCATCGCGACCGCGCCCGACACCGCCATCACCGAGCCGACCGAGAGATCGATGCCGCCGGTGGCGATCACGAGCGACATGCCGACGGCGATCATGAGGATCGGCGCCGAGGCGCGGAGGATGTCGACGAGGTTGCCGACGAGGTTGCCGTTGTCGGGGTTGACCGAGATCGCCAGGTAGGTCGGGTCCTTCACGACGTTGAGCAGCAGGAGCGCGATGATCGCGACCACGCCCCAGAAGAACGGCTTGCGCACGAGGTCGTGCAGCCAGGTGGATCGAGCGGCGGTGCTCATGAGTGTTCCTCCGTCAGCTCGGGCTCGAGCCCGTTGATGGTCGAGGCGGTCGGGTGCAGGTCGTCCTCGGCATCGATGATGCCACTGCGGGCGGCGGCTTCCACACCGTGCGCGGCGATGACGTCGACGACCTGCTGCGCCGTCACCCCGGGGCCGTTCACGATCTCGCCGATCTTCTGGTGGTCCTTGAGGACCACGATGCGTTCGCTCAGCCGCACGACCTCTTCGAGCTCGGAGGAGATGAACACGACCGAGACGCCGTCTTCGGCGAGCCGGGCGACCGCCTCCTGGATCTCGGCCTTCGCACCGACGTCGATGCCGCGGGTCGGCTCGTCGAGGATGAGCAGGTCGGGCTTCGTGGCGAGCCAGCGGCCGAGCAGCACCTTCTGCTGGTTGCCGCCGGAGAGGTTCTTGATGAGCCGGTTCGGGTCGGCGGGGCGCACGTTGAGCGCGGTGATGTACCGGTCGACGATCTCGTCCTGCTCCTTGCGCGACATCGGGCGCGCCCAACCGCGCTCGGCCTGCACCGCGAGGATCATGTTCTCTCGGATCGTGAGGTCGCCGATGATGCCCTCGTCGCGCCGGTTCTCGGTCGAGAACGCGATGCGCTTGGCGAGTCCGTCGGCGGGATCCTTGATCTCGGCACGCTTGCCGCGCAGCGTGATGGCGCCCTCGTCGACGCGGTCCGCGCCGTAGAGCAGGCGGGCGAGCTCGGTGCGCCCCGAGCCGAGGAGGCCTGCGAAGCCCACGACCTCGCCGGGGTGGATGTCGAGATCGGTGGGCTCGATCGAGCCGCGACGGCCGATCCCCTTCGCGGTGAGCAGGGGTTCCTCGGCCGAGTAGTCGCGCTCCTCGACGCGGCGGTTGCCGCCCAACGAGGACAGCACGTTCAGGTCCTTGCCGATCATCTTCGAGATGAGCGCGTGCCGGTCGAGGTCGCGCGTGAGGTACTCGCCCTCGTAGCGGCCGTTGCGCAGGATCGTGATGCGATCGCTGATCGCGTAGATCTGGTCGAGGAAGTGGGAGACGAAGAGGATGGCGACGCCCTCGTCGCGCAGGGTCCTCATGACGCGGAAGAGGCCCTCGACCTCGGCCGCGTCGAGGCTCGAGGTCGGCTCGTCGAGGATGAGGACCTTCGCCTTGATCGCCATCGCCCGGCTGATCGCGACGAGCTGCTGCATGGCGATGGACAGCGTCGAGAGGGGCTTGTGGGTGTCGAGGTGCTCGAGCCCGAGCCGGGCGAGCGCTTCGGTGGCGGCCTTGTGGGTGGCCTTCCAGTTGACGCCGAACGCGCCGCGCACCTCGTGCCCGAGCATCACGTTCTCGCCGATCGAGAGGTTGGTGACCAGGTTCACCTCCTGGTACACGGTCGAGATCCGCGCATTCTGCGCGTCGGCCGTGCCGTGGAACTGGCGCTCCTGGCCCGCGACGACGATCGAGCCGCCGTCGATGCGGTAGACGCCCGTGAGCGCCTTGATGAGCGTCGACTTGCCGGCGCCGTTCTCGCCCATCAGCGCGTGGACCTCGCCCTGGAAGAGGCGGAAGTCCACACCGTCCAGCGCCTTGACGCCCGGGAACTCGATCGAGATGTCGCGCATCTCGACGATGGGCAGTGCTTCACTCATGAGAATCGCATCCTGTGACTGGGTCGCGTCGTCACGACCCGTTTCGTGGGAACCGGAGCGGTGCGGGGCCGCTGTGGAAGCAGACCCGCACCGCCGTACTCGTGCGTACTCCAGCCGGAGGTGGGCTCGACCGATCAGTACTTGCGGTCGGCGAGCACGGCCTGGGCGGCCTCGGGCGAGTCGAACGCCTCGCTCGGCACGATGATGTACGAGTCGACCGACTCGCCGTCGAGCGTCTTGTTCACGACGTCGAGGGCGGTCTCGCCGAAGAGCGGGTTGTACTCGTGCACGTAGCTGAGCTGGCCGTTGGCGAGCGCCTCCATCGCGGCAGCGGTGCCGTCGATCGTGGCGATCTTGACATCGGTGCCGGGCTTCAGGCCCGCCTCTTCGACGGCCTGCGCCGCGCCGAGGCCCATCTCGTCGTTCTGCGCGAAGATGAGCTGCACGTCGTTGTTGTTCGCCTTGAGCAGCGTCTCGGTCACGCTCTTGCCCTCTTCGGCCGACCAGTTCGCGGTCTGCGCGGCGACCTCGACGAGCTTCGAGCCGTCGACCGAGGCGTCCCAGCCCTCGTTGCGCTCGTTCACGACGCCGACGCCCGCGGGGCCCTCGAGGGTGATGTAGTTGCCCCCGTCGGGGAACTGCTCGACGGCCCAGGCGCCGACCTCCTTCGCGACCTCGACGTTGTCGGGCGCGATGCGGGTCACGTAGAGGCTCGTGTCGTCGGGCTCGATGCCGCGGTCGAGCAGGATCACGGGGATCTCCGCCTCCTGCGCGCGCTTCAGCGAGTCCTCCCAGCCGGAGGCCTCGGTGGCTGACAGCAGGATGACGTCGACGCCCTCGTCGACGAACGACGTGAACGCGTCGATCTGCGACTTCTGGTCGAGGTTCGTCGCGGGCGCGTACTTCAGCTCGAAGCCGGCGTCCTCGGTGAACGTCTCCTGGATGTTCTTCTCGTTCGCCTCGCGCCAGGCGCCCTCGGGGCCGACCGCGACGAAGCCGACGGTCGTGAGGTCGCCCTCGCTGCCCGATGCGCTGTCGCCGCTGCCGCCGCTCGAGCACGCGGCGAGGCTGATGCTGATCGCGCCGACGGCCGCCAGGCCGAGGACCTTCGCGAATCGCCTCTGAACTGACATGTGATCTCCTCCTTGAGACCCGGCGATCATGCGCCGGTTACTGCCCGGGTGGGGGGCTTCGGGTGATTGCAACGACGCTCGATGCGTGTCGCACGAGTGATGTTACCGGGAACAAAATCTGGAACGCAAGCGAATTGTTCCCGGAAACATAACATTCGGGACACGTGGCCGCACGCCGCCCCCGAACGGGTCACGCGCACGTCTGCGCGGCTCGGCGGGGCGGAGGATCAGGTCGGATGAGGGTCTGCGCTCAGGCGTCGTCCTCGTCGTCGGCCGCGATCATCTCGATGATCGTGTCGACGCTGAGGCCCGGACCGTTGCTGACCTCGCCGATCTTGCGCCGGTCCTTGAGGATCGCGATGCGGTCGCTGAGCCGCACGACCTCGTCGAGCTCCGACGAGATGAACACGACGGCGACGCCCTCTCTCGCCATCTCGGCGACGCGCGCCTGGATCTCGACCTTGGCCGCGATGTCGACGCCCCTCGTCGGCTCGTCGAGCACGAGCACGTGCGGTCGGGTCGCGAGCCACCGAGCGAGCAGCACCTTCTGCTGGTTGCCGCCCGAGAGCTGGCGGGCCGGTGCGTCGGGACCCGGGGCGACGATGGCGAGCGACTCCATGTAGCGGTCGACGAGGGCGTCGCGCTCCGCGCGCGAGATGGGGCGGGCCCAGCCGCGGATCGCCTGCAGCGCGAGCACGATGTTCTCGCGCACGCTGAGCTCCTCGATGATGCCGCCGTCGCGGCGGTCCTCGCTCGCGAAGGCGATGCGGCGTCGGAGCGCCGCCGCCGGATTGGGCAGCGCGACCGGCCGGCCGTCGACCTCGATCGTGCCGGTGTCGCGGCGAGCGACGCCGGCGAGCAGCTGCCCGAGCTCGCTGCGACCCGAGCCGCGCAGCCCGCCGAGACCGACCACCTCGCCGCGATGCAGCTCGAAATCGGTCGCCTCGAACTCGCCGCGGCGGCCGACGCCGGTCGCCCGGTAGACCGGCTCGCCGGTCGGGTCGGCGCGATGCGCGCGGCGCTCGGAGCCGATGCGTCGCAGCTCGGCCAGGTCTTTGCCGATCATCTTCGAGATCAGCTCGGCCCGATCGAGCTCGCGCGTGCGGTACTCGCCCTGCCCGGAGCCGTCGCGCAGCACCGTGATCCGGTCGCTGATCGCGTACACCTGCTCGAGGAAGTGCGAGACGAAGAGGATGGCGACGCCGTGCTCGCGCAACCGCCGCAGCGCCCGGAACAGGGTCGCGACCTCGTCGGCGTCGAGGCTCGACGTGGGTTCGTCGAGCACGAGCACCTTGGGGTGGGTGACCATCGCCCGGGCGATGGCGACGAGCTGCTGGATGGGCGGGGCCAGCGCCGACACCGACTGGCGCGGGTCGAGGTCGCCGAGGCCGAGCTCGTCGAGCACGGCCACCGCCCTGCGGCGGGTGGCTCGCCACGAGATGCCGTACCAGCGGCGCTCCTCGTGCCCGATCATGATGTTCTCGGCGATGGAGAGGTTGCCGCACAGGTCGACGTCCTGGAAGGCCGCCGCCACGCCCGCCGCCTCGGCAGCCGCCGGCCCCGAGAGCACCACCCGCTCCCCCGAGATGCGCACCTCGCCGCCGTCGATGCGGTAGGCGCCCGTGAGGGCCTTCACCATCGACGACTTGCCCGCGCCGTTGCCGCCCATGAGCGCGTGCACCTCGCCGGCGTAGAGCCGCAGGTCGACCCCGTGCAGCACCTGCGTGCCGTCGATCTCGACCGTGATGCCGGTCATCTCGACGACCGGCTCGCGCTCGGGAGCCGTCTGCGCCGCGGCATCCTGCTCGGTCATGACGACCTCGGCGCCGCCGTCGACGCCCGCACGACGAGCTCCGACGGGATCTTCGAACGCTGCGGGATCTCGCGCCCCTCGAGGGCCGCGCGCAGCACCTCCATCGCCTTCGCGCCGAGCGCGTGGAAGTCTTGTCGCACCGTCGTGAGCGGCGGGATGACGTGCCGCGCGAGCGGCAGGTCGTCGAAGCCGACGATGCTCACGTCATCGGGTACGCGGATGCCGCGATCGTGCAACCCGTGGATGACCCCGATCGCCATCTCGTCGTTCGCCGCGAACACCGCCGTGTACTCGGGAACGCCCTTGAGCCCTGCCGCGTAGTCGTAGCCGAAGTCGGCCGTCCAGTCGCCGACGACGACGGGGCGCTCCTTGAGGCCCCACTGTTCGATGCGGGCGTGGAACGCGCGTTCGCGGCCGCGTGCCTCGAGCCAGTCGAGCGGCCCCGAGATGTGGAGGATGTCGCGGTGCCCGAGCGCGACCAGGTGGTCGACGGCGAGCGTCGTGCCGAGCTGCTGGTCGACGCTCACGGTGAGGAAGCTCGGGTCTTTGGCCGCCTTGACGACGAGCACCGGGACGTCGATCGAGATGCGGCGCAGCGCCGAGACCGACGACGACCGCGGCGCGACGATGCAGAGCGCGTCGACGCCCTCGGCGATGAGGTGGCTGACGGCGCTCTCGGGCGTCAGCTCGGCGTCGTCCTGCATGGCGACCGACGTCACCGAGTACCCCGCCGATCGTGCCGCGAGCTCGAGCCCCCGCAGGGTGCTCGTCGGCCCGAACTCGACCGCACTGTCGACGATGACGCCGATGCGCTGCGTGCGCTGGGTCGCGAGCGCCCGCGCGGCGCTGTTGGGCTTGAAGTCGAGCTCGTTGATGACGTCGAGCACCCGCTGGCGGGTCGCCGGGCGGATGTTCGGGTGCCCGTTGAGCACGCGCGAGACGGTCATGTGCGACACACCGGCGAGCGCGGCGACCTCGCGGATGCCGAGCTTCTCGGGGCGCTCGCCCGTCTCGAGGTCACTCACGGGCAACAGCCTATTCGTTCGGGGCGGCGGCAGTCCCGCACCAATCGGGCTTCGGCTTGCCGGGCTTCTGCAGCAGGCCGGGCGGGCCCGTCTCGCCGCCCTTCTTGACGAGCCCGGGCGGCAGGGTCGGCATGCCGTCGGCGCATCTGCACGGCGGCCGGATGCCGGCGCAGAGGTCGCGCGGGGCGATCGTGACGCCGATCGAGACCGCGCCGGAAGCACCGCCCTCGTCGGCCGCAGCGGCGGGGGCGGCGCTCACCGCGGCGGGGGCGGCGACCGCTGCGGCGGGACCCGCGGGCGCGGCGATCGCGCCGCCGCTCACGACGAGCAGCAGCGCGATCACCACCGGGCGCAGTGCGATCATCCGCAGTCCCGTGCGCCGTACGCCGCATTGACGTCGGCGCTCGCGCCGTTCGCCGAGGCGGAGACGTCGGCGAATCCCGCGCCGATCGCCGCGAGCCTCGTGGCGAACGCCTGCGAGACCGTCTTGCCCGGATGCACGGCCGCGAAGGTCTTCGCACCGAACGGCGTGGTCATCGTGACGTCGGCGGCCCGGGTGTCGGCGTTCTTCGCCGAGACGACGAGCGTCACCTTGCCCGCGACGCAGCGCGAGGTCGTGCTCGCCTCGATCGCGAGGTCGGGGTCGGTTCCGACGCCCGCGTAGTGGAACATGACGCGCTGGTACTCCTGCGCCGTGATCGGCAGGATCCCGCCGTGGCGCTTCTTGAGCGTGCCGAGGTTCACGCCGCTCGCCTTCGACCAGGCCGACGCCGACGCCGAGCCGAGGTCGGTCGTGCGGAAGGGCAGGTAGCCGCGACCCGCGGCGTACTGGTCGGCGAGCAGGCCCCACAGCTGTTCGGCCGCGCCGCGGTCGTCGTCGTTGTACTCGAAGAACTCGGGACCCTCGAGGCAGGCGCCCGTGTAGTTCGTGCCGCCCGAGCAGGTGCCGCTGCCGCTGAGGATCGACTGCAGCGTGCCGACGAGCACCCACTCGTCGTCGGTGCCGGTGGTCTTCGCCGTGGCGGAGGTCGTGACCGCGTCGAGCCGCTTCGAGCGTTCGATCGTGATCTGCCCGTCGCCCGAGGCGCGGTAGAACCAGTCGCCGACCTTGATCACGGTGGTGTCGATGATCGACCCCTGGCGGTCGATCCACTTGACCGGGGTCGAGAAGGTGCGGAAGTCGCGCGTCGTCGACAGGTACACGTCGACGCTGTCGCCGAGCTCGGTGTTGCCGTCGGCGCGCGTGGCCCAGTAGACGAAGTACTGCTGGGTCGTCTCGTCCCAGATCGCCTCGGGCGCCCACGCCATGCCGGCGTTCGGAATCGCGCTCGCCACGTCGACGAAGCGCGGCTCGCTCCAGTTCACGAGGTCGGTCGACTCCCACACGACGAGGTCCTTCGACCCGGTGACGGTCGCGTTCGCGTTGCCCCAGCCGCCCCGGTAGTAGATGCTCAGGTCGGTCGCGATCACGAAGAACCGGTCGCCTTCGGGCGAGCGCACGACGAAGGGGTCGCGCACGCCGCCGTCGCCCTGCCCCTTGCTGAGCGAGAGCACGGGGCTTCCGTTGGCGCGGGTGTCGGTGAACGTCGCCGCGTCGCGGCTCGTGGCGAAGTAGATCTGCTCGTCGCTCGCGCTGCCCTCGGTGCCCGTGAAGTGCGCGAAGAGGTAGTCGGTGGTCGTCGCGAGTGCGTGCGCCCTGCGCACCGTGAGGGGGATCTCGCGCGTCGCCGTCGCGCCGCCGTTCGTCGCCGTCACGGTGAGCACGACGGTCGTGTCGCCGTCGGCGGGGCGGGTGACGACGCCGGGGGCGACGGTCGCCGTGCCCGTGACGTCGACGATCTCGGGCGCCGACGAGCTCCAGCTCAACGTGGAGCCGAACCGCGAGCCGGTCGCCGGCAGCGTGAGGTCGCCGCGCACGTCGCCGGCGTTCGCGAGCGCGATCGCCGCGAGGTCGCGCTCGGCGGCCTCGGTCGGGGTCGGGGCGGCGAGCACGGTCACCGTGAACTGCTTGGTCGCGGTCGTGCCGCGCACGGTCGCGGTGGCCGTGAGGGTCACCTCGGTCGGGGATGCCGGGAGCGTGACGGTTCCGTCGGCGGCGATGATTCCCGCGGGCGACGACGACCACGTCACGCCTCCGCTCGTCGGCAGCACGAGGTCGGTGTCGACCTTCGCCAGGTCCTGGTCGTTGACGGCGTCGAGGTCGAGCGCGGCGGCCGTCTCATCGGCCGAGGCCTGTGCGTCGGTCTCGGCGAGGGCACCGAGTTCGGCGGCGGTGAGCGCCTCGTCGTAGACCCGGAACGCCGAGACCCCGCCCTGGTACAGCGAGTCGGCGGCGTACGCGCTCTTGCCGAGGAAGTTCATCGTGTGGGTGGCGAGGTCGCTGAGGTTCGTCGTCGAGTCGGTCTTCTCGGCGACGAGCGCCCCGTCGATGAAGAGCCGCAACGTCGACGTCACCCCGTCGGCGTTCTTCGCGATCGTCGCCGCGACCGACTGCCAGCGGCCCTGGGCGATCTTGGTGGTCGAGGTGACCGACTGCTCGGCCGACCAGTTCGTCTTGGTGATCGCGACACGCGGCGCGACCGGCTGGATGAAGAACTGCCCCGTCGCACCCTCGCCCGAACCGCCGATGTTCCAGAGGAACTTGGCACCGCTCAGCGCGGTCGGGTTCGTCTCGACCACGATCGTCGCCGCCGACTCACCCGCGAGCAGCCCGTCGGGCAGCTTCACGTAGTTCGCCCCGTTGAGCTGCAGGTAGCCGTTGTGCCAGGCTTCACCGCCGACGACCGTGCCGTCGTGCCCCGTGCCCGACAGGTCGTGCACGGTCGTGCCCGACGTCTCGGCGAAGTCGTACGACACGAGCAGCGAGCCGTCCGTGACGGCCGACGCCGCGCCGGGGCCGGCGAGCGCGAGACCGCCCGCCGCGAGCAGGGCGCCGGTCGCGCCCGCGAGCCATCGCCGCGAGCGACGCGCGCGGGGCTCGTTCCGAGTCGGTGTTTCCTCAACCATCTGACTTCCTTCCGATCCGAGGGGGGCACGCCGGGCAGGCATGCGAGAGCGAACGCCACGAGGCCGGCCATCGGCCCCTGCGTGGTACCGCGTGTTCGAACGGGTGGCGCCTCATGCGACGGTGTCGGCCCCTTCCCGTGTCGCGTTCCGGCGCCCCTCCTCGCGGGCCTCGGCGAGCAGCGTGTCGAGGCGGCGCTTCGAGCGCCCGCGGCGCCACGCGAGCGCCGCGATGATGAGCACGAGCCCGGCGAGCACGAGCAACTGGGGCCAGGGCATCGCCCAGACGAAGAGCGCGGTCGAGCTCGGCGCGACCGCCGTCGGCTCGCCCGCGGCAGTGGTCGAGCTCGGCGAGACGACGATCTCCCCGGGGAACCCGAAGAGCGGCCAGACCCGGTCGACCTCGACCGTGAACGCGTGGCGTTCCCCGGGCAGGATGTCCTGGGGGTGGTCGGTCGCCGCCGGGACGGCGACCGACCGGCCGGCGACCTCGACGACTCCGGCGACCGAGAGCCGGGTGTTGCCCTCGTTGACGACATCGAACGAGACGATGAGGTCGCCCGGACGGAGTGGGTTCCACGAGGTGCGGTAGTCGGCGCTCACCTGCCGCACCGAGAAGTCGGGCTCGAGTTCGCCGGTGACCCGGGTCATCACCCGGAAGCCGACACGGCTCTCGACGCCGACGGTGGCGCCGTCGCCCGAGTTCGTCGACATGACCGACGCCGCGATGCCCGCGGCATGGTCGCCCGGTTCGGCGTTGCCGGGCACGGTCACGGTGAACGGCACGACGGCCGTGCCGCCGGCCGGCACCGTGACCGATTCCGGCAACGCGATCCAGGTGCCCGAGTCGACCGACTCCTGGCCCGAGGGCAGCATGTCGAACCGGCCGTCGTCGTTGTAGAAGCCGTCGGCGGCGGAGAGCGCGAACGTGACCTCCTCAGCGCCGAGGTTGCGCACCGCGAGGTGGTCGTCGACACTCGCCGCCGGGTCGAGCTCGTGCTCGATCGAGAATCGGCCGTCGGGACCGCTCGCGTCGGCCGGCGTGACCGACCACGACACGGGTGCCGCTTCCTGCGCGGCGGCCGTGCCCGCGGTCGCGAACGCACCGCCGGCGCCCATCGAGACGGCGGCGACGACGACGAGCGCACGGAGGAGGCGCGACCGGTCCACGATACGGACGCGCGTCGTCGAGGCGGCACCTGTGCTCATCTGCTTCTCTCCAGTTCCTCGGCCGGCATCGGCCGATCCGTCGTCCGGCGGGCGGCCGGTGCGAAGGCGGGTGCGGGCGGGGTGGGTCCCCGCCCGCACCCGCGCCCTACCCGCAGCCCGCCGCTGCGTACTGCACGGTGACCGCGTCACCGGAGTCCGGCGTCGCCGTCACCTCCCCCGCGGGGATGCTCGCGCGACGCGTCGTGAACGACTGCGACGCGGACTCGCCGGCTGGCAGGGACACGTTCGCCTTCGTGCCGAACGGCGTCTCGACGGTCGCGACCACCGGCTCATCCGACGCGTTCGCGAGCGTCGTCACGAGCACCACCTTGCCCGCGACGCACCGCGTCGTCGTCGCGACCGTGAGGGCGGGCTCCGCCTCGCCGGCCGCGATCACCGCCAGTTCGGCGAGCTGCCGCTCGAGGGCGCGGGTCGGCGCGTCGATCTGGTTCTGCGTCGAGAACCCGGCGTCCTTCGCCTCGAGCGCCTTGTCGCGGGCATCGATGAACGACGCCCACGCTGCCGCCGGATAGTCGGACTCCTCGAGGGTCGCCGCCTGCTCGAGCGCGGCGTCGAGCGTCGCCGTCGTGAGCGGCTCGGCGTCGGCGGTGAGCACATCGCTGAGGTAGTACCGGTCGAAATCGACCGATCCGCCGGCCGACTCGGTCGCGTAGTCGAACAGGCCCACGCGGTAGCCCATGAAGTGCGACAGGCTCCAGTCCATCGTCATGGGGCCGGTGCGCTCACCCAGCTGCGACCAGTTCGCGCCGTCGAAGCTGTAGTAGTAGCGCAGCCAGAGCTGGCCGTTGTTCGATGCGAAGTCGAGGTCGGCCTTCAGGTGCACCTCGCGGTGGTCGTCCATCGCGATGGTGGAACCGGGCACGAACGACTCGACCGCCGCCTGGTCGACGGCTGCCGTGAAGGGCTGTCCGCGGTAGACGACGCCGAGCGTGTACTGCCCGTCGACCTTCTTGACGGCCGCGTAGGTGAAGCTGCGGCCGTAGACGGCGATACCCGCGACGTCGCCGTCCTTCATCGCGGACACGTCGAGCATCGTCTCGGCCGACTGCTTCGGCCCGAACGATCGCTGCGACAGGGTGTTGCGCGCCTCCTCGAGCCAGGTCAGCTCGTCATGCGTCGAGAGCTTGGCGTACGTGTAGGCGCCCGTGACGACCTTGCCGGCGGTCAGCCGCATCCAGCCGGGGCGGTCGGTGAGCGACCAGTACCGGTTGTCGGGGTTGTGATTCCACTCCCACGCCAGATCGAGGTTCGAACCGTTGAACGCGACCTCCTCGGCCGTCGGCTGTTCGAGCGTCGACGTGCCGCCGCCCGGGGCGGCATGCCCGACGAGCGAGACGTCGTCGACGGTGAAATCCATCAGGTGGGTGTTCGGATCGGCGGACGGGTTCGAGGTCCACGGCGTCTCGACGAAGATCCGCACGGAGTCGATCGGCTGCGAATCGGGGATCGTGAAGCTCCCGGTGAGCTTGCCCCACGAGCCCCGGGGCACCGTGGCGGTGCCGAGATTCGTGAACTGGCCGTTGCCGTACCGCGCGGTGATGAAGAACTGCTTGTTCGCCGGGCTGCTCGCATTCTCGTACTTGACCCAGGCCGAGATGTCGTACGTCGCGCCGTGCTGCACCTTCGTGGTGACATCCTGCGACGGCCCCGACCCCGTCGTGGCGCGGCCGGTCACCCGGACCGCACCCGCCCCGGTACGGGCATCGGTCGTCGCGGTCAGCGTCGCCGTGTCGTTGACGGTCCACGACGTCGTTCCGTTCTCGAATCCGGCGTTGGCGAAGAGTTCGACGCCGAGCTTCGACTCGTCGAGGCCCGGTGCGTCCGGGATCTCCCACTCGGTATCGCTGTAGGCGCGATGCGGTGCATCGTTGTCGAAGTCGTCGGAGGCGACGATCGACTTCTGCCGCTCGAGGTTCTCCTGCTCCGGCGTCAGGCGGATCGGTTTCTCGAACGTGCCGCCGTACGGCACGACGCCGTCGTCGCCGAACGTCGGCCAGCCGTCGTTCCACTCCGCAGGGATGAGGGCGGGGATGCGGCCGACGGGGTAGGTGTCGCGGAAGAAGAACCCGTACCAGTCGGAATCGGCCTCCTCGTGCGTGATCTCGACGAGCCCGCCCTGGGCGAAACCGTTGGAGTCGAGCGCGCTGCGCGCCTCGTAGGTGTTCGAGCCGTCGACCGACTCGTACTTGCCGAGCAGGTGCGGCGATCGGAAGACCACTTCCTGCCGGTTCTTGCCCGACGGCCACGTGATGATGAACACGTAGTAGTAGTCGCCGATCTTGTAGACCTGCGCGCCCTCGAACAGCCCGCCGATGAACGGCTGCCCGGCGTAGTTCGCGGCGGTGAAGATGTTCGGGTACTCGGCCACGACGGTCGTCAGGTCGGCGCTCAGCTCGACCGCGCTCGTCGCGCCCGATCCGTAGAAGATGTACGCGGTGCCGTCGGTGTCGAAGAAGAGCGACGGGTCGTGGAAGGCACGGCCGTACCCGGTCCGGGTCCACACCCCGTCGTCGATGTCGTCGGTCGTGTAGAGGTACGAGCCGCCGAGGTTGTTCGTGTTGAACAGCACGTAGAAGCGACCCTCGTGGTACCGGATCGACGATGCCCACTGGCCCTGGCCGTACGACTCCTTGCCGTTGCGGAGCGAGGACGCGTCGCCGATGCCGATCCGGTCGTAGACGTAGTTGACGATCTCCCAGTTGACGAGGTCGTACGACTTCATAACGGGTGCACCGGGGCTCAGGTGCATGGTCGTCGAGATCATGTAGTAGAGGTCGCGGCCCTCGTCGTTCTCCGAGGCCGGAACCATGGTGACGCTGACGTCGGGGACGTCGGAGTTCAGGAGCGGAACGGTGTAGGTTCCGTCGCCCGCGTCGGTCGACGTGTACGAACTCTTCGGGATCGCCGGCTCGGCCCCGCTCGCCGCGGTGGCACCGGCGACGAGCCCGGTTCCGAGTAGTGCGCCGACGGTCAGGAGCGTCGCCGCACGACGGCGGAAACTGCCGGATCTGCTCATGTTGCTGTCCTCCGTGGAACTCGTGATGGAACGTGGGTCGCCGAGATGCGGCGCCGCCGGCCCGGCGGGCCGACCGGGGTGCGGGGCGGCGGAGTTCGTCCGCCGCCCCGCAGTGCGGGTCAGCCGCAGCTGGCCGCCGCGTACTGGGCGGTCGCGGCGGCACCCTCGGCGGGTGTCGCGGTCACCTCGCCCGCGGCGATGCCGACCTGGCGCGTCGTGAACGACTGCGAGGCGGACTTGCCGGCCGCGATCGACACGTTCGCCTTCGACCCGAACGCGGTCTCGACCTTCACGACGGCCGGTGCGTCGGAGACGTTCGTGACGGTGGTCACGAGCACCTCCTTGCCTGCCACGCAGCGGGTGGTCGCAGCGACCTCGACCACGGGCGCGTCGGCGCCCTGCTCGAACGACCAGTTGTCGACCTGCACGAGTCGCTGGCCCTCGGGTCCGTGGAAGACGAAGAACAGGTCGTGCACGCCGGTCGCCCCGGCGACCTCGGCGCTGACCTCGCCCCATTCACCGGCGGGGGTGTCGACGTCGACGGTGGCGACGACCGGGCCGGTCTCCGAGTCGAGCCGCACCTCGATCGAGCCGCCCTCGACGAGCGGCTTGACCCGGGCGGTCACCGTCGCGGCCCCCGCGGCGAAGTCGACCTGCGAGATGCCGGTGAAGTCGCCGTCGTCGATGTTCGTCAGCACGGTGTTGCCGTCGCCGTTGTGCTTCGGGAACTCCACCGCGGCGGTGTCGACCGCCTCGGTGCGCACCCCGAGCTGCCAGGCCAGGGTCTCGGCCTCGAACGTGCGGTACGGGTCGAACTCCTTGATCTGGTCGACGCCGGCGTTGGTGCCCTCGACCTCCTTGATCGTTCCGTCCTCGTTGAACCGCAGTTCGTCGAGGTGCACGCTGCGGTAGTTCACCACTCGTCCGTCGTTGAGCGCGCGGCCCCACTCGAGGCCCGCGACCTGGGTGTGGTACGTGAAGTACGTCTTGCCCTGGTACTCGAACATGTCGGAGTGGTTGTTGCCGCCCGAACCCGGGAACCACTTGCCATGCGAGGCGAAGGCCGTGCCGGCGAACTTCGAACGGGTGAGGTCCATCGGGTCGTCGGTCATCATGTACGCGATCTCACCGTTGCCCGGGTAGGCCTGGCCCTCGATCTTCTTCGCGGCGTACTGGGTGTTGTTCAGGGCGAAGTTCGACGAGTACGAGTAGTAGTACTTGCCGTCGCGCTTGAACATCGAGGATGCCTCGAAGATGCCGGGTGCGTCGATGGTCGTGATGCCGGCGCCGGTCGGGTCGGCGAGCTTCGTCGGGTCGTTCTTGTCGAGCTTGACGACGCGCGTGGACTTCGGGTGGTACGGGTCCTGCGCGAAGTCCCAGTTGCCGCCGAAGTAGAGGTACGGCTGGTCGTCGTCGTCGACGAAGATCTCGGGGTCGAACAGCCACATGCCCGACGGGAACTGGATGGGGTTGCCCTGCGAGATCAGCATCTTGCCGTTCGGGTCCTCCCAGCCGCTCACCGGCGAGTCGCCGACGATGACGCCCGTTCCCGCACCGCCGTTGCAGAAGTAGAGGTAGACCTCTTCTTCGCCGTCGCCGTCGAAGTCGGCCGAGACCGCCGCAGGCGCCCACGAGTTGCCGGCCCACTTCGCGACGCCGTCGAGACCCGCGACGGGCACCTCGCCGTGGTCGACCCAGTTGACCATGTCGTCGGTGGAGATGACGTTCAGGTGCGTGATGCGGTCGTACCCGCCGTCGCGCACCGGCAGCCCGTTCTCCTTCTTCTCCGCCGTGCGGTACTGCTGGTCGTCGCTCGTGGAGTAGATGTACAGGCGATCGTTGAAGATCACGTGGTGCGGGTCGGCGCCGAACTTGTGCCCCATGAGCGGGTTGTGGTCGCCCACCGGCTTGGTCTGGATGTTCTCGACATCCGACTGTACGGCGTCGTCCGGGGCATCCTTCGTCTTGATCAGCGAGACGTCGTCGATCTCGAAGTCGACGAGATCGGATGCCACGGGGTCGGCCTTCCACGCGGTCTCGAAGAACGCGTTCGTCCACTGCGCGGCCGACTGCGTGTTCGCGACGAACTCGCCCGAGAAGTCGGTCCACTCACCCTGGCTCGCCGTCTTCACGACGGCGTTCTGGCACACGCCGTAGGAGAACGCGTCGTCGCACAGGGTGAACGCGAACTGCTGGGTGGCGTCGCCGCCCGTGTACTTCAGCTTGGCGGCCAGCTGATAGGTGGCGCCCGGCTCGAGCTTGCCGGCGACGTCGGTCGCCGGGCCGGTGTTGGTCTGCTCCCGCCCGGTGATCTTCAACGCGTGCTCGGAGTCGGCACCCGGCGTGCTCAGCGCGAGCTGGCCGGTGCGGCCGTCGTCGACGACGTACCAGCCGTCGAAGTTCCCGTCCTCGAACGCGCCGTCGGGCAGGATCCCCGTCGGCGAGTCGAGCCGCTCCACGGTGACGTCGTCGATCTGGAACGGCACCGTCGACGACCAGGGGGTCTCGAACTGGAAATGGTCGAACACGAGCGAAGCGCTCGCCGCCGTGTAGTACGACGATTCCTTCGGCACGAAGTCCAGGGTGTACGTCTGCCAGCCGTCCTTCGCCAGGTTCTTGATCGCGCCGGCGGCGGCGACGCAGCCGCCCGAGGGCGGGCAGAACGCGAACCCGAACGGTTCGGTGGCGTTCCCGGCGGTGTGCTTGATCTTCGCCGTGACGCGGTACTGTCCGTCGTGGGCGAGGGGCTCGAGCAGGCTGCCGCGAACCCCGTCCCAGAAGTTCGCGCGGCTCGACAGCGAGCCGCTCGATGCTCCCGAAGCGGCGTCTCCGCTCAGGCTGAGCGTTCCTCCGCTCGCGGACCACCCCGTGGCGCCGGCTTCGAAGCCGGGATTCACCACGAGGTTGGCCCCTGCGGCCGCCGCCGGGAGGCCCGGGAGGGCGATGAGCGCCGACAGCGCGAGCGCACCGCTCACGGTCGCCGCCAACGTTCTGGTGCGATATCGTGCGCGCCTGCGCACGTCAGGTGTTGCTGCCATCATGATCTCCTTCGGTCATTTCGTGCGGCACGCGACAGGTCGAACCGCCGAGGCGAAGCGCTCAGAGCGCGTCTTCGAAGAGCGAGAGCGTCAGCGTCGAGGTGTACGCGCCGGGCGCGACGTCGACCGGCGTCTTCAGCATGAGGCCCGCGTTCGCCGTCCACTGGCCGGTCGTGGCTGCGCTCTGCGAGTCCGTCAGGTTCAGCGCGAGCAGTTCCTCGCCGACGAGACCCACGTTGTTCGGCCCGGTCGGGTCGAGCGACGTGTCGACGACGTCGCCCTCGACGACGTCGTCGCCGTTCGCGGGGTTCACGAGCGCGGGCGACCATCCCAGGTGGTCGGGCGTGATGTCGGGCTGACCGGCTGCACCGACGAAGCTCGACGCCTGACCGGTCACGTACCAGAACACGCCCTCGGGCACGTTCGTGCGCGTGTCGGTCACCGTGACGTTCGGCAGGGTGCCGGTGAACTGCCGGAACTCCGCGGTCGATCCGGTCTCCGTCAGCGACGTCGCGCCGCTGTCGACGGTCAGGCTCAACGCGCCGTTCTCGACGGCGGCGATGTCGACGTTCACGTCGACGTCGGAGCCGCTCGAGGGATCGGGGTACTCGGCGAACGCCGCACTCCCGACGCCGACGAGCATCAGCCCGCCGAGTACACCAGTGGCCGCACGCAATGCAGCACCTTTGCTCATCATCATCTCTCCAGTTCCTCGGTCGGCATCCACCGAACCGATCCGTCGTCCAGCAAGCAGCTGGCACGTTCTCAGGTGGGTCGGCGACCGCCACCGGGCACGGTGACGGCCGCCGGGTCTCGGTCAGCCGCGGCTGAGCGCGGGATGGTCGGACTCGACCTCGGTCGTGGCCCGTGCGCCGTCGTCAGCGCCGACCGCGGTGACCGTCAGCGACAGCGCATCGATCGAGGCGGAGCGCGCCGTGAGCGCGGTGCGGGACCCGGGCGAGGGTGCGCGGAGCGCGCGGGAGACGGCGGGGTGCTTCGACATTGAGAGCTCCTGTGCCTACGACTTCGTGGCGGTCGGTCCGGGTGGTTGGTCGGCGCTTGTTCCCGGTAACAGCAGAACGTAGCACAAGCCCGAGAATCACCGCCAGCGAATTTCGCTCGCTTGACCACGAATGGTCGATCCTTGGATTCTCAACGATGTGTCCGGTAACATTCAGCGCACGCGCCCCAGTGGCTCGCTCCCCCACCCGTCAACGGCGACTGCAAGGAGCCCTCATGCGATCCCCCGCCGACACCCCCGCGAACCGCTCGCGACGACTGCTCTCAGCCGGCCTCGCCGGCGCACTCACCGCCGGTCTGTGCCTCGCGACCCCCCTCACCGCGACGGCCTCCGACGAGGCATCCGCAAGCGGTGGAGCCGCCGCCGACCTGCCTGCGGTCACCGCCCACTACGACATGACCCACGCGGGCGACCAGCTGCTCGACATCTCGGGCAACGGCCGCAACGCCACCCTCACGGGCCTGACCGACGCGTCGTTCGCCGACGCCGACGGCGACGCCGTGCTGCGCTTCAAGAAGGACGGCTACGCCGCCCTGCCGAAGGGGCTCGTCACGGGCGCCGACAACGACTTCACCGTCGAGTACACCGTGCAGACCCAGACCGCCGCCAACCAGTTCGGCTGGGTCATCGGCGACGGCATCGGCGCCTGGAACACCACCGCCCTCGGCAACTACGTCTTCGTGAACCCGCGCTCGGGCGAGTCGGCGTATGCGAACGCGATGCTCGCGGGCATCCGCGTGAAGACCGGCACGAGCAACGGCGAGGTGCGCCTGCCCAACGGCGGCGGGCTGAACCCCGGCTTCACGACGCTCACGATGGTGGGCAGCGGCAACACGCTGACGCTCTACCGCGACGGCGCGCAGATCGCGACGACGACGCACACGTACTCGCTCTCCTCGATCATCCCGAGCGGCACGACCCTCGGTTACCTCGGTCGGTCGCTGTACTCGCCCGACCCGCTGCTGCAGGCCGACGTCACCGACGTCAAGTTGTGGGACGTCGCGCTCACCCAGCCGCAGCTCGCCGAGTCGATGCCGACGTCCGCCGCGAAGGCCGCGTCGACCGAGGCACTGCTGCGCGCCGACCTGCTGCCGACCGTGCTCGGCGCGAACCCCTCGGCCGACCAGGTCTCGAAGAACCTGAACTTCCCGGCGACGTCGAACGGCGTCGCGCTCACGTGGGCCTCGAGCGACCCCGCGGTCATCTCGAACACGGGCGTCGTCTCGCGCGCCGTCACCGCCGACACCCCCGTGACCGTCACCGCGACGACGCCGAGCGGCGCCGTGATCACGTTCGCGTTCACCGTGCTCGCCGCGAACCCGTCGGCCGACCTCGACGCGATCACCCTCGACGACCGCACGACCGAGAACCTGCCGCTCGTCACGACGGGCACGGTCGACGGATCCCGCATCACGTGGACGAGCTCGGACCCCGCGCTCGTGACGCCCACCGACCCCGACTACACCGCCCCCGCCGTCGGCTCGGCCGATCCGTTCGCGGGCGGCGGTATCGTCGACCGGCCCGCCTACGGCGCCGGCGACGAGGAGGTCACCCTCACCGCGCACGCCGTGCTCGGCGAGCTCGAGGTCGAGCGGTCGTTCACCGTCACCGTCGCCGAGCAGGGGCGCCGGGCGCCCGACGCCGGGTACGCCGCCGCCTACTTCAAGAGCGACAGCGATGAGAAGATCTACCAGGCCGCGACCTCGGGCAACGACTTCTTCACCTTCTCGCCCGTCAACGGCGGGGCCGCCGTGATCACCTCGACGACCGACACCAAGGGCCTGCGCGACCCGTTCATCCTGCGCTCGCACGACGGCGACAAGTACTACCTGCTCGCGACCGACCTCTGCATCGGCTGCGGCACCGGCTGGGGCCCCGCGCAGTCGGCGGGCAGCCTCAAGATCGAGGTGTGGGAGTCGACCGACCTCGTGCACTGGACCCGCACCAACGACGGCGACTCGGGCATCACCGTCAACCAGCCGGCCGCCGGCATGACCTGGGCGCCCGAGGCGTACTGGGACGACGAGCTGCAGTCGTACGTCGTGTTCTTCGCCTCGCGCCTCTACTCCGACGCGTCGCACACGAACAGCGACAAGCTCTACGCGCGCATGTTCCAGGTGCTGACCCGCGACTTCACGACCTTCACGGCCCCGCCGGCGAGCTGGCAGGACACCGGCTACGCGCGCATCGACTCGACCGTCACGAAGATCGGCGACTACTACTACCGGTTCACGAAGAACGAGGAGAGCGGCGCGGCCGGCCCCCTCGAGGCCGGCAAGGACATCTTCCTCGAGCGGTCGAAGGTGCTCACGGCCCCCACGACCTCGTCGAACTGGAACGCCGACCCCGCCGCCACCTGGCAGCTCACCGACACCCGCATGACGAGCCTCGAGACCGGCCAGTCGGGCGAGGGCCCCGAGATCATCGAGCTCAACGAGGGCGACCCGAACAACACGACGGGTGACGGCTACGTCTTCCTCGTCGACAACTACGGCGCCGGCGGCTACCGCGCCTTCGTGACGAGCGCGAGCGCGATCGCCTCGAGCACCCAGGCCGACCGGCTCTCGCAGCGCGCCGACTGGAACGTTCGACCCGCCGGCGGCCTGCCCGCGAGCCCGCGCCACGGCGCGTTCGTGAGCGTGCCGCAGACCGTGCTCACCGCCATGCACGACTGGACCGGGATCACCGCGGTCGACTCGACCACGACGCTCGCGGTCGACGGTCGCGAGGTCACCGCCCGCGTCGACGCGGCCGACGACGGCGACGTCGCGGGCACGGTCACCTTCTCGGGCGGCTCGTGGAGCAAGACCGTCGCTCTCGCCGACGGCGTCGCGAGCGCGACCGTGCCCGCGGGCGTCACGAGCGTGACCGCGAGCTACGACGGCTACACCGACGGCCTCGTCGCGGCGTCGACCTCGGAGGCCGCGGCCGTGACGGGCGACCTCGAGCTCACCGCGACCGCGACGACCCGCTGCGTCGCCGGCAAGGTGCAGCTCGTCGTCACCGTGCACAACGGCGACGCCCAGCGCGCCGACGTCGTGATCGCCGGCCCCTACGGCACTCGCACGCTGTCGCTCGCCGCCGGCGCGACCGGCTCGGCCGTCACCGCGACCCGCGCCGCCGCGATCGCGGCGGGCACCGTCACCGTCACGGGCACCGGCTCGGCCGGCGCCGAGTACGAGGGCGCGCTCGCCACCCCCGCCGCGAACTGCGGCTGACCCCCGGTACGGATGCCTCGGCGCAGCGCCGAGGCATCCGTGCCGCCCCTCGCTCGACCACCTGGACCACCGCACACGAAGGAGTGACATGCGCGACACGCTCATGCGACGGGTACGAACGGGCGCCGCGGCGCTCGCGACGACCGCCGTGATCGCCGCAGCGGGGGCCATCGCCCCGCAGGCCGCCGGCGCCGCGACGGCGCCCGCACCGCTGATCCACTACGGCTTCGACGCCGCCGCGTCGGGCGTCGTCGCCGACGACTCGGGCAACGGCTACGACGGCACGCTCAGGCAGACGGGGGCGACCGTCTCGGGCGGCATCCTCTCGCTGCCGGGCGGCGCCCGTGCGACCGCCGGCTACCTCGAGGTGCCGACCGCCGGGCTCGCCGGCACGACGCAGCTGACCGTCTCGACCTGGATCGAGAACCGCACGGGGCCCGCGAACGTCGCGGCCGCCTTCATCGGCGCGCCCGTCGCCGCGGGCGCCTCGTACTCGAGCGGCTACTGGCTGCTCAACCCGGCCAACCCGAGCGGCTACGTGAAGTCCGTCGTGACGAACACGGTGAGCGCGAGCTCCCCCTGGACGACCGAGGTGGGCGCGGGCTCGTCGAGCGCACCGACGTCGGGCGCGAAGACCCCGTCGGGCATGTCGCTCTACACGACCGTCATCGACGGCGTCGCCGGAACGCTCACGACCTACCTGAACGGCAGCCCGATCAGCCAGGTCGCGATCGCCCGCAACGTGTCGTCGTTCGGCGCGAACCTCGTCGCGTACCTCGGCCGCTCGACCTACAACGACCCCGGCTGGAGCGGATCGATCGACGACTACGCGGTCTACGCCTCGGCGCTCGACGCCGCCACCGTGCAGCAGCTCTTCGCCGAGCAGGCGATCGCCGGCGCGACCGCCGCGGTCACCGTGCCCGCGAGCGCGACGGCCGACTTCGCACTGCCGACGTCGAACCACGGCGCCGCGATCGGCTGGGCGAGCGACGGCCCGGCGATCGCCGTGTCGGGAGGCACCGCGACCGTGACCCGGCCGGCCGCCGGCTCCCCCGACGCCGAGGTCGTGCTCACCGCGACCTTCACCGCGGGCGGCCAGACCACGACCCGCAGCTACCCGGTCACGGTTCCGGCACAGCTCGGCGACCAGGCGAAGGCCGATGCGGATGCCGCGGCCATCGCCCTCCCGATCGACCCGGCCGACGTGCGCACGAGCTTCTCGGTGCCGACCGTCGGCGCGAACGGCTCGGCGATCGCGTGGGCGGTGACGAACGGCGCGGGCGTCGCCGAGCTCGTCGACGGCGTGAAGACGGGCACCGCGACCGTGCGGATCACCCGCCCCGAGGCATCCGCCGCCCTCGTGCTCACCGCGACCGCGACGAGCGGCAGCGCCACCGCGGCGCGCGCCTTCGACCTGACGGTGCCGGCCGCGCCGGCCGAGCAGGCCGACCCCGAGGCGTACGTCTGGGCGTTCTTCACGGGCGAGGGTGCGGGCGCCGAGCGCGTCAGCCTCGCCGCCTCCAAGGGCGACGACGCGCTGCGCTGGAACACGCTCAACGGCGGCGAACCGATCTTCACGTCGACGCAGGGCACGACGGGCCTGCGCGACCCGTTCATCATCCGCTCGCACGAGGGCGACAAGTTCTACATGCTCGCCACCGACCTCAAGGTCGCCGGCCTCGCGGGCGGGTTCACGACGGCGCAGCTGTCGGGGTCGCTCGGCATCGAGGTGTGGGAGTCGACCGACCTCGTGAACTGGTCGGAGCAGCGCCACGTGCAGGTCTCGACGCCGTACGCCGGCAACACGTGGGCGCCCGAGGCCTACTGGGACGACGAGCTCGGTCGCTACGTCGTGTTCTGGGCGTCGAACCTGTACCCGACGACCGACGCCTCGTCGCGCACCGCGGTCACCTACAACCGCATGATGTACGCGACGACCGACGACTTCGTCACGTTCTCGGAGCCGCAGATCTGGTCGGACGTGCAGCGCGGCACCGGCAAGGGCCTCATCGACTCGACGGTCGCGAAGGTCGACGACACCTACTACCGCTTCACGAAGGACGAGGCCTCGATGACGATCCGCGAGGAGAAGTCGACCGACCTGCTCGACAGGATCACCGGCTCGCTGCCCGGCACGACGGGCGCCGCCGACGAGTGGACGCTCGTGAAGGAGAAGATCGCGACCGGCCTGCCCAACGGCGAGCCCGGCGGCACCTTCACGAGCGGCGAGGGGCCGAACGTCTTCCCCGCCAACCCCGGTGACGTGAACGGCTACGACTGGTACCTGTTCATCGACCAGCCCGACTACCACGGCGGGCCGAACCACTACATCCCGTTCGGGTCGAACGACCTCGACGACGGGTCGTCGTGGCAGCCGCTCGGCGCGACGCTGCGCGCGAACCTGCCGCAGAACAGCGACGGCGGCAAGCCCCGCCACGGCACCGTGCTGCCGGTGACCCGCGCCGAGTACCAGGTGCTGCTCGAGGCCTTCGCCCCCGCGGTCGCGGTCGCCGACGTCGCGCCGATCGAGGTCACCACGCGCGCCGGCGTCGCACCTGCGCTGCCCGGGGCCTCGCTCACCACGGCCGACGGCGCGACGAAGCAGGTCGACGTCGAGTGGGGCGAGGTCGACGCGGCCGACTATGCGGCGCCCGGCACCTTCACCGTCTCGGGCATCGCCCAGGACGACTCGCGGATGCCCGTGACGGCGACCGTGACCGTCACGCCCGGCGTCGACGTCACGGCCGCGACCCGCTGCGTCGCCGGCGGGGTCGCGCTCGTCGCGACGGCGACCAACCGCTCGTCCGAGTCCACGACCGTCACGGTCGCGTCGGCCTACGGCGAGCGCGTGCTCGAGCTCGCGGCCGGGGCGACGCAGTCGGCGAGCTTCTCGAGCCGTCTCCAGGCCGTGCCCGCCGGCACCGTCACGGCGACGGTCGAGGGCATCGCGACCACCGCTTCGTACGCGGGTCGCTCATGCTGACGGGCGCGGGCCGCGGCATCCTTGCCGTGTGCCACGCGTCCCGGATCACAGGGAGGCCGCGACCCACCAGCCGATGATGAAGAGCCCCATCGCGATGAAGACCAGGCCGATGACCATGAAGACGGTACGGCTCGGGGCGCGCGCCGCCGCGCGGCCGGGGCGCGACTGCCGCTCCGCCGCGATCGTCTCGGCGAGCCACCGGCGACGGGCGACGAGCGCGACACCGGCGACAAGGGCGAGCACCGCCCACGCGAGGGCGAAGACCAGGCCGATTTGCACCACGTCAGCCTAGCCGCGAGCGGTGCACTCGGCCGCCCGTCGGGGTGCGAACACACCCCGGCGGGCGGCCCGAGACGGCACCGCCCCGATCGGGCAACCCCCTGTGGGGGCATCGTCCGACTTGATAGCGTCGGCCTCGACGCACCTTGGAGCGGACCGCGTTCCGGCGTGCGCCCCGGCGCGTGAGAGGAGCGGGCGATGGCCAGGGTGATCATGCAGGCCGTGGTGTCGGTCGACGGCTACATCGCCGCTCCCGACGACTCGGTGGGGCCGCTGTTCGACTGGTACGAGAACGGCGACGTGCCGGTGCACGCCAACGACCAGTGGACGTTCCACGTGAGCCGCGCGTCCGCGGAGTACGTCCAGCCCTTCTGGGACGCCATCAGGGTCACGGTGATCGGCCGCCACCTGTTCGACACGACCGACGGCTGGGCCGGAGTGCCCGCGGCGGGCGACGAGCTCGTCGTCGTCACCCATCGCCCGCTGCCGTCGGAGTGGATCGAGCGGTTCCCCGATGCACCGTTCCGCACGGCCGACTCCGTCGAGGCCGCGATCGCGACCGCCAAGGAGCTCGCGGGTGACGGGCTCGTCTGCGTCACGGCGGGCGATGTCGGCGGACAGGCGTTCTCGGCGGGACTCGTCGACGAGGTGGCGATGGACGTCGCCCCGGTCGTCCTCGGCGAGGGCGTGCGATTCTTCGGCAGCGGCACCGACACCGTGCTGCTCGACGATCCCGACGTCATCGTGCAGGGCGACCGCGTGCTCCACCTGCACTACACGGTCAGCCGCTGAGTCGGGCCCGTCGCCGATGGACGGGGCGTCCGTCCACTCTCGCCCCAGCCGCGAGATTCCGGCGTGAGTCGCAGAATTGCGTCCGGAGCTGTCCGATCGCGACGGTTGCGTTCGTTGCGTGAGTGAGCGGCTGCCAAAGGGGCGACCGCAGTATCGCCATCGGCTGAACGCACAACGCACCTGAGGAGAGGATCATGACGGTCACCTACACGTGGGACGTCTTTTCCAGCATCGACGGCTTCGGCACCGCCACCGGCGACTGGACGGGCTACTGGGGCAAGCAGGGCCCGGAGCTGCTCGAGCGTCGCCGTGCCCTGTATGGCATTCCCCAGCGCATGGTTCTCGGGGCCGACACGTATCGGGCGTTCGTGGGGCTGCTGGCGTCGACCTCCGACGAGTCGGTGCACGACCCGTGGGTGACCCGCATGGTGCACCTGCCGGCGATCGTCGTGTCGAGCAGCCTGCATGGACCGCTCGACTGGCCGGATGCAACCATCGTGAGCGGCGACGCCGTCGACGTCGTCGCCCGTCTCAAGGAAGAATCCGACGTACCGCTGCGGTCGCACGGCAGCCTGTCACTGAACCGGGCGTTGATGGCCGCCGGTCTCGTCGATCGGGTCCAGGTGACGTTCTTCCCCGTGATCACCGGTCGGACCGGAACAGAACCGATCTTCGCGGGCGCGGCCGACTTCGACCTCGAGCTGCTCGAGAGCACGCTGCTCGATGGCCGCACCCAGGAGCTCGTCTACCGGCCCGCCCTGCATGTCTCGCACGCGTAAGCCGGCTCGACCGGCGTTCAACCGGGAATCCGGTTCGACCCGGACCCCGCGTGGCTCACGCGCCCTGTTTCGCGCGTTTCGGCCGACGCGCGAGATTCGTCTTGCCGACGAGCGGCTGCACGTCGACGCCGACGCTCGTGGGCTGATCGGGCTCCGTCGCGATCGGTGAGGTGTCGAGGTTCTCGGCGACGAGCTCGACGCCGCCGGTGGAGTTCGCCGACCGCATCAGGTCGTTGATCCACGCGCGGTTCAACTCCGGGCGATCGGGGACGTCGAACACGAATCTCAGGGGCAGGGCGGGGTTCATCCAGATGGTGGAGCGCCCGCGTGGCTGATCATCGGGATGCTTCCAAGACATGGTGAAGCTCTCGCCGCGCCGCAGTTTCGTGATGAGTGCCACCTTGAGGTGGGCCAGCGCGCGATCCTCGATCCCGATCGGGGTCTGCGAATCGCCGTAATAGAGAGTTCCCATTTCCTGACGCTACGCCGATCGCATCGGCGTGCCCCGAACGGGGGACGAATGGACCTTGATGAGAACGCGCCGTGGCTCGGACGGCCGACACGCCACCCACCCGTGGCGACGACCTGCCCGAGAGACGCGAAAGGCCCGGCACTTCCGCAGAAGACCGGGCCGATGGTAGCGAGGGCGGGACTCGAACCCGCGACACCACGGAGACGACGGGGTCTTACTCGAGCCTTCTGCTCGCGATCCGGAAATCTCGGATCCTCTCGGGCTGGCCCGGGATTCCTTGCGAGTACGGATGCTACGGAGGCGACTTTACTCGGAACAGCTGGGAGCCATCGGAGTGAGCTCGGATCGATATTCGTTGAATAACCGTGCGCGCATCATGTCGCTCTTCGAAGGGGTGGCAACCGCCACCCCTTCGAAGAGTTCAGGTTCATCGTGACCAGCGCTGCGCTTCCTGCAACTCGTCGTATACGACCTTGCGTCGCCCGTTCATCTCCTACTTGGCGTTCCAGTAGGCGCAGTTGTGGTGGTCTTCGAACTCCGCGCTCATGCTGGGGCCACCGTCTGCGATCGGGACGATCTCGAGCACTTCGCGGTTCTCGGCGAATCGCGTCCATTCGGGACCGTCGGATACCGACGGGTCGCCGGTGGTTGCGAACTCCGACCACATTCCGACCATCAGCTCGGCGAGCGCACGTTGATCGGCGTCCAACGGCCGTTGGGCGGCCGCGTAGTTGAAGAGGTATTGAAGCTCTGTGGTGTGTGTCGCTCCGAGCTCGAGAGAGGACGGCGGGAACGGATCGCCGAGGTTTCGCCATCCCGGTGTCGTTCGGTCCGCGAACTCGTAGAAGAACACGTCCTGACCGGCCAGGTCGAACGCATCAGCGGTCGACACGGAGGGACATGCGAACATGAGATCTCCGCGGAGCCACCCCGCTGCGAAGACCGGGTCGGGGCCCGCATCCGCCGGGTAGAGGTCGAGGACCTCGGGCGCGTCCGCCCCGAACTCATCGGCTACCCGGGCTTCGTACTCCGCCGGGTCCAGCGGGTAGTTCGCAGCTTCGAACCCGATCCACTCATCCCGAGTGACACCGATGACGACCGGCACATCCGCGAGCTCTCCCGCCGCTGCGGCGGCCAGTGGCTCTCGCGGCTGGTCGAGCCCGCCTGCGACGGGGTGGGCGAAGAGGAACCCCGACGACGACGCGACGATCGTCGCCGCGCTCAGATTGCGGAGGCAACGCATGTCGGCCGGGTCGCATCCCCAGGACTTCGCGATGGCCGCGGTGTCCATCGAACCTTCGGGTCCCTTGCACCCGCTCGATTGGATGACGGCCTTCTGGAAGAGTCCCTTCGCGGTGGGAGAAGCGAGCTGAAAGCAGACTGACCAACCACCGGCTGACTCACCGACGATCGTGACGTTGCCCGGGTCTCCCCCGAAGTCCGCGATGTTGTCCTGAACCCAGCGCAGAGCCTGTTGCTGGTCGAGCATCCCCCAGTTGCCTTGGGCGCCGAACTCACCTTCCTCAGACGTGCCAGGGGTGCCGAAGAACCCGAAATACCCCACGCGGAAGGCCGGGATGACGACGAGCGAGTCACCCGTCGAGGCGAAATCGCGTCCATCGTAGATGTTCGGGGTCCCACCGACATGACCGCCGCCATGGAGGAATACGATCACCGGAAGCTTCTCGGATTTCGGCTGGGCAGGCGTGTACACGTTGAGGTAGAGGCAGTTCTCGCTGAGCGAGCCGTCGGAGTCGCCGCCCGTAGCCTGGGGGCAGTCGGGCCCGGGCTTGGTTGCATCGAGTGTGCCTTGCCAAGGATCGGGCGCTTCGGGAGCACGCCACCGGAGGTCGCCGACCGGCGGCTTCGCATAGGGGATGCCGAGGAACTCGTTCGTGGTGGGCGTGGCAGCCCCGATCAGTTCGCCTTGCGGAATCTCGAGCGCCGGAGCTGGAGCGGCCGAGCTGCCTGCGTCTTCGATGGGAGCGTCGGATCCGACTGTGCAGCCGGTCAACGCAAGCACGAGGGCGGCAGCAGTGGCGAAGATCGCTGTCATTCGGTGTTTCGTCGGTGGCGTCATTGCCATCTTCCTTTCATGTTCTGTCTTGGACGATGCGGGTCGGCATCCGGCCCGACGCGCTCAGCCCGGCTGACCGATCCGCTGCGCGAGTTCCTTGCGGTCGGACTCGGCGATGAAGGCGGCACGGACGCTGTCGGCGTCGAGCTGACGCAGCTGTGCTCGGTCGAAGCCCAGGGCATCGCTGAGCAGATCTCGCTCACGCGACAGCGGCGAGCCGGTTTGGCGCGGGTTGTCGTCGCCGAGGACCAGGCTCACGCCCGCGTCGCTGAAGAGCCGAGCAGGATGAGCATGCAGCGACGGGATGGCGCCGGTGTACACGTTCGACGAAGGGCACACCTCGACGAAGATCCCCTCCTCCGCGACCCGCTCGAGCGCGAGCGGGTTCTCGACGATGTGCGCGCCATGACCGATTCGGCTGACGCCGAACAGGTCCACCGCGTCGAGAGCGGCCTGCGCGGGTGCGGCCTCTGCGGCGTGACAGGTCAAGCCGAGACCGGCGCTGCGGGCGATCGCGAATGCCTCGACGTACGGCTCCAGGTTCGGGTAGCGCAGCTCGTCTCCGGCGAGGTCGAAGCCGACGACGCCGCGGCCGGCGAATCGGGCAGCCGCCAGGGCCACCTGCTCATTGAGCTCGGCCTCGTGAAGTCGCAACGCGGCCACGACCACACCGGCACGCATCCCGCTGATCTCGGTGCCCTGGTCGACTCCTTCGCATACGGCCGCGATCACCTCGTCGAGCGGAAGGTGAGGCTTGACGTGGGTTGCCGGACCGAAGCGCAGCTCGAGGTAATCCTGTCCATCGGCGGCGGCGTCCTCCACTGCTTCTCGGGCGATCCGGACGAGGGCCTCGTAGTCCGAGAAGAAGGGATACGTCGAGGAGACCTTCTCGAGGTACACCGTGAGGTCGGCTGGAGCCTCGAGCTGCAGCGCCTCCTCCCAGTCGCGGTCGGCGCCAGCAAGGCCCAGCTCGCGGGACAGCTCCACCGCGGTCTGCGGACGCACGCGGCCTTCGAGGTGGGTGTGCAGGTTGATCAGCATGCTGCTGCCTCCTTCGGAGACGCCGCCGATGCGGTCGTCAGCATGTCGATCAGGTGCGGGCCGAGGGGCCGATCGGTGTCGAGCACGACGCGAGTGCGGGCTCCTGAGTGATCCACGCTCCGCAGCCTCTGGTTGCGCAGGTCGACGATGAGCTGCCCCCGGCCGGGACCGCTGGTCGTGTCGACGATGACGGGCACCCGCGGTGCCAGCGTCGGGGTGATCCCACCCGCGGCGATGGCGGCGGCCAGCGGGTCGTGAAGCGCACAGCTTCGCACTCCGTACAGCGGCAGGTAGAAGTCGAAGTAGTGGTCGAGCATCTGACCGAGCGCTCGGGCGATGGGCGAGGCGGCGGCCAACAACCGGGCGCGGTCATCCTCGTCGAGTGTGTTCTCCAGTGTGACGTCCAGAGGAACGATCGTGACGTCCCAGTCTGCCGCGAAGACCTCTGCGGCCGCCTCCGGATCGTTCCAGACGTTCGCCTCCGCGACCGCAGTCACATTCCCCGGTACGAGGGCGGCGCCACCCATCGCCGTCAGCGCACGCACCCGCGATGGGAGGGTGGGGTCCCGGCGCAATGCGAGGGCGATGTTCGTCAGCGGGCCGACCGTGACGATGTGCAACCGACCGTCGTACTGCCGCGAGAGGTCGAGGAGCAGATCCACGGCGGATTCCGACGGCTCCTCGACCGCGGATCGTGGAAGCTCGACGTTGCCGACGCCGTTCTCACCGTGGATCTCGGGCACGCCCCCATCGAACGGCTTCGCCAGGTGATCCCGCGCGCCGAGACCGACGCGGACGTGCTCCTCCCCCAGCATCGCGAGGAGGTCGAGCGAATTGCGCGCGGCTTGTTCGGCGCTGGTGTTGCCGCTCACGGTTCCCACTCCCACCAGGCGCACGTCGGGGGAGGTCGCGAGGTACGAGAGCGCGAGCGCGTCGTCGATGCCGGTGTCGCAGTCGAGGTAGATCGGCGACCGGTCATCGATCGGGATGGTGTTGGTCATGGTCCGCTCAGATCTTCTGGCCGGGGCGCCGGGCGATCAGCAGGCTCGTGAGCAGGGCGAGTGCAACGATCCCGGCCGATATCCAGAGCGCGAGAGTGAATCCGCCCAGGGTCATCTGCGTGACGAACGGAGCGACGACGCCGATACCGAGGCCCGCGCCGATGCCGAACGCGGCACCATTGAGGCCGGGCAGCGCGCCGGGGGCATCCTCCGGTGACATCAGCACCCCCAGACCATTGATAGTGGTGAGCACGAGGCCGTTGTAGGTGACACCGAGGATCGCGATCGCTGCAATCACCACACCTCTGTTCTGCGGAAGCAGTGCGATGAGCGAGACCGCGCCCAGACTCAGGACGAGCCCGACACGCAAGATCAGGATCCATCCGACTTTGCCGGCGAGCCACCCCGAGAACGGCGCCGCAACGACACCGATGAGCGCGGCCGGGACCAGGAACAACGCCGCAGCCGTGGCCGCGTCCAGGCCGAATCCGATCTCGGGAGTCTGGCTGAGCACCACGACGGTGAAGTTGATCACGGCGAAGACGCTGGAGAGGGTGAGCACCGTGGTGGCGAGAACGGGCCAGATGTGGCGGGACTTCAGATGGTGCACCGCGATCAGCGGTGAGCGACGGCGCTTCTCGACGAACCAGAACACCACGAACGATGCCAGCGCGCCGGCGAGGTAGAGGAGCGTGATGGGCGCCACCCAGCCTGCGCTGCCGCCCTGGGACACGAAGTAAGTGATGCAGATCAGGCCGACCGAGAGGGCAGCAGCCCCCATCCAGTCCATCTTTCCGGTTGTCACAGCCGGCCCGTCCTTGGGTACGGTCAGCCTCACGCAGAAGATCGCCAAGATGCCGACGCTGAGGATGACGACGAAGATGGACCGGAAACCGTAGTTCTCCACGAGCAGCCCACCGACGTAACCGTCGACGCCGCCGACTCCTCCGTTCACGGCAGTGATGATGCCGAGCGTGGTGCCGAACACCTTCGCGCTCAGCGACTCACTGAGAATGATGTACGCCAGCTGGAACGCGGCACTCGATGCGCCCTGGAGTGCGCGGCCGATCAGCAGGATCGGCAGGTTCGGCGCGAAGATGCACAGGAGGGTGCCGACGGTGAGAATCCCGAGCACGAGCAGCAGCGCCTTGCGGCGGCCGATGTAGTCGCTCCAACGGGACAGGACGATGCCGCCGATCGCGCCGGCGAGGAAGAACAGCGACGAAACTTGCGAGACCTCGCCCACACCGACACCCAGCTCGGTCGCCATGTGCGGGATTGCCGGGGTGAGCATGCTCGCGTTCAACTGATACGAGAGCACCCCGAGAATCAAGGTCGCGACGAGGGCGACCGCGCGCCCGCCCCGCACGAGTGTGAGCTCGGCGCCCGGTTCTGTGCGGATCGCCGTGGTGGGGCCATGTGCATCCAAGAGAGACTCCTTCGTCCGAATGAGGGATGACTGGTATGAAGTTATACCTCTCGGGTAGAACTTATGCAAGACTGGAGTTTGACATCATGGTTTGGCCGACATTCGAGCGAAGGAGCACGGCGTGACCACCATTGATCAGTTCCTCGAACAACGGCTGACCACTCCGGTCGGCCAACCGCTTCGGGTTGCCGTCTACTCCCGGCTTGCGGAAGGGATCCGCGCGAACGTCTTCCCGCTCGGGCAGGTGCTTCCGCGTGAGACCGAACTCGCGATCTCCCTCGGGGTGAGTAGAACCGTCGTTCGAGAAGCGCTCATGCTCCTCGAGGAAGACGGTTTGATCGTGACCCGTCGAGGGGTCGGAAGATTCGTCGCCGACAAGCTGCCGCACATCGGGCTGGAGGAACTGCGCCCTCTCGAGAAGACCCTGGACACGGCTGATCGATCCGTCGCCGTCCGCCAACTCGAGTTCACGATCCAGCCGACGACGGACTTCATCTCCAACAACTTGGCGCTCGATTCCGCCGCGAACACCTGGTTCCGCGAAGCGGTCGTCTCGGTGGATGACACCCCCGTCGCGATCGCACAGGAGCACTTTCCTGCGGGACGGTACCTGAGCGACATCCACCCCGGCATCGCTGACGCACTCGAGACGCTCGCCGCCGAGCCCAAGTCGCTCCTCGCCGCCGTCACCGACCGATTCGGGCCGATTCTCGGCGGCGGGGTCTGCACCGTCGCCGCCAATGTGGCCGGATCCACCCGCGCCGGCCACCTGCGCGTGAAGCCCGCAACGCCGGTCCTCGTCCTCACCCAGACGGCCGCGTACAACGGCATCCCGATCTACCTGGCGAAGTACATCGTGTCGTCAGAGTTCGGGAGCCTCTCCATCGTTCAATCCAGCACCACCTGAAAGGCCGCTGCAGATGACCTCCACTCCCCTGCCCCGCGTCGCTGTCGTCGGCAGCATCAACCTCGACATCACGGGATATGTCGACCGGCTGCCCACTCCCGGAGAAACCGTCGCCGGGGGGACGCTGAGTCGGGACATCGGAGGAAAGGGCGCCAACCAGGCGGTCGCGGCTGCCAGGCTCGGCGCAGACGTCAGGATGATCGGCGCGGTCGGCGACGACCCCGACGGGGTGTGGATGCGGGAGCGGATCGCGGCCGCAGGTGTGGATGTCGCGGGCATCCAGGTCGCCCCCACCCTCAGCGGGACCGCACTCATCGTGGTCGACGAGAACGCGGAGAACCAAATCGCGGTCTGCCAGGGCGCGAACGCGTACGTGAACATCAACGGTGCGACCTTCGACGAGGACGAGGTGATTCTCGCCCAGCTCGAGATCTCCCTCGATGTCGTCGAGCAGATCGCCGCAAACACCGCCAACTACTTGGCGGTCAACGCGGCGCCCGCTCAACGACTCACCACCGAACTCTTGAACCGCGTCGACCTGTTCATCGTGAATGAGACCGAGTACCAGCTGATGCCAGAGCTCAGTTCGGCGCCGCTCGTCGCGGTCACGTACGGCGCCAACGGTGCTGCGCTACTCAAGTACGGAATCGAGACTGCGCGCGTTGGCGGCGTCAGTACCATCGCCGTCAACACCGTCGGAGCCGGCGACTCATTCTGCGCCGCCCTCGTGCTCGCCCTCCGGTCCGGCGCTGACGACATCGCGGCGCTGAATATCGCCTGCTCAGTCGGCGCCGCCGCGGTCTCCCATCCGTCCTCGCAACCCCCCTTCAACCACCTGGCCTATTACGCGAGTCGGTAGGCATACGTTCTGGTGGACGCGAGCCGGCAATCTGTAGGCGCATATCGGCGATACCAAAAATAGAGGCGCGTCGTCCGCGCACTGAGGCAGGATCTCTTGTACAACGCCCCCAGCTGCATGGCCGTGATCAACCACCTACGTCCGCCACGGAGCTGGACGGCCCGAGCTGCGGACCACGATGCGCCAAGCCGCGTGGCGCTTCCAACCACATCGATTATCGTGAACGCACCCGTTGGCATGGAGCCGTGTGGGAGGGAGAGGAAGCAGGCACCTCCCACACGGCTCCATGCCAACGGACGCGCGGAGTCGGCCGCACCCGTCGGCCGGGTGGCTCGGCGCTACCTGTGCCCTGGTGAAGTCGGCGTCGACATCGATCGCGATTGCTTGCCGAAGCTGACTACGTGAGCGCGCCGAGCGCGTACCAGTCGATGGCCGTTCCGCCGAGCACCTCCTCCTGTTCGTTTGCAGACAGGTCTGCCACGAGCCGCTCGTTCGTGTCCCAGACGGCGGCGTATTCGCCACGAAGCAGGCACACCGGCCAGTCGGAGCCGGCCATTGTCCGGTGCGGTCCGAACGCCGAGAGCACGTGGTGCGCATACGGCTCGAGATCGCCGACCGTGCAGTCCGGCGCGGCCTCCGTCAACAGCCCTGAAAGCTTGCAGGCAACGTTCTGGGCCTCGGCGAGCTGGCTGACCAAAGAAGCCCAAGGTTCCATCGCGCCCGCTGCAATCGGCGGCTTGCCGAGGTGGTCGAGTACGAACCGGCCGCTTGGCGTACATCGGACCGCCTCATTCGCGGCCTCGAGCTGGTTGGGACGGACGAGCAGATCAAAGACCAACCCCGCGTCGGCGACGGCACGCAGCCCGTTCAGCACAGCGGGGCGGGTGAGCCAGTGAGGATCGGACTCGCCTTGCACCTGGTGTCGGAGTCCGACAAGGCGCTCGCCGCCCGGCGACTCTCGCAACTCCGCAATCCGGTCCTCCACATCCCCAGCGGTGAGGTCAACCCAACCGACGACCCCTCGAATGTGTGCGTGTATTTCGCCGAGCGCCAGCAGTTCGGATGTCTCCGGTGCGACATTGATCGTCTCGACGAGTACTGTGCCGTCCACGCCTGCAGCGACGAGTTGAGGTGCAAGCTCCTCCGACGCAAACGTGCGGTTCAGGGGAGGGAGGCCTTCGGTCCACCCCTGGGGTCGGACCTCGAGGTCCCACACATGCTGGTGCGCGTCAATCCGTTCAGTCAAGGTGAAAGACCTCCTCCATCGGGGCCCACCACTCATCAGGCCCTGCCCCCTCGACAGGGTGTTGGCACGGCCCTGTGAGCTCCCACCATGCTCTCGTCTGGTCGTCTTCGGCCATCGCCGCCATGTCGGCGTCGTGGTCATGGCCCAAGTACTCGTAGTAGGCGAAGAGCAAGCCGTCGCGGAGGAAGATCGTGTAGTTCCGGATACCGCTGCACCGGATTTGTTGCAGGACTTCGGGCCACACTGCGGCGTGCAGGCGCCGGTATTCGACTTCCTGCTCTGTTCGGAGTTGTATGACGGATCCGTACCTCGCCGGCCCTGTATGAGTGTCTGTGCGACGCACGTTCACGGAATCAGCCGTTCAGTTCGAAGCGCAGCCCACAGCTCTGCTGGGACCTCGGAAGCCGCACGCTTGATGTTCTCGCTGACGGAGCTGGCACGGGCAGAGCCGAACACCACGGTCCGCACGGCCGGATGGCGGAGCGGGTAGTGGATCGCCGCTGTCGGGAGTTCCACCCCGTACGCTCGACAGGTCGCCGCAAGTCGATGGGCTCGGTCGAGAACCCGTTGTGGCACGGTGCCGTAGTCGTAGTGGGCCGAGGCGAGGGGCTCGTTCGACGCGAGTAGGCCCGAATTGTATGGGGCGGCGGCCACCACCCCGACGCCACGCGCCTCGCACAACGGAAGCAGATCCGCGAGGGCGGATTGCTCGAGGAGGGTGTAGCGGCCGGCGATCATCACGAGATCCAGATCGCCCTCGCGGACCGCCCGGGCAGCGGCATCGGCGTCGTTCGTGCCGATCCCGATCGCGCCGACGAGGCCCTCGTCACGAAGGCGTTCCAGCGCTGGAAGGCCTTCCGCAAGACCGCGGTCGAGGTCGTAGATGTCCGGGTCATGCAGATACGCGATGTCAATGCGATCCAAGCCGAGCCGTTCGAGGGACTGCATGATGCTCCGGCGGATACCGGCCTCGCTGGGATCGAAACGCCGCACGAGGTCGTCGGGAACGTCGAAGCCGTGGCGGAGGTCATCGCCGCCGATGAAGGCGGGATTCGGTTCGAGCACGCGACCGACCTTCGTCGAGACGATCGCCCCATTCCGGGGCCGTTCGCGCAGGAAAGCGCCCAGGCGACGTTCGGACAATCCAAGCCCGTAGTGGGGCGCGGTATCGAAATAGCGGATTCCGCCGTCCCAGGCGGCTTCGAGCGCGGCGAAGGCGTCCTCATCCGAAACCGACCGATAGAGATTGCCGATCGGCGCAGCGCCGAAGCCAAGGGGGCCGAGGAGCTCGGCACTGGTGACGTCGCCGACGCCGGTCATGCCATCACCCCCGCGTGCGCACCCGACCATGCGTGAGAACGCACCGAGCTCGGCAGCATTTCGGTGCCAGCACCCGGCGCAGTCGGGGCAATGAACCGCCCGCGCACGACCTTGGCCGGAACAGCGAAGTGTTCGTGGAGGTGGTCCGCGTACTCGATCATGCGCCCGTCCAAAGTCCCCGAAACGGCGACGTAATCGAACATCGACAGGTGCTGCACAGCCTCGCACAGACCGAGCCCGCCAGCGTGCGGGCAGACGGGAACCCCGAACTTGGCAGCAAGCAGGAGGTTGGCGAGGTTTTCGTTCACCCCTCCCACGCGGGTGTAGTCGATCTGCATCACGCCAAGGGCCCCCGCCTGCAGAAGCTGCTTGAACATGACCCGATTCTGCGCATGCTCGCCCGTGGCGACGCGAACTGGCGCGATGGCTTTCGCGATAGCGGCGTGGCCGAGGACGTCGTCAGGACTCGTTGGTTCCTCGATCCAAGCGGGCCGGAACAGCACGAGCGCGTCCGCCCAGGCAATCGCCTCCCCGATGTCCCATCGCTGGTTCGCATCGATTGCGATCGGAAAGTCCGGACCAACCGCTCGGCGGGCGATCCCGAGCCTGCGGATGTCCTCGTCGAGGTCGGCACCGACTTTGAGTTTGATCTGCGAGAATCCGTCCGCTGCCGCTTCGCGGCACAACCGATCGAGCTTCTCGTCCGAGTAGCCGAGCCATCCGGGCGTCGTCGTGTACGCGGGGTAGCCGACTTCCAAGAGCCAAGTCGTGCGCTCGGCTCGGCCCGGCTCCGCGGCCCGCAGGATGGCGAGGGCCTCGTCGGGGGTCATCGCGTCGGTAAGGTATCGGAAGTCGACCAGCGCGACGAGTTCCTCCGGGGTGAGACTGGCGAGATGCATCCAGAGCGGCTGGCCAGCACGCTTCGCACGGAGATCCCAGAGTGCGTTCAACACGGCGCCGATCGCCATGTGCATCACGCCCTTTTCGGGCCCAAGCCAGCGGAGCTGCGAATCGTGCATTAACATGCGCGACGCGGCCCCCATGTCTGCAAGCAGTTCCTCGACGTCGCGTCCCAGCAAGTGGCCGCGCAGGGCGTCGATTGCTGCGACCTGGACCTCATTTCCGCGACCGATGGTGAACACGAATGCGTGTCCCTCCAGCCCGTCGGCGGCGTCGGTACGGATGACGACGTACGCAGCCGAGTAGTCCGGGTCCGGGTTCATTGCATCCGAGCCATCGAGCTCATTCGACGTCGGGAAGCGGATGTCCCATGTGTCGACACTGACGATCGTGCTCAAAGCGGTCCTTATTCGCGGAAGTTGAACTCTGGTTAGGTCGGGCGATTCGCCGTGCATCGAGAGCGGGGCGGATGTCAGGACGCAGACGCAAGCTGCTCGAGGCCGGCCGGCCAGCCATCGATATCCCATGCAGCCTCGTAGCCGATCCCGGGGCCCTCGGGTGCCCGAACAAGACCGTCCGCACCGACCTCGCGGGGGCGCACGACCGGGTTCGAGCCGACGAGGGCCTCGTAGTACGTCGTGTTCGGGATCGACATGCAGAGATGAGTGTTCGGAAGCCCACCGCCGTGCACCTCGGCGCGCATGAGATACGACTCGGCAAGATGCGCTGTGCGCAGAGATCCAGTGATTCCCCCACGAAACGTGACGCCCGTTCGCACCAGTCTCGCGCTCCCGTTCTGGATGAAGTCGGCCGTATTCATGTGAGCGCCTTCAGCGACCTCCGCGACGAGCAGTGGGATCTCGACGCTCTCCGAGAGCAGTTGGTACGCGGTAAGGCTGTGTTCGCGCATCGGCTCCTCGTACCAGAGGTAGTCCGCGTCGGCGAGGACACGTCCAATCCGGATGGCGTCAAGCAGGTCGTAACCGGCGGACCCGTCGAACATGAGCGGCACGTCGTCGCCGACGTGTTCGCGCAGGCGGGCAATCAGGTCGATGTCGCGCCGGGCGTCGCCCCAGACGTGCAGCTTGATCGCCGGAAAGCCGAGTTCCAGACACTGATCGGCCACATCGAGGTACTCCTCGACCGATTCGAACGTCACGGTCGAGGCATAGGCCGGAATGGCATACCGGTATGACCCGATGAGCTCGTGCAGAGGCAGCCCGGCAGCCTTGCCCGCGAGATCCCAGAGTGCGACATCGACGAGCCCGATGGCGTAGTTCGGGAAGGTCTCGATGCGGTGCAGGTCCCAGAGCCGCTGCCACAGCCATTCGCGGCGGAGAGCGTCGTGGCCGAGGAGCTCGGGACGAAGCCGGCGGTCGACGAGTTCCGCGAGCATCGTCCCCCTGTTGGTGTAGGCGTAGCCGGCGTGGCCGGTGTCCGTCTGGACTACGAGCCAGCCACCGGTGTGCGCGCCCTCCGAGCCGGGGAGCCCGTCCCTCCAGCGGAACGCGGGTTCGACAGCGGGGTTGTGCGTGAGGACGACGTCAACACTGACGATGCGCATAGATGTGTTCACTCCTTACGAAGCCAGCGGGGTCGGCCGCACGGGCTGGATGACAGAGATAAGAGATGTTGGGATTCAGGTCGGAAACTTCGTACACGATTGCTTCCATCGTCATGACGCAGACAGGGAGGTGTCAAGGTTGACGTCGCTGCAAACATGAAGACCGGGAAACGCCGTCGGATCGTGTCGATGACGATCGCCGAGGGGCCCACTCAGCGCTGGCTGCACCCGCCAACGCGCTCCGTATCGGTCAGCCCTAGGTCGCTCGGTCAGTCTGAGTGTCAGCTCTTGACTGACCCTGCGAGAACGCCTCGCACGAGAAACTTCGAGGATGCCACGAACACGATGAGGATCGGGACAGCCACCAGCAACCCCGCGAGAGCGATTTCAGGTTGACGGATCGGCAGAATGCTTGCGCCCATGCCTGGGTTGAGTGCCGGTGTCGCGCTGAACAGGACGCCGAGGCCGACCGGCAGGGTGAGCACCTCCCCCGAGTTCACCAAGACGTAGGGCAAGAAGTAGTTCACCCAGGCGGCAGTGAAGCTGAAGAAGGCGAGCATACCGATCAGGCCCTTCGCCAGCGGCAGCGCAACCCGGGTGAATGTGCCGAACTCGCTGCAGCCGTCGATCCGAGCAGCCTCATACAGTTCCTTCGGGATCGAGGTCGCGAAGTAGATGTAGGCCAGGAAGGTTCCGAACGGAAAGAACGAGCTTGTCAGGATGATCGCCCACGGCGTGTTGTAGATCCCGATCGCCGTCACTTCAATGAACAGCGGCATTACCAGCGCTACCGGCGGAACGATCATTGCAACGAGCGTCGTGATGAGGATGGTCCGACGGAACGGGATCGGCGCGGTGGCAAGCGCGTATCCGGCCAGCACCGCGGTCGTGCAGGAGATCCCCACGATGGAAGCCGTGTACCAGATCGAGTTCCAGAGCCACAGCAGGAGGCGACCGTCCTGGAAGAGCATGAGGTTCTGCCACGCGATCCCGTATTGCTCGAACGAGCCGAATGCGAACGGGCTGAGGCCGGTGAGGTCTGCTGCTGACTTCGACGGGGCGAGCACCAGCCAGATCATGGGTACGACGCTCACGATGCCGAACGAGATGAGCGCGACCCATACGGCCCCGCGGCCGGCAAGTCCAGCCGCGCTTCGGCGACGGGTGCGTGTGAGCGAAGTTGGCCGGCTCAACGGCGGCTGCAAGCCCCGCTCGACTTCCGTTCTCGTGGTGGTGGTCATGATTTCCTCACTCCGGCCTCTTCGAAGAAGTCCGTTCGGAAGACGACAATCAGGGCGGCAATGAGGCACACAAGGAGCAGGAGGAGAGACAGTGCGCTCGCGGCGCCGAGGTTCGCTGATTTGAACGCGAACGAGTATGCGAGCTGGTTGAGTGACCAGTCATCGGCGAGACCCGGGTAGACCGTGGAGGAGATGAGGAACGGTTCCACGAAGATCTGCAACCCTGCTGCGAATGTCAGGATCGCCATGTAGATCAAGTACTTCTTGATCAGCGGAAGTTTGATCTGCAGACCGATTTGCGGCGTACTCGCACCATCGATGGTTGCAGCCTCGAGGATGTCGTCGGGGATCGACTGGAGCGACCCGTACTGGACGATGATCCAGTTGCCGGCGCCGGTGAAGAACGCCATCAGCACGAAGATGGCGGTGAGGTTGCCGGCGTTCCAGATCTGGGTGCCCTCGGTGATGCCGAGGGCACGGAGGGCATCGCCGTATGGACTGTAGGTCGGCTCGAGCATGAAGTACCAGACCAAGATCGATACCGAGCCCGAGATCGCTGCCGGAACGATGTAGGCCGCCCGAAGCGGCACCGTCCAGCGGGAACGAACGGTGTCCAGCAGCAGTGACATGAGCGCGACCATGCCCACCATGATCGGAACGTAGATCAGGAGGAAGACGCCGACGTTGGCCACCGCTGGGAGGAACCGGAAGTCCTGGAGCACAAGGGCGTAGTTGCCGAGTCCGCCGGACGGGTTGGCCAGGGAGGGCCTGAACGATGTGACTACGGCAAGGATGACTGGGACGATTCCGAAGGCGATCATCAGGATGAGGTAGGGAGTCGCCATCAGGAACCCGGAGGCGGCCCCGAGCCGCTTGATGCGAGTCCGCGCCATTGCCGACCGCTCCTTTCTGGAAGGGCGTCCTCCGGTCGGCGGTAGGTACCGGCCGGAGGACGCGTCATTTACTCGAGGACGGTGTACCCGGAACCCGGGGCGAGCTGGATCAACGACTCCTGGAACTTTCGAATCGCCTCAGCGACCGGCGTGCCGGCGTTCAACTCGGTCTGGAGCACGGAGTTGACCTGGCCGGAGATGTCGAAACGAACTGGGTGCTCTGTCGTGTTGATACGGCTGGCCTGCTCGATCATCGCCGGGACAGGATCGGCCGCGTAATACGGGTCGTCGCTGACGCGCGCTGCCCATGCCTCGTAGGCGGGCTTGGAGCCCGGGAAGGTGACCGAGTCCTTCGCGATGTCTGGTGCAGTGGCCATGTACACGGCGGCGGCTGCAGCTGCCTCGGGGAATTCGGCGTGCGATGAGACGGCCCAAATGCCGCCGCCCCACTCGCCGGAGTAGTTCACGTCAGCGCCGTCCCAAGTCGGCATCGGTGCCGCCGTCATGTGCCCAGCAGGGATCGCCCACGAGCTCTCCGGACGGATGACGAACTCGCCGAACCAAGACGGGCCGAACGACATCGCGACCTTGCCTGCCTGCGCGATGTCGGCGAGGAAGCCCGCGTCGAACGACGAGCGCGTGTCGAGGACGCCGGCGTCGACAAGCGGCTGGACGAGCTCGGCGACGCGCTTGCACTCTTTGGCATCGGGGTCGATCAGCACCTCATTGGGAGCGGTCACCGACGACATCGGACAGCCGCTCGGCCAAAGGTAGCTGGCGTAGAAGTTCGCATCCCCGATTGCCCCGGCGACGTAGCCGGTGCCCTTGAGCTTCATCGCTTCGGCCGCGAACTCATCCATCGTCGTCGGGACGGTGAGGCCCAACTGGTCGAAGACGGTTGTGTCGTACCAGAGCACGCTCTGCGCAAGATCGTTCTTGAGGCAGTACATCTTGCCGTCGATCAGGCACCAGTCGTTCGCACCCTCGTAATCGTCGAAGACCTTCTGATCCACGAGATCCGTGAGATCCGCGGCATAGCCGTTGCTCGGATCGGCCCAGGCAGCGATGTCATTCGGCGCGCCGGCGAACACCACATCCGGCCACCCGCTGCCGGTCGTGTTGAAGAGGGAGATTTTCGTCTGGAGCTCGGTCGTGTCGACGACCTCGACCGTGACATCCACCTCACCCTTCACTGACTCCGCATACGCCTTCGCGGCCGGCTCGCGCACGGAGTCGACCCAGACGAGGACCTCTGGAGTTCCGCTCGCCTGTGTGGCGCTGTCTCCGCCGCAGGCACTCAATCCAAAGACTGAGGCCGCCACGAGCGGGACCGCAAGCAGCTTCTTCATTGAAACGCTTCCTTTCGTTGCTGTGTGCTGGAACGTTGTGCTTTGTGTCGGAAGGTGATCCATCGCTCCACGTGTCGTGAACCAGGTTCAGGCTAGAAACTTCGTACACGATCCTGTTATCGTCGGCAGAACGCGCGGAGGAGTCAAGGGCGCAGCCCCGGCAAACACGAAGAGTGGCGAACGCAGGCCCGATCGTGCAAGACGAATGGAGTGTCGATGACAGAACTGGTGGAACCGGAAACGGACCTTGGCCTTCCCCGAATCGTGTCGCGCCGGGTTCTGGCAGACGAGGTCTACGAGATCCTGCACGAGAGCCTGGTGCTGGGGCGGATCGCGCCCGGGTCCCGACTCAATCTCGACCGGTTGGCTCGCGAACTGCACGTATCGAACACGCCAGTCCGCCAGGCGCTGGCCCGGCTGGAAGCTGATGGCCTGGTCACGAAGGAACCGTACGTCGGCTTCACCGCGTCGCCGATCCTCGATTCACGGACCGTAGAGCAGTTGTTCGACCTCCGGCTCATGATCGAGGCTCCGACCGCCGCACGGGCCGCGAAGCACGCTCGAGGCGATGCCACGGCTGCACTCGCGGCGATCTGCGACACGGCGGAGTCGTTGCTCGGGGACCGGTCAGCGGAGAACTTGCAGCGCCTCGGCAGTTCGGACATCGAGTTCCACATGGCGATCGCATCCCGTGCAGGTAACGACGTGGTCATCGAGTACCTCAGGGACATCCTCGAGCAAATGGGGCGCTACAACATCCTGTCGTCCAGCCCTTCCGCCGTGGAGCACGCGTGGGAAGAGCATCGCGAGATCCTCGAGGCCATCGCTACGGGTGACCCGAATTCCGCGCTCCAAGCGATGAGGAATCACTTGAACAAGGCTCTTTCTCGTCTACGCAACCTCGTACGGTGAACACCGGCCAAGCAACACCAGGGGATCTGGTGGGCGGCGTCTACCGCGGTCTTTCGTGGTGCCCGGCGAGCCTTCGAGGGCGCCAGGTGGGTCGACCGAAGTTGACGGCCGGAATGCTCGCCATCACCCTGATGCGGCCGCGGTGGACGCAGATAAGCGCGAGCGTCGCAAGTTCAGCACAGGGGTTCTCACGAAATCACATGGGCATTGACCGCCCTGCCCACGTGAGCTACGGTCGTGTGCCGAAGGTTGCTTAAACGTTTCTTCACATTCCGTTCGGCATGCGTGATACCGCCCCCTTCGGTACTCGTTGGCACGGCAACATCGCGCGCCGAGACCGTTCATCGCGCCATAGGTGCGCGACCCGTCTAGCAATGGAGCTGCACATGCATCACACACGCCAACCACGGCGCACATTTGCCGCCATCGTCACAGCTTGCGCCATCAGCCTTGCCAGCGTCAGCACGCTATCGACCCCGATCGCCGCTCACGCCGAGCCGTCGTTCGAAATCGAAGCCGGCGAGCTCACGCTTACACTGAGCGACACCGGCACCGTCACAGGACTCGCCAGCAAGATCGACGGCTCCGAACACACCGTTCCCGATCGTCTCGTCTCGCTGATCAGGGTCATCGCGGACGGCGATGAACAGGACCCGACCGCGCTCTCCTACGACCCCGGTAGCTCGACATACACATTCGACTTCGCGTCGAAGGACATCCAGGTCGGCATCGAGGTTCAATCCAAGAGCACTTACGCCACCTTCGAAGTCAGTAGCGTCACCGCCCCATCAGGTGTCGACGTCGAAGCTCTCCTGTGGGGCCCCCTTCCGACGAGCATCTCTCAGTCGGTCGCAGAGACGGCTGGCGTCGCGTATGACAGCAACTTCGCGATCGGTATCCACTCGCTGAACCACAAGACAATCGGCGGATGGCCGCTCGAGCTCGACGAGCTCGGCTACCCGGGCGGGAAACCGAACCGCATGGACTATCACATGGGTGCCGCCGCGCCGACCCCCTGGGGCAGCGTGCTACAGGCCTACTCCTGGGACTACACGAAGGCGCGAACGCGCACGATCGGCATCCCCGGGGTGCCAAGCCAGTACATGCCGAGCCAGCCCGTCCCTGCTCTCGCCGGAACTGACGCGCAACTCGAGGGATCCAAGATCGCCTTGTTCGGCGCGTGGCGGCCGAACATCCTCCCCACCATCGAGAACATCGAACTCGGGGAGGGCCTCTATCACGGCACGATCGACGGCAAATGGCAGAAGACCGCCCAGGCGACGACGCAGTCGTTCCTCGTCCTCAATGACATCAGCGCCGCGAACATGTCGCAGGCCGCCGCGTACGCGAAGCAGGCGGGCTTGAGCACGGTCTATTCACTCGAAGGTGTCTCCGGCCCCTGGGTGTCGGACGGTCACCAGATCTTCAAGTCGAAGCTCGGCGCGACGGATGCGGACGTCAAGTCCACCGTTGATGTCGCTGCCGATGCGGGAGTGAACTACGGTGCTCACACGCTCTCGGACTTCATCAGCACGAACGATGGTTACGTTCGACCTGTCCCCCATCCCGGCCTCGCGAAGGCGGGGAACGCTTCGCTCACTCGCGCGCTCGACGAGTCCAGCACCGACCTCTACGTGAGCGACGCGGCGCCCTTCAAGAACGGCTACGGTTCAGCCATCCGCGTGGATGACGAGCTGATCACCTTCCGCACCGTCACTGCCGTCGGCCCGGCCGAATGGCGTCTCAGCGGCGGTTCGCGCGCAGCCTACGGGACCAGTAAGTCGGCTCACGCGAGCGGAGCCACCGCCATCCGTCTCTGGGCGAACCAGTACGGGGGTTTCCTGGGCGGCCACGAGCTGGTCGACGAGATCTCTTCGCGTTTCGCCGAGGCTTGGAACAACACAGGCACACGGGCGATGAGCTTCGACGGCCTGGAAGGCCTCTACAACTCGGAGTACGGTCCGTACGACCTCGCCAACTTCATGGGGAACATGCTCGATCGCACGAGCGAGAAGGATGGCTTCATCACGGAGGCGAGCATGCTGGCGTCCAACACTTGGGACATGCAATCTCGCGTCAGTTGGGGCGAGAGCGGTACGAGCATGGCCCAGCGCTACAACAACATGAACTACATGCAGCGCAACTTCCTGCCCTCGATGATCGGGTGGCTCTACCTGAGGAACTACAGCTCGGTCGGCGCGCTCGAACACGTCCTCTCGAAGATGGCCGCGTGGAACGCCGGCACTGGGTTCCAGTCGAGCGTCGCGAGTCTTGCGTCCAAGGGCGAGTATCTCGAGAAGATCAAGCAGTGGGAAACCGCGAGGAACCTCGGTGCATTCACGAAGGACCAGCGCAACCGCATGATGGACACGAGCACCTATTGGACGCTGTCCGTCATCGAGGAGGGCGTGAGGTGGTCGCTCCAGGAGACGGACGCGAACGGCGTGGCGATCGGCGACCCTGAAGACGTCTTCGTCGGCAACACAGCAGGCTCGAAGAACGTCGCGCTGGACAAGCCGGTGACACTCAGCGGCGAGACCGCTCGACCGCTGGCCTACGTGACCGACGGGGACGCCTCCACGCCCGGTCACGCAACGAGCCTGAAGGCTCGTGGAGCCGGCTGGATGCAGGTCGATCTCGGTAAGCCGACCACCGTCAACCAGATCAAGCTGTGGCAGTACTACGACGACGGTCGCAGCTATCACGACGTCGTGGTTCAGCTGTCGAACGACGCCGACTTCCCTACCGGCGAGACCGTGACGGTGTTCAACAACGACACCGACAACACGCTTGGACTCGGGGCCGGTACCGACTCCGAATACGCCGAGTCTCCTGCGGGCAAGTCGATCCGCGTCGAGGATGTCACCGCCAGATACGCACGGTTCTGGGCGAACGGAAGTACCACGGACCCCCGCGACGCCTGGGTGGAGGCACAGGTCTTCCAGTCGCCTCGCAATCTCGCGTCAGGGATCACGCCCACCTTCAGCGGTGCGACCTCGCAGGACCCTGCATTCGCCACCGACGGAGGCACAGACACCAACGGCTGGGTGGGGTTGGCTGAACCCGGAACCGGATGGATGCAGCTCGACCTCGGCGGAACTCGCACCGTCAACCAGATCAAGCTCTGGCAATACTGGGGTAACGGCCGCACCTATCACGACGTGGTCGTCCAGCTTTCCAACGATCCCACGTTCGCGTCGGATGTCACCACCGTCTTCAACAACGATGGCGACAACTCCTCCGGGCTCGGTGCTGGGACCGATGCAGAGTACGCCGAGACGTCAGCTGGAAAGAAGATCTCGATGAGTCCTGTCAACGCTCGCTACGTGCGCTTCTGGGCCAACGGGAGCACTTCGAACCCGTACAACTCCTGGGTCGAAGCGCAGGTGACGGGGTTCTAGCAACGAGCCGGGCGGGCGCGGTACGCGACGAGTACTGCGCCCTCCTGCCTCGGGAATCGGTGTCGCTCCCGCGTGTCGCCATGGCAATGCGGGAGCGGCGCCGACTCACGTGGAAGAACCGATCGATTGTGGCTACGTCACCTGATGAACCCAAGATCTCCTCGCCCGCGCCGACGCCCCTTCGGCAGGTGTCCGTCGGCACCTCGAACGCGGATGTGTTGCGCGAGAGGCGGTCGAGGAGGATGGCTCAACAGCACCCGAGCCTGCGTGATGTCGATCGACTGAGGCGGGCGGCGCTCACAGAGGTGCGATCGGAGCGCTCATCTCGCCGCCAACACCGCTTCGCTCAACCCTCACTCCCCGACTGGCACACGCGGACTCGGCGGGCAGCTCACCGAAGTCGTACGCTCACCTGCCGCCTGCGCTGGGCCGAAGCTCTCGAAACAGCGGCTCGATACGGACGTCGGCAGTCCTGAACTGGAGTCGCAGAGATGCAAGCGCAGGCCCGACGACATTCGGGCGACGAGCAGACGGCCGTCGGCGCAGCGGGCCGACGGGCCGACGGGCCGACGGGCTAACCTGACCTCAGCTGGACGCCTGAACGTCGCGACGTACCCGCAGGTGTGTAATACCGCCGTCGACGTCGAGTGCGGTGCCCGTGATCGAACGGGCTTCGCGGCCGGACAAATAGACGATGGCCGCGGCGACCTCCTCCGGAGTCACCATCCGCCCCGTCGCCTGGCGCGCGTCGAGGGCGCGGCGCTCGGCCTCAGGGTCCGGGAAGCGCTGGAGCATTCGATCGACGAACGGCCCCGACACTGTGCCCGGGCGCACACAGTTCACTCGGATCCCCTCGAGCACGTGGTCGGTCGCCATCGCGAACGTGAGCGAGAGGACCGCCCCCTTGGTCGCTGCATACAGCGCTCGCTGCGGCAATCCGTTCAGTGCCGCGACGGAGCAGAGGTTCACGATGGCCGCGGCATCCGACTCGCGCAGGTACGGCAGCGCGGCGGCGCTGACCCGAGCTACCCCGGTGACGTTGATGTCGAGCACGCGTGCCCAGTCCTCGTCCGAGTTGTCGGCGACGGAGCCGACGGCGCTCACCCCTGCGTTATTGATCAGCACATCGAGCCCACCAAGCTCGGAGGCGAGTTCGTCGACCGCCCGCGTCACCTGCTGCCGGTCACGGACGTCGGCGTCGCGGTGGATCGAACCGGCCGGCGGCTGGTCGTCGCCGATGTCGAGGATGCCAACGTGGGCACCGGCTTCCTGGAACGCGAGGACGGTCGACCGGCCGATGCCGGACAGCCCACCGGTCACGACGACCCGGAGGCCGGCGACCCCCGCCCCGGACCCGGCGCTCACGCCTGCACCACCGGCTGCCGCGCAGAACCGAGACCGTCGATCTCGAGTTCGACGACGTCGCCCGCGCGGAGGTAGGGATTGCCCTCGATGCCGAGCGCGACACCGGCCGGGGTCCCCGTGTTGATCAGGTCGCCAGGGTGGAGGACCATGAATCGGCTCAAGTATCGGATGATCTCGGCCACCGAGAAGATCATGTCATCCGTCGAGCTGTCCTGTCTCGTCCACCCGTTGACGCTGAGCGAGAGCCGCAAAGCCTGCGGATCAGCCACCTCGTCGGCGGTCACGAGCCAGGGCCCGAGCGGATTGAAGGTCTCGCAGCTCTTGCCCTTCGTCCACTGACCGCCGCGCTCGAGCTGGAACTCTCGCTCCGACACGTCGTGCGAGACGACGTATCCGGCGACGTGATCGAGCGGGTCTTCGTCATCGTCGAGGTACCTCGCCGTGCGCCCGATCACGACCCCGAGTTCGACCTCCCAGTCGGTCTTGACGGATCCCCGCGGGATCAGGATGTCGTCGTACGGTCCGATGACCGTGTCCGAGGCTTTGAGGAAGACGACGGGCTCGTTGGGGATGTCGGCCCCCGTCTCGCGAGCGTGACCCGCGTAGTTCAGGCCTACGCAGACGAGTTTGCCCGGCCTGGCGATCGGCGCTCCGACACGACGATCCGCAGCGTCCTCGAGCACCTCGAGCCTGTTGCGAACGACCGCGTCGCGGACACGCGCCACGGGGTCGGACGCGAGGAAGGCCGCATCGATGTCGGCCGTGATCGGCCGGAGGTCGAGAACGCGACCGTCGTGGTGGACGACTGGGATTTCGGCTCCGGGAGGGCCGAGACGTGAGAACTTCACAGGTGGACTCCTTCGAGTGGATGGGTCTTCGCCTGGGCGCAGCGCTGGTCGATGAGCCCGGCCGCGATGAGCTCGGCCCAAAGTGCCTGCGGCAGTTCGGCACGCACGCGTGCAACGCCCTCGGCCACCTGGCTCGCGGTGCGCATGCCCAGCACGACGCTGCACACGGCCGGATGGGTGAACGGAAAGCGCGCGGCCGCCTCCGGCAGCGTCGTGCCGTGAGAGTTCGCGGCGCGGGCGATCGCCCGCGCACGCTCGACGAGGTCGTGCGGGGCCGTGGCGTAATCGAAGGCGGCCTCGTCGGAGACGTGCGCGGAGCTGAGGATGCCGGAGTTGTACACCCCGGCCGCGACCACGGCGATCCCGCGCTCCAGCGCGGCCGGCAGCAAGTCGTCGAGCGCAGCCTGATCGAGCAGCGTATACCGCCCCGCGAGCATTACAACATCGATGTCGCATTCGGCCACGAACCGGGCGGGCATGGGCGACTGGTTCATCCCCACGCCGACGGCGCCGACCGCCCCCTCGTCGCGAAGTTCGATGAGGGTCTCGATTCCGGTCGTGGAGGCGGCCTCCCAGTGCTCGTCGGGGTCGTGCAGGTAGACGATGTCGATCCGGTCGGTGCCGAGGCGTTCGAGGCTCGACTCGAACGAGCGCAGAATGCCGTCACGCGAGAAATCCCACTCGCGTCGCATGGTCGCGGGCACGACGAATCCCTCGCCGTCCATCTCGCCTGCGTGGTAGTCGGGATTCGGCCGGAGGACCCGACCGACCTTGGTCGAGAGCAGGTACTCGCCGCGGGGGCGATCGGCGAGCGCGGCGCCGAGCCGGCGCTCGGAGAGTCCCAACCCGTAGTGCGGGGCCGTGTCGAAGTAGCGGATGCCGTGTCCCCACGCCGCGTCGACGGCTGCACGACTCGCCGCGTCGTCCACCGCGCGGTACAGGTTGCCAAGCTGTGCCGCGCCGAATCCGAGCGAACCGAGTCCGGTAGGCAGATCAGGCATGGTGGAAGACCTCCGCCATCGTCGCCCAGTGCTCTGCTCCGGTCGCACTCTGGAGCGGCTCCTGGCACGGCTCGCACAATTCCCACCAGCGCTGCGTCTCGGGGTCGGCGGCCATGGCCGCCATGTCGCGGTCGAAGTCGTCGCCCGTGTACTCGAAGTAGGAGAACAGCATGCCGTCGCGGAGGAAGATCGAGTAATTCGTGATGTTGCTTCTCGTGATCTGCTCGAGCACCGCGGGCCAGGCGGCACGGTGCAGCGCGAGGTACTCCTGCTCGTGCTCTGGGCGAAGGCGGATCACTGATCCGTGTCGCTGCATCCTCAGCCGCCCGCGGTCACGGTTACCGCGCTGCCCGCGCCGCGGGAGTCCGGCTGACCGTCGTCGAAGTACCGAACCAGGTCAGACGCGAGCGCCGGTACACTGCGAGCGCCCTGGTCGCCCCGCAGCGACTCCGCGGCGAGCACGCCGACCGCGATGGCCTGCCGAGCGGCGATCGGTGAAGTCTCCGTCGTTCCTCCATCGCGCACGAAGCGGAGGAACTCGTCGAGCAGCAGGGGGTCGGCGCCGCCGTGCGATCCGATCGCCTCGGGCACTGGGATCACCTCGTCCGGCGCGGCGTACCCGGCGTGACGCCTCGTCCACATGTTGACGACGCCGTCGGGTCCGTCGCCGATGTTCTCCAGGCGCCCTTCCGTGCCGATCACGGTGTAATTGCGCCAGTAGTCGGGGGTGTAGTGGCACTGCTGGTAGGTCGCGAACACGCCGTTGTCCAGCTGCATCGTGACCATCGAGAGGTCTTCGACGTCCGCACGCGGACTGATTCCCGTCTGGGTGGTGGGCGGCCAGTTATCGGTGCTGATCCAGTCGGTCATCATCTCGCCCTCGCGCGCGCCCTGCAGACGCGGGTCGCCGTAGACGGTGAGTCCGCCCATTCCGGAGACCCGCTCCGAGTAGCCGCCGGCGAGCCAGTGGATCACATCGATGTCGTGCGCTCCCTTCTGTAGGAGCAGTGAGTTCGCCCGGGATCGTTCGGCGTGCCAGTCCTTGAAGTAGTAGTCGCCGCCGTTGCCGACGAAATGGCGGCACCAGATCGCCTTCACCTCACCGATGCGGCCCGACTGGATGATCTCGCGCATGAGTCTGATGACGGGCATGTGCCGCATGTTGTGACCGAGGTACAGGCGTGTACCGGTCGAGCGCGCGAGTTCGAGCATGTGGTCGGCGTCGTCGATCGACGTCGCGAACGGCTTCTCGCAGAAAACTGGGACCCCGGCGGTGAGGCAGCGGACGACGACCTCGGCGTGGGTGTGGTCGGGCGTCAGCACGAATACCGCCTCAACGCCGGCGGCGAGCAGCTCATCGAGGTCGGCGGTCACGATCGCGTCGGGGAACTGTTCGGCCGCACGAAGGCGAGCGCGTTCGGACGGATCGCAAATCGCCCTGATGTCGACGTCGGGCCTCGCGGCGAGCTCCTCGGTGAGGAGGGCCCGGACCCCGAAGCCGATGACGCCCACCGGCATCCGCGTGTTTTCCATTGCTGTTGGTTATCCTTTCGAACCGGTGAAGGCGATGCCTTGGATGAACTGCCGCTGCAGCACGAGGAAGACGATGATCATCGGCAGGGAGCTCAGCAGCGCGCCCGCCATCAGGAGTGCGTCGTCCTTCAGGCGAAGGTCGGTGAGCAGGCTGAGCCCGACGCTCAACGGCATCGAGTTGACGTTGCCGGAGACGACCAGCGGCCAGAGCAGGTCGTTCCACGACCAGAGCGCAGTCAGAACGGTCAGCGCGATGATCCCGGGCTTCGCGAGCGGCAGCATGACGTGCCAGAAGATCTGCCATTCGTTGGCACCGTCGAGGCGCGCCGCTTCCTCCATGTCCTGCGGCAGCGACTGGAAGAACTGACGCAGCAGGAACGTGCCGAACACGCTGAACAGTCCGGGAATGGCGATACCGGTAATTGTCCCGATGAGTCCGAGCCCCTGGATGATTTCGTACTGCGGGAGGATGAACAGCTGTCCGGGCACCATCAGCACCGCAAGGAACGCGATGAACAGGACGTTCTTGCCCGGGAACGAGAATCGGGCGAACCCGTACCCCGCCATCGTGCACAGGATCACCTGACCGGCCGTACGGAGCACGGTGAGGAAGACCGAGTTGCCGAGGAGCGTCCAGAACGGCAGCGTGTCGAAAACCTTCTCGTACGCACGCAGCGTAATCGGGTCGGGGATGATTTGCGGCGGCACTGAGGCGGCACCGGAGACGGTCTTGAACGACGTCAGGATCTCCCAGACGAACGGGAACACCATGATGATCGATCCGGCGATCAGCAGGGCGTAGGTCCAAGCGAGCGATCGCTTGGCTGATCCGCCAGCCCGGCGCGACTGCGCAGTGGCGCCGCGGGGCGTCGTGAGTGCAGCGGTGTCACTCATAGTGGACCCACTTCCGCTGTAGCAGGAATTGAATGGCGCTCAGCGCGAGAATGATGAGCAGCAGGATGCAGGCGATTGCCGCAGCTTCGCCGAGGTCGTGCTGGATGAAGCCCTTCTCGTAGAAGAGGTAGACGAGCGTCTTCGACTGGGCGAAGGCGGGGTTCGATATCCGGTCGATCATCAGATACACGAGATCGAACACCTGCATCGACGCGATCACGCTCAAGACGCAGAGCAAGAATGTCGTCGGCGAGAGCATCGGGGCGATGATCGACCAGAAGCGGCGAATCGGCCCGGCCCCGTCGAGTTCAGCGGCCTCGAGGATTGACTCGGGAATGCCCTGAAGCCCAGCAGTCAAGATGATGATCTGGGTGCCGAGCGCCATCCAGATGCCGATCACCGAGAGGATGACGATGTTCACCCACGGCGTCGAGAGCCAGGCGACGCCAGGCAGCCCCACGGCCTCGAGGGTCAGGTTGACGACACCGTAGTCGACGTTCAACAGCAGTCGCCAGACCAGCGCGACAGCGACGGGCATCGTCACGACCGGGATGAAGAACATGACCCGGAACAGGCCTCGGAACTTGAGCCCGCGCGTGTTCAGGAGGACGGCGACGACCATGGCGATGGGAATCCCAAGCAAGGCGATCCCTGCGTACAGCAGGGTGTTGACGAGCGCTCGTGCGAGGTCCGGTTCCTGGAAGGCCGTGATGAAGTTCTCCAGCCCCGCGAAGGTCTCACCGCCGAACGGGCCGACCTTCTGGAACGACAGATAGATTCCCCGCACGATCGGCCAGAGGTAGAAGACGAAGAGTCCCAATCCCGCCGGACCGATGAACAGCAATGCCCACCAAGCCCGGTTGCGGCCTGGCGGCCGTCGCCTCGCCGCCGCGACCCGGACCCCCGGGCGCTGCTTCGCCGCAGCGCCCGGGGCGGCCTCCTCGATGAGGATGTCCGTCATGCGAATCTCACTCCTCGGCGAGCTTGGCGTCGATCTCCTCGGCCATCGCGGCCAGACCGCTCTCGGTGTCGACCTGCCCGGAGAAGATCTCCTTGATGTACTTCTCCTCGATAGGCATCCAAGCCGAGGTGTTCTCGGAGATCGGCAGCGGGGTCGCGTCGGCGACTTCGTCGAGGAAGATCTGCGCATCGATCGTCGGCAGCGCGTCCACCCAGGCCTGCTGGGTGCCGTTGTACGCCGGGATGACCGTGCCGGTCTCAGCCTGGATGTCCGCGGCCTCCTCCCCGCTGAGGAACACGGCGAGCTTCTTCGCCCATTCGACGTTCTTCGAGCTGGCGGAAGCCGCGTTGGCCAGACCGTGAATGACCGACGTGCTGCTCTCCGGGCCCTCGGGCAGGGGCGCGACACCGACGACGTCCTTGATCGCCTCGGCCGAGCTGTAGGTCCCGGCCGCCCACGAACCGTCGAAGAACATGCCCATCTTCCCCGAGCTGAAGGTGTCACCCGGCCAGGTGTCGGTCAGCTGCTGCAGGGTGGGCGAGGCGCCCTTCTCGATCAGGTCGACCCAGAGCTGCACGCCCTCCGCCGCTTGCGGTGTGTCCATTCCCGACTTCGTTCCGTCGTCGGTCAGAACTTCTCCGCCGGCTTGGAAGACGGTGTTGTAGTAGGTCATCTGCCCATACGGGGCGGCGGCGGTGCCGTACACGCCTGCGGCCGGATCGGTGATCTTCTCGGCGGCGGTGACGAAGTCGTCCCACGTCCACCCCTCGGCCGGGTACTCGATCCCAGCCTTGTCGAAGAGCGCCTTGTTGTAGTAAACGCCGATGGTGTCGTAGTCCTTGGGAGCGCCGTAGAGCTTGCCGTCGAAGGAGTACAGGTCGACGAGCGAGCTCGGGTAGTCCGCGGTGTCGATCCCTGTGTCATCGAGGGGGGCGAGCTGGTCGTTCGACGCGTAGAGCTGGAAGTTCGGACCATTCACCCAGAAGACATCCGGACCCGAGTCAGCCGAGAGCTGCGTCTGGATCTTCGTCCAGTAGTCGGCCGAGGGGATGACGGTGATGTCGACGGTGACGTTCGGGTTCGCCTCTTCGAACGCGTCCGCCGCGTCCCGCAGCGCCGGCTCCTGGTTCTGATCCCAGATCGTGTAGTTCAGCGTGACCGGTTCATCGCCGGATGTGCTTCCTGTGGCGGCGGAGCATCCGGCGAGGAGCAGGGACGAGCCCGCGAGGAGCGCGAGTGCACCCACGCCGTACCGGGACTTTCGTGATTGCATGACGTTTCCTTTCCGCCGCAACGATGCGACAGCGATATCCGCAGGAGGGGGACCTGCTTAAACGTTTCGGCTAGATTCAACAAGAACCACCGCCGGCTGTCAAGTCCCCTATTCGGCCAGCGTGGACCGACGCGCAAAGAGCGCCGGTGCGAGCTCGAGCACGCGGTCAGCAGGCGTGTCGGGATCCAAGGCCCTGGCCAACACGAAGTCGACGATCTGTGCGCGCATTTCCAGCGCGCCGATCGAAGAAATACCTGACTGCTCCGCCTGACGGGAGTCGCCGATACTGATGATCGCGACATCCTCCGGCACGCGGAGGCCAAGCTCACGAGCGGTCTGCATCGCGGCAAAAGCCGCGAAATCAGCCTCCGCAAATACCGCAGTTGGCGGATCCGACCGGTCGAACAGTTTTCGCGCGGCTCGGTACGGGTCGAGCAGATCCTTCTCGTATTCGACGATGTAGCCCTCGGGAATCGGCAACCCAGCTGCCTCCATCGTTGCGACGAACACCTGCCGCCGAGCCCCGCCGTTCGGCTCATCCGCTCCGGACACAGCCGAGAGGATAGCGATCGCGCGATGCCGCTCGATCAGGTGCTCGACTGCCATGCGCGCCGCGCGGCGCTCATCGAACCGAATGACGTCGAAGCCGTCAGGCTCGAGATCCGATGCATATACGGCGACCTTGCGAGCCACAGGACCCAGCGCATCCCGCCATTGAGTCGACTCCGTCGCACCGGCAGCGGCCACGAACGCCGCGTCGAACTCACTCCTCGCGAGCGCGGAAGCGAAGTCTGAATCCATCGCGATCAGCGTTGTCAGACCATATTCAGGCGCACGTTGGGTGAACGCCTCTGCGAGGCTCAAGGTCCACGGGTCGCCCAGCATGTGCAACACGAGCTGGATGACCCGCGTGCGACCCGTTCGGACCGATCGGGCCATGCGGTTCGGCAGGTACTGGAGCTCGAGAGCAGACTGCCGCACCCGCTCCGCGGTCTCGTCCGAATAGCGCGCACCCTCCTGCTCGGCACCGGATAGCACGTACGACGCCGTCGCGACCGAGACCCTTGCGTGGGCCGCAACCTCGCGAAGGGTCACTCGCGTGCGCTCTTTGCCTGATCGTGCGTTCATCGTCCCAGAAGCCTAGTCGGCGCAGGCGTCGCCAAGGCGGCTCCCGGCGCGGCGGTGCGCGGGGATTGGGCATGTTGGGGCGGCGCCCTTTCGATGCCAATGTATCAGATTCATCTGAGCGCTCTTGATTGTCGTCGCTCGGCGATCCACCCGGAATTGCGAGGGCTATCTCAAGAGAGGAGGGTTGCGGCCTACCTGAACATCTGATCTAATCCCCGTTTGATGGTCGATGTTTCCTAAACATCGGCTACCCGAGGGAAGCGAGCGCACCTCGTTCGCGACGCGGTCGGCTGCTGCTCAGCTATCTCCCTCGATGGTCGCCATGAGCGCGCCCCGGTCGCCGAGGCGCTTCCGCAGCGACGAGAAACCGCCAACCTCGATGAAGAGAAGGACGCAACGGGAATGAAGAGATTGCGAACGATCCGGCGCGGAGCAGCCGGCGCCCTCGCCGCCGCAGCGATAGCGACCACGGCGGCGATCGTGCCGACCGGGTCGGCACTCGCCATGCAGACCTCCGGCTCGGCGCCGTACGTGAACCAATGGCTCGTCTCGGGGCCGTTCACGAACCCGATCCTCGCCGGCGCGACGGTCACGGTGGACCCCGCGCTGGGGGCGGAGCTCGTCGCTCCGGGCGGTGCGGAGAAATCGACGTGGCAGTACTTCGACGACCGGATCTTCAACCGGAACTACGACGACTACAACGACCTGATGGGATACTTCGACGTCAAGCAGGGCCGGCCCACACTCGACAAATGGGTCCTGGCGGCGAGCTACGTGTACAGCCCGACCGCTCGGACGGTGCAGTGGCAGATCGGCGGCTCCGGCGTCTACAAGGCGTACGCCAACGACGCCCAGGTGGGCGCCCAGAACACCACGGCCAGCCGAGTGAGCAAATCCGGCGCCCGATATGCCGTCGAGCTCAAGGCGGGATGGAACGAGCTCGTCATCGAGATCCAGCACAAGAACCCGGGCTCGAACAAGAACTTCCTCGGCTTCTACTCGCGCGTCTCCGATGCCAGCGGCAACGAGGTGCCCGACCTGACGTACTCGGCGTCCATCGGCAGCACCGAGGAGGTGAGCATCGTCACGAGCGGCCTCGACATCGACGAGACGGCATTCGAGAAGCGGAACGCCGATGTCCCGGCGAATGACTACCCGGGCAACGTCCTCCCCTACGCCTACGACGAGAACCCGTACGTCGCCATGACGGCCACGCTCGACGGCAAGCGGAACACGAGTGGGATCGCCCCGCAAGCGTCGCCCTTCACGTTCCAGGCAGCCGGAGGCGCGCCGGGGTACTCCTGGTCCGTCGCCGACGGCGAGCTCCCGCCCGGCCTGACGCTGGACTCCGACGGCCACCTCGAGGGCACCGTCGAGGACGGCGCCCAGGGCGATGGCGCGCAGGACTACACCTTCACGGTTGAGGCCAAGGACGCCGAAGGCGCCACGGCTACCAAGGAGTTCACCATCACGGTGAAGCGCAACCCGGTGGACTGGTTCATCGACGGCAAGATGTCCGCGCTGTCGCACACGACGGGCACCATGCCGAACCTGTACGACCCGAACTACAACTATGACGAGTGGGCTCGGACGGCCAAGCAGATGGGCATGACGATGCTCTCCACGGAGACCATCCAGAACACCGTCTACTACTGGCCGTCCCCGAACGCGAACCTCACCCCCGACAACGGCAACAAGCTCTTCAAGTACAACGCCCTCGGGCAGGCCGCCGACGGCACGTGGCACGTGAAGGACCGGGTGCAGCAGGCCAAGGATGCCGCCGAGCGTTACGGGCTGAGGTTCGGTGTCTACCTCTCGTCCCTCTACGAAGGACGCGAGATCCTCGAGAGCGACATCCAGGGCCTCGTGGCGAAGTACGACCCGTCATATCTCTTCGCGGACGGCGGGCCGGAGTCGTACTCGAACACCGACGTGGCCTGGAGCTCCGCGCGCAACTTCAACGATCGCGTCCTGATCGACGCGAACCCGAACGCCCAGACCGGCGACCAGGACATCACGCTCCACGAACGGCCGTTCTGGAACAGCGAGCCGTACCAGGACAACCACTGGCGGAACGGGATCCTCGAGCAGGGCCGCAAGACCGCCCATGAGGAGTGGAACGACCCGTACACGACCGCACTCGACGTCTGGACGCAGTACGCCGGCGGCAACGAGCGTGACGACTGGCGCGAGGCGACGAAGGAGCTGATCAACCAGTACGGCCACGGCTACGTCATGAACTACGACTCGTCGATCACGGTCACCCGCGGCATGGACAACCTGAGCAGCAACCTCGACAACGACAACATCTTCTCGATGGTGCCGATCTCGTCGCAGCAGCTGTCGGACATGCGCGCCGGCATCGTCAACTGGATGGACAACCCCGGCGGTCCCGACCTGCGAGAGTCGCTGTACGGCACCACGCCGTACGCCCTCGACTACGAGCTCGAGCCCGGCTGGTTCGAGGACCCGCAGAAGGCGATCGCATTCGGACAGGGACCCGACTGGGGCTACGCGATGTCGCGCGACCAGTTCGTGTATCTCCACCTGATCCAGAACCAGATCAAGGGTACGGCCAAGTCCGGCTTCTCCGGTGAGGACCGGCTGAGCGACATCGGCCCCTTCACGCACCCCGTCGCGAAGGTGGAATGGCTGAACGAGGGCGAGTCGCTCCCGTTCACGAGCTCGAAGGTCGGCGATGACTACTTCGTGACGATCGACACCTCGGAGGTCTCCGCCGACCCCATCGACACCGTCATCAAGGTCACCACGAAGGACAAGACGCGCGACTACAAGCTGACGAGCGTCAAGCTCTTCAGCAGCCAGGAGACGCCGCGCATGCTGAAGCTCCGGGCCGAGAGCTACCTCAACGGGTACACCAACGTCCTCGCCCCGGCGAAGCTCGCGTACACGAGCGATAACCCGTCCGTGGCGAAGCCGAGCGGTGCGGCCGGCAACGTCAAGGCCGTCGGCGACGGCACTGCGACGATCACCGTCACTGCGACGTACAAGGACGGCGTGCACGACCCACAGGTGAAGACCGACACCTACCCGGTCGTCGTGCGCGACGGCGTGATCTCGCCGAAGCTCCCGCTCGTCGGGGTCGAGTTGTCGACCGGCGGCGCGCAGTTCTGGAAGGAGCTGGGCGCCCGCGAGCAGTCGCCCGTGACGTTCGACGGCTACACCGAGAAGGGCGGATCCATCGACATCCTGAAGCCCTCGGAGGTGACCTACCACTACGCGACCGTCGACGGACGCCGGAACATCCCGTCGGGCAAGATCGCGATCACGGAGGTGCCGGCCGACAAGGTGCCGTTCGTCGTGACGGACGGCAGCCTGCAGGTCACGACCGGTGTCCAGAAGCCGACGATGTTCAGCTATTGGGCCGACGTCGTCGTGAACGGGCAGACCTACACGTCGACCCGCAACTTCGTCACCATCCGCCCGGACGCGAACGCGACCGCCGGCATCCAGCCGGAGGTCTCCACCGACACTGAGCACGCCGAGCGTCTCTCTGATGGAATCATCAACGACGAGCGCGGCGGCAACGCCACATCGAAGTGGGTCGTCCCGGCTGGACAATCCGGCAGCCTGACGTACGACCTGAAGACGCCGCAGGAGCTCACTCGCGTGAACCTGTTCTTCAACCACCACATGCCCAACGCCGACAACGTCACCTACACCAACGTGCCGAAGGCGGTGAAGATCGAGTACAGCATGGATGGCACGGACTGGACGACCGGGACTGAGACGACGGAGTTGTCCGGAGGCGGGCTGCCGACCTCACGGAATACCAAGGCGGTTCCGAAGAACGAAACCACACTGTACGGCTGGGAGCAGGAGGGGAACTACTACGACTACGCGGTCGACCCCGAGCACGCCAGCGTCCCCGCGCGGTACGTGCGGGTCTCCTTCCCGGAGGGCGGCCAGGATGGTGCACCGATCGACCTCCTCGAGGCGCAGGTCCATTCTCTGCGGGACCTGACCCAGCTCGGCGCTCTCGACGTCGATGCGGAGGTCGCCGGTGACGGCAGCACCGCGACCATCGGAGTCGAGGCACGATCGTTCCTCGACGAGGAGCTCGACCTCACCGGCAGCACGATGACCTTCACGAGCAGCGACCAGGCCATCGCGTCGGTGGATGCCCGCGGACTCGTCACCGCGGTCTCGGAAGGACGGGTCAAAGTTACGGTGACGGCCGAACGGAACGGGTACCGCGCCAGCGATTACCTCTACCTGGACGTCGACGGGTCCGGACGCATCTCCGTGCCGACGTTCCTCACGTCGGCGAAGCTCGACCTCGACAAGAACGAGGTGACGACCGGGGCACCAGCAGTCGCCCGACTCGAGGGGATGCTGGACACCGGCGCGACGGCGAACCTGGCCGAGGCTGACGTCGAGTACGTCCTCAGCGACGACCGGCTGCAGCGTGTGCCGGGCAGCGATGTGATCGTGTTGGCCGAGCCGGTCACCGCGCCCTTCGAGGCCACGATCGAAGCCGTGGTGACGCTGAACGGCGTGACGGTTCGCTCCAACACGGAGACGGTGCGCGTCGCAGGAACCAACGTCTCCGGGCTCGCCGAGGTGACGACGTCCTCGGTCCGCAGTCGCTCGGGGGCGCCGAACGGCGACGACCAGGACTCGCGCTACGTGGGAACGATGGCGACGGACGGCAGCAGGTCGACGCAGTGGGCGGCGAAGAAGGCGGATGCCACGCCGTCGATCACGCTCCGCTTCGACGACCCGATCCGGATCGACCGGATCAACTTGGTCGACCGCGGCTCGCTCGTCGACCACGCGGGCGAAGGCCTCCTCGAATGGGAGGGCGGCAGCCGGATGGTCACGGACATCGAGTGGGAGGGCAACCCCGACAACATCGTGACGTTCGACTCGCCGATCACCACCTCTTGGGTCAAGTTCACGATCGACCCGGATAAGACCTACGACAACGTGGCCGGCGGCGGCGAGTGCGGTCTGGTCGAGTTCCAGGTCTACGAAGCCGGTGATGAGCGAGCCGTCGTCGACACCGTCGATGCGGTCGTCGAGACTACCGTCGGACAGCTCCCCTCGCTGCCCGCCCAGGTCGACGCGGTCTACTCGGACGGCACGGTCGAGGCGGTCTCGGTCGACTGGGAGCCGGTGACGGCGGACGATGTCGCCGAGCCCGGCTGGTTCAGGGTCGAGGGAACGATCGCGGGAACGTCGGCGAAAGCCACCGCCGTGGTCACCGTTCGATGACTCCGCGCAGGGCTTCCGAAGTCGCTTCCTCGGCCTGAGGCCCTGCGCGGTATTCGCACCCGGCGTCGCTCTCGCGAGCGGCGCCGGGTGTTCCCTTCGGAACTCCCGTACTGCGCCCGGGTCGGTGTTCCCCCTGTTGTAGGCTCTGCGCGTCGGTCTTCACGAAGGAGAATCAGGGTGGCAGGTTTCGCAGAGTCCGCCCCGGGCGCGCCACCGCCGGCGTCGACGTACCGGCCGGGATACGAGATCGCGGCCGAGCGCATCCTCGAATACATCGTCGACGAGGAACTCCCTCCCGGCGCGCGGCTGCCCACCGAGGCCTCCCTCGCGGAGATCGTGGGGATGTCGCGGACCATCGTGCGCGAAGCCGTGAAGATCCTCTCGGCGCTCGGACGACTCTCGGTGCAGCGCGGTCGCGGCATCTACGTGGCACGGCCGCCCGAGACGCCGTGGGGTCCGGATCTGTCCGGATTCCTGCCGACCGATCCCGACCAGGTCGGCGAGATCTTCGAGTTCCGGCGATTCGTCGAGCTCGGCACGACTGAGCTTGCATCCCGGCGGGCCACGCCGGCGCAGGTCCGAGCGATCCAGGAGGCGGCCGCGCGGACGCTGGAGCTCGCCGACGGCGACCTCGAGGCATTCAATGATGCGGACTCGGCCTTCCATCGGGCGATCGGCGAGGCATCCGGGAACACGTTCATGCTGGGCTGCCTCGCCTCGGTGCAGCGCCTGCAGCGCCAGATCAGCGTCATCGCGCTGGCCAGCACCGCAGGCGGCTCGATTACCGCCGCTGCGGAGCAGCATGTCGCGATCGCCGGAGCGATCTCGGGAGGGAACACCGCACTCGCCGTCGCACTCATGGCCGAGCACGTCGACATCACGGCACGACAGTTCAAGGGCGCCATCCTCGACCGGCTGTTCTCGGCCGAGGAGCCGACCGAAGCCTGACCGCCGGACCGATCCGGACGTCGTCAGGCGACCGAGACCGAGACCGGGTCCGGGTTCACGTAGTCGTCGAGCTCTCGTGGGTAGTCGAGAGTCCTCGGGAGCGAGACGCCCGGGCCGACTGGAGCCAACAGGAAGCCCTCGTCGTCGATGCCGTCGCTGCGTTCGAACCCGGGGTGCGTGACGAGCGACTCGTAGTAACTGGCGTTGCCTACGGCCATGCACAGGTGCCGCTCCGGCTCGCCCATGCCGTGCGGTTCGGCACGCAGTCGGAAGGCGTCCGCGAGATGCGCCGTGCGCATCGCGCCCGAGATGCCGCCTCGCAGCTCCGACGAGATTCGCAGTCCGAACGATGCCGCGCCCGCGCTCACGAAGTCGGCGGCGTTCATGAACGAGCCATCGGAGGTCTCGGCCGAGAGGAGTGGTACACGAACCGAGCGACCGAGGGCCGAGTAGGCGGAGATGGAGAACTCCCGCATCGGCTCCTCGTACCAGAGGTAGCCGGCATCGGACAGGGCGTGCCCGACGTGGATCGCGTCGGGGAGATCGAATCCCGCGGAGCCGTCGTACATGAGCGGCACATCGGGGCCGACGTGGTCTCGGAGCGTCTGGCACAGTTCAGCATCCCGGCGGGCGTCGCCCCACGCATGCAACTTGATCGCCGGGTAGCCGAGTTCCAGCGCCCGGTCGGCGACGGCGAGGAACTCCTCGGCGTCGTCGAACGTCGTCGTCGAGGCGTAGGCGGGGATCCGCGTCCGCGCACCGCCGAGGAACTGCCAGAGCGGCAGACCCGCGTGACGGGCGGCGAGGTCCCACAGCGCGAGATCCACGGTTCCGAGGTAGGGCAGGGCGAACTCTTCGAGCCGATCGAGCTCCCAGATTCGGTGGTAGAGATGCTCGCGTTGGAGCGGATCCTGCCCGACGAGCTCGTCGCGCCAGACGCGATCGACGAGGTCGCGCAGCATGTGCGCGCTCCCCGGGCGTGAGGCGTACGCCACACCCGACGCGCCCGTGTCGGTGCCGATCCGCAGGATGCCGCGCTCACCCGCGGGACCGCTGCACGGGAGCCCGGCTCGCCACTTGAACGCCGGCGACGGCGCAGGCACCGATACCGTCCAGACTTCGACATGGGTGATCTTCATCGCGCACTTCTCTCGCAGGCTCTCCGCGCCATTCGGCACACATCGAACGTTACACGTTTGACGTCTGATGGACAAGCTACGATGCAGACGTGAGCGAGCGTGATGGCGTCAGAGAAATGCGCGACGAGTCCCCGACGGACGCACGATCGACGCAGCCGGCCTCGGCGGGCCGTACGGGCGAGCCCCGCCGCGCGCACCGGCCGAACCGGTTGAGCACGGCCGTGTCGGAGGAACTCGTCCGGCGGATCATCTCTGGCACATACCCCGTTCGTGGACTCCTCCCCCCAGAGCCGCAGCTCGTCGGCGAGTTCGGTGTCAGCCGACCGGTCGCCCGCGAGGCGGTGAAGTTCCTCGAGGCCGCCGGTCTCGTCACGATCCGGCAGGGCGAGGGCACCGTCGTGCGCGAACCCTCGAAGTGGAACTTCCTCGACCCGAAGGTGCTGCACATCGCCCTGGCACTCAACATGGGCGAGCGCATGCGTGCCGATGCCGTGCGGTTGCGCCTCGACCTGGACCTCTCGCTCCTCGCCGAGGCCGCCCCGCTACTCACCGAGGCCGACTTCAAGGAGATGGATGCCCACCTGCTGACGATGGATACCTCGACCGACTTCGAGGAACTGCAGCAGGCGGACCTCGCCTTCCATCGGATCTACCGGAGCCGGGCGGGCAATCAACTGACGGAGGGCATCGTGCAGCTGCTCGTCGACGAAATGCCCCCGCCGGTACAAGTGACCGAGCAGCCTCGAGCGGCCTACGATCGTGCCAACGAGCAGCATCGGGCGATCACGCGCGCGCTCCGTGAGGGGCGCGTCGACGAAGCCTCGGCGATCCTCCGACTGCACATCTCGCAGATGTGGACGTGGCAGCCCGAGGACCGCCCCTGATCACGAGGTGCACCACCAAGCGCCGGCTGCAAACGCGGGCGACGGCCGGTTTGCCTCAGGCAATTCTCGACTTCTGATGGGAGCCTTCGAGCCCGCGCCGCATTCGGCCCGTTCCAGAGCAGCAATCGAAGAGGAGAGCGACCATTGGACTTCATTCAGCCGGTGACCGAGTTCGTGAGCTTCAACCTCGATCGCCTCTCGCGAGCGCTGCGCACCGGACAGCACGGCCGGGACGTCGGCGAAGCCGGCGAAGCGGAGGTCCGCCGCGGGCTCGAGGATGCCGGATACGATCCGGCCACGATCGAGGATGCCCTCGTCGCCAGCCGAGATTAGCCCGAGCGGGAGGCATCGCTCCGGCTGCCCCCTCGACACAGCGGAACGCTTGGGATCCGTCCGACGCGTGGCGATCGCCCCACTCGACGTCAGCCGAGCCGTGTGGAGGGGTGCCCGTAGGCCGAATGCTCGAGGCCGCGGATGTACCCGATCGCGAACAGGCGACCGAGCGTCTCGTAGCCCGGAGCATCGTTCGACTCACCCTCCAACGTCGGCACGTGGTCCGGGCGCATGGCCCCGTCGAAGCCGATCGCGTGGTACGCCTCGATGCACGCGGACATGTCGGTCTGACCATCGTCGTGGAACGTCTCCCGGAATGAGGCGGGGGTGCCCCGTACGTCGCGGAAATGGACGAACGGGATCTTCGACGTCCCGAACTCCCGGATCAGGGCAGGGATGCTCGTCTCGCCGGCGAGCACCTCCGGCATGAGCGCGAAGTTGCCCTGGCAGAAGGTCATGCCATTGTGATCGGACGGCACGATCTCGAGCAACCGACGGAATCCGGCCACCGAACTCATGATGCGCGGCACCCCTCGGTCGACCGTCTGCGGCGGGTCGTCCGGATGCATCGCCAGGCGCACGCCCGCAGCCTCGGCCTCGGGAACGACGGCGCGGAGGAAGTAGTCGAGCGCGCTCCACATGTCTTCGGAGCTCACTTCACCGGCCGCCATGAGCGCCGGCCGGGCCTGCGCCGTGGCCTGGTCGTAGCCGGTTACGAGGGCACCGCCGCGGTCTTCGAGCGCGACATCCGTGCGTCCCCAACTGCTCAACGCCATCCAGTTGTACGCGAATGTCGGAACCCCGAGTGAGCCGAGGGCCCGGATCTGCTCGATGATCTGGTCGATCTGCTGGTCGCGACCGTCCTGCCCGAGCCGAATCCTGTCCATCGGCGCCGTGTCCTCGGTGGCGACCAACGAGAATCCCCACCGCTCGTACAGTTCCTTGTTGCGACGCAGGGCCGGAAGGCTCCAAGGCACCTCGTCGCGATCCTCGATCTCCCAGCCGGCGCTGCCGACGGACGCGAACATCCGCTGGTCCTGCTCACCGCCGTTGAGCACCCCGACGACGTTGTCGACGCCGACCTGCCGGATCAATCGCCAGGCGGTCGTCGGGCGGGGCGGAAGGAATTCACTGAGCTTGATCACGGGAGGTCTCCGTCGCGTCGGGGGGTCGGTCGGTTCTTGAGTCGGTGGATCGCGCGGCATCGGGCAGCGAAGCGGCGAGGCGCGCCAGCAGCCCGCCGTCGACCCTGATCTCGGCGCCGGTGACGAAGCCGGCCTCGTCGCTCGCGAGGAACGTGCACACGGTGCCGACCTCGGCGGGGCGGCCGACCCGGCCGAGCGGATGCGCCCGCCCCCATTCGGCGATCACCCCGGCCTCGCCCGCATCGCTGCCGTCCGACCACTCGCGTGCGGCCGTGCGGAGCATCGGTGTGTCGATCGCCCCCGGGAGGATCGCATTGACCCGCACGCCGTGCGCCGCCTCGTCGACGGCGAGCGCGCGCGTCATCGCGTTCAATGCACCCTTCGTCGAGGTGTACCCGACGACGTCGCCCTGCGTCGCAACGCCCTGCGTCGACGAGATGACGGTGATCGTGCCGCGGTTGCGCCTGATCTGCTCGATCGCGTGGTGGACCGCGAGGAACACCCCCCTGACGTTCACCGCGAAGACGCGATCGAAGCTCTCCGGTGTCGTCGTCGCGGCGTCACCGTACGTCTGGATGCCGGCGGAGGTCACGAGGTGGTCGATGCGACCGAATCGCGAAAGTGCGACCTCGACGACCGCGCGATGTGTCGCCTCGACCGCCACGTCGCCGGCGATCCCGATCGCGCTGCCGCCTCCGGCCGTGATCCGCTGCACGGTGTCGTCGACGCCGCCCTGCGCGAGGCCGTGCACGACCACCGAGGCACCCTCGGTGGCGAACGCCTCAGCCACCGCGCGACCGATCCCCGCGGAACCGCCGGTCACGACGACGACGCGGCCCTCATGCCTGCGCTGCATCCTGTCCTCCTCTACCCCGAGCACTGGAGGTCAGGTTTGCATACTTGTATACTAGTTCGCAAGGCATCACCCGACGGAGGCCGTAGATGACGAACGCCCACCCTGCAGTCCGCGGCCTGCAACCGCTAGCCGCACCGGGCTCGCGTTACCGCATCTCCGACGCGGTGTTCACAACCCTGAGCGAGTCGATCCGCAGTCTCCGGCTGCCTCCCGGCTCGCCGATCTCCGAGCCGGGCATCGCCGCATCTCTGCAGGTGAGCCGTTCCCCGGTGAGGGAGGCGATCACTCGACTCGTCGACCTCGGCCTCGTGATCGTCGTACCCCAGGTCGGCAGCCAGATTGCTCCCATCTCGATCCGCGAGGTGGAGGAGGCGGTGTTCATTCGCCGCGCCCTCGAGACGAGCGCGTTCCAGCAGGCCATCGCGCGTGGCACGCCGGACACCACCGAGATGCGAGGGCACCTCGACGCGAACCTCGCCGCGGCCGCGGCGGGCGACCCGGAGACATTCTTCGAGACCGACGAGCTCCTGCACCAGTCGGTGTTCCGACTCGCGGGCGTCCCTCGACTCTGGGAGGTCCTCCGCGGCACCAAGCTGCAGCTCGACCGGCTCCGCCGGTTGAACCTCGAAACGTCGATCGACGACCACGACCTCCTCGGCGAGCACGGCGAGCTCGTCGAGGCCCTCTCGTCGCGCGACGCCGAGGCCGGCGTGCGCGTGATCGACCGGCACGCGACGCGCGTGCTCACGGACGCCACCCGGCTGCGCACGGAGCACCCCGACTTCTTCACGGGGTACCCGTCCGTATCATGACGATCACGCTCTCTTCGTCGATGTTCGATGTCGCCGTCGCGCCCGAGCGCGGCGCCGACATCGTGCAGGTCGTCGATCGCGCGACCGGGGTCGCCACGCTCAGCGCGGCCCCGACGGCAACCGCCGATGCGCCTCCCCCACCCTCGCTCGATTCGAAGTCGCGCTGGCACGACGGCTATCCCGGCGGGTGGCAGCTCCTCACACCTAACGCCGGGCCCGAACGTGAGCACGACGGGATCCTGCAGGGCTACCACGGCGAGTCGGCACTCTTGAGCTGGAACGTGCTCGCGACCGACGAGTCGAGCGCGGTCCTCGGCACCCGGTTGACCACCGCCCCGTTCGAGTTGCGTCGCCGCCTGGTCGTCGATGCATCGGGCCTCCGCGTGACCGACACGATCCGAAACCTCGCCGACATCGATGTGAACGCCCGAATGGTGCAGCATCCCGCCTTCGGAGCGCCCTTCCTCGACTCGCGGAGCTATCTCGTGACCGACGCACGTACGCTCATCGCCGACGCGGAGGCGCCGGGCAACCTCGCCGAGGCGGACGCCGCCGGGGCGCCCCGCTCGATCCTGGCTCCCGGCCCTGTCGCCTCGAGCGTCGCGCTCCCCGGTCCTGGAGCGCGGCGATCGCTGTTCGCCGCGCTGGCCGATTTCCCGACCGCGGAGCCGAGCGTGCTCTTCGCGAGTCCGACCCACGGCTTCGGCTTGCAGCTCACCTGGCAGCGCGTTCGCTACCCGGTCGCGTGGCTGTGGATAGAGGCCAATGCTGAGCCCGACTGGCCGTGGTTCCAGCGCATGTACGCGGTCGCCGTGGAGCCCGCGAACATCTTGCCAGGCACAGGCGAAGCACGCACGGGCGCCGCTCGGGGCGGCGACGAGACAGTGGTCCGCGGCCGTGGCAGCGTCACGTCGACCGTCCGGCTCAGCCGGGTTTCGCTCGCCTGATCATCGAGCGGACACCGGCTGACCGCGACGCTCCCGCCGCTAGGAATTACGCAAGGTAGTTGCATCTTGGATTCCTTATCTCAATGAACCCGCTTGATATCTAGCTTGAGTACTCCTAGGGTGATACCGCACTAATGCAATGTACTTGCATAAGTCGGCGTGAACCTTCGATGGAGATGAGGCGGCCAGACCGTGGACAGCAGCAAACGTCACGGCGCCCGCGTGGGCGCGATCCGGCAGGAGAACGAAACGCGCTGCGCGCTGTGGCTCCGCGACCACGGGCGCTCGTCGGTCGCCGCGCTGACGCGCGGCGCGGGCGTCTCGCGCCCGACCGTCGAGGTCGCACTGGCGCGGCTGGTCGAGCGCGGCCTCGTCGTCGAGGCGGAGGTGGGGGCGGAGGTCGCGACCGGACGCCCGGCTCGAGTGTTCGAGTTCGTCCCTCGCGCCGCGTTCGTCGCCGGTGTCGACGTGGCCCGCACGAGCATCACGGTCGTGATCGCCGACATCGGCGGCGCCGTGCTCGCCCAGCGGCGCACGGAGGGCCCGCTCCCGAAGGACTCGCTCGCCCGACTCAAGCTCGTCGCCGCCGAGATCGCGGCGGCCCTCGCCGAGACCGGCGAGACGACGGAGCGTTTGGTGGCCGCGCACGTCGCCCTCACGGGATGGGTGGGCTCCGACGGGCGGCTGCGCCAGTCCGGCGCCTACCCGGACTGGGAGGGAGTCGACATCGCCGACCACCTCTCGCGCATGCTCGGCTGCGACGTGAACGTCGACAACGACGTCAACCTGGCGGCGCTGGCGGAGCACCGGATCGGCTCGGCCCGGCTCATCTCCGACATGCTCTACCTGCGAATCGGTCGCGGCATTTCGGCAGCCCTCGTGCTCGACGGACGGCTCCGGCTCGGCAGCCACGACTCGGCCGGCGCCCTCGCCGGACGCAGCCTGCCGCTGCCGGTCGACCCGCAGGGCGACCTGGGTTGGGCTGATGAACCCTCGCTTCGATCCGTCCTCGACCGCGCCGAGGCAGGCGAGACCGAGGCTGCTGCGAAGCGCGGCGCGTTCGTCGACGGGCTCGCCGAATTGGTGGGGATGATCGGACAGGTCGTCGACCCCGGCTGCATCGTCGTCGGCTGCGACGCCGCCGAGCACGGCGACGCCATCGTCGCGATGCTGCGCACCCGCCTCATCGCCGAAGGCTGGCTCCTCTACGAACCGACGATCATCGCATCCCACCTCGGCGACGACGCCACGGTGCTGGGAGCACTCACCCGCGCTTTCGAGTACGGCTCGAAGCCCGTCTACGGGCTCGAGGACGTCGGGCTCCCCGAGATCCGCTTCACGAACCTCGCGGCGGCACCGACGCTCGCCGCGAACGCCCGGTAAGACCCAATCCCCCCAAGGAGAAGAAGATGAAGAAGCCCCGTTCAACGACGCGCGGGATCGTTTCCGCCGCGATCTCGGCCACGCTGCTCGGCGCGACCCTCGCCGGCTGCTCGAGCACGCCGCCCGCAGACGGGCAGGCGGAACTCGAGTTCTGGGGGTGGAACCCGGCCTACGAGAAGGTCGTCGACCTCTGGAACTCCTCGCACGATCAGCAGGTGAAGTTCGAGACCACCGCCTCGGGCGGCAAGGGCGGTTACGCCAAGATGCAGGCCGCCGTAAAAGCCGGCAACGCGCCGTGCCTCGCCCACGTCGGCAACGAGTCGATCCCCACGCTCACCGTGGACGGCACGCTCGTCGACATCTCGGACGAGGTCGACGAGTATCGCGCCGCCTTCCCTGACAGCGCCTGGGCGGCCATGCAGGTCGGCGAGGGCACGTACGGCGTGCCGGTCGACATCGCTCCGCTCGCGCTCTTCTACCGGACCGATGTCTACGAGAAGTTCGGCGTGACGCCGGCGACGACCTGGGAGCAGTTCGCCGCGGACTCCGCGAAGGTGCACGCGGCCGACCCGAACGTCTACCTGAGCTCGTTCGCGCCGGCGATTACCTATCAGATCGCCGGCTTCGTGCAGCAGGCAGGCGGAACGTGGTACTCGAGCGAGAACGACCAGTGGAAGGTCTCGATGAACGGCGCCGAGACGCAGTCCGTCGCCGACTACTGGCAGCAGATGATGGACGACGACCTCACGAAGGTCACCAACCCCGAGACGCCCGAGTGGTTCGCCGCGGTGCAGGAGGGCAGCATCGCGAGCTACGTCGCCCCGGTGTGGTGGACGACCGTCCTCGAAGGCGCCGCCGCCGAGTCGGCGGGCAAGTGGCGGGTCGCGCCGATGCCGAACGTCGTCGCCGACGAACCGAGCACCGGCACCGCCGGCGGGTCGGCAACATCGGTGCTCACCGGCTGCGAGGACGTGTCCGGCGCGGTCGAGTTCGCTGACTGGATGAGCACCGACGACGGTGCGCTCGAGATCCTCATCGAGGATGCCGCGTCCTTCCCCGCCGCGACGAACGGCACGGGACTCGGCTCGCTGAGTGAGCCGCTCGAATTCTACGGCGGGCAGAAGGTCTACGAGGTCTTCGCGGAGGCCGCACCGACCATTGATCCGAACTGGCAGTTCGGACCGGCGAACACCGAGACCGAGAACGCCTACGCCGACGCGATGAAGCCCGTGCTCGACGGCGAGCGCACGATGCCCGAGGGACTCGACATCGCCCAGCAGTCGCTCGTCGACGCGCTCACCGCCAAGGGGCTCAGCGTCACCGAGTGACGCGCAGCCGCCTCCCGTAGCGGAGTTCCCCAGCGCGCGTTCAGCCGCCGGGGAACTCCCCGCACCCATCACCGACCAGGCTCCGCACGGAGGACACCATGACGTTCGTCGCACCGACGGCCACGCGCGAAGCGGCGCCGCCGGCCTCCCGTCCACGCACTGCGAACCCCCGCACGCACGACACGATCCGCCGCTCGCAGCGCAGGGCCGTATGGCTTCTCCTCGGACCGTTCCTCGTGCTCTTCATCCTCGCTTTCGTGCTCCCGCTCGCGTACGCGCTCGTCGAGAGCTTCTACACCGAGCGGCGATCAGGACTCGGCATCGGCGGCGAGCGGGTGTTCGCGGGGTTCGCGAACTACGTCACCGCCATCATGAACACCGACCTCCTCGACGGCGTCGTGCGCGTCCTGCTCTTCGGCGTCGTCCAGGTGCCGATCATGCTGTTCGTCGCCCTCGCCCTCGCCCTCGCCGTCGACGCCCTGCGGGGCGTCTTCCCGAAGCTCGTCCGACTCTCGGCGTTCCTCCCGTACGCGGTCCCGGGGGTGATCGCGGCGATCCTCTGGGCATTCCTGTATCTCCGCGGCACGAGCCCGTTCGTCGCCGCCTTCGCGAGCATCGGCATCGAGGCAGACTTCCTCAACGAGGACGTCGTGCTCTGGTCGATCGCGAACATCGTGACCTGGACGTGGACGGGCTACAACATGCTCGTCATCTACTCGGCACTGACCGGCATTCCGCAGGATCTGTACGAAGCCGCCGCACTCGACGGCGCCGGTGCCTGGCGGATCGCGATCAGCATCAAGATCCCGCTCGTCGCCCCAGCGCTCGTGCTCACGACATTTTTCTCCATCGTCGGAACCGTCCAGCTCTATGCCGAGCCCACAGTACTGAAGTCGTACGCGAGCGCGATCACCGCCGGGTACACACCGAACATGGCCGTCCAGGATGTCGCCTTCGGCCTCAACGACTACGGCGTCGCCGCGGCGATGGCCGTGCTTCTCGCGCTCGGAACGTTCGTGCTCTCGTTCGGCTTCCTACGCATCTCGAACCTCCTCACGGCCCGGCGGGCGGTCGCCTGATGCCCCGGTTCACGAGCCGCCTCATGCTCCGCGGCGTCCTCCTGCTCGGCGTCGTCTACTTCCTGATCCCGATCTGGTGGCTCATCACGGCATCGACGAAATCGAGCTCGCAGCTGTTCTCCAGCCCACCGTTGTGGTTCGGCGAGGACTTCGCCCTCTTCGAGAATGTCGCGTCGGTGCTCACGAGGCAGGACGGGCTCTTCCTCCGCTGGATGCTGAACTCCGTGATTTACGCCGGCGGGGGTGCGATCGGTGCGACGCTGCTCAGTGCCGCGGCCGGCTACGTCTTCGCGAAGTTCGAGTTCCGGGGCAAGGCCGCGATCTTCGGGGGGATCCTTGCCTCGATCCTGCTTCCGGCGTCGCTACTCGTCATGCCCCTCTACCTCCTCTTCTCCTCCATGGGAATGATCAACACGATGTGGGCGGTCATCATCCCGAGCCTCGTGAGCCCGTTCGGCGTGTTCCTCTCGCGGATCACCGCGCAGGAGGGCGTTCCCGACGAGCTCCTGGATGCGGCGCGCATCGACGGAGCCGGTGAGATCCGCATCTTCTTCACGATCGCTCTACAGATCATGGGCCCCGCGCTCCTGACCGTGTTCTTGTTCTCGTTCGTCGGCATCTGGAACAACTTCTTCCTCCCGCTCGTCACCCTGAACGACGCCGAGCTCTGGCCTGCGATGCTCGGCCTCTACTTCTGGGGCAACCAGCCCAGCGAGCTCAACTACAGCTTCGTGATTACGGGGTCGCTGCTGTCGATCATTCCCCTCGCGATCGCCTTCATCAGCCTGCAGAAGTACTGGCGCGTCGACCTCACGGCCGGCGCCGTGAAGCTCTGAGCCGTACGAGCGACGCGAACGACACGAACGATTGGATTCCATGACTGACCCCTCCCACCCGCCCCGCGTGCTCTCCGGCGCGGCTCACTACTTCCGGTCGCTGCCCGAGCAGTGGCCGGATCTCATGCGGTCGCTTCGGGCGATGGGTCTCGACACCGTCGAGACCTACCTCGCCTGGAACGTCCACGAACCGCGTGAGGGAGAGTGGCGGCGCCTGGGCGAGATCACCAGATTCCTCGACTGCGCCCACGCCGAAGGGCTCCGCACGATCGTGCGACCCGGCCCGTACATCTGCGCCGAGTGGGACAACGGCGGTCTGCCGTCCTGGCTCACCGGACGGGTCGGGCGGCACGTGCGGACGAGCCATCCGGCCTTCATGGAGCCCGTCGAGCGCTACCTCGATGCGGTCGTGCCGCGGTTCGCCGACCACCCGAGCCTGCTCATGGTCCAAGTCGAGAACGAGTACGGGTCGTTCGGAACCGACGGCGCCTACCTGGCCGCGATCGCGCGCGGTCTCACGGAGCGCGGCGTCGGAGCCCCGTTGTTCACGAGCGACGGATGGACCGACACCTGCCTGACCGGCGGAACGGTGGCGGGCATCCCCGCGACCGTGAACTTCGGCTCAGAGGCATCCGCCGCCTTCGCGGCCCTCGCCCGGCACCGCCCGGACGATCCACCGTTCTGCATGGAGTTCTGGAACGGGTGGTTCGATCACTGGGGACACCCCCGGGTCACGAGACCCGCGGCCGACGCCGCGATGGAACTCCGGGAGATCCTTGTCGCCGACGGTTCCGTGAATCTCTACATGGCACACGGGGGCACCAACTTCGGCGTCGGCGCCGGCGCGAACCATCACGATCACGGCGGCACCGATGAGTACCGCCCGACCGTCACGAGCTACGACTACGACGCCCCACTCGACGAGCGCGGGGCGCCGACGCCGAAGTTCCACGCACTGCGCGAGGTGCTCTCGAGCGCCTCCCGCGCTGTCGAGCCCATCGCGCTGCCCCAGCTGCGCCCGCTCATGGACGAGACGACGATCAGGATGACCCATGTCGCCGACGTCGAATTCGAGGACCTCGGCCGGCATGTCGTGCCGCCCACGTTCGAGGAGCTCGGCATCGATCATGGACTCGTCCGATACGAGGTCGAGATCCCCGGCCCCCGCGCCCCCCTGTCCCTCGAGCTCGTCGATGTGCGCGACCGGGCCCACGTGTTCATCGACGACGAGCTCGTCGGCATCTTCGATCGCGACGATGACCGCTCGAACCCGCCCACCGTCGGCGGGCCCGCACGCGTCTCGGTCGTCGTCGAGTCGATGGGAAGAGTGAACTACGGTCCTCGACTCGGAGGCACGAAGGGTCTGGGCGGACTTCGCCAGGACAACCAGTGGCTGCACGGCTACCGGGTGTCGGCCCACGCACTGCCCGATCCTCGCGACCATTCCTGGACGGCGATCACCGATCTGGAGGCTCGTCCGACGATCGGGCCGAGGTACGCGCGCGCGGTGGTCGAGCTGCACGAGCAGGCCGACGGATACCTCGAAGTGCCCGGCGGATCGAAGGGCTACGTCTGGTTCAACGAGCTGTGCCTCGGCAGGTACTGGAACCGAGGCCCGCAGACACGACTGTACGTGCCATGGCCGGCGACCCGAGTCGGGCGCAACAGCATCACCGTGCTCGAACTCGACTCGCTGACGACGCCGTCGGTCCGCCTGTACGGGACGCCCGCGCTGGGCGGCTGAGCAGTCCGCCGAAACGGCCGGCTCGACGCTTCCGGGTGGAGGGCGTCGAGCCGGCCGTTTCCGTAGTTCTGCTACCGCACGGTGACGACCGCCCGGGCCCGCACCTCGGTGTCGGCGAGCGTCCCCTCGACGACGAACCATCCGGCCTTCGAGAGCTGTTCCGCGGTCACCGGGTCCCAGTCGACGGCGACGCGGCCGATGGCGCCGTCGCTGTAGACGACGTCGATCTCGGCCGGCAGCACGGGCTGAACGCCCACCGACGTGTTCACCGCCAGGGCCGTGGACTCGACGAGGGTCCGCTCGCGCTCGGGTCCGTACACCCCGAACTCCGCGAGGCCCGCTTCACCGCCGAGCGCCTGGTTGTCGAAGACGTTCTGCGGATCGATGGTGAACTTCACCCACGAGGACGTCACGGGCGAGTCGAGCTCGACGATGTTGTCGGGCTGGCCGTCCCATTCGATGCCGGTGACGACCTTGCTGCCACCCTCCCACTCGAGCAGCCCCTCGACGATCTGGTTCACCTCGTGACCGCGATCGACCAGGTTGACCCGGTCGATCAGCACCGGCTCGGGGAACTCCAGCCGGATCCACGGCGACACGTCGGCCTTCCTCGACGCCCACGCGGTCGACCGGTCGCCGTCGGTGGCCTTGCCCCCGACGTACCGCGCGTCCGCATCGGTTCCATCGGGCACGCCGTTACGGTCGCGAACGGACGACACGGTCACCGTCGCAGCACCGGCGAGGTCGTCGCCGGTCGCGGTCAGCGGCACCGGGCCCGAGACGACGGTCTCGCCGTGGAGCGTGACCGATGCCCGCACCGTGGCCTGTACGGCTGTCGTCACCGGTTCGGTGAGGACGATCGTGTTGCTGTTCTCGATCTGCTTCAGTCGGGCATCACTGAACTCGAGCACGGTGACGGCTTCGGCCGGATTGACCACGGCGCCGGTGTTCAGCGTCGCCTCCACCTTCGCGACGACCGGGTCGCCGACGCGGATGCTGCTCTCTCCGAGGGTCAGCTTCACGCCCTTGAGGTACTCGGGAAGCGACAGGCGCCCCTGCGAATCGACCTCGACGAAGAAGGAGTCGACCGCCCGATAGCCGTCGACCATCGCCGTCACGGTGATCTTCGCGCGACCGGCCCCGACGGCCAACACGCCGCCCTTCGCCACCGACGCGACCTCGGGCGCATCGCTCGTGATCGAGATCGCACCGTGCGGAAGCTGCACGGGTTCGCCGAGGAATGAGCGACCGGCGACTTCGATCGACGCGGCCCGCTCGGAGCTGTCGATCTTCGCCGTCGCGTCGATGGCAGCGAGCGCTGTCATCTCGCGAATCGCGTTGATCTGCACCTCGAGGAGGTCGAGCGACGAACCGCCCGAACCCTCCGGGAACGAGACCCGGACGTGCTGGGCCACTCCCGAGACGGGATACGAGTTCACCGCCCCCCAGAACATGTCGCCGGTTGGCCCCGCTGCGGTTCGCGCGTCCTCCCAGGTCTCGCCGTCGACACTCGTCTGGATGACGATCTGCTTGGGCGTGTTCACGTACCGCTGGCGGAGTTCGTTGAAGCCGAGGCCGATGCTCGACAGCTCCGTCGGAGCGGCGAGATCGAACTGCACCCACGAGGCTTCGCCGGCAGCCGTGGACCAGCCCGACCCGCCGAGGTGATCGGCATCGATCGCGATCCCGTCAGTGAGCTTCGACGCCGAGGTCGAGGCGTCGCTCGTCGCGACCGTCGCGGAGCCGGCGACGTCGCGCGTCGGCAGCAGGTCGAGGAAGACCCGGTTGCTCGTGACGGTCTCGCCGTCGAGGGTGACCTCGGCCCACACGACTCCGCGAGTGGTCTCGCTCACCTGCGGCGTGGTCAGTCTGCCGTCGGCGAAGTCGAACGTGTCGACCTCCGTGATGGCGACCGGGTCGGTCTTCGTTCCACCGTCGATGTCGACGATGCCGGCGTGCCACTCGATGTCGGCGACGTCGAGTCTCACGGACCGTCCGCCGTCCGAGCGGCCGTCGAGCGAGTACTCGGGTCGCGCATGGATCGGGAAACTCCCGTAGGTCTCCTTCCCGCCGATTCGCAGCACCGCCGAGGAGAGTTCCTCGCCGATGTAGGCGATTCCGTCGCGCACCGAGATTCGCACCTTGGTCTTCTCGGTGACGTCGCCGGCCTTCGCCGTCACGGTGACCTTGACCGACCCGTTCGAGTGTGGAGACACGACGCCGTCATCGTCGATCGTGACGACCTTCGAGTTGGGCACGCGATATCTCACCTCGTCGAGCGCCGCCGTGAGGGCGGGGAACTTCATGTAGCCCGCGGTCTCGAACTGCAGGCGCCCGTGCGAGAGCGGCTTTGCGTCGACCGTGAGGTCGGTCAGCCGGTACTCGCGTGCGCGATCGTCGGTCGTGATCTTGATAATGGTGTCGACGGGATCGGCCTCGACCGCGGACAGGTCGAGGGCGAGCGACTCCCCGTCCTGGCTGAACGAGCCGATCCGCTCGCCCGTGTTCAGCACCGAGACCGACTTCACCTCGTGATCGATGCCGCCGATCGACAGCCGACGGTCGGCGATCGCGTCGAAGCCCTTCTTGCCGTCCGGCCCCTTCAGGATGTGCAGGTAGATGATGTTGTCGCGTGCGGTCGCGTACCCCCACTGGGGCCCGGTGGTCGCATTCGGATGCGCGAACTTCTCGTAGTTGCCGATCCCGTCGTCGTCGTACCCGAACCCGGGAAGGTAGTACGGCGTCGTGCCGGTCACCGACTCGAGCAGGTTGATCCCCGGCGCGGGCGCGAACCAGTCGGCCATCTCGTTCCGGACGTCGATGAACTCCTGGGCCCCCTTCGGGTACCGCGTCACGATCTCCGCCGGCGAGTGCCAGTTCGGACCGCGACCGTCGACGATCGTCTGGTCGTTGTTGTCGACGTACCCTCGGCCGGCGTTCATGACGGTCTCCTGCACGACGAGCCGGAAGTCATCGCGCTGCGGGTAGTACGGCGAATCCTGGTTCTTCGTTCCGAGGATCTTCCACGGTTCCATCGGAGTGCGCTTGACGAGGTGGTTCGCCCCCGCGTTCGCATAGATACCGGATGCCTCGTCCGTGCGCAGGTCGGGGTCGCCGAACTCCTCGCCCCAGGCGTTCGAGTCGATGACGACGTCGGCGCTGTGGTTGCGAACCGCGCTGTACATCACGTCGTAGTTGGCGTTCGGCATGGCCTGGGGGCCGTCGAAGTACAGGTAGCTCGGGTCGTACCGCTCGAGCAGGTCCTCGACGTTCTGCACGAATACGTCCGTCGAGTAGTGCTGCAGGCCGCCGCCCTCCGTGGCGTAGTAGATCCCCACGTCCATGCCGTAGCGGCGGATGGCGTCGACCATCGGCTTCAGACCGTCGACGACGTTGCCGTCCTCGCCCTTGGGCAGGTACTTCTGGCGGTCACCGGCGGGGTCGGAGAACTTGGAGGGCCAGTGGTAATTCTGCTGCAACGCCTCGACCGACACCATGGCGAGTCCCTGCGCCTTGGCGCGAGCCGCCCACTGGTCAAACGAATAGTTCGGGTCGACGAAGTAGCTGTACATTGGCGCGGCGTGCGTGAGCGCGCTGACGCGGCCCTCTTCGAATTCGCGGTTCGGCCGATCGTCGACGGTGAGGGTGAATTCCTTCGTCGTCGTCGCACCTCCTGCATCGGTCACCTCGACGGTGAAGGCGTAGTCTCCGAGCCTGGCGGCAGGGCTGACGATGCCCTTCGTGCTGGAAAGGTCGGGCCGGCCGTCGACCAGCCCGTCGGCGATCGTGCCGTCGGCGTTCAGTTCGAGCCCCTTCGGGAGCTCGCCGTCGACCAGCTTCCAGGTGTAGCCGGGCTCACCGCCGCTCGCGATGAACTGGAACGCCGACGCTGCGACGCCGTACGGACGGCCCGTCGTCGACTTGTTCCACACGTAGGGCCATTCGAGGTATCCGGTCGGGAGCGCACCCTTCGGCAGCGCGCCATCCTCGGCGCCTTCGCCGCTCAACGGCCGCGTGTCGATCGTCAGCTTCTCCGACGGGCCGTTCACCGAGCTCACGACGCCGTCGATCCGGTTGCCGTTCGCGTCGGCGACTCGACCGTAGAAACCGAGGTAGGCCACGTTCTGGTCCTTCGCGATCGGCACGCCGTTCGTGTTGATGTCCTCCGTGTAGGTGTGCTCGATCTGGAGCAGGACCTTGTTCCAGCCCTTCTTCAGGGCGACCTCCTGCTTGGTGAGGTCCTTCTGCACCTCGACGGGCGTGCTCTTGGCGGTGACGCAGTGGTCGTTCACGTAGAGGCGGTACGAACCGCTTGCGCCGACGTTGACGTAGCCCTTCTGCGCGGCGGGACTGTAGACGTAGGTGTGCGCATAGACGAACTTGTTGCGAGTGTCTTCGCCCTTCTTGACCGAGTAGTAGCCGTACAGGTCCTGGTAGTCGTCGTAGTTGCGGTTGAACACGCGGTCGTCGAAGTACTCCCACGGGTTCGACTCCGCCTCGTCGCCGAGCTCGCCGCCGACGGCGGGATCGATCGACGCCGCGCCTTCGGCTGGTTCGGTGCGCTCGTAGACCTCGATCTCCGACAGGCCGGTGATGGCGGGATACGGCGTCAGGCCCGGGTCGATGGCGACCCGCATCGACACCACGTCGTCGATCGTCTCGGGGTGCGTGTAGACCGTCGGCGAGGACGGCGATCCCGAGGTGCTTGCGATTCGCGGTGAAGGGACCGTCGAACCGTCGGCGAGCACGAACGTCACCTCGTAGGCGCCGTTCACGTGCCGGGAGTCGCCCCACTGGGCGAGGCGCACCTCATTGAGCGAGACCGGGGCATCCCACGCGAGTGTCACCGTCGGAGCGGTGTCGTTCTCGGTCACCCACTGCTTACGGATGTCTCCGTCGTTCACCTGCGCCGGGGGGTTGGCGGCGAGGGACGACGATGCCGTCGCCTTCGCCGTCCGGGCGAGGTTCACCACTTCGGCGGTCTCGCACCCGTAGATCTCGTCGGCGACCGCGGTCTCGAACGGTCCGGAGACCAGCCACGAATTGATGAAGGGCGCGTTCCCGCCGACCTGCTGGGCCTGTGCCGGACCGGCGGCCGCTCCGACCGCCATCATCGTCGAGATCACTGCCGTCGCGGTGAGGACCGCGATCGGTCTGCTTCGCCCGTCTGTCACGAGTACTCCTCTGCTCATGTCGGTTCTTCGCTGAACCGGCGGTTCCATCGCCCGTGGGGCACAGGGCAGTCGACCGACGCGGTGGGCCACTCCATGCTTAAACGATTGTGCGGGACGCTAGCAAACGTTTTACGTTTGCGTCAAGAGCGCCGCCTCGACTGGTCGCCGACCTCTTGACACCGAGCACGGTTCCTTGCTTAGCTCCTGCCAAAACGTTTAAGCGCCCGTGTGCGACTCGACGAAGAGGAGAGTCATGCCGGTTCGGTACTTCTCCTCCGCACGCCTACCGGCGTCCGAAGCTCCGTCTCCGTCGCCGGCCACCCGCGTCGTGATGCAGTCGATCGCACTCGTGACGCTTCTCGCATCGACCTGGGTGATCGTCGGCATCGCTCTCGTCGGAGCGGGCGCGGGAGTGGTCTCCGCAGGTCGCACCGTCTTCTCGTCGCTTGGCCTGCTGTTGCTGCTGCTCATGTCGCGAAAGGGGGCATCGGCGCCCGCTGATGACCGACCGGTAGCCGATCGGTCGCGGCGTTACACTGCATGGCAGCTCGTTGTTCTCGCGGGGACGGGCGTCGCGGGATACACGATGCTGTCGACGGTCGCGATCAACCTCGCCGGGCCGACGCTGCCGAGCCTGGTGCTCTCGGTCTCGCCCGCTGTCGTACTGGTGCTCGAGGCAGCCGTAACGCGGACGCGCCTCGGCGCGTCAGCCTTGATCGCCACGTGCGCTGCCATCGTGGGCGCAGCGCTCTACGTGCTTCCCCGGTTCGACGGGTCCGCCGACGCGAACATGGCCGTCGGAGCCCTCGCCTCCTGTGGGGCCATGCTCTCGATGGCTGTCTACAGCCTGCACTTCGCGCACGTCAATCGCCATTACGAGGGCGCCATGACCCCGCGCATCCTCCCGATCTTCGCGCTCGGGAGCATCCCGCTCGTGGTCTGGGCCGGGCTCGACGTGGCGGCCGGGCAGCGCGTCGACCCGTCAAGCATCGCCGTGCTGGCGTTCCTCGGCATCGCCGTCTACGTACCCGCCTATCTGGTGCAGCACCGGCTCCTGTTGAACGCAGGCGCTGCTTTCACGTCGCTGCTGGGCCTGGCAGTCCCACCGCTCGTCGGCATCGCCTCCGCCGTCCTGGGCATCACCGTCGCACCTGCGGGCATTCAAATCATCGGGATCGGACTCACCCTGGCCGGCATGGTCATCGTGATCCGCCTGAAGTTCAGGGCACCACACAACGCAAAGGAGCAACATCGATGAACCAGTCAGTGATCGGGGTCGGCGTTGTGGGAGCGGGCCTCCGCTTCAACATGCTCCGACCCCTTCTCGAGGCGCCGCAAACGGTGTCCCGGAGTCGGTCGTGGACCCAGCTGCACCACGAGAACAACGTGGCGAAGGGTATGGCGCTCCTTCGGCATCTTGCTCGGCACGGCGTGGGACGCTTCCTCTTTCATATCTGCAGCGATCTACAGCCAGGTCCAGGGCGACGGGATCGCTGAACATCATCCGCTTCGGCCGGCAAGCCCCGCTGGCAACACGAAGCCATCTTCGAATCGGTTCTGCACGACGTGGCCGTGGGAGGCAGTACGCGAGCCGTCACGCTCCGCTAGTTCAATCCCATCGGGGCGGGACCCGCAGCTTCCAACAGGTTCCCCCATTCCGATGCCGACTCACGCTCCGGGCAAGTCATCTCCGCCTGGCAAGAGGGGCGCTCGAGTAGTTCGACGTCCTCGCCACGAGACGCCGTCGGCTACGCCATTGTCGATCGCGCAATGGCACTCTTGCATGGTGGGCTCGAGAGCGACGCCGCGAGGAAGCGGCGCTTCGCGGCCATGACTGTCAGGAGAAGGACTGACGGTCGGTTGAGCCCGGGTCAGCCTGAGACGCGCCCGAATTTGCCGATGATCGATGCGCTTCGTTACGGATCAAGCCTCGCCGGAAGGCATGAATGATCATGGTGCGGACGTGATTCGCCCGATCAGTGCGACCACAGCATCGACCGCGGCCACCAGGCATCGCTCGCCGTACGCGGCCGACGCATCGCGCGGATCGCCGACACCGCCGTGCCAGGTGCGCTCGGGAATACCCGCGGTTGAATACACTGCCCCCGGCAGACCGTCCTGATAGCCGTCTTCGGCGGCGAGGTTCATCCTGACGAGGTCGGGTCGCACCGCCAGAAGGATGGAAGTCTCGATGCGATCAGCGTGTCCCATCCCGGTCGGGCGGTCGATCTGGTCCGCATCGAGGCGATCGAACATCAGCGACCAGTAGTCGACGCCGAACCCGCGCAGGCTCGGATCCGAGGCGTGGATGGTTTCGAGTGCAAGTCGCACGGCCGGCTGATTTCCTCCGTGGCCGTTCAGGAGCAGGAAGCGGGAAATGCCACTGCTGCGGGCGAGCGACAGGCACTGCCGTGCTGCCGCATCTGCGATCGCCGCCGTGCCGACGGACACCGAGCCGGGCATTGCGAGGTGATGGTCACTTGCCCCGACGTGGATCGTGGGCAGCATCACCACCTGCTCCGGCAGCCGTGACTCCACTTCGTGCGCTACCGATTCGACGATTAGTGCATCCGTCCCGAGCGGCAGGTGAAGACTGTGCTGCTCTACCGCACCGAGCGGCAGCACGCCCACCGCAGCCGCACGATTCCGAAAGTCGGCTTCGGCCGAGCGGAGTTCGAGAAGCTTCATCGCGTCGCCCACAACTCGATCTCGATCTTCATGCCGAGCAGAAGGCGCACACCGACCGTCGTGCGGACCGGCCGCGGCTCGACGAAGTGCTGCAGATACTCGGCGTTGAATTCGTCCCATTCGTCGAGGTCGGCGAGGAAGACGTTGACTTTGAACACCCTCGACAGATCGCTTCCCGCTGTAGCGAGCTGCCGGGCGCAGTTCTCGAGCGTGTGCCTGGTCTGCTCGCGAATATCTGCACCAATGACGTTCCCTCGGTCGTCGAGCGGTCCCTGCCCGCTGACGACGACGAGATCGCCGGCTGCGACCGCGAGCACCGGCGAATACGGCCCCGCGGTCGAGTGCTGGGTGGAGTGCGAGAAGGAGATGATCCGGTTCATCGTGCGTTCCAATCACTCGGGAAGTAGCCGACGAAACCGGTGATGAACCATCGACTCAGGTCGCGGTCGAACTTCAGGAAGTAGTACGTCGTCCATCTCAGGTGGCTGGCCCCATGGGCGCCGTCGACGACGCCATCGAACACTTTGGTCACCAGGGCGCGTCCTTCAGCCACCTCCACCCGCTGCAGGCTCTGCGCTGCGTGGAGTTGCTGCACGAGTGGCAACCGGTCGGCGCCCCGGAAGACGGCCGCCTGCTCGAGCCACGAGTCACGGTAGTGATCGAGTGTGGGGTACTGGAGTCGGACACTTCCGCTCTCGGCGCTGTAACCGGCGAATGCGTCTGCATCGAAGTCGGCCTGGACGGCATCCCAGTCCTCGGCCACGAAGGCTTCGATGTCTCGCTCGATGAGCATCTCGTGAATCTTGAAGAGATTGTTCATCGGACACTTCCGGGGGTGACGACCGTCCGTGACAGCTCATAGCGCGCGACCGCCTCGAGGTCGAGATCGACACCGAGGCCGGCGCCCCGCGGCAGGCGGACCGTCGCGCCGCTGAACGCGAGCGGTTCAGCCAGCAGATCGCTCTCACGGATGAGTCGCCCGAAGATGTCGCTCGGCAGCGTTGCGCCCGCGGCAGCCGCAGCCGCATGCACGGCGCCGGCCTCCATCACGCCGAGGTCGACCTCGCTCCCGTGCCAGTACGGCCGCCCAACGGCATCCGCCACATGTGCCATGCGCAGGAAGTCGGCGATCCCGCCGCTGAAATTGAACACGTCCGCGGCGCGAGCGCCCACTGCGTTGGTGACGTCGGTGATCTTCTGTCCGTGCGACTGATAGCCGAGCGCAACGTGAATGGCGATCGGGATCGCGGTCCGAGCCCGGAGCTCGGCATACGCCCCGAGATCCCACCGGGGCAGCGGATCCTCCAGGCAGAGCACGTTCCCGATCTGCTCGAGCCCGCTCGCGATCCGGACGGCGTGACGGAGCTCGTCGAACCGCTCGTTCGGGTCGAATATCAGCGAGAACTGGGGACCGCATGCCTTCCGGATCGCGGCGGCAATACCCACGACATCGTCCTCGAGCTCGCATTTGAGCTTGAGTGTCGTCGCACCGCGCGCCTGTGCGGCCAGTGCGATTTCCACGGCGTCCTCGGGCGTGCGGTGGCCGCTCCAAGCCCCCACCGGAACCTCATCACGGAATGCGCCGCCCAGGAGTGCCGCCGCGGGAAGGTCCGCTCGTTTGCCGAGAAGGTCGAGTACGAGCAGCTCGAATCCGTCGTACTCTCGTACGTTTGCGAGGGGAAGTGATTGCCATCGCAAGGCTGAGACGTCCGCGCCGACGAGCTTCCGTGCCATCGCGGTAAGGACCTGGTGATCGGGATCCCGAAGTGACTCGCCCAGACCGACGGTTCCATCGTCTGTAGTGGCGACGAGGATGACCTTCGAGAACTCGTCGAACTGGCGGGTCCAGGCGGCATCCGCGCCGGACGCCATCTTGTGCAGTGGTTTATCGAGTTGCGCTGAGTTGATGGCCCCGGTTCGAGCCGGCACCCGTACCTCTACGAGTTCGATTTGTTCGATCTTCACGATCGTCCTTCCGTATTGTCGAAAGCCATCCGAGAACTGCCCGCGTCGACCGAGAGTTCGGCGGCCGTGATGGACCGACTCGCGTCGGAGAGGAGGAAGACCGCGGCGGCGCCGATCTCCTCCGCCGTGATGAGCCGTGGGAGCATCTGTCTCGTGTTGACGTAGTCCTCGATCCACCGATCGGCATCGCCCCACGCCGCGAAGATGTCACGGTTCTGCGGGCTGTCGACGAGGCCGGGGTGGATGATCGAGCAGCGAATGTTCTGACGACCGTGATCCGCCGCGATTCCACGAGTCAGGCCGATGAGTCCGGCTTTCGCCGCGGCATAAGCTGAGTAGCCGACGTGCGGACCGAGGGCCTGCACCGACCCGAGGTTGACGATCGAACCACCTCCGTTGCGAGCGAGCTGCGGGATCGCGGCGCGGGCACACAGGAACGCCCCTCGGAGGTCGACGCCGTGCAGGTGGTCCCATTCGGCGGGGCTCACTTCACCCAGCCTCTTGACGAGACCGACGCCGGCACTGTTGACGAGTCCGTGGAGAGTCCCGACACCCGGCAGGATCTCGCCGAACAGGTGGTCGACGCTGGCATCGTCCGCGACGTCGAGCCGGGCGCCGCGGGCGCTCAGCCCTTCCGCTTGGAAGGTCGCGGCGAGACGCTCGGCTGCCTCAACATCCTGGTCGGCGATCAATACCGTCCATCCAGCGCCGGCCACGGCCCGGCTGATTCCCTGCCCGATGCCAGATCCAGCGCCGCCGGTGACGACGACGACTCGGGCGCTCATCGTCCGCCCGCTTCGTTCGTGCTGTGCGCGGTCCAACCTGGATGGATGTTTCGTGCGCTGACGCCGATGGCGAGGCAGCCGATGTTCCGGTAAGTGGACAGATCGTCCGGGGTGAGGCCGCCGGTGGCGATGATCGCCAGGTCTGGGAACGGGGCGAGCTGAGCGCCCACCCATCCCATTCCGAGCTGAGCAGCCGGGAACGCCTTGACGATTGGGGCACCGGACTGTCGCGCAGCGATGATCTCGGTCGCGGTCGCAACACCGGGGATGTGCAGAACTGAGCGTCGCTTGGACTCGGCGAGCACATCGAGGGCGAGGCCGGCAGAGACGGTGAAGTCCACGCCGCAGGATGTCGCAGCTTCGAGCTGTTCCAGGCCGAATACGCTGCCGGCCCCGATGATCGCCTGCCGTTCACGGGCACGAGCTGCCGCGGCGGCGAGCGAAGGCACCGCATCCGCGCTTTGAATGGTCACCTCGACAACCCGAATGCCGGCGTCCCACATCCTGTCGGCTTCGAAGAGCGTCGAGGCTGGATCGTGATTGCGGATGATCCCGATGATTGGGACGTCCGAGAGGGCGTGCTCGAGTTCAGTGGATCGCATGGGTGATCTCCGGTACGAGGGAGTCACTGCGGGAGCGGAGCACGCGTTCCGCGCAGGCGTGGCCGGATTCGACTCGCTGTCGGGCCGGGAGACCGTTTGCGAAGGCGCTCAACCAGCCTGCTGCGAAGGCATCGCCGGCGCCGGTCGGTTCGACCACGACGACCTTTGGCGATCGAACGCGAACAACGTCGTCGTCGTGGAACTCGACGGCCTCGCGCTCGGCGTCCTTCACGATCAGCCAGGCCGGCCGTGGAAACAGCGCCCTGACCGCTTCGGGTGTCTTCGTCCCCCAGAGCCGATCGGCTTCGTCCAGACCGACGAACACGATATCGCTCTGCGATGCGAGTGCCGCGAGTTCACGCGGGCTCATGGTGTTTGCGAGAGCAGGACGATGATTCACGTCGAACGACACCAGCGCGGGTCCGAACGGGCGGGCGCCAACCAGGAATCGCAGAGCCTCCAGGCCGGCCGCGGAAGCTTGCGCGGTGACACCGCTGACATGGACGACCTCGGCGGAAGTTTCGTTGGCGATCGTTCCGATCTCGTGCGGGCCGAGAGCCGATCCGGCAGACCCCCGGCGGTAGTAGCGGACCGCCCCTCCATCACCAGGCTTGAAGTACACGGCCGTGTAGCCGCCGGGCGACCGCTGCGCGTGCGATGTCTGGACGTCGCCCCTCGCGAGCGTCGCGAGGACGCGGCTCCCGAATGGATCGTCGCCGACGGCCCCTGCCCACTCGACCGAATGCCCGAGCGAAGCGAGTGCGAGCGCGACATTCGACTCTGCGCCGGCAACGCTCGACCCGAAATCGCGTGCGTCGTCAAGGGCAAGACCGTCGGCGGGCGAGAAGACGATCAACGCCTCACCGATGCAGAGGAACTCGGGCATCAGAGAACCCCGAAGGTTTCATACGCGGTCGTGCTCGACATGCCGGACTCGATGGCCGCCCGAGTCCGGGCCTCGGCCGAGACCTTTGCCAGTGCACGCTCCAGAACCTCGTCCTCGACCGCGCGGGGAACGACGACCACCCCGTCGTAGTCGCCCACGATGAGTTCTCCGGGCTGCACCCTGACACCATCGATCTCGACCTCGACACGGAAGTCAACGACCTCTGCCCGTGCTCCCGCGTCCTGCGCGAACGGGCCACGGCTGAAGACCGGCCAATCCTGTGCGAGCACCGCGCGGGTGTCTCGGTGGTAACCATCGATGACGGCACCCCGCGCACCGCGCCCACGAGCAGTAGCGGTGAGGATCTCGCCCCAGGCTGCGCACTCGAGTCGACCGCTCCGAGCCAGATAGATCTCGCCGGTCTCGAGCGCATCAAGCGCCTCGGTCAAGCGGCCGAACGGCTTGCTCCTGGCACCGAAGGTATCGGAAATCAGCACCGGCATGGCCCGGCCAACGAGTCGCCTGTCGGCGTGCAGCGGGCGGATCGCCGGGCTGAGGAACTGGTGATGGTATCCGAGTTCATCCAAGATGTCACCGATCACCGGCGTGTGCAGTCTCGACTCCACCATCTCGAATCGCTCGGCGTCGGCGGCGGGCATTGACATCGGTACCTCCATCGGTTGGTCTGCACCACATGCTCGCCAAGTCGGCAGCACTCCGCGTTCCGGTTCTTCCGTAGGATTTCTTCATGGAAACCGTCGAGGATGAAGATCCAGGCGGGGGCGGTCGGGCGCTTGACCCGGTTCCGTCCGAAAGCCCTGACTTGGAATCCACGGCCGATCGCACCATCGTCGATCTTCAGGGCGCTGGGCCGTTCCTCAGCCTCGGGCGCTACCGCTACTTGACCGCCCATGAGGCGCTACCCGCCCAGGTGCATCCGACCATGATCGTTCTGGCGTTTCCCCTCCGCAGTCGATTTGACTTCGTCATCGACGGGAGAGTCGTCCACGTCCAACCGGGAGAACTGATCCGGATCCGCCCTGGCAGCGTCTACACGACCGGAATCGGTTCGCAAACGCGCGGTGAGCTCGTCTGGCTTCTGCTTCGATGGAGCGCGACCGATCACGAGCCGGAGGACTCGCTCGGCGAGTTGATCGATCACCTGATCTCTGACGACGCAGACGTGCGTCTCGCGCCCGAGTTCGCCGTGAACCTTCTGACCACCGCCCTGGCCGACCCGGACGACAGGACCCGCCTCACTCACGCATGGCGCCACTCTTTGTGCACATCGGCGCTTCTAGAACTCGCACGCCGGAGCCAACAGGATGCAGGCGTCGCACCGATGCACCCGGGGCTGCGCCGCGCAGTCGCATGGATCGAGGACCACATCGAAGAGTCGATCTCCGTCGCTGAGCTCGTCGACATCGCCGGGATGTCGAGCACGAACTTCTACATGCAGTTCACGCGATCACTCGGGACTACACCGAAGGACTACGTGTTGCGGGCCAAGATCGCGCGCGCTGAGCAACTTCTCGTCATGCGTTCCGACAGCATCAGCTCGATCGCACACACACTCGGATTTTCAACGAGTCAGCACTTCGGTACCGCCTTCCGGCGCTACACCGGAATGTCGCCGACACAGTACCGCGCCCGAGGATCGTCCGGCGATCCGATTGGCGAAGAACCCTAATCCGCTCATTCAGATTCGTAGCTGTGGGGGGCGAAAGGCGTGGGAACGCGGGTGTCACTTCGGTGGGTCAGCGTGTTGAGCGTTGCGGATCCGTCGCAACGCGAGCGCGATCTGCGTGCGCGTCTTGCCGCGCTGACTGGTGAGGTCCCAGCCGAGCATTTCGGAAGCATGGCCGACACACTCATAAACCGTGGAGTGATGGAGGGGGAGCACGTTTGCAGAGCCGGCGCGGGTCGAGACTCGTCGCCAGATCGACGACAGCTCGATGCCCGTTCAGCGAGTCGGATCGAGAAGGCGCCGTTCTGTGCGCGCGATGATCCCGAGGAACGTCGCGTCGTCGCGGTATGCGCGGGCCAAGATCAGTCCGCCCTGGATCGCCGCGACCGCGTCCACCGCGCGGTCGGCCGCTTCCTGCTGTGAGATTGCGCCTGTGCGCAGCGCTCTGGTGAGCGCGTCGACCCAGTTGGTGAAGTAGGCTCGGACCGCCTCGGCGAAGTCGTCCTGCTCATCACCCAACGTCATCGCAGCGAACAGGCACACGCGCTCGCGCGAGATGAAATACTCGGCCACCTCCCGCGACATCGCCGCGACCGCCTCCGTGGCATCGCCGGCGGTGCGCAGAGGGATGAAGATCCGTTCCTCGAACCAATCGCCCACCTGCTCGAGAACGGCGCGGGCCATGTCCGCCTTCCCCTCGGGGAAGAAGTGGTAGAGACTCCCGCGGCCGATGCCAGTCTCCTGCTGGATAACGGACAACGAGCTGCTCTCGAACCCTCGACGGCGGAATACGCCGGCGAGGGCACGGACGGCGTCCGAGCGTTCGAGGAGGGTGCGGGACATTACAGTCCGAGCTCGCTCAGGCCGGGGTGATCTGCGGGACGAGAACCGGACGCATCCCAGAAGAACTTCCGATCGGATTCGTCGATCGCCACATCGTTGATGCTCGCATGGCGGTGCGTCATGAGTCCGTCCTGGTCGAATTGCCAGTTCTCGTTCCCGTAGGCGCGGAACCACTGGCCCGAGGTGTCGTGGTACTCGTACGCGAAACGCACGGCAATCACGTCGCCAGTGTAAGCCCACAGCTCCTTGATGAGCCGATAGTCGAGTTCGCGCTCCCACTTGCCGGTGAGGAACTCCACGATTGCGGGGCGGCCCTGCACGAACGTGGACCGGTTGCGCCACCAGCTGTCCTCGCTGTACGCGAGCGAGATGCGCTCTGGGTCACGGGTGTTCCAGCCGTCCTCGGCGACGCGAACCTTCTGGATGGCGGTCTCTTCGGTGAACGGGGGTAGAGGCGGACGGACCATGATGAGCCATTCAATAGTGGCAGATTGTACTGTTTGGTACAGATTGTACTCAACGGTACAAAGCGGGTTCGCGTCTGTCAAGTCGTCCACGATCAGGGCAGTCGCGCGCGCTCTATCGGGCTGATCTGAGTTAGATGCCTAGATCGACCTCCGCAAGGCCCGACGCGACGTTCGACCTCCACGGGTCCTTCTCATGGTCTGTGACGCGACGTGCGGCCTCGAATGCGGTGCGGGCGCGCAGCGCGTCCACCTTCTGGTTGTCGGAGGTGGGTTGTCCGACGCCGAGGGGCCGGCCGCCGACGATTCCGTAGCGGTCACGGTACGCGGCGACCGTCGCGGCACAACGCAACCACAACTTCCTTGTGGAACCTGTCGGCGATGTACCCAGCATGCGGGTCCATGGTTCCCCCGATGCCACGGCTTGTTCGGCCAACGCCGCCGCTCGTGCTTCTATGAGTTCGGCGCGCTCGCGGAGCGCGCGCCGTGATGCGGTATCCATCGGCCCGGCCGCCGTCGGCCACAGCCCGGCGATGAAACTTGGGGAATACGCTGAGCGTCCGGCTGAGGCATCCTGCATCACGGTGTGCGCGACCCGCACACACAGCACCGCGGCGATGTCTGCGGCGTCGTCGAACCCGCGCTCTCCGACCGCGTCGGCGAGCAACCTCGCTACATCTGCGCCGTGTGCTTCGGCCCGACGCAATTCCGCCCCGAGCGGCCCGAACGCGTCTGAGCTGACTACTGCGTCCGCTCGTTCGCGAGTGAGTCCGCTGCCCTGCACGAGCGCGACCCAACGGTCGTGCTGTGCGGCGGCGGCGATGGTCTCGTATTCGGCGGCGAGTTGCGTGATTGAGCCCCAGGTCCCCTGCTCGACGGTGATTGTTTCGTGTGCCGAGAGTTCGGCCCCGACATGACGGAGGATGCCGGCGAGCACCGAGTGGGCGTTGGTGTTGGCGTCGTCGCGGGGCCTGATGCCGGTGTGTGCGACATCGGGGCGGTCGAGGGCGACATACGCGGTGTTCGATTCACGGCCGCGGGTCATCGCCACGTACAGGTTCTCGCGGGTCATCCCACGGGCGACGACGACGTGCGCGGTGTCTGTGGTCAGGCCCTGTGCGCGATGTGCGGTCACGGCGTACCCAAGCTCGACGTGCGCGGCGACATACTCGGCAGGCAACTGGGTGCTGCTCCCCCACCGGTGTCCATATCTGCGCACTTCGAGCGCACCGTGGTGGTGCACGGCAAGGACGGTCCATCGGTCGCCGTTGCGCACCCACGCCCGGCCGGCGCGCAGTAGCCGGTCGTTGCGGCGGGTGATGATCGTGTCACCCACCGCGGCCCGGGTGCCGTCGTGCAGAGCAACCTCGCACAGAGCGTCGACGCGGCCGTCGAGGATTGCGTCGTTGCGCGCTCGTTCGTTCAACGCTGCGACCGCCTCGTTCGAGTCGCTGATCAACACGCTCACCCGGCCCGCGCAGGCGTCGGCACGCCAGCCTGCGTACGCGGTATCCGCCATCGCCTCGGTTTCGCCCTCGCGCACGCGGCCGTGGGCAAGATAGCGGTCGATGGATGCCGGGTCGCCACGTCGGAGCTCGAGGGATGCGGTCTTCTCCCACTCGCTGACGAAGCGGTGCACATCGGAGAGTTCGGGTGCGTCGGGGCGGTCGTGCACGAGCATCGCGAACGCGCCGCCCGCATCCATAGATTGCAGTTGTGCGTAATCGCCGACGAGCAGGACCTTCGCGCCCGCATTCGCCGCGAGGGCGCTCACCCGGTCGAGCGCGAACGTGCCCGCAAGGGATGCCTCGTCGACGATCACGAGCTGGCCCGACCGGAACGCGTCGCCGTGCATGAGGTGGTTCTGCCACCACTTCGCGAGATTCTCCGTCGCAATACCCAGATCAACCGCGAGCACGTGTGCGGCGGCTGCCGACGGGGCAAGACCGATCACCGAGCCGCGACCGTGTTCCGCTTCCCAGGCATGGCGGAGGGTCCCCATCACCGTTGACTTCCCAGCACCGGCCGGACCGACCAGCACATCGAGCACGCGGCCCGATTCAACGATCGCCTGCAACGCAGCCGCCTGGTCGGCCCCGAGACGGCCGCCGCCCGGCAGCCGTCGACGGGCGCCCTCACAGATGCTGGCCGACCTGCTGGTCGGGCCGGTGGTGTTCGTCGCCCGTTCGCGGAGGCGTGTCTCTGCGTCAAGCAGCGCCTCGGAGGTGTAGACGGCCGAGTGTTTCGGGCGGAACACGCTCGTGCCATCATTACGCGCGAACACGGCCGGGCTGGACGCGAGCTCGGGTGGCGTGATCCGCAACGACGCGTGCTCGGCCGCGTCCACGACAAGTCCGACGACAGCTTCGCGATCGGAAGGTGTTGCGAATCGGCACTGCATGGTTTGACGTGCGGCCTCAGCGACGAGGTTCCAGTGCCGCCAGGTTGCACGCTTCTCACTCACCGCACGCAACACCCGGGCGCCGAGCGTTGCCACGACGTCGAGCGGCACGTCGTCCGCGCGCAACACCAGCGGCGCAGTATCCGCGGATGCAACGCGCGCCCACGCGGTTGCATCCTGCCCGAGCACCGCCGTTGCACGCTCACGCCACCCGCGCGTGAGTTCAGCAAGCGACCGGACGTGCTTCTCGGGCCGGGTCGACAGCGTCGCCTGCGCGCGGAGCTTCATGATCGTCGCCCGGCCCGGCCGGTGACCGTGCACCTCGAGGTACTCGGCGATCAAGTGATCGGTCACGGCATCGATATGACGCGAGCGGGTCGAGAACTCCCCCACCAGCTCGTCAGACACTGACGCGATCGACCAGGCGGGGTTGCGGTCACGGCCCCGCTCGCGCTGCTCCCACCCGACGCCGAGGGCCCGGGTGAGCGCATCCTGGAACAGCGCCTGGTGCAATTCCGAGAGCGCGACGACCGCGGCGTGCAACGGGCGCCCATCGAGGGAGCGCCACTTGCGATCGAGTACCGTTTGCACCTTGTTGCTCACCACCACGTGCGTGTGCAGGTGCGGGTCACCGGCCCGGCTGTCGAAGTGATCGAACGCCGTCGCGATCAACCCCGTCACATCGACCTGTGCGACGGCGCCGTCACCGCCGGCCGCGAAGCCAGTACGGGTTGCGGCGACCTCGCGCTCCATGAACGCCAGCACCTGCTCGACCGCGTCGTGATGCGCACGCACGATGCGCTCCTGCGTGGTCGCATCCGCCACGGCCCACAACACACTCGCCGACTTCGGCACCGAGAACGTGAAATCGAACCCCGCCACCGCCCGCCTGCAGCAGTCGTACTGCGGGAACGCACGACCGAGCGGTCCGCCGGTGACCGGATCCCGGCCGCATCCGAGCAGGAGCTGCAACTGCTCCTCGGTGACCTCACCACCAGCCGAGAGCACACCCCCAGCGAGACCGCGAACACCGGCACCCATCCACCGACCAGGCGGGGTGCCCTTCGCCTCGTAATACCGAGTCAACGGCGTCGCGAGCGACCGCACCCCATCGTCGGCGACGACCGAGCGCAGCAGATATCGGTACCCCTCACCGGCACTCATCACCCGCATCGACACCGTCACCCGCACCAACCCCCGACCACGCCGTAAAGGTGCGCCCCTCGAACTGCAAGAGGCGTGGCATCTTCGGAGCCGTCAGGACGCTGGGTTCCAGCGGGGTTGGGCATCGACCGCTGTCTGTGTCACCTTGCAGCCAATGATCGATCCGGGCCGGCGCCGGTGGCAGGCTTCGCGGAGGATCTGAATGCCCGAGTTGAATGAGTCCTCGAAGCGGGCCAATTGCGCCCACGGTACACCGTTCCGGCTCGCGAACTCCCGCGAATTGGCGGTGACAACGCAGCCGCACACCGACGTTCAGATGAGCACGCACCCGCGCGAGGGAGCAGATGCACACCTATTCGATATGGCTATGCACTCAGCGGCGCCGCGAGTCGCGAACTCAGTGATCGCCAGTTCGGCGAGCCAGCCAGTCGAATTCCTTAAAGGCCTGATGAGACGGTGCCGCACCGGGTGCGGCACCGTGCCTCAACCTGCGGTGGTCGACCAGATCAACCGGAAGATCCGAAGGCTCCATCGCTTTCGGGCGCACTGACCGGGGGTGCGAGCTGTTGCAGCACCTCCGCGGACAACGGTTTCAGTGCCGTGCCAGGCTCCGCATAGTGCTTCTTCGTCGTCGACGTCGAGGCGTGCCCGAGCATGTCGGCCGCAGCCTGCAGGTCGAGCTCATTAGCCAGCAGCGTCGCGCCGGTGCGGCGAAACGCGTGCGGCGAGATATTCATCCCTTCAAGTCCGGCGTCCTTGAGGATTTCGCGGAACGTGCGTCGGGCATTGTGCGGTGCAAGCGGGGTTCCGTGCTTCGTGAAGAAGAGCGGGTGTTCGGCATCCTCACCTGCGATGAGGGCGAGTCTCCGACGGATGACCTCGGCGGCGAACGCAGGCACTGCAACCGTGCGAACTGATTCGTGCGTCTTCGGGTGCTCCTGCCGAAACGCGCCGACGCCCGTGCGGACCACGATGGTCCCGGTGATGCTCACCCGCGGCTGATCAGCAGTCACGTCGACGTCGCACTTCCGCAGCGCCAGGGTCTCGCCGATGCGGGTGGCCGTGCCGAGCATGACCTCGATGAGGTCGCGCACCTGGCCGTCGGGCTTCGGCCCCTTGACGTCGTCGCCGCTACGCCAGTCACGTGCGGCGACGCGGATCGCCGCGATCTGCTCGGGCGTGAGTGCCTTCGGAGTGTGCTTCGGCGCCTTCATCCGCGAAGCTTCCTTGACCGGGTTCCGCTGGATGATCTCCTGCCGCACGGCGAACGCCATGACCATGCCGAGGAGGGTGCGGGAATGCTTCGCTCGCGCGAATGACTTGTCTCGCTGATCCTTGAGAAACCGATCGACACGGCTGACCGTGACCTCACGCACGGTGAAGTGCTCGAAGTACGGAACGATGAGTGTCCGGAGTTCGCGGGCGTACGTCTCCTTCGTACCGTCGGAACGATCGACGTCGCGTCGGACGTCTTCGATCCACGCGTCGGCGAGCTTCGTGAACGGCGAATCGGCGGTCAGCGTGTCACCGTCGCCGAACCGCATCCGCGTCGCGAGTCGCTCCTTGAGTGCGGACTTCGCAGCTCCCCGGCTCGCGCCCGTCGCCGAGACCTGCCGGGTCTCGCCGTCCCAGTCGCGGAAGCGGGCGTACGCCCGGAACCGTCCGGGCCCGACCTGATTCGTCTTGACGTCGCCGAAGGTTCCGATCGGCAGACGCGGCCGGCCGGCCATCAGCGCTCACCGCCCGCGATCGGACGGCACAGGGTCGTGCAACGCGTCCATCCAGCTGAGCACTTCGGAGACCCGGTACCGGATCTCGCGCCCGACATGGATGCCGGCAGGGCCTCTGCCGGCCGCGCGCAGGTCGTAGATCGCCTGCACGTGCACGCCGAGATACTCGGCGAGCTCGCTCGTCGTGAGGACCGGCTCGAGGCCGAGTCCTGAGAGTCGTTCGGTGTCCATGGCACTAGGTGTCCCAGGCCATCCCAAGTCACGCGGGATGGCTCGAACACCTTCCTCATGGAGGCCCGCTGAACACGGGCGCCGGTGGAAAAGCGTTGAATAAACGTTGAACTCATCGAGTCCTTGCCCTTCGATAGGACAAGAAACCCCAGATCAACCCCAGATTTCTGGTAGCGAGGGCGGGACTCGAACCCGCGACACCACGATTATGAGCCGTGTGCTCTAACCACCTGAGCTACCCCGCCGCGAGGCTTTCGGCACGGAACGCGAACGCTCGAACCGAGAAACCAGAGCCCCGAGTCAGGATTGAACTGACGACCCCTTCCTTACCATGGAAGTGCTCTACCACTGAGCTATCGGGGCATGTCACCGAGAATCGGCAACCAGACGAGGATATCACCTCTCGAGGGGTGCTTCGTACCACGGGCCGACAAGACGCCGCGCGACGTCACCGGGCGACGCACGCGACGCTGGCGGGGTCGCTCGGCGGCCGTCACGCCCCCGGCGCCGCCACCCCGGGCAGCGCCCACGCCGAGAACTCCGGCCCCTCCGCCGAGAGCTCGACGACGTCGCCGGCCAGCGACAGGCGGGCGTCGCCGTGCACGCGGGTCGCGGCATCCGCACCGGGCAGCGCACCCGGCTCGAACGACACGGTCGTCGCCGCGCGCGCCGCGAACACGAGCACCGATGCCTCGGCCGATTCGCGCACGAACGCGACGGCGTCGTCGCCGACCGCGAGCCACCGGATGCCGCCCGTCGCGAGCACCGGGTGCGCGCGGCGCAGCGCGATGAGCTCGCGATACGCCGACAGCACGGGCGCGACGTCGGCGTCGCCTTCACTCCCCCACGGCATGGGGGTGCGGGATGCCTCGCCGTCGACGCCGGTCAGGCCGAACTCGTCGCCCGCCCACACGACGGGCACGCCCGGCATCGTCACCGCGAGCCCGAACGCCACGGGCGCCGTGCCCGGCAGGGCGTGGGTCGCGAATCGCGGGGTGTCGTGCGTGTCGAGCGCGTTCATCGTGCCGAGGCGCGTGCGCCACGGGAAGCCGGCCGCGAAGCGCAGGTGGGCGTCGACGAACTGCCGGCCGGTGAACGCGGGCACCCGGCCGAGCGCGAAGCCGATGCCGCCGCCGGCGGGGCTGCCGGGCTCCTGCAGCCAGCTCCACAGCGGGCGCGTGAACGGCGCGTAGGTCATGGCCCCGTGCCACGCGTCGCCCTGGAAGTCGTCGGCGCCGTCGTTCGTCGACTCGCCGATGAGCATCGTGTCGGGGTTCACGTCGAGCATCGTGCGGCGGATCGCCTGCCGCACCTCGGCGTTGAGGTCGACGTCGCCGAGCCGCCCGGTCATGTTCGCGACGTCGATGCGCCACCCGTCGAGCGAGTACGGCGCCCGCAGGTACTTCGCGACGACCGAGCCCGGTCCCTCGACGAAGCGGCGCCGCAGCTCTGCCGACGACCAGTCGAACTTCGGCAGGCTCGGCACGCCGAGCCACGACTCGTACCCGTGGCCGCCCTCGGCCTCATCATCGCGGAAGAAGTAGAAGTCGCGCTCGGCCGACGCGGGGTCGGCCTGCGCCGCGCGGAACCACTCGTGCGCATCGCCCGAGTGATTGCTGGTCAGGTCGCCGATGACGCGGATGCCTCGGGCATGCGCCGCCTCGACGAGCCGCACGAGCGCCTCGTCGCCGCCGAGCAGGTCGTCGACCCGGTCGAACGTCGACGCGTCGTAGCGGTGGTTCGACCGCGCGGGGAACATGGGCGTGAGGTACAGCAGTGTCACGCCGAGGTCGACGAGGTGGTCGAGCTTCTCGCGCACGCCGTCGAGGTCGCCGCCGAAGACCTGCTTCGACCGGCCCGGCGGCACGGGGTCGAGCGCGTCGCCCCACTCGGCGGCGATCGCCCACTCGGGCAGTTCGCCGGTCGCGCGCAGCCGGTCGAACGGGGCGCCGGCCGACTTCGCGAACCGGTCGGGGAACACCTGGTAGAGCACGCTGCCCGCGACCCAGTCGGGTGCGGCGGCGTGCGCGACGAGCCTGAAGTCGTCGCGGTCGCGCGTCTCGACGCCCGACAGGCCGAGCTGGTTGAGCCAGTGCTGCCGTCCGTCGGTGCCGACGAGCAGCCACCGATACCCGTGCACGGGGTTCTCGACCTCGACCTCGGCCTCCCACCAGTCCCAGCCGTCTGGGGCGTTCGCAGGCGTGGATGCCTCGGGCAGGCGCCGCGCCTCGTCGAAGCGCGGCTCGCGGTTCGGGTTCGACCGCGTGCCGACCCAGGCGAGCTCGCCGATCGGCGTGCCGTCGGCGGCGAGCGCGCCTTCGGGCACGCGCAGCCGCACCCGCACGGTCTCGCCGAGCGCGGGGTTCTGGGTCGACACGTGCAGCGGTGATCCGTCGTGGTGCGGCGTCAGCATGGAGGCATCCTCTCGTGCACCACCGTCACGGCCGCCCGGCGCGGCCGCGACGCGGTGCTGTTGGGTCGGAGCAATGCCAGTTGCGCCTCACCGATGAGGCGCAGCTGGCATAGCTCGAAACGACATCTGCAGCGGGCGCAGCGGCGTGCCCGCAACGGCGCCCGGCAGACCGAGCAGGTCGCTCTGGCCCCTACTTGACCGCGCCCGCGGTGAGCCCGCCGACGATGTACTTCTGCAAGAAGAGGAACAGCGCCACGACCGGCAGCGCCGCCATCACGGCACCGGCCGAGAACGCGCTCCAGTCGGCGTAGCGCGGGTTCGACACGAGCTTCGTGAGGCCGACGGCGAGGGTCTGCTTCTCGGTGTCGACGAGCAGCACCGAGGCGACCACGAACTCGTTCACCGACGCGATGAACGAGAGCAGCGCGACGACCGCGAGGATCGGCGCGACGAGCCGCAGGATGATCGTGAAGAAGATGCGCGCGTGGCCCGCGCCGTCGAGCTTCGCGGCCTCGTCGATCGACGCCGGCACCGTGTTGAAGAAGCCGTACATGAGGTAGGTGTTCACGCCGAGCGCGCCGCCGAGGTACACCATGATGAGGCCGACGTGGGTGTTGAGGCCGATCGCGGGGAACAGGTCGCCGATCGACGACATGAGCAGGAAGATCGCGACGACCGCGAGCAGCTGCGGGAACATCTGCACGACGACGATCGAGATGAGCCCGAACCGGCGGCCCGTGAATCGCATGCGCGAGAACGAGTACGCGGCGAGCGCCCCGAGGAACACGGTGCACACCGCGGTGATGCCCGCGATGATGAGCGTGTTGCCGAACCAGGTCGTGAAGGGCACCTGCGGGTCGGTCAGGATGCGGATGTAGCTGTCGAGGCCGATCTGCGAGAACAGCGCGTTCGACCCGGTCAGGGTGCCGTGCGGGTTGAGCGACGACGACACCACGAACATGATGGGGAACAGCGCGAACACGACCATGACGACGCCGATCACGTGGCGCCAGCCGGTCGCCCAGAACCAGCGGCTGAAGTTGAACGGCCGCTTGGGCAGCTCGATGGGGGCGCCGCCCTCGGGGCCGCCGACCGACGCGTGCGCGCGGGTCGAGGCATCCATCTCCTCCATCTCGGCGACCGCGAGCCCGACGCCTGTGGGGGCGACGAGGCCCGGGCCCGAACCCGTACCCGACTTGTCCTTGCGAGCGGCCATCAGTTCAGCTCCTCGAGGCTCTTGGTGCGACGGAAGGCGATGATCGAGATCACCGCGACGACGATGAAGATGATGATCGAGTAGGCGCTCGCGAGACCGTAGTCGCGGTTCTCGCCTGTGAAGGCCACCTTGTAGACCATCGTGATCAGGATGTCGGTGAAGCCGACGGGTATCGGCGCGTTCGCGTCGCGCGGCCCGCCGTCGGTGAGCATGTAGATCGTGTTGAAGTTGTTGAAGTTGAACGCGAACGACGCGATGAGCAGGGGCGCGACGCTCACGAGCAGCAGCGGCAGCTTGATCAGGCGGAAGATCGCCCACGGCTTCGCGCCGTCGACGGTCGCCGCCTCCTGCAGCTCCTCGGGGATCGACTGCAGGGCGCCCGTGCACACGAGGAACATGTAGGGGAAGCCGAGCCACAGGTTGACGATGAGGATCGACACCTTCGCGAGCGTCGGGTCGGTGAGCCACGGCACCTCGGCGCCGCCGAGCAGCACCTGGTTGATGAAGCCGAAGCTCTTGTTCATCATGCCCGCCCAGACGAGCGCCGACAGGAACGACGGGATCGCGTACGGCAGGATCATCAGCACCCGGTAGCCCTTGCGGCCGCGCATGCGCATGTCGTTGAACGTGATCGCGAGGAACAACCCGAGGAAGAACGTCGACGCGACCGAGATGAGCGCGAACGCGAAGGTCCAGAGCGTGACGTAGACGAGCGGGCCCGCGAGGCGGGTGTCGGTGACGGCCCGCACGAAGTTGTCGAAGCCGATCGTGATCTGCCAGCCGGGCAGCAGCTCGTCGCCGTTCTCGGCGGTGAACGCGCCGACGCCGGTGTCGCTGTAGACGGTGCCGGTCTCGAGGTCGGTCATCGTGCCCGCCTCGGCGTCGTACGCGAGGGTCGAGATGTAGAGGTAGCCCTTTGAACCGTCGGGCGTGCGGATCGCGCCGTCGTTCGGGTCCTCCGAGTACGGCACCGCGAGCGCGGTCACCTCGTCGGTGCGGGCGAGCACGTCGGCGAACTGCAGCGAGTTCCAGCCCTCGGCCGAGACGGCGACGTCGCCGGAGAATTCGACCCCGGATGCCTCGTGCAGGGGCTCCTCGTTGGTGCCGACGAGCGCATCGCCGTCGGGGTCGGTGACGAGCAGGCCCAGCTCGCCGCCCCGCTCGACGACGGTCACGCCGTAGGTGGGCGAGTCGGGCACGCGCTCGAGCGACGAGGCCATGAGCGACGAGACCGCCTGCTCCTTGGAGCCGTTGTGGCCCGTGCCGTAGTTCGTGAAGGCGATGTACGCCGTGTAGCCGAGCACGAAGACCTGGAACACGACGAGGAAGATGACCCCGGGCGTCAGGTACTTCGCCGGCAGCTTCTTGCGCGAGAAGTAGATCCAGTTGACGATCACGGTGACCGCGGCCACGAGGCCGAGCACGAGCCACTGCTCGTGCATCGCGAGCACGAACACCGCGTACAGCGCGAGCGCGTCGACGATGCCGACCCCTGCGAGCTTCACGAGCAGCAGCTTGATGCCGCCCGACGCCTCGTCGGCGATGTTCGCCGCACGACGCTGCTGCTTCGTGGGCTTCGGTGGGGCGTCTTCGCGGACGTCGTCGGTCGCGGTGCTCATGCTGGTGCCTGGTCTCTCGTGTCGCGTCTGGGGATGCAGGAAGTCCGTCGGTCGAGTAGCCCCGACGAAGGAGGGGCGTATCGAGACCACGTCACCGGGTCTCGATGCGGCGCTTCGCGCCTACTCGACCGACGGACTCACGATCAGCTGGCGTCGATCGCCGCCTGCACGTCGGAGGCGAGCTTCTGCCACGTGGCGACCGGGTCGGCACCGTTGATGATGGCGGCCTCGGCGATGCCCCAGTACTGCCACACCTGGCCCATGGCCGGGATGGCCGGCATCGGCACGGCGTCGGCGCCGACGGCGGCGAAGCCGGCGACGATCGGGTCGCTCGAGGCGGTCTCGGCGGCGGCGGTGAGGGCGGGCAGCACGTTGCCGGCCTTGAAGAGCTCGAGCTGCACGTCCTCGGTGCCGATGTAGTTCACGAGGAAGTCGTTCGCGGCGACCTTGTTCTTCGACTCGGCCGAGACGAAGAAGCCCTTGACGCCGGCGAACGGCTGGGCGGCCTCGCTGGTCGGGCTGGGGATCACGTCGATCGCGACGTTGATGCCGGCGTCGACGGCAGCGCCGACGTTCCACGGGCCGGTCAGCCAGAAGGCCGCCTTGCCGGTCGTGAACGCGTCCTTCGCGATGTCGCCGTCGATGTCGGTGTTGAACGCGCCGGTGCCGTTCTTGCCCTGCGAGCCGAGCCAGGTGGCGAACTGCTCGCCGCCCGAGTTGCCGAGCTGGAGGTCATCGGGGTTGTAGCCCTCGGCGTCGCTGCCGAACACGGGAGCGCCGAACGCGGTCTGGAACGGGTACAGGTGGTACGGGTTGCCCTCGGCGCCCTGCTCGACCACGAACGGGTGGTCGAGGCCGGCGGCCTTGCCCTTGGCGAGCATGTCGTCGAAGCTCGTGGCCGGCTCGGGAACGAGGTCGGCGTTGCGCAGCATCGCGAGGTTCTCGACGGCGTACGGCAGCATGTAGACGGTGCCCTCGTAGGTCGACGCGTCGATCGCAACCGGGAGGTAGTCGGCCGCCGAGTCGCCGAGCTCGAGCGGCGCCACGACGCCGTTCGTCGAGAGCTCGCCGAGCCAGTCGTGGGCGCCCATGACGACGTCGGGGCCCTTGCCGGTCGGAACCTGCTGGATGAAGTCGCTCTTGATGTCGGCGTTGTCCTTGCCGACGAGCTTGACCTCGATGCCGGTCTTGTCCTGGTACGCCTCGGCCGCGCCCTTCAGCGCGTCCACGCGCTCGGCGTCGACCCAGACCGTCAGCGAACCGCTCGCGCTCGACGTGTCGTCCGAACCGCTGCCGCTGCCCGCGCAACCGGCGAGTCCGAGAGCGGCGACGGCGGCGATCGCACCGGCCGCAAGCAGGCTCTTCCTGTTCACCCTCATTGGTGTGTCCTTCTCAGTGTGCGTGAGATCGGCGCCTCCGCCGGTGGCTCTGATGCCGACCGCGCCCGAAAGGCCGTTCTGCAATTGACGCTCGCTGATTGCAAGCGATTACAGATATACCTTGCGTTGCGCGTATTACAAAACCGGGATGCTGCGATCGATACCAGTTCGTGATGCTTCTGCAACCCGTGGGAACTGCAAGCGTTTCCATCCGGTATGGAGATGACGTACAGTTTCGGACATGACTTCCGAATGGTGGCGCACCGCCGCGATCTACCAGATCTACCCCCGCTCCTTCGCCGACGCGAACGGCGACGGCATGGGCGACCTGGCCGGCATCACGCAGCGGCTCGGCGCGCTCGAAGAGCTCGGCATCGACGCCATCTGGCTCTCGCCGTTCTTCACGTCCCCCCAGAAGGACGCCGGTTACGACGTCGCCGACTACTGCGACGTCGACCCGCGCTTCGGCACCCTCGCCGACTTCGACGCCATGGTCGCCGAGGCGCACGCACGAGACATCCGCGTCATCGTCGACCTCGTGCCGAACCACTCGAGCGACCGGCACGAGTGGTTCCAGGCGGCGCTCGCCGCACCCGCCGGTAGCGCCGAGCGCGGGCGGTACCTGTTCCGCGACGGCCGCGGCCCCGGCGGCGATGAGCCGCCGAACAACTGGGAGTCGGTCTTCGGCGGCCCCGCCTGGACGCGCGTCGTCGAGGCCGACGGCACGCCCGGCCAGTGGTACCTGCACATCTTCGACTCGTCGCAGCCCGACTTCGACTGGACGAACGAGGAGGTGCGCGAGGAGTTCCGCCGCATCCTGCGGTTCTGGCTCGACCGCGGTGTCGACGGGTTCCGCGTCGACGTCGCCCACGGCATGATCAAGGCCGACGGCCTGCCCGACTACACCCCGCCCGCCGACGGCGGCAGCATGGGCGGCGCCGGCGGGGTCGCGACCGACGACGGCCGGCACGACGTCGGCCAGCACGACGTCGGCACGGCGCACGGCGCCGGACCCGAGGCATCCACCGGTGTGCCGCTCGAGCCCGAGATCTCGACCGAGGCCGACGACCTCGCGCCGTACTGGGCGCAGGACGGCGTGCACGAGATCTTCCGCGACTGGCGGGCGCTGCTCGACGAGTACCCCGGCGACCGCATCCTCGCGGGCGAGGCGTGGGTCGACCCGCTCGCCAAGCTGGCCCGGTGGGTGCGCCCCGACGAGATGCACCAGACGTTCAACTTCGCCTACCTCGAGACGCCGTGGCAGGCCGATGCGCTGCGCCGCGTGATCGACGACTCGATCACCGCGTTCGGCAGCGTCGGCGCCCCGTCGACGTGGGTGCTGTCGAACCACGACGTCGTGCGCCACGCGACCCGCCTCTCGGTCACCGAGCCGAACCCGCAGGGCCACGGCCTCGGACCGCGCTCGCGCGGCATCCCCGCCTACGCCGACGGGCTCCGCCGCGCTCGCGCCGCGACCGCCCTCATGCTCGCGCTGCCCGGCTCGGCCTACCTCTACCAGGGCGAGGAGCTCGGCCTGCCCGAGGTCATCGACCTGCCCGACGAGGCCCGCCAGGACCCGACGTGGTTCCGCACCGCCGGCGAGCGCTACGGTCGCGACGGCTGCCGCGTTCCGCTGCCGTGGGACGCCTCCGCGCCGTCGTACGGCTTCGGCCCGACGGATGCCTCGTGGCTGCCGCAGCCCGACTCGTGGGCGTCGCTCGCCCGCGACGTGCAGGAGGGCGACCCCGACTCGACGCTCTCGCTCTACCGTTCGCTGCTCGCCGCCCGCCGCGCGCACGGCCTCGCCGCCGGGTCGCTCGAGTGGGTCGACGCCGACGGCGCGGGTGTCGGCGACGGCTCCGCCGACGGCGCGGCTGTGGGCGGCGGCGCCGACGGTGCCGGTGTGCTCGCGTTCCGCAACGGCGACGTGCTCGTGGTCGCGAACACGGGCACCGCGCCCGCGACGCTGCCCGCGGGCGACGTGCTCGTCGCGAGCGGCCCCCTCGACGAGGCATCCCGCCTGCTGCCCCCCGACACGACGGCCTGGCTGCGCGCGTAGCCCGGGTCACGGCTTGGCCGGAGCGGCTCCAGCACGCGGCATCCGCAACGTATTACAGGAACATAGGGGTGATGCCCCTCGTCACGGTGCCTATCGCCCCTATGTTCCTGCAATAGTTCCCCGGCGCTACGCAAACGTCGCCTCCCGACGCCGCGCAACGTGACACCCGGCTACCAGCGCAGGTTCGGCCCGATCCCACTGTGCCCGGAACGGCGACCCACGTGCCGCGGCAGCACCAGTCCGTCGCGTTCGACTTCGTGCGCGCGGTAGCCCCAACGGTGCTCGCCGCGGCCGATGAGCGCGAGCAGTTCGGCGCTCGTCGCATCCCAGTGGTTCATCACCATGCGATAGCTGAGCCGCACGACGAGGTAACCGCGCACCGCCAGCTCGAAGTCGCGCCTCCGGTCGCTTTCGAACTCGTCGTCGCCCGAATGGAACTGCGACCCGTCGACCTCGATCACGAGCCGATCTCCGACCAGCAGGTCGACCCGTCCGATGCCGTGCAGTCGCACCTGGGTGCGGTGCGGAATCCGCCGCGACCGAAGCAGCATGCGCACCTTCGACTCGATCACCGACTGCGAGCCGACGCTCGCGCGATCCACGATCCAACGGCCCGCGGGCCGCGCCCACGAGCGCACCACGGCCAGGTCACGAGCGGCGAGGATGCCGCGCGCGAGCGCTGCATCGATCGTCGTGATCGCATCGCCGGGGGTGGCGCAGACGAGCATCTCCGCGAGCGCGAGGTGGAGCGGGTCGCAGGCGGCGGTCGCAGACGGCGCATTCCGGTAGTGCAGGCAGACGCGGTCGCGTGAACGGTCGAGCGGGCGGCGTCCGTCGCGCGACGCCCGGGCGGGCCCCGAGCCGCCCGCCGGCGAGCCACCCGCCGCCCCGCCCGCAGGCGAGCCGCCCGCATCGAGGTCGGGGCTGTGGAGGCGTGAGGCGCTCCGGCTGATGCGGACGTGGAGCATCCCGCCGTCCGCCGTCGGGAGGTCGTGCCGCCGCGCGACAGTCGCCGCCGTCGCCGCGCCGCCGACCCGCACTGCCCGTACGGCGTCGTCGTGCAGGTCGGCCGTCGCGTACCACCCGCGGCGCACGCGCGTCGCGACCCCCGCCGCTATCGCGGCGGAGACGTCGCCGCGCTGAAGGCCCGCTTCAGCGAGCGCCTGAAGCGAACACACACCGCCGTTCGCCGTGATCAGCGCGGCGACGACGTGCGGCGGATGCATGCAGCGAGTCTGCCGCCTTGCGAGCAGCCGAGCGCCGGATCACCGCACGCTGTGGAGAACTCAGTTCGTGTTCGCGTACAGCCACTCGAGCGGGTCGACCCACTCGCCGTCGATGCCGCCGATGCGGATCTCGAAGTGCAGGTGCGGGCCGGTCGACATGCCGGTGTTGCCCGTCTCGCCGATGACCTGGCCGACCTCGACGGTGTCGCCCTCTTCGACGAGGCGCGAGCCCGAGATCATGTGCGCGTAGACGCTCACGATGATCTGCCCGTCGATCTCGTGCTGGATCATGACGACCGTGCCGAGTGATCCGCCCTCGTCGGTCGAGTTCACGACGACGCCGTCGGCGATCGACTGGATGTCGGCGCCGTAGCCCGGGTTGAAGTCCTGGCCGTGGTGGTCGCTCGAGCAGCCGGCGCAGTCGCGGTAGCCGAAGCGGTCGCCGATGTGCACGCCGATCGCGAACGGCCACTGGATCGTGCCCGCGGGGTTGTTGGTGAACGTCGCCTCGGGCCGGATGCCCGCCGCCTCGGCGTACTCCTCGATCGTCTGCGTCTTGTAGCCCTCGCTGTCGACGCCCTCGGCCACGACGCCGTCGGCGATCTGCATGCTCTGGCCGTCGATCGACGCCGACCCGGAGCCCTCGAGCGCCAGCGCCTGCACCTCGGCGGGCGTCATGAGCGACATCGCCGGCACCGACGTGGCGACCGCGAGCATGCCGGCGAACCCCATCGCGATGACGGGCGCGAGGCGGCGGCCGATGCGACGGGCCGGCTTCGCAGCCGCGGCGGGTCGGGTCGACGCGCTGCGCGCGACCGGGGCGGATGCCGCGGGGCCGGCGCCGCTCGCAACACCACGCGACGGGCGCTTCGAACGACGGGCGGATGCCGCGGGGTGCACGTCGGCCGCAGGAGCCGAGGCCGCCCGTGCACGACGGTTCGACGCCGGGTGCTCTGCCGAGCGCGACGCACGCCCGGCGGCAGGCGTCGACGCCGGCTCGGCGGGTGCGTCGTTCGACGTGAAGCCGGATCCGGCGATGAGCGCGGCGAGGTCGTCGACGGCGGAATCGCCCGTCAGCACCTCGGGCGTCGGAATGGCGGTCGCCGATGCGGCAGTGACGGGACCGGCAGCGACGGGCGCCGGAGCAGCGGCGGCCGCAGCAGCCGGAGCGGCAGCGGCAGGAGGGACAGCGGCGGCCGGAGCGGCAGGAGCCGGAGCGGCAGCAGCAGGAGTGACAGCAGCAGGAGTGACAGCAGCAGGAGTGGCAGCGGCAGCGGCAGCAGCCGGCGCAGCGGTCACCGGAGCGGCAGCCGCTCCCGAAGCAGCCGTCGCTGCGCTCGACGCAGCAGTCATCGCAGCAGCGGCCGCCGCCGACCGATCGGCGACGCGCGGCGGGTCGACCGACGCCGGGGCAACCGACGGCGGCGACGAGTCGGAGACTCCGAGGCCGGCGAAGAGATCGTCGAACGCGGGGCGACGCGGCGCCTCAGCCGGTGCGGCCGGCGCCGTCGGGCTGAGCGATGCCCCAGCAGTGCCGGCAACTGATGCGGTCGGTGCCACGCGTGCTTCAGCTGAGGCCGGGCGCGACTGCGCGGGCTGCGACGGACCTGCGGACGCCTGCGCCGGTCGAGCCTGCGGCTGCCCCTGGTACACCGGTGCCGGTGCCTGCGCCGAATGCACCTGAGCCGCCGACGCCGGCGCCGGATGCGCCTGAGCCGGGTGGGCCTGACCCGAGTGCGCCTGAGCCGGCGACGCCGGCGCCGAATACGCCTGAGCCGTCTGCGCCTGAGCCGCATTCACCTGGGCCGCCTGGTCCTGAATCGGATACGCGGGATACGCCGGATGCGCCTGCGCGGGATACGCCTGGGCCGCCTGAGCCGGCGCCGGCGCCGGCGCCGGCTGAGCCTGAACCGGATACGCGGGATACGCCTGAGCGGGCGCCGCCTGAGCCTGCGCCGGATACACCGGAGCCGACTGAGCCTGCACCGAACCCGCTGCCGCCTCGTACTGACGCGCCTCGGCCGCCTCGCGCTCGCGCAGCTCACGACGGGTCAGGGGACGCTCGGGCCGCGCGGCGGCCTGAGTGCCTGGCGAAGATCCGTCGGGCACGAGGGGGGACTCGAGCACGTGTTGGGGGCTTTCGGCGTCGGGGACGAGAGGTTTGCAGGGGAGGTACTCATCCCGACGCGAGCGCCGAGATAACAACTCGATAAAGGGTACCCGTTCTCGACGGTGAACACCATGTGAAAGTCCGGTTTCCGTCGCGCGCAGGTCGGGTGAACGACGCGCTCCGCCGTGTCGCGCGTCGGGCCGGGCCGCTCGGCCGTCTCACTCCCCGCGCGTCGGGCCGGGCCGCTCGGCCGGCTCACTCCCCGCGCGTCGCCGCCTCTGCGATCGCCACCGACAGCTCGTCGAACAGGCCGGGCCCCGCGGCCACGACGAGCTCGTCGCTCTCGGCCCCGCCGTGCGGACCGCCGACGAGCGCCCCCGCCTCGCGGGCGATGAGCGCGCCGGCCGCATGATCCCACGGGTTGAGGCCCTTCTCGTAGAACGCGTCAAGCCGCCCGGCGGCGAGTGCGCAGAGGTCGACCGCGGCCGATCCGGCCCGGCGGATGTCGCGCACCTGCGGCAGCACCCCGAGCAGCACCTCGGCCTGCTCGCGCCGCCGCTCGGCCGAGTACCCGAACCCGGTGCCGACGAGCGCACGCCCGAGCGGCACCCCCTCGTTGACGCGCAGCACCTGGTCGCCGAGCCGCGCTCCCCCGCCGGCGCTCGCCTCGAACACCTCGCCGGTCGACGGGTTCACGACGACCCCGGCGAGCGCGCGCCAGCTCGACGGCTCGGGGGGACCCGCGACGACGGCGACGCTCACCGCCCACCCCGGCAGTCCGTAGAGGAAGTTGACGGTTCCGTCGATGGGATCGACGACCCAGGTCAGCCCGCTCGTGCCGATGAGCATGCTGTCCTCTTCGCCGAGGATGCCGTCATCGGGCCGCTGCTCGAGGATGCGCGAGCGGATGAGCGCCTCGGTCTCGCGGTCGGTCGCGGTGACGACGTCGGTCGGCGTCGACTTCGTCGCGGCGACCTCGACGCCCGCGCGTCGTGACTCCGCTGCGAACTCCGCGGCCTGTACGGCGATTTCGCGCACGAGCGCGAGCAGCGCCGGCAGTTCGGCAGGGTCGATGGATGCCTCGTGCTCGGTCATGCCCCCACGCTAGCCCCGCCCGGCGACGCCCGCACCGACACCCGCACCCGAACCCGAACCCGAACCCGAGGCCGCACCCGAGCCCGCACCGACACCCGCACCAGAACTCGCTCCCGCGCCACCACCGCACCGGCATCCGCATCGCCCTGGTCAACCCTCGCCCCTCCTGAGCGCATCCCGTCCGCCCGACCGCGCGTAGGCTCGCCCCATGACGGCACTCCGGATGGACCATGTCAGCGTCGTCGTCGACGATCTCGACGCCGCGATCGCGTTCTTCGCCGAGCTCGGGCTCGAACCCGAGGGCACGGCGCGGATCGAGGGCGAGTGGGTCGACCGCATCAACGCGATCGAGGGCCTGCGCCTCGACATCGTGATGATGCACACGCCCGACGGTCACGGCCGCCTCGAGCTCACACGGTTCGACTCGCCCGACGTGCTCACCCCCGCCCCGTCGAACGCGACGCCGAACCTGCTCGGCTATCGCAGCGTGATGTTCGAGGTCGACGACATCGACGACACGGTCGAGCGCCTCCGCGCGCACGGCGGCGAGCTCATCGGCGAGATCGTGCAGTACGAGCACTATTACCGCCTCTGCTATCTGCGCGGCCCGGCGGGCGTGATCGTCTCCCTCGCCGAGTCGATCAGCTGAACAGCACCGGTCCACGACCTCTGCGGGCCGCGCCCGTCTTGCGCAGGAACACGAGCTCGACCCCGGGCTGCAGCGCCTCGCGGCGGAACTCGCGATACCCCTCGCGCTCGTACAACCTGATGTTGGCCTGGCTGAGATGACCCGTGAACAGCTCGAACACGTCGGCCCCGCTCGCCGCCTCGGCCGCGCGCAGCAAGGTCGTGCCGAGTCCGCGCCCCTGCTGGTCGGGCGCGACGATGAGCCGCCCGATGTGCGCGGTCGGTCCGTCGACCGTCCACCGCACGGCGGCGACGAGTCGCCCGTCGTCGGTGATTCCGAGCGCGGGATGCCGCAGCTCGCGCCGCACCTCGTCGAGCGTCTGCGTCAGCGCGGGCAGGAAGGCGTCGCGATAGAGCTGCGCCTCGGTGACGTACGCCGCGCGCTGCAGCGTGAGCAGTTCGCCCGCGTGGGCTTCGGTGAGCGGATGCGGTTCGACGGACTCGTGGCGCACGTTCGCGATCCTATTGCCGCCGCGACCGGCGGCAGCACCGCCGCGAGCCACGTCAGAAGGACGCCGGCGATCACGACGCGGACGGCACCGTGCCCCGATACGCGAAAACCCCGGCGAACCGGGGCTTTGCTGGTGGCGAGTGAGGGATTCGAACCCCCGAATGCAATGCAGTCTGATTTACAGTCAGATCCCTTTGGCCGCTTGGGTAACTCGCCGTCGCACCCGACCACGTTCTGCACACAACCGGGGGCCTGACAAGGATACCCGCAGAGGCCCTCTCGCGGAAATCGAGTCCGAACCGCCCGCGGGCGCGACGTCGAGGGGCCGGATGCCCCGTGGCCGGCGCCCCTCACGGCGCAGTGCGCGACGACGCGCCGGGCCGTGCGACTACGGCTGCTGCCCGGGTTCGCTCGGCGGCGCGCTGCCGTCGGCCGCCCCCGCCGGAGGCGCCGCCGCCGGGGCCGTGGCCGACGCTGCCGGAGCAGCCCGACGCCGACGCGCCGCGACCAGGAGCGCGATGGCGCCCGCGGCGATGACGACCGCGGCGATCGCGATGAACGGCGCGACGTTCGCCCCCGACTCGGCGAGCTCGTCGCCGCTCGCGGCGGGCGAGGCGGCGGGTGCCGACGGGGTGGGCGACGCCGACGGCGACGCCGGCGGAGACGCGGGCGGCGAGGCCGGCGGGGTCGATGGCGGCGTGACGACGACGGGCGCGACGACGATCGGGGGCGCGACGACCTCGGCCTCGGTCGCGTCGACGGTCACCGGCTCGGGGGCGGTGTACCCGGCGGGCGGCACCACGATGATCGTGTAGCTGTCGTCCTGGGGCAGGTCGACCTCGTAGGTGCCGTCGTCGGCGACGGGCACCTGCAGCTCCTCGCCCAGCACGTCGCGCACGGCTTCGCCCGCGGCATCCTCGATCTCGACGACCGTGCCGGCGGGCGGCGCGGCGCCGTCATCGAGCTCGACCGTGCCGGTGATCGTGGTCTTCGCCGCGGCCGCGGCGATCCAGAGCTGGTACGACGGCGACCCGTTGACGGCGCCGTAGAGCAGCTCGATGCGGCGCACCGACGCGTCGGGGCGGAACCCGAGGTACGCGCCCGAGGTGTCGTCGAAGTTGCCGACGACGGTGCCGGGCACGAAGCCGATGCCGTAGTCCGTGATCGTCGCCGACTCGTCCCATCGGGGAATGTCGGTGAACGGCCCGGGTCCGGCGCACGTGCTCGGCTTGGGCGAGCCTGCCGCGCAGTAGTTCGCGGGCGTCATCGCGCCGAGCGCCGAGACGGGCAGCGCCGCGCCCGCGTCGTCGAACGCGGTCACGAACACCCAGTCGGCGTCGACGTCGCCGAGCACGAAGCCCCAGTCGTCACCGCGGTCGGCGCCGAGGTCGACGACGGTGCGCGAGGGCGGCGGAGTGGTGGCCGACGGCGGGGTCGGCGCGAGCGCGCCCGACTGCGGGCGGATCGTGAGGTACGGCTGCAGCCGGCTCGACCCGTACTCGGTGCCGAAGTCGGTCGACGCGTTGAGGAACGCGCTCGCGCCCGACGCCTCGCCGAGCGAGATCGAGTCGGTCGTGAGGCTGATGGGCCCACCGAACCCCGTCGACGCCGGCAGTGCGCCGGTCGCCGTGAAAGCGTTCGCCGATCCGGTCACCGTCCAGTCGGCGTACGCGCCGATCTCGGTGGCCGGGTCGACCGCCGCCGCGGGCGCGACCGCCCCGAACGCGATTTCCGTGCACGACAGTGCGACGGCGCCGACCAGTGCTGCGAGCGATGTCCCCCGATTCGCCATGCTCGCCATGCTCGCACACGAGGGGCGACGGGCGCCAGCATCCGCACGTCACCGCGCGCCACCGCGCACCACCGCGCGCGAACGGCTGCGAGCGAACGGCGGTGCGCGAGCGGCGGCGCGTGCGGGCTGCGCGGCCGCGCGTCAGCCGCGTCGCGTCACCCGATCGCGGTCAGTCCGACGGCCGCCACCAGGGCACCTCGGTGGTGTCGCCCTGGTCGCGTCGCGTGCCGTCGGCACGGATGGGCGACGTGGTGTTCAGTTCGTCGCGCGTGCGCTCGGCCGTCGACAGCCAGCCCTGGTGGCTGCCGTTCACCACGGGCACGGGCTGCGTGCGCGCCTCGCCGTCGTCGAAGCCCGCGCCCGAACGGCTCGGCTCATCGGGTGCGCCCTGCTGCGGCATCCCGGTCATGGCGGATGCCGCGCCGCCGCGCCCGCCGCCGCGCAGACCCGCCCGCTGGATGACGCGCTGGATGGTCAGGCCGCGCTGGTCGGGCGACCCGACGAAGCGGATCTCGCGCAGCCCCTGGTCTTGCGCCGCCGACTCGAAGATGAAGTGGCCGTAGTTGAGCACGCGCCCGATGATCGGCTTGTGCACCGAGATGTCGAGGATTCGGGTGAGCGGCATGGTCGCGATGCGCTGCGAGAGGATTCCGTGCACGCGGAACACGCGCATGTTGGTGACGACGAAGCGGTCCATGCGCCGGCCGAGGATGCGGCGCAGCCCGTCGAGCACGAGGTAGAGCGCGCCGAAGATCGGGATGAAGTAGGCCTGCGACGGCAGTACGCCGATCAGCAGCAGCACCGGCACCGCCGCCGCGATCTCGAGCGACGCCGCGACGTTCGCCGCCCAGTGCTTGGTGACCTCGTCGACGATCACCTCGCCCTCATCGGCGATGAGGTGCCGCTCGACGTGCGGATCGAAGAAGCCCACGAGGTCGCCCGCCTGCGCTAGGAGACGAGCGACATGAAGAACGTGCCGATCGAGGCGATCGCGTTGAAGACGGCGTCGACGGCGCCCTGCACCGCGTTGGCCGCGTCCTCGGGCCGCGTGATCAGGTAGAACGCGGCGAAGACGATGACGAGGCCGAGGAGTATGCGCTTGACCAACTTCATGGTTCTGCGTTTCCCTTCATGTTCGTGCGGCGGCATGCCGCCACCCCACGAGCGAGCCCTGACCCGGCATTCTTACCGCACGGATGCCTCGGGGCGGGCGCGGCGCGCCGCGCGAGCCCCGGTCGGGCTTCGCCGGTCGGCCCACCGCTGGTCGAGGAGCGCCGCCGGAGGCGACGCCCACCCGCTGGTCGAGGAGCGCCGCCGGAGGCGACGCGTCTCGAGACCCTACCGGAAGTTCGTGAACTGCAGCGCGACGTCGAGGTCTTTGCCCTTGAGCAGCGCCATGGTCGCCTGCAGGTCGTCGCGGCTCTTCGACGAGACGCGCAGTTCGTCGCCCTGGATCTGGCTCTTGACGCTCTTCGGCGCCTCGTCGCGGATGATCTTCGAGATCTTCTTCGCGTTCTCGCTGTCGATGCCGTTCTTGAGCCCGATCTCGATGCGGAACTCCTTGCCCGACGCGTAGGGCTCACCGGTGTCGAGCGCGCGCAACGTGATGCCGCGCTTGATGAACTTCGACTCGACGACCTCGAGCACCGCCTTGACGCGCTCTTCGGTCTGGGCCTTCAGCAGGACCTTCTCGCCGCTCCACTCGACCGAGGCGCCGACGTTCTTGAAGTCGTAGCGCTGCTCGACCTCTTTGCGCGCCTGGTTGACCGCGTTGTCGGCCTCCATCTTGTCGACCTTGCTCACGATGTCGAACGTTGCATCTGCCATGCGCGCCAGTTTACCGAGCAGCTCGCGAATGCGGTGGGTTGAGGAGGCGCGCCAGCGCCGTCTCGAAACCCGCACGAACGAACTCGGGTTTCGAGACGCTCGCTGCGCTCGCTCCTCAACCCGCGGGAGCCCTACTCGGGCGGCCGCGCCGTCGACGAGCGCACGCGCAGCTCGTACGGCAGGGGCGTCGAGTCGGGGGCGGGCGCGCCGCCGTTCGCCGGCTCGAGCTCGTCCATGAGGATCTCGACCGCCTGCTCGCCCTGCAGGCGGGGGAACTGGGCGACCGTCGTGAGCCCGAAGAAGTCGGCGAGGTCGTGGTCGTCGATGCCGACGATCGACACGTCGCGCGGCACGACGAGCCCGAGGTCGCGTGCGGCGAGGATCGACCCCATCGCCATCTCGTCGCTCGCCGCGAAGATCGCCGTGGGCCGGTCGTGCGGGGCGCCGAGCAGCTGCTTCGCCGCATGGTACCCGCCGCGAATGGTGAAGTCGGCCGGCGCGAACAGCCGCGGGTCGACCTCGACCGAGGCATCCCGAAGCGCGCCCTCGTAGCCGAGCCGCCGGTTCGTCGGCAGGTGGAAGTCGACGTCGAACTCGAGGTCGCCGCCGATGTGCGCGATGCGACGGTGGCCGAGGCCGATGAGGTGCTCGGTGGCGAGTCGTGCGACGGCGACGTCGTCGATCGTGAGGGTGCGCACGCCCGGGATCGGGCCGCCGACGCCGACGAGCGGCTTGCCGAGCTCGTGCAGCCGCGCGACCTCTGGCTCGGTGAGCTCGAGCGAGACGGCGATGACCGCGTCGACGCGCTGGCGCAGCAGGAAGTGCTCGAACACGCTCGCGCGCTCCTGCCCGTCGCCCGAGAGGTTGTACAGCGTGAGGTCGTAGCCGTGCCGCAGCAGTGCCTGCTGCGCGCCCTCGAGCACCGACGAGAAGAACCACCGGTTCAAGAAGGGGATGACGACGCCGATGTTGCGCGTGCGCCCCGACGCGAGCGACGAGGCGTTCGACGACACGACGTAGCCGAGCCGAGCGGCGGCATCGACGACCTTCGCCTTCGACGCGGCCGAGACGTGGCCGCGCCCGCTGAGCGCGCGCGAGACTGTCGCGGTCGAGACTCCCGCGAGCTTCGCGACCTCTTCGATGCCGGCCATGGCCCCTCATTCTCGGCCCACACCGAGCCACTCGTGAGAAATCCTATCGGCGGCCGCGCGGTCCGCTGGTTGAGGAGGCGCGCCAGCGCCGTCTCGAAACCCGACCGCTCACCCGTACGCCCGCACCCACCGCCTGATCGCCGCGTACGCCGCACCCCGCGCCGGCTCGGCCGAGAGCACCACATCGTGCAGCGCCCCGTCGATGCGGTCGATGGTGACGGATGCCCCGAGCCGCGTCGCCCGCTCGGCGATCTCGTCGACGACGAGCACCGAGTCCGACGAACGCATCGCCTCGTCCCACCGGGCCTGGATCGTCGACCGCCTCGACAGCAGCGTGAGCACGGGCGCCCCCACCTCGATGCCCGCCGCGACGGTGCCGTGCCCCGCGAGCACCGCCGACAGCCACACCGAGTTCGTCGCGAACCCGCGGTCGGGCCGCCAGTCGTGGTCGTACTGCCACTCGCCGCCCTGCTCCTTCGCGACCGCGCGCGTGTAGAACCCGAGGTCGACGTTCGGCAGCGGCGCGAGTGGATGCACCCGCGCCCCGAACTGCATCAGGGGCGCCACCGCCTCGCGCCCGATGCGCGAGAGCTGGAACTCGAGCCACGGGCTGTTGAGCACGATCGCCGACGCGACGCCCGGGTGGCGCGCCGCCCAGAGCGACAGCGTCAGTCCCCCGGTCGAGTGCCCCATGACGAGCAGGCGCCGGCCCGCGGCATCCCCGCCCTGCCGCATGGCCGCGAGCGCGGCCGCGATGTCGGCGTCGTAGTCGCTGAGGCTCGTCACGAGGCCGGGCGTCTGGCCGGGGCGCAGGCTGCGCCCGTACTTGCGCAGGTCGAGCGCGAAGAAGCGCGCGCCGAGCTCCGACCAGAACTCGGCGAGCTCGCGGTTGAAGAAGTAGTCGCTCCAGCCGTGCACGTACAGCACATCGATGCGGGATGCCTCGGGCTTGCGCCACCTCCACCGCCGAGCCGGCCGGTGCCTGACCAGGGTCGCGACGACGTCGCCCTCGGCATCGTCGCCGAGCGGCAACGTCAACTGCTCGAAGCCGGGGCCGAGGATGTCGGGGCGCCAGCTCGGCGTCTCGCCGGGCCGGGTCCGTCCATCGGGCAGCGCCACGGAGGGCTTCGCCTCGGCGGATGTCGGCTCGGCCACGGCTCCCCCTCCCCTGGGCGGCGTGTGTGGGGTCAGCCTATCGAGGTGGGGTCAGTGGCCCCTCGCTGATCAGGGAGCCAATTACGTCAGAAGCCGCTAAATGTCTTCACCATGCCGACGACAGCAGGGAACAGCAGCACGATGAACAGCACCGGGAGGATCGTGAAGACCAACGGGAAGACGACCTTGATCGGAACCTTCATCGCGGACTCCTCCGCGCGCTGACGACGCTTGATCCGCATCTCAGCCGATTGGACGCGAAGCACGTCAGCGATCGCGATGCCGTATCGGTCGGCCTGTTGCACAGCTCGAACGAATCGCTTCAAGTCGGCGCAATCGGTTCGCGCGAGCAGAGCGTCGTACGAGTCGTAACGCGAACGACCGATCGACATGTCCTGGAGCGTTCGAATGAGCTCTTCCGAGAGCGGACCGTTCCCACCGCGAGCGGCCTTCGCCATCGCGGCTTCGAAACCAAGACCGGCCTCGACAGCGATCGTCATCTGATCGAGCGTGTCCGGGAGCGCGAGCAGGATCGCCTTCTGACGATCGTCTGCCCGACTCGAGAGCATGACATCCGGTGCGATCGTGATCAATAGACCGAACAGCAGTCCGGCGACGATCGGAAGCACGCCCTTCGCGAAGATGAGCGTGAGCACGATGATGAGCAGTCCAACGATCCCGACGAGGACTCGGACCGTTACGTATCCGCCGACCGTCCACTGATTCGTTCGACCGGCATAGATGATCTTGCGCTGAATCCAGCCGGTGTAACCGGTCGGCATGACGGCGACCATCGTCTGGGAGAACGTTCGGCGTTCCACGCTCAGGCGCTCTTGCTCGGATGTCGGCGAGACGGCAGCTCGCACATCAGCATTCGAAGGGATCGCAGACACGAGCAGGAAGACGAAGAGCCCGATGCCGATGGCCACAGCGGCGACGGAGAGAATCATGACGACGTTCATTCGAGCTCCTAGAACTTCACCCTGACAGCCGCGATCATCCAGACGATGCCGATGATCATCAGAACGAACGCGACGAACATCGCCACCCACCCGATGGGCGTTTCGACGAACGGCGCCAGATATTCCGGACGGAGCACGACGACTCCCAGCACGACGACAATGGGCAAGAGGATCAGAATCGTCGCCGACAGACGACCCTCCGCGCTCAACGCCTTGACTTGACGCCTGATCTGGTTCCTCTCCCGGATTGTCGCGGCAGTGCGCTGTAGCGTCTCACTCAGGTTTCCGCCCGTCTCGCGATTGATCTGGATCGCCTGCGATGCCCAGGTGAAGTCGTCGGATCTCATCCGTTCTGCCGTTCCCGAAAGCGCATCGCCGAGATCGCGCCCGATCCTCGTCTCGTTGACGATGCGCGCGAACTCTTCGGACGTCGGCGGGTCGGCATGCTGAGCGACGGAATCGATCGACTGCATCAATCCGTGCCCGGCCCGAAGGTTGCCCGATACCAACTGCAACGTATCGTCCAGCTGGTCTCCGAACTTGGACCGGCGCGACTCCGTTCGGCTCGAGAGGAAGAGCGAGACGAAGAGCGGACCGAGCGCCGCGAAAAGTACGCCGAGGATCAATGACCAGAAGGAACCGAATCCGATGACCACCCCGAGCAGGCCGAGCACTGCCGAGACAGCGAAAACGACGATGAGGAACGCTGAAGGCTCGGTCTTGATGCCCGCCAACTCCAGTCTCGTCTCACCGAACATTCGGTCTTCGCGCTTCGACGAGACCGATTCAATCGTGGCGACCGCACGGTCCGTCGCCTTGCTCAGCGCCGAAACGTGTTCCTCGCCGGGAGCGATCCGTCGTTCGACCGCAACCCGTCGCGGGGGTGGCGCGATTACGAGAAACACGATCGCGAACAACGCGAGAGCGCCGAAGATGATGCCGAACGCGAGCAGGACATTCATCGAATCTCTCCGAGCATCGCTCCCGACCGCGGCTGATACTGGAAGACGCTGACGGGCACTTCGATGCCGGCTTCAGAAAACCGCTCCACGAAGCGCGGGCGTACGCCGGTCGGCTCGGCGCGGCCCAGATACCGTCCGTTGCTGTCGGTGCCGGCGGAGTAGTCGAATGCGAAGACATCCTGCATCGTGATCACCTCGCCTTCCATGCCATGTACCTCGGTGATACTCACCACTCGGCGCGTACCGTCGCGAAGACGACCGATCTGCACGATCACATCGATCGCCGAGGCAATCTGCTCTCGAATCGCGCGCAGCGGAAGGTCCATCCCAGCCATCAGAACGAGCGTTTCCAGGCGAGCCAGAGCGTCTCGTGGTGAGTTCGCGTGGATCGTCGAGATCGATCCCTCGTGTCCCGTGTTCATAGCCTGCAGCATGTCCAGGCTCTCGCCTCCGCGCACCTCGCCGACGACGATGCGGTCAGGTCGCATGCGGAGCGAGTTTCGGACGAGATCACGGATCGTGATCTCGCCTCGCCCTTCGATGTTGGCTGGGCGTGACTCGAGCCGGACAACGTGTTCCTGTTGAAGCTGCAACTCGACGGCATCTTCGATCGTGATGATTCGCTCGTCGTTCGGGATGAACGCCGACAGGACGTTGAGAAGTGTCGTCTTGCCTGTACCGGTTCCGCCGGACACCAAGATGTTCAGCTTGGCGCGGACTGCGGCATCGAGCACCGTGGCAATCTCACGGTCGATCGTTTCGAAGCGAACGAGATCTTCGACGGTGTAGGGCGTCTTCGAGAATTTTCGAATGGTCAGGGAGGACCCGTCGACGGAGAGGGGGGGAATAACCGCATTGACACGCGAACCATCCTCGAGGCGCGCATCGACGAGCGGCGAAGCCTCATCGATACGTCGCCCCACGCGCGACACGATCCGCTCGATAACGCGCCGGAGCTGAGCTTCGCTCGAGAAGCGACTGTGCGACTCGAAGAGTCGACCGTTGCGTTCGACGTAGATCTGGTCAAATCGGTTCACCATGATCTCTGAGACCGACACATCATCGAGCAAGGCTTCAAGCGGGCCGAATCCCAGCACGTCGGCGCCGATGTCGACGATCAGGCGGTTGCGCTCGACTGCTGTCAACGCCACTTGCTCGGATTCGATGATGCGGCTGAGCTCTTCACGCGCGATCGAGTGGAGCTGTTCCTCCGAGAGGTTGGGATCGTTGAGCCGTCCCCCGATCCGCCGGAATAGTTCGTCCGCCGATCGTTCCTTCAGTTCTGCAAACGGGTCCACTGCCGTAGAAAGCGGTTGATGCGGGCTCGCGAGAGCCTCCCATGTAGAGGTGTGGGACGACTCCACGCCACTTGCCGAACCCGGCGCGGAACCACCTTCGACAGCGGGGGATGTGGTCTGCGCAGCGTCGACCGACTTAGGAGTTGCTTGGTCCGGCGACGTGACGTCGAGGTGCTCAGTTCCGGGTTCGACGTCGGTCGGGTTGGTGGTTCGTGCCCGCAACCGATCACTCAGACTCATCTTGTCGCACCTTTCTGTGGATCCGACGTCGCGTGGGCACTGCGGCAGGATCGATCCGCTGGACAAGGGATCGGACTGCTTTCGCCGCGGCATCGCGCGGATCGTTATGGATAAGGGGGACCCCGGCGTTCGCAGCGAGCAGGACGCCCGGCGATCTCGGCACGATGACGTCTGCCTCCGCTCCGATGATCGCCGTCGCGTCTTTCGGAATCAGACCTGTGTTCTTCTCGACGTTGTTCAACACGATGTGACGGTTGCGGGGGATCAACGCGAGCGCCGACAGGAGTTGGAACTCCGTGCGCAGTGCACGAAGACTCGCGACCGTGAGTGAACTCACGAAAACACCGTCGGTGGCGTGCTCGAGCGCAGTGATCGTGTGCTCACCGAGACCAGGAGTCGTGTCGACGATGACGTATCGGAACATCGTCGCCAACTGGTCGATGAGTCTGCCCAGGCTTGCCGCGTCGATGTCGTCCGCGAATTCCGGCGAGAGCGGCGCGGGCACGACGAAGAAGTCATCGGGATGCCGTATCAGTTGCGTCTTGATCCGCACTTCGTCATCGGCCGCTCGCACGAAGTCCGCGAGATCGCGAGTCGGACGAAGATCGAGGACGTTCGCGATATCGCCGAACTGGAGATCTGCGTCGACGAGGACCACCGAATTTGCCGCGACCTCGGCGAGTCCGACGGCGAGGTTGACGGCCATCGTCGTCTTGCCTTGACCGCCCTTCGGTGCCGCGACGGTAATGACTTCGCTCCGAATGGCCGGATCCATCGGCGGCAGTACCCAGACCTCGAGGTCAGGCGCCTCGACGGCGGCTGCTGTGTCCTCGTCCGTCTCCGCCTCGTCATCAGACTCGAGCTCGACGAATGCCAATGCCGCGCCCGAATCGGCTTCATCCCCTGCATCGTCACCGACGTACGGTGTCGCCCGGCCTGCGCCCACCAGCCACGTGTCGAGACGCTCGATCAGATCGAGAGTAGTGGTGTCCGTTGCTTCTGGGCTCAACACGGCTTGGATATCCATCGCGTCGACCCAGTCCTCGAGGTCGGATCGTTGCTCACGAACGACGATGATTCCGAGCCCGGGGTTCCGCTCCCTAAGGGCAGCAGCAATGGCACGCGATTCGTCAAAGCTCAACAGCGGACCGAGCATCGCAATCGCTGGATCGGCCTGCACCTGACCCGCCACCTCGGCCGTACCGAACGCCAGATACTCGCCCGGGACCGTCTGCAAGCGCGCGCCTAGCAGGCGACGAAGCCGATTCTCATACTCCGCGCTACGACTGACGAGCAGAAAACGGGTCACTGGAAGATGTTCTCTCCGCTGCGCAAGGTGGATCCGGTCTGCGTCGCCGACTCGGGCTCGAGCGTCAGCCAGATACCACCGAATCCGTCTTCCTGCTGCTCGGCGCCGTAGACGATCTTCTCGACCTGGGGCGTCGTCGCGGCGAACGTGACCATGAACGCGTCGACCTGCGTAGTCGTATCTTCACTCGACGTCTGAATCGTTCGGCCGGGCGTGACCTTCGTCACCAGGACGCGATGGAAGGCGAACTTCGTCAGTGCTAGTTGCTCGCTGTTGGCTTGTGAGGCCGTGCTGCTGGAGTAGACGAGTCCAACGTAGTCTCCGGGCTTCACGTCTCCACCGACTGCGCGCGCAACGGGCAGTGTGACTGTGACCTCCTGCATACCTTCGGGAACCGCGACAGTTCCGGCCGCGGCGTCTTGTGGATCTGCGAAGCGACCTTCGCGCAGGATGTCGCCGGTGAGGAGTTCTGTCGTCGCAACCAGCCCGTTGAGGTCATCGAGGGCCTGGACCGCGTCATCTGGCATCGCCGACTTCGACACACGGCTTACTTCAACAAAGTCGCCGATCGTCGCACCGGGCGTGCCGAGCGGAACATCCTTGGCGACCACATATGCGTCGACGAATTCCGCGTTCGCCGTCGCGCGCGCATCAGCACTGCGGGCGTACAGGTAGAGGGCGAACCCGCCGGCGACGGCGAGCAGTACAGCGAGGATAGCGCCGATAATTCGGGTCTTCACGATGTCCGCTTTCTTGTAGGGCTCCGGGACACGGCCGGGAGATATCGCGTGGTTGCTAGTCCGTCAGGTCGGCAAGCTCGTCCGGGGTGATGATCATCCGCACAACGCTGAGGCCGTCGGGATCGCCATCGCCGAGTTCGAATGCCTCATCAACGGACACGTACTTGACGAAGTACCCCTGCAGTCCGCGGCAGGATCCGGTGCAGGGAGGTGCGCCTGAGTCGACGTACGCATTACTACCGCTGAGTTTGAAACCAGTAAGCACGAAGGCGGCGAACTTGGCGATTCGCAAGCAGACTGTTCCACCGCTCGCGATGTTGGCCTCAGAGCACGTCGAGTTGACCTTCTTGTACGAGTCGTAGATCGGAATCAGCACCGTCGTACCACGGAGCGGTGCGATATCCGCATCTGCGTCGCATCCACTCTTCGAGAGGTTGTTGCCGCGGTCGCCCTTGTGCCACATAGCTCCGCCTGAGACGTCGAGGTTCGCGATGCAGTCGGTGGCATCAAGCCAGCCGAATCCACCGGGCGCGTAGGTTTCGTCGCACCCCGCTCTGGCAGTCGTGTTGTATTGCACGAGTATCTTCGACGCCGGCACAGTGGGATCGAGCGGCGGATACTGATTGAACTCGCAGACCCCAATCGCCAGCGGCAATGTCGATCCTGCGACCGGCTGACCCCATTCGGCCGATCCAGACGCTGTCACAACACTGGAGTCTGCGCCGATGAGCTGCGCCAGGACGTGGTCGACATCGGTCGCTGCTGTGACGGTCACCGTATTGTCGGTGTAGTTGATGTTCGGAGTGTCGGCCGCCGGGTCGCGGACGATTGCGGCGTTCTCATCGACGTACCGTTGAGCACTGGTCCCAGCGCTGCCACCGCAGGTGGACTCGCTCTTCGCGCACGTGGCAGCCACTGCGAGCGCAGCAGCGTCAACGCCGTTCTGCAGTTGCGCGCGCTCCGCGTACAGCGCCCCGACGTCGATCGCGATCGCGCCCGCGCCAAGCAATGGAACGAGCGCGAGCGCAAAGACGACCGCAGAGGCCCCGCGCTCACGCTTGAACGCATCGTGCAGCCGTCGCATTATCCCCCGCATGGCGTCACTCCTCGCCCGGTCAGTGTGATGCTCGGAAACCCTGGGACGAGGGATTCAATCCCGGTGAGGGTTGTCATGGGCAAGCTCAACGTGACCTCCGCGTCTCCACCGCCACCGCTCGTCGGGCAGACCTGCACGATGCTGATGGTCGGAGTGCCACCCAAGGTGCTCGCTGCCGATGCAGCAGCCGCGGTTGCCTCGCCGGAGTCTTTCGTAATAGCGAGGACGCGGGCACCTTCGCGGGCGGCATTCGTCACCGTGAGCTGCTGGTTGAAGACATAGCCGAACTCGATAATGCCCAGCAGGAGGACGAGGAGCGGGATGAGAATCAGCGCGAACTCTACCGCCGCCGCGCCTTGTTCACGGTCGCGTTGTCGATTCATCATGAGAAGCCACCGAGGCGGACGGTGCCATCGGCACCGCCCGCCCGCGCAACTTGGACTCGAGCCCCTTAGAGCTTGGCTGCGACGTCGTTGAACATGCCGTTCAGCGCCAGCGCGAGCGCGCCCAGGCCGACGACGATGCCGAGAGCGACGATCGCGATGATGAGTCCGTACTCGGCGGCGTTGCCGTCCTCGTCGGTGCGGAGCGAGTTGAGACGCGCCTGGAGCGCGGCGTATGCCTTCAGCATGATGATGTTCCTTCGGGTGATGGGACACTTCGCCACCCCGAAGGATGGCTGGTGCCGCACGGTTCATGCGGTGGAATGAAGCTATCCGCCGTTGTTCGGGTGACCTATGCCCCCCTTCGGGGGAGATGGCCCGGCCCGGGCGCAAGAAAGGCGTAGATCCGCCCTTGTTTGCGCAAGATGCAACAGCTTGCCCCCCGGTCTGGGGGTTCTTCGGGGTACAGGGATGGGGTACAGACGTACCCGATATCCGGGGTACAGATGTACCCCGGATATGGTGACGGACCCGGCTCGTCCGCCTCGTTCGACCTGCGCCAAATCGGCACCGCGCCTCCATGCCGCGCGCCGGCGCTACTCGGCCGATGGCGTCGCTTCGCGCCCGGGCCACTCGACCGCAGGCGGCCGAAACGTCGCGAGCACTGCCCCCGTTCCACCCATCGGAATGGTGATGACGCCGATTCCAAGCACGACCCAGACGATCAGCAGGTTCTCGCCGAAGATGAGGGCCAGCGGAAGGCTCAACGCGGGCACTGCGATCATCAGGGCCTGCCACCACCGCGCGCCGAGGAAGAGCGTGATGACCGCCGCGACGATGACGAGGCCGGCGCCCGCGGCGAATCCCAAGTAGGCAGGCATGACCTCTTCGATCGTGACCGGGGCGAGCTGAAACAGCGCCTCCAACGACTTGATGAAGATCAGCCAGACCCCGTAGATGACCAACAGCATCCAGATGATCGTCACAACGATCCGCAGCGTCTTGTGACGTACCGGGGTTCGCGGCATCTCGACCTGAGCGGCCTCATCGGCGACGAGCGGTCGACCGAACATGCGAGCGAGAGCCAAAGCGGCACCGACCGCGCCCGCCACGAAACCGCCGACGTAGATGACGAGGAAGGTGATGGGCACGGGTGACGGAACGACTCTCGCCAGCAGGACACCCGCGATCGGAGCGACCATCAGCAGCGCTTGCCACCACCGAGCCCCGGCCGTGAGCGCGATGATCGCCGCAACGACGATCAGTGCGACTCCCGCAGTGAAGATGCCGAAACCGCGCGGCATCCCGTATGCGGGGGCGACCAGCAGCCAACTGCCCCAATACAAGACGCCGAAGCCTGCGACCAGCAGCAGCATCCAGAGCACGGTCAGCCCGATGCTCGGAGCACGGTTTCGAGCGCCGATGGCGTTGGGCGGCCTGGTCTCGCTCGAGGCATCCGACATGCACCCAGACAAGCGGTCGGGAGCCGACGGCGCCAGTCCCCGTTGGAGTGCCCGCGCGGCTACTGGTCCCTCGGCTCTCCGACGGCGCGCCCACCCCGCAGAGCGTCCCCACCGCCCCACGGCCAGAGCGCATCCAGCCGCGCGGTCCACGGCTCCGCCATCATGCCCGCACCCAGTCGGCGTTCGACCTCGGCGACCGTGACCCACTCGGCCGCGGCGACTTCGCTGGGCTGGAGGGCCAGGTCCGCCTCGAACGCGTCCCGGGCGACGTAGAGATCGAGCAACGCGGATGCCTCGGCGAATCGGCCGACGGGCTCGAGCACATCGGGCTCGACGTCGAGGCCCGTCTCCTCGCGCAGTTCGCGGCTCGCCGCCTCGCGACTCGTCTCGCCGGCCAGGGCACTGCCGCCGGGAAACTCCCACGCGAGCGGAAACTCGTGCTTCTGCGCCGCGCGCTGAGTGAGGAGCACACGTCCATCGGCGTGCTGAGCGCAGACGGCGACGATGAGGTGGAAGCGTCCGTTCGGCCAGCCGGGCGCACCACGCTGGTAGAGCTCACCGGTCGGCACGCCATCGGCGTCGACGACGTCCCACCACTCCTCGTCGAGGTTCACGAAGGACAGTATGCCGTTGCATTCCGCACCCCTCGAACGGGGAGTACCCCGCGATGGCATAGATGGGGGACACTCGGGGGCAGGGTGAGTCGGAATCCGTGGCAGGGCGCCAGACCGCCTCGGAGTTGCACTCGTGGGTTGATGCCCGAGAACGTGATCCTCGCGAGTCCAACTTCCGGATGCAGAGGGTGCTCGCGGCGCAGGGCCTCGATACGCGTCGTCGCTACTCGACCACCGAGGGTTTCGAGACGCTCGCTGCGCTCGCTCCTCAACCCGCTCGAGGGAGAGCTCAGCCCGCGGCCAACCACACCGCCACGAGCGCGCCCGCGAGCATCGACGGCCCGAACGGAATCGACCCGCGCAACGTCACCTTCCGCCGCGCGAGCGCGATGAGCGCGAGCACGCCGCCGATCACGAACGCGGCGAGCAGCGCGATGAGCCACGCCGACAGGCCGAACCATCCGGCGAGCAGGCCGACCACGAGCGCGAGCTTGACGTCGCCCATGCCCATCGACGACGGCGAGATGAGCGCGAGCACGAAATAGGCGACGAACATGGCGGATGCTCCGGCCAGCGCCCACACGAGCCGAATCCACTCCCCCGTGGCCCACGTGGCGGGAACGAGCAGCACCCCGACGGTCGCGAGCGCCGGAAAGACGACGGCATTCGGCAGCCGCTTCTCGGCCAGGTCGACGATCGAGAGCACCGTCGCGAACGCGGCGAACGCGAGCAGCGCCGGCAGCAGCCAGGTGGGGCCGACGCGCAGGGCGAGCAGCCCGAAGGTGATCGCGGCGGTCACGGCCGACGCGACGCGGATCGTGCGCCGCGGCATCCGCCCATGTTTCATCGACTGCTCGGCCCACCTGGCCAGCGGCCACCACCCCAGCACGAACCCGACGCCCACGGCGGCGAGCGCGGTGACGAGCGCGGGCGGGTCGAGCAGCATGGTGAGCAGCGTAGCGGCAATGCGGCCGAAGGGCGGGGCGGGTGTGGATGCCTCGGGCCTGGGTGGACGCCGCTGCGCCAGTGGCCTCGCGGGCGGTCGCGAACCGCGTCGCCGCTACTCGACCGACCGCTCGACGCCGCTCAGCTGCGGCGGCGCACGGCGTTCGCGTAGACCCAGACGAAGTTGTCGTGACGGGTGGCCGGGTCGGGGTACTTCACGAGCACGGCGCCGCGGGTCCAGGCGATCGCTTCGCCCTGCACGTCACGGGGCTCCTCGTACGCGACGCGATACCTGATCGTGGCCGTCACCGGCACGGCCTCGCGGGCGTCGTTGCGCCGCCCGGTGCGACGCACCTCGGAGGTCGTGAGCGACACGGGCGCACCACGCTTCGCCTGCTCGAGCTGCAGCTCGTCGGTGCGCTCGTCGGCTCGCTCGGGGTAGCGGCGGTTGGTGCCCACTACTGCTCCCCCGGCGGGTTCGTCGCGTGGCCGGCGGCGTGCAGCGCGGGCCGCATCGGGCGCTGCGCTCGGTTCGATCGGTAATTCGCGCGGTTCATTCGTAGATCGCTTCGACGACCCACCCCGAGGGGGCCAACCGCAGGTCGAAGACGAGCACCTCGTGGTCGTCGGTGCGCCCCGTGACCCGCCAGCCCGGCGAAAGCAGCACGTCGACCGGCGGATGGCTGATGCCCGACGGCCATTCGGGCTGCCGAGCGAGCGGAGTCGGGGTGTCGATGACCCGGTACCGGGTGCCGTGATAGACGAGACGCGCCGGCCGCTCGGAGCCGTCGAGCCAGACGGCCACCGGTTCGGCGTCGCTGATCGTGAGCATCGTGACCTCCTCACGGATTCGAACTGATGTTCGAAACTGTAAGCGACGAAGTCGCGATACGCCAACACGGATGGGACGAGCGGCCGACCCGACTCACGGCCGATGCACAGGAGCGAAGGGGTGCCGCCGCCGGCCGGCCCACGTAGTCTGGGCACACCCATCACGGGTCACCGACCGAGTCTCCGAAGGAGCCGACATGAGCGCCTACGTCATCGCCCTCGTCACCACCGGTGCGATCACCGCCGCTGCCGCTCTGGTCGGCATCGTCGCCGTGATGAATCGTCGCCGGCCGCTCACCGCGAAGGCGCACGACCCGCAGTTGCAGCGCGAGCTCGCCGAGGTGCAGCGCCAGATCGACCGGGGTCGCAACAGCCTCTGACGCCTTCGGCGCCGCGATCGGCCGGCACACTCTGCAACTCTGCTTCACCACCGACTCGCGCAAGCGGAACCGCCGCGAGGCATCCGCTCGACCGTGGTCTCGAAACGGGCTTCGCCCTACTCGACCGACGAGTACCGGCCGTGGTCTCGCTTCGCCCTACTCGACCGACCAGTACGTGACGTGGCCTCCCACTCGACCGACGGTGGTTACGCGACCTCGCCGCGCGACACGTCGACCATCTCGTCGCGAGGCACGACCTTGATGCGCACTCGCTCCTCGGCCGAACCGAGCGCCATCTCGTGCTCGTCGAGACGATGCCAGCCGTCGAGATCGGTCCAGCGGATGCCACGCGACTCGAGCAGCTCGATCACCGACTCCTCCGACGGCGACTCGGGCCGCCACCAATTGCCGAGGTCGTTGATGACGTGCTTGATGGTCTCCATCGCATCCGACTTCGTGTGACCGATGAGACCGACGGGCCCGCGCTTGATCCAACCGGTCGCGTACACGCCGTACATCTGGCGCGACTCGCCCGTCTCCTTGTCGCGAATCAGCACCTGACCCTCGTGGTTCGGGATGACCCCGAACTTCTTGTCGAACGGCACACCCGGCAGCGGCGACCCGAAGTAGCCGACCGCACGGTACACGGCCTGGATCGGCAGCTCGCGGATCTCGCCCGTACCGACGACCCCGCCCGCACCGTCGGACTGGGTGCGCTCCCAGCGGATGCCCGCGACCTTGCCGTCGCCGTCTCCCACGATCTCGAGCGGCTTCGCGAAGAAGTGCAGGTGCAACCGACGCGACGCCTGGCCGACCTCGCGCTGACGCCACTGGTTCAGCACCTTGTCGATGACGAACACCTGCTTGTTGCCCGACACCGCGGCGCGTGCCGCGTCGTCGTAGTCGAAGTCCTCGTCGTAGACGATCATGTCGACATCGCGCAGCTCACCGAGCTCGCGCAGCTCGAGCGGCGTGAACTTCACCGACGTCGGGCCGCGACGACCGAACACGTGCACGTCGGTGACCGGGGATGCCGCGAGCCCGGCGGCCACGTTGGCGGGGATCTCGGTCGGCATCAGGTCTTCGACATGCTTCGCGAGCATGCGCGACACGTCGAGCGCGACGTTGCCGTTGCCGATGACCGCCACCGACTCGGCCTCGAGCGGCCAGGTGCGCGGCACGTCGGGGTGCCCGTCGAACCAGCTCACGAAGTCGGCGGCACCGTACGAGCCCTCGAGGTCGATGCCCGGAATGTTGAGCGGCGCATCGCGCACCGCGCCGGTCGCGAAGATGACGGCGTTGTAGTGGCGCTTGAGGTCGTCGAGGGTGATGTCCTCGCCGAAGCGCACGTTGCCGAAGATGCGGATGTCGCCCCGGTCGAGCACCTCGCGCAGCGCCGTGATGATGCCCTTGATGCGGGGGTGGTCGGGCGCGACGCCGTAGCGCACGAGACCGTACGGGGCCGGCAGGTGATCGAACAGGTCGATCGAGACGTCGAAGTTGCGCTCGGCCTTCAGCAGGATGTCGGCGGCGTAGATGCCGGCGGGGCCGGCTCCGACGATCGCCAGTCGCAGCTTGTTCCTCGTCACGTCTCTCCTCTGCGTCTCAACTGTCGCGTGTCAACTGTGGCGGTCGACCACCGTCTCGGCGAACCGGGTCAGGGCCTTCTTCACACTGCCGTCGGGCAGCGGGGCGAGCGCGGCGACGGCCTCGTTCGCCCAGCGGTGCGCTTCGGCGAGCGTCGCCTTCGTGGCCTCGTGCTCGCGCAGCTCGGCCACGATCCCGTCGACCGTCGCACGCGAGGGCACGATGCGCGACGCCATGGTGTTCGTGTCGAGCGCATCGCCGAGCTCGGCGGGCTTCGCCGGCAGCACGTCGCGCTCGATGCGGGCGTACAGCTCGGCCGCCGAGGCATCCGTCTTCGCCATCTCGGCCAGCCGCAGCAACGGCAGGGTGACCACACCCGCCCGCAGGTCGGTGCCGGGCACCTTGCCGGTCTCTTCGGGCTGCGGCGACAGGTCGATGACGTCGTCGATGAGCTGGAAGGCGACGCCGACCTTCTCGCCGAACTCGATGATGGGCGCCTCGAAGGCGGGGTCGGCGCCCGAGAACACGATGCCCGACTGCGCGGCCGCCGCGATGAGCGAACCGGTCTTGTCGGCGAGCACCTGGATGTAGTGCTCGATCGGGTCGTCGGCCGGGGTCGGCCCGACGGTCTCGTGCAGCTGGCCGAGCACGAGCCGCTCGAACGTGTCGGCCTGCATCTTGATGGCCCGCTCGCCGAGGCTCGCCATGAGCTGGCTCGCGCGCGCGAACAGCAGGTCGCCCGTGAGGATCGCGACCGAGTTGCCCCACACCGAGTGGGCGCTCGGCACGCCGCGGCGACGGTCGGAGTCGTCCATCACGTCGTCGTGGTACAGCGAGCCGAGGTGCGTGATCTCGATCGCCTCGGCGGCGGTGACGACGTCGTCGGTCACGCCCGCGCCGAGTTGCGCGGTGAGCAGGGTGAGCATGGGGCGCACCCGCTTGCCGCCCGCCTCGAGCAGGTACCGCGTCGAGACGTCGGCGATGGAGTCGGCGAACTGCACCTCGCGCACGAGGCCCGCCTCGACGCGTTCGATGCCCTCGTCGATCGCCCGCGCCATGGCCTTGTCGGCGGCGGACGCGAAGACCCGCTCGCTCAGCCCCAGATTGGCGGCGAGCGCTGAGCCGCGACGTGCGACCGGGTGGCTCGGATTCACGCGTACCAGCCTACCGGTGCCGATATGCCGGGCCGTGTCACCGACGGCGAACGGATGCCTCCGGCTTCGCCGCTCAGGCGAGCGGCTTCGTGGCCCGATGCAGGGCGACGACCCCCATCGTGAGGTTGCGCCACGCGACCTTCGTGTACCCCGCCTCGCGGATCCACGAGGCGAGGGTCGGCTGGTCGGGCCACGCCTTGATCGACTCGTTGAGGTAGTCGTAGGCGGTGTCGTTCGAGCTCGAGAGCTTCACGAGCGGCGGCATCACGTAGCGCTGGTAGACGTCGTAGCCGAGCCGCACGAACGCGACGGGCGGGTGGGAGAACTCGCAGATCACGAGCCGGCCGCCGGGCTTCGTCACGCGGAAGAACTCGTCGAGGGCCTTTTTCGGCTCGTTGACGTTGCGCAGGCCGAACGAGATCGTCACGGCGTCGAACGACTCGTCGTCGAACGGCAGCTTCGTCGCGTCGGCCTCGACGAACACGAGGTTCGGCACGTGCGCCTGACGGTTGCGACCGACCTCGATCATGCCGGGCGAGAAGTCGGCGGCGACGACCGAGGCGCCCGACTTCGCGAGGCTCGCGCTCGAGGTGCCCGTGCCGGCGGCGACGTCGAGGATGCGCTCGCCGGGCTTCGGGTCGACCGCACGGGTCGTCGCGACGCGCCAGAGCGGAGCGTTGCCGACCGAGAGCACGTTGTTGGTGCGGTCGTACGCGGCGGCGACGCGATCGAACATCGCCGACACCTCGCGGGGGTCCTTGCCGAGGTCTGCGCGCGTCATCCTTCGAGTCTACCGAGGGGCCTCGTGCCCCGGCCGACACGACCGAGCCGCGCCCCGGGGCATGGGGCGCGGCTCGGTCTCGTGATCGCCTAGGCCCTGCGGCGTCGGACGACGGCGATCACGATGAGGCCCGCGATGATCGCGAGCGCTCCCCCGACGATTCCGGCCAGGGGGGCGACACCCGTGTCGGGCAGGTCGCCGGCCGGGCTCGCCGGAGCGGTCGTCGCCGGTGGGTCGGACGGGTCGGGCGTCTCGGTCGGCGTCGGCGTCTCGGTCGGCGGAGTGGTCGTCACCGTGCCCGTGTAGTGCGACGGGTCGGTGTCGGTGACGACGAGCTCGGAGCCCGGCACCTGCCCGGTCGCGGTGCCGGTGTTCACGTACGCCCCGGCGGTCGCCGTGCCCGACGCGGTGCACTCGAACGACTCACCCGGCGCGAGCGGCCCGTCGAACACGTTCGAGTCGCCGTCGCCGCAGCTGATCGCCGAGGCATCCACCTCGTCGTCGGTCACCGCGATGTCGACCAGCGGCGTGTTGCCCGTGTTGGTGACGACGTACGTCCACTCGACGTCGGCGCCGACCTTGAGCGGCACGCCGGGCGCCTCGTCGGCGTCCTGCCCGTTGGTGGCCTTCTCGATGTCGATCGCGGGCTCGGCACCGAAGTAGTGCGACGCGTCCTCGTCGGTCACCTCGGTCTGCAGCGGGTCGAGGGCGGTCACCGTGCCGAGGTTCGCGTACTGGCCGGCGGTCGCCGTGCCGGTCGCGACGCAGGTGACGGATGCCTCGGGCGCGAGCGGCCCCGCGATCACGTTGCCGCCCGTGGCGTCGCAGTCGATGTCGGCCGCGTCGACCTGGTCGTCGGTCACGGTCACATTCGTCAGCGGCACGTTGCCGGTGTTGGTGACGACGTACGTCCACTCGACGTCACCGCCGGTGGGGACGTACGGGCCGGTCGGCTCGTCGGCGTCGTCACCGTTGGTCGCCTTCTCGATGTCGACGGCCGGCGACGCTCCGAAGTAGTGCGACGCGTCCTCGTCGGTCACCTCGACGCCGAGCACCGGCTCACCCTCGGCCGAGGTGGTCTCGGGCGAGGTGCCGACGACGGTGCCGAGGTTCGCGTACTGCCCGGCCGTGGCCGTGCCCGTCGCGACGCACGTGAACGACGCGCCCGGGGCCAGCGGCCCCGCGATGACATTGCCGCCAGTGGCGTCGCACTCGATCTCGGCCGCGTCGACCTGGTCGTCGGTGACGGTGACGTTCGTGAGCGGCACGTTGCCCGTGTTCGTCACGACGTACGTCCACTCGACGTCACCGCCGGTCGCGATGTACGGGCCCGTCGGCTCGTCCGCATCGGCGCCGTTCGTCGCCTTCTCGATGTCGACCGCAGGCGACGCACCGAAGTAGTGCGACGGGTCGTCGTCGGTCACCTCGGTCTCGAGCGGGTCGAGCCCCGTCACCGTGCCGAGGTTCGCGTACTGGCCCGCCGTGGCGGTGCCCGTCGCGACGCACGTGAACGTGTCGCCGGGCTCGAGCGGCCCCGCGATGACGTTCGAGCCCGTCGCGTCGCAGTCGATCTCGGCCGCGTCGACCTGGTCGTCGGTCACCGCGACGTCGGTCAACGGCACGTTGCCCGTGTTCGTGACGACGTACGTCCACTCGACGTCGCCGCCGACCGCGACCAGGGGGCCGGGCGCTTCGTCGGCATCCTGCCCGTTGGTGGCCTTCTCGATGTCGACCGCGGGCTCCGCACCGAAGTAGTGCGACGCGTCCTCATCGGTCACCTCGGTTTCCAGCGGGTCGATGCCGGTCACCGTGCCGAGGTTCGCATACTGGCCCGCCGTGGCCGTGCCCGTCGCGACGCACGTGAACGTGTCGCCCGGCGCGAGCGGCCCCGCGATGACGTTCGAGCCCGTCGCATCGCAGTCGATCGAGTCCGCGTCGACCTGGTCGTCGGTCACCGTCACGTTCGTGAGCGCGGTGTTGCCCGTGTTCGTGACGGCGTACGTCCACTCGACCGCACCACCGATCGTGATGTACGGGCCGGTCGGCTCGTCGGCGTCGGCACCGTTGGTTGCCTTCTCGATGTCGATCGCCGACGCGACGCCGAAGTAGTGCGACGGGTCGTCGTCGGTCACCTCGGCGTCCATCGTGTCGGTGCCGACCACGGTGCCCGTGTTCTCGTACTGACCCGCCGTCGCGATACCAGTCGCGACACAGGTGAACGTGCCCTCGGGCTCGAGCGGCCCCGCGACGATGTTGCCGCCCGTGCCGTCGCAATCGATGTCGGCCGCGTCGACCTGGTCGTCGGTGACCGTCACGTCGGTCAGCGGCACGTTGCCCGTGTTCGTCACGACGTAGGTCCACTCGACGTCACCACCGACCCCGACCAGCGGGCCGGGCGCCTCATCGGCGTCCTCACCGTTCGTGGCCTTCTCGATGTCGATCGCCGAGTCGACCCCGAAGTAGTGCGACGGGTCGTCGTCATCGACCTGCACGCCCGGTACCGGTTCGCCGGCGACGTCGGTCGTCTCAGGACCGGTCGCGACCACGCTGCCGGTGTTCTCGTACTGGCCCGCAACGCCCACGCCGACCGCCACGCACGTCACCGTGCCGCCCGGCACGATCGGACCCGCGACCACGTTCGACCCAGTGCTGGCGCAGTCGATGTCAGCAGCATCCACCTTGTCGTCGGTCACCGTGATGTTCGTCAACGGAACATTGCCCGTATTCGTGACCACATACCGCCACGCCACCGTGCCGCCGTCCGCGACCAGCGGACCCGGCGCCTCATCGGCATCCTCACCATTCGTCGACTTCTCGATATCGACCGCAGGCTCGGCGCCGAGATAGTGCGACGGGTCGTCATCGGTCACCTCGACATCGGTCGGGTCGGTGCCGACCACCGTGCCCGTGTTCTCGTACTGGCCTGCCGTAGCGGTGCCGGTCGCGACGCACGTGAACGTACCGCCCGGTCCGATCGGGCCGGCGACGACGTTGCTCCCGGTGTCGGCGCAGTCGATGTCGGCCGCGTCGACCTGGTCGTCGGTCACCGTGATGTTCGCCAGGTCGACGCCACCCGTGTTCGTGACGACGTAGGTCCAGCGCACCTCGCCGCCGACCGCGACGAGCGGACCGGGTGCGGTGTCGGCATCCTGCCCGTTCGTCGACTTCTCGAGGTCGATCGACGGCGCCGGCATCACCGCGAGGTCGACCGTGAACGCGGTGAAGTCGTCGGGGATCAGGTCATCGGCGAGGCCGGCGACATCATCGCCGTCGGGGCCGTTCGCACCGACCAGGTTGCCGTCGGTGTACTCGTACGACAGCGTGACCGGGGTGCTCGTCAGACCCGTCGTCACCGGGTCCGGCGTCGCCGTGTTGTTGTTGTCGGCATTCTCGTTCGGGTCGAGCGCGTCGCTCGAGGCGACCGTGCGCACCACGTTGCCTGCGAGCGGGCCGCCCGGCGCGAACATCGCCGGCGGAATGTGCACGCTATACGTGCCCGCCGCGATGCCCTCGACCGACCAACGGCCGTCGGCATCGGTGACCGCCGTGGCCACGAGGCGGCCGTTCTCGTCACGCACCTGCACGGTCACGCCCGCGACGCCCTGCTCGTTCTCACCGAACGTGCCGTTGCCGTCGGAGTCGATCCAGACCAGGTCGCCGAGGGTGAATCCGGGCATGAGCACGTACGGCTCGTTCGACAGCAGCGGCTGGTCCTGGAACGTGCCCGAGAAGATCATCGCCCGGTTCACGTACACGTTGTCGAGCGTCGTGCTCGTCGACACCGCGGTGATCTGCGCACGGATCCGCGACTGCGTCGGCAGCGGCGAGCTCGACACGAATCGCACCGCGGTCACGTCGTCGAAGTCGCTGATCTCGGCGGCGGTGCGCCACAGCCCGCCGGCCGCGCCGGGGTTGCCGTTCGACGCATCGCGTGGATCGTGCTTCAGCGTCGACGGGTCGGCCGTCGTGTAGTACCAGGTGCCGGGCACGTCGCCCGTGCCGCCACGCAGGTAGGTCGGCGGCGCGAGTGCACCCGAGAGCCGCGCAAGCCCGGTGTAGTCCGACGAGAACTGGTCGCGCGCCGACCCCGATGCAGGGTCGCCGTCGCCGTTCCACGGCAGCACGTCGATCACGTCGGGCGCCTGGAACGACAGCACCGTCGACGTGTTGCCCCAGTCGAGCGACCACGAATACTGCTCGCCGCTCGCGACGTACGGCTTGTCGACCCGCTTGGTGATGCCCATCTGCCCCGAGCCGACGACCTGGATCGTCGCGGTGGCGGTCGGCTTGTTCGCCGAGTTGGCGGCGGTCGCCTGCATCGTGTTCACGTAGGTGTCGCCCGGTTGGGCGAGCGTGTCGACCGTGGTGCAGATGCGCAGGTGTCTCGCACCGGCGGCGGTCGGGTGGAAGATCCACTGGCTGCCGGTCGTGCTCGTGATCGGTACGTCTCCACCGCTGAACGTCGCCTGCCGTGTCGCGGCGTTGTAATTCACCGTGACTCCCGTCGGGAGCAGGTTCTGCGTGCACGTCAGGTCGAAGTTCAGGTTCTCGGGGATCGTGTCGATGACCTTGACGTCGAACATCGTCATGCCGGCCGCCGTCTGGATGGCCTGGACGTCGAGGTCCCACACGGCGCGGTCGCCGGGGAGGTACTGCGTGGGCGAGACGATCTTCGCCACCGCGAGCGAGGCGGTCTCGTAGCGGCGATGCCGCTCGACGGTGGCCCAGCCGCTGCCGTCGGCGCCGGTCGGCCAACCGCCCCAGTTCGAGAGCCGGATGAGGTGCTCGATGGGCTTGCCCGCGTCCGGTCCGCCGTTGTAGACGGACCGTCCCTGCAGCGGCGTGAGCAGCGTGACGCTGAACGGGCCGATCTCGGTGAGCGTCGGGTCGATCGGCCGGATGCGCACCATGTTGGCGAGGTCGCGCCAGTTCGACCCGAAGTCCGTCTCGGGGTCGGCCGACCACGGACCCGGATAGTTTCGGCAGTCCTTGACCGCGGCACCGAGTGACGACGAGTCGATGGGATGCAGGCCCGTACCATCGATGGGGCCGACCAGGGTGTCGACCTCATTCGGTCCGACCGCGTATTCGATCACGTAGTCCTTCGGGTCGACGACCCCGGCCGCGTCACCCGTGATGGTGGGCTCGGCGCCCGGACGGACCCGCAGGGTCGACACGTCGAAGACGTCGCAGAGGCGCAGGTCCGTGACCTTCACCCGGTCGTTGTTGGCCCCCACGGCGACGGTCGAGTCGGCCGAGCCGCCGGCAAACACCGCCGGCACCCGCCATGGGTCGGCGTAGTACGTCGTGTACCGCTTGTCGCCGCTCATCACACCGCAGTCGCCACTCGACGGCCGGATCTTGTTCTCGATCACATTGTTGCCGGACGCCGTCGTACCGTCCCAGCCCGGCTCGAACCCGGTGCCGTTGTTGGGCTCGCCGTCGACGGTCCAGTGCTCGGAGCCGATCGCCTCGTTGCGCAGGTCGAGCGTGACGTTGGACGTGCACGGGTCGGCCGGCAGCGTGTCCATGGGAATGAACACGCGGGCGTAGAAGTCACCGCGCCGGGTGTCGAAACCCCAGTTGTTCGGCACGAAGCTCATGTCCCAGCCGTCCGCCGGCTGCGCACCGGTCTCGCAGGTCGCGGTGCCGTTGTTGAGGAACGCGCCCTCGTTCGTCACCGGTCGGCAAGAGACGAGGTACGCACCCGGATGACTCACCAACCGGTCCTTGAAGGTCACGGGTCGATCGAGCCACGGCGCAACGTTCGCCGGCCCGGCGAGATCTCGGATCACCAGACGGTAGTCGACGTAGTACCCACTCGTCGCCACTCCGTTGATGGTCTCGGTGGCGTAGTACGGACCGCCGGCGAATCCCTTCGCGAGGTCCCAGTTCGGAGCGGCGGCGCTCGCGGCGATGTTGGCGACGTTGTTGCCGGTGCCGTCCCACCCGCTCTCGTGGTCCTCGCCGAAGTTCGGCGCACCGCCGTTCATCACCCAGCTGTCGGTACCCTTGGCGAGGTTGTCGAAGTCGAAGGTGCCGGTCGGGTACGGGTCACCGGGCTCCCAGGTCGGGTCGATGTACCGGTTCATGTCGTCCAGCGGAATGAACACGTCCATCCACATGATGCCCTGGCTGCCGATCCCACCGACTCCGCTGTTGGGCTTGATGCTGAGCTGCCACCCGTCGGTGCCCTGCGGCTCGCCGATCGGGCAGGTGAGCGTCCACGGCGTGGTCGTGCCCTGCTCGAGACGGCCCGCACGGCACTGCGTGATGCTCGCGTTCGGGAACCCGGGCATCGCGTCGATGAACGACACCGGCCACGCGAGTTCGGTCGCGCCCGGTCCGTACATCTCGTCGACGCGGAATTCGTACCGCACGATGTACCCCTCGGCGTCGACGCCGTTCACCGTCTGCTGGGTGAAGTCGGGCCCCGGGCCGGTGTTGACCCACGAGGGCAGCGGGGTCTTCTGGAGTTCCCAGGCCGCGGCACCGGTGACCTCGACCGTCGGACCCGACACGATGTTCGAGACGCCCGCGTCGCCGCCGCCCGCGAACGCGCTCATCTGCACGGCTGCATGCGCCGGGATCGGCGTGTCGGAAGCGAACCGGTAGGCGAACTGCACAGCGGCGACGTTCGACGACATCGCTCCCAGGTTGCAGTTCACGGTGATGGAGCCGTCCGCGTTCAGCGTGCGCGACGACGGCGGGTTCGCGCCGTTCGCAGCCCCGAGGCATCCGGCCGGAATGCCGTTCGTCCCAGGACCGGCGAGCTGCAGCTTCGCGCCGTCGGGCGACGACACGACGAACTGCGCAACCACGTTCGGCACGGACGCGCCCGTCGGAAGCCCGGTGAGCGCGACAGAGTACGACTGCATCACCGTGTCGCCGGTGCGCACGATGCAGTTGCCCGGCCCGGTGTCCTTGCCCGGCCCTTCGACCGCATCGAACGGCGGCGTGCCCGTAATCGCGAAGCCGTCGCACGCATCGGCCTCTGGGAGCTTCGCCACGACGAGGTTCGCGATCGGCTGCAGGCCCGCGTCGAGCGCGGTCACCTGGGTCGCGCCCGCGATCGTGATCGGCGAGGTCACGCCCCGCTCGGGCTCACCGGGGTTCGGGGTACCGGCACGGGCGAAGTCGTTCTGGCCGCTCGTCGCGTCGGGGAACGTGAATGCGCCCGGGGCATCGGCTCGCACGACGTAGGCACCGTCCCCCGTATTCGCGAAGCTGTACGCGCCGGCAGCATTCGTCGTGGTCGACGTGACCACCGCCCCGCCGGGCGATGACAGCAGCTGCACCGGCACGCCCGCTCGAACCGGCTCCCCCGGATCGCGGACGCCGTTGCGGTTCGTATCCGCCCACGCGACGCCCGAGATGAGGCTGCCGGGGCCGGCCCACGCCGGTTGCACCACCCCCGGCAGCACGAGCCCCATGACCATCGCGAGCACCGCGACGAACACGAACACGAGGCGCCCCCGCGCCCGTGACTCGATGCTGCCCATGTTGAAACGCTGAACCGACATCGTTCCCCCTGTCCCCCGCAGGCGGTGCCCGTCACCGTCGCTGAGGATCCCCCGACATACCGTCGCGAAGGAGACAACGACTCCGCATCACGCATTTCACATGATGTGTTCGCGTCACCCAGTCGACGGTCGATCGCAGATCGGGTGACACGCGCGCGACGTCGCAGCCGTCAGCCGCCGAACGCCTCGACGATCGGACGGAACTTCATGTCGGTCTCGGCGAGCTCCTCGGCCGGCACCGAGTCGTGCACGATGCCGCAACCGGCATACGCCGTGACCGTGCCGTCGGGGTCGACCTGCGCGCAGCGCAGCGCGATCGCCCACTCGCCGTCGCCGTCGCCGTCGACCCAGCCGATCGGGCCGGCGTAGCGCCGCCGGTCGAAGCCCTCGAGCTCGGCGATCGCGCGCAGCGCGACCTTGCGCGGAGTGCCCGCGACCGCCGCCGTCGGATGCACCGCCTTGACGAGATCGAGCGAGTTCGACCCGTCGCCGAGGGTGCCCTTGAGGTCGGTCGCGAGGTGCCAGAGGTTCGGCAGCTGCAGCGTGAACGGCTCGGGGCTCGTGTCGAGCCGGGTCGTGTGCGGTGCGAGCCGCTGCACCGCGCTCGCGACCGCGAGCGCGTGCTCGGCCAGGTTCTTCTCGCTCGCCGCGAGGGCGGCGGCATGATCGCGGTCGGATGCCTCGCCCGCACCTCTCGGCGCGGTGCCCGCGAGCACGCGCGCCGACACCGTGCCGTGGTCGACGCGCACGAGGGTCTCGGGGCTCGCGCCGATGAGCCCGTCGACCGCGAACACCCACGTGTCGGGGTAGTCCTCAGCGAGCCGGTTGATCGTCGCCCGGAGGCCCGCGTCGTCGCTCAGCGTGCCGACGAGCTGGCGCGCGAGCACGGCCTTCTCGAACTCGCCGCCGTCGATGCGCCGCACCGCCTCGGCGACCGCGGCCTCGTATGCCTCGGGCGGCATCGACCCGGCCTCGAAGGTCACGCGGGGCACCTGCCGTTTCGGCGACGGCTCGGGAATGGTGACCTCGGCGGGCGTCTCGAAGCCGATGCGCGTGACCCACGCCCGGCCGTCGCGACGCCCGATGACGAGTTCGGGCACGATGAGCACGCTCGTGGCGGCCGACTCGTCGGCGAAGGCGAACGCCCCGAACGCGACGAGGCCCGTACCGGGCAGGCCGACGCGGTCGTCGATGTCGGCGGCCTCGGCGAGCGAGGTCCACGCCGACGCGGCGTCTTCGATGCGGGTGGCGCCCGACGACTCGATGCGCAGCACCTCGCCGAGCCCCACGATGCCCTCGCCACGGCGCAGCCAGACGAGCGGGTGACGCGGGTCGGTGCGCGGAATCAGCGGTTCGGTCTCGTCGACGGCCACGGTTCTGACCACGAGGCGCGCCTGGGCGTGCGTCTGACTCACCGGTACAGCCTACGCCTCGGTGCGGAGCTGGTCGGTCGAGTAGCAACGAAGGAGCGTGTCGAGGCCACCCCGGCGTGGTCTCGATACGGCGCTGCGTGCCTACTCGACCGACGAGCCGCCTCGTCAGCTCGCGGCGAGGCGGGCCCGCTCGGTCGCGAGGTCGTAGTCGGCCAGCGGCCACGAGAGGTCCATCGACTCGAGGGCGTCGATGAGCAGGTGCTGCACGGCGAGCCGCGCGTACCACTTGTGGTCGGCGGGAATCACGAACCACGGGGCATCCGGTTTCGAGGTGCGGTCGAAGACCAGCTGGTACGCCTCCTGGTAGGCGGGCGCGAGCACCCGCTCGTCGATGTCGCCGGGGTTGAACTTCCAGTGCTTGTCGGGGCGATCGAGGCGGTCCTGCAGCCGCGCCTTCTGCTCGTCGCCCGAGATGTGCAGCATGACCTTGATGACGGTCGTGCCGTTCGCGACCTGCCCGCGCTCGAACTCGTTGATGGCGTCGTAGCGGCGCTCGATCTCTTCGGGCGGGGCGAGCTCGCGCACGCGCGCGATCAGCACGTCTTCGTAGTGCGACCGGTCGAAGACCCCGATCATGCCGGGCGCGGGCGTCTCCTTGCTGATGCGCCAGAGGAAGTCGTGGCCGAGCTCCTCCTCGGTGGGCTTCTTGAACGACGCGAGGTGCACGCCCTGCGGGTCGACCGCGCCCATCACGTGCTTCACGATGCCGCCCTTGCCGGCCGTGTCCATCGCCTGCAGCACGAGCAGGATGCGACGGCGGTCGCCGCCCATGCGGCTGCCCGCGAAGAGTCGCTCCTGCAGTTCGGCGAGGATGTCGGCGCCTTCGGCGAGCGCCTGCTTACCCTCGGACTTGCCGCCGTCGAAGCCGGGGTGCGTGTCGGTCTCGGCGTCGGCGAGACGGAACCCCTCGCGCACGCGCAGCAGGTCGGCGGGGTCGGCGGTCCAGAACGATTCGCGGCTCATGCGGCAATCCTGCCGGTGGCTCCGACGCCCGGGCAAGGGGTGGACCCACCCGCACCCCCGCCGCCTGCGCGCATCGGAACCACGTTCTGCCCTTGGAACCACCCTGCGAACTGGTTCCCGTGCCGGAAGTTGGTTCCGGCGCGAACCGGCGGGAGCCACGGGCGGGCGAGAGCCTCACCGCGGCAGTGGCACCTCGAGGATCGTCGGGCCCTCGACCCGCGACGCGAGCGCCTCGTCGAGCTCGCCGCGCGTCGTCGCCCGCACGTAGCTCCAGCCGTACGCCGTGGCGAGCGCCGCGAGGTCGACCTGCTGCGGCGTGTACTGCACCCGGTCGAACGCGTCGGCGGGCGCCGTGCCGGCGACCTCGAGCGAGTCGAAGATCGTTCCGCCGCCGTCGTTGCCGACGATCACGAGCAGCCGCGGCCTCGCCTCACCCGCGCCGAGCAGCATCGACCCGACGTCGTGCAGCAGGGTCAGGTCGCCGATCAGCGCACGCGTGGTGCTCGAGTCGGCCGAGCCGCCGCGCGACGCCGCGATCGCACGCTCGACCGCCTGCGCCTGCGCGAGCACCGCGGCCAGCTCGCTGCCGGCCTCGTCGGGCTCAGGGAGGTCGGCGTCGGGCTGGTTTCGAGACGCGTCCTCCTCCGTCGGGCGCTCCTCGACCGGCGACACCGACGCGTCATGCATCGGGCTCGGCGCCGCGCCCGCGGCATCCGCCTGGCTCGCGATCGCGATGCCGAGCGCGGTCGCCACGGTGCCGTCGATGCCGGCGAGACCGCGGTTCGCATGCACGACGATGCGGCGCCCGGGCACCGCCCGGTCGGCGTCCCTGATGAGCCGGGATGCCCCGAACACGAGCCGGTCGTGCGGCCAGGTCGCCGCCCACACCGTGTCGACGAGCATGCGCCGGGTGATCGGGGCCCGCACGCCGTCGAGCTGGGCACGCATGAACTCGCGGTGCGCCTCGAAGTCGTGCACGTGCCCGGTCTCGTCGATGCCGGGCGACACGGGCGGCGGCGCGGTCGGCAGGCCGGCCTCGACGAGGATGCGGCTCGCGTGCACCCACCGGCGCACCCACCCCCGCTCCTCGGGGCTCGGCGGCGTCTCGGCGGCATGCACGGCGCGCTCGAAGCGGCGCACGCGGCGGCCCGGGTTGAACCACTCGATGCCCGACGGTGCCACGACGATCGACTCCACGTCGTCGCGCTGCACGAGCGCCGGCACCTCGCGCGACAGCGTCGGATGCCCGAACACGACGACCCGCTGCACCTGGTCGCCGAACCCGGGCTCGCGCAGGAGCTCGCGGTAGGCGACGACGAGGTTCGGCCCGAAGTGCGCCCCGCTCGTGACCTCGGCGATGAGGGGCCAGTCGCCCGCCCGGGCGAACGCCTCGGCCTCATCGCCCGCCCCGGCGCCCGCGACGACGACCGTGCGGGGACCGCGGGCGATGAGCGCGCCGGCGGGTGCTGCCGGATTCGGAGATCCTGCCGATACGCGGTGCGCGCGGCCGCCGGGATCGGCGTGTCGCGAAGAATCTCCGAATCCGGCGGCAGCGCTCCACGCCGACGACAGCGGCTCACGCAATTGCAGGTTGAGGTGCACGGGCCCGGGCCCTGGGTGCGCGATGCGCCCGCCCTCAAGGTCACGACCGAGCGCCGCGGCGACCGCCTCTCGAGCGAGTCGGGCCGCGGCATCCGCCTCGCCGGGCGCGCCCTCTGGCGCGGTCACGTCGCGTTCGAGCCGCACGGCACCGGCGAAGATGCCCGGCTGCATGGTCGTCTGGTTCGAGCGGATGCCGCGGAGCTCGGCCGGCCGGTCGGAGGTCAGCAGCACGAGCGGAACCCCCGAGTGGTGCGCCTCGAGCACCGCCGGGTGCAGGTTCGCGACCGCCGTGCCCGACGTCGTGACGACGATCGTCGGGCGGCCGGTCTCGACCGCGAGGCCGATCGCGAGGAACCCGGCGCCGCGCTCGTCGATGCGCACGTGCAGGCGGATGCGGCCCAGCCGCTCGAACTCGGCGGCCGCGAGCGCGAGCGCCTGCGAGCGCGAGCCCGGTGCGACGACCACGTCGGTGACGCCCGCCGCGACGAAGGCGTCGAAGAGCGCGACCGAATAGGCGGTGGCGGGGGCGGTCGGGCCCTCAGGCATTCGGCCGGCCCGTGGAACCGGAATCGCCCGGCGTCTCGGGGTTGTCGGGTCGCTTGCCGGGCTCGGCCTTGTGACCGGCGCCGTGGCCGTCGGCCGAGGCATCCGTCTCGCCGTCGAGATCGGCGAGCTCCTCTTCGAGGCGGCGGATGCGCTCGGACTGCGCCTGGTCGTCGCCGAGGCGGCGGAGGAAGTCGGCGTCGTCGTCGGGGGCGACCGTGCGGCGGCGGCCGCCGGGCAGCCGCTCGGCGCGAGCGCGACCCACGATGAACCACAGCAGGCCGCCGATGACGGGGATGACGAGGATCACGATGATCCACCAGCCGCGCGCGATGCCGCGGATGCGGGAGCGATCGATCATCGCGCAGTCGACGACCGCGTAGATCATGAAGATCGCCACGGCGACGACGAGTCCGAAGAGCAGCCGTGCCATGCCCCAAGTCTATGCTCGCGAGAGTCACGGCAGGCTGGGAGTCGCACGCAGGCACCGCGCCTACACTGTCAGGGTGAAATCCGTACCCGTCTGGATCTGGTACACGGCGATCCGCGTCGTGCTGTTCGCCGCGCCGCTCGCCGTGCTGCTGATCGCAGGCGTGAACGTATGGGTGTCGGCGGCGGTCGCCGCCCTGTTCGGACTGAGCGCGTCGCTCGTGTTCCTGCGCAAGCCCCGCAACGCGATGTCGAGCGACCTCTACGAGGCGCGCCACCGCGAGAAGCCGCTCATGCGCGAGGACGACGCCGAAGAGGACGCGGCACTGGATGCCGCGACCGACGCCACCCGCAAGCCCGAGTAACGCGCTCCGTCAGAACACGAGCGCGAGCCCCAGCCCGACGCCGTACAGCAGCGCCGTGAGGCTCGTGAGCTGAAGCGCCGTGATGAGCTCGCGCGGCGTCTTCGCGGTGAGCACGATGAGGCACGCCGGCAGCGCCGCGAGGAGCGCGAACTGCACGAGCCACGCCGTCGGGTAGAACAGCGCGAGGAAGGCCGCGATCGCGAACGGCACGAGCGTGAACACGACGAAGAGCGCGCGGCCCGCGCGCTCGCCGACGAGCACCGCGAGGGTGCGCTTGCGCGCCAGCCGGTCCTGCGCGACGTCGCGCAGGTTGTTCGCCATGAGCACGGCGCACGCGAGCAGCCCGGCGCCGACGCCGCCGAGCCACGCCTCGAGGTTGACCGTGAGGGCCTGCACGAACGCCGACCCGGCAGTCGCGACGATGCCGAAGAACACGAACACGAACAGCTCGCCGAGGCCGTAGTAGCCGTACGGGTGCTTGCCGCCCGTGTAGAACCACGCGGCGACGATCGCGACCGCGCCCACCGCGAGCAGCCACCACTGCTGGGTGACGACGACGAGCGCGAGGCCCGCGAGCGCCGCGAGGCCGAAGAAGGCGAGTGCGACGGCGAGCACGTGCTTCGGCTTCGCCGCGCCCGAACCGGTGAGCCGCGCCGGGCCGACCCGGTGGTCGTCGGTGCCGCGCACCCCGTCGGAGTAGTCGTTGGCGTAGTTGACGCCGATCTGCAGCGCGAGCGCGACGACGAGGGCGAGCAGGGCACGGGCCGGATGCCACGGGCCGTCGGCGATCGCGAGCACGCCGGCTCCCGTGCCGAGGGCGACCGGGGCGATCGCGAGCGGGAGCGTGCGCAGGCGGGCGCCCGAGATCCAGTCGGCGGCAGTCGCCGGGCCGACGCGTTTCGACGTGTCGGGGCGCGAAGCCGCCTTCGCAGGATTGCCCGACGTGCTGTGCGTGCGCGGGCGCTTCGCGGGCTCGTCGGCGGGGGTCATCCGTTGGGGTTTCGGGCGTGCCACACGGCCATGGTAGTTCGCGCGCCTATGCGGGCGATCAGAAGAGGTCGGTCGAGTAGGCGCGCAGCGCCGTATCGAGGCCACTCCGCAGGTGGTCTCGATACGCTTCTTCGTCGCTACTCGACCGACCTGAGTCGGGCTCAGCGCACGTCCTTCACGGCGTCGAGATAGCGGGCCACGACCTCGAGCTCGGCGACCGTGAAGCCCTCGTGCAGGCGGTGCATGCCCTCGAGGATGTCGCGGTACGGGTCGTCGTCGCCGCCCGACCCGGCCCCGGCGAGCGCGCCGGGGCGCAGCTGCACGACCACGCGCCGCCGGTCGGCGGGGTCGTGCGATCGCTCGATGTAGCCCTGCTTCTCGAGCCGGTCGAGCACGCGCGTGGTCGTGCTCGTCGGCAGCTCGGTCGCCTGGCTGACCTCGCCCGCCGTCATGGGCGCGCCGTTGCGGGCGATGAACCCGAGCGCCTGCAGGTCGACGACGTTGATGCCCATCGACCGGGCGATGCGCTCGTTCGACATGACCGACGAGGCGATCACGAGCTGCATGAGCTCGGAGATGCGCGCGGAGACCTCGGCCTTGCTTGACATCGCGACGGCGCCCTTCTATTCTCTCCGTTATGGGATTATCCCATTTCGGAACTATTCCGTTCCGGAACCAAACCCAGCATACGAAAGGACGGCCGCCATGGCCACCGCACCTCGCCGAGGGCTCGCCATCGGCATTCTGCTCTTCGCCGCATTCATGGACCTGCTCGACGCCACCATCGTGCAGGTCGCCCTGCCGACGATCGGCGCCGACCTCGCGGCATCCGACTCGCAACTCGAATGGATCGTGAGCGGCTACCTGCTCGCCTTCGCGGTTGCGCTCATCACGGGCGGGCGGCTCGGCGACCTCTACGGTCGCCGTCGCGTCTTCCTCATCGGCATCGGCGGGTTCACGCTCGCCTCGGCCGCCGCGTCGCTCGCGTGGTCGGGCGAGGCGCTCGTCGCCACCCGCGTCCTGCAGGGGCTCTTCGCGGCGCTCATGGTGCCGCAGCTGCTCGCCTCGGTGCAGGCGCTGTTCTCGCCGCGCGAGCGCGCGCCGATGTACGGCCTCATCGGCGGCGTGAGCGGACTCGCCGCCGTCGCCGGGCCCGTGCTCGGCGGGTGGCTCATCGACGCCGACCTGTGGGGGCTCGGCTGGCGCACGGTGTTCCTCATCAACATCCCCGTCGGCATCGTGATCTTCGTGCTCGCCGCGATCTTCGTGCCCGAGACGCGGTCGACGCGGCCGATGCGCCTCGATCTCGTCGGCGTCGTGCTGCTCAGCGCAGTCGTGCTCGCCTTCATGGTGCCGCTCGTCGAGGGCCAGTCGCTCGGCTGGCCGGGCTGGCTCTGGTGGCCGGTGGCCGCGGGGGTCGTGCTGCTCGGTGTGTTCGTCGTGGTCGAGCGCCGGCGCATGCGCCGCGACGGTTCGGCGCTGCTGCCCATGCCGCTGTTCGCCGACCGCGGCTTCTCGGCCGGCATCGTCACGCAGGCCGCGTTCCAGGGCGCGCTCAACGCGTTCACCCTGCCGTTCATCGTCTACCTGCAGATCGGACTCGGGTTCGACGCCCTCACCGCGGGACTCAACCTGCTCGCGTTCAGCCTCGGGGCGATGGTCGGCACGGGCATCGTGATCCCGCTCGTCGCACGGGTCGGCAAGTACCTCGTGACGCTCGGTGCCGCGACCCTCGCCGCCGGCGTGCTCTGGACGTTCGCGATCGTCGCCGACACCGGCGCCGCGTTCACCGGCTGGGCCGCCGTCTGGCCGATGCTCATCGCGGGCGTCGGGCTCGCGCTGCTCGTGATCCCGCTCGTCGACGTCGCCCTCGCCACGGTGCCGGTCGCCGACGCCGGTGCCGCGTCGGGTACGTACAGCACCTTCCAGCAGCTCGGCGCAGCGGCCGGCGTCGCGATCTCGACGACCGTGTTCTTCGGCATCGTCGGCGACGACTGGAGCCGTGAGCACGTGCTCACCGCGCTGCAGGCGTCGGTGTGGATCGCGGTCGCCGGCTTCGCGATCGCCGCGGTCGCGAGCCTGCTGCTGCCGGGGCGCGCCGCGGTGCAGGCGCACCTCGACGAGGAGAAGCGCCTCGCCGAGGCCGATGTCGAGGCCGAGGCGCTCGCGGTGGTCGAGTAGCGACCCCGCTCGGTGGTCGAGTAGCGACGAAGGAGCTGCTTCCTCGCGCGCTACTCGACGACCGGTGGTCGAGCGCGCACTGGTCCTCCCCAGGCGCGCGTCCGGCCGATCGGTCCACATCTCCTGCGGATCCGGCGCGGCCTCGCTCGTCGCCGACGGAGTATCTCTCTGCGGAAACACTCTGCGACTCTGCTCCACCACCGCTTCTCTCGAGGGTTCCCCCGACCCGACGAGCGAGACGAGGCCGAGCGGTCGAGAGGCCGAGAGAGATCTCTCGGCAGAAGTCCTCTGCAACTCTGCTCCACCACCGCATCCTCGAACGGATACTCCCGCCCCCTTGAGGACGCGGTGGTGGGGCGGACCCCTTGATCATCCGTCGCCAGCACGAGGAGCACACATGCCGGACATCTCGATCAAGGTCGATTCCGACACCCACCGAGCGTTGAACGACCTCGCCTACCTCCTCGACATGACGAAGAAGGCGGTCGTCGCCGACGCGATCGCGGACTTCACCGCCGCGTACGGAGCGGTCGTGAAGGCGCCACGCAAGGTGACCTTCGACGAACTTCCACTCATGGATCGGTTCGCGCTGCGCAAGCCCGCGCTCGAGTGGGCCATCGCCCACTCGTCGCCGCTGTGATCACCATCGCCGGTTGAGGAGCGCCCGACGCAGGAGGACGCGTCTCGAAACCCCGACCGCCGGTTGAGGAGCGCCCGACGCAGGAGGACGCGTCTCGAAACCCCGACCGCCGGTTGAGTAGCGCCGACGAAGTCGACGCGTATCGAAACCCCGCAGCAGCGGCCTCGCCACGCGCTCCGCGCTACTCGACCGACCTCGCCGCGAGGACCGCGAGCGCCCGGCGGTCGGGCTTGCCCGACGCGAGCAGCGGCCACGGGTCGGCCACCACGAGCCGTACGGGCCGGGCCGCGGGGCTGAGGCCCGCCGCATCCGTGGCCTGTCGGAGCCGGCCGAGCGCGAACTCGTCATCGCCGACGGGCGCACCCACCACGACGGCCGCGCGCTCGCCCCACTCGGCGTCGGGCACCGCGACCACGACCGCGTCGGCGAATCCCTCGAGTCGGCGCACCGCGCGCTCGACCTCGCCGAGCACGACCTTCACCCCGCCCGAGATCATCACGTCGTCGGCGCGGCCGCGCACCCGGAGGCGTCCGGTCTCGGCGTCGAGCTCGCCGAGATCGCCCGTGCGATACCAGCGCATGCCACGGTCGACGACGAAGGCCGCGGCGGTGCGCTCGGGGTCGTCGAGGTATCCGTCGGCGAGGCTCGACCCCGCGAGCTCGATCGCCCCCTCGACGAACCGGATGCGGGTGTCGCCGATCGGCTCTCCGTCGTAGACGCAGCCCCCCGCGGTCTCGCTCGAGCCGTACGTGCGCACGATGCGCGCGCCGAGCGCATCGGCGCGGGCGGCGACCTCGGCGCCGAGCGCCTGGCCGCCGACGAGGATCGCGTCGAACGACCGCAGCGCCGCCGCGATGAACGCGTCGCGCTCGGCGGCCTCGACGACCCGGGCGAGCTGCACCGGTACGAGCGAGGTGTAGTGCGGCACGTTCGGCAGCATACGGGCAGATGTCTCGGCGAATGCCGCCGGGCGGAACCCGCCACCCGCTCCCCCGGGGCCGGCTCCGCCGGAGCCTTCGCCGTCGGGGCCGGCTCCGCCGCCGAGCACGACCGTCTCGGTGCCGGCGAGGATGCCGCGGACGAGCACCTGCGCTCCGGCGATGTAGTGACCGGGAAGCGCGAGCAGCCACTGGCCGGGTCCGCCGAGCGCGTCGTGCGTGGCGTGCGCGCTCGCCTCGAGCGCGTCGGCCGAGAGCGCGACCCGCTTCGGCCGGTCGGTCGACCCGCTCGTCTCCACGACGAGCGCGACCCCGTCGCCGACCTCGTCGGGAAGCTCGCCGCGCTCCGGGGGTGCAATCCCGACACCGGCACGGCGTGTCGCGGCCGCATCCGTCGGAAGAGCACCCCCGGAAGTGTGCGCGCCTGCGGCGGGCACGGCGGGCACGGCGGGCGCGGCGGGGACGGGCCAGACGGCGGGGCCCCCGGCGAGGGCCTCGGCGAGCGCACGCGTCAGCGCCGAGGCATCCCCGGCCGAAACCTGCACGAGCGGTTTCATGTAACCGGCCGAGCTAGAAGTGCCACGGGTAGGGTCCCCAGTCGGGGTCGCGCTTCTCGAGGAACGAGTCGCGGCCCTCGACCGCCTCGTCGGTGCCGTAGGCGAGGCGGGTGGCCTCTCCGGCGAAGACCTGCTGGCCGACCATGCCGTCGTCGACCGCGTTGAACGCGAACTTCAGCATGCGGATCGCGGTCGGCGACTTCGTGAGGATCGTGCGGGCCATCGCGATCGCCTCGCGCTCGAGCTCGGCGTGCGGCACGACGCGGTTGACCGCGCCCATCTCGTAGGCGCGGTCGGCCGAGTACTCCTCGGCGAGGAAGAAGACCTCGCGCGCGAACTTCTGCCCGATCTGGCGGGCGAAGTACGCCGAACCGTAGCCCGCGTCGAACGAGCCGACGTCGGCGTCGGTCTGCTTGAAGCGCCCGTGCTCGCGCGAGGCGATCGTGAGGTCGCAGACCACGTGCAGCGAGTGACCGCCGCCCGCGGCCCAGCCGGGCACGACCGCGATGACGACCTTCGGCATGAAGCGGATGAGCCGCTGCACCTCGAGGATGTGCAGGCGGCCGACCGCCGCGTGCCCGTGCGGGTCGGCCGTGCCGCCCGCGCCGTCGACGATCGCGGTCTCGGCGTCGGAGTACTTGTACCCGTCGCGCCCGCGGATGCGCTGGTCGCCGCCCGAGCAGAACGCCCAGCCGCCGTCCTTCGGGCTCGGGCCGTTGCCGGTCAGCAGCACGACGCCGATGCGCGGGTTCGTGCGCGCGTCTTCGAGGGCGCGGTAGAGCTCGTCGACCGTGTGCGGGCGGAACGCGTTGCGCACCTCGGGCCGGTCGAACGCGATGCGGGCGATGCGGCCGTCGAGCGAGTGGTGGTAGGTGATGTCGGTGAATGCGACCCCGACCGGCGCCTCGGCCCACTCGCTCGGGTCGAACAGTTCGGAGACCTCGGCACTCATGCCGTCCAGCCTATTCGGGCGGGGCCGCCGCGCATCGCGGATCGCGCTCGGAGCCGTGCGGTCCGTCGCGCTCGCTCAGACCCCGGCGCCCGCGTTCGCGAGCATGCCGGTGACGAGGGCGTACGCCGCGGTGCCGACGGTGAGGACTCCCCACGTGAGCGGGATCGCCGCCGCGATCACGACGAGGATGCCGCCGATGCCGATCGCGATGTTGCGCCCCGTCGACTCGGGACGCACCTCGGTCGTCTCGAGCCCGATCTCCGCGATGCCGTCGCCACTCATGCCGACCACCCTATTCGCGCTGCTCCGCCGGATGCCAGACTTGGCCCATGCCGACCGCCGCAAGCCCCGCCCCGGACGAGCTCCCCGCACTCGACGACCTGCTCGCCACCGCCCGGGTCGTGGCGCTGCCGCTCGTGACCCGGTTCCGCGGCATCGACGTGCGCGAGGCGATGCTCTTCGAGGGTCCCGCGGGCTGGACCGAGTTCAGCCCCTTCGCCGAGTACGGCGACGACGAGGCATCCGCCTGGCTGGCCGCCGCGATCGATTTCGGCTGGAACGCGCCGCCGCCCGCCCTGCGCGACCGCATCCCGGTGAATGCGACCGTGCCGGCCGTCGACCCCGACAGCGTGCCCGCGGTGCTCGCCCGCTTTCCGGGATGCCGCACCGCGAAGGTGAAGGTCGCCGGATCCGACCAGACGCTCGCGCAGGACGTCGCCCGCGTGCGCGCCGTGCGCGACGCGCTCGGCGCCGAGGGGCGCGTGCGCGTCGACGCGAACGGCGGTTGGAACGTCGACGAGGCCGAGCACGCGATCCACGCGCTCGCGCCGTTCGACCTCGAGTACGTCGAACAGCCGTGCGCCACGGTCGACGAGCTCGCCGAGATCCGCCGACGCACGAAGTACATGGACATCCCGATCGCGGCCGACGAGAGCGTGCGCCGCGCCGACGACCCGCTCGCGGTCGCCGAGGCCGGCGCGGCCGACCTGCTCGTGATCAAGGCGCAGCCCCTCGGCGGCATCCGCCGCGCGCTCGGCATCGTCGCCGAGGCGGGCCTGCCGGTCGTCGTGTCGAGCGCGCTCGACACGAGCGTCGGCCTCGCGATGGGCGCGCACCTTGCCGCGTCGGTGCCGTCGCTCGAGTTCGATTGCGGGCTCGGCACGGCGTCGCTCCTGGCGGCGGATGTCACGGGGTCGCCGCTCGTGCCCGAGGGCGGGTCGATCGCGGTGGCGCGGGTCGTGCCCGACCCGGTGCTGCTCGATCGCTACGCCGCCTCCGAAGAGCGGGTCGACTGGTGGCTCGAACGCGTCGGCCGGTGCCACGAGGTGCTGCGCGACGCGCGGTGACCCCCGAATACGGGCATAACCTGCACCGTCGGTTAGGTTGGCCGGGTTGCCGATTTCCGACACGAAAGCCATCGATGACTTCCAGAAGACGACGTTTCTCCCTACTGTTCGCCGCCGCTGCGACGGTCGCCGCCCTTGCCGGCACGGTCATGGGTCCCACTGCTCCCGCCACCGCCGCCTGGGCGCCCCAGGTCGAGCGGATCGCCGGCGCCGACCGGTACCAGACGGCCCTCGCGATCTCGAAGAAGTTCCCCGACACCGCGTCGCGCGTGTTCATCGCCACGGGCACGGCGTTCCCCGACGCGCTGAGCGTCTCGGCGACTGCAGCGGCGCTCAAGAGCCCGCTGCTGCTCGTGCAGCCCAACGCGATCCCCGCCGGCGTCGCCAACGAGATCAGGCGCATCGGCCCGAACGAGATCGTCATCGCCGGCGGAACGGGTGCTGTCAGCAAGAACGTCGAGAGCCAGCTCGCGAAGCTCGGCAAGGTGGTTCGCCTGTCGGGTGCCGATCGCTACGCGACGAGCCTCGCGGTTGCGAACTACGGCCCCTGGGACAACACCTTCGTGGCGACCGGACGGGACTTCCCCGACGCGCTCGCCGCCGCCCCGGTCGCCGGAATGGACTTCTCGCCGGTCGTCCTCGTCGACGGCAAGGCGTCGTCGATCCCGAACGCGGTGAAGGCCGCGATCGCCGAGTACGAGCCGAGCTCCGCCATCGTCATGGGCGGCACGAGCGTCGTGTCGTCGGGCATCTACAAGCAGCTCGATTCGCTGCACCCGCAGAACATGTTCCGATTCGCGGGCGACGACCGCTACGACACCGCCGTCAAGCTCAACGCCGTGGTCTACGCGGACGACTACGACGTGGCCTACCTCGCCGTGGGCAGCGGCTACGCCGACGCCCTCGCGGGCGGCGCACTCGCCGCGAACAAGGGCCCGCTCTTCCTCGTGCGGAGCAACTGCGTTCCCGGCCCCGTGCTCGACTCGCTCAACAAGGCCCAGCCCGCGAAGATCGTGCTGCTCGGCGGCAAGGGCGTGCTGACCGACGGCGTGGCGAAGCTCAAGCGCTGCGCCTGAGCATCGGGCTCACCCGGTTGTCCGAGGGGTCGCGGCGGATTCGCCGCGACCCCTCGTCGCGTTGCCGGAATCTCTCCGGCGCGACGACCGCTGCAGCGCCCGCTCACACCGCCCGAAGTGCGCTCAACCCGTGATCGTGGCCCGCTCGAGGTACGCGGTGATGGCGTCGCGGTTCTTCGAGAGGCATCCGATGCGCTGTTCGAGCTGGGCGCGACGCTCGGCGAGCGACTCGGCCAGCGCTCGCTGGATGACCGGCGTCTCGGGGTCGGTGACGCTCGCGAGGCACGGGATCATGTCGAGGATGACCGCGGTCGGGATGCCCGCGTCGATGAGGTCGCGCACCTGGCCGACCCGTTCGACCACGCCGTCGGCGTAGTCGCGGTACCCGTTGCTCTCGCGGCTCGACGAGATGAGCCCCTGGGCCTCGTAGTAGCGCAGCAGCCGGGTCGACACCCCGGTCTGCGCAGCCAGTTCGCCGATGCGCACGGCACCTCCTCGAGATCGACTTGACCTTAACACTAGTGTCAAGGTTCGACACTGGCGCCATGGCATCTCCGATCACCGCTTCAACGCCCGCCGTCGCGGCGCCGCCGCGCGCCCGACTCCCCTACAACGGCCTGCTCGCGCTGGCCTCGATCGTGTTCGTCGGCGTCGTGACCGAGATCATGCCGGCCGGGCTCCTGCCGCAGATGAGCGCCGACCTCGGGGTCACCGAGGCGCAGATCGGCTGGCTCGTCGCCGCGTACGCCGTCACGACCGCGGTGACCGCGATCCCCCTGACCGCGCTCACCCGGGCGGTGCCGCGCAAGCGGCTGCTGCTCTCGCTCGTCGTCGGGTTCGCCCTCGTCAGCGGCGTGACCGCGATCGCGGGCGACTACACGACCATCCTCGTCGCCCGCACCGTCGGCGGCATGCTCGCCGGCCTGCTCTGGGCGATCGCCGCCGGCTACGCGATGCGCATGGTCGAGCCCGAGCACTCGGGCCGCGCGCTGTCGATCGCGATGGTCGGCACCCCGCTCGCGTTCGCCTTCGGGCTGCCGATCGCGACGACCCTCGGCGCCGCGCTCGGCTGGCGCGCCGCGTTCGCCGTGCTCGCAGGTCTCGCGCTCGTGCTCGCCGTGTGGGCGGCGGTCGCGCTGCCCGCCTTCCCCGGTGAGCGGGCCGGTTCGCGCCCCGGACTCCGCACCGTGCTGCGCCTGCCCGGACTCGTCGCCGTGCTCGCGACGACCGCAGCCTTCGTGCTCGCGCACAACGTCGCGTACACCTACATCGCCCCGCTGACGGTGCCGTCGGGCCTCGATGCGCGTCTCGACGTCGTGCTGCTCGTATTCGGCGTGTTCGCGGTCGCGGGCGTGCTCGTGTCGGGGGCCCTGGTCGACCGGCACCTCCGCACCATGGTGCTCGTCGCCGCGGCCGCGCTCGGCGCGGCGATGATCGTGACCGGATGCCTCGCCGCCGAGCCGGTCGCGGTGTACGCCGCGGTCGCGCTGTGGGGCGTCGCCTACGGCGGTGCGCCGACCCTGCTGCAGTCGGCCCCGGCGCGCATCGCGGGCAGCGCCGCCGACGTCGCCCAGTCGATGGTCGTCGCGACCTGGAACGGGTCCATCGCCGTCGGCGCGTTCATCGGCGGGATCGTGCTCGAGGCGGCCGGCGTCGCCGCGCTGCCGTGGGTCGCGCTCGCACTCGTCGTCGTGGCGGGCGTCATCGCCGCGACCTCGCGCGCCGCCTTCGCGCCGCTCCGTCACTGAGTCGCACTGCGACTCAGTGACGGAGGAGCGGCGGAAGCGACCGGACGCGCGCTCGATACGGCGCTTCGCGCCGAGGTTCGATGCGGCGCTGCACGCCTACTCGACCCACCGCTCGACCGAGGGGCTCGGCGGACGGCTCGCGTCAACCCCCAGCACTGGGTGCAGCATCCGGGTCGGCCGCCGTCGGCTTTCAGGGTGGACACGGATCCCCGGCGCCGCCCGACCCGCGACGGTGGAGATCGTGCGTGCGCACCGCGCTCCGCACGAACCGATTTCCACCCGAAGGAGACCAGATGTTCACGAAGACCATGACCACGATCGGTGCCGGTGTCGCGCTCGCAGCCGCGGGCGTGCTCGCGAGCGGCACCGCCGCCTTCGCGCACGAATGCTTCAACCCGAACCGTTCGGCGCAGGGCAATGCGGGCGCCTCGAACTCGCAGGCGTGGCTGACCGTCCACGTCGAGGAGCTGACGATGGGCCTGCCCGAGGCCGACGCCGAGTGCGTGCTCGCGCCGTGACGGCGAGCCCTCCCACCAGCGCTGAGGCGAACCACCTGCGAGCGAGCGCGCGTTGCGTCATCCTTGACTCCCGATTCCCGGCACGACCGCGTGCCGACCACTGTGCCCACGGCACTGCTCGCGAAGGTAGCAGCGTTGCGCGAGTTAATGCAAGCGTTTGCAATCGGGATGCCTCGTCGCGACGTGATCCATTGATATTGCGGCGCCGCCATCGTGCAAGCGCTGCCACGTTTCGCTGGTTGAGGAGCGCGCGACGAAGGAGCACGCGTCTCGAAACCATGGTGGGCCGGTCTCTGAAGGCGGCTCACCGGGTTTCGAGACGCGTCGCCGCCTCGCGTCGGCGCTCCTCGACCAGCGCGTGAGGTTTCGAGACGCGTCGCCACTGGCGCGTCGGCGCTCCTCGACCAGCGGATGGGCGTCAGAGCAGCCGGGCGTACGCACCGTTGCGGATCTGCTCGTCGCGCAGCCGGCGCGCCTCCTGCCGCAGTTCATGACGGCGAGCGAGCTCGTCGCGGTCGACGACGTGGCCGACCCCGCGGCTGCGTCCGGCTCCGACGGCGGCGAAGGCACGCGCGATCCATTCGCGCAGTGACCGGGCCGGGCGGACCGCCGTCGATGCGGATGCGGCGAGTGCGGTGTTCATGGTGATCCCCTGTCGTTCACGTTCCCGCCTCTGCGGGCCGTGATTCCATCCCACCGCCGGGCGCTCATCGGCGAATCGGCGAGCACTACCGAGATCACCGAGGTGCGCTACCGAGATCAGCCCGAGAGCAGCTGCCGCTCCTCGGCGATGCGCACGGCGTCCTGGCGCGAGGAGACCCCGAGCTTCGTGAGCACGGCGGCGACATGGCTGTCGACCGTGCGCACCGAGACGACGAGGCGGTCGGCGATCTCGGCGTTCGTGAGCCCGTCGGCGAGCAGTCGCAGCACGTCGAGCTGGCGCCCCGTGAGTCCGTCGGGATTGCTGCGGGTGAGACTCGACGGGCCGCGCGGAATGCCGCGGACGCCACGGTCGCGGAGATCGGCGCGCACCCGCCGGGCGAGCGGCGCGGCGCCGATGCGGTCGAGGATCGCGAGCGCATCGACGAGGTCGGCCGGGTCGCGGCTCTCGGCGAGCGCGGCCGCCTCGTGATACGGCGCTCCGGCCGCGCGCCACCACTCGGCGGCGCGACGCCACTCGCCGCGCGCCTGCACGGCGAACGGGTGCGGGTCGTCGTCGGCGACCTCGATGTCGTCGCCCGCGCGTCGCAGCAGGTCGCCGAGCTCGGCTCGCAGCGCCCTCGCCTCGCGGCGATCGGCCTCGTCGAACTCGGGCCGCACGATCGCCTGCGCCGTGCCGGGATCGCCGCCGAGCAGTGCGGCCTCGCCCCTCGCGGCCGCCACGGGGCCGCGCCGCTGGAGCTCCCCCAGCTCGGCGGCGAGACGGTGCGCCTCCTCGAGGATCTCGTCGGCGCCGTCGTCACCGCGGCGGAGCCGAACGGTGCCGGCAACCGTGAGCGCGACGCATCGGGCGTGCGGCATGTCGGGCGGAGGCTCGACGAGCGCGAGCGCGTCGTCCCATTGCGCCCGCGCGAGGGCGAGCCGCGCCTGCTCCATGCGCTGGTACGTCGCGAACCCGATGAACTCCGACCGTTCCGTCAGCGCGAGCGCCCGTGAGAGGTGCCGTTCGGCCTCGTCGAGCCGGTACTCGTCGAGCAGGGCCCACACGAGATTGACGAACGCTCGCGCCGCATCCTCGATGTCGTCGATGCCGAGCGCCGCATCGGCGGCCTCGAGCAGCTCGCCGATGCCCTCGTCGTCGCCGAGGAAGAGCAGCCCGGTGCCGTGGTTGTTGAGGGCGTGCGACAGCACCCTGCGGTCGCCCGACTCGCGGGCGAGGGTGATCGCCCGGCCGGCGAGTTCGAGCGCGCGGTGGGTGTCGTGCGCGAGCAGCGCGAGCTGGGCCTCGTTGCTGAGCGCCATCGCGTACAGACTCTCGTCGCCGGCCGTGGCGAGCACCGCCGACGCCTCGCGCGCGGCAGCCTCGGCGTCGCTCCGCAGCCCGTCGAACCAGTCGAAGCGCGAGAGCCACCGCAGGCTCGCGCCGAGCGCGCGCGCATCGCCGAGCTCGCGACGCAGCGCGATCGCGCGGGTCTGCGCGGCGACCGCCGCGTCGGCCGCGCCGACCGTGTACGACTCGATCGCGCACTCCTCGTACAGCTCGACGAGCTCGTCCGCTGCGTAGCGGCCGGCGTGTGCCAGGGCCGCCCGGTAGTGCTCGACCGCCTGCCGATGGGCACCCGAGGTCGCGGCGTCGCGCGCCGCGCGAGGCGCCCATTCGACGATCGCGTCGACGTCGCCCGAGGCCGCGGCGTGGTGCATGAGCCGCGCCGGGTCGGCGCTGCCCGAGTCGAGCAGCGCCGTGAGGACGACGCGTTCGAGCTCGATGCGTCGTGAGGCGGGAAGCGCGTCGACGACCGCCCGGCGCGTCAGCTCGTGGTGGAATCGCACGCCGTCGGGACGCACCTCGAGCAGCCCGCCCTCCTCGGCCGCGCGCAGCGCACCGGCCGCACCGGGAACGAGAGATGCCAGCAGCGCCGGGTCCACGGCCGAGGGCACGACGGCGAGCTGCTCGACGTGCTCCTGGGTCGCAGCATCGAGCCGTCGCAGGCGCCCGGTGATCGCGTCGACGACGGTCGGCGGCACCCCCGCCTCGTCGGCCGACGCGACGACCTCGCTCACGAAGTACGGATTGCCCGCCGTCGTCGCGAACACGCGACCCGCGTCGAGCCCGCTGCCGGCGATGAGCGCATCCACGGCCGCCGGGCTGAGCCGGTTCGGGGCGAGCCGGTCGACCCGATCGCCGTGGCCGAGGTCGCCGAGCAGCCGCCCGAGCGGGTGGTCGCGGTCGAGCTCGTCGCGATAGGTGATGACGAGCGCGACGGGCAGGTCGTCGATGCGCCGCGCGAGGAAGCGCAGGGCGTCGAGCGTCGCCTCATCGGCCCAGTGCGCGTCTTCGACGATGAGCACCGTGCCCGAGGCATCCGAGAGCTCGTCACGAAGCGCCGCGAACACCTCTTCGCGGTCACCGGCCCGCAGCGCTTCGCCCAGCCGCGGCCCGACGTCGGCCGCGAGGTCGCGCAGCGGCCCGAGCGGACGCGGGGTCGACATCGCGTCGCACGCACCGAGCAGCACCCGCACCCCGGCGGGCGGATCGGCCCGCAACGCGTTCACGAGGCTCGACTTGCCGATGCCCGCCTCGCCGTGCAGCAGCACCACCCGGCCGCGCCCCATCGACGCGTCGCTCGCGGCGACGCGCAGCTCGTCGAGCTCACGGTCGCGCTCGAGCAGGCTCCTGCCCATGCAGCGATCGTGCTCTCGGTCGCCCCGCACCGCAACCGTGCCCGCCCTGAGGCGTCAGCGCGCGAGTCGCCAGGAAGTGCTGCTCATGCGTCCTCGAGCGACCGTTTCTGGCGACTCACGTCACCCCCGCACTCGCGGCCCCGCCGCGACTCGCCAGAAAGTGCTGCTCCGCGCGAGACGAGCAGCACTTTTCGGCGACTCGCCGGCGGGAAGGCCGTGGGCAGCGCGAGCGGGTGGCCCCTCAGCCGCCGACGGGCAGCCCCGAGTACGCGTGCAGGCCCTTGAAGAAGAGGTTGACCACGGTGAAGTTGAAGAGCACCGTCGAGAAGCCGATGATCGCGAGCCAGGCCGAGCGCGAGCCGCGCCAGCCGCGCGTCGCCCGCGCGTGGATGTACCCGGCGTAGACCACCCAGATGATGAAGGTCCACACCTCCTTGGTGTCCCAGCCCCAGTAGCGGCCCCAGGCGCGCTCGGCCCAGATCGCGCCGGCCATCAGGGTGAAGGTCCACAGGATGAAGCCGATGATCGTCACCCGGTAGGCGAGGGTCTCGAGGGTGACCGAGTCGGGCAGCGTCGCGAGGAAGCTCTTCTTCACCGACTGCGCGCTCGCGGCGAGCGATTCGCGCCGCGACTGCATGAGCTGCACGACCGAGAGCGCGAAGCTCAGCGCGAAGAACCCGACCGACGTCGTCGCGACGAACACGTGGATCACGAGCCACGCCGACTGCAGCGCCGGCGGCAGCGGCACGATCGACACGTAGAAGTTCACGGTCGCGACGCCGAGCAGGATGAGCACGAGACCCGTGACGAACGTGCCGAGGAACCGCAGGTCGTGCTTCGCGAACAGCAGCACCACGAGGTAGACCGTCGTGATGACGAGCGTGCCGGTGAGCGCGAACTCGTACATGTTGGCCCACGGCACGCGCTCGGCGGCGACGCCGCGCAGCACGTCGGCCGTGAGGTGCAGCAGCCAGGCGACGACCGTCATCGCGACGGCGACCCGCAGCGCGGGCGAGCGCCCGTACTCGACGGTCGCGCCGTCGTCGAGGGCGCTCTTCCACCGCGAGCGGCGACCGCCGGCGGTACCGGCATCGGTCGAACCGGATGCCGCGGCAGCAGCCGAAGCCTCCGTCGACGCCTTCGCGGCGGGAGCCGCCTGCAGCACCCCGACGCGCTCGCGCACCTCGCCGGCTGCGGTGCCGGCGTCAGCGGTGCTCTCAGCCGAGGCATCCAGCGCCGCATCGGCAGCGGCGGAGGCCGCGGCACCGCGCTTCGCGAGGTCGATCGCATAGGCGATGAACGCGATCGCGTACACGGCCATCGCCGAGTAGACGCAGAGGACCGAGATTTCGTCGAGGGTGGGCACGTGACTACCTTACGTCGTGGCGAGTCGGAGGAGTGGGTTGAGGAGCGACGGAGGAGCGTCTCGAAACCCCCGGTCGGGCGGGTTTCGAGACGGCGCTGGCGCGCCTCCTCAACCCGCTCACTTGGCGTCGACCTCGTCGGGCACGGGCCCGGCGAGCCGGTCGGCGAACGCCGCGACCGCCTGCTCGAGGTTCGGGTCCTCGCCGCGGGCGAGCCCGGCGAACTCGAGCACGCGCGTGCCGTCGCGGCGCGTGGCGACCTTCACCCACATGCGGCGGCGCGGCACGAAGAGCGAGAGCAGCAGTCCGCCGAGGATGAGGATCGCGAAGACCAGCACCCAACCCTGCGTCGGGTCGTGGTGGATGTCGAACGACGCGAACCGCTTGACCGCCGTGTCGAACGCGCGGTCGTCGGTCGGCACGGCGTCGGTGCGGTCGGGCGCGACCTCGACCGCCGGAGCGGCCCCGTCGCTGTCGTCGACGAACTCGACCGTGCCGCGCCCGCCGGGCAGCTCGGTGACCTGGCCTGGCATGAGCTCGATCGAGGCGACGTCGGTGTTGCGGCCGTTGAGCTGCGTCATCTCCGACGGGTCGAGCGTGTAGACCGAGGTCGGCTTGCCCGCGTCGATGCCGAGGTCGCCCTCGTAGACCGTGAGCGAGAGCACCGGGTAGACGAGGTCGGGGTACGTCGAGGCCGACGCGCCGTTGTCCATCGTCTCCTGCGTCGGGTAGAACAGGCCGATCATGCCGAGCTGCTCGTCGAGCCCGTCGGTCACCTTGACGACGCCGATCGAGAACAGGTTCGCGTCCTGCGGCAGGAACGGCACGGCGTCGTCGAAGACCACCTCGCCCGACGGGTCGCGCACGACGATGTGCGGCGCGTAGCCGTTGCCGAGCAGGTACACGTCGGTGCCGTGCGTGCGCAGCGGATCGTTGACCTTGACCGTGCCCTCCTCGGCCGAGCCCGAGTCGTCGGTCACGGTGACGTGGGCGGTGAAGTCGATCGGCTGGCCGAGCGCGTCCTGGTTCTGGGTCTCGTAGACGGCGTCGAGCTCGCCGAGCTCGAGCTTGTACGGGTCGAGCTCGGCGTCGCTGAAGAACCGGCCCGGGTTGAACGAGTCGAACGCCGCGAGCGTGTTGACGAACGACTGCCCCTCGACGACGACGCGCTGGCCCGCGAAGCCGAACCCGCCGCCGACGCCGACCGCCAGCAGCACGCCGAGCATCGCCGTGTGGAACACGAGGTTGCCGGTCTCGCGCAGGTACCCGCGTTCGGCCGACACGCTCGGGTCGCCCCGCAGCTCGTAGGGTTCGACCCGGTATCCCTGCTGCTTGAGCAGCTTGGATGCCTCGGCCACCGCGGTCGCGGCATCCACACCCTCGGGCAATGCCCGCTCGGTGTAGCCCGCAAGGCGGTTCAGCCGGGCCGGGGTGCGCGGCGGCCGGGCGCGGAGCGCCTCGAAGTGGTGCTTCGTGCGCGGGATGATGCAGCCGATGAGCGACACGAACAGCAGCAGGTACACGGCCGAGAACCAGGCCGACGTGTAGACGTCGAACATCTGGAGCTTGTCGAGCACCGGCGCGAGGTCGGGGTTGTCGGTGAAGTACTGGGTGACGCCGTTCGGGTCGCTCGAGCGCTGCGGCACGAGCGATCCGGGCACCGCGGCGATCGCGAGGAGCAGCAGCAGCAGGATCGCCGTGCGCATGCTCGTGAGCTGGCGCCAGCCGAAGCGCAGCCAGCCGACGACGCCGAGCTTCGGCTGCGCGACGCCGTCGCCGGGGCCGCCCGGCCCGGATGCGTCGGGCCCGGGCTCGGGCGAGTCGTAGTGATCGGCGGGGCGCAGCGGGTCGACGCCGTGGGTGTTAGAGGACGAGGTCGATGCCACTCATCACTCCCTGCAGGTCGCTCATCCAGGCGGTCCAGAGGCCCGACACCATGATCAGTCCGATCACGATGAGCAGGCCGCCGCCGATGAGGTTGATGGTGCGGATGTGCCGGCGCAGGAACGCCAGCGACCCCGTCATCCAGCCGAAGCCGAACGCGACGAGGAGGAAGGGGATGCCGAGGCCGATGCAGTACGCGAGGCCGAGCACGACCCCGCGGCCCACCGACTCGCTGTTGAGACTCAGCGTGAGCACCGCGGCGAGCGCGGGGCCGATGCACGGGGTCCAGCCGAGGCCGAACACGACGCCGAGCAGCGGCGCCCCGGCGAGCCCGGTCGCCGGACGCCAGCTCGGCTTGAACTGGCGCTGCATGAACGTGAACTGGCCGACGAAGACGAGGCCCATGCCGATGAGCACGACACCGAGCACCCGCGTGATCGGGTCCTGCCACGCGCGCAGCCACGCGCCCGCGGCACCCGCGAGCGCCGCGTAGATGATGAACACGACCGTGAAGCCGGCGATGAAGAGCAGCACGCCCAGCAGCAGACGACGGCGATTGCGACGTTCGGTCGCGGCGTCGGCCGAGGCATCCGTGAACCCGCCGATGTAGCCGAGGTACCCAGGCACCAGCGGGAGCACGCACGGGGAGAGGAACGAGATGATGCCGGCCGCGAGGGCGATCGGCACCGCGATCAGGAGCTGGCCGCTCATGACGAGCTCGCCGGGAGACACGTCAGTTCTCCTCGAGCAGGCTGTCGACGAGCCCGCGGAGGATCGATGCGTCCTCGAGCTGGCCGAGCACGCGGGCGGCGACGCGCCCCTGCTTGTCGAGCACGAGCGTCGTCGGCACCGCGGCCGGCGGCACGTCGCCCGCGAAGGCCAGCTGCACGTCGCCCTCGTTCACGTCGAGGATCGACGGGAAATCCACGCCGTACTTCTTCTCGAAGGCGGTGGCGTTCGCGGCGCTGTCGCGCACGTTGACGCCGACGAACGAGACACCCTCTTCGCCTTCGCCGTAGTGCTCGTAGACCTCTTCGAGGATGGGCGCCTCGACCCGGCACGGGGCGCAGCCCGCGTACCAGAAGTTCACGACCGTCACGTCGCCCGCGGTGTCGGCCGAGTCGAACTCGCCGCCGTCGGCCGTTTCGCCCGAGAAGGAGACGGGCTCGCCGCGCGAGCTCTCGTCGAACTCCGAGATGCTGCCGTCACCGGCGATGTAGTTCTTGCCGCTGCCCTCGCGGAACTGGTCGGCGAGCGGATCGCTCGTGCACCCCGTCAGCAGCAGCGCCGTCGCCGCGGCGAGCGCGACGACCCCGACCGTCGGTCGAGTAGCGCCGCGCGCAGCGCGACGCGTATCGAGACCACGTGCACGAACACGCATCACACCGCACCCACATCCGTCGCCTGCGCGGCGAGTCCCGCCGCGGGATCCGTGTATCCGACCTCGACGAAGCGGCGCCCGGCGGCCGAGCCGGCCGCGCCCTGCATCTCGAGGGTCGTGATGCTCGACAGTGCGCAGCGTCGTCGCCGCGGGTCGTGCGAGAGTCGTTCGTCGGCGAGGTGGCGGTGCACCATCCAGATCGGCAGCTGGTGGCTGACGATGACGACGTCTCCGCCGTCGACTCCGGCCCAGGCATCCTCGATCGCCGCCATCATGCGGGACGCGATCGACCGGAACGGCTCGCCCCAGCTCGGCTCCCACGGGTTGACCAGCAGGCCCCAATTGCGCATGTCGCGGAGCGCGCCGCCCGGACCGCGCATGCGCTTGCCCTCGAAGCGGTTCTCGGGCTCGATCACGCGTTCGTCGAGCGTCGGCTCGAGGCCGAACGCGGCCGCGATCGGCTCACCCGACTGCTGCGTGCGCTGGAGCGGCGACGTGATGAGCGACGTCACGGGCCGCCCGCGCGCGACGAGGTCGTCGGCGGCGGCCTTCGCCATCAGGCGGCCGAGGTCGCTGAGCCCGTAACCGGGAAGACGGCCGTAGAGCACGCCCTGCGGGTTGAACACCTCGCCATGGCGCACGAGATGGATCTGCTCGGCCGGCACGGGGTCCAGTCTAGAGAGCCGCATCCTTTGAATCCGCCGAGTATCCGGGGGTGCTCGGCGCGGGTTGAGGAGCGAGCGCAGCGAGCATCTCGAAACCCGCGTCGGTCGGTCGAGTAGCGCCCGACTCCCCTCAGTCCGCGAGCTCCTCGAGCAGCTGCAGCGACGGCACGAAGAACGTCGCGCCGGTCACGGCGGTCGAGACATCGAGGATCCGGTCGTGGAACCCCGGCGGGTCTCCAAGGAACATGCGCTGCAGCATCCGCTCGATCACCCACAAGCGGCGGGTGTACCCGATGAAGTACGTGCCGTACTCGCCGGCCGCGGGGCTGCCGAAGGGCATGTTGTCGCGCAGGATCTCGAGCTCGTTGCCGTCGTCGTCGGTGATCGTCGCGAGCGTCTTGTGGGCGCGCTGCGGCTCGGTGTCGTCGAGCTCGACGTCGTCGGTCTTGCGGCGGCCCATGACGGCCTCCTGCTGCTCGGTCGTCATCGCGTTCCACGTGGCGAGGTCGTGCAGGTACTTCTGCACGACGACGTAGCTGCCGCCGGCGAACGCCTCGTCCTCGTCACCGATGAGCGTCGCGTCCGCCATACCGCGCCCCGTCGGGTTCGCGGTGCCGTCGACGAAGCCGAGCAGGTCGCGCGCGTCGAAGTAGCGGAAACCGTTGACCTCGTCGACGACCTCGATCGAATCGCCGAGCTGCTCGAACAGCAGCCGTTCGAACTCGAAGCAGAAGTCGGGGCGCTCGGCGCGGATGTGGAACAGCAGGTCGCCCGGGGTCGACGGCGCCGTGTGCTTCGGGCCGTCGATGGCGACGAAGGGATGCAGCTCAGCGGGCCGGTCGCTGCGGCCGAGCCGATCCCAGGCGGCGGATCCGATGCCGACGATGCACGACAGGTTCGCCCCGAGGTCGCGGAACCCGACCGACTTCACGAGGTCGTCGATGCCCGCGACGACCTCGAGGGCGGTCTTGAGCTGCTCGGGCGTCGGGCCGATCGTCACGGTGAGGAAGACAGCCGACCGCGACAGCGGCGCGTCGACCTGCTGCGCGTCGAACGGGACCCGGCGACCTGCTGCGTCCATCGTGTGCTCCCCTCGCGTGGGCCGTGTCTCTTCGGCCACCCTAGGGCTGAACCAGCGACGGCCGATACCGACGGAGGACCCTGTCAACACGTTCTCAACCTTCCGCGCGACGGTGGAACATGACTGCCGTGTCCTCGTCAGGTTGGTACCTCAGGCAAACCTCGAAGCCGCACGTTACCGGATCGAACTCGATCCTGTCCGCGCCCGTCAGATCGATGCGCACAGTGCCCGGCGCATACGACCACTCCCCTGGTACATCAGTTTCTTGGAGGGGCGTTCCGTCGGGCAACGGATCGCGAGCGAAATTCGTGAGTGCTGCCGTTCGATCGGTCTCGAGTCTCAGTTCGCCTCCCGTGTCGCCTGCTTCCCAGACTCCAACGAGTTCATCAACGCTCTGCACATCTGCTGGGCGGGTAGTGCCGAACGTCACGGTCAACACGATCGGGACGCCGATCACGATCACCGACAACGTCACCCAGAGCCAGTGCGCCTGACTTCGGCGCGAGCGCCTCACAGGTTCTGCGTCCACGTGAGCGGGTTGTCGCGAAGCGTCGGGTTGCGCTGGGCGAGGCCGATGAAGCCGACGGTTCCGAGCAGGACGGGTGCCGGGAGAGTGAGCACCCAGAACGAGCCGAGCGTCAGCGTGCCTGCGATGCCTTCCGCGATGAGCCACACGATGATCGGCGCGTACATCACCAGCGCCGTGATGCTGGCAACGATCATGAACAGCCGAGCGCGGCGGGCACGCAGTGGGGCGTACTCGTCCACCTCGATGCCGCTCGCCCGCTTCTTGCGGCGACGCTGTCCGCTCGAACCCACTTCATCCGCATCTCTTCGAGCCCCATCCCACCTGCAGGATGAGCTGACCACCATGCTCGCATGCCGGGGTCGTGGACGGCTCATCCTGTAAGTCGTACGATCGACAGCTGGTTTCGAGACGCGTGCTCCTCCGTCGCTCGCTCCTCAACCAGCGGATCAGAGAGGATCGCCCTGCTCAAGTAGACTTTCCCGCTGTGAACAACCGCACCCTCGTCAAGAACCTCGCCGCGCTGCCCGACGGCCCCGTCACCGTGTCCGGATGGGTCGAGACGGTTCGCGATCAGAAGAAGGTGCAGTTCGTCATCCTGCGCGACGAGACCGGCGCCGTGCAGCTCGTCAACCCGGCCACGCGCGAGCTCGATGAGAGCCAGCAGGGCGACGCCGAGGCATCCGCCCGCCTGGAGACCACCGAGGCGATCTCGGCCCTCGCGCACGGCTCGTTCATCACCGTGACCGGCGACCTCAAGCACGACGAGCGCGTCAAGCTCGGCGGCATCGAGGTGAAGATCGCGACGCTCGACGTCGTCGCCGCCGCGAACCCCGAGACGCCCATCGCGGCCGACTCGAGCCTCGACAAGCGCATGGACTGGCGCTTCCTCGACCTGCGACACCCGAAGCAGAACCTCATCTTCCGCATCCAGACGACGTTCCTGCACGCGCTGCGCGGCGTCTGGGTCGAGAAGGGTCTCATCGAGATCCAGACCCCGAAGCTCATGGCGTCGGCGTCCGAGTCGCGCGCCGAGCTGTTCGAGGTCGACTACTTCGAGGGCAAGGCGTACCTCGCGCAGAGCCCCCAGTTCTTCAAGCAGATGGCCCAGGCCGCCGGCTTCGGCGGCGTGTTCGAGGTCGGCCCCGCGTTCCGCGCCGACCCCTCGTTCACGAGCCGTCACGCGACCGAGTTCACGTCGATCGACACCGAGATCAGCTGGATCGACTCGCACGAGGACGTCATGGCCCTCCACGAGGAGCTCATGGTCGCCGGCTTCCAGGCCGTCGTCGACAAGCACGGCGCCGAGATCAAGGAGCTCTTCGACCTCGAGATCCAGGTGCCGAGCCGCCCGTTCCCGCGCATCCCGCTCGCCGAGGCGAAGCAGATCGTCGCCGACCGCGGCTACGTCATCCCCCGCGCCGACGACGACATGGACCCCGAGGGCGAGCGCCAGATCTCGGCGTACGTCAAGGAGACCTACGGGCACGACTTCGTATTCCTCACCGACTACGCGTCGAGCATCCGGCCGTTCTACCACATGCGCCACGAGGGCGACCCGAGCCTCACCAACTCGTACGACCTCATCTACAACGGCGTCGAGATCTCGACGGGCGCGCAGCGCGAGCACCGCATCGACGTGCTCATCGCGCAGGCGCTCGACAAGGGCATGGACCCGGAGGAGCTCGAGTTCTACCTCGACTTCTTCCGCTACGGCGTGCCGCCGCACGGCGGGTTCGGCATGGGCCTCGCGCGCGTGCTGATGCTCATGCTCGACGAGCACTCGATCCGCGAGACGACCTACCTCTTCCGCGGGCCGACGCGCCTGCTCCCCTGACGACGTCCGACGGATGGGGAGTCCTCCCCGTTTCGCACCCGCGAAGCGGTGGCTAACCTCGAATCCGAACGAGAGGTGCTGCCATGGTGGATGTGATGCTCGACCTCGAGCGACTGCGAACGACGAAAGCCGGTCTCAAGGCGTCGATCGACGAGTTCACCAAGGCGGGTGACATCAACAACGCGCTCGAGGAGGCCGTCGACAAGCCCGACGACCGCAACTCGCTGCGCGACAAGGTCGGCGACTTCGAGTCGGCCTGGGACGGCAAGCGCGAGGGCCTGACCGAGAACCTGCAGGGCATCCTCGACCAGCTGACGTCGATCATCGACGGCTGGGACAAGTGGGACACCGACACCGCCGCCGACCTGTCGGGCGGCACCGAGACCATCTCGGCGACCACGACGACGGTGAACTGATGCGCTCCCCCAACGGCGACCACGAACTCCGTCGGCTCAAGGGCCACCCCGGCGACATCCACGAACGCGGCGCCGCCTGGGTGCGGCTCGGCGCGCAGATGGAGGCGACCGCCGCCGAGCTCACCGCCATCGGCGACTCCGACGTGCACAAGAGCAAGGGCACCGACAAGCTCGCCGAGCTCGCGACCGACACCGCCGACGACCTCTCGAAGGCCGCGGTGCGCTACACCGAGACCGGCAAGGTGCTGAAGACCTACGCGGCCAAGCTCGAGACCGCGCAGAACTGGATCCACCCGCGCATCGACGACATCGAGCGCGCCGAGAACGACTACCAGAACGCGCTCGAGGCCCGCGAAGACGCACAGGACAAGGTCGACGACTACAAGCGCACCTGGGCGTGGGAGAGCGAGCCGACCGACGCGCAGAAGCAGTCGGCCGGCGACGACCTCGCCGACGCGAAGTCGGCCGTGACGACCGCAGAAGCGACCCGCGACGACCTCTGGCAGCAATTCGACCAGGTCTTCGAGACCTGGTCCGACGCGTACGACGACGCGGTCGGGGGCATCCAGAAGGCGATGGACACCGCCGACAACAACGACGGCTTCTGGGAGTTCGTCGACGACCTGCTCGAGGTCGTCGCGATCGTGCTGCTCGTGCTCAGCGTCATCGCGCTCATCATCGGCGCCCCGCTCACCGGCCTGCTCGGCCTCATCATCCTGGGGCTCACGATCCTCTCGCTCGGGCTCACCCTGCTGAAATTCGCCTTCGGCCGGGCGACGCTGAGCGATGTCGCCTGGGCGGCGGTCGGCCTGCTGCCGTTCGGCATCGGCAAGGTGCTCTCGCGCGGCGCGCCCGTGCTGTCGACGGTCATGAGCGGCGGCCGCGGGGTCGTGACGGCTGCGATCCGCTCGGGCCTGCCCCGCCTCAGCCTCATGCGGCCGACGACCTGGCTCACGCCGCTGCGGTCGCTCGTCGCACCGCTCACGTCGCGCCTCGCGCTCGCGCGCCCGAGCATGTTCGTCAACCCGTTCCGCTCGATCGCGATGGGCGGACCCGAGGCCGTGCAGATCCAGAACTTCCTCCGCACGATGGGCAACTCGCGCTGGGCGGGCAACCCGTCGGTCCAGCAGTTCATCGCGAACACCGCCGGCGCACTGCCCGGCCGGTTCGAGCGGCTGCTCAACGTCGGCCTGTGGGGCGGCTTCACGACGGGCGACGTGCTCGGCGTGCTCGACCTGCAGCCCGAGATCCCCCTCCTCAAGGATGTGAAACTCAGCTGGTGACCCGAATGCCGACCGCCTCCGCCCCGAGCACCGCCCACCGGCGACTGCTCTGGGCGTTCTCCGCGTGCCAGCTGGTGAGCGTCGCACTGCTGCTCGTCGTGCTCGTCGCCTCGCTGCTGTTCTCGGGCGCGCAGGTGCTGCCCGACGGGCAGCCCCGCTACGACGCGGCGATCCCGTTCCCGGTGTTCGAGGTGCCCGCCTGGCTCAGCATCGTGCTCGCCCTCGCGGCCCTCGTGCTCGTCGTACCCCTCGTGGTCACGACGACGCTGTCGGAGGGGGCCGGTCTCATCCAGGCGACCGCGTACTCCGTGGGTGCGGCGGTCGCCGACTTCTACTTCGCCTTCGCCTTCCCGACGGCGACCGGGCCCGGACTGCACTGGATCGGCGCCGCCGCCGCGGCGCTCTGCGTCGTCATCCTCCTCGTGCGCGCGGTGCCGCTGGCACTGCGATTCGACCGGCTGCGCGCCGCCGGGCTCGCGACCGAGGTCTGGATCCCGATGCGCGAGAACGAGCCGGCGCCGTTCGAGATCACGGTGCCGGCCGGATGGGTGCGCAGCGCACCGACCTCCGGCGACCGCGACGCCTGGCAGTACGCCCCCGCCGTGCAATCGGCCGCGAACGGACTCCCGACGATGCGGCTGACCGCTGCGCCGGGCCGCTCGGGCCGCGGCCGGACCTTCGCCGACGAGTTCGCCCCGCAGACCGCCGACGCCGCCGCCAACGACGCCGCCGCCGCGAGTCTCACCACGGGCGCCGTATTCACCGCACCCGACGACACCCGGCGAGGCATCCGCCTCACCGCGACGATCACCGGCGGCGACCGGGCCGCGCGCGAAGCGTGCCTCGAGCTCGCCCGGCAGATGATGGACAGCTTCCGATGGACATGACCGAGATTCCCGCACCGACCGGATTCCACATCCTGATGCCGCCGGGCTGGATGCGCTTCATGATCGACGACGAGGGCAAGCGGGCGCTCATCTCCCGCATGTCGGAGCGCATGCGAGCGCTCGGCCGCCCCGATCTCGACGCGCAGGCGCGCACGCTCGTCGAGCAGCAGTGGCGCCGTCTGCTCAAGATCAAGGCGTCGGCCGTCTACCTGCCCGGTGAGCGTGAAGACGAGGGCATGACGCCCATGTCGATCGCGCTCAAGCAGTACGTTGCGCCGGCGAACTCCGACTTCGCCGGAGCGATGCGTTCGCTCGCGGGCCGCCCCGTCGATGAGCTCACCGCGCCGTGGGGCCCGATCTACCGCTGGGAGTCGACCGACGTCGGAACGGGCGAACTCGCGGAGGTGCGGTCGCGTCGCATCGGATACGGCTTCCCGCTGCCCGGCGAGAACCCGCGCCGGGGGCTGCTCTTCTTCACGAGCATCCCGACGCTGACCGACAGCGACCCGACCATCGTCGAAGCGCTCATCGAGCTCTCCGACTCGATCATGGAGACCTTCCGGTGGCGCGCATGACCGAGCGAACGATGATCGAGTACACGATCGACCTCGACCACCGCACGTGGATGCCGGTACCCGTCGAATTCCCCTGGAACGGCTACGCCGACGACGAGCACTGGGCGGCCGACCTCGCCGCATCGCTGCTCGACGGCTTCGATGCCGACGACGAGGTCGTCGACGCACTGCGCCGCACGGCCCTCACCCGGTATCGCACGGCGAGCCCGCTGCCCGGCGCCGTCGAACGGTTCTGGCACTTCCCCGAGTTCGGCGGCGAGGAGCACGTCGCGCACCTCTACCTCGCGGAGATCCCCGCCGACGGCGACTCCCCGCAGGGCTCCGACGCGGCGCTGCGTTCGTACGCGACCGCCGGCGTCGGCGGGTACGTGCAGGTGCTCGACCGGGTCGACGGCACCGAGTTCGACGCCGCCGCGCACGCGGTCGTGATCGGCGCGACGGGCGAGACCCCGCTCTTCGTCGACCGCTGCATCGGCATCGCGGGCGGTTACGTCTTCATCCTCGACGTGCTCGACGAGAACGCCTATGTGATCGAGGGCCTGCAGGCGCCCCTGATGGCCCTGTTCCGCTCGATCCGCCTCCGCGCCGCCGCCTGACCCCGCGCCGGGCCCGCCGGCCCTAGGCTCGAAGGCATGGTCGCACTCACCCCGCTCGTCCGCATCGAGGGCGGCACGTTCCGCATGGGCTCGAACGAGTTCTACGCCGACGAGACCCCCGTGCACGAGCGCGCGGTCGAGGCGTTCGAACTCGAGCTGCACCCGGTGACGACCGAGCAGTTCGCGGCATTCGTCGAGGCGACCGGCTACGTCACGGTCGCCGAGCGCCCGCTCGATCCGGCCGACTTCCCCGGTGCCGACCTCGACGAGCTCGTGCCGGGCGGCCTCGTGTTCACGCCGACGGCCGGCCCCGTCGACCTGCGCGATTGGCGCCAGTGGTGGCGGTGGGGTGCGGGCGCGAGCTGGCGGCATCCCTTCGGTGCCGACGGGCCCGACGCGCTGGCGGAGCGGGCCACCCACCCGGTGGTGCAGGTGAGCTTCGAGGATGCCTCGGCCTACGCCGAATGGGCCGGCCGGCGCCTGCCCAACGAGGCCGAGCTCGAGTACGCGCACCGGGGCGGCCTCGACGGGGCGCGCTTCGCCTGGGGCGACGACGAGACGCCCGATGGCAAGGTCATGGTCAACCGATGGCTCGGGCACTTCCCGTACGAGACCTCGGTCGGCTGGGCCGGCACGTCGCCCGTCATGACGTTCGACCCGAACGGCTACGGCCTCTACGACGTCGCCGGCAACGTCTGGGAGTGGACGACCGACTATTACACTCCCCGCCACGTCGTGCCGGGCTCCGAGGCCGACGCGGTCGACGCGGGCGCCCGGCCGAACCTGCTCGCCGCGGCATCGGCCGAGCCGGGCTCGCGCATCCCCCGGCGGGTGCTCAAGGGCGGCTCGCATCTCTGCTCGCCCGAGTACTGCCTGCGCTACCGGCCGGCGGCCCGCTCTCCGCAGGCCGACGACACGGCGACGTCGCACATCGGGTTCCGCTGCGCGCGGTCGGTCGACTGACCGCAGAAGGCTGCGCCGTTCGAGCCGAGGCGCTCCGGTTCCGGTCCTCTGACATTGATGTCTATTCGGCATCAGTGTCAGAGTGCCCGGAGACCTGGCCGCAGCAGACGCGGGACAGCGGCGCGCGTTCAGCGGCCCTTGTCGGCGATCGCCGCATCGAGCGTCGGGTAGACGCGGTCGGCGGCCTCGAGCCCGGCGAACCAGCGCCCGCGGCGCGCGGCCTCGGCGCCGCCGGTCGGCACCGCCGCGAGTCGCAGCTCGACGCCGTCGCCGGCGAGCTCGCGGTCGAGCTCGGCGAGTGCGTCGAGCACGGTCACCGAGACGACGTCGAGCCGGGTGAGCTCGAGCGCGGCGACGGTCGTGCCGGGGTTCGCGCGCACCGCGTCGAGCACGGCGTTCTCGTAGGCGAGCACGTTGGCGGTGTACATCGGGCCGAGCAGGCGCAACGGCAGCACGCCGTCGCGCGGCGCTCCGACGTCGAGGCGCACCCGGTTGAGCTCGCGCAGGATGACGACCATCGTCGCGATGATGCCGACCGCGACGGCGAGCAGCAGCCCCGCCGTGAGACCGACGATCGCGGTCGAGACGGCGATCCAGAAGTCGTTGTGGCTGATGCGCCAGAACCGCACGAGCGCGCCGATGTCGATGAGCCCGACGACCGCGACGAAGACGAGCGAGGCGAGCGTCGCCTGCGGCAGGAGGCTCAGCACCGGCCCGAGGAACAGCGCGACGAGCACCGCGAGCGCGACCGTGACGAGCGTCGACAGCTGCGTGCGCGCGCCGGCGCCCTGGTTCACGGCGCTCTGCGAGAAGCCGCCGGCCGCGGGAAGCACCTGGAAGAACGAGCCGACCGTGTTCGCAGCGCCCGTCGCGAAGAGCTCCTGGTTGCTGTCGACGCGCGGCTCGCCCTGGCGGCGGATGCCGCGCGCGACCGCCGCCGATTCGAGGAACGCCATGATCGCGATCGCGCACGCGCCCGGCAGCATCGGCACGATATTCGCGAACGTCGGCAGCTCGAAGGGCGGGAAGCCCTGCGGCACGGGCGCGATGAGCTCGACCCCCTGGTCTTCGATGCCCGTGAACGCGACGAGCAGAATGCCGGCGGCCACCACGATGAGCGGCGCCGGCACCTTCTTGAGGAACGCCTTCATGAGGAACATCGCCGTGATCGACGCGACCGACAGCAGCACCGTCGTCACGTGCGCGGAGGGCAGCGCGTCGATCGCCGCCACGAGGGCCGTGAAGAACCCCTCGCCCGACGGGTTCGAGGTCTCGCCGAGCAGCTTCGGCAGCTGGCCGACGGCGACCGTCGCCCCGACGCCGATCTGGATGCCGACGATCGTCGCCTGCGAGATGTTCTCGACGAGCGAGCCGAGCTTCGCCGCACGCGCGATGAGCAGGATCACGCCGACCGTGAACGTCAGCGCGATCAGGTCGGGCACCGGGTCGTCCGAGCCCGCGGCCACCCCGGCCGACACGAGCGTCGTCGCGGTGAGCGTCGCGATCGTCGACGTCGTCGACACACTCATCGCCCGCGATCCGCCGAGCATCGCGTAGACGAGCATCGGCACCATGCACGTGTAGAGCCCGAGCTGCACGGGCAGGTTCGCGATCGTCGCATACGCCATCGCCTGCGGCACCACTACGGCTCCGGCCGAGAGCCCGGCGACGAGGTCGGCGACGAGCCAGGAGCGCTGGTAACCGGCGAGCGTCGGGAAGAGTCGGAACCGGCGGGCGGCCGTCGCGGTCGTGGTCACCTGCTCAGGCCTCGGGGAAGACGCGGGTCCAGTCGCGCTTCACGCTCACGACCGTGTACCCGTTGGCGGATGCCTCGGCCAACACCTTCTCGGCTCCCTTGTCGTACGGGATGTCGCCGCGGTCGGTGTCGTCGTCGTGCCGCACGACGAGCGCGAACCCGCCGCCCTTGCGCGTGAAGTCGAGCATGGCCTGGTCGCCGTTCGAGTTGCCGCCGGCGAAGAGCGGCCGACGGCCGATGCGGCTCCAGATGCGCACGGGCTTCTCGGGGCCGTCGTCGAAGAAGTCGAGCCCGCCGCCGTAGCGCACGTCGTGCGTCTCTGGGTCGTACGAGAGCCCGAACGCCGAGCCGACGACGCGCTCGGGCGGGATGCCGTAGTTCGCGAGGGTCATCGGCCGCATGAAGTCGCGCTCTCCGCCCGAGACGATGTACACGGTGAAGCCGTGCGCCTCGAGGTAACGCAGCAGCTCGACCATGGGCGCGTAGATCGTCTGCGAGTACGGCGTGCCGAGCGTCGGGTGCTTCGCCGTCGCGAAGAACTGCTCGACCGAAGCGGCGTACTCCTCGATGCTCGTGCCGGCGGTCGCGCCGACCACGGCGCCGATGAGCACCTTGAGATCGGAGTCGTCGCCCCGGTAGTGCTTCTCGACCGCGCTCGCGAGCCACGCGAAGTCACCGCTCACGACGGCCCGGTACGGCTGGCGCTCGGCGAGCGAGGGGTCGGCCTCGGCCTGTTTCTTCCACTGCTCGACGAGGTACGCCAGCTGGGTGACGAGCGGCTTCTCGGTCCACAGCGTGCCGTCGTTGTCGAAGACGGCGACGCGCTCGGCCTCGGGCACCGCGTCGGAGCCGGTGGTCACGCGCTCGACGAAGTCGACGATCGCCCGACGGGTCTCGGTGTCGGCCCACGAGGGCAGTTCGTTCGCCATGGTGTTCCCTCGGAATCCTCTCGAAGACGCGGAACGGGGGCGCGAGGCATCCGCACCCCCGTTCCGCCATTGTGGCAGCGGGTCGATCAGTCGCGCGCGTACGCCGCCGCGAGGTGCGCCTCGAGGTCGAGATACGCGTCGTCGGCGATGTCGAACACGACGCGGGCGATCTCGCCCCCCGTGAAGTCGAACCCGTAGCCGTAGAGCGACGACACGGGGTCGGCGCTGTCGCGACCGATCGTGAGTCCCTCGCCGCAGAGCGAGAAGTGGCCGAGCACGGTGCGGATCTGCTTCTCGCCGACCTGCTGGTCGTCGATGTAGAGCTTCACCGGGCCGACGCCCTCGCGGTACTCGCCCATGCCCTCCTTCGTGAACTCGACGCCGATGATGTGCTTGCCCGAGGTGGGCACCGGCGCCGAGACCCGGTCCTCCGGCGGGATGCCGAGGAAGTTGTACACGTAGTGCACCTGGCCGTCCTTCACGACGAGCGCGTGCCCGCCGAACCGCGAGCCGTGCGCGAAGATGACGCCCTGGCTGTCGGGTGTGAGCTCGACCTCGGCCGCGATCTTGTACGAGACGCCGTGCACGTTGGCCGCGCTGCGCTCGGGGATCTCGCTCGTGCCCGGGTAGTAGACGTACTGGCCCGACGGCGGCGCGGGCTGGTGGTACTCCATGTGGATGAACGTGTCGAAGTCCTTCGGGTTGCCGATGACCTGCAGGTCGTTGAGGGGCAGCACGTTGTTCGCCTTCGCCTCCTCGAGCCACAGCGCCTTCAGCTCCTCGAGCTTGTCGGGGTGCTGGTCGGCGAGGTTGTTCGCCTCCGAGCGGTCGACCTCGGTGTGGTACAGCTCCCACACGTCTTCGTCGAAGTGCCCCTTGCCGCTGACCGGCCCGTGCACCGTGACGGCCTTCCAGCCCTCGTGCCAGATGCCGCGCTGGCCGAACATCTCGTAGTACTGCGTCTGCTTGTTGGTCGGCGCGTCGGGCGCGGCCTCGAACGACGGCACCATCGAGACCCCCGAGAGCGGCGTCTGCTCGACGCCGTTGTACGTGTCGGGGAACGCGACGCCGCACGCCTCGAGGATGGTCGGCACGATGTCGGTCGAGTGGTGGTACTGGTGGCGCACCTCGCCGCGCGCCGTGATGCCCTTCGGCCACGAGATCACCAGCGGATCGGCGATGCCGCCCTGGTACGTGTAGCGCTTGAACATCTTGTACGGCGTCGTGAACGCGGCCGCCCATCCGGTCGGGTAGTGGTTGTACGTGTCGGGCGAGCCGAGCTTGTCGACGAGCTTGAGGTTCTCCTCGAGCGAGTCGGGGTAGCCGCCGAAGATCTTGCCCTCGTTGACCGAGCCGTTCGGGGATCCCTCGCCCGAGGCGCCGTTGTCGGCGCAGTAGATGACGAGCGTGTTGTCGAGCTGGCCCGACTCCTCGAGGTAGTCGATGATGCGGCCGACCTGCGCGTCGGTGTACTCGCTGAACCCGGCGTACACCTCGGCCATGCGGCTGAACATCGCCTTCTGCTCGTCGCTCAGCGAATCCCACGGCAGCACCTCGTCGCTCTGCGAGAACGTGCCGTCGGGCATGGGGTTGAGCTCGGTGAGCGCCGTGTCGGCGGGCAGGATGCCGCGCTCGATCATGCGCGGCAGCACCCACTCGCGGTACGCCTCGTAGCCGTCGTCGAACTTGCCCTTGTACCGGTCGATGTACTCCTGCGGCGCATGGTGCGGGGCGTGGTTCGCACCGGGGCAGAACCAGAGGTACCAGGGTTTGTCGGGCTCCGTCTGCTTGACGTCGCGGATCATCTTGAGCGCCTGGTCGGCGAGGTCCTTGGACAGGTGGTACCCGTCCTCGGGCTGGTACGGCTGGTCGATGTAGCGGTTGTCCTCGGCGAGCGAGGGGTACCAGTTGTTGGTCTCTCCGCCGATGAAGCCGTAGAAGCGGTCGTAGCCCTGCGCGAGCGGCCAGTTCTTCTTCGAGGACCCGGCGGTCCACTCGTCGATCGGCACGTTGTGGTTCTTGCCGACCCAGAAGGTCGACCAACCGGCGTCGCGCAGCAGGTGCGCCATCGGCACGTTCGACGGCGGGATGTGCGAGTTGTAACCCGGGAATCCGGTCGACGACTCGGAGATCGTCGCGAAGCCGTTGAGGTGGTGGTTGCGCCCCGTGAGGAACGTCGATCGCGTCGGCGAGCACAGCGCCGTCGTGTGCCACTGCGAGTAGGTCAGGCCGTTCTGCGCGAGCCGCTCCATCGTCGGCATCTGGATGCGACCGCCGTACGGCGACCAGGCGGCCATGCCGGTGTCGTCGTAGAGCACGACGAGCACGTTCGGTGCTCCGTCGGGTGCCTTGTCCGGGAGGAACGCCTCCCAGTCCCCCTGCGAGTCCCGAACGTCGAGTTCGATCCTCCCCTTGAATTCACGCGCCACGGCGTACTCCCCTTCGAACGTACGGGGACAGACCCGTGTCCCCCGCTCGTCACCCTAGCCACGGGCGCACGGGGGCGCCAGAGAATCGCGGTGAACTCGGAGTGATGAGGAGTGCTCGCGACCGAGCGGAGCGATCGGGAGCGGGCGATCAGGACTTCGCGCAGATCGCCGTCTTCAGCCGCACCGGGTCGACGCGCCAGTAGTCGTGCACCTCGCCGTCGATGAGCAGCACGGGGATCTCCTCCGCGTAGCGGTTGCGCAGTGCCTCGTCGTCGAGGATCGACTGCTCCTCGAGGTGCACGTTGCACGAGGCATCCCGCTCGAATTCGGCCATGACCGCCTGCACGACCTCACGAGCGTCGTCGCAGAGGTGGCAGCCGGGCTTGCCGATGAGGGTGAGCTGGATGTCTCGGGCCATGCCTCGATCGTACGCACCCGCTGGTTGAGGAGCGCGCGACGAAGGAGCACGCGTCTCGAAACCCCGCACACAGCGAAAAGCGCCGAACCCCGAAGGGCTCGACGCTCAGCTGCAGTCGCGGGCGACTACTTCTTGTTGCGACGCTGGTGGCGCGTCTTGCGAAGAAGCTTGCGGTGCTTCTTCTTCGCCATGCGCTTGCGACGCTTCTTGATGACGGAACCCATCAGAACCTCACAGAGAAAGATCGTGCCGGCCGCGCGTGCCGCAGCCGAAGGCAGAAAGCCTCGGAGTAGTCTAGCCGATTCGCGGAGCGTTCTCGTTCACCCGCTACCGTCGAAGGATGGCCGACCTGACGATCCGTTCGACGACCGCCGACGACTGGCAGGCGCTGCGCGCCCTGCGCCTCGAGATGCTGCGCGATTACCCGATCGCCTACGGCGAGACCCTCGAGCACGCGCTCGAGGTCGACGAGGCCGGCTGGCGCATGCGCGGCGCCCGCGGCGAACGCGCCGACCAGACGCTCAAGGTCGCCATCGACGGCACCCGGTGGGCGGGCACCATGGCGGGCTACATCCCGGATGCCACGACCGGCCCGATGCTCGTGGGCGTCTACGTCGCGCCCGACTACCGCGGCGAGGCCGCAGGTGTCGCGGTCGCGCTGCTCTCGGCCGTCGAGTCGTGGGCGACGGGGTTCGGCGACACCCTGCGCCTCGAGGTGCACGAGTCGAACCCGCGGGCGATCCGGTTCTACGAGAAGCTCGGCTTCACGTTCACGGGGCGCAGCCGCCCGTACGAGCTCGAGCCCGGCGGCCTCGAGCTCGAGATGATCAAGCCCCTGCGCTGACCCACCGGCGCTCCCGCCCGTTCGCCCGTCCGCCCTCCCGCCTTCGCGCTCGCGAGTCGCCAAAAGGTGCTGCCCGTCCGTCAACGAAGCGCACTTTCTGGCGACTCGCGCGCCGCTCGCCCGCCGTCGCGTCGACGAGTCGCCGAAAAGTGCTGCTCGCGGGGCGACGAAGCGCGTTTCTTGGCGAGTCGCGTGCGGCCCGCGCGGCCTCGCCGGGCCGATCAGCCCAGGAGGGCAACGACGAGGCAGACGCAAGCTGCAGCCGACGTGAGCCACCGCACGTGGTTCCACGCGAGCCATCCCGGGCGGAATTCGCGCCAGGCCGCGGCGAGCGCGGTCGAGTCGGTCTCGGGCACGGCCGCGAGGCGGTTGTTGCGCGGCACGTTCGCGGCCGCCGTGACGCCGATCGCGCCGACGACGTAGACGACCGCGGCGGCGACGATCCACACGGTCGCGTCGCCGACCGGGTCGACGAGTCCGACCACCACGAGCGCAACGAGCACGAGCCCCGTGCCGAAGAGCGCAAGCATCAGCGGCGGGCGCGGCGCGGTCACGTTGATCTCCTGCATCGAGCGTGCGGCATCAGCGGGAGGGAGCCGATCGAGGCCTTGCACGACGAAGCCCGAGAAGGCGAAGAAGACGCCCGACACGAGACCGGTGCCGACGATGCCGATGACGAGGAGGACGGTAGCGACGGTGGCCATCCGCCCAGTCTGTCGGATGCCGCCGCCCGACGGGAGGGCTGACGGCTACTTGCGCTTGACGGCGGCGGTGACCTGGTGGGCGGTCTCGGCGAACGCCGCGCCCAGTCGCGACGCGAAGGCACGCTGCTCGTCGTTGAGCGCCTCGTCGTGCGAGTCGGCGCCGGCCAGGGTCGCGGCGTCGGCCGCGGCATCCGATGCCGTGAACGGAATGAGCCAGTCTTCGATGGTCTCGAGCGGCGTGCGGTCGAGCCGGTAGTACCGGTGCTGGCCCTCTTCGCGCACGGCGACGAGGCCCGACTCGCGCAGCACCTTGAGGTGCTTCGAGACGGTGGGCTGGCTGGTGCCGAGCGCCGCGACGATCTCGGAGACGCTGATCTCGCCGCCCGACTGCGGCACCGTCGACTCGCGCTCGAGGAGCACGGCGAGGATGTCTCGTCTGGTCGCGTCGGCGACGACGTCGAAGATGTCAGCCATGCCCCAAGGGTAGTCATTCGAGGCGGGGAGTACCATGACACTCGCGTCGGGTGACGGCTGACAGGGGGGTCGATGCGCGCAGAGCGGGTGAGCCGGCTCGGTCGAGTCGACCGGCGCTCGTGGCTCGGGCGACTTCGCGACGGCGTCGACGCCTTCATGAAGAGCTCGCCGTCGCGCTTCGCGATCGTCGTGTTCGCGGCGCTCATCCTGCTGTTCACGCTGCTGTTCTCACTGCCGATCGCGCGTGCCGGCGAGGCATCCGCGGCCCCGCTCTACGACGCGCTGTTCACGGCCGTCTCGGTCATCTGCGTGACGGGCCTCGCGACGGTCGACATGGCGACCTACTGGTCGCCGTTCGGGCACGCGCTCGTCTACATCGGCGTCAACATCGGCGGTGTCGGCGTGCTGACGCTCGCGACGACGCTCGGCTTCGTCATCTCGCGCCGGCTCGGCCTGCGGGCGAAGCTCATGGCCGCGAGCGACACGAACCCGTCGCGCATCCACGTGGGGCCCGTCGCCGAACGGCAGGCCGTGCGGCTCGGCGAGGTGGGCGGGCTGCTGTTCACCGTCGCCGTCAGCGCGTTGGTCATCGAGGGCGTCATCGCCGTCGCCCTGCTGCCGAGCATGCTCACCGCCGGATACGACGGATGGCTCGCGGTCTGGTACAGCGTCTACTACTCGGCGATGGCCTTCACGAACACCGGGTTCTCGCCGAACCCGGGCGGGCTCGAACCCTTCGCGCACGACTACTGGATGCAGACGATGCTCATGCTCGGGGTCTTCCTGGGCGCGCTCGGCTTTCCGGTGATCTTCGCGCTCGCGCGCGCCTGGCGCACCCCGCGCAAGTGGAGCGTGCACGTCAAGCTCACCCTCGCGACGACGACCATCCTGTTCTTCGCGGGCGCCGCGATGTTCCTGCTGCTCGAGCACGCCAACCCGAAGACGTACGGGCACCTCGACGCGGGGCCGACGATCTTCCAGTCGTTCTTCATGTCGATGATGACGAGATCGGGCGGCTTCGCGACGATCGACATGCACGACCTGTACGGGTCGAGCCAGCTCGTCAGCAGCATGCTCATGTTCATCGGCGGCGGCTCGGCGTCGACCGCGGGCGGCATCAAGGTGACGACGCTCGCGGTGCTGTTCCTCGCCGCGTTCGCCGAGGCGCGCGGCAATCCCTCGATGGAGGCGTTCGGCCGCCGCATCCCCCGCGACATGCTGCGGCTGTCGGTGAGCGTCGTGCTCTGGGGGGCGACGATCGTCGCGGGCGCGTCGATCGCCATCCTGCAGATCACGAAGGCGCCGTTCGAGAACGTGCTGTTCGACGTCATCTCGGCATTCGCGACGTGCGGGCTCTCGACCGGGCTCACCGCCGAGCTGCCGCCCGAGGGCGTCTACGTCATGGCGGCGACGATGTTCATGGGACGCGTGGGCACCGTGACCCTCGCCGCGGCGCTCGCCGCGAGCACCCGACGCCAGCTGTTCAAACGACCGGAAGAGAGGCCCATCGTTGGTTGACAAGATCAGGCACGACGCCCCGGTGCTCGTGATCGGCCTCGGCCGGTTCGGCGCCGCCACCGCCGGACAGCTCGATCGGCTCGGCCGCGAGGTGCTCGCGGTCGACACCGACGAGGCCCTCGTGCAGAAGTGGTCGGAGCGGGTCACCCACGCCGTCGTCGCCGACGCGAAGAACATGGACGCGCTGAAGCAGATCGGCGCGCAGGACTTCTCGATCGCGGTCTGCGCGGTCGGCTCGTCGATCGAGGCATCCGTGCTCATCACCGCCAACCTCGTCGACCTCAAGATCCCGCAGATCTGGGCGAAGGCGATCTCGGCGTCGCACGGCAAGATCCTGCAGCGCATCGGCGCGAACCACGTCATCTACCCCGAGCGCGAGGCCGGCGAGCGCACCGCGCACCTCGTGTCGGGCCGCATGCTCGACTTCATCGAGTTCGACGACGACTTCGCGCTCGTGAAGATGTACCCGCCGAAGCCGATCCGGGGCAAGAACCTCACGGAGTCGGGCGTGCGCTCGAAGTACCGCGTCACGGTGGTCGGCGTGAAGAGCCCCGGCAAGCCCTTCACGTACGCGACCGAGAGCACGGTCGTCTCGAACCACGACCTCATCATCGTGTCGGGCACCGAGGGCGACATCGAGAAGTTCGCGGCGCTCGAGTAGGTCGGTCGAGTGGCGCGCAGCGCGTATCGAGACCACAGGGCAGCGACGCGGATGCCTCAGGCGGGGTCGCTCGACGGCGCGGTCGTGGTCTCGATCGGCGCTTCGCGCCTACTCGACCGACCGATCCGATCCGAGGTCGTTAGGGTTCCGTTAGGAAGATTCACAAATTTGTGAAACGAGCGTAATATCGCGCTCATGACCACAGTGATCAGCGCCAGCGGCCTGCAGAAGCGATTCGGCCGCACCGTCGCGCTCGACGGGCTCGACCTCGAGGTCGGCGCCGGCGAGGTGCACGGATTCCTCGGCCCGAACGGCGCAGGCAAGTCCACCACCATCCGCATCGTGCTCGGCCTCGCCCGTGCCTCGGGCGGCTCGGCCGCCCTCTTCGGGCAGGACCCGTGGAGGCACGCGGGCGAACTCCACCGACGCGTCGCATACGTGCCGGGCGACGTCAGCCTCTGGCCGAACCTGACCGGCGGCGAGGCGATCGACCTGCTCGCGCGGCTGCGCGGCGGCACCGGCGACAAGGCGGGCTACGCGGCCCGCAAGCAGCGCCTGCTCGAGGCCTTCGACTTCGATCCGCGCAAGAAGGGCCGCGCCTACTCGAAGGGCAACCGGCAGAAGGTCGCCCTCATCGCCGCGTTCGCCACGCCCGCGGAGCTCTACATCCTCGACGAGCCCACGAGCGGCCTGGACCCGCTCATGGAGCAGGTCTTCAACCGCGAGATCGCGCGCGTGTCGGGCGAGGGCGCGACGGTGCTGCTCTCGAGCCACATCCTCTCCGAGGTCGAGGAGCTCTGCGACCGGGTGAGCATCATCCGTGCGGGCAAGACCGTCGAGTCGGGCACGCTCGCCGAGCTCCGCCACCTCACCCGCACCGAGATCGCGTTCGCCGCCGACGGCATCGACCCCGCCGCGCTCGCCGCCGAGATCGACCGCATCCCCGACGCGCACGACCTCATCATCGACCACGGCCGGGTGAGCTTCACGGTCGACAGCGACCGCGTGACCTCGGTGCTGCCCGACCTCACCCGACTCGACGTGCACGGCCTCACCGTGTCGCCGCCGTCGCTCGAGGAGCTCTTCCTGCGTCACTACGGCGACGAGCTCGGCGCGCGCGCGGAGGTCTCGGAGGAGGCGCTGGCATGAGCACCCTCGGCACGCTGCTCAGGCAGCGGCTGCGCCGCGACCGCCTGCAGCTCGCCCTCTGGATCATCGGCGTCGGCGTGCTCGCCTACGGGTCGGTCGCCGCCGTGCTCGACACCTACGGCGACGAGGCGGAGCGCAACCAGATCCTGCAGGTCGCGACCGCGAGCCGCACCATCCTCGTGTTCCGCGGCACGCCGAACGGCACCGACATCGGCGCCTTCACCTTCTTCGAGCTGTTCGCCTGGCTCGCCCTCATGGGCGGCCTCATGAGCACCTTCCTCGTCACCCGGCACACCCGCGCCGAAGAGGAGCAGGGACGCGCCGAGCTCGTCGCGGCGACGCGGGCCGGCCGTGTGAAGCCGACCGTGGCCACACTGATCCACGGCGTGCTCGCCAACCTCGTGCTCGGCCTCGTCGTCGCGCTCGCGCTCATCGGCGCCGGGCTCGACGCCGAGGGCTCGTGGGTGACGGGCGCGGCCATGGCCGCGACGGGCATCGCGTTCGTCGCGATCGGGCTGTTCGCCGCCCAGCTGTTCCGCACCTCGCGCGGGGCGAATGGCGCGGGCGTCGCGGTCGTGGTGGGCGCCTACCTGCTGCGCGGCATCGGGGATGCCGCGGGCACGCCGTCCGACGACCTGCTGCACGTGACTCCCGCCTGGCCGAGCTGGCTCTCGCCGATCGGCTGGGGGCAGGCGACGGGCGCCTATGTCGAGAATTCGCTCGCCCCGCTCGGGCTCGCGCTCGGCGTCTCGGCGGTGCTCATCGCGATCGTGTTCGCGCTGCAGTCGGTGCGCGACCAGGGCGCGAGCCTGCTGCCCGGTCGCAAGGGGCGGGCATCGGCGAGCTGGGCGCTGTCGAACTCGTTCGGGCTCGCCTGGCGGCTCAACGTCTCGACGCTCATCGCGTGGGCGGTCGGCGCGGCCGTCGCCGGGCTCACCGCGAGCTCGCTGTCGGGCCTCATCGACGAGCTGAGCGGCGACGCCCCGCAGGTCGTCGACACCCTCCAGGCCGCCCTCGGCGGCGGGGCGACGCTCGAGCAGGCGTTCATCGCGATGTTCTTCAGCATCATCGGCATCCTCGCCGCGTGCTGCGCCGTGCAGGTCGCGATCCGCGCCCGCCAGGAGGAGGCGCACGGCACCGCCGAACAGGTGCTCGCGACGCCCGTGCCGCGTGTGCGCTGGCTGCTCGAGTACTGGTTCGTCGGCGTGCTCGTGATCGTGGTCGTGCTCACCGCGGCCTGGCTCGGCGGACTCGCCGGGTCGGGGGCGTCGAACACCCCCGCCGACCTCGTGCCGCTCATCTCGCAGGCCGCGCTCGCGCAGCTGCCGGTCTCGCTCGTGTTCCTCGGCATCACGCTGCTCGTGTTCGCGCTGCTGCCGCGGTGGACGATCGGCCTCGGCTGGTCGATCGTCGGCGTCGCCGCGATCATCGGCGTCTTCGGGCCGCTGCTCGGCGCACCCGACTGGATGGTCGACCTCTCGCCGTTCACGCACTCGCCGGTGCCGACCGGCGACGACATCGACTGGTCGGGCGGGTTCTGGATGATCGCGATCGGCCTCGCCGCCGCGGCGCTGGCCGTCGTGTCGATGCGGCGGCGCGAATTGGCCTCGGGGGCCTGAGAGAATCGGAAGATGGCCCGCGACGAAGACGCACTCAGGGCGGCGGTCGACAAGTCGGTCGCCGTCCTGGCGGGCGCCGGATTCCCGCGCATGCCCGCCAGGGTGCTCATGGCGCTGCTCGTCGCCGACCGCGGCCTGACGGCTGCCGAGCTCTCGGAGGAGCTCGGCGCGAGCGCCGCGGCGATCTCGGGAGCCGTGCGCTATCTCGAGCAGCTCAGCGTCGTGCACCGCATCCGCGAGCGCGGCAGCCGGCGCGACCGGTTCGAGTTCAGCGACAACGCCTGGTACCGGGCGATCGTGCAGAAGTCGCCGATCTACGGCGTCATCGCCGATCTCTCCGATCGCGCCGCCGACGCGATCGACGACGAGCAGCACACTGGCTCGCAGCGGCTGCGCGACACCGCCGGCTTCTACCGCTTCCTCGACGGCAAGATGCCCGAGCTCCTCGCCGAGTGGGATGCGATGCGCGACGCCGACGTCGCCTCCTCGACGGGTTCGGTAAGCGCGCCGTAGGGATGCCGCGGGCGGGCGTTAGGGCTCCGTAAGGGTCGGCGCCGAGGCATCCACGGCGGTGTTGCATCAGGGGTGCAGCGCAGGGGCGCTGCCCGCCACCGCGGGTGCGGGGCGGATCCCGAACCCTGGAGTCCCCGTGCTCGACATCGTCTACCTCCTCGGCATCCTCGCCGTGTTCGCGGTGGTCGGCCTCATCGCCAAGGGGGTCGAGAAGCTGTGATCGTGCTCGAGCTCCTCGCCGCCGCGCTGGCCGTCGCCGCCGTCGTCTACCTCGTGGTCGCCCTCGTGAAACCCGAGCGCTTGGGCCCCCGACCCAGAGGCTCGCGTCAGTGCGAAGCGATGACGCGAGGGGGTCGGGGATGATGGCGGCTCTCCTCGCCGTCGCGCAGGCGGCCACCCTCGCGCTCATCCTCGGCCTGCTGTACCGCCCGCTCGGCGACTACATGGCCCGCATCTACTCGAGCGACCGCGACCTGAAGGTCGAGCGCGGCCTCTACCGGCTCATCGGGGTCGACCCGCGCGGCGAGCAGTCGTGGCCCGCATACCTGCGCGGCGTGCTCGCGTTCTCGCTCGTCGGCCTGCTGCTCGTCTACGCGCTGCAGCGCGCGCAGGCCGTGCTGCCCTACTCGCTCGGCCTGCCGGCCGTGCCCGAGGGGCTCGCCTTCAACACCGCCGCGTCGTTCGTCGCCAACACGAACTGGCAGTCGTACTCGCCCGAGCTCACGATGGGCTACACCGTGCAGCTCGCAGGCCTCGCGGTGCAGAACTTCGTCTCGGCCGCCGTCGGCATCGCGGTCGCCGTCGCCCTCGTGCGCGGGTTCGCCCGGCGCGGCTCGGCGACGATCGGCAACTTCTGGGTCGACCTCGTTCGCGGGGCGTTCCGCCTTCTGCTGCCGCTGTCGATCGTGGGCGCGATCGTGCTCGTCGTCGGCGGCGTCGTGCAGAACTTCAACGGCTTCACCGAGGTGCACACCCTCGCCGGCGGCACCCAGCAGCTGCCCGGCGGGCCGGTCGCCAGCCAGGAGGTCATCAAGCTGCTCGGTACGAACGGCGGCGGCTTCTTCAACGTGAACTCGGCCCACCCGTTCGAGAACCCGACCGCGTGGACGAACCTCTTCGAGATCGTGCTCATGCTCGCCATCCCGTTCGCCCTCCCCCGCACGTTCGGCCGCATGGTCGGCTCGAACCGGCAGGGCTACGCGATCCTCGCGGTCATGGCAACGCTCTACGTCGTCTCGCTCGTCGCCCTCAGCGCGCTCGAGTCCGCCGGCAGCGGCACGGCGCCCGAACTCGCGGGTGGCGCGATGGAGGGCAAGGAGGCGCGCTTCGGCATGTTCGGCTCGACGCTGTTCGGCACGACCTCGACGCTCACCTCGACGGGCGCCGTCAACTCGATGCACGACTCGTTCACCGCCCTCGGCGGCATGATGCCGATGCTCAACATGATGCTCGGCGAGGTCGCCCCCGGCGGCGTCGGCTCGGGCCTCTACGGCATGCTCGTGCTCGCCGTGATCGCGGTGTTCATCGCGGGCCTGCTCGTCGGCCGCACCCCCGAGTACCTCGGCAAGAAGATCGGCCCGCGCGAGATCAAGCTCGCGAGCCTCTACATCCTCGTGACGCCGACGCTCGTGCTCGCGGGAACGGCGCTGAGCTTCGCGATCCCGGGCGTGCGCGAGGACGTCGAGAACGTCTCGATCTGGAACCCCGGCGTGCACGGCATGAGCGAGGTGCTCTACGCCTTCACGAGCGCGTCGAACAACAACGGCTCGGCGTTCGCGGGCCTCACCGCGAACACCCCGTGGCTCAACACGGCCCTCGGCGTGGCGATGCTGCTCGGTCGGTTCGTGCCGATCGTGTTCGTGCTCGCCCTCGCGGGCTCGCTCGCCGCGCAGCGCAAGGTGCCCGAGACCGCCGGCACCCTGCCGACCTGGAAGCCGCAGTTCGTCGGCCTGCTCGTCGGCGTGACCGTGCTCATCACCGCCCTCACCTACTTCCCCGTGCTCACGCTCGGACCCCTCGCAGAAGGACTCAGCTAGTCATGTCGCTCACCACTGCTTCGCACGGTTCGGATGCCTCAGCCTCCGCCGTCGCGACCGAAGAGCACCACCCCCACCCGCACCCGAAGCCGAAGGCTCCGTTCGGTCCGCGACAGCTCGTCGCCGCCCTCCCGGGCGCGCTGCGCAAGCTCGACCCGCGGCAGATGTGGGGCAACCCCGTGATGTTCCTCGTCGAGGTCGGTGCCGCGCTCACCACGGTGCTCGCGATCGCCGAGCCGTTCCTCGGCGGACCCGGCACGTCGGGCGGCAGCGCCGTGCCGCTGAGCTTCACGTGGGCGATCGCCGCCTGGCTGTGGCTCACCGTGATCTTCGCGAACGTCGCGGAGGCGGTCGCCGAGGGCCGCGGCAAGGCGCAGGCCGACACCCTGCGCAAGACGCGGACGTCGACGGTCGCGCATCGCATCGACCTCTACGACGAGGTGTCCGACGCCCTGGCCGAGCGCAGCGCGCTGACCGACGTCTCGTCGGCCGACCTGCGCCTCGGCGACCTCGTGGTCGTCTCGGCGGGCGAGCTCATCCCGGGCGACGGCGACATCGTGCAGGGCATCGCCTCGGTCGACGAGTCGGCGATCACGGGCGAGTCGGCCCCCGTCGTGCGCGAGTCGGGCGGCGACCGCTCGGCCGTGACGGGCGGCACCCGGGTGCTCAGCGACCGCATCGTCGTGCGCATCACCTCGAAGCCCGGCGAGACGTTCGTCGACCGCATGATCGCGCTCGTCGAGGGTGCGGCCCGGCAGAAGACGCCGAACGAGATCGCGCTCGACATCCTGCTCGCGAGCCTCTCGATCGTGTTCGTCGTCGTCGTGCTGACGCTCAACCCGATCGCGTCGTACGCGGCGTCGCCCGTCAGCATCACGGTGCTCGTGGCCCTGCTCGTCTGCCTCATCCCGACGACGATCGGCGCCCTGCTCTCGGCGATCGGCATCGCCGGCATGGACCGGCTCGTGCAGCGCAACGTGCTCGCGATGTCGGGCCGCGCGGTCGAGGCCGCGGGCGACGTGACGACGCTCCTGCTCGACAAAACGGGCACGATCACGTACGGCAACCGCCGTGCAAGCGAGTTCGTGCCGATGCCGGGCGTCGACGAGACCGACCTCGTGCGGGCGGCGGCCCTCGCTTCGCTCGCCGACCCCACCCCCGAGGGCTCGTCGATCGTCGAACTGGCGGCGGCGCGAGGCGTCCGCTTCGATGCCTCGCCCGCCGGCGAGGTCGTGCCGTTCACCGCGCAGACCCGCATGTCGGGGCTCGACCTGGCCGACGGCACGATCGTACGCAAGGGCGCCGGCTCGGCCGTGACGGCGTGGGTCGAGGCATCCGCGCCGATCGACCGGGCCACGGCCGACGAGCTCGCCCGGCGCGTCGACGCGATCTCGACCGGCGGCGGCACCCCGCTCGTCGTCGCGGTGCACGATCCCGCAACCGCGCCGCGCGTGCTCGGCGTCGTGCACCTCAAGGACATCGTCAAGGACGGCCTCGTCGAGCGCTTCGCCGAGCTGCGTGCGATGGGCATCCGCACCGTCATGATCACGGGCGACAACCCGCTCACCGCGAAGGCCATCGCGGCCGAGGCCGGCGTCGACGACTACCTCGCCGAGGCCACGCCCGAGGACAAGCTCGCGCTCATCCGCCGCGAACAGGAGGGCGGCAGCCTCGTCGCGATGACGGGCGACGGCACGAACGACGCGCCCGCGCTCGCGCAGGCCGACGTCGGCGTGGCGATGAACACGGGCACGTCGGCCGCGAAGGAGGCCGGCAACATGGTCGACCTCGACAGCGACCCGACGAAGCTCATCGACATCGTGCGCATCGGCAAGCAGTTGCTCATCACGCGCGGCGCGCTCACGACGTTCTCGATCGCGAACGACGTGGCGAAGTACTTCGCGATCATTCCGGCGATGTTCGCGGGGGTGTTCCCCGGGCTCGCGGCGCTCAACCTGATGCAGCTCCACTCCCCCGCGTCGGCGGTGCTGTCGGCGATCATCTTCAACGCGATCGTGATCGTCTTCCTCATCCCGCTCGCGCTACGCGGCGTGAGGTACCGGCCGGGCGACGCGAGCTCGATCCTCAGCCGCAACCTGCTCGTCTACGGACTCGGCGGCATCCTCGCCCCCTTCATCGGCATCAAGCTGATCGACCTCGTCGTCAGTCTCATCCCGGGCTTCTGAGGTTTCGAGACGCGTCCTCCTCCGTCGGGCGCTCCTCGACCAGCGAAAGGAAATCATGACCTCCACCCGCACCACTCTCCGCGTCCACTGGGTCGCGCTCCGCGCGATGATCGCCTTCACCCTCGTGCTCGGCGTCGCGTACACCGCGCTCGTCACCGCGATCGGCCAGCTCGCCATGCCGGCCCAGGCGAACGGCTCGCTCATGCACGACGCCGGCGGCAAGGTCGTCGGCTCCTCGCTGATCGGCCAGTCGTTCGCGGATGCCTCGGGCTCGCCGTCGCCCGAATGGTTCCAGCCGCGCCCCTCGGCCGCCGGCGACGGCTACGACGGCGGCGCCTCGAGCGGCAGCAACCTCGGCCCCGAGAACCCCGACCTCGTCGCGGCGATCGAGGAGCGCCGCGCACAGGTCGCGGAGGCCGACGGCGTCGCGCCCGACGCCGTGCCGGTCGACGCGCTCACCGCCTCGGGCTCGGGCCTCGACCCGCACATCAGCCCCGAGTACGCGCACCTGCAGGTCGCCCGGGTCGCCGAGGCGCGGGGCCTGTCCGAGGCCGAGGTCGCGAAGCTCGTCGACGAGCACGTGCAGGGCCGCGACCTCGGGTACCTCGGCGACCCCACCGTGAACGTGCTCGAGCTCAACCTCGCGCTCGCCGCGCTGGTGGGAGACTGACCACATGAAGCGGGGGCGACTGCGGGTGCTGCTCGGCGCGGCGCCGGGCGTCGGCAAGACCTACACGATGCTCGAAGAGGGCAAGCGCCTCCGCGCCGAGGGCCACGACGTGGTCGTCGGACTCGTCGAGACGCACGGCCGTCGCGCGACCGCCGAGATGACCGAGGGCCTCGAGATCGTGCCGCGCCGACCGGTCGAGCACCGCGGCGTCACCCTCGACGAGATGGACCTCGACGCCGTGCTCGCACGCCGGCCCGAGATCGCCCTCGTCGACGAGCTCGCCCACACGAACGCACCCGGGTCGCGGCACGCGAAGCGCTGGCAGGACGTCGAGGAGCTGCTCGACGCCGGCATCGACGTCATCTCGACCGTCAACGCCCAGCACATCGAGTCGCTCGGCGACGTCGTGCTGCAGATCACGGGGGTTCCGCAGCGCGAGACCATCCCCGACCGGGTGCTGCGCGCCGCCGACCAGATCGAGGTCGTCGACCTCTCGCCGCAGGCGTTGCGCGACCGGCTCTCGGGCGGGCTCGTCTACCCCGCCGAGCGCATCGACGCGGCGCTGTCGAACTACTTCCGACTCGGCAACCTGACGGCGCTGCGCGAGCTCGCGCTGCTGTGGCTCGCCGACGAGGTCGACCAGGCGCTCAAGAAGTACCGCGCCGAGCACGGCATCGACCGCAAGTGGGAGGCGCGCGAGCGGGTCGTCGTCGCTCTCACGGGCGGCCCAGAGGGCGAGACGCTGCTGCGCCGCGGCGCCCGCATCGCGGCCCGTGCGTCGGGCGGCGAGCTCGTCGCCGTGCACGTCACCAACCCCGACGGCATGCGGGCGAGGCATCCGGGCACCCTCGACGCCCAGCGCACGCTCGTCGAGCAGCTGGGCGGCACGTTCCACCAGGTCGTCGGCGAAGACGTGCCGCGCACCCTCGTCGAGTTCGCGCGCGGGGTCGACGCGACCCAGCTCGTCATCGGGGTCAGCCGGCGGTCACGGCTCGCGGCGGCGTTCTCACCGCCCGGCATCGGCGCGACGGTGATCCGCGAGTCGGGCGACATCGACGTGCACATCGTGACGCATGCCGCCGCAGGCCCCGCGGTCTCACTGCCGCGACTCTCGCGCGGCGCGCTCGGGCGCACCCGGCTACTGCTCGGCTTCGCGGTCGCCCTCGTCGCGGGGCCCCTGCTGAGTTGGGTGCTGGCGCTCTTCCACACGGAGTCGTCGATCACGAGCGACGTGCTCGCCTACCAGCTGCTCGTCATCGTCGTCGCGCTCATCGGCGGCATCTGGCCGGCCCTCTTCGCGGCGGTGCTGTCGGGGCTCACCCTCAACTTCCTGTTCATCGAGCCGCTCTACACGCTCACGATCGCCGAGCCCCGGCAGCTGCTCGCGCTCGTGTTCTACGTCGCCAACGCGCTGCTCGTGAGCTACGTCGTCGACCAGGCCGCGCGACGCACCCGCGAGGCGCGGCGGGCCGCCGCCGAGTCGCAGATGCTCGCGACGATGGCCGGCAGCGTGCTGCGCGGCGAAGACGCGCTGCAGGCGATGGTCACCCGCACCCGTGAGGCGTTCGGACTCACGGGCGTGCGGCTGCTCGTCGACGACGAACCGGTCGTCGCCGACGGCGAACCCTCGAACGACGACCGCGTCACACTGCTGCCGATCGCCGACCGCGCGGTGCTCGAACTGCACGGCCACGACCCCGATGCCTCGGAACGGCGCCTGCTGCAGGTCATCGCCACTCAGATGGACGCGGCCCTCGAGCACGGCGCGCTCGCCCGCGCCGCCGAGACCGCCGACGCGCTCGCCGAGACCGACCGGGTGCGCTCGGCGCTGCTCGCGGCGGTCGGGCACGACCTGCGACGCCCGCTCACCTCGGCGTCGGCGGCGATCAGCGCGCTGCGCTCGGCCGAGCTGCGGCTGCCCGACGACGAGCGGCGGGAGCTGCTCGACACCGCCGCCGAGAGCCTCGACTCGCTCGCGGAGCTCGTCACGAACCTGCTCGACGTGAGCCGGGTGCAGGCGGGCGCCCTGGCCGTGCGCCTCGCGCCGGTCGAGGCCGCCGACGTGGTGTTCCCCGCGCTCGACGAGCTCGGACTCGGGCCCGGCGAGGTCGAGCTCGACCTCGCCGACGACGCGCCCCCGCTCCTCGCCGACGCGGGCCTGCTGCAGCGGGTCGTCGTGAACCTGCTCGCCAACGCGGTGCGGCACTCGCCCGTCGGCGAGCGCGTGCGGGTCTCGGCGTCGGGATTCCGCGACCTCGTGCAGCTGCGCGTCGTCGACCGCGGTCCGGGCATCCCGCCCGAACGGCGCGACGAGGTGTTCACGCCGTTCCAGCGGCTCGGCGACACCGACAACGAGACCGGACTCGGGCTCGGGCTCGCGCTGTCGAAGGGGTTCGTCGAGGGCATGGACGGCACACTGGAGGTCGAGGACACGCCGGGCGGCGGCCTCACCATGGTGGTCGCGCTGCCCGCGGCAACCGGGCGACCGGCACGACCCGCGGATGCCGCGACCGACGAGGAGGCACGATGAGGATCCTCCTCGCCGACGACGACGAGCAGCTGCAGCGCGCGCTGCGCATCACGCTCGCGGCTCGCGGCTACGAGGTGCTGCACGCGCGCGACGGCGCCGAGGCGATCGACCGGGCGGCGAACGGGCACCCCGACCTGATCCTGCTCGACCTCGGCATGCCCGAGGTCGACGGCATCGACGTCATCCGGGCGGTGCGGGCGTGGTCGAGCGTGCCCATCCTCGTGCTCTCGGGCCGCAGCGACTCGGGCGAGAAGGTCGAGGCGCTCGACGCCGGCGCCGACGACTACGTGACGAAGCCGTTCTCGATGGACGAGCTGCTCGCCCGCATCCGTGCGCGCTCGCGGCGGCCGGCCGACGAGGGCGACGGGTCGGCGGTGCACCGGGTCGGTGACCTCGAGGTCGACCTCGCGGCTCGCGTCGTGCGGCCCGCATCCTCAGAGGGTGGCGGGCGCGAGGCATCCGTTCGCCTGACGCCCACCGAGTGGCGGCTGCTCGAGCTGCTCCTCAAGCACCCCGGCAAGCTGCTCACGCGCGAGATGCTGCTGAGCGAGGTGTGGGGCCCGTACCACGCGAACGACGCCGGCTACCTGCGGCTGTACGTGGCGCAACTGCGGCGCAAGCTCGAGCCGGTGCCGTCGGAGCCGAGGCACTTCCTCAACGAGCCCGGGCTGGGGTACCGCTTCGAGCCGTAGTCCGCCGGGAGTAGGCGCGGTGTCGCCGCCGGGCGGATGTGCGACGCCGGTCGGCCGCGCAGGATCGAGGCATGACCCATCACACCTTCCGATTCGGAGCCGTCGTCGGGCGACGCGGCACGGCGGCCGCCTGGGGCGCGACTGCGCGCGAACTCGAGCAGGCCGGCTTCTCGACGCTGCTCGTGCCCGACACGCTCGGCACCGCCTCGCCGTTCCTCGCGCTCGCGGCCGCCGCGACGTCGACCGAGCGGCTCCGCCTCGGCACGTGGGTGCTCGCCGCGCCCCTGCGTTCGGCGGCCGAGGTCGTGCGCGACGCGGCGACCCTTCACGAACTCGCAGGCGGGCGGTTCGAGCTCGGACTCGGTGCCGGACGCCCCGGCGGCGAGCACGACGCCGCCCGGCTCGGCGTCGACTGGGGCGCCGCCGGCCGGCGCGTCGACGCGGTCGAGCGGGCACTGGTCGCGGTGCACGCCGAGCTGCCCGACCTGCCGGTCGTGATCGCGGGCAACGGCGACCGGATGCTGCGCCTCGCCGGCGCCCATGCGCAGGCACTCGCCCTCGCGATGCCGCCGACCGCGACGGTCGACGAGGTCGCCGCGCTCGCGACCCGCGCGCGGGAGCGGGCGGGCGCCGACCTGGAGATCGCGCTGCAGATCGCGGGCGTCGGCGACGCCCTGCCCGAGTGGCTGCTCACCCGACTCGGGCTCACGCCCGACGGGCTGCGCGAGGCCGACGCGGCCGCCCTGCTGTCGGGCGACGTCGAACGCGACGCCGCGCACCTCGAACGGCTGCGCGAGGCGGCGGGCGTCTCGTACTTCACGATGTCGCACGAGCACGCCGCCGTCCTCGCTCCGCTCGTCGCGCGGCTGGCGGGGCGCTGACCGCCGGCCTCCGCACCGGTCACTCGCGCTTTCAGGAGACGATGCCCGCCACGCGCGACGGCGGGCTCAGTCGTCGAGATCGGGGAGCGCCGAGAGGCGTTCGAACCACGCCCTCGCGGTCGCGCCGTCGAACGGCGGGTCGCGTCGCACGACCGCGGCGAGCACCGCGTCGGCGTCGGCGCGCACCCGCTCGACGAGCTCGAGCGGATACCCGAACCGCATGGCGTGGTCGGCGAACTCGTCCTCGTCGTCGATGAAGGCCGGCTCGTCGTCGCGCCCGACGACGTCGAGGTCGAGGTCGACGTACGAGACCGTGAGGCCCGCGGCATCCACCCGCCACTCGGGGACGGTCGCGAGATCGACGTAGGTGGCGAGGCCGCGGGGGTGCCCGAGGTTGAACGCCGGCACCCAGCCGGCCGGCGTGACGAGCGTGAGCGACGGCCAGTCCGCCGTGAACTCGGCGCCCGGCCGCGCGAAGCGCGTGCCCGGCGGGAAGCCGATCCAGTCGCCGTGCTCGTCGGCGCCGAGCCAGAGGCCGTCGAACGCCCAGTGCGGGCTGCCGTCGTACTTCGTGCCGCGCACGCGTACGGGCGCTCCGGGGGTCGTCGGGCGGGCGGCCGGTTCGGGGGTGCTCATCCGCCCACCGTAGTCCGCACCCCGCCGACGTCACCGGTCGGTGGGCTCCGGCCGGTGGCGTCCGCCCTGCGCCATGTCTGGAATCCGCCGGACCCCGACCCGGCGCGCGGCGAGGCTGGAGGTCCCAGACCAGGAAGGCGGCCCATGGGAACCCTGACCTCGCTCGACGCCCGCGCGCGCGGCGCCCGGCACACGCCGATCTCGCCCGCGATCCTCTACTTCGGCAGCCAGGTGTCGCTGCTCTCGACCGTCGACGCGGAGGGGCATCCGAACCTCGCGCCGAACTCGTCGGTGTGGTGGCTCGGGCAGACCGCGATGCTCGGCGTCGCCGCGCGCAGCCAGACCGGCCGCAACCTCGTCGCGAACGGCGAGGCGGTCATCAACCTGCCGTCCGTCGACCACGTCGACGCGGTCGACCGGCTCGCCCTCACGACCGGCCGCGACCCGGTCTCCGAGCGAAAGGCGGCCGCGGGCTACCGGCACGTGCGCGACAAGTTCGCCGCCGCGGGCCTGCGGCTGGTGCCCGCCGAGACCGTCGCCCCGCCGCGCGTGGCCGAGTTCCCCGTGCACCTCGAGGGCCGGGTCGTCACGATCCACCCGATGGGCGGCGCCACGTCCGCGGCCGACGCGAGCCTGCTCGCGGTCGAGCTCGGCATCACGCGCGTGCACGTGGTCGAGTCGCTGCGCCTTTCGGGCCATGCGAACCGCATCGACCCCGAGCGGTGGCGGCCGCTCATCATGAACTTCCAGCGCTTCTTCGGGCTCGGCGACGAGGTGATGCCGTCGCGCCTCGCGAGCATCGACGAGGAGTGGTACCGCGGCTGAGGCGGCGCCACTCCCCGTCGTGGGCCCGGCCGGATCGGCTCAGCCGAGTTCGGCCACCGCGCGGCTCGCCTCGTCGACGGCGGCGTGCGTGTAGCCGAACGCCGCGGCATCCGAGTTCGCGATCGTGATGTTGCCGTGCCGGCGGCGGGCCGCCTGGAACGGCTGCTGCTCGAGCGGCTCGAAGATCGCGGGGTCGGCGATCGAGTTGTACTCGTACGCGTAGCCGTGCGACCAGCGGTTCACGGTGATCGCGGCGATGTCGCGCTTGGCCTCGAAGCCGAAGTCGCCGAGCGAGCGCTGCATGAGATCGCGGATGTCGCGCTCGAAGTCGGCGAACGTGACCTCGAGCAGCTCGCGGCGGCCCGCCTTGTGCTGCGCGCGGGTGATGCGCTCGCCCGGCAGGTTCGGCGTCTTCGACAGGCTGACGACGATCGGCTCCTCGGGGTCGCGCGCCGACCGGTAGCCGCCCTGGTCGGTCGGCGTCGCGAGGCCGAGGCTGTCCCAGAAGTGGTTGTACGGGGTCACCCGCGAGACGCCCGCGTTCGCGAACGCGGTCCAGTTCTTCACGGCGACGCGCGCGTAGACGAGCGGCACCTTCACGCCGTAGCGCATCGCCTCGACCTGGTCGGCGGGAAGGCCGTCGACGAGGTACGACGACACCGCGTTCCAGCACGCCATGACGACGTGCTTCGCCTCGACCCGGTACGCCTTGCCGCCGTTGACGTAGTCGACGTCGATCGGTCCGCTCGTGCCCGAGCGATGGCGCACCGCCGTCGCCATGCTGTTGAGCCGGATCCGCACGGGTGACTTCGGATGGTCGAGCAGCGCGTAGTTCGCGGAGGCGCCGATCACGCTCCCATGCGTCTGCACGCCGCCGAACGCCTGCGGGATGAGCCGCGACACGAGCAGGCGCGACACGGTCGCCCCGCCGTCGGGGAAGTAGTACAGCTCCTCGTCGGTCGTGGTGAGCGACATCGCAGGTGTGCGACCGATGCCGGGATACGGCTCGGGGGTCAGCCCGAGGCCCGCGAAGCCCGGATAGCCGACGCCCCAGCAGTCGCCCGCGGGAACCGCCTCGATGCCCGCGCCCCACAGCCCGTGCGGGCGCTTCTGGTAGTAGACGAGCGCCTCGTCGCCCACGCCGACGAGGTTCTGCAGGTACTCGCGATAGGTCATGCGCGCGAGCGCCTGCTTCTTCTCGGCGTCGCTGAGCCCGGGCAGCACGTCCTCGCTGAACGTCTCGATGCGCATGATGTCGTCGCGGGCCTGCTGCGACAGCGGCAGGCGCGACACGAGCGACGCCGTCGACTCCCCCGGCGCCCGGCGCAGGAAGGTGTCGGCGCCGAACGACTCCTCGGGGAAGAAGTAGCCGTTCGTGAGGCCCATCGACCCGTAGAGCCCGGTGTCGACGCCCTCGGCGATCTCGGCGAAGTCGATGCCGAGGTCGTCCATGAGCTCGAGCGACGGCGCGTTCCACGTGTCGGGGCTGTCGAGGTTGACCATGCCGCCGTTGCTGAGGAGGGTGCGTCCGCGCACGGAGAACTCGTTGCGGTGCTGGTGGCCGCCGAAGTCGGCGAGCGCCTCGACGACGAGGATGCGGGCGTCGGCGCCGAACCGCTTGCGGTAGAAGTGCGCGGCGGCGAGGCCGCTCACCCCGCCGCCCACGACGACGAGGTCGTACGCCTCGCCGGTCGCCTTGGGCGTGCCGAACGAGGCGCCGCCGAAGGTCGCACCGTGCCCGGCCTGCCGTGCGGCGTCGGTCTGCCCGACGAGCCCCGTCTGGCGCGGGCGGCTCGCCGCCACGTGCCCACCGCCGGCCTGGGCGTGCGCCGCCCCGCCCGGCACCGCGGTGAGCGCCGCCGCGCCCGCCACGACGGCCATGCCGTTGAGCAGGTCGCGCCGGCTGATGCCCGCCGACATCCCGAGTTCTTCATCTCCGTGCTTCGCCATGTCAGACCCCTTCGTCGTCCCGTTCGTCTACGTCGTCTGATGCCCGCGGGCGTCGTCGCCCCACGTGTCCACAGGCTAACGAGGCGGTTCGACAGGGGTCAAGGATTTCGTTGAACAATCTGCGAACTCGGCCGATCTCGTCGGCCGGTGACGTCGTTCCCGACTGATTCCGCAGCGTGATCGGCGTCGCGGGTTCGGGACGGACGGGCGGGCCGGGCCGGCGCGGGTGCGAGGATTGAACCCGTGGACTGTTCGTACTTCGACGCCGGGCGCTGCACCTCGTGCGCGCTCATGGGGCGACCGTACGAGCTCCAGCTCGCCGACAAGCAGGCGCACGCCGAGCAGCTGCTCGACCCGTTCGGCGTCGACGCCTGGGAGCTGCCCGTCGCGAGTCGCGAGGACGGCTACCGCAACAAGGCGAAGATGGTCGTCGGCGGCACCGTGGATGCCCCGACCATCGGCATCCTCGACGCCGACGGCTACGGGGTCGACCTGCAGGCGTGCGGCATCTGCTCGCCCGGCCACCGGGCCGCGTTCCCCGTGCTCGCCCGGTTCATCACGCTCGCCCGCATCACTCCGTACGATGTACGCCGTCGCACGGGCGAGCTCAAGCACCTCATCGTCACCGAGTCGCCCGACGGCGAGCTCATGGTGCGCTTCGTGCTGCGCTCGACCGAGCCGGTCGCCCGCATCCGCAAGCACCTGCCGACGCTCCTCGCCGAGCTGCCGAACGCCCGGGTCGTGACCGCGAACGTGCTGCCCGAGCACAAGGCGGTGCTCGAGGGCGACCACGAGATCGTGCTGACCGCGGCCGAGACACTGCCGATGCGGCTCAACGACGTGACCATGCACCTGCGGCCGCAGAGCTTCTTCCAGACGAACACCGAGATCGCGGCCGCCCTCTACGCCGAGGCGCGCACCTGGATCCGCGACCTCGCCCCCGACTCCGCGTGGGACCTCTACTCGGGCGTCGGCGGCTTCGCGCTGCACATCGCGGGCGCGGGCGGCGAGGCGGATGCAGCGGCCGGAGCGACCGCGGGACCGGCAGTCACCGGCATCGAGACGAGCGTCGAGGCGGTCGCGAGCGCCGAGCTCAGCCGAACGGATGCCGCGCTCTCGCGTCTCGCGTTCGCCGCGGGCGACGCGACCGACTTCGCGCTGCGCGCGCAGCCCGCCGACACCCCCGATCTCGTCATCGTCAACCCGCCCCGCCGGGGCATCGGCGCCGAGCTCGCACGCTGGCTCGAGGCATCCCCCGTCTCGCACGTGCTGTACTCGAGCTGCAACGCGGCATCGCTTGCGAAGGACCTCGCGGCGATGCCGTCGCTGCATCCGGTGCGGGCCCGCGTGTTCGACATGTTCCCGCAGACGACGCACTTCGAGGTGATGGTGCTGCTCGAGCGCCGGTGAGGTGCATCCGATCGCGATTCGCCCCCTGTCCAGCCGTTTCTTCGTTCATCGGCTATACTGGAAGGTCACGCGAAAGGAGGTGACATGCGAAGGATCGGAATCATCCCCACGACCGTCATCGTCGCGGCGTGGGTGTTCGCAATCGGTTTCACGTTCGGTTACCTGAACGAGCTCGAGGCCGGCACGACGTCGTCGGCGACGAGTGCCGGGCTGCTCTCCGGAGCTGCCGCCCTCGCGCTCGGTGCCGCCACGTACCTCGTGGTGAAGCTCGTGCGCGCCGTGGCCCACGCCCGTCGCGGGCACGGCGCGAAGCACGCGGGCTGAGGCCCGGGCGGTCGACGGCGCTCAGCGCCCGACCGCGCCTCATCGGCCGGGGAGCGTAGTCCGCTCCCCGGCCGAAGTGCGTCTCGGAGCCGGCGCCGTGTACTCGACGTCGGCATCGAGCGCCGACGCGCCGCCTGACGGCGCGTTCGCACGGCGCGCCGAGCCGAGCTGCCGACGGAAGGTACGGCTCGCCCGGCGGGCCGGGCGCGGCGGCGGCGCAGCGGGCGCGGCACGGCGGGTCGGCTCGCCGGCGCGCACCTCACCCGGTCTCGCCCGCACGCGCCAGGCAGAACCGCCGCACCGGCTCGGTCGGCACGAGCCCGGCGAGCTCGGCGTACTGCGCCGACGCCTCGGTACGACGACCGGTGCGCCAGTCGAGGTCGGCGAGCGCGAGCCTCGCGTCGACCGCCGCGTACGGCGCCGAGCCCTCGGCGAGCGCGTGCAGCTCGCGCGACACCCGCCGCAGCACGGCCGTGCGCTCCCCCGACGGCGTCGCGAGCAGTGCACGATGCAGCTCGGCCGACAGCCGGGCGACCGTCACCGACGGTGCGCCCCACACGCGCTCGAGCGCTCGGTAGAAGCCGACGACGCGATCCCAGTCCGTCTCGGCGAAGCTCGGCGCCGAGCTGTGCAGGCCCGCGATCGCCGCCTCGAGCACGAAGCGCCCGTCGCCGCGCTCGGCCGCCGCGGCGGCATCGTCGAGACCGGCCTCGATGAGCCGGCGGTCCCACTGCCGGCGGTCGACCTCGTCGAGCGGCACGGCGGCCCCGGCCGCGTCGAGCCGGCCCGGGCGGCGGGCGAGCCCCAGCCGGATCACGGCTCGCAGCCCGCGCACCTCGGCGTCGTCGGGGTACTCGGCGACGAGCGCGTCGGCGATCGACAGCGCCTGGCGGCCGAGATCGTCGAACGGCGTCTGCGGGTCGAGCACGTCGCGGTGCGCGACCGTGAACATGCCCGCGACGGCCGCGAGCACGACGGGCAGCCGCACCCGCCGTTCGGGTGCCTCGGGCACGTGGAACCGTCCGCGCGCCTCGGCGAGCGCGTGCTTCGCCCGGGTCAGTCGGGCGGCCGCCGCCGACGGCTGCACGCCGAGGTGCGCGGCGATGCGCTGCACGTCGAGTCCGCACACGAGCCGCAGGGCGAGCACGAGCCGCGCCTGTTCGGTGAGCGCGGGGTCGCACGCGACGAACAGCAGGGCGAGGCGATCGTCGAGCCCGCCGCCGACGGGCAGGTCGTCGATCCGGGATGCCTCGGCCGAGGCATCCCCGTCGCCCTGCAGGGTCGCGAGGTCGGCGGCGACCCGCTCAGCGTGGCGCTGCTCGGTCGCGGCGCGTCTCCGGTCGTCGAGCCAGGCGCGCTTGCCGACGGTGATGCACCAGGCGGCGAGCGAGCCGAGCGGCGGCCCGTCGCCGACCTGCGCCTGCGAGCCGTGCGACGGCCCGTCGCCGATCTCGGCCGTGAACCGCGCGACGGCCCTCGCGACGGCCTCGGCCGCATACTCCTGCGCGTCGTCCACGCTGCCCGTGTAGGCGGCGAGGGCGCGCACGATGCGCGGCCAGGCGTCGACGAAGTCCTCGCCGAGGCCGGCGACCGACTCGCTCACGAGATCGGGAACACCTTGCGCCACTCGATGTGCCCGCCCGTGGGCACGAGCGCGGCGATCTGCCGGGCGAGCTGCTCGTCGTCGGTCTCGACGAGGTAGTAGCCCGAGACGACCTCGGTCGTGTCGGGGTAGGGCCCGTCGGAGTAGACGGCGTCGTCGAGCACCCGGTCGCCGGCTCCCGGCGTGACCCGTCCGCCGTGCCGCGCGTTCTGCAGGGCCGCTCCCCCGACGAGGCGGGCGCCGAGCTTCACGACGGCCTCCTGGAACGCCTTGTGCGCCGGGAAATTGTTCTCGGGGTCGCCGCCGGGCACGCCGCCCCCGTTGTCCAGGAACGCGTCCGAGTCCCAGTCGGGCTCGTGGATGATGTACATGTACGTGTCGGTCATGGCGTCTCCTTCGTCTGCCCTCGCGGGCCCGTGACGACGTTCGTCACACCATGGTGACGAAATCGGCCGCCCGAAATCGACATGGGCGTCGAATCAGAGGTTCGCCGTGAGACGCGCGAGCTCGGCGAGCCGGTCGGACCGGTCGCGCGGCACGCCGGGCACGCCCGGGCGCTGCTGCTCGGGCCGGGGCCCTGCGGGCGGCCGGTAGGCGACCCCCTGCGCATCGAGCCACGCGAGGTAGTCGGGCAGCCGGGCCGCGAAGTCGTCGGGGTCGACGGGACCGCCGTTCCACGCGACCTCGGCGAACGCGCCGAGCCGCGGGAACACCGCGTAGTCGAGCCGGTCGCGACCGTCGAGGTGCTCGCACCAGACGTTCGCCTGCACCCCGACCACGCGATCGGCGAACCAGCCCGGCGCCTCGGCCGGCACCGGGTCGAACGTGCCGACGTCCTCGAGCGAGAGCACGGTGCCCACGGGAATCGGCTCGTCGTCGCGGTCGGACTGCCGGTAGTCGAAGTAGGTCCAGAGGTCGGGGCACAGCACGACGTCGTGGCCGAGCCGCGCGCCGAGCTCGGCGCCGACGGGCCCGCGCCACGAGGCGACGACCGCGTCGGGCGCGGGGTCGCGACCCTCGAGCATCTCGTCCCAGCCGACGACGCGGCGCCCGTGCCCGCGCACGCGGTCGGCGATCTGCGCGAGGAACCACGACTGCAGCTCCTCCTCCGTCGCAAGGCCCCGTGAGGCCATGAGCTCCTGGGTGCGCGGGTCGGCGCGCCACCGGTCCTTGCGCACCTCGTCGCCGCCGAGGCCGATGAACGCCGAGTCGAACACCTCGCACAGCTCGTCGAACACGGTGCCGACGAACTCGAGGGTCGCGTCCTCGACGTTCAGCACCTCGTCGCTGATGCCGAACCGCGGCCACGGCTCGACGACGCGCTCGCGCACGGCGTCGGCGCCGCCGACCCCGAACTCGGGATACGCCGCGAGGATCGCCTGCGCGTGCCCGGGCACGTCGATCTCGGGCACGAGGCGGATGCCGCGGGCCGCCGCATACCGCACGAGCGCACGCAGCTCGTCCTGCGTGTACCAGCCCTCGTGCGGCACGCCGTCGAGCGTCGACCGCGGCCCGTGGCCGAGCTGGGTCTGCGACCGTCGACCGCCGACCTCGGTCAGTCGCGGGTAGGCGCGCACCTCGAACCGCCAGCCCTGGTCGTCGGTGAGGTGCAGCTGCAGCACGGTGATGCGGTGCGCCGCGAGCAGGTCGATGAAGCGCTCGAGGTCGGCGACCGGACGGAACCTGCGGGCGACGTCGAGCATGACGCCGCGCCACGCGAAGCGAGGGGTGCCGTCGAGGCGGAGGCCGGCGGCGACATGGCCGGTCGAGTAGGCGCGCAGCGCCGTATCGAGACCCTCGCCGACGTGGTCTCGATACGCTCCTTCGTCGCTACTCGACCGACTCACTGCGGTCACGCGCCCGCCGCCAGCTCGCGCGCACGGGCGAGCGCGGCATCGGTGGCGAGGTCGAAGGTCTGCTTGAGCTGCGCCTCCTCGAGCACGGCGACCGCGCGCTCGGTCGTGCCCTTCGGGCTCGTCACGCGGCGACGCAGCTCGGCGGGCTCGTCACCCGAGTCGGCGAGCAGCTCGCTCGCCCCGCGGAACGTGCCCTGCACCATGACCGCGGCCTGCTCGGGCGTGAAGCCCTTGTCGATCGCCGTCGCCGTGAGCTGCTCGATGAGGTAGAAGACGTAGGCGGGCCCCGACCCCGAGATCGTCGAGAGCGCGTCGAGCTTCGCCTCGGGCACGACGAGCACCTCGCCGACGGTCTCGAAGAGCGCGACGGCGAGCGCGAGGTCGTCGTCGCTCGAGCGCGTCCCCGGCGAGACGCCCGTGACCGCCCGCCCGACGACGGCCGGCGTGTTCGGCATGGTCCGGATGACGCTCACCGAGCCTGGCAGCAGCGACTCGAACGTCGCGACCGTGACCCCGGCGGCGACCGACACGACGACCGCGCCGGGGTCGAGCGCGTCGGCGATCTCGCGCAGCAGGTCGGGCACCATGGCCGGCTTCACGCCGACGACCACGACCTTCGCTCCGGCGACCGCGCGGCGGTTCGCCGAGGCATCCTCGTCGGTGGAAGAGCTGGTCACCCCGGGCAGCCCGGCGAGCGCCGCGGCCTTCGCCGCAGTGCGGTTCGTGGCGCGGATGCCCTCGGCCTCGACGCCCGGGCGGAGGAGGCCCGAGAGGATCGCCCCCGACATCGATCCGGCCCCGAGGAAGGCGATGACGGGCAGCTTCACGACGGCGTCGGCACTCATGCGACCATCCTAGGTTTCGTGAACGCAGCCGATCCCGGCCGTCCGTAGGATTGACGCCATGAGTGCATCCGGCGGTACCAAAGCCATTATCGCGGCCTTCCTCGCGAACCTCGGCATCGCGATCACGAAGCTCATCGCGTGGGCGGTGTCGGGCTCGGCCTCGATGCTCGCCGAGGCGGTGCACTCGCTCGCCGACTCGGGCAACCAGGTGCTGCTCATCTTCGGCGGCCGCAAGGCGCGCAAGGCGGCCGACAAGGAGCACCCCTTCGGCTACGGGCGCGAGCGCTACGTCTACGCGTTCATCGTGTCGATCATCCTGTTCTCGGTCGGCGGCGTGTTCTCGATCTACGAGGGCGTCGACAAGCTGCAGCACCCGCACGAGCTCGAGAACATCTGGGTGCCGATCGCCGTGCTCGTCATCGCGATCGTGCTCGAGTCGTTCTCGCTGCGCACCGCGGTCAAGGAGTCGAACCACGTGCGCGGCCGTCAGAGCTGGGTGCAGTTCGTGCGGCGCGCGAAGGCGCCCGAGCTGCCCGTCGTGCTGCTCGAGGACGTCGCGGCCCTCATCGGCCTCGTGTTCGCCCTCTTCGGCGTCGGCCTCACCGCGATCACGCACAACCCCGTGTTCGACGCGATCGGCACGCTCATGATCGGCACGCTGCTCGTCGTGGTCGCGATCGTGCTCGGCATCGAGACGAAGTCGCTCCTCGTGGGCGAGGGCGCGGGCGACGACGACGTGCAGAAGATCGAGCAGGCGATCCTCGCGGGGCCCGAGGCCGAGCGCATCATCCACATGAAGACCCTGTACCTCGGACCCGACGAGCTGCTCGTCGCCGCGAAGCTCGGCTTCCCCTCCGACCAGAAGCTGCTCGAGGTGGCCGCCGCCACGAACGTCATCGAGCAGCGCATCCGGCACGCCGTGCCCGCCGCCCGGGTGATCTACATCGAGCCCGACGTGTACGTCGACCCGAACCAGACGGCGCCGCCGACCGACGCGATCGTCATCAAGGGCCTCGAGTAGTCCCCTCCGCCGGTTGAGGAGCGAGCGACGAAGGAGCACGCGTCTCGAAACCCCGTGACCGGGTCCCTGAAAGCGGCTCACCGGGTTTCGAGACGCGTCGCCGCTCCGTGTCGGCGCTCCTCGACCAGCGGTCGGCGGCTCAGAAGTGGGTGCCGCCGTCGATGCGCACCTCGGTGCCCGTGATGAACCGGCCGTCGTCGCTCGCGAGCATCGCGACGACCGAGGCGACCGTCTCGGGGCCGGCGAAGCCCTGCCCGAGGGCGGGCTGCAGCTTCATGAAGAGCATCATGTCGGCGTCGTCGGGCAGGCCGGGGCCCTGGCTCTGCTTCGACTCGCCCGAGCCGTCGGTCATGCCCGACGAGATCGAGCCGGGCTGCACCGCCGTGAAGCGGATGCCCTGCTTCGCGTACTCGGCCGCGAGCGCGTGCGTCATCGACTGCACGCCGCCCTTGCTCGCCGCGTAGGCCGCCATGTACGGGTGCGCGAACATCGCCGAGGTCGAGCTGAAGTTGACGACGGCCGCACCCTCGCCCTCGAGCAGCGCGGGGATCGCCTCGCGGATCACGAGGAAGGTGCCCGTGAGGTTCACGCGGACGACCTGCTCGAACGCGTCGAGCGTGGTCTCGTGCGTGTGCGACGAGCGCAGGATGCCGGCGGCGTTGACGAGCGCGTCGAGGCCGCCGAGCCAGGCCACGGCGTCGGCGACGCCGGCCGTGACCGAGGCCTCGTCGGCGATGTTCATCGTCACGGTGTGCAGGCGCTCGGCGGCGTCGCCCGCCTTCGCCACGGTGTCGGCGAGGCCCGCGGCGCTGACGTCGGCGGCGACGACGCGGCCGCCCTCGGCGAGCATGCGCAGCACGGTGGCCTGGCCGATGCCCGATCCTCCGCCGGTGACGAGTGCGCGGCGACCTTCATAGCGGTTCATGTTCCGACCTTTCGAGAGTCCGTTACGGTTTGCTACACGTTACGCCCGTATGGCACGACGTGCCACTCTGTCAAACAGCGACCGGGCGCGAAGTATTTCGCGTACGCTTCGAGCGTGGACCGCACCGCACCCGTCACCCCGGCTCCGGCATCAGCGCCGGCGCCCTCGCTGACCGCTCGGCGCAAGGCGGCGACGCAGCTCGAGATCGCCCGGGCGGCGGCCGTGCTCTTCACCGAGCACGGCGCCGACCAGGTCACCGCGGAGACGATCGCCGCGAGCGCCGGCGTCTCGCTGCGCACCTTCTACCGCTACTTCCGCACGAAGGAGGACGCCGTCGCGCCGCTCCTGGCGGGCGGCGCCGACGTCTGGCAGCAGGCGCTCGCCGCGACGACGGGCGACCCGATCGCCGCCATCCCCGCCGTGATCGAGGCGCAGCTGACCCCGCACGACGCCCTCGGGCGCGAGGGCCTCCGCTGGACGCGGGGCCTGCTGCGTGCGGCGGTCGACGACCCCGCCCTGCTCGCCGTGTGGCATCGCGTGAACCACGACTCCGAGGCACGGCTGCAGCGCATCATCGCCGAGCTCGCCGGTGACGACGCCGACCCGTTCGAGGTGCGCCTCGCGGCGACGGCCGCGACCGACGCGGTGCGCGTCGGCCTCGAGGCGTGGGCCGCCGCCGGCGACGGCCCCGACACCGGGCCCGGCTCGCCCGCCGACCTCGCGGTGCGCGCGTTCGTGCGGCTCTCGCGCGGCATCGCGCTCGCGCCCGGTCCCTCCACGGTCGAGTAGCGAGCGACGAAGGAGCACGCGCATCGCGACCGGCGACCGGGTCTCGACGACCTCACCGGGTCTCGATGCGCTCCTGCGTCACTACCCGGCCACCGGGGATTCGGCGGCGAGCTCGCGCACGAGCGCGAGCACGTCGTCGACCGACTGCGCCGGGTCGAGCACGGGCGCCTGCACGTGCCGCACCGTGCCGGCCGGGTCGACGAGCAGGGTGACGCGCTTCAGCCGGTCGGCGCCGCCCGCCCGGAAGACGGGCAGTCGCAGCGCCGAGGCGGCCAGGCCGTCCTGGTCGGAGGCGAGCAGGTAGGGCAGGTCGGCGTGCGCGGCGAAGGCGGCCTGCTGCTCGGGATGCTGCGTGCTCACGCCGAGCACCCGGGCGCCGGCCTCGGCGAGGGCGCGGTGCCGCCGCCCGTAGGTGACGCACTCGAGCGTGCAGCCCGCCGTGCCCGGCACCTCGCCCCAGCGCGGCGGGTAACCGTGGGTTCCGGGCGCATACGCACCGGGGAAGAAGAAGAGCGCCGTCCACCGGTCGGGGTCGACGAGGCCCACGGTCGAACCGTCGTGCGCCGTGAGCGAGACGTCGGGCACGCGCGTGCCCTCGAGCGCACGCGCCCGGGCGAGGTCGCCGTCGCCGAGGGCGCCGCTCAGCGTGCCGTCGCCCATGACGAACCGCGTGCCCCACTCCTGCAGCGCGAGCAGCACCGGCAGCAGCCCCTCGCCGCTCGCGGTGAGCCGGTAGTCGTGACGCGGCGGCCGCGATGAGTACGGCACCCTCTCGAGCACGCCGTGCTCGACGAGCGCGCCCAGCCGCTCGGTCAGCGCCCGGCGCGAGAGCCCGAGCTCGCGGGCGAAACCCTCGAAGCGGGTGACCCCGGCGGCGGCCTCACGAACGATGAGCAGGCTCTGCCAGTCGCCGACGACGCCGAGCGACTGCGCGATGCCGCACGTGCTGTCGGTCAGGTCCTCGCGGCGCATGGCGTCCATTCTCCCCCGTCGCGAGCGGGACGCGCCCGGCTCGCGAGGTCGTGTAAGTTCCAATATGGAACTTACACGATTCGTCCGACGAGGAGATGGCCGATGGCCACGAGCGCACGCCCGTTCTGGATCTACTGGACCGCGAGCACGACGAGCGGCGTCGGCACCGCGGTCACCGCCGTCGCGCTGCCGCTCACGGCCGTGACCGTGCTCGACGCCGGCCCCGTCGAGACGGGCCTGCTCGCCGCGTCGTCGTACCTCGCCTGGGTGGTGCTCGGCCTGCCCGCGGGCGCGATCGTGCACCGGCTGCCGCTCCGCGCCACGCAGGTGGTCGCCGACCTCGTGCGCGCCGCGGCGATCATCGCGATTCCGCTCGTCTGGTGGCTCGGCGAGCTCTCGCTCGCGCTCCTCGTCGTCGCGGCGCTCGCGGTCAACGTGGCCGAGGTGTTCTACTTCACCGCGAACACGACCTTCCTGCCCTCCGTCGTGCCGAAGCACGAGCTCACGAGCCGCAACAGCCTCGTCTCGGGCACGCAGGCCGCGACCCAGCTCGGCGGGCCATCGCTCGCGGGCCTGCTCGTGCAGGCGGTCGGCGCGGTGCCGACCCTGCTCGTCGACGTCGCCTCGTACCTCGCCTCGGCACTACTGCTGAGCCGCCTCCCCGAGCGGCGCGAGCCCGCCCCGGCCGACGGCGCTCGGGCCGGTATGCGCGCGATGATCGCCGAGGGCTGGCGATTCGTGGTGCGGCACCCCGTCATGGCGCCGGCCACCTGGTGGGCCTGCGTCATCAACCTCGTGTGCGGCGTGCAGGCCGGTCTCTTCGCGGTCTACCTCGTCCGCGACCTCGATGCGCCGCCGGCCATGGTCGGCGTGCTGCTCGCCGCCGACGGGGTCGGCTCGCTGCTCGCCGCCGCCGCGACCCCGTGGCTCGTGCGCCGATTCGGGTCGGCGAGGGTGCTGCTGGTCGACGGACTCGTCGGCTTCGCCGGGGCCGCGATCATCCCCCTCGGCGCCGGGGCCGTCGGCTGGCTGTGCTTCGCGATCGGCACGCTCGTGTTCGGCGCGTCGGTCGTGCCCGGCAGCGTCGTGACCCGCACCTACCGGCAGGTGGCGAGCCCGCCCGAGCTGCTCTCGCGCGTCATGGCCACGGTGCGCTTCGTCTCGTGGAGCATGATCCCGGTCGGCGCCGTCGCAGCGGGCCTGCTCGCCGCGCAGGCCGGCAGCCGCGCCGTGCTGCTCGGCTCGGCGTTCCTGCTGCTCGCCGGCCCGGTCATCCTGTGGTTCAGTCCCGTTCGCCGGCTGCGCGACCTCGACGACTACGACGCGGGACGGCGCAGCGGGTCCTCGAAGAACTCGAGCAGCAGCGCGGCGGATGCCTCGGCATCGACGCCCGCGTAGACCTCGACCCGATGGTTGAGGCGCCGGTCGCGCAGCACGTCGTAGAGCGAGCCGGCAGCGCCCGCCTTCTCGTCCCACGCACCGAAGACCACGGTCGGCACCCGGGCGGCGAGGATCGCCCCCGCGCACATGACGCACGGTTCGAGCGTGACGACGAGCGTGCAGCCCTCGAGCCGCCAGTCGCCCGTCGCCGCGGCGGCACGGCGCAGCGCGAGCACCTCGGCGTGCGCGGTGGGGTCGCCGTGCAGCTCTCGTTCGTTGCGGCCGGATGCGACGACCCGGCCGTCACGGTCGACGACGACCGCGCCCACCGGGACGTCGCGGGTCGCGGGCGCCTGCACGGCCTCCTCGAGGGCGAGCCTCATCCACTCGCGATGGATCGCCGGACCCGGAGCATCCATGCCGCCCTCCCCTCACCGAACCACCCGAACAGCCTGAGAATCCCGAACGCAACGGGACCCCCGCAATCTAGAATCGAGCCTATGCGAGTCCACGTTGCCGACCACCCGCTCATCACCCACAAACTGACGGTGCTCCGCGACGAGAACACGCCGTCGCCGGTGTTCCGCTCGCTCGTCGAAGAGCTCATGACCCTGCTCGCGTACGAGGGCACGCGCGGCGTGCGCGTCGAGCCGGTCGACATCGTCACCCCGGTCGCGCCGACCACGGGCGTGCGCATCGCCGACCCGAAGCCGCTCATCGTGCCGATCCTGCGCGCGGGGCTCGGCATGCTCGAGGGCATGGTCAAGCTGCTGCCGAGCGCCGAGGTCGGCTTCCTCGGCATGGCGCGCGACGAAGAGACGCTGCAGCCGACGACCTACGCCGAGCGCCTGCCCGACGACCTCTCCGACCGGCAGTGCTTCGTGCTCGACCCGATGCTCGCGACGGGCGGCTCGCTCAGCGCGGCGATCGAGTTCCTGCTCGCGCGCGGTGCGACCGACGTCACCGCGATCTGCATCCTCGCGACGCCCGAGGGCCTCGAGGCCGTCGAGAAGGCGCTGCACGGCCGCGAGGTCTCGCTCGTGCTCGGCGCGATCGACGAGCGCCTCAACGAGCACGGCTTCATCGTGCCGGGCCTCGGCGATGCGGGCGACCGCCTCTACGGCACGGTATAAGCACGCTGCTCCGCGCGCTCGTTCGCAGGATCTGCGAGCGACGCCACGCCGTGCGGCAGTACCGATGACGAAGATTTCTGAAATTCGCCCTTCGTCGCAGATTCTTCTACGCGAGGCATCCGGCGGTCTGAATCCTCCGGATGCCTCGCGCTGACGCGCACCCGCTGCGACGTCACACCCCGTCATCCGAGGGTCACGAATTGACACACGCTCGACTCTCGGATTTACTCGCACCCATGACTGACAGCGCACGCACCCTGACCACCCGCGAGGTGAACAGGATTGCCGACATCATGATGTCGGCGCGCGCGCCCATGTGTTGTCGAATGTGCCGCTGACCGCGACTCGACCGCCGAGTTCCGCAGCCGACCCGCATCCCGGTCGGCACGGACTCCACTGAACCCACCGGCTCTCGGGGGTTCGCCAGGCCGTATCGGCCGATCGTCTCCGACCCCAGGACCGGGGTCGTTCGCTGCACCGCTTTTCGACTTCACAAGGACCCCGTCATGTCGCTCGCACTCGCCACCGCTCCCGCCGTCACCACTGCCCCGGCCGTTCGCCCGGTGCAGGCCCGCACGGCCCCCTCGCTCTCGGCCGCCCCGTCGGCCGCGCCGCTCCGCTCGCTCTCGACGGCCGTCGCCGCCGAGGCCGCCGCGGTGCCCGCCCGCCCCACCGCTGCGGCTCCGGCCGCTCCCCGTGTCCGCGCCGTGCCCGAGGGCACCGAGGCCCGCGGCTTCGTGCTCTACGTCGGCATCGACGAGGCGAAGGCCGCCGAAGACGGCACCACGCTGCACCGCATCGTCGAGGCGCTGCGCGCGCTGACCGCCGAGGTCGCCCCCTCGTCGGAGACCTACGCCGCCGTGGCGCTGGCCCCCGAGGGCGCCGGCGGCCGTGATGTCGACGTCGTGCGCCTCGCCCTGCAGGACCCGGCCGCGCTCGCGAAGCAGCGCGAGGGCAAGGGCACCCGCAACGACGCCGACCGCCACCCGAACGGCGTCATCATCGACATCTCGCGCAAGCGGGTCCTCCTCGACGGCGAGGCCGCCGGCCTCACCTACAAGGAGTTCGAGCTGCTGCAGTACCTCGTGCTGCGCGAGGGCCGCACGATCGACCGCCACGAGCTCATCGAGAACCTGTGGAACGCCGACGACGAGGCGCCGAGCGAGCGCACGATCGACGTGCACGTGCGCCGCCTGCGCTCGAAGCTCGCCCACTACCAGGACATCGTGCGCACCGTGCGCGGCGTCGGCTACCGCTTCGACCGCCACGCCGACGTCTCGATCCGCCAGGCCTCGACGCCGTCGCCCGACCTCTACTGAGTGCCCTGGCGCGCGCCCCGCGGCGCACGGCGCACGCCTCGCGTGCTGCGCCACTTCGATGCCGGTTGCGCCAGTTGAAGCGGCGCGCAGGGCACTCGAGTGGCGCAGGCGGCGGGGAGGCCGCCGCGCGAGGCTAGCCCGCCGCCCGGGCGACGTGACTGCGGGCGTGCGCGACCGCGAGGCCGAGGTCGTCGAACAGGTGGTTCTGGTGCCGCAGTGACGACACGACGCCGACGCGGGTCGCGACGCCGAGGTGGTCGGCCCGGATGCCCTTCACGAGCACCGTGACCCCCCGGCGCTCGAGGGCCGTGATGAGCTCGGTGATCACCTGGGCGCCGGTCGCGTCGAGCAGCTGCAGCTGCGACATCCGGATGATGACCACCTCGATGTCGCGGATGTCGCCCACCCGCTCGAGCATGCGCTCGGCGGCGCCGAAGAAGAGCGCCCCCTCGAGCCGGAACAGGGCGATGCGCTCGTCACCCGGCTCGGCGGGCGGCGGCAGCTCCTCGCGGTGCACGCCGCTCGACCGCGACAGCGCGCGCAGCGCGAAGAACGCGGCGACCGCGATGCCGATGAGCACGGCGTAGATGAGGTCGAAGCTCACGGTGATCACTGCGGTGACGACGAACACGGCCGCGTCCGACCGGGTCGAGCCGAGCACCGTGCGCACGGTCGCGAACGAGATCATGCGCGTCGCCGTGACCATGAGCACGCCCGCGAGCGCCGCGAGCGGGATGACGGCGACGACCGTCCCGCCCACGAGCACGATGACGAGCAGCAGCAGGGCGTGCACGACGGCCGCGAGCCGCGTGCGCCCGCCCGAGCGCACGTTGACGGCCGTGCGGGCGATCGCGCCCGTCGCGGGCATGCCGCCGAAGAGGCCGGCCGCGACCGAGGCGAGGCCCTGCCCCACGAGCTCGCGGTCGGCGTCGTACGGCCCGGTGTCCGAGATCGACGCGGCCACGCGCGCCGACAGCAGCGACTCGATGGCCGCGAGCGCCGCGACCGTGAGCGCGGCGCCAGCGAGTCCCGTCGCCGTCGCCCAGTCGGCGCTCGGCACGGTCGGCGCCGGCAGCCCCACCGGCAGCTCCCCGATCGTGGCGACGGGCGCCTGCACGAGCACCGCGACGACGCTCACGACGATGATCGCGATGATCGACCCGGGCAGCTTGGGGTGCAGCCGCGGCGCGACGAGCATGATCGCGGCGACGACCGCCACGATGCCGATCGACCACGCGGCATCCGGCCATTCGACGGCGGCGAGCGCCCGCACGGCCGCGACCGCCGCGTTCGTGCTGTCGCCGGGCGCGGTGCCGAGCGCGGCCGGCACCTGCTGCAGGAAGATGATGATCGCGATGCCGAGCGTGAAGCCCTCGATGACGGGCCACGGGATGTAGGTGACCGCACGGCCGAGGCGCAGCACCCCGGCCGCGACGACCACCACCCCCGCCATCACGCCGACGAGGGCGAGCACCCCCGCACCGTGCGCGGCGACGATCGGCGCGAGCACGACGACCATCGCCCCCGTGGGGCCCGACACCTGCACGTTCGACCCGCCGAAGACCGCCGCGACGACGCCCGCGACGATCGCCGTGACGAGGCCCGCCTCGGCGCCGGCGCCCGAGCTCACGCCGAACGCGAGCGCGAGCGGCAGGGCGACGATGCCGACGGTGACGCCCGCGACGAGGTCGCCCCGCCACGTGCGCCGGAGGTCGCGGTAGTCGGCCCTGCTCGGCAGCAGCGCGGCCGCGGAGCGCCCGAACCTCGTGATCACGGGTGCACGACCTCGGCGGGCGGGATCTCGGGCAGGCCCGCGCGCTCGACGAGCTGCCGCTCGGTCGTCTGCAGGATCTCGCCGAGGAGTGCCCGCGCGACGCGCAGCAGGTCGGCGACCTGCGGGTAGGCGAGCCGGTAGAACACCTGGTTGCCGCGGCGCTCGGCGACGACGAGCAGGTTGCGCTTGAGCACGGCGAGGTGCTGCGAGAGGTGCGACGCCTCGAGGCCGGTGGCGTCGAGCAGCTCCGAGACGGATGCCTCGGGGCTCGCTGAGAGCACTTCGAGCACCCGCACGCGCAGGGGGTGCGCGAGCCCCTTGAAGAGGTTCGCCTTCACTTCGTAGAGCGGCCGGTGGGCGTCGGGGTGCGGCACGTCGCGTCCTTCACTTGATGGATTGATGAATCCATCATGCGCCCGGATCGGTGCTCGGGAAAAATCACAGAACGATAACTAGCGCCCGTTATCGATCCGTTATATATTCGGAAGTGCGCCGGCTGTTTGCTGTGGCGGACGGCGCGGAATGTGATTGCAGGACACTCTTGGTGCAAGGGAGAGGGCCGGTCGTCAGCCTCTACGACCGGCCCTCGACCGTTCCCGCCTGCGACACCTGCCGACGTTCCCTATTGTTGGATGGGTCAATCCGACGAAGGGAGCCCGCATGGCGGACCGTGCGATCACCGTCGCCGCCTGGGAGTCGCTCTTCCGCGCGCAGGTGACGATCATGCGAGCACTCGCGGCCGAGTTCCCGAGCGACGTCATCTCGCTCAACGAGTACGACGTGCTCTTCAACATCTCGCGCGCGCCCGGCCGGCGACTGCGCCTCAAAGACCTGAACCGCAGCGTGCTCATCACGCAGCCGAGCGTGAGCCGCCTCGTCGACCGGCTGACCGCACGCGGCTACGTGACGAAGGCGCCCGATCCGGCCGACGGGCGCGGCACGATCGTCGGCATCACCGAAGCGGGCTTCGCGCTCTTCCGCCGCGTGGCGATCTCGCACATGGACGCGATCAACCGCCAGTTCGGCGACACCCTCTCGGAGGACGAGCTCCGCACGCTCATCGAGCTGTGCACGAGGCTGCGCGCCGACCCGCTGCACGGCGACGGCGTGCGCACCGACGAGGCGTAGGGCCGAACTCCCGAACTCGGGTCTAGACGCGAAGGCGCTCCGGGCAATAACCTCAGCCTCAGGTTGAGGGCTCGGCTTGGGGAGGCCGCAATGGAGTACGCGCTCGTCATTCTGCAGGCTTGCGTCGTCATCGGCGCGATCGTGCTCGGCGTCAGGACCGGCGGCCTCGGCCTCGGCCTCTGGGGCGTCGTCGGCACGGTCATCCTGGTGTTCGTCTTCCAGCTGCCACCGGGTTCGATCCCGGTCGACGCCTTCTTCATCATCATCGCGGTGATCACGGCGTCGTCGGCGATGCAGGCGGCCGGCGGCATCGACTACCTCGTCGCGATCGCGTCGAAGATCATCCAGGCGAACCCGAAGCGGCTCACGTACGTGGCGCCGCTCGTGGCCTTCGTGTTCACGGTGCTCTCGGGCACCTCGAACATCTTCTTCGCGCTGATCCCGGTGATCTACGAGACGGCGTACCGCAACGGCCAGCGACCCGAGCGCGCGCTGGCGTCGTCGACGGTCACGTCGGGCCTCGGCATCACGGCGAGCCCCGTCTCGGCGGCGATGGCCGCGTACCTCGTGCTCATGGACGGCACCGGGTACGGGCTGCCGCAGATCCTGCTCATCACGATCCCCGCGGCGATCGTCGCGTGCATCGCGACCTCGATCGTGCAGCAGCGGGTCGGCAAGGACCTGCTCGACGACCCGGTGTTCCTGAAGCGCGTCGAGGAGGGCACCGTCGAGGTCCCCGAGGCGCTGAAGGCGCGCTACGCGGCGAAGGTGGGCGCCGGCAGCGGCGGCACGACGGCCACCGCCGTGAAGACGGGCGGTTCGGATGCCGCGGCCGATGCGGCCGCGCCGTCGAAGCCCGTCCGCATCGAGCACCCGGTGCCGCCGGGCGGCGCGATCTCGGCGTGGATCTTCGTCGCCGGCACGATGCTGATCGTGCTGCTCGGCCTGTTCCCGAGCCTCCGGCCCGCGTTCCCCGACGAGGAGGGCGAGCTCGTGCCGATCGGCATGTCGACGGTCATCGAGATGATCATGTTCACGGTCGCCCTCGTCATCATCCTCGTGCGCAAGGTCAAGCCGTCTGCCGTCGTCGAGCAGCCGCTGCTCAAGGCCGGCTTCGTCGCAGCGGTCGCCCTGTTCGGCATCGCCTGGATGGCCGACACGTTCATCTCGGCGAACGAGGAGACCATCATCGAGCCGCTCGGCGCGATGATCGAGGCGAACCCGCTGCTGCTCGCGGTCGCGCTCTTCGTCGTCTGCGGTCTCACGACGAGCCAGTCGGCGACGACGAACACGATGATCCCGATCGCGCTGGCCGCAGGACTCGCGCCCGGCATCATCACGGCGATGTGGCCGTCGCTCATCGGCGTCTGGCTGTTCCCGGCCAACGGCTCGCAGATCGCCGCGGTCGAGACCGACCTCACCGGATCGACGAAGCTCACCCAGGTGCCGGTCTGGCATTCGTTCACGATCCCGATGCTCGTGTCGTGGGTCGCCGTCGTCGGCGCCGGCCTGCTCATCCAGCTCGTCGTCCCGGCCTGAGCCGTCGTCGAACGGAGCGGGCGCCCGCCCGCTCCGTTCGACACACCCCCGGACTTCCGCCAGAAGCATCCAGCGAAGGAGAGACCATGCCAGACACCGATGACCTGAAGCGCGCGGCCGCCGACCTCATGCCCGAGGTGATCGAACGGCTCGAGCACCTCGTGCGCATCCCGTCGGTCGCCTTCCCGGGCTTCGACCCCGAGCCGGTGCACCGCATGGGCGAGGCCGTGGTCGAGCTCTTCGAGGCGGCCGGCGCCGAGGGGGTGCGCCTCGTCGACGTGCCCGGGGGCTACCCGTGCGTCTACGCCGACCTGCCGGGGCCCGAGGGCTCGCCGACGGTGCTGCTCTACGCGCACTACGACGTGCAGCCCGCGCCCGAGAGCCAGGGCTGGTCGAGCACGCCGTTCGAGCCGGTCACCAAGGACGACGGCCGCATCTACGGCCGCGGCGCCGCCGACGACAAGTCGGGCCTCGTCATCCACTACGGAACCCTGAAGCTCATCGGCCCCGACCGACCGTGCCGCATCAAGATCCTCGTCGAGGGCGAGGAGGAGACGATCTCGCACCTCGAGGCGTTCGTCGAGGCGAATCCCGAGCTGTTCGCGGCCGACGCCTACGTCATCGGCGACATCGGCCCCCAGCAGGTGGGCCGCCCGGGCCTCACGACCGCGCTCCGCGGCGACGTCGCGTGCACCGTCACGGTGCGCACGCTCGCGAACCCCGTGCACTCGGGCATGTTCGGCGGCGCGGCGCCCGACGCGATGACGGCGATGATCCGCATCCTCGACACCCTCCACGACGAGCACGGCGACACCGTCATCCCGGGCGTCGACAGCTCGAGCTGGGCCGGCGCCGACATGGACGAGGACGTCTACCGCGAGGGCTCGGCGATCCTGCCGGGCGTCGACTTCCTGGGCACGGGCTCGCTCTCCGACCGCATCTGGGCGAAGCCGTCGGTCACCGTGCTCGGCATGGACCTGCCGAACACGGTCGAGGCCTCCAACGTGCTGCTCCCGTCGGTCACCGCGAAGCTGTCGATGCGCATCGTGCCGGGCTCCGACGGCGACGCGCAGCTCGAGGCGCTCATGTCGCACCTGCGGTCGCAGCGCCCGTGGAACTGCGAGGTCGAGGTCGAGAAGGTGAAGGTGGGTCACGCCTTCGCGGTGGATGCCTCGAACCCGGCGATCGTCGCCGCCGAGGACGCCCTCGCCGAGGCCTACGGCGCGCCCGTCGAGAACATCGGCAGCGGGGCGTCGATCCCGCTCGTGGCATCGCTGCAGAAGGTCTCCCCCGGGTCGGCGATCATCCTCTGGGGCGCCGAGGACACGGCGCAGTCGCGCATCCACGCGTCCGACGAGTCGGTCGACCCCGGCGAGATCGAGCGCATGATCGCGGCGCAGACCCTGTTCATCCGAGGCGTCGCGGCGTCGGCGCAGTCCTGACCGACGAGCGATCGAGAGGGTGAGGCGCCCGTGAGCGCGGAACAGCCGCCGACGGCCCGGCCGAATGCCGGCGGATCGGCCGCGCCCGAGCCGGAGAAGCGCATGACCGTGCTGCAGGCGACGTTCATCGGTGTCGGCTCGATGGTCGGCGCGGGCATCTTCGCCCTGCTCGGCGCGGCGGGCGCGGTGGCGGGCTCGGCGGTGTGGGTGTCGTTCCTCATCGCCGGAATCATCGCGGCGCTGCAGGGCTACTCGTTCGCGAAGCTCGGTGCGAAGTACCCGTCGGGCGGCGGCATCCTCACCTACCTCTCGAAGGGGTTCGGCGAGGGGCACCTCACGGGCATCGGGTCGTGGCTGTTCTTCACGGCCGGCTCGATCGTCGTCGCGATGATCGCCTCGTCGTTCGGCGGGTACGCGAGCTCGGTCGTGGCGGGCGGCGACGCCGGCTGGGCGAAGGTGCTCGGCGTGCTGCTCATCGTCGTCATGTCCTGCCTCAACGCCGTCGGCTCCCAGGTCGTCGCCCGCGTGCAGTCGGTGATCGTCGTCGTCGTGCTCGCGATCCTCGTGGTGTTCGCCGCGGTCACGATCGCGAACTGGGACCTCGCCCTCCTCGACCCGGCAGGGTACCCGGGGGTGCAGCAGATCATCTCGAGCGTCGCACTGACCTTCTTCGCGTTCCTCGGATTCGGTGTCATCACGTTCACGGCGAAGGACCTGCCGAACCCGTCGCGCCAACTGCCGAAGGCGATCTACTTCGCCCTCGCGATCGCGACGACGATCTACGTCGCGGTCTCGCTCGGCGTCTTCGGCACGCTCACGGCCGAGCAGGTCGTCGAGTACGGCACGACGGCCCTCGCGGAGGCCGCGAAGCCGACGCTGGGCGAAGCCGGTTACGTGCTCATGGTCATCACGGCGCTGTTCTCGACGACCGGCGCCGTGAACGCCGGCCTGTACCCGTCGATCGGCATGACCCAGCACCTCGCGTCGGTCGGGCAGTTCCCGCCCGTGTTCGGCCGGTCGTTCGCCCGGTTCCCGTTCGGGCTCATCGTCATGGCGGTGCTCGCGACCGTGCTCGTCGTCGGCTTCGACCTCAACAAGATCGCGTCGATCGGCAGCGCGGTCGCGCTGCTCGTCTTCTCGGCGGTGTCGGTCGCGCACTTCCGCATCTCCCGCGAGACGGGCGCGAGCCTCGTCGTGCTCGTGATCGGGCTCATCGCGACGCTCGGCACGTTCGTCGTCTTCTGCACGACGACGCTGGTCGCCGAGCCGGCGACCGCGATCGCCCTGGTCGCGATCATCGTGCTCGCGATCGTCATCGACTTCGCATGGAAGTCGGCCGCGCGGCGTCGGGCGAAGGCCGGAACGACGCAGTGACGGCCCGACGGTCGCCCGGCCGCTGGGCAGCGCCCGCGGATGCTCCGAGGGCATGACGATGGGGTGGGAACCCTACCTCCCACCCCATCGCGGCCTCGCGAAGAGACCATCCCGCCGAGCGACCCGAACTGAGCTCGGCGAGCCTGACCCGAGCGATCGATAGGGACATATCCGATCGCTCGGCCGTCACGGTGCAACGAGCCGGTCCGGTCGGGTCTGGACTCGGGTTGTGCTCGAATCGTAACCGCCCGTGAGAGCGCTCCGCACCGCCCCGAACGGGGGGATTTCGGCGGTACGCCCAGAAGGGGACGAACGGCTTTCGAACGGCCCCGTTCAGGGCCGGTCGACGAACGCCTCGTAGCCCTCGTGGTCGCGAAGGTACGCCGCGATGAAGGGGCACTCGGCCACGATCCGGTCGCCCCTGGCGACGGCGTCGTCGAGCACGTGCTTCGCCAGCCGGCTGCCGAGGCCCCGCCCCTCGAACTCGGGCTTGATCACGGTGTGCGTGAAGACGATCGCCCCGGGCTGCAGCCGGAACTGGGCGAATCCCGCCCGCTCGCCGTCGACCAGCAGCTGGTACCGCTGCCGGTCGTCGAGCCGCACGATCTCGACGGGAGCGGGCGGCTCGGCCGCGAGCGCCTCGCTCATCGCTCGATCGGCTCGACGCGGTCGGCCTCGTCGGCCCCGTCGACGATCGGCGCCGCCGCTGCGGCATCCCCGTGCTCGACCGCGATCTTGCGCGGCTTCGCCTTCTCACTCACGGGGATGGTGACGCTCAGCACGCCGTTCGTGTAGCCCGCGGAGATGCGGTCGGTGTCGACGCCCTGGCCGAGGTTGAGCTGGCGCAGGAACGAGGCGGCCTCCCGTTCGCGCGTGATCCACTTCACGCCGTCGCCCGTCGTGAGGGTGCGCTCGGCGCGGATGGTGAGCAGCTGTCCGTCGACGTCGATGTCGACCGAGCCCGGGTCGATCCCCGGCAGGTCGGCCGTCAGCACGTAGTGGTCGCCGTCGCGGTAGAGGTCCATCGGCATCCTGCGCGGGCCGCGCCGGGTGTCGAAGAGGGCGGACGCGACTCGGTCGAGGTCGCGGAACGGGTCGTAGGCGGTGGCCATCATTCCTCCTGGTCGATGACATTGAGTCGATCTGACTCAACTCTCTACCGGAGACAACGCCCCACGCGGCGTGGGATTCCGCCTCGGCGTGCGCCGACAGCGAACGGCCACGAGCGACCCGGTGGATGCCGCGGCTCGCGCTCGAGGCATCCGCAGGCGGCTCGTGATGACGGCGGTGCGAGGTCGACGCGACGAGCGCGATCAGCCAGGCGAAGACGAGCGCGAAGGCGACGATCTCGAACACCGTGAGGTTGAACCAGCCGAGCACGTCGTAGCCGACCATCGCCGCGACCTCGGCGACGAGCGCGACGTACGAGAAGCGCACGAAACCGCGCGGCAACCGGGCCGCGTACCACCGCGTGCCGAGGCAGAGCGACGCGAACGCCGCGGCGGCGAGCAGGGCGAAGGCGTTGTGCAACACCGGCACCCGATCGATCGGCACCGCCCCGACGCCCATGAGCCCGAAGCCGACGAGGCCGATGTGCACGCGCATCGACGTGCGGGCGCCGCGCCGGATGCCGAAGTCGCCGACCGCGACGGCTCGCGTGAGCGCGCCCGAGAGGCCCGCCATGCCGGCGCCCGAGACGACGACGGCGACGTTGAAGCAGGCCGCCGCGAGGTCGTTCGACGTGCCGAGGGTCGAGAAGTTGCGCGTCCACCACTCGCCGGTCGGGGTGATGCTCATGCTCGCGAGGCTGCCGGCGGCGAGCAGCATCGCCACGAGATTGAAGGTGCGATACGCCTCGTGGTCGATCGAGTGACGATGCAGGCGATAGGTGCCGACGCCGAAGACCCCGCCGAGCAGCAGGCCGTAGAACCCGTGCCCGCCCGGCAGCGGGTCGAACGCGGCGGCGGTGAAGTGCACCGCGAGCATCGCGAGCGACGCCCACGTGAATCCGTTCGCGATCGCTCGCGGACCGGGCCCGAGCCCCGGGACGCGCAGATGGGTGATCGCGGCGAGGCTCGCCCGTGACGCGGACGCCACGAGGAGCGCCGCGCAGACGACGGCTCCGCCCGCGATCGCCGGGATGAGCCCGGCCGGGTCGAGGCGCGGCTCGAGGGCGTGGCGGTCGAGCTCGCTGCCGCTCGCGAGCGGCGAGCCCGGCTCGAGTGCGCGGTAGAGCACGATCGAGACGGCGGCCGCGATGAGCAGCGCGTAGAGCCGCCGCACGACCGAGGCGAGTCCGGCCGGCGCCCACGAGGCGGTGGCGCCCGGCACCGCCGGCGGTTCGCCGGGCTCCCGCGCCGCAGGCTCGGCGAATCGCAGACCGTGCCGCTCGTCACCGTCGGGAACCGCGCGTGTCGCTCGGATGCCGCCGACTGCGAGCCCCCGGCCGAATGAGGCGGAGATCTCCCCCGCGTATGCACCGCTCATCGGTCGAACCCTCGATCAGGGAAATCAGACGTCAACAGAGCTTACTTACCCACCCTGATCGCCGCCATCACGCGGATCCGATGACGTCGTCGCCCGGTGCCCGTGACGGGAGGACGGCGAAACGGATACACTACCGGGGTATCCCATGGCCAGGAGGTGGTCGCCCGATGCTCGACGGAATCCGCCGCGCGACGATGCCCGCCTCGCGCACGGCCCGCGCGACCCTGCTCGGCGTCGTCGCCATGGCGGCGCTCATCATCGGCCTGCTGGCGATGCATGCGACGGGATCGACGTCGGGGCACTCGGCCCACGTCGCCCCGGCGAGCACGGTCGATCCGGCTGCGTCGGCGAGTGCCGGGCATGCCGCGCACGCCCCCGACGCCTCGACCGGCGCCACCGCAGCGGCACCCGCCGACGGGCTGGGCGACGTGCCCGCCGACCCCGGTGCGTGCGCCCTCATGATGCTCGGTTGCGTCATGCTCGCCGCCGCAGCGGCGCTGCTCGTCGCCGCCGCGCCGGGATGCGTGCGCGCGATCGCACGCGCGATCGGCCTCGCGGTCGAGCACGTGCGGGGCGCGGCGCCGCCGCGTCCGCCGAGCCTCATCGCCCTCTCCATCAGTCGGACCTGATTCGCGAACGCCCGAGCGCTCCGCGCCCGGCCACGCGATGAATCGACCCACCGACGAAGGAAGCAACCCATGAACACCACGCACACCCTGCGCGCCGTCGCCACGGCCGCGCTCGCGATCACCGCCGCCCTCACGCTCGCGGCGTGCTCGGCCGCGGGCGGCGGATCGACCGGCACCGGCTCGAGCGGCGAGTCGGCGAACGACGCCGACGTCATGTTCGCGCAGATGATGATCCCGCACCACGAGCAGGCGGTCGAGATGAGCGACGACCTGCTCGCCAAGGACGGCGTCGACCCCGCCGTGCGCGAGCTCGCGACGCAGATCACGGCGGCGCAGCAGCCCGAGATCGACCGGCTGAACGAGTGGCTCGACACGTGGGGCGCCGGCGACGAGGCGATGCCCGGCATGGACCACGGCTCGAGCGCCGGCATGGACCACGGCGACGGCATGATGTCGGACGACGACCTGGCTGCGCTCGCGCAGGCCACGGGCGAGGAGGCGTCGCGACTGTTCCTCGAGCAGATGATCGTGCACCACGAGGGCGCGATCGAGATGGCCGAGGCCGAGCTCGCCGACGGCGAGCACTCGGGTGCGACCGAGATGGCCCGGGCGATCGTCGACACCCAGACCGCCGAGATCGCGACCATGCGGGAGCTGCTCGGCGAGGGCTGAGCGGGCGCCTTCGGTTCTCCGTACCGAGCCGGACGTCTCACCCCGCCGATGCGGCATCCGGTCACCGTGACTACGTCACTGAGTCGCCAGGCGATTCAGTGACGTAGTCACTCGGGAGAGCCCGATGCCAGAGCCCTGGGCCTGCTCAGGGGCGGGGGTCGGATGCCTCGCGGTCGCCCTCGAGCGCGGCTTCGCCCTCGTGGAGCACTTCGCGGTCGGCCTCGCTGAGCGCGGCCTCGCCCTCTTCGCCCTCGGCGATGACCTCGTCCTCCTCGAACGACATCCGCAGGTTGCGGGTGAAGAAGCGGGTGATCGAGAGCAGCACCACGACGCCCACCACGAGCCAGATGAGGCCGTAGATCATGGCGTCGATGTTGAGGTTGACCCAGAGCAGCACCGTGAGCGCGATGCCGATGACCGGCAGCACGATGTTGCGGAAGATCTGCGAGAAGCCCTTGACCTGCTTGTTGCGCACCGCGAAGTGCAGGATCACCGTGACGTTCACGATCGTGAACGCGATGAGCGCACCGAAGTTGATGAGCGTGAAGATGAAGTCGAGGTCGGCGACCGCGGCACCGAGCGACACGACGCCGACGAAGATCACGGCGATCGCGGGCGTGCGGTACTTCGGGTGCACGTACGAGAAGAAGCGCGAGATCGGCCCCGTGCCGTTGCGGCCCATGACGTAGATCATGCGCGAGACGCTCGCGTGCGAGGCGAGGCTCGACGCGACGGCCGCCGCGACCGCCGCCGAGACGAAGAAGATCTGGAAGATGATGCCGCCGACCGAGTACGCGATCTCGGGGAGCGCGGTGCCCTCGAAGCCCGCGTCGGTCGGGAAGAGCGACTGGGCGAACCAGCCGGCCGTGAAGAAGATGAGGCCGCCGAAGAGCAGGGCGAGCACGATCGCCTTCGGCACGATGCCCGCGTCCTTCGCCTCCTCGGTGTACATCGTGATCGCATCGAAGCCGATGAACGAGAAGCAGACGATCGTCGCGGCGCTCACGACCGCCATGACCTGCACGTTGGCGTGCCAGAACGGCTCGAGACTGAACGGCGTGCCGTTGCCGGCGCCCTGCGAGAGCGCGACCCATGCGAGCACGATGAACACGCCGATGAGCACGACCTGGAAGATGAGCAGCGTCGCGTTCACCCGCGAGGTCGACGAGATGCTCCACAGGTTGAGCAGCGTGATGACGGCGACGTAGCCGATGACCCACACCCAGCCCGACACGTCGGGGAAGAACGACTCGAGGTACTGGCGCACGAGCAGTGCGTTGACGAGCGGCAGCAGCAGGTAGTCGAGCAGCGCCGTCCAGCCGACGATCCAGCCGAAGTTCGGGTGGATCGTCTCCGATGCGTACGTGTAGGCCGAGCCCGCCGACGGGTAGACCCGGGTCATGCGGCCGTAGCTGATCGCCGTGAAGAGCATCACGACGAGGGCGAAGAGGTAGGCGAGCGGCACGACGCCGCCGCTCTCCTCCGAGACGTAGCCGAAGGTGTCGAACACCGTCATCGGGGTCATGTAGCCGAGGCCGAGGCCGACGATCGCCCAGAGGCCGAGCGAGCGCTTCAGCGTCGGGTGCGCCGTGGTGGCGGTTCGGGTCATCTTCGATCCTCTCGGGGTCTTCGTTGGTCGAGCACGGCGACGTTACCCGATCGTCGAGCGATCGGAAACGACACTGTGTCCAGTCGAGAGCGGCCGACCGTCCAGTCTGTCCATCGACGGGGCGGATTCGGACCGCCGGATCACAGTACACGACGTCTGCGGAATCAGTTGCCAGATGACGAATTCACCGACGAATCTGACGGCTGAGTTCGCTGATCACCACCGAAAAGCACCGTCTGTACCGACCTGGCCGATGGCGCCGCCGAACAGCCCCGGAAAACGACGAAGGCGGCTCGCACAGTGCGAACCGCCTTCTTCTGCGCGCCCGGAGGGACTCGAACCCCCAACCTTCTGATCCGTAGTCAGATGCGGAGCGTCCAGGGAAGTCCACGGGGTGCCGTGGTTCAAGCACGCTACCCCGGCCCGACGCGATCGGACAACCTCGGATCGAGCCACGTTGCTGGCAGCGTTGCTGGCACGCCCGCCACTTCCTCAACGTGGGCGGTGACGCGATGAGAGCCTCGGATGCCCGTCTCAACAAGCGCGACTGGCAGCTCCTCAGCGTGCTGACTCTGAACCCCGAGGCTGCCCCCGGTGAGGTGCGGATGCGCGCCGACATGCTGCCACCGTCGACCTGGGGGTCGAACCTGCGCGGCATGCTGACGAACGCCGCGTGGCGGAAGGTGAGCCGCGAGACGAGCGAGGCCGCCGGCCGCCGATGCGTCATCTGCGGCTCCGAGTCGTTCGGGCCGAATCGCACGCCACAGAACCCCGACTGCCACGAGATGTGGGTGTTCGAGGTCGTCGATGGCGTGCTCGTCCAGCGCCTCGAACGGCTGGTCCCACTCTGCAAGGCCTGTCACAGCGTGCAGCACGCCGGGCGCGCCGAGAAGCTCGGCCTCACAGGCGATGTGGTCGACACGCTCTGCCGAGTGAATCGTTGGGCACCCGCTGAAGCTGAGGACGACATCGATCGGGCGTGGGATCGATACGAGCTCATGAGTCACCTCGAGTTCGATCTTGATCTCCGCGCGCTGGCGGGCCGGATTCAGGTCGGCGACGGCGTTGATCTCCACTTCAGTGCCGACGAACGCGAGAAGCTCGGCAATAGCTGGCTCCGAGGACCGGCGGGTCCGATCGCGCCGACTCTGTTCGACCTCGCTCCTGAAGGCGGGCAGAGCGATGAGTGAACCCACCGCGTCTGGCGGCTGGGATGAAGCAGTCGGCCCTTTTCTGACGGTGGAGGGTGTGTGTTCGCTGGCCGGCTTCCCAACGGCGGCCGAAGTCCGATCCGCTGCATGGCGTCACGAGCTCCTTGAACTCGCCGCGGGCCCTCGCCTGCTCTACCCCGCGTTCCAGTTCAGCCCGACCGGCGAGTTGCTGCCTCATCTCCCAGAGATCCTCCAGCGGTTGAAGGTTGGTATGGACGACGTCTGGACATGTGCGCTGTGGCTTCGCACCCCCATCGAGGAATGGGATGGGCACGACCCTGCGACGGCCCTCATGAGCGGCTCACCCGCGGCAGACGTGGTTCTCCGTCGCGCAGAACTCGACGCCAGACGCCGGCAGAGCTAGGGAGGATCCGATTCCCACATTGATCAACGGTATGCACGGCTACGGGGACATGATCGGGGTTTCAATTCAGAACCTTCAGCAGCGGCCCGACGTGGAAAACGTCGAAAAGTGGAAGCCGCATCGGGTGTACATCATCGACCTGACAGACGAAGGCCTCTACAAGGTCGGGGTCACGCGGTCGACCACGGGGCGACTAACGAGGCTCGCTACGCGTACACGCCCAATCGTCGAAGTTGTCGAGGTGGCGAATCGGCCGGTTGCGCAGCTCATCGAAGCGACGGTGCTGGTTCTCCGGGGATCGAAGAGGAAGATGGCCACGACAATCAAGCACCTGCGAGGAACCACCGAATGCTGGCGCGAAGATGGTGAGGTGCCTTCGCTCGCCGAACTCGAGCGTCGGCTCTACGACTTCTGGGAAGCGCCGCCGAACTGGAACTTCTCGATCGTCGAGTAACCGCCTCAACCGACCGCCATTGGGCCACCTGTTTCGATGGGTGGCCCTTTGCGTCGTCGATCCGGTGGGTGAGGAGCGCCCGGACCGCAGCGAAGCGAGGACCGGACGCACCGCAACCCGCCGGGCCCGCCGGCCGCTTGCGGCCGGCGCTTGAACGAGTAGAGAAAGTTCTCACGGGCCACCGGAATCGCCTCGCCCCTCGATCGGGGTGTTGATCTCGATCATGAGTGGCCCATTAACTGGATCGGCACGAAAGGGAGACTGTGGCGCCACTATTGAACTATGACGAAGCACTCGATTGGGTAGGCAACTCTGGGGCGACCACAGCACCCAATTTGCTCCTCGGCAACGGGTTCAGCGTTGCATTCGATCGGGATCGCTTCTCCTACAAGGCACTTCGCTCCCACGCTGAGCAGACCGGTTCGATCGGGCCGCTCTCGGGCCGCTTCTTCAATGCCTTGGACACCTACGATTTCGAACTCGTCATCCGCCAGCTTTCCGACGCAGCACGTGCGTTGCGAGTAATCGACGATCAGAAGCACGCCGAAGAGATTGCTGCGCTCGAGCAGGAGGCTGCCCGCCTGAAGGAAGCGCTGGCGCAGACGCTCGCGAGCCTTCATCCAGAGCGGCCCGCGGACATTGAGGATGCAGCCTATGATCGGGTACGGCATTTCTTGAACAAGTTCGGGCGGATCTACACCGCGAACTACGACTTGTTGCTCTACTGGGCGGTTATGCAGGATCCGTCGCCTGCCGTCGGTACGTTCCGCTCAAGCGATGATGGTTTTCGGAGCCCCTCTCATGACGCCGATTACGTCGTGTGGGATTTTCTGTCGCCCATGACGCAGACGATCTACTACCTGCACGGCGCTCTACACCTTTATCGCGACGCCGACGCGGCGGAACTTCAGAAGCTCACCTGGGTTCGCACGGGCGAGGCTCTGATTGACCAGATCCGCGCTCAACTCGACGACGATAGGTTCCCGCTGATCGTCGCTGAGGGTTCGAGCGCGAGCAAGCTGGCACGAATCCAGACGAGTGACTACCTCTCCCGAGCACTCCGCTCACTCGCAGGAATCGGCGGCGGGCTGCTGGCGTATGGGCTCTCGTTCAGCGCCAACGACGCCCACATCATGGATGCGATTGTGCACTCCAAGGTAAGGCGACTCGCGGTCTCGATCTACGGCGAACCGACGTCGGACGCGAATCAAGAAACCATCATCGCTGCAGCACGGCTCGAGGCCGAACGTAGGTTGAGGAGTACGCGCTACCCCCTCGAGGTGAAGTTCTTCGATGCCGCCAGCGTCCCACTCTGGTAATGCTAAATCTCCGCCAGGAGAGCACAGGCGGGCATGGGCAGGAAGATCGCGTCCGCTTATGCATCGAGCCAAGAGAGGTCGTCTCGCCATGAAGGGTCGACGTGCTGCATCGCTGACAGTTTGTGGGAGTACCGCTCATCGCTTGGCAATTGGTCCACGTGGGCAAAGCGAAACTTCCATTCGCGGGTAACGGAGTAGACGCACGCCGCCACGACGTCGAAGGCGTCCCGTGAGTAGAGGCGACCGCCGGCTTCGTTCTTTGGATCTCGAGTCTTCTGGAGCTCAACTTTCATGTCGCCGTTCGCATAAACCCGAGGGCTGACGTTCTTACATTCGATTCGCAGCAGCCGCCCGGACCGAAGGACCACGTCGAAATCGTGCATACCGTCACGATCGATCGGCACAACCGTTTGTACCTCTGGTAGCCCCCGCAGGAAGTCCTCGAGGTGAATCTCAGCCACGCCACCCCGAACCGCAACCGTGAGCCTCTTCGCGCTGCGGATCACGTCGAGAATCTGTTCGCTCGATAGCTTGAATTCGTCCTCGAGCGTGTGGCTCAGCTTCGCCGCGGGGCCGGTGCTGACGATGTTCGCAGCTGCCGAGTACCGCAGCGGAGTGTCAAGTCCCAGCAGAGCCGCGCGGCGCTCAAGGCGGACGTAGTCAATAATCCGCTCAGGTGCGAAGCCGACAACTGTCTCGAGGTTGCTAGGGGACCTTGCCTCCCGACGCGTGCCTGACTTGTTGTCCTTCTCCCATACGTGCCAACGCTTCAACTCGGTCGCTGCCACATCGTCCTCCTTCACAAAGAAGGAGATCCCCATTGGAATTGGATCGTAGAGTTGCGCATCCATTCCGAAAATGACGTTGCGCTCGACGCTGATCGCCAAAATGACGGTGGCATCAACACCGGCGACGTCACGGCCCACCGGATGATCGCGTTGCCAGCTCGCTTCGCTGCCGTTCCTGATCTGCGCCCGATGTTCGTCGTCGGGTCTATTGCGGGTCTCAACCCTCTTCATGCGGTACGGGTAGATAAGCACGCCGATTCGCTCGTCGGTTTCGACGAGCTGCAACCCAAGGAAGATAGGCGACCTGTTAGATGGACTCTGGTAAAGCACCCGAGCACCTGCTTGCTCGAAGGCATGCACCAGGTAGGTGTGAAGATCGCCCCGCAAAGACGCATAGACCTCAGGAACGTTGCGCCCAGCGATCTGTTCCTCCACAGGTGCTCCCTTCAGGTCGTCATCCACACTATGGGCTCTTGGCAAGGAGTGTCGGCGGCTGCTGAGAGATTCTGATGGTCGATACTTGTTCAAGGGTTCGCCTCGGCGACAGCCCTCGAGACTTTGAGGTGAGAAATGGGCGAGATGCTCCCGGTAGTGAGCTTGTTCTCTGGGGCCGGTGGACTCGACCTCGCAGTCGAGCGTGCAGACGCTTCCGCGCTCGACTCGAATGACAGAGGAAACGGACTTCTGCACGTCGCAGCCGCGACTGACTACAACGCTCCTGCCCTCGAGACGCTCGTATCCAACTTCGGTTCAACCAAGACGCTCGAGGGCGACATCCGTGTGATCTCCTCGGAGCAGATCCTCGACACAGCTGGCCTGAAGCCTAAAGAACCAGTACTCGTCATCGGCGGCCCGCCCTGCACCCCGTTCAGCAAGTCGGGCTTTTGGCTCGAGCAGAAGCGCGAAAGCCGCGATCCAAACGCGTCGCTGTTGGATGAGTACGTCCGCGTAGTGCGGGAGACTCAGCCCGAAGCGTTCATCCTCGAGAACGTCCAGGGGCTGACCTACAAGACGCATCGTGCGCAGTTCGATCGTCTACTGAGCGGCCTTCGGGAACTCGGATACAACCCGCAATGGAAGGTGCTGCTAGCGGCGGACTATGGGGTGCCTCAGCTACGTCGGCGCGTGTTCGTCGTGGGTCGACGCGACGGCGTTGCGTTCAAGTTCCCCGAACCGACTCACTCCGGTTGGACCGAGCGCGACCGAACGATCGACCCGACCAAGATTCCACACGTGACTGCTGCCCAAGCCTTTGAGGGGCTCCCCCACCTAGCCATTGCATCGGATGATGAGATTGTCGACGGCACATACGGGGAGTTGGCGGCCGAGATCCCTCCGGGTCAGAACTACCTGTGGCACACAGACCGCTACGACGGCCGCAACCATTTCAAGTGGCGTAGCCGCTACTGGACGTTCCTCCTGCGCCTCGACCCGGACCGCCCCTCGACGACCCTTCAGGCACAGCCTGGGCCCTGGGTTGGGCCGTTCCATTGGGAGAACGTTCGGACGGATTCAGGCGCGCTACGGGCTCGCCGACTTCGAGTCAACGAGATGCTTCGGCTTATGTCGTTCCCCGATGACTTCAAGATCTCGGGGAGTCGCGCGGACGTACAGCGCCAGCTCGGCAACGCCGTCCCGGTCGAACTCGGCAAGGCGGTCGTGCGCGCACTCATGACGCAGCTTGGCTACATGCCCGAGGAAGCTGCAACGCAGAAGGTTGTTGCTTTCGGCTAGTGGCTGAAGTCGCCACCGCGCCACCCGGGCAATGAACGTGCGCGGAACCACCACGAACGCTGAGCAGGTTGGCCGCCGCGCTGACGCATTAGTTGGGTTCGCGAGTCGACTTGAAGCGCGGCCTACTCGTCCTTGAGACGCCCCAAAATGAGTCGCTCTCGAATCGCACTGATGTTGCCTTCAGTGGGCTGAAGATCCATCTCCTCGAGCAACTCACGGACTTCTGCTTCATTCGCACGGTGTCCGTTAATGGCGGCGACAGTCTCAAGCGCATCCACAACGGTTGCCAGTCGATCTTCCATTGGCGAGCCAGATGGCCCGATCGCTACTTTGGCTCGAACGTTGGCCAAAGCCCGGTCAATCGGGTCACTCAGCCCTCGCAAATCGACCAACCGGAGACTGGGAAAGGCTTCGAGAATCACGGAAAGGTCCGGCGTTTCCGACAGCAGTTGGTCGATTCCGTCGCGCGTTGATTGCTTGTATCGCTTGTACAGTCCCTGCGGCGTCGTTCCCTGAGCACGCGCAAGTTGGCTGAAGTTGGGCTTCGGCTGGTGATACTTGTGGGCCCACGCCGAGACGAGTGACCGCAAGTCGGTGGCGGTCTCTTGGAGCGACTGGGTCGCGGCCAGCGTCTTGCGAAAGAACACGTCGAAATCAGCGGGTACGTCGGCCGGCGGCCACTCCTCCACGTTCTGTCCGTCCGCGAGAACTCTGGCCTTCTCTGTGAGCCGCACCAGCAGCCGATGAATCGGACCGGGAATCACCCCCCACTCCTGCTGCGCAGGCTTGAGGGCACGCGCTGCCGCCTTCGCAGGGTCTGCCATCCGAAGCTCCATTCCTTGGCGCAAATCTACCAGCGAACGTTCGGCAGGCCCGGCGAAAGTGCTTGATCATTGTTGACATGTTTTAACTTTGGTGAAATGCTGTCGCCATCGAATACATCCGTAATCGATGGATGAAGACAGAGGAGGACGAACATGGCAATCCAGTCAGCGATCCCGGTGGACTTCGGGGCATACTTCCCGGCCGGCGCTTACATGGTCGGCGAGGTCGAGCGCGTCATCGAGTGGACCGCCGACGGGCAGCAGGCCGGCCAGCAGCACGACAAGGCAACCGGCAAGCCCGTCTGGACCGTGCGCGTGATCGACGCCGACCCCAACGGCCGCAAGGGCCAGGGCGAGGTCAGCGTGAAGATCGCGTCCGCGGTCGAGCCGACGGCGCCGCCGGAGATGCCGGGGCTCCCGTTCCGCCCGGTGCTCTTCGAGGGGCTCACCGTCACCCCGTACGTGAAGGAGGGCGGCGGCCGTCCTCGCGTCGCGTTCTCGCTGCGTGCGACCGACATGAAGCCGGCTGTTCCGAACAAGCGAGGCGAATGATGTCGTTCGACCTCAGGGGCGAGCTGCGCTGGTGGGGGCTCGCGGTCGGCGACACCTGGACGCGCCATTGCGTCATGGCGATCTTCTTCCTCATCGTGCTCATCACGCTGAGCTGGATTGAGCCGGTCGCAATAGCCCTCGGGGCCGTCACGCTCGTCTGGGTCGCGGTAAACCTCGTGCGCCGCTACCGGCACGGGATGACTCTCGAAGCCCATTCTCTCCAGCGCCAACGCGACGCCTACGTGAAGTGGCTCGGACAGGCATGGCCCGAGCTGATGCTGCGACTCGGCTGTTCGGTGCTGGTCACCAACGGTCCGCGTGTGGTTCCGACTTTCGTCGGCTACTCCTGGGGATCCGGGGCCCTCTGGATGACCCTCTCGCTGCCGCTGGGCATGACGCGCGAACAGCTGGCACTCCGCGCCGACGCCATCGCCGAGAGCCTCGGCGCGCATCGGGTGACGATTGCTGCATCGGAGGTCGGTACCAGCGCGATGGTTGCATTCACCGATCCGCTCGAAGCCCCCTTTGCGCTCGAGCCGGCCGATGCTGTCGACCTCCGCGCTGTGCCGCTCGGTCTGACTGAGACAGGTGCCATCTGGACGATGCGACTCGGCCCGCAAACGCTCGTCGCCGGGTCGTCCGGCTCGGGCAAGGCTTCGCTCGTTTGGGGCCTGATCCTCGGTCTTGCACCGGCGATCAAGTCGGGACTCGTCCAGGTGCACGGCATCGATCTCAAATCCGCGATGGAACTCGGCATGGGCACCGAGATGCTGACACGATTCGCCCACACCCCCGAAACAGCCGTGCAGCTCCTCGAGGAGGCGGTCGCGGCGATGCAGGCTCGGGCCCTCGAGCTTTCGGGCTCGACTCGGCAGCATGTTGCCTCCGTCGAGAGTCCTCATGTCGTCGTCCTGATCGACGAGATGGCGGCGCTCACGGCCTACCAGATCGACCGCGACCTGATGCGTCGTGCGAACAATGCGATCGCGCTGCTCTGCTCGCAGGGTCGAGCCGTCGGCTACACGGTGTTCGCCTGTCTGCAGGACCCGCGCAAAGAGACGCTCCCCGCCCGTGGCCTCTTCACTCAGACCATTGGCCTCCGCCTGCGAGACGCAATGGAGACCTCGATGGTCCTCGGAGAGGGCATGCGGGAGAAGGGCGCGCTTTGTCACCAGATCCCACCCACCCTGCCTGGTGTCGGGTTCGTGGTCCCCGATGACGGTAGTGACCCGGTTCGGGTTCGTGCCGGAGTCGTGACCGACGAGATGATTCGCGCTGCCGCGCGCGAATTCGCGGCACCCGTTCAGATTCCGGTCGTCATCCCCCAGCCGGCCGAAGCGCAGCCCGCCTCGGCAACACGGTCGCGCCGAACTCGGCGCACCCCGAAAGGAGAAGAAGAATGATCACCAAACGACAGCTCGCCCTCCTCGTGGCACCTCCCGCTGCCCTGGCTCTTGCCGTTGGACTCTTCGGCGCGGGGCATCTCATCGGCCGCAGCACCTACGACGCTCGATCGGTCGCCTATACGGCCGGCTACGACATGGCGAGGTCAGAGTTCTGCAACCTCAAGCTCGAGGCTGGCAAGGCGACCGCACTCGACGGCCGTCGCATTCCGGGTCTCGATGAGCACCTTCTCGCCGCCGATGCCAGCTGCGAAGACTGGCAGCTCCTGGCGTGGAATGCCGCCCAACAGCGACAGGGCAGCGACCGACGGGCCTGCCGCTTCGACGAGCGCGAGGCTCTGGTGGCCGACCGACTCGACGTGGTGCCGTGCATCACCCCAGTGGATCTCGGCTGACATGTCGTACACCGACGAGGCGACGAACCGGCTGCGCCGGCCTGACTTCGAGCGCTGGATGGACCAGGCCTCGAGCACGGGCTTCTGCGCGCAGCCGGTGCGTCTCGTCGGCTCAACCTCGACCTTCGACGCACGAACCGGCGATCGACTCGCTCACTACTGCTCTTCCGATGAACCTGACGGCGTGACATACGTGCGCTGCGGCAACCGCCGTGCGGTCCGGTGCCCCTCCTGCAGCTACGAGTACAAGGCCGACATGTGGCATCTCGTCGTCGCGGGTGCCGCGGGTGGTTCCAAGGGCGTCCCAGACTCAGTGTCGATGCATCCCCTCGTCTTCGCTACGCTGACGGCTCCCTCGTTCGGCGCGGTGCACGCCGCACAAACCTCAAGCCGCGGTGCTGCCCGCTGCCGCCCACGCGCCCGGAAGCTCTGCGCCCACGGCCGCCCGACCTGGTGCATGGCCACGCACGACCCCGACTCCCCCGCGGTCGGTGAGCCGATCTGCATCGATTGCTACGACTACGAAACGCACATCGCGTGGCAATGGCATGCGCCCGAGCTGTGGCGTCGCTTCGTAATACGCCTCCGTCGCGAACTCGCCGCGTCGCTCGGAGTCAGCGAGACCGCAGCTCGGAAGCTCGTTCGCGTGCAGTTTGCCAAAGTCGCCGAGTTCCAGCGGCGCGGCGCGGTGCATTTCCACGCGCTCATACGACTCGACGGAGACGGCAACGACGCCGATCCGTTCCCCGCTCCGCTCGCCCCGACGACGGCAGCCGATCTCGCGAGCCTCATCCAGAAGGCCGCAGCCGCAGTCGAAGTGGTCGCCGACCCCCTGCCAGGTGAGAGGACGTCGCGTCGACTCAGGTGGGGCCGACAGTGCGATGCTCGTGCGGTCTATCGTCACGTCGAGACCGAGGATGGGCGGCTGACTGATCGTGCCGTCGCGGCTTACATCGCCAAGTACGCGACGAAGGCGACCGAGGATCTCGCGACGACAGGTTCCGGTAGCACTCGACCCCACATCTCCACGATTCGTCGACTCGTCGCCGAAGCCGGCCGCGCTGCCGCACTCGACGATCTCAGCGCCTATCGACTGCTCGGGCGATGGGAATCGATGCTCGGATTCCGGGGTCATTTCTCGACGAAGTCGCGTCGCTACTCGACCACGCTCGGACGACTGCGCTCAGCTCGTCGTGACTGGCAACGGAAGCAGACGAGGCCGCCCGTCAAGGCTGACCAGAACACGGAAGACGGCGAAGAGACCACCCTCGTTGTCGGCTCCTGGTCGTTCGTCGGCATGGGCTGGCTCTCGGCCGGCGACGCCGCTCTCGCCGCTGAATCCGCGGCTGCTGCTCGCGAGTGGCGACTCAATCGACGCACTGCGAACCGAACCAACAACGAAGAGAGGTGAAGAGATGGAAAAGCTGATGCTGACCCCTGAGGAGGTTGCCGACGCTCTCGGCATCGGACGGTCGACCGTGTACGACCTGCTGCGGCTCAACGCGATCGTGAGTGTGAAGATCGGTCGTTCGCGCCGTGTGCCCGTGACTGCCGTTCGTGAGTATGCCGAGCGCCTGACGCAAGCGAGTCTCGCCCGATGAGCAAGCGGGCAAACGGCGAAGGCAGCGTCTATCAACGCAAGGACGGCCGCTGGGTGGGCTCGACCTTTGTGCTGCGGCGGGACGGCGCTCGACAACGGAAGGAGGTCTATGGACGCACTCGATCCGAGGTCAACTCCAAGCTCCGCGAGCTGATTGCGAGTACCGAGCGCGGGATCCCGATGGCCGGCACGTCGTGGACAGTGAGCGCCTATGCCGACCACTGGCTCGAGAACGGGGTTAGCGCCCTGCGCCCCTCCACGCAGTCGAACTACGCGTGGGTGCTCCGCAAGTACATCGTCCCGACCGTCGGCGATGTCAGGCTCGAGCGACTGACTCCCTCACACGTGCGCAAGCTCCACGGTGCTGTGCAGTCGATGGGCGTCTCGGTACGGACGGTGCAGCTCGCGCATGCCGTACTCCGGTCGATGCTCGCTGAAGCGGTCCGTGAGGAGCTGATCTCGAGGAACGTCGGTACCCTCGTGCGGCAGCCCAAGCTGGAGAAGGCGGAACAGCTGGCTTGGTCGCCAGAAGAGGCCGCTCGATTCAGCGTCGCCTCCAAACCTCATCGGCTCCATGCGCTCTTCGAACTCGCCTACTCGGTCGGCCTCCGTCGCGGAGAGCTGCTCGGGCTCCGCTGGTCCGACGTTGACCTCGATGCGGGCATGCTCCACGTCCGTCAGACGATGCAGCGACTCGGCTCTGCTCACGGTCGAGTCTTCGGACCGCCCAAGACTGCCCGGTCGCGTCGCAGCGTCCCGATCCCTGCTGGCGTCCTTCGCTCGCTTCGTATCCACCGCGCGGCGCAGGTGGCCGAACTCCACGGTTCGAACCGCTCGAACCCGCTGGATCTCGTGTTCACGACATCGCTGGGCACGCCGATCGAACCGAGCAACCTGCGGCGTGACTTCGAGGCGCTGATCTCGTCGGCCGGCGTCCCAAGGATTCGCTTCCACGATCTCCGCCACACCTGCGCGTCGCTGCTCTTCGCGAAGGGCGTTCCGCCTCGCGTGGTGATGGATCTCCTCGGCCACTCGACGATGAGCATCACGACCGATCTCTACGCCCACGTGATGCCGACCGCACTCGCCGAGGCAGCCTCGGCCATGGAAGACCTCCTGTCAGAGGCAGCCGACACGATACAGAAGGAGGCCGCCGATGATTGAGAACAACGAGGAGTTCGACCGCAACGAGTTCGCGGAGCTCCAGCTGGACAACTTCCGCGGCACCGGCCCGGTCGTCGAGATCTCGGCCGACTACTTCAACGACATCACCCTCAAGATGTTCTGGTCCGCCGCGACCTTCGTCATGTTCGCGCTGCAGCCCCTCCATCTGTCGATGCGCCTGCAGGAGCCGACGCTCGACCCTGACGGCAATCTTGTGATGATCGTGAGCCGGCTCGACCGATCGCGCGTCGATGCGGAGGCAGTCCGGAAGCAGCTCCTGGACATGGGCTTCCAGGTCGGCGAGATCGACACTCCCCCGCCCTGGTAGCTGGACGTTGCTGTCACGGTTGCTGTCGCCGCGACGAACGAACCAGTGCAACGGCCCGTTGCACAAACGGTCCAACGACTCGTTGGACGAACACAAAGAAGGAGAAAGCCCGATGTACCAGCAGAAAACAGCGAAGGCGGCTCGCATGCTGCGAACCGCCTTCTTCCGCGCGCCCGGAGGGACTCGAACCCCCAACCTTCTGATCCGTAGTCAGATGCTCTATCCATTGAGCTACGGGCGCATGGCTCGTCGCCTGCCGCATCGTCTGCGATCAGGCAACCACGTAACTCTAACCCAAGCCGCGCCCGATCGCCAATCGAGCGTCCCGAGCACCCTTGCCGGGAATTCGTCCCCTGGTGAATAATCCGTAGTATGCGAGCGATCTTCATCAAGGAGTTCCAGGAACTGCGGCGCGACCGGCTCACGCTCGGCATGCTGATCGTGATGCCGCTGCTGCTGCTCGTGATCTTCGGCTACGCGGCGAACTTCACCGTCGAGACCCTGCGGGTCACGGTGTACGGCGCCGAGTCGAGCCGGATCGAAGACGCGATCGAGGGCAACGACGAGCTGAGCGACCACCTCGAGATCGTCTCGACCGATGCAGGCGGCGACGCCGACGACGCCCAGCAGTCGCTCGTCGACCGCGAGGGCAACGTGTCGATCTTCGCCGACGAGCCGACCGCCGCCACCGTGTACATCGACGGCTCCAACCTGTTCGCCGCCCAATCGGCGCAGGTGCTGTTCACGCAGCTCAGCGCGCAGCTCGCGCAGAATCCGCAGGCGCCGCAGCTCGACATCGAGATCCTCTTCAATCCCGACCTGAAGACCTCGTGGGTCATGGTGCCCGCGATCATCGGCTTGATCCTCACCTTCATCGGCACGATCATCACGAGCATCGGCCTCGTCAGGGAGCGCGAGGCCGGCACGTTCGAACAGCTCGCCGTGATGCCGTTGAAGGCCGCCTCGGTCATCCTCGGCAAGATCGCGCCGTACTTCCTGCTCGCGGCGTTCGACATGGTGCTCATCACCCTGCTCGGCATCTGGCTGTTCGGGGTGCCGTTCGTGGGCAGCGTCTGGCTGTTCGCCGTCGGGGCGGCGCTCTTCCTCTTCGCGGTGCTCGGCATGGGCGTGCTGATCTCGTCGGTCGCGAAGACCTCGGGCCAGGCCATCCAGGGCGCGATGATGCTGCTCCTGCCGCAGATCCTGCTGTCGGGCATGATCTTCCCGCTCGACGCGATGGCGGCCGGCGTGCGCTGGATCGGCTACCTGCTGCCGCTGACCTACTTCACGATGGTGTCGCAGGGCGTGATGCTCCGCGGCGCCGGGTGGGATGCGCTGTGGTTGCCGCTGACGCTCATCGCGGTGATGGCGGTCGTGATCTTCGGCCTCGCCGTCGTCCGGCTGCGCGCGAGCATCACGCCCGCGAAGCCGCACGCCGGCCGGGCCGGGCACCGGCGGCACGGGAGCCACCGATGACCGACATCGGCGTCGACGGCATCCGCGTCGCGTTCGGCGACGAGGTCGCCCTCGACGAGGTCACGCTCGCGGTGCCGGCCGGCTCGGTCACCGCGGTCGTCGGCGGCGACGGGGCCGGCAAGTCGACGCTGCTGCGGGTGCTCGCGGGGCGCGTCGCGCCCGAGCGGGGTTCCGTCACGACCCTCGGCAAGCCCGAGCTGGGCTACCAGCCGTCGACGTCCGGCGTCTGGGCCAATCTCAGCGTCGACGAGAACATCGCCTTCGTCGGCGAGTCGTACGGCATGCGCTCGGCGGAGATCCGCGAGCGCTCGACCGAGCTCCTCGACCGGGCCGGGCTCTCCGCGGCGCGCGACCGGCTGGGTCGCGAGCTCTCCGGCGGCATGCGCCAGAAGCTGGGGTTCCTCCTCGCCATCCTGCACCGGCCGAGCCTCGTGCTGCTCGACGAGCCGAGCACGGGCGTCGACCCCGTCAGCCGGGTCGAACTGTGGCGGCTCATCTCGTCGACCGCGACCGACGGGGCGGCCGTGCTGCTCGCCACGACCTATCTCGACGAGGCGCAGCGCGCGGCCTCCGTCACGGCGCTCGACCGCGGCCGGGCGATCGCGTCGGGCACGCCCGAGACGATCATCGCCGCGACCCCGGGCCGCATCGTGCGCACCGACGGCGCCGCGAGCTGGGACTCGTGGCGGCGGGGCCTCGAACGACACCGCTGGCTGCCGGCCGGTGGCGAGACCCCGGTCGCGGCAGCCGCGGCGGCCTCCGCTGCGGCGACGGGATCCGACGCGGCGACCGCCACCCCGCGAGGCGCAGCCGTCGGGGATGCCGCAGCCGGGCCCGCGGCATCGCCGACGACGGTTCGCCCCGACCTCGAAGACGCGCTCATCGCCTACACGCTCTCGCGCGAGGCCCCCGACGCCCGGGAGGCTGACGAGCCGCCCGGCCCGGCGGCCGACCGCCCGGCGGCAGCCGCCGACGGCGCACCGGCCGGCGGTGTCGTGGTGGCGGCCGGCCACGAGGTCACCCGTCGATTCGGTTCGCAGGTCGCCGTCGACCGCATGAGCCTCGAGGTGCGCACGGGCGAGGTCGTCGGGCTGATCGGCGCGAACGGCGCCGGCAAGACGACGTTCCTGCGCGCGCTCATCGGGTTGGACCAGCCCGACGAGGGCGCCGTCGAGCTCTTCGGCGCCGCACCCGACGCCCGTTCGCGCAAGCGACTCGGCTACGTGCCCCAGAGCCTCGGGCTCTCGCGCACGATCAGCGTCGAGGAGAACGTCGAGTTCTTCGGCCGCGTCTACGGCACGCCGAAGCCGGCCCTCCCGGCCTCGCTCGACGAGGTCCGTCGTTCACTCGTCGGGGCGATCGGCCTCGGGCGGCAGCGGCAGCTCGCGTTCACCCTCGCCCTCGCGCACGAGCCCGAGCTGCTGGTGCTCGACGAGCCCACCTCGGGCGTCGATCCGCTCTCGAGGGCGCGGTTGTGGGACACGATCCACGCGCAGGCCGACGCCGGTCGCGGGGTGCTCGTGACGACCCACTACATGCAGGAGGCGGAGCAGTGCACCCGGCTGGCCCTCATGTCGCAGGGGCGGCTGCTCGGCGTCGGCTCGGTCGACGAGCTCATCGCGGGCGTGACGGCCGTGCTCGTGAGCACGCCCGACTGGCAGCGTGCGTTCACGACGCTCAGCCGCGCCGGCCTGCCCACGATGCTGTCGGGGCGCACGGTGCGGGTGGCGGGCGTCGAGCCCGATCGCGTGCGAGCGGCGCTCGGCGGCATCGACGCGACGGTCGAACCCGTGGCGCCGACGCTCGAGGAGGCGATGGTGCTGCTCGAGCCATGACGTCGGCGAGGCCGCCGACCGAGACCGGCGCCTACCCCTTCACCGCCCCGCCGAGCCCCGCACCGCGCAGGAACAGGCGCTGGAACACGAGGAACAGGGCCACCGGGATGAGCGTCGAGATCGCGAGCGCCGCGAGGAACACGTCGAGCTCGGTCTGCGACTGCACCGCGGGCAGCCGCACCGACAGCGGCTGCACCGCGGGGTCGGGCAGCACGAGCAGCGGCCAGAGGAAGTCCTTCCAGGCGGCGATCACCGCGAACACCGAGACGACGCCGAGGATGGGCTTCGACATCGGCAGCACGATCGACCAGAAGACGCGGAAGGGCCCGGCGCCGTCGGTGCGGGCGGCCTCGAACACCTCGCGCGGCAGCCCGTCGAAGAACCGCTTCACGAGCAGGATGTTGAAGGCGTTCGCCGCGGCCGGCAGCCACACGGCCCAGTAGGTGTTGAGCAGCGACACGTCGATGAGCGGCGGGTGCAGGATCGTGAGGTAGAGCGGCACGAGCAGCACGACCGCGGGGATGAACAGCGTCGCGAGCACGAGGGCGTTCAGCACGGGCGCGTACTTCGGCCGCAGGATCGACAGCGCGTAGCCGGCCGTCGTCGCGATCAGCAGCTGGAAGAACCACGACCCGGCCGCGACCCAGATCGTGTTCAGGAAGTACTGGTCGATGTGGATGTCGTTCCACGCCTGCTCGAGGTTGGCCCAGTCGATGCCGTTGGGCCAGAGCGCGAACGGCTGGGTGAGCGTGTCCTGGGTGGGCGTGACCGCCGCCTTCGCGAGCCACAGCAGCGGCCCGAGCCCGGCGATGACGAGGCCGACGAAGAGGAACACGTGGATGCCGCCCATCGAGGCAGGCACCCCGCCGCGCCTCCGCTCGTGCTCGGAGACGATGCCGCGGTCGCCACCGTCGTCGGGGGCGCCGGGCCGGCGTCGCGTCATCCGCGACAGGCGGGCGCGCAGCGTGATCGAGTCCGCCGTCGTGGCGGGGGCGGTTCCCTGCGCGGTGGTCAATTCGTGCTCCAACGGTCGGTCAGCTTGAAGTAGAGCCAGCTCAGGAGGCCCAGGAAGACGGCGAGCATGAGGCTCAGCGCCGTGGCCTCGCCGTAGTCGCCGCCGAGGCTGTTCTGGAACGCGTAGCGGTAGATCAGCAGCAGCACGGTGAGGGTCGAGTTGTTCGGTCCGCCGCCCGTGAACAGGAACGGCTCGAGGAAGACCTGCGCGGTGCCGATGACCTGCAGGATCAGCATGATGAAGAGGATGCCGCGCAGCTGCGGCAGCGTGACGTGCCAGATCTTGCGCCAGATGCCCGCTCCGTCGACCTCGGCCGCATCGTAGAGCTCGGGCGGCACCGCGATGAGCGCCGCGAGGTAGATGATGATCGACCCGCCGGCGGCGGCCCACGTCGCCTCGATGACGAGCGAGGGCATCGCGGTCGCCGACGACTGCAGCCACGGCTGCGGCGGGATGCCGACCCAGCCGAGCACGGTGTTGAAGACGCCGTCGGGGCTCGCGTTGTAGAACACCTTCCAGAGCAGCACCGCCACGACGGGCGGCACGACGACGGGCAGGTAGGCGAGGGCGCTGTACAGGCCCTTGCCCCGGCGCACCTCGCTCATCAGCACCGCCATGAGGATCGGCAGCGGGAATCCGAACACGAGCGCAAGTGCCGCGAAGTAGAGGGTGTTGAGCACGGCGGTGCCGAGGTTCGGGTCGCCCAGCACGCGCGCGAAGTTGTCGAGCCCGACCCAGACGGGCGGCGTGATCAGGTTCGTCTTCTGGAAGCTCATGACGACCGCCTGCGCGATCGGCCCCCAGCTGAACACCCCGAACACGATGAGCATCGGTGCGAGGAACGCGAGGTTCCACAGCCCGCCGCCGCGCACCCAGGTCACGGGGTTGCGGCGGCGGCGCGGCCGCGGCTCCGATCGACGGGCGGCGGGATGCCGCGGCGGGGCCTCCGCCGCGGCATCCCGATCGATCATGGTCGTCACTGGTCGAGCAGGGCCTGCGCGTCGACGTCGACCTGCTGCAGCAGCGCGTCGATGTCGGCGTTCTCGTCGGTCAGCACGGCCTGCACGAGGTTGTCCATGAGGGCGTAGATCGGCTGCGTCTGCCCCTTGAACTCGCCCACCGGGGTCTGCTCGAAGATGCCCTCGGTGAAGCCCGTCATCTGGTCGAGCGGCACGTTGACGTAGGGGGCGATCCACTCCTGCGACTCGAGGTAGGTCTCCTTGTCGAGCACGGGCAGCACCGGCGTGCCGACGGCCTGGTCCGACTCCGACAGCGCCTTCGCGTCGGCGATCGCCGCGTCCTCGTTCAGGAGCTTCTGCATGTAGTACCAGTCGATCCACTTGACCGCGGCCGCCTTGGTCTCGTCGTCGAGCGTCGGCGGCATGACGGCGATGTCGCCGCCGCCGAGCACGCCGCCGCCGTTCTCGGTCGGGATCACGGTGAGGCCGTAGATGTCGGGGCTCATGCCGAAGTCGCGCACGAGCGCCGTGTAGACGTCGGAGCCCGAGGTGTACATGCCGATGTTGCCCGCGGCGAACTCCTGGTTGATGCTGCCCCAGTCGAGATCGAACGTCGACCCCATCGAGTCGTCCTCCCAGCGGAGGTCGTGCAGGTACTCGAGCGTCGCCTTCGTCGCGTCGTTGTCGATCGTCGACGTGTAGGTGCCGTCGTCGTTCGCCTCCTGCAGCGACGCCCCGCGCGAGTCGGCCTGCACCGAGAGCTGCCAGCCGCCGGTGTTGCCCGCCGCCATGGTCGCGTAGCCGGCCTTGCCGGTCTTCTCGGCGATGGTCTTCGCGGCCGCTCGCACCTCGTCCCACGTCGTCGGCGGGTTGTCGGGGTCGAGCCCGGCCTGCTCGAACAGGTCGCGGTTGTAGTGGAGGCCGTTGGCATACGCCTGGCGCGGGAAGCCGTAGACCTGGCCGTCGCTCCCGGTGACCTCCTCGAGGATGATCGGGTTGAACTTGTCGGAGTAGCCGAGCTCCTGCAGCTCGTCGGTCACGTCCATCAGCTGGCCGTTCTCGAGCAGCGTCTTCGTGTCGGTGAAGGGCACCGTGAAGACGTCGGGCAGGCTGCCGCCCGCGAGCTGCGCGGCGAAGGTGGGCGCCGTCCACTCGTACTCGAGGCCGACGATGTCGATGTCGGGGTTGGCGTCCTCGAACTGCTTCTCCTGTTCGGCGAACGCGTCGTAGGCGGCCTGGTCGGCCCCGGGCGGGAAGGTGGCGACGCGCAGTTCGAGCTTGCCGTCGTCGCCGCCCGAGTCGGCGCTGCAGGCGGCGAGCGAGCCGGCGACCACGAGGGCGGTGAGCCCCGCGATCGCGATGCTGCGTGATGACTTCATTGTCGTGTTCCTTTCGGTGCTGTGTTGAGGGTGACGCGGTGTCGGGTACTGCGGATCGGTGCGGTGGGTGGTGCGGTCGGTTCGGTTCAGGGATGCCTCGGCGCCGGCGCGGTGCGCAGCCACGCGGTCGCGTCGGACGGGAGCAGGCCGGCCTCGAGCGGGGCGCTCGCGAGCAGGATGCTCTCGTGGTCGGGCAGGGCGACGGCCGCCCGTCCGAGGTTCGTGATCGAGACGAGGTCGTCGCCCCGGCGGAAGCAGAGCACGTCGTCGCCGTGCTCGAGCCACGTCATCGGGCCGTCGCCGAGCGCGGCCTCGCGGCGGCGCAGCCGAAGCGCCTGCCGGTAGAGCCAGAGCATCGACGACGGGTCGGCCTGTTGCGCCTGCACGGTGAGCGCGGCCCAGTCGGCCGGCTGCGGCAGCCACGGCTCGGTGCCGAGCGGGCCGAACCCGAACGGGGCGCTGGTCCCGCGCCAGGGCAGCGGCACGCGGCAGCCGTCGCGCCCCGGGTCGACCCCGCCCGAGCGGAAGTGCATCGGGTCGTCGATCGCCTCGCGGGGCAGCTCGACCTCGGGCAGGCCCAGCTCGTCGCCCTGGTACAGGTAGAGCGACCCGGGCAGGGCCGCCGTGAGCAGGGCCGCCGCGCGGGCGCGACGCGTGCCGAGGGCGAGGTCGGTGGGCGTGCCGAAGCGCTTCTTCGCGAACGCGAACGACGAGTCGTCGCGACCGTAGCGGGTGACCGGGCGGGTCACGTCGTGGTTCGAGAGCACCCAGGTGCTCGGGGCGCCGACGGGCGCGTGGGCGGCGAGCATGAGGTCGATCGACGCGCGCAGCTCGTCGGCCGCCCAGGGGCGCGACATGAAGTCGAAGTTGAACGCCGTGTGCATCTCGTCGGGGCGCAGGTAGGCCGCGAAGCGGGAGGCATCCGGCACCCAGACCTCGCCGACGAGCACGCGCGTGCCCTCGTACGAGTCGGCGATGCGCCGCCACGACCGGTACACGTCGTGCACCTCGTCGCGGTCCTCGGTCGGGTGCTGTCCGGGCGCGACGATCTCGGGCACCTCGGGCAGCGCCGGGTCCTTGATGAGGAGTCCGGCCGAGTCGATCCGCACACCCGCGACGCCGCGGTCGAACCAGAATCGCAGGATGTCCTCGTGCTCGGCGCGCACGTCGGGGTGGTTCCAGTTGAGGTCGGGCTGCTCGGGCGTGAAGAGGTGCAGGTACCACTCCCCCGGCGTGCCGTCGGGGTTCACGGTGCGGGTCCACGTGTCGCCCTGGAAGTTCGACACCCAGTGGGTCGGCATCTCGTCACCGTTCGCGCCCCGGCCGGGGTGGAACCAGAAGCGCTCGCGCTCGGGACTGCCGGGTCCGGCGGCGAGCGCGGCCTCGAACCAGGGATGCCGCGAGCTCACGTGGTTCGGGACGATGTCGATGATCGTGCGGATGCCCCGGTCGGCGGCCGCGGCGATGAGCTGCTCGGCGTCGGCGAGGGTGCCGAAGGCGGGGTGGATGTCGCGGTAGTCGGCGACGTCGTAGCCGCCGTCGGCGAGGGGCGACGGGTACCACGGGTTGAACCAGAGCGCGTCGACGCCGAGGTCGGCGAGGTAGTCGAGGCGGCTCAGCACGCCGCGCAGGTCGCCCGTGCCGTCGCCGTCGGAGTCGGCGAAGCTGCGCACGTACACCTGGTAGATGACGGCGCTGCGCCACCAGAGCGGGTCGTGCACGAGGGCGGCGGGCACGGTGCCTGGGGCGTCGGTGAGCGGCATGGTCACGCGGTCGTTCTCCTCGAGTCGGGCGGGCTTCGCGCCGAGCGGTCGGAGACGTCGGCGTCGATGCGGCTCAACGTAATGAGAGCAACAGAATGATGCAACTATTCAACAATCCAGCATGAAATTGCGACAGCTTGCGTCGAGTTGCGGCAGCCGCTTGCAGAAAGGTCACGGCCCCGGTCGGTCGAGTAGGCGCGCAGCGCCGTATCGAGACCCCCACCCCGGTGGTCTCGATACGCTCCTTCGTCGCTACTCGACCGACCGTGCCGACCGCGCCGCCGGCGCCGTCGAGCCGCGCACGACGAGCTCGGGCGCGAAGAACACCTCGTCGCCGATCGAGCGCTCGCTCGACATCTGCCGCATGAGCAGCTCGATGATCATCTTGCCCATCGACTCGATCGGCTGGCGCACGGTCGTGAGCGGCGGCTCCGTGCAGTTCATGAGCGCCGAGTCGTCGAAGCCGATCACCGAGACGTCCTCGGGCACGCGCAGCCCCGCGCGCCGCGCCGCGCGCACCGCGCCGAGCGCCATCGGGTCGCTCGCGCATACGATGCCCGTGACGCCCGCCGCGAGCAGCTTGGCGGCGGCCGTCTGGCCCGACTCGAGCGAGTAGAACGAGTGCACGATGCGCTCGTCGGGCAACTCGATGCCGAGCCGCTCCGCGGTGACCAGTGCGGCCGCGAGCTTGCGCCGCGAGGGCACGTGGTCGCTCGGGCCGAGCAGCAGCCCGATGCGCTCGTGCCCGAGCTGGGCGAGGTGCCCGAGCGCCTGCTCGGTCGAGACCGCGTCGTCGCACGACACGGTCGCGAAGCCGATGCCGTCGATCGGCGCGTTCACGAGCACGGTCGGCAGCTTGAGCTCGCGCAGCCGCTCGTAGTGGTCGTGGTTCACGTCGGCCTGGGCGTACGCGCCGCCCGCGAAGATGACACCCGAGACCTGCTGGTGCAGCAGCAGCTCGACGTAGTCGGACTCCGAGATGCCGCCGGCCGTCTGGATGCAGAGCACCGGCGTGAAGCCGTTCTGGGCGAGCCCGCCGCCGATCACCTCGGCGAGCGCGGGGAAGATCGGGTTCTGCAGCTCGGGCATCACGAGCCCGACGAGGCGGGCGCGCTCGCCCCGCAGCTTCGTCGGCCGCTCGTAGCCCAGCACGTCGAGCGCGGTGAGCACGGCGTCGCGCGTCGACGGCGAGACGCCGGGCTTGCCGTTGAGCACGCGACTCACGGTCGCCTCGCTCACCCCGACCTTGCGTGCGACGTCTGCGAGCCTTCTCGACATGGCCGCAATCGTACGCGATGCGTTGCAAGAACTCGACAGCCTCGGATGCGGCATCCCACCCGCTCCGTCAACCCCGTTGCCCCGCCCATCGGCTGACGGCAGCATCGAGCCGAGGGGGATCGGAATGACGAAGGACGCCACCGAGGCACCGGCAGCGGGGCCCGGCGAACGAGGCGCCGCGCGCTGGCTGCGCGAGCACGCACTCATCGTCGTGTGCCTCGCGATCTTCATCGTGTGCCTGGCGGGCATGGCGGTGAGCGGCTTCCAGGTCTACAACGAGGAGCAGGTCGACCACGGCGCGAGCCCGATCGGCTTCATCGAGTACCTCGGCACGGGGCAGTTCGTCGAGGCCACGTTCGAGAACTGGGAGTCGGAGTTCCTGCAGATGGGCGCCTACGTCGTGCTCACGGTCTTCCTCTTCCAGAAGGGCTCGAGCGAGTCGAAGCCGCTCGGCGAGAAGACCCCGCAGGACGAGGACCCGCGGGACGCGAAGATCGGCCCCGACACCCCGTGGCCCGTACGCCGCGGCGGGTTCGTGCTCGTGCTCTACGAGAACTCGCTCGCGATCTTCTTCTTCGTGCTGTTCGGGCTTTCGTTCTTCCTGCACGCGGTCGGCGGTGCCGAGGCCTACTCCGAGGAGCAGCTGCAGCACGGCCTGCCCGGCGTGAGCGTCTGGGAGTACCTCGGCACCGCGCAGTTCTGGTTCGAGTCGATGCAGAACTGGCAGAGCGAGTTCCTCGCGGTCGCCGCGATCGTCGGCGCCTCGGTGCTGCTGCGCCAGCGCGGGTCGCCCGAGTCGAAGCCCGTCGCGACCCCGCACCACGAGACGGGCTCCTGACGCCGCACGGTCGGCTGCGGCGCCGAGCGGTCAGGTGCGACGCCGCGGCCCGCGTGCCGGTCGCCCCGACGAGCCTGCGGCGTCGGCGCCGCGCCGTCCGAGCAGCGCACCGAGCGCGACCATGACCGCGGCGATCCCCGCGTGCAGCCAGTTGTCGGCCCCGTTGAGCGGCACGACGTTCGCGGGGTGGTCGCCGGTTGCGACGAGTCCGTACACGAGCAGGCCCGCGTAGAGCACGCCGCCCCAGATCAGGTAGCCCCGGGCACCCGCGAAGGTCGTCGCGAACAGCAGCCCCGAGAGGCCGAACAGCAGGTGCACGAAGTTGTGCAGGATCGAGACCTGGAAGAGGCCGAGCAGCATCGCACCCGACTCGTGGCCCGAGAAGGTCATCGCGCCGACGTCGGTCGTGAGCCCGGGGATGAACCCGGCGATGCCCACGACGATGAAGACGGCGCCGACGATCGCCGCCGCCTTCTGGACGGGCGCCTCGGCGTACCTCACCTGCGCAGCGGACTCGGCGTTCGAAGTGGACATGTGCCGATCCTGTCGCCCCGCGCGCTCGGCCGGCAGGGCCTTGACAGCGAGACGGCCGGTATCGCGGGGGCGACGACGGCCGCTCGGCCGACTACAGTTCGATGCATGGGCAAGCTCATCTACAACTCGTCGAACCGCGAGCTCGACATCGACGACCGCACACTCGCCCACCTGCGCATCGCGATCATCAACAAGCTGCGCCGCTCCGAGAGCTTCGCCATGACCTGGGAGCACGGCGTCGCGAACGGCAGCGGGCGCACGACCCTCTGGCTCAATGAGTCGATCCCGCTGCAGTTCGTGTTCAGCGGCAACCGGCCGCCCAAGCTCAACCGGCTGTGGATCGAGCAGTTCCTGCTCTCGGCGAACAGCACCGCGGGCCTGCACTTCGTGCCCGAGCCCGACGACGACGAGGAGTTCGAGGGCGACTGACCGGCGCACGCCGACGCGGCCGACCGGCCGGGCCGGCGGAGCCGGCGTGGCCGGCGGAGCCGGCGTGGTCGCCGGTCGGATTCAGTCGACCGCCTCGATCTGCGTCAGCACGTATCGCTGCTCGGCCTCCGTGAGGCGGTCGGGTGCGGAAGCCGACGTGAGCGCCTCGATCTCGAGCACGACGACCTCGTCGAGCGGCCCCGTGAGGTCGTCGAGCAGGAGGTGTCTCGCCCTGATCGAGAGATGCGGCCACCAGCGCTCGATCTCGGCACGGCCTTCGTCGACGGGTACCATGCGGCATCACCTCCGCGCCGCGCACGAGTTGCGCGCGTCCTATGTCTCGTCTACCAGCATGGATGCCGCCCGGCAAGCCCCTCGCCGCCTGTCGGCGCCCGGCCTAACGTGCTCGGCGAGGCACACGATGCCTGCCGGGCGCCGAACGGCACCCGGCCGCTGGAGCAGAACGGAGGAACGGCCATGACGACGACCGTGACGGCGACGACCGAGGTGGAGGTCCCGATCCGGGTCGCCTACGACCAGTGGACGCAGTTCGAGACCTTTCCCGAGTTCATGACCGGAGTCGAGTCGATCACCCAGCTCGACGACGAGCTCACGCACTGGGTCGTCTCGATCGGCGGGGTGCGGCGCGAGTTCGACGCCGAGATCGGCGACCAGGTACCCGACGACCACGTCGCGTGGCGCAGCTCGGGCGAGGTGGTGCACCGGGGGCGCGTCGACTTCACCCCGGAGGGTGCCGACCGGACGCGGGTCGACCTCGAGCTCGAGTGGGAGCCGGAGGGCTTCGTCGAGAACGCAGGGGCCGCCCTGCAGATCGACGACCTGCAGGTGAAGAAGGACCTGCACCGCTTCAAGGAGTTCATCGAGCGGCGCGGTGGCGAGACCGGCGCGTGGCGCGGCGAGGTGCACGGAGGCGAGGCGACGAGCGACGGCGGCGTCGTGCCCGGGCGGGACGCGCCGGGCGCATCGATGCCCGGCGGAACGACCCGCGCGACGACGGGCGACGACGGGGTGAGCGGCGCCGACCCCGACATCGTCACCTGACCGAGCGTCACCCGGGCTGCGGCGCCCGCGGCTCCGGCCGGTCGATCACGACCCCGGAGCGGCGGGCGGCGTCTCGCGGCCGGCCTTCGGGCGATCGCCGTCGTCACCGTCGCCGTCGTCGATCTCCTGCACGTCGACACCGACCTGCACGGGCTGCTCGGGCATGGTCGAGATCGGCTCCGTGTCGAGATGCTCGGGGACGAGCTGAATGCCGCCCGTGCTGTTCGCGGAGCGCATGAGGTCCTCGATCCACTTGCGGCTCAGTTCGGGCGCCTCGGGCTCGTCGAAGACGAACCGCAGCGGGATCGACGCGTGCAGCCACAGCGTGCTGCGGCCGCGCGCCTGGTCGTCGGTGTGCTTCCACGACAGCGTGAAGCTCTCGCCGCGTCGCAGCTTGGTGATGATCGCGACCTTGAGATGCGCGAGCGCGCGGTCTTCGATGCCGATCGGGGTACCGGAGTCGCCGTAGTAGAGGGTCCCCACAGGATCACCGTATTCCTCTCCGCCGCGCCGGTGGTCCGAGTCGGGACGTGCGGCCTCCTGCGCACATCCCACACGTCCCGGCAGGGCGTGTCAATCCCCTGCCGGGCGGCGGCCGATCTGCATACCGTGGCTGCGACTGAAGGAACGGGGCCCGGGCATGTCAGATCAGCTGATCGATCCCACGACGAAGCACACGACCGACCACTTCCCACGCCAGGAGCAGGAGCCGCCGGGCCTCACCGCCGCGATGTCGCCGCAGCCCGACCACGGCGAGTACAGCTATCACGGCGCGAAACGCCTCGAGGGCCGCCGCGCGCTCATCACGGGCGGCGACTCGGGCATCGGCCGAGCCGTCGCGATCGCCTTCGCCCGGGAGGGGGCGAAGGTCGCGATCTCGTACCTGCCCGAGGAGCAGCCCGACGCCGACGAGACCGCGGTGTGGATCACCGACGCCGGCGGCGACCCGCTGCTGCTGCCCGGCGACCTCCGCGACGAGGCGTTCTGCACCGAGCTCATCGACGACGTCGATCAGGAGTTCGGCGGCATCGACCTGCTCGTGCTCAACGCCGCGCACCAGCACGATCGCGGCGGAATCGAGGGCGTGCCGAGCGACGACTTCGAGCACGTCATGCGGGTCAACCTGTTCGCGCCGGTGTTCCTGGCACGGGCCGCCGTGCCGCGGATGGACCCGGGCTCGTGCATCATCACGACCGCATCGATCCAGGGCTTCGAGCCGTCGCCCGCGCTCGTCGACTACGCGATGACCAAGGCCGCGCTCGTGGCGTTCACGCGTGCCCTCGCGGAGGAGCTCGGACCCCGCGGCATCCGCGTCAACGCCGTCGCGCCGGGGCCGATCTGGACCCCGCTGATCCCGTCGACGGGCTGGCCCGACAAGCTCCACGACTTCGGCAAGAACACCCCCATCGGCCGGGCCGGCCAGCCGGCCGAGCTCGCCGGCGCCTACGTGTACCTCGCCTCCGACGAGGCGTCGTACGTGTCGGGCGCGATCGTGCCGGTGACGGGCGGACGCCCGCTCTGAACCGGGCGGGCGCCCGCTCTGAACCGGCGGAGCAGGAAGGAGATCACGATGCCAGGACGCAGGAACGCATCGCTCAAGGACCCCGAGCTGTACGAGGAGCTCCGCGAGGACGGCGCCTCGAAGGAGAAGGCCGCGCGCATCTCGAACGCGGCGGCGAAGCAGGGGCGCAGCGCGATCGGCCGCAAGGGCGGCGAGCACGGCGACTACGAGGACTGGACGGTCGACGAGCTCAAACACCGCGCGAAGGAACTCGGCCTGCACGGCTACAGCGACAAGCGCAAGTCCGAGCTCATCTCGGCACTGCGCAACCACTGAGCGCCCCGACCGGGTGCGCTCGGGATGCCGCGCCTCAAGCGGGTCGTGCCCTACGTCTCGCCCGGCTACGCCCGGGTGCGACGGGGGCGCGGCTTCAGCTACGTGCACGCCGACGGCGGTGCAGCCGGCCGCGCCGAGCGCGCGCGCATCGCCGACCTCGCCGTGCCGCCGGCGTGGAACGAGGTGTGGATCGCCGACGCCGCGAACGCGCACATCCTCGCGGTCGGGGTCGACGCCGCTGGTCGGCGCCAGTACCTCTACCACCCGGCCTGGCGCGAGCGGCAGGACGCCGAGAAGTTCCAGCGCATGGCCGACCTCGCCCTCGCGCTGCCCGCCGCGCGGCGCAGTGCGCGCCGCGACCTCGCGATCGGGGGGATGCCACGGGCCCGCGTGCTCGCGGCGGCGTTCACGACCCTCGACCTCGGTGCCATCCGCATCGGCTCCGAGGAGTCGCTCGCGGGGTTCCGCAATCGCGGGCTGACGACCCTGCTCGTGCGCAACGCCACCGTCGAGGCCGCCGACACCGTACGGTTCCGCTTCCGCGCGAAGGGCGGCATCGCCCAGGAGCTGCGGGTCGCCGACGAACGGCTCGCGGACTTCGTCGGCGAGGCGGGCGAACGGTCGGCGGCCGCGCGGCTCTACGCGTGGGCCGACGGCCGGGCGATGCGCGCGGCCGCACCCGCCGACGTCAACGACGACATCCGCGCCCGCACGGGCGGCGAGTTCACGGCGAAGGACTTCCGCACGCTGCGGGGCACGCTCGTGGCCGCCGAGCACCTCGCCGGGCACGGCCCTGCGCCGACGTCGCGCGCCCGGGCGGCCGCGGTGCGCGACGCGATCGAGGCGGCGTCGCTCGCGCTCGGCAACACGCCGGCGATCGCCAGGGCCAGCTACGTCGACCCGCGGGTGATCGCCGCATACGAACGGGGCGTCGTCGTGGCATCCGGCCGTGATCGCGAACGCCGGCTGCTCGACCTGCTCGGCGGCGACGCGGCCGGCGGATCAGCATGACCCGGCTCCTTCAGCGATCGGGCGGGCCGGCCGTCAGCCGAGACCGCCGAGGATCGCCTGCACGATGCCGATCACGCTCGCCACGGCCATCACCGAGGCCGCGATCCAGCCGAACGTCGCCGCGAGCGGGCCGATCCGGTAGCGGCCCATCAGCCGCCGATCGTGGGCGATGATCATGACGATCACGAGGAAGGGCGCCGCGACGATGCCGTTGATGAGCGCGCTGAACACGAGCAGGCCGACCGCGTCGGTCGACACGGTCGCGAGCACGACACCGCCGATCGTGCCGATGCCGACGAGCGTGTAGAAGAACGGGTCGCGTCGCGGCGAGTCGGCGAGGCTCCACTCCCGGCCGAGGAGTGCGGCGAGCGCGGCCGAGCCCGCGGTGATGAGCACGGGCACCGCGAGCAGGCCCGATCCGATGAACCCGAGGGCGAACAGCACGGATGCCGCAGGGCCGGCGATCGGCTCGAGGGCGGCCGCGGCGTCGGCGGCGCTCTGCACGCTCTTGCCCTCGGCGCCGAGCGTGGCGGCGGTCGCGACCACGATCGAGAACATGACGACGACCGAGAACACCATGCCGACCACGACGTCGGCGCGGGTGTCGACGAGCTGGCGACGCGCGGTGCGCCGTCGTCGCTGCCGGAGTGCGACGGGCTCGTCGCCGCCCTCGGGCGCATCGCGCAGCTCCTCGACGCGGTCCTCGCTCTGCCAGAAGAACAGGTACGGCGAGATGCTCGTGCCGAGGATCGCGACGATCATGCCGAGGTACGCGGGCGACAGGCTGAAGCCGAGGCCGACGAGCCCCTCGAGCACGTCGCCCCAGTCGACGTTCGCGACGACGAGCACCCCGACGTACGCGAAGAGGCTGAGGCACAGCCAGCGGATCACCTTCGCGACCATCTCGAACGAACCGAAGAAGAGCGCCGCGCCGATGCCGAGCCCGGCGATCGCGCTCCAGAGGTGCGCGGGCCCCGCGTGCAGGAGCTCCATGCCCTCGCCGACGGCGAGCAGGTCGGCGGCGACGTTGAGCCCGTTCGCGGCGAAGAGCGCGACGAGCAGGAGCAGCACCACGAGGCGGCCGGCGCCCGTGAACCGGCTGCGGGCGAGCGCGCCCAGGCTCTTTCCGGTCGCCGAGGCGGTGCGGTCGCAGATCTCCTGCACGGCGATCATGAGCGGCAGCACGAACGGCACCGTCCAGAGGGTGCCGTAGCCGAACACGGCTCCCGCCTGCGCGTACGTCGCGATGCCCGACGGGTCGTCGTCGGAGGCTCCGGTGATGAGGCCGGGGCCGAGCAGGCGCAGCACCCGGCGGATGCCGTGCGGCTGCTCTGCGGGCTCGGCGTCGTCGCCCGCCCCGTGCGCGCCGGCTCCGCGGGAGTGGTCGTGCCCCGCGGCATCCCCGTCGTGCGTGCGTGCGCCCATCGCACCTCCTGCAGTGGTTCGCTGCTCACGCTAGGTGGGCGTCCCGGGCGCCTCAACGGGTTGACGCGGGCGTCACGCCTCCCGACGCACGTCGGCGGGCGACTTGTCGGGGCGGAGCCCGCGCCAGCGGGGATGGCGTGCGACGCCCGTGCCCGTCCACTCGCCGAACTCGATCTCGCCGACGAGCACTGGGCGAACCCAGACCGCATCGCCGACGTCGGCGGCCGGAACCTCGACGAACGGCGAGTCCGGCTGCACGAGCCCGTCGAGGCGCTCGAGCAGGCGGTCGAGGTCGCGCTCGCGGAACCCCGAGCCCACCCGACCGGCGTACTCGAGCCCGTCCGCTCCCGGAATGCCGACGAGCAGCGAGCGGATGCGTCCCTCGCGAGTGCCGGCGCCGCGTCGGTAGCCGCCGACGACGACCTCCTGCGTGCGGGTCAGCTTGAGCTTCACCCAGTCGTCGGTGCGCGCTCCCGGCCGATAGGTCGAGTCGGCCCGCTTCGCCATGACCCCCTCGAGCCCGAGCAGCCGGCTCTCCTCGAGCGCCTCCTCGACCGTGCCCTCGGCGGGTGCGGGCACCTCGACGGGGATGCCCCGCCGCGGGCGCACGATCGCCTCGAGCCGGGCGCGCCGTTCGAGGTACGGTTCGTCGACGAGCGATTCGCCGTCGGCTTCGAGCACGTCGAACAGCAGCAGGCGCACCGGCACGGATGCCGCGGCAGCGGCGATCTCGCGCGGCTTGGTGAGTCCCATCCGCTGCTGGAGCACGCCGAACGACGGTCGGCCCGCCTCGTCGAGCGCGACGATCTCGCCGTCGAGCAGGGCGTCGCCGTCGACGATCTCGGGCAGCCGGTGCAGCTCGGGGTAGCGGGCGGTGACGTCGATGCCGTTGCGGCTGCGCAGGCGCACGGCGCCGCCCTCGACCCGGGCGAGGGCGCGGATCCCGTCCCACTTCCACTCGAGCGCCCAGTCGCCGCCGCGCAGCATGCCGGCCGTGCCGGCCGTCGCGAGCATGGGCTTCTCCGCGACCGCTCCACCCGCCGGTCGAGCGGGTTGAGGAGGCGCGCCAGCGCCGTCTCGAAATCCAGTCGCACGCGCGGACGGGTTTCGAGACGCGTCCTCCTTCGTCGGTCGCTCCTCAACCCGCGGGTGACCCTGCTCCTTCATGCGGTGCAGCAGCCACGAGCTCTTCTCGCCGCTGCCGTCGGTGCGGATGAGCGCGAGCCGCACGCGGCCGAGCGGCCCGCCGACGCCGCCGTCGAGCGTGAAGATGACCTCGTCGTCGCGCCACTTCTCGACGTCGTAGGTGCCGGTGTCCCACACCGTCATCGAGCCGGCACCGTACTCCCCCGACGGGATCGTGCCCTCGAAGGCCAGGTACTCGATCGGATGGTCCTCGGTCTGCACGGCGAGGTGGTTCGTGCCCGAGCTCTCGGGCACGCCCTTCGGCACGGCCCAGCTCTTCAGCACGCCGTCGCGCTCGAGCCGCAGGTCGAAGTGCAGCCGCCTCGCGTGGTGCTCCTGGATGACGAAGCGCGCGGCCCCACCCCCCGCTGGTTGAGGAGCGCCCGACGAAGGAGGACGCGTCTCGCTACCCGGCAACGAGGTCTCGGCACGCTCCTTCGTCGCCACTCGACCGACCGAGGGTTCGGGCGTGCGGCCGGCTCGCCGCATCGAACGATACGTGGCGAGCGGGTCGGGGCCCGAGGCATCCCCCAGGTGCGCCATGGGGTCGCCGACCTCGGCGACCCGTTCGAGCACCTCGTGCGCCTCGAGGTGGCGCAGGCCGGGTTCGTCGAGCTCCTCCCACGTGCGCGGCACCGCGACGGTCGGCCGATGCCGGCCCCGCAGCGAATAGGGGGCGATCGTCGTCTTCTTGCCGTTGTTCTGGCTCCAGTCGATGAGCACGCGACCGGTGCGCAGCGACTTGCGCATGCTCGAGACGATGAGCTCGGGGTGGTCGGCCTCGAGGGCGCGGGCGAGCTCGTGGGCGACGTCGGAGACCTGTTGCGAGGTCTGGCCGCCGTCGAGCGCGGCGTAGAGGTGGATGCCCTTGCTGCCGCTCGTCACGGGCATCGCCTCGAGGCCCATGCCGGCCACGAGCTCGCGCACGTGGCGTGCGACCTCGGCGCATTCGGCGAGGCCCATGCCGGGCCCGGGATCGAGGTCGAAGACCATGCGGTCGGGGTTCGACGGCGCGCCGTCGGGCGCGAAGCGCCACTGCGGCACGTGCAGTTCGAGCGCCGCCTGCTGCGCGAGCCACACGAGGGTCGCGCGGTCGCCCGCGATCGGGTACGTCTTCGGCCCGTCGGAGTGCTCGATGACGCCGCGGCGGATCCACTCGGGCGCGTGCTCGGCGAGCGCCTTCTCGAAGAACGGCGCCTCGGGATCGGCCTCGGTGCCGACCCCGTGCACCCAGCGCTTGCGCGTGATCGGGCGGCCGGCGACGTGCGGCAGCATGAACGGGGCGATCTCGGCGTAGTACGAGATCACCTCGCCCTTCGTCATGCCCGTCTCGGGATACATGACCTTGTCGAGGTTCGTCAGCCGCAACCGCCGGCCGTCGACCTCGACGAGCTGCCGCTCCCCATCGGCCATGTCCCCATCCTGCCCGGCCAGACCCCGAGTTGCCCGACTTTGCGCAGAATCGGGCAACTCGAGGTTTCGAGGGGCGGGTTCCCACGAGGCATCCCTCGGGTGTGTACTGGTGGGTATGCGAGCCGTCTGGAAAGGGGCGGTCACATTCGGCCTCGTCAATGTGCCCGTCAAGTTGTACAGCGCGACCGAAGACCACGACGTGTCCCTGCACCAGGTGCACGACGAGGACGGCGGGCGCATCAGGTACCAGCGCAAGTGCGAGGTGTGCGGCAAGGTCGTCGCCTACCAGAACATCGACAAGGCGTACGACGACGGCGAGCGCACCGTCGTCATCACCGACGACGACCTGAAGTCGCTGCCCGCCGAGCGCAGCCGCGAGATCGAGGTCGTCGAGTTCGTGCCGAGCGAGCAGATCGACCCGCTCATGCTCGACAAGAGCTACTACCTCGAGCCCGATTCGGCGTCGAACAAGGCGTACGTGCTGCTGCGCGAGACCCTCGAGTCGACCGATCGCACGGCGATCGTGCAGATGGCGCTGCGCCAGAAGACCCGGCTCGCGGCGCTCCGCGTGCGCGGAGATGTGCTCGTCGTGCAGACCCTGCTGTGGAGCGACGAGGTGCGCGCGGCCGAGTTCGCGTCGCTCGACGAGCCCGTGAAGATCTCGGCGAAGGAGCTCGACCTCTCGAAGCAGCTCGTCGAGAGCCTCGTCTCCGACTTCGAGCCCGAGCAGTACGTCGACGAGTACCAGAAGGAGCTGCGCACGCTCATCGAGGCGAAGCTCGAGCAGGGCGACGCGCTCGACACGGCGGCGACGTTCGGCGAGGAGCCCGAGGAGGGCGAGGGCGGCGAGGTCATCGACCTCATGGAGGCGCTGCGCCGCTCCATCGCCGACAAGCGCGGCGGCGAGAAGGCCGGCGGAACGGCCGGCGCGAAGGGGGGCGGCAAGAGCCCGTCGAAGACGGATGCCTCGGCCAAGCCGAAATCGTCCTCGAAGGCGAAGGCGAAGTCGACGGCCGACAAGCCCAAGAAGTCGAAGTCGGCCTGATCACGCCCCTTCCCCCCGAAGACGAGAGCGCGCGGCACCCGATGAACGGATGCCGCGCGCTCGCGTGCTGCGGTGATGCGAGGGCGGTTACTCGCCTTCGCACGCCTGGGTGACGGTGACCGCGGCGGTCTGGATCTCGCCGGTCACAGCAGCCTGCGCGTCGGCGTCGGCCTCGAAGGTCTCGTCGGGCGCGGTCGGGAGGGTCTTCGCGTAGTCCTCCGCGGCGGTGACCTTCTCCTGCAGCGTGGCGATCGCGGCCGAGATGTCCTCGTCGTCGGCGTACTCGGTGGCGAGGTCGTCGAGACGCTGCTCGTAGCCGTCGAGCTTCTCGAGCACGGCCGCCTGCTCGGTGCCCGTGATCACGGCGTTCTGGGCGCCGTTCGAGATGTCGCGCACGGCGACGCGAACCGTCTCGCAGTCGTCGGCCGCCGCCGTCGTGGCGCTGCCCGAGCCGCCGTTCGACGCGCAGCCGGTGAACAGGAGTGCGCCCGCGAACAGCAGCGCGCTAGTCTTCATGATTTTCTGCATGGTGGCAAGTCCCCCAAATCGAATGTGACGTGAGAAGTCTAGTGACGCGCGCCGACATGATCACCACCGCGACGATCGCGCCGTCGCCCGGCGCCACCCCACGGGCACCGGGCGACGGCGCGGCCGTACCACCCCGTCAGGCTCGTCTCGGCGGATCGTCGTCGTCGAGGATCGCCGGGATGCTGCCCGTCGGGATGATCTTCACCTCGCGGCCGTCGGCCGCGATGAGCTTGCCGCCGAGGTAGTAGTCGCCGTCCTCGAGGGCGGTGAGCTCCTCCTCGCGCACCATGCGCGGCGGCGACGCGACGAACACCGAGGAGTTCTTCGAGTTGCCGGCCTTGACGTGGTTGAACAGGATGTTGAGCAGGATCGCCGAGACCGCCGCCGACGAGATGCCCGAGTGGAAGATGGTCGAGAACCAGCTCGGGAACGCGTCGTAGAACGCGGGCGCCGCGATCGGCAGCATGCCGATGCCGATCGACGTCGCCACGATGATGAGGTTCATGTTGCCGCGGTAGTCGACCTTCGACAGCGTGCGGATGCCGCTCGCCGCGACCGTGCCGAAGAGCACGATGCCCGCGCCGCCGAGCACGGCGGGCGGCACGGCGGCCACGACGCGCCCGAGGATCGGCAGCAGGCCGAGCACGATGAGGATCGCGCCGCCCGCGCTCACGACGAAGCGGCTCTTGATGCCCGTGATCGCGACGAGGCCGACGTTCTGCGCGAACGCGCTCTGCGGGAACGAGTTGAACAGCGGCGAGAGCATGCTCGAGAGCATGTCGGCGCGCAGCCCGTTGCCGATGCGCTTCGCGTCGACCTTCGTGCCCACGATCTCGCCGACGGCGAGGATGTCGGCGGTGGTCTCGGTGAGGATCACGAGCACGACGATGAGCATCGACACGATCGCAGCGATGTCGAAGATCGGCGGGCCGAACGCGAAGACGGTCGGGAAGGCGAAGATCGGCCCCGTGCCGACGTTCGAGAAGTCGGCCATGCCCATCGGCACGGCGGCGAGGGTGCCGACGACGATCGCGAGCAGCACCGACAGGCGCGAGACCGCCGCGTTGCCGAGCTTCGAGAGCAGCAGCACGATGACGAGGGTCAGTGCGGCGAGGCCGATGTTGGCCATGCTGCCGTAGTTCTCGGCCTCGCGGTTGCCGCCCATGGCCCAGTTCGCGGCGACCGGCAGCAGCGACAGGCCGATCATCGTGATGACGGTGCCCGTCACCACGGGCGGGAAGAACCGAATGATCTTGGAGAAGATCGGCGTGATCAGGAATCCGATGGCCGCGGCGACCAGCACGGCGCCGAAGACGGCCTGGATGCCGCTGCCGTTGACGATCGCGACCATGGTCGCCACGCTCGCGAACGAAACGCCCTGCACGAGCGGCAGCTGCGCCCCGAAGAACGGGATGCCGATCGTCTGCAGGAGGGTCGCGACGCCGCCCACGAAGAGGCACGCGGCGACGAGCAGGCCGATGTCGCCCGCGGAGAGCCCGGCCGCCGAGCCCACGATGAGCGGCGGAGCGATGATGCCGCCGTACATCGTCAGCACGTGCTGGAGTCCGAAGGCGAACGAGGTGGCGACCGGCAGCCGCTCGTCCTCGGGCCGTGGGGCGTTCGCGGTGCCGGCGCTCTGCGCGCGGGCGGCCCGCTTCGTGATCTTCATGCTCATGCGACGCACCGCGCCTCCGAGCCCAGGGAGAATGCTTCAAGCTGCACTGCTTGTCCTTCGTCCGAGGCCTCCGTCCTGTGTGAACATCGCTGTTTTCACATTACGGAAGTCGTTTTCCACTGAGTGAAGACATTGAACGCTGCGTCTGATCATCTGTCAACCCCCTGCGCGACGAACGGTCATCGCCGCGCGACGAGCGAGCGAGGGCTACGCGACGAACGGGTCGCCGGCCGGACGACTCGGGCCCGAGGCATCCGGGTGCGGTTCGCCGTGCGAATAGGCGCTGATCGCGCGCACGAAGACGAGCAGCCAGGCGAACAGCAGGCCGGCGGCGATGAACTCGGTGCCCGTGAGGTTGAAGTAGCCGATCGGCACCCACAGCGCGACCGCGACGAGGATGCCGATGACCACGAAGAGCGAGAAGCCGGCGACCTCGGCGGGCAGCCCGGGCAGCACCCGCACCGCGCAGAACACGAACACCCCGAACACGACCACCATGCCCGTGGCCGCGCTCACGTGCAGCGGCACGCTCACGGCGTCGGGCACGAAGCCCGCGATCGTCAGGCAGATGCCGATGCCGGCGAACAGCCACGCGAGCAGCCGCACGCGCCAGCGCGGGTCGACGCCGCGCGCGACGAGGCCCAGCTCCATGTCGTGGCCGACGTAGTTGGCGAGCACCGTGACGACGAGTCCCGTGAGGATCAGCGCGAGGTTGAACCGGTAGGCCGAGCCGTCGCCGAGGTTGCCGAGCTGCGAGAAGTGCAGCTGCCACCACGACTCGTCGGGCGAGCTCAGCATGCTCGCCATCGTGCCGATGAAGAGCACGAGCGTCGCGAGGGTCGCGAGCCCGTCGGTCGTGACCCGGGCACCCGACAGCGCCGACGCGTACGTCGCCGCCGCAGCGGCGGCCCCCGCGAGCGCTCCCCCGCCGAGCGCGTCGACCGTGAGCCCCCGGAACCCCAGCTGGAACAGGTTCGCCACGGCGAGCACGACGAGGTAGGTGAGCATCGCCATCGCGAGCGACATCGCGACGAGGTCGACCGCGCGCTTGACGAACGGCAGTCGGCCGCGCCAGTCCGCGTGCCCGCGCCGCGACTCGATGATGAAGGATGCCGCGAACGCGAGCCCGGCGCACGCCGACGCCGTCCACGCCGCGAGGTTGCCGAGCGAATCGGGTCCCGCGAGCGGCGAGCGCGTGCCCGCCATCACGATGACCGTGATGAGCAGCCCGGCGACGAGCGCCGCGAGCCCCCAGCGCTCGGCCCGTGCCTCGACCCGGGCGGCCGGGCTGCCGGCGATGGCGTCGCGACGCGCCGGACGCGAGTGCGGGATCACGGCGCCTCCTTCGCGAACTGCTGCGGGCGGTGTCGCTTCGATTCTTCACCGTGCGGCACGAGGGCGGGCCGGGGCGCGCTGGTTTCGGTCGAGGATGCCTCCGAGCCGACGTCTCAGCGGCTGCGCAACTCCTCGGGGGCGACGACGAGATCGACGAGGGCCTCGTTGCGCAGCACGGTCATCTCCATGCGCCGCCCGATGGCCGTCTCGACCATGAGCCGCTGCACCCCGGTCGGGTCGTAGATCGGCGTGCGGTCGATCGTGATGACGATGTCGCCGGGGCGCGCGCCGGCGAGCGCGGCCGGACTGCCCGCGACCGTCGACATCACCTGCATGCCCGTCGGCGACCCGACTCGCGCGGCGGCCTCGGGGCTCAGCGGCACCTTCGCGCCGGCGACGCCGAGCCACGCGCGGCGCACCCGGCCGTGCAGCCGGAGCGTCTCGATGATGCCGAGCGTCGTCGCGTTGATCGGCACGGCGAGCCCGAGCCCGATGCCCGCGACGGCGGTGTTGACGCCGATGAGCCGCCCGGCGCTGTCGGCGAGCGCGCCGCCGCTGTTGCCGGGGTTGAGCGCGGCGTCGGTCTGGATCACCTCGTCGATCACCCGCCCCGAGCCGGTCGGCAGCGAGCGGCCGAGCGCCGACACGATGCCCGCGGTGACGCTGCCGGCGAGCCCGCGCGGGTTGCCGAGTGCGACGACGAGCTGCCCGACGCGCAGTCGCGCCGCGTCGCCGAGCGGCACCGGTCCCGGCGTCGGCCCCGTGGCCCGCAGCACCGCGAGGTCGGAGAGCACGTCGGCGCCGACGACCTCGGCGGCCGTCGAGCTGCCGTCGGCGAAGGCGAGCTCGACCGCGGATGCCTCGGCGACGACGTGGGCGCTCGTGAGCAGGTGCCCGTCGGTGCTGATCACCGAGGCGCTGCCCGCGCCCGCTCCCCCGGCGGTGCGCACGTTCACCGCCGCGACCGACGGCAGCACGGTCTCGGCGACGCGCACGACGGCCGCCGAGTACGCGTCGAGGGCTTCGCTGTCGTCCATGCAGCCAGTCTCGACCCGCCGGGCGGGCCCGCGGCCCGCGTTCGCGGAGGGCGGATGCGCGACGGCACTCGGCTCGCGCGGTCACCCCAGCTCGATGGGCAGCCAGAGCTCGGTCGTCGCAGTGCTGAAGTCGTCGGCGCGGTCGAGCACGGCGACGATCGACGGGCCGGGCCGCAGCCGCCACGGGTTCGAGGGGAACCACTCCGACGCGGTCGCCGCCCACGTCGACTGGAGCGCGGCCGGGTACGGCCCCGAGGTGCGGAACACCGCCCAGGCGCCGGGTTCGACGTCGATCACGTCGAGCCCCTCGGGGGCCGGCGTCGTCGCCGCCGTCGCGACGCCGTGCAGATACGTGAGCTTGCTGCCCTCGCGGTAGTCGGGGTCGACGTCGGCGCTGACCTGGAGCAGCCCGGCGGGCTCGGTGTCGCCGAGCGCCTTGAGCCGGGCGTGCTCGGTCGCGGGCAGCGAGGCGATGTGCGACTGGATGTGCGGATTCACCCCCTCGTGGATGAGCGGCACGCGGGCGGCATGGCCGACGAGGCGGAAGCCGGGTCGGTCGGTGATTCGGGTGTCCATCGTGTTGTTCCCTTCGACGGTCAGGCGGAAGCCGAGCTTGGGTTGTGCGCGAAGGGGCCCGCCGTGCTGCCGGACCTCGGCCGGCGAGGCACCGTGCACGGCGCGGAACGCCCGGCCGAAGGCCTCGGTCGAGCCGTAGCCGTAGCGCACCGCGATGTCGAGCAGCCGGTCGTCGCCGAGGACGTCGGCCGCGGCGACCGTCATGCGGCGGCGCCGGACGTAGTCCGACAGCGGCATCCCGGCCAGCGACGAGAACATGCGGCGCAGGTGGAAGTCGGTCGTGCCGAGTCCCCGTGCGAGCTCGGCGACGTCGACCCCGTCGGACAGGTGCGCCTCGACGGACTCGACGAGCCGATTGAGCAGTGCGATCACGGTTCTCCCTTCACCCTCGAGTCTGCGCGGCGGGCCGTGCCCGCACCCGATCGTTCGCGTTCGATTCGATCATGACGGCATGCCCGGTCCGCCGGGCGACTGGCTAGCCTCGAGGGGTGACTCCAGCCGTTTCGACCCTCGACCGCATCGTCGCCGCCATCGACGGCGAGCGCCTCGGCGCCTACGGCGTGCACGTGCTCGTCGGCGACGAGCAGGCGCAGCATCGCTGGCGCAGCGACGACCGCGTGAACGTCTACTCCGCCTCGAAGGGCGTCGCCGCCCTCGCGGTCGGCATCGCCATCGACGAGGGGATCGTCGCCCTCGATTCACCGGTCGGCCGGCTCCTGCCGGACATGCCGCTCGGCCACGGGGTCGAGGCCGTGACGCTGCGGCACCTGCTCACGATGACGAGCGGCATCGATTTCGAGTGGTTCGGCGACCAGCCGGCGCTGTGGCCCGATCTCGCGCAGGAGATGCTGCGCCGCCCGACTCGGGGGCCCGGCGAGGTCTACCAGTACTCCGACGCGAGCACCTACGTCGCCATGCGTGCGCTCGGGGCGGAGGTCGGGGATGTGCGCGACTGGCTCATGCCGCGACTCTTCGAACCGCTGGACATCCACAATCCGCAGTGGCATCGCTGCCCCCTCGGCTGGATCGTCGGCGGGAGCGGCCTCGAGCTGCGCACCGAGGAGCTCGCCCGCATCGGCCGCGTGCTGCGCGACCGCGGAGCGTGGCGGGGCCGTCGCATCGTGTCGCCCGAGTGGGTCGATGCGATGCACGCCGACTGGGTCTCGACCGAGTGGGCGGGCGACTCGTCGCGCTACGGCCTCGCCGTCTGGAAGGGGCCGGGCGACGGCTGGCGACTCGACGGCCGCTACGGCCAGTACGTCTACGTCGACGAGGCGCGCGACGCGGTCGTGACGATCACGGCGCACGAGGAGACCCGCGACCACCGACTCGTCCAGGCGGCCGAGGAGGCCGTGGCCCGGCTCCCCCGAGCCTGAGCGCGAGCCGGTGCGCTACGGCGAGGCGGTCGGAGGAGCCTCGAGGTCGCGCCCGACGACCATGCCGGCGCTGCCGAACAGCCGCTGCGGGGCGACGTGGATCGTCACGCGCCGAGGGTTCGCGCGCGGCGGGCGATAGCGCTGCGCGTACAGCTCGACGGCGAGGGCCACTTCGGCCGGGTCGTCATGAACGGTGGCGACCCCCTGGAACGTGACCCACTGCGCACCGGCCAGCTGACTGACCGTGGCGGTCGGGTCGCGGAGGACGTTGCGCACCTTCTGCGAATCGCCCGAGGTGATGATCCGCAGCACGCCGTCGTGCAGCGTGACGCCGACCGGGACCGCGTGGATGCCGCCCCACGGCGCGAGCGTCGAGAGGGTCGCGAGATGCCGCTCGGTCAGGAACTCGGTTCCGGCTGCCGTCAACTCCCGCACCCGGCAATGCTACGACGCCGTGCGGTCGGCGTGCGTGTCGACTTCGCTACTTGTGGCCGAGGATCATTTCCTTGGTGTTGCCCGGGACGCACCATGACTCGCCAGAAAGGGCGATGTGGTCGGGACCGATGTACGCGTGGAACTTCGCGGTAGGGCCGTCGCTGGCGTAGAGGTAGACGAGGGGGTCCGATTCGACCCGTTCGCCGAGCCAGGTCTGCATGCCGAGTGATTCGAGATGCTCTTGCACTCGTTCAACGGCCGCGTCGCGTGCCTCGATCGAACCGGTACCGGGGCCGATCTGGTCTTCGGCGTAGTAGACGCCGTCCTCACCGTTGAGTGAGCACGACGTCGGCGGGTTGTCGTAGTACTCGGTCCAGCCGTCCGGGCCACCCAGAAGTTCGATCGTCGAGGTCAGCGTTTCGCGCACCGCGTCGTGGGTTTCGTCGGGTGTCTGCATGTTCTTCTCGGGCAACGCTCCTCCGCAACCGCTGAGGAGCACTGCGAGCGACAGAGAGGCGATCGCGGTGGTCGCGGTGCGAACCGTTCGAGTGGTGGTCACAGGTTCCGAGTCCCTAGGTAGCCGTATTGGGGTCGAGGCATGTCCGGACGGTACGGACCATCTGACGTTGCCGGTTCGCCGGTACGGGCCCACTCCGACGACCTGAACTGCGACCCCAGTGAACGACGAGAACAGGTACCAACGCACAGCACAAGGCCGGAAACAGCGAAAGCCCCCGCGAACCCGCGGGGGCTTTTCTGTTACCGCTCAGATTTCAGGTTGCGATCTATGAGAATTCAGACCACCCCCAGGTGGGCGTGGTCTGAAATCTCGAGGTGCCTTGCTATCGCTCGGGGTCGACGAGCGTGCCGAAAAGGAAATCCTCTGCGCGCCTCAAGAAGAATCCTCCAGCCTGCCCGACGTGCCGCATGAACGAGCACGGTCGCAGCGCGACTGCCTGAGTCCACTCCATCGGATTCATCTCGGCAGCCCGAAGATGACGCGCGTATCCTGTGCCTCGCCGCCCTTCAGGTGGTTCGGCGAGTAGGTGGCGCGGAACCGCGGCAGCAGCGATTCGCCGCCACGTTGCACCGTGCCGAGGGCGTTACTGCTTCAGCATTGCGACCCGCATCTTGTGTTCGTTGTCGATGAGGTGGGAGTGGTCGTCCTCGCCGAGATCGATCTGCACCCAGTCGAGCGTCCCGGTGAACCCGTTGTCGGTTGCACCGTAGTCCGACGAGACGGGAGACGCGAGGTCCATGCCGACGTCGACCGTCTCGTCGAACGTGAACTGGAAGGGGAGGGTTCGCTCGATCCTGCCTTCGCCGATCTTCTCGTCGTCGGCGAAGAGGGTCAGGAGTCCGCCCTTGCCGAGCCCGCCGCCGTCGTAGGCGAAGTGCGCCCGCAGTTCCTGGGTTCCAGCCGGAACGACGGATTCTGACCGAACGATGTCGGTGTGGATGCCGAGCACGTTGTAGGCGAACGCGAGCTTGCCGCTGGTGCCGTAGAACGACCACCCGCCGTATGCGCCGCCCTGCGCGATGAGCACGCCGTCGGCACCGCCGTCGGGCAGGTCGACCTTCGCGGTCACGGTGAAGGATTTGTTCTTGATGTTGATGGCCGAGTTCTCGCTGAGCCGACGCATACCGCGATAGAGCTTCTGGCTTTGCGCGGTGATCAGGGCCGGACGCCCGGCGAGGTCTGAGTTGAAGCGTTCTGCGGTACGGATATCGATCGGCAGCACGTTGAAGCGGGCCGCCTGGATCAGGAACAACTGTTGGAGGTGCGCGAGTTTCTCAGGCTGCTGCGCCGCGAGGTCGTTCGACTGCGTCCAGTCCGCTTCGACGTTGTACAGCTCCCAGATGTCGTCGTCGATGCCGTGGTCTGAACCCGCCCAGGGGTCCTTGTGCTTCGCGACCGCGGTCCAGCCCTTGTGGAAGATGGCACGGTTGCCCACCATCTCGAAGTACTGGGTGGTGTGCCGCTCTTCAGCGGTCGCGTCGGCGAACGTGTAGTTCATGGGCGTGCCCTCGTAGGGCCGTTGAGTCACACCGTGCACGGTCGCCGGCTCGGGGATCGAGGCGGCCTCGAGCACTGTGGGCGCCACGTCGATGACATGGCTGAATTGGTTGCGGATGCCGCCTTGCTCGACGCCTCCGTTCGGCCAGCTCACGATCGTGCCGTTACGGGTGCCGCCCCAATGACTCGCGACTTGCTTCGTCCACTGGTACGGGGTGTCCATGGCGTGTGCCCACCCGACGGCGTAGTGGTTGTACGAGCGCGGGGTTCCGAGGTCGTCGATATGCGCCGCGACGTATTCCTCGGTCTCGATGTCGTTCATGTGGTTGATGGTGAAGCCCTCGTTCGTCGTGCCGTGCATCGAGCCCTCGGCGGAAGCGCCGTTGTCGCCGATGATCACGTAGACGAGGGTGTCATCGAGGATGCCCAACTCTTCGTACGCGTCGAGCAGTCGGCCGACGTGATGGTCGGTGTAGGCGAGGAAGCCGGCGTACACCTCCATCTGACGCACGAGAGCGGGCTTGATGATGTCGCTCATCTCGTTCCACGCCGGAATACCCGGGCTGCGGGCGGTGAGAACCGCATCCGGCGGGATGACACCGAGCTCGAGTTGGCGGGCGAAGGTCTCATTGCGGATCTCATCCCACCCCTGGTCGAACTTCCCCTTGTACTTGTCCGCCCACTCCGCGGGAACGTGGTGCGGTGCATGTGTCGCACCAGGTGCGAAATAGGTGAACGACGGCTTGTCCGGGGCGAGGGACTTCTGCTGACGCGTCCAGTCAATGGCCTTGTCGGTCATGTCGGCCATGAAGTGGTAGCCCTCTTCAGGAGTTCCCCAAGGTTCGACTGGTGAGGTGTTCTCGTAGATCGCGGGGTACCACTGGTTGGTTTCGCCGCCGATGAAGCCGTAGAAGTACTCGAATCCGCCGCCCGGGTGCGGCCAGTGGTCGAACGGTCCGACCGCGCTGGCCTCCCACACGGGGACTTCGTGGCATTTGCCGAACTGTGCGGTGCTGTAGCCGTTGAGCTTCAACGTCTCCGCCAGCGGTGCGCAGCTGTTCGGCCGAACAGAGCTGTAGCCGGGTGCGCTCGTGGCGATCTCGGTGATGCCACCCATGCCGACCGTGTGATGGTTGCGACCGCTCAACAGGGCCGCGCGCGTCGGCGAGCAGAGCGCCGTCGTGTGGAAACGCGTGTACTTCAGGCCGCGAGCAGCGACCCGCTCGAAGTTCGGTGTGGAGATCGGGCCGCCGAACGCGCTCGAAGCGCCGAAGCCGCAATCGTCGATGAGGACGATCAACACGTTCGGTGCACCCGCGGGCGGTCGCAGTGGAGTGATCGGTGGAAACATCGTGTCCGGATCGGTCGCCACATAGGTGACCACGCCCGGGTAGGTCTGGTCCGGAATCGGCAGCGTCGCTCGCTGGATCTCGTCGTGTGCGGTCACGTTACCCCCGTCGCTCAGGAAGCCTCAGAGTGGGTGCCGCGATGCACCCTCGAAACCGACCATACCCAGCAACCGCGCACAAGACACGTGGTCAAGTGCAGCGAAAGCCCCTGCGAACCGCAGGGGCTTTTCTATCGCCGCTCACATTTCAGGCTGCGATCCATAAGAATTCAGACCACGCAACCTAAACCTTGAAGTGCAGTGAGGTGCGGAGACGGCGGGATTTGAACCCGCCCGAGAGTCCGTAATTAGCGCCGAACCCGCGAAACCCTGCGCATATTGACGGTAATTGGATACGCTCGGCATCCACCCACACCCGCCTGACGTTGACACCGTCAACGTACACCCGGCACGGCACGATGCGCCCATTGGCCGGCACCCATCCTCGGGAAGGTGTAGGTGATGCCGCGCATCTTCGTGAGGCAGTGGGCCTCGTACGCGAAGATCAGACGGGCAGTCACGCCGAGCTCCTCGGCGATGTGGTACTGGTCCGGGTCGACGCGCTCGAGACGTTCGTACTCGCGTGGATCGATGAGCAGGCGCGCTGCATAGATGTCAGCCTGCCGTTCGGCCGACGGGCTGTCGCAGGTGTGCCCGTGGTGGGCATGGCCGAACTCGTGCGCGAGCACTGTGCGGGTCTGTGCGAGCGTCATGCCAAGGCGGAGGACGATGCTCTGTTCGTCGGCGAGGAAGTAGCCGAGCAGCTCAGGATCATCGTCGATGTGAGCCAGGTGCACGCGAACCCCCAGGTCTGCCGCGTGCCGCAGTAGTGCGCGCATTCCCCTCCGTCAGTCGTCCGTTTCCCCATCCGCTTCATTGCGGCCGCGTCGGGCGGCGATGCTCTCCGCCGACTCGCGCATGCGACGTTCCCGCTGCCTGTCGAGCGTTGGGAGCGCCTCGGCAGCATCTTCAAACTCGCCACTGACATAGGCCGCGAGGTACGACCCGGAGTTGGCCCAGTCGCCGAACATCCAGCCGCGCGCATTCGCGATGAACTCGTACGGCGAGATGCCCTGCCATGCCGCGATGAGCTCGATGTCGTTCGTGTTCATCGCAACCGACTGGTCGAGCAGCTTCACGCAGTAGTCCTTGCTCCGGTCGATGTGCCTTGCGAGCCATCGCGCCGAGGCGTCGCCGCCGTTGGCTTCCTCTACGAGGTGCTTGAGGTATCGACCCAAGTGCTCTGCGAACGGCGTCGCAGGCGAGGCCACTGATCTCCTGCCCATGAGTACACCGTACTCAATTACCGACACGCTGTATATCAGGGTTGACACTGACGCTAATTGACGACAGCATGTTTCCCATGGCGGTAATTAGCGACACGTACACGGCATCCATCGCGGGTGCCGTACGCGCCGAGCTGGCGCGAAAGCGGAAGCGGTTCATCGAGATCGCGGACGTCCTGGGCGTCTCCCGGGCGACCGCCTACCGGCGCGTCAACGGCGACGAGCCGTTCGACGTCGCCGAGCTCGAGCGCATCGCAGCGTTCCTCGGGATCGACGTGCAGGTGATCTTCGACTCGGCGGAGTTCGGCCGCGAGAAGGTGCCGGCGTGAACGCGCCGACGGCGGAGGGGCCGCAGCTCTTCACGCTCGCCCAGGTCGCCGAGAAGCTGCAGCTCGACTACGAGCTCGTGCGCAAGGCGGTCTACGGCGGCAAGTGGCCCCACTCGAAGATCAGCGAGCGCAACCGGCGGATGTCGCAAGACGACATCGACCGCGTCATCGAGATGACGCACCACGAACCGCAGGCCGAGACCCGATCCGAGGCGATCGCCCGACGCGCCCGCGTGAAGTCACTGCTGCACGCGCTGCCCGCATGACGCGCCCACCTCTCACGACACTCCGGAACAGGACCAAGACATGACCACCACCGCACCCAACCGTCTCGCCGACGCGGCGGACCGTGCCGAGCTCGCAGCGCTGCTCGAGCGAGGCCGACGCCCGTTCTTCGACGAGATCATCACGCTGAACACGACCCCGGTGCCCGCGGTCGACGCGATCGGCGCGACGCTCCAGCAGCGGGTGCTGCCAGTCCGGCACCGCCTCGGCGACATCCCCTTCCCCGTGACGGCGATCGTCGCGACCGTGGCCGCGATCGTCGACGTGTCGCTCCTGATCGTCGCCGCGTTCATCGCGCTCGGCGGTGCCCAGTGAGCACGGCGACGGTGCAGCCGGCCACGGTGCGCGACGCGTTCGAGCGGCTCATGGCGGCGCTCCGGGAACCGCAGCCCGAGGTCACGATGGAGCTCCTCGCCGTGCGCCGCGAGATGCGGGCCGCAGCCCGCGACCCGCGCGTCTCCGCGACCGACGCAGGCGACCTGTCCGCATCCGTCGTGCAGACGCTCGACGTCATGCGCGGCCACGCAGCCGGACGGTACACCGACCAGGCCGCGCTCGAGTTCGTCGCCGCGGCACGCGCCGCCGTCGCAAGGGCGGTCGCATCATGAACGCCGCCGCGACCGTGCTCCCCGCAGACGCGCTCGAGCTCCTCGACTTCATCCCGCCCTGCCGGATCCTCCTCGTGCCCGACTTCCCGATCGTCGCCGAGCTCATCGCGAAGCACGCCCGCGCGTGCGGGCGCCCCGCGGTCGCGTTCGTCCGCTGCAAGGCGTGCCACGCGGAAGCACTCGCTTGCAAGGAGCACCTCGAGGCGCTCGCCGGTGAAGGCCTCAACCAGTGCGCGGCATGCAACGCGACCGGGCCCGGCCTCGAACCGTTCGACGTCGTCGAGATCGGCGGCACCCGGTGACCCGGTCACGCGCCGCGGCGAAGGCAGCCGGCGCCCGGTTCGAGAAGCTCGTCGCCACCACCCTCGCCGACGATCTCGGCGACGACCGCATCGAACGGCGCGCGAAGTCCGGGTCGAAGGACCGCGGCGACATCACCGGGGTGAAGACCGCCGACGGGCGCCGCGTCGTCATCGAGTGCAAGGACGTCGCGCGACTCGCGCTTCCGGCATGGCTCCGCGAAGCCGAGACCGAGCGGATCAACGACGGTGCCGCGCTCGGCGTCGTCGCACACAAGCGGGTCGGCTCCGCCGTCGGCGGCGAGCAGCTCGTGACGATGACGCTCGCGACGTTCGCCGCGCTCCTCAGCTCCCCCTGACCAACCCATCACCCACATCACGAAGGAGAACCGGAACCATGGACACCCTCGTCACGAAGCTCGAGCAGCTCGTGCAGACGCGCGTCGTGCTCGCCGCGGACCTCGAGCAGCTGCAGGAGCAGCTCGCCCAGGTCGACGCCGCGATCCTCGACGAGCTCCCCGAGCTCGGAACGCACGACGTCGGCACCGTCAAGGTGCAGGTGCGCGAGTACACCCGCACGGACGACACGAAGATCGCGGCCGACTACCCGGCCGACCAGTACCCGCAGCTGTACGACACCCGCCAGGTGCTGAACATGGCGACCGTGCGGAAGCAGTTCGCGCCGGCCGCGCTCGATGGCTACAAGGTCGTCGGCAAGCGCTCGGTGGTGATCAAGCCGTGACGATCCGAATCACCACCCTCACCGAGGAGCAGCGCGCCCGCATGGCGCCGTTCGCTCAGGACTGGATCGACAACGCCCGCAGCACCACCCCGCTCACCGAGGAGGAATGGGCGCTCTGGCAGTCCGGCGTCCGCTACTGCTACGACGTCGCCGAGATCCCGTTCCCGGACACGATCGTCCGGGTCTCGTCGCCGATCGTCGGGGCGTTCGCGGGGCCGATCGCGGCGTACGTGATCGAGCAGCTCCGCCGTTCGGGGACCATTCCCCGCTCGGCGGTCGGCTCGGCGGTCGACTCGGCGGTCCGCTCGGCGGTCGACTCGGCGGTCGGCTCGGCGGTCGACTCGGCGGTCGACTCGGCGGTCCGCTCGGCGGTCCGCTCGGCGGTCCGCTCGGCGGTCGGCTCGGCGGTCGACTCGGCGGTCGACTCGGCGGTCGACTCGGCGGTCGGCTCGGCGGTCGACTCGGCGGTCCGCTCGGCGGTCGACTCGGCGGTCGACTCGGCGGTCGGCTCGGCGGTCGGCTCGGCGGTCGACTCGGCGGTCGGCTCGGCGGTCCGCTCGGCGGTCGACTCGGCGGTCGGCTCGGCGGTCGGCTCGGCGGTCCGCTCGGCGGTCGGCTCGGCGGTCGACTCGGCGGTCGGCTCGGCGGTCGGCTCGGCGGTCCGCTCGGCGGTCGGCTCGGCGGTCGGCTCGGCGGTCGACTCGGCGGTCGACTCGGCGGTCGACATCAACGAGCGTGACCTGCTCCTGACGATCCAGCGAGCGTTCTACCTGTGGATGCCCGGTCGCTTCGGCGGATGGGGCTGGTGGTCGCTGAATAGCTGGTGGCAGTCGTACTGGGCGTTCTTCCGCGACGAACTCGAGCTCGAGCTGCCCGGCGACCTCTGGGACCGCACCCTCAAGGCGGAAGCCGCGGCGTCGGCCGGGTACTGGTGGCCGTTCCGCGACTTCATCATGGTCTGCGACAACCCCACCGTCATCCACGTCGAGAACGCCGCCGGCGAGCACCGCATGCACTGCGAGACCGGGCCCGCGATCCAGTGGGCCGACGGGTACGGACTGTACTTCTGGCACGGCACCAACGTGCCGGGCGACCTCATCGAGACCGGGTGGGACGTCGAGCGCATCATGCGTGAGCGGAACGCAGAGGTGCGCCGTTGCGCGATCGAGCGCATGGGCTGGCACGAGTTCATCACCGCCGCCGGCCTCACCCCGACCGGGCCCGCCGAAGCCGACCCGGGCAACCCCGGGTTCGAGCTCACCCTGTACGACCTGCCCGAGCAGATCTTCGACGAGCCCGTGAAGTTGCTCGCCTGCACGAACGCGACGGTCGAGCGCGACGGCACCCGCCGCCAGTTCGGTCTCACCGTGCCCGCGTCGTGCACCACACCCGTGCAGGCCGCGGCCTGGACGTTCGGCCTCACCCGTGAGGCCTACCTGCAGCTCGCGGCCGCGTGCTGACCAACCACACCGAGAAGGAGAACACCACCATGTCCATCACCCTGGAACGCGCGATCGACCAGTTCGGCGTCACCGTCGACGAGCACCACGACCTCGACCAGCTCGTGCCCGTCGTCGACTTCGGTCGGCAAGGCGACGTGATCGTCGTGCCCGCCGAGCACGCCCCCGTGACCCGCCCCGCGAGCACCCCGGTGCCCGCCGACGGTGTCGCGGTCGTCCGCGGCGAGAACGGCGGCAACACGCACCTGCTGCTCGCCGACGGCGACGTCCGATTCGACGCGCAGACCGCGTCGACCGAGGACCTCGCGCTCGGCGTCCTCTCGGTCGGCACCGGCGCGCGGGCGTACCTCGCGCACCCCGAGCACGCGTACATCGGCTTCGGCCCCGGCGACTACACCATCCGTCGCCAGCGCGAGCAGGCGGACGAGCTCCGCCTCGTGCAGGACTGACCCCCACAGCCTGCGCTGGTCGCCCGGATGGTCGCAGCGGTGGTTCGACTCCACCGCCGGGCACAACCCACCCCCGAACCCGATTGGAAGGAGACGCCCCGATGTTCCAGCTCACGCAGGACCGCGTCGATCAGATCGTCGCCACGGTCGCCGTCGACGCCGACCAGGCGATCGCGGCCACTCACACGCTGTGCGCGACCGCTGAACGGTTGCACGCGTCTGACGATGACCTCGACCAGGCGATCGCGATGCTGTTCGACACGCCCCTCTCGAACCCGGTCGTCACGCCCGGGCGAGCACGCGCGGGGACGCCGCTGAGCGAGGCGGACAAGGCGCGCATCCGGGGGCTGCTCGACCGGGGCGTCGAGAACGCGGCGATCGCGCACGAGGTCGGCTGCTCGGTTCAGGCGGTCGCCGGAGTCCGCACGTGGCATCGCCGCCACGCGATCGCGACCGAGGCCGCGGGATGACCGGACGCAACCAGTTCATCGGCCGCGAGGAGATGCTGGCCGGCATCGGTGTCGACGTCAAGACGCTCGGCTTCGTCGGCCTCACATTCGACCCGCTGCCCGTGCGCGAGCAGCTCGACCAGCAGGCGTGGGGCGTGCGCATCCTCGAACGCGACTACGTCTACGCGCCCGAGGGCGACTACCGATCGTGGGTCCGTGGCCCGGTCGCCGAGGAGAGCGCACACGTGACGGCGAAGTACGGGCTGCTGACGCCGTCGTACGAGCGCAAGGAGGTCATCAACGACCTCATCGGGTGGCCGCGCAAGGTATCCGTGGAGGTCGTCGAGGTCGAGGTGTTCCCCTCGCCGTACCCTGACCTGCCGTACGGGTGCCTGGTCGCCCGGCTCGGCGGCGACGAGCTGCGCGAGATGAACGCCGCGTTGAGCGTCCTGCCGCACGTCGACTCGTTCGCCGAGTACAAGCCGCACCTGACGCTCGCCTACCTGACGCCGGACATCGCGATCTACGCCGGCATCCCCGAGGCCCGGTCGTGGCTGCTCGGCGCGCAGCTCGAGGTGACCGGGGTCGACTACGGCAAGGTCTACGACACATCCACCGAGCTCGGCGGCGATGCGGCGTGACGACGATCGACGACCTCTACCTCGGCGTCATCCGCGCCGGCATCACCGCGCACCCACGGTCACTGCAGAAGCGCATCGGCCCCTCCGAGATCGGGAAGCCCTGCGACCGGTGGATCCTGCACAAGCTGAACGGCGACCCGGAACCCGACCGCGGCCCGGCGTGGAAGCCAGCGATCGGAACCGCGGTGCACGCGCAGCTCGAGGAGTGGTTCAACGGCGCCAACCGTGGCGGCGGCGAACTGTCACAGCTCGAGTGGGTCACCGAGTGGGAGGTCACCGTCGGGCTGATCGGCGAGCAGGCCATCACCGGCCACTCTGACCTGTTCCACGTCCCCACCGGCACCGTCATCGACCACAAGATCGTCGGCACCCGGCAGCTCGCGCACTACCGGATCCACGGGCCCTCCGCCCAGTACCGTGCGCAGGCGCACCTGTACGGCAAGGGGTTCACCGACGGCGACGACTGGGGGCCCGCCCGACGCGTCGCGATCGCGTTCCTCCCCCGCGATGGCGAGCTGCAGCAGGCGCACATCTGGTCGGAGCCGTACGACCCGCACCGGGCGCTCGCCGCCCTCGAGCGGGCGAACCAACTGTGGTCGCTGCTGCAGGTCGTCGGGATCGACGCCGCGGTCGCCGCGAAGCAGCCCTGCGACGACCAGTGGTGCACCTGGTGCCGTGCCGAGCACCGCGAACGCGTCAACGCGAACCGCACCAACCTGTTCGACGACGGCACCCCCGCCGATCCGCCCACACCAGCCCTGGCACCGGCGCCGGTGGTCGCGCAGACGACATGCACCGTCTGCCACGGCCCCCTGCACCCCGTGCTCATCCACGCCGGCCACACCGTGCACCCCACGTGCACCCCCGAGACCAGCTCGCCGCCGCGCGGGCTGCCCGCGACGCCGCAACCCGCGGCGCCCACCCACCTATTCAGCTGAAAGGCAGACGCACCATGTCACTCTTCAACACCGCCACCGGCCGCTCCGTGAAGTTCGCCAACATCGGCGACCGCATCACCGGCACCATCCGGCAGCAGCCCTACGAAAAGCAGCAGACGAAGTTCGGCACCCAGGAGCTCGACTTCTGGCCCTCCGGGGAACCGAAGATGGCCGTCATCGTCCCCCTGCAGACGCAGCTCCGCGACGACAACGACGACGACGGCGAACGCACCCTCTGGGTCACGTCGACCGCGATGAAGAAGGCCATCGGCAACGCGATCGCCGCGGCCCGCGTATCCGACGTCGCCGTCGGCGGCACCCTCAGCCTCCAGTACATCGGCAACGACCCAAACAGCAAGAACCCGGCGAACCCGAAGAAGCTGTACGAGGCCCAGTACACCGCGCCCGCCACCGGCCTCGCCGGCACACCGGCCCCCGCCGCAGCACCCGCGTCCCCGCCGTCGACGCCCGCCCCGGCCGCGCCCGCGCAGTCGTTCATCCCCGACGGGCTGACCGCCGAGCAGACCGCCCAGGTCGAGCAGCTCCGCCGCGCCGGGATCAGCGACGACGTCATCGCGCCCGCCGTCGGCGCCAGCGTCGAGCAGATCGCCGCCGTCCCCTTCTGAACCACCCCATCGTGTGTGCGCCCCGCCGGCCCGGGGCGCACACACCCCCACCATCTCCGCCACACGCAGAAGGAAGCACTGACCCGTGAACAACCTGCTCGACACCGCCCGCGAACTCGCGGCAGCCGGCATCAGCGTCGTCCCCGTCCGCGGCGACGGCAGCAAGTCCCCGGCCGTCGCCTGGAAGCCCTACACCAGCGAGCGCCCCACCGACGAGCAGATCACCACCTGGTTCACCAACCCCGGCCAGAACGGCATCGGCTGCATCACCGGCAACATCTCCGGCCGCCTCGAGCTCCTCGAGATCGAAGGCAAGGCGATGCACCTCCTGCCCGACGTGCTCGAACTCATCGACGGGTCCGGGCTCCACGACCTCTGGACCACCGTCATGACGGGCTGGTCCGAAACCTCCCCATCCGGTGGCCTCCACCTCCAGTACCTCCTCGCCGACGGCGACGTCCCCGGGAACTCGAAGGTCGCGCAGGCACCCAGCGAAGGCGCCACCGGCCGCGACACCCTCGCCGAGACCCGCGGCGAAGGCGGGTTCGTCGTGCTCGCCCCCTCCGCCGGCACCGTGCACCCCACCGGGAAACCGTGGGTGCGGCTCGCCGGCGGGCCCGCGACGATCGCAACCATCACCCGCGAGCAGCGCGACGACCTCCACGCCGTCGTGCACGCCGCCCTCGACACCATGCCCGAACCCGCCGCAGCGACCACACCCGTCGACCCCATGTGGTCCGCCCGCACGCCCAGCGACGGCGACATCACCCCGGGCGACGACTTCGAGACCCGCACCGACTGGGACGACATCCTCACCGGGTGGCGACACGTCTTCACCCGCGGCACCACCCGGTACTGGCGTCGCCCCGGCAAGGACGAAGGCATCAGCGCCACCACCGGGCACGCGCAAGACCGCGACCGGCTCTACGTCTTCACCTCGTCGACCGTGTTCGAACCCGAGACGCCGTACACGAAGTTCGGCGCCTTCGCTCTCCTCGAGCACGCCGGCGACCACACCGCCGCCGCCCGCACCCTCCACGAACGCGGGTACGGACGCCGTGCACCCCGCGCACTCGCCGCCGTCAACACCCCGCCCGACACCGACCCGGCCACTCCCGCGCCGAGCCCCCTCGCCGCCGCGAGCTCGCGCACCACCCCCACCGGGAGCGTGCTCGCCGCCGTCGCCACCACCGCACCCGCGACCGTCAGCGACGACGACGCCGACCTCACCGACGACGGCAACGCACGCCTCCTCGCCGCCGAACACCACCACCAGCTCAAGTACGTGCCCGACGCCGGCCGCTGGGTCACCTGGACCGGCACCCGTTGGGAGTTCCACCCCGACGACGCCCCTGCCATCGAAGCCGCCCGCGACATCGCCCACCGCCTCCCCCACGACACTAAAGACCTGCACCGGCACCGACAGCGGTCCCTCAGCTCCCGCGCTCTCCACGACGCCGTCCGCCTCGCCCGCACCACCGGCAGCATGCGCGTCGTCGCCGACCAGTTCGACCGGCACCCGTGGCAGCTGAACACCCCTGGCGGCATCGCCGACCTCCGAACCGGGCAGCTGCTCGCCGCCACCCCGCACCTCTACCACTCGAAGCAGACCGCAGTCACCCCCGACCTCGACGCGCCCACCCCGCTCTGGGACCGGTTCCTCGAGACCACGTTCGGCGGCAACTTCGAACTCATCGACTACGTGCAGCGCCTCGCCGGCCTCTCCGCTGTCGGCGAGACCCTCGAACACGTCCTCCCGTTCCTCCACGGCGCCGGCCAGAACGGCAAGACCGTGCTGCTCGAGACCATCGCGACCGTGCTCGGCGACTACGCCACCGAAGCACCCACCGGGTTCCTGCTCGCCGGCCGCGACAAGCACGAGACCGAGCTCGCGAACCTCCGCGGCCGACGCCTCGTCATCGCCTCCGAGGTCAACGAGAACACCAAGTTCGACGAGGCGAAGATGAAGACCCTCACCGGCGGCGACAAGATCACCGCCCGCTTCATGCGCCAGGACTTCTTCACCTTCACCCCCACCCACACGCTCTGGCTCATGGGCAACAACCAGCCCAAGGTCGAATCCGGCGGGCACTCGTTCTGGCGACGCCTCCGCCTCATCCCCTTCGCGCACACCGTCCCCGACAGTGAGAAGATCGAAGGCCTGCAGCAGCGCCTCGTCGACGAGGAAGGGCCCGGCATCCTCGCCTGGATCATCGCCGGCGCCTTCGCCTACCACCGCGACAAGCTCGACACCCCAGCCAGCGTGCGCGCCGCGACGGACCTCTACCGCGCCGAGGAAGACCACCTCGGCCGGTTCCTCGAGGAACAATGCCGCCTCGGCGGCGGCGCCGAAGCGCGCGTCGACACCGCGGAGCTGCGGTCGGCGTACACGACCTGGTGCCACCAGCAGAGCGAGCACGAGCTCAGCGGGCAGGCGCTCGGCCGGCAGCTGCGACAGCGCGGCATCGGCGAGGCGAAGTCGAACGGTCGTCGCTTCTACACCGGCATCACAATGCTCGCCGACGAGGCCGACGGCGAGCTCGAGTCGCCCTGGTGGAACCGATGACCCTCGAAAATCGGTCCCTCGAAACGGTCCCTGCCCGATCAACCCGGATCAGGCTCAGGGACCGATCCACCCTGAACAGGGACCGTTCAGGGACCGTTCTTTCGGCTATCGGTCCCTGCCAACTTCCGCAAGAACACGCGGCAGAACGAGGCACAGGGACCGATAGGGACCGTTTTTTCCTAGTGGAGCGCTTAACGCGCGCACGCAAGTTAATTAACACCGCGCGCGCACACGATGTCGCTCTGATGTCGACCGAATCGGTCCCTTTCGGTCCCTCGCCTCGAATCGAGGTGACGTCGGCATGAAGACCGCACCCGAATGGACCTCCTGCCGCACCTGCGACCAGCGGGTTCTCCACGCCGTCTGGGATGACGAAGACGACCTCCCAACTGGCCCCGACAGCCGACTCGACCCTGTCATCCTCACACCCGCCCAAGTCATCGCCTGCACCCTCACCGGCCGCCCCATCTGGCGCCTCCGCACCCACACCACCGGCGCCCTCACCACGATGCCCATCACACCGGCCACACCCATCCGCCCCAAACCCACCGACCGCATCCTCACCGCCCACCGCTGCGGCTACCCCTTCGCCGGCCCCCGACTCACCACCGCCACCACCACCACCGTCTACCGCGACCAGCCGCCCTTCTGAGGAGGAACCCATGCCCATCACCCGCACCCACACGACCACCCTCGCCGCCGTCGACTACACCGACGACGCGACCCACCTCGAGCTCGCCGTCCACGTCGGCCACGAACGCACCCGGCTTGCGATCACCGCCGACGAGGCGCGCACCCTCGCCGCCGACCTGCTCGCCCACGCCACCGAGCTCGACACGATGCTCGAAGACGGTGACGATGCGCCGGACGCCGGCTACACGCCCCTCGACCACGAGATCCGCGCCCGCGCGATCCGGGGCACGCTCATCGGCGACACCGACCCGGCCGAGGCCGAGCAGCTCGCCGGCGCCCAATACGACCGGTGGCTCACCGCCCACGACACCGACACACGCACCAAGACCTGCGACACCATCGCCGCCATCGCCGACGACGCCATGATGACCCGCGCCCAGGCCATGGCGCTCGGCGTCGACCAGGCCGCCGGCTGGGACGCCGCGTGCGCCCACCTCGCCACCGTCATCCGCATCACCGGAGGGACCCGATGAACCCCGAACAGACCCGACTCCTCGACCTCGTCGACGAACTCACCACCGGACGCATAGTCACCACCCACCTCGACGACGGCACCAAGCACTACGAACACCACGACGGCCTCATCCCGCAACTGCGCACCGCGATCGCATCCAGCATCGTCGGCGGCGCCGTCACCGCCGGTACCAGCTCCGGTATCCCCCTCGACGCCGACGCCCTCGAGCGGTACCAGCACATCGAAAGCATCATCGGCGAATGGCACGTCGCCGCCGACCTCGGCGCACCCCACGTCCTCCCCGAAGACAACCTCCGCGTCCTCTACGCCCACCGGTGGCGCAACGCCGAACCCGGCGACCTCGACGACGAGGTCGGCGCCCTCATCGCCTGGTGCGCTGCGATCGACGAGAAGCTCGACCCGCCCACCACGTTCGAGCTCTTCGACCTCAAGACGAACACCCCCGAAGAGTGCCCCGAATGCGGTGCCGGCTGGTACCTCGTCCCGCTCTACGGCTACCTCGACCGCGGCGTCAAGAAGTACGAGATCGAGCAGCGCGTCGCCCTCTCCGTCCAGTACCGGCCCGACGGTCACGGCTCCCTCGACCGAACCACCGTCCGCTGCGGATGCTGCGGCTGGACCGCCCGCGGCACTTGGGAGATTCGCGCCCTCGCCCACGACCTCGAGCAGCACATCCGACAGGCAGCCGAATCATGACCGGCAAGGTGTGCCGCTTCGACGGCTGCGACCGACAGATCACCGCGCGCGGCATGTGCCGGATGCACTACCTGCAGGAGTACCGAGCAGGCCGCATCGAGCAGTCACCGCTCCGCACCTCCTCCGCACCAACCATCTGCCCGCCCGACCACGAGCACGACCTCCAGGGCTGCTGGGGCGAGCACGGCTGCCGGTGCGATCGCTGCTCCCATCTCCGCAAGATGGATCGCCAGCGACGACGGAACCGCCTGCGCGCATACGGCCGCGCCGACCAGATCGCGCCGGCCCGCGTCCCCGTCATCCCCGTGCGCTCCCACGTCCTCGAGCTCAACGAGGCCGGCTTCGGCCTCGAGCGCATCGCAGACGCCGCCCAGGTGTCGCGATCGATCATCATGAACGTCGTCTACGGGCCCCGCGGCAACAAGACCGGCCACCGAGACCCGTCCAAGCGCACCGTGCTCGCATCCGTCGCGCGTCGACTGCTCGAGCTGACCGTCGACACGATCGACGCCGCCTACCTGCCCAGCATCGGAACCACGCGGCGCCTGCAGGCGCTCGTCGCCATCGGACACAGTGAATCTTCGCTCGCCGATCGACTCGGCATGACCGTCGGGAACCTCTCACGCATCGTGCTCGGCAAGGGACCACGAGTCACCGCCGAGACCTACCAGGCCGTTCGCGCGCTCTTCGCCGAGCTCTGGAACCAGCCCCAACTCGGCGGCTATCACGAGCGGCCTCGCCGCGTCGCCGCCCGGCGCGGCTGGGTCGGACCCCTCGCGTGGGACGACATCGACGACCCTGCCGAAAGGCCACACGTCGACGCCGAGGTCGGACAGCTCGTCGATGAGGTCGCCGTCGAACTCGCGCTGAACGGCGAGCGCGCCCGCCTCACCCCTGCCGAGCGTCGCGTCGCAGTGACGATCGCGCACGAGCGCCGGTGGAGCGACAAGCGCACCGCCACCACGCTGCACTGCGCACCCGAGACGGTGCTCCGCATCCGGCAGGAGCTCGGCCTCGAAGCACACGACTACAACGACCTGGAGAAGGCATCATGACCGACATCTACCCCTGCCCCGAGCACCACACCATCACCAGCGCCGACCTCCCGTTCGAACGCGCCGTCGACATCGCCGAGGCCTGCCCCGACTGCGAGGTCGTGCACCACACCTGAGCCCCGGCACGCCGAACCCCACGAGATGGCACACCGCGTGCGAACGACAGCTACCATGGTGCTCGCAGCGGACACGCATGCCCAGAAAGGCCCCCACCATCCACGGTGCGGGCCTTCGCTCGTTTCAGCACCCGGCGGCGGTCAACGAGCCTTTCCTTGAGTTCACTCGAAGGCTGCCCACGACGCGAACACACCTTCCCGCAGAGACAGACCTGCCGCCGCCGGGACACGAGCACGAGGAGGCCACCGTGCTCACGATGACCGGCCTCCTCATCCTCGGCATCATCGTCGTGCTCGCCGGCGCCCCGACCGACGAACGCTCCCGCCTTCCCCATGGGCCCAGCTGGTTCGACATCCTCCCCACCCTCGCCGCACGCAACACGCGCCGCGGCCGACGCCACCCCTGACCACCCACCCCCGGGGTGCCGATGCCACGACCTAACCCCCGCCGCCAGAACGGCCACCGCCGCAACGAAGTACGCGCCCGCGTCCTCGCACGCGACACCCACTGCTGGCTCTGCAAGAAGCCCGTCGACAAGACGCTCCCACCACGCCTCGACGAATCACCCGAGGTACACGAGCTCATCCCAGTGAGCCGAGGCGGCAGCGCCTACGACACCAGCAACTGCGTCCTCACCCACCGCGCATGCAACCGATGGATCGGCAACCGAACACCAAGTGAAGTCGCCGCAGCGCTCGAGCGGCGCGATCGACCACGGACGATCACGACGCTCGTCAACTGGTGACCCGGTACCCCTCCCCCCCCCTCCACCAGCCCAGCCCTCCCGGAGGCATAGGGCTCTTTCACACACGGAGCTCGTCAGGTCGATCGGGGGGTGCTCGCCATGGCACGGATCGACGACCTGAAGACGGCCCGCGACGTGATGTGGTCGTCAATCCTTGAGGCCGACGCCGAAAAGCGGGCGCCACTGATGAACCAGTGGCGTGCGCTCGAGGCGAAGATCGCCGAGCTTGAGTCGGAGTCCGAGAAGGCTGGTGATCCGGTTGACGAGATCGCAGCCCGTCGCGCTGCTCGGGGAGGCGCCACCGCGCGTACTCGTCGAGCCCAAGGGGGCGCGAGCTAACTCTTGGGAGGACGTCGCCGACCTGTCCGCGCGAGCCGGGATCGTGCTCGACGGCTGGCAGGAGCTCATTCTGCAGGCTGCGATGGGCGAACGGTCGGACGCGACTTGGTCGGCTAAGCGCGTCGGCGTCTCTGTCCCGCGGCAGAACGGCAAGAGCCAGCTGCTTGTCGCTCGAGCTCTTGCTGGCGTGCTCCTCTTCGACGAGCGCAAGATCGTCGTCTCTGCGCACCAGCAGGACACGGCACGCGAGACGTTCTCGAAGCTCGTCGAGATCCTCGAGGCCGAGGGCAACGGCTGGCTGATGGATCGCGTCAAGCCGAACGGCATCATGAACGCGCTCAACCGCGAGGCGGTGAAGTTCCGAAACGGCGCGACGATCCAGTTCAAGGCCCGATCCGGCTCTGGTGGTCGAGGCTTCTCGTCGGACTGCCTCATGTTGGACGAGGCGCAGCGGTTGAAGCGGCCGGCTTGGGTGTCGATCAACTCGACGATGTCGGCGATGCCTAACCCGCAGGTCTGGCTCCTCGGAACTCCTCCGACTCGCGAGGACATCGAGGGTCAGATGGGCGAGGTGTTCGAGTCGGTGCGTGAGGCGGCGGTCGCTGGTACGTCGACGGCGACGGCGTGGGCTGAGTGGGGTGTCGAGAAGGGCACACCGGATCTCGCGGACGTGCTCGCTGCCAAGCCCCGTGCGTGGACGGACAAGGTGGAGGCGCTGTGCTGGGCTGGAAATCCAGCCTGGAACGCGCGTATCAATCTTGAGGTCGTGCAGGGCGAGTTCGAGTCATACACGCCAGAGGAGTTCGCACAGGACCGCCTCGGCATGTGGCTCTCTGACTTCGGCAACGGCGGCAGCCGCCGCTGGTCGGCCGAACTGTGGTCGAAGACGTCGACCGCAGCGGCCCCGGCCGCTGGAACCCGATCGTTCGCGGTCGCGTTCTCGCTCGACGGTTCCCGGCTGGCCCTGTGCGGGTCGGTGAAATATGCCGATGGTGTGCACGTCGAACTGATCGACACGTTCACGGGCTCAACGCAGGCTGGCGTCGCGCCGCTCGCCGACTGGCTCGCCTCGCGTTGGCAGGACACCGCGATGATTGCGCTCCTCGGTAGTGCCGGCGCCGCGCTGAGTCAGGCGCTCCGCGATCGCGGCGTGCCTGCTCGTGTGATCAGGTCGATGACAACGCCCGACTACTTCGCTGCGAACGCGATGACCGAGGACGCTGTGAAGGCCGCGACGGTGTCGCATCCTGCCGCGGCGGATGGCGACGTGCTCGACGACTCTGTCGGAGTTTGCGACATGCCGATGGCGGAGCGCGGCACCTGGCGATGGAAGCCAACCACCCCTGACGGAGACGAGACACCAGTCGAGGCGTTCTGCGCCGCGTATTGGGCCGCGCGAACCAGCACGAGACGACCAGGTCGGAAAGCGAAGGGGCGGGTGATGTCGTGAAGCACGTTCAGCCGATGGTCCCCCGCGTTCCTGGCCTCGACGACACCCGTCAGGCGCTGGTGCAGAAGCTGGCGACCAAGCTGCACGACAAGGCACGCCGGAATGAGCTGCGCATGGCGTACTACGACATGCACAACACCCTCAAGGACCTCGGAATCTCTGTGCCCCCGCAGATGAAGTCCGTCGAGGTCGTTGCCGGGTGGCCGGCGAAGGGCGTGGACTCGATGAGTCTGCGAACCATCCTCGACGGGTGGACTGTCGCAGACGGCTCGACCGAGCTCCTCGACGTCGTGAACAACATCGCCGACGAGAACCGCCTGGCCTCGGAGATCCCCGCGGCGCACACGTCAGCGCTCGTGCATTCGTGCGCCTTCTCGTTCGTGTCGCAGGGCGACGTCGCGGCCGGTGAGCCCGATGTGATCTTCTCGACCGCGTCTGCTGAGCGTGCTGCTGGCATTTGGGACCAGCGGCGTCGTGCGCTCTCGAGTGCCTTGCACGTCGTGGATGTCGATGCGTCCGGTCGCATCGTCGAGATGGTGCTCTACCAGCCCAACCTGACGACGCACATGCGCAGCGAATCCTCGACCGTGTGGAGCATCCGGAGCATGCCGCACTCCTTCGGGATGCCGGTCGAGCTGATCCCCCACAAGCCCACCCTCGACCGCCCGTTCGGCCGTTCGCGAATCACGCGCGCGGTGATGTACCTCACCGACTCCGCCGTGCGGACGATGCTCCGCACCGAAGTCGGCGCTGAGTTCTACAACGCCCCGCAGCGGTATGCGCTCGGCGTGGATGACGAAACCTTCGAGGACAAGGACGGGAACCCTGTGCCGGCGTGGTCGGTCATGCTGGGGCGCCTACTGACGCTCTCGCGCGACGAGGACGGCAACATGCCGACCGTCGGACAGTTTGCCCAGCAGACGATGCAACCGAACCTCGATCAGCTGCGGTCGATCGCGCAGATGTTCTCGAGCGAGACGAACATTCCAGTCGGGTCGCTCGGCATCGTGCAGGACAACCCGCAGTCGGCTGAGGCGATCCGCACCGCGTACGAGCCGCTGGGAATCGAGATCGAACACTGGCGGCGCACCACCCTCGCACCGGCATGGGAACGGCAGATGCGACGCGCGGTCGCAATGACCGAGGCATCGGCCGCCGTACTTCTCTCCACGCGGGGACTGCGGGCGCACTGGGGCGAATGGTCGACGCCGTCCGAAGTGTCGCGGGCGCAGGCGGCCCTCGCTCGCATCCAGGCGATCCCCGGTGTCGCAAGTTCCGATGTCGAGCTCGAGCGGCTGTATTCGCCGGCGGAGGTTGAGTCCATCAAGGCGCATCTCCGCCGGCTCCGCAACGGGGACCGGCTCGTGGCGCTCGCCTCGGCCGCGAACCGGTCGGCTGAAGCTGAGGCCGACGATGGTCGACCGAGCTGACACCGAAGCGCTCCGTCTGGCGCAGGCGGGTATCCGCGTCCTTGTGGAGCGTGACCTGCAGGCGTTCGTCGACGGGCTCGATCTCGTTCGGCATCCGGAGTGGGCGCGCAACGCGATGCTCAATTACGTGCCGTTGCTCGTCACGCGGTACGGCGAGGACGCGGCGGACTTCGCGGCGGACTGGTACGACGACGCGCGAGCGGCGGCTGGCGCGCCTGGCCGGTTCCGCGCCGAGCCTGTGCCGTCGCCCTATCTCGACGCGGTTGACGGGACTGTGCGGCGGGCGGCGGCGGGCCTGTTCCTCGACGAACCTGACCTCGCCGCAGTGTTGACGACGCTTCAGTCGACGGTGCCGAAATTCGTGCTTTCCGCGTCGCGCACGACGATCGCGCGCGCAACCGACTCGGACCCGGCCGCGCGCGGCTGGCAGCGGATCACCCGAGTCGGCGCGTGCTCGTTCTGCCGCATGCTCGAGGGGCGCGGCGGCGTCTACACCCGCGAGAGCGTCCACTTCGCCTCGCACGGCGACTGCAACTGTGCCTCGGCGCCGTCGTGGGACCCGAACGCGCCCGAGGTCGACGTGCGCCTCTACGAGGCATCAAAGCGCACCACAGGCATGACCGAGGCGCAGAAGCAGTCACACAACGCACTGATTCGTGGCTATCTCGCCGATCACGAGGCCGAGCTCGCCACGCCCTGAACTTCCCGCCGCATGGCGGGTTGAACCACCGATCACCTTCCGCGTCACCCGCACGGGCGCCGCGGCGATCCCGCATGGGAGAGGAAGAGATGAGCAACAACACCCCCGCGCCGCCAGCACCAGCCCCGACGCCCGAACCTGCACCGGAAACGCTGGCACCCACCGAGCCCGCCACAACCCCGGAGGCTCCTGCACAGGAGACCGACTGGAAGGCGGAGGCTCGCAAGTGGGAGGCCCGCGCCAAGGCTGCCAAGGGCGCCGAGGACAAGCTCGCCGAGCTCGAGAAGGCCAGCATGACCGAACTCGAGCGCGCGAAGGCCGAGGCAGAGGAAGCCAAGGCCGAGGCGGCGCAACTCCGCCAGCGCGAGCAGCTCGCCGCATGGAAGACGCAGGTCTCGCAGGAGTCCGGCGTTCCCACGGCGGTCCTCGCCGGCACGACGCTCGAGGAGCTCCAGGCGCACGCCGAAGCCCTCAAGCCGCTCATCTCCAAGGAGCCCACCCCGGCTCCCTACATCGTTCCCACCGAGGGGACCCAGACGGGCAACGCCCCCGCGTCGCAGCTCACCGACACCGACATCGCCCAGATGTCACCGTCGGAGATCAACGCGGCACGGAAGGCCGGCCGGCTGAACAAGCTCCTCGGGATTTCTTGATCTAGAAAGCGAGTGCCATCATGGCCGTCACCAACTTCAAGCCGACGATCTGGCACGCGGCTCTCCTGGAGAACATCCACGAGTCGCAGGTCGTCATCCCGACCCTCAACCGCGAGTACGAGGGCGACATCGTCAACGGCGGTGAGACCGTCAAGATCACGTCGGTCACGCAGCCCACGATCAACACCTACGCGGGCACCATCACCCGCCAGGCGCTGACCGACTCGTCGCAGGACCTCGACGTCGACCAGAAGAAGTACTTCGCGTACCTCGTCGACGACGTCGACAAGGTCCAGGCCGCCGGCTCCTTCGACCCGGTGCAGCGAGACGCCGCTGAGGGTCTCGCCGACACGTCGGAGAACTTCGTCATCACCGACATGCTCACCAACGGTCTCGCGACCGGCGGCACCACGGCGCTCACGGACTTCGCGTCCGCGTACAACGTCGTGAAGGCGCTCCGCACGGGCGCCCGCAAGTCGAAGCTGCGGGGAGCCTGGTACCTCGCCGCCAACCCCGACTTCATCGGCATCCTCCTCGGCACCGGCTCGACCCTCACGAAGGTCGACGAGTCGGGCGACGGCGACGGTCTCCGCAACGGTGTCGTCGGCCGACTGCTCGGCTTCACCGTGCTCGAGACCGCGACCACCGCGCTCGCGAACACCAACAAGCCCGCGGCGATCGCTTACCACGGCGGTTCGGTCGGCTTCGCCGAGCAGCTGCTCAAGTTCCGCGCCCAGACCGTCGCCGACGCGTTCGGCGACCAGGTCGACGGCCTCCACGTGTACGGCGGAAAGATCCTCCGCTCGTCCGCGGTCCACACCTACATCTCGGCGTAAGGAGTCGACATGCCCTGGATCAAGGCAAAGAACGGCAACGTTTTCGAGGTCGAGGACGTCGACCTCGCGAGGCGGCAGATCGCGAAGTTCGGTGCGGAGGCGTTCGTCTCCGACCCGCGCGTGAAGGGCTCCAAGCCCGAGAAGTGGTCGCCCGACGGCGACACCGAATCGGACGCCTCGTCCGACACCGAGTGAGAGAGGGGGGTCGTCATGGCATACGCAACGGTCGCTGACCTTGAGGCCCGCTGGCGGCCCCTCTCCACCGATGAGCAGGCACGCGCCGGTGTGCTTCTCGACGACGCGTCGATCCGGATCGACGCGGTGGTCGCCCCGTCTGACCCGCCGACCTCGGACGAGCTCGCGGTGCGGCTGATCGTCTCGTGCGAGATGGTGAAGCGCGCTATGGCCGTGGTCGGTGTCGGGGTGGCCTCCGTGCAGGAGACCGTCGGCCCGTTCACCACCACCCAGCAGTTCACGAACCCGACCGGCGATCTGTACCTCTCGAAGGCAGACAAGAAGCTGCTCGGCCGAGGCCGCCAACGGGCCGGGATGGTCGATCTCATGCCGCAGGAGGCGCCGTGATCGGCACGGACGGGTTCGGCGAGACGATCACGATCACCCGTCAAGGGGAACAGACGGGCGAGGACGAGCAGGGCAGCCCGATCTTCGACACGGACACGCTCGAGGTGCCCGGGTGCGTCTTCGCGCCCGGCACCTCGGACGAGGTCGGGTCGACGGCCGGTGCCCGGATCGTCACCGGGGGCACCGTGTACGCGCCGAGCGGCACGGTGTTCCTTCCCACCGACATGCTCACCATCCGCGGTGAGCGTTGGCAGATCGACGGCGAAGCCGGCCAGTGGACGTCACCGTTCACCGGCGCAGGTTGGGGCGTCGAGGTCGCCGTGAAGCGAGGTGCATGATGGCGCGCAAGAAGGTCCGCTGGAAGGCGAACGAGCCGCTCTCCACGGTCGCCACGTCCGAGGAGCTCGCCGGCGTGCTCGAGAAGGCCGCGAAGCCGGTGTACGACGCGATGGCGGAGGACCCGAACGAGTTCTATCGCAAGACGCTCCGCATGAAGCGGTTCGTGTCCGGCGGTCGCCGCGGCCGCGTGAGCATCCAGGTCGGCGTCGAGGACCGCATCGGCGCCCGCGTCGAAGCGAAGCGCGGCACCATGTCGAGGGCGATCGCTCGTGCAGGCCTATAGCGTCACGTTCCCCTCAACGGTTGGACCGGTGGTGCGCGCGCAGCGCGACTGGCTCGCATCGCGCGGGTGGGCCGCCGCGAAGGCGGTCACCGTGCAGCCGAAGTTGCCCGCGACGAAGACGGCCCGCATGGTCACCGTCCGGGACGACGGCGGTGCCGACCAGAACGGAGTCGAGCGTCGCCGGCACAGCCTCAACGTGTGGGCCGACGACCAGGTCGAAGCCGAGAAGCTCGCCCGCGACGTCGCCGCCGGCTGCCGCTCCGTGCTCCACGCGACGAACATCTCCGTGCTCGAGGTCGAGGACGACACCGACGAAGTTCTCACCGTCGGCGGCAAGACCCTCACCCACTACCTCGTGGCGTGCACGCTCCTCGTGCGCGCCATCAACCTCTGACCGCCGGCCTGGCGGCCCAAATCTGTCCCGCGTTCTCCCGCGCTGGGTCACCACCGGCACGCCCGTGCCACCCACCACAGAAGGAGAACCCCATGGGTAAGGACATCACGGAGGTTCGCGTCGGTGTCGATGGCATCGTGGCGACCGGCGTGTTCGGAGTCGCGGTCGCCCCGTCGAGCGCGGACTCCGTGCTCGACGCGTCGTGGACCGACCTCGGCTACGTGAACGAGGACGGCGTCACCGAGACGACCGAGCAGTCGACCTCGCCGCTCAAGGCGTGGCAGCGCCAGAAGAAGGTGCGCACCCTCATCGAGGAGGGCTCGGTCAGGTACCAGCTCATCCTCATCCAGACCAACAAGGACACCGTCGCGTTCTACTACGGCGGCACCGTCGCCTCGGACGGGTCGATCGTGATCGACCCGACGAAGGAGCGCCCGGTCATCGCGTTCCTGCTCGACGTCATCGACGGCGACCAGAAGATCCGCGCCTACGCCCCCGAGGCGCAGGTCATCGAGGTCGGCGACCAGATCTACTCGAACGGCGAGCCGATCGGGTACGAGGTCACCGTGGAGGCCTCGTTCAACGAGGCCCTCGGCGGCGCGGTGAAGAAGTGGTACAGCGAGCTCACCGGCGCCGACACGTGGTCGCTCGAGATCACCGGCACCCCGACCGGCGGCGACTTCACCCTCACCGCCGACGGCGAGACCACGGCCCCGATCGCGTACAACGCTGCCGCCTCGGCCGTCCAGACGGCGCTGAACGCGCTCACCGGGATCGACGGCGCGACCGTCACCGGCATGACCCCGAAGACGATCACGTTCGCCGAGAACGTCGCCCTCACGGCCGACGACTCGGGCCTCACCGGCGGCACCACGCCGGCCGTGGTCGTCACGCAGGTCTAACAGACGGGTGGCGGCGGCCGACGGGAGACGGTCGTCGCCACCTCTCCACCCCACACCACTCCTCTCCCAACCCTCTCCCGAAAGGAACCACCATCATGGTGCTCTCGTTCAACACCCAGCCGTTCTCGTTCGAGATCGACGGCAGCCCGTACATGCTGCCCGTCCTCGGGTTCGGCGACCTCGAGACCTCCGCCGCGATCACGTCGGCCGCCGACGTCGACCGGCCGCGACTCATCCGCGAACTCTTCGAAGCGAAGGCCGACGCCCGCACGCTCGAGGCGATCGACAAGCTCGCCGTCGCCGACGTCATCAAGCTCGTGAAGGCGTGGGTGGGCATCGGCGAGGGGGAATCCGAGACCTCTGGCGAGTAGTCAGCCGACATCTCCCAGAGGCGGCTGCCGACCTCCGTTCGCACTTCCACGTGTCCCTCTGGGACGTCCCGCTCCGCGAGCTGCACCTGCTCCTGCAGATGCTCGCCAAGGACCCGACGTCGCGCCTCATGGCCGCGCAGTCCGGGTGGGAGCGACCGGTCAGCCACGAGTGGCTCATCCTCGCTGACCTGTACGACCTGCAACGAGCCAAGGCCTCGAAACGGCGCTCCCGGCCGTACCCGAGACCCACCACGAAACGCACGAAGCTCGGCGGCAACAACAAGCGGCGCCGGTCACCGCTCGAGGTGCTGAAGCTTCTGCGGCCCCACCGGGAGAAGCCTCCCGCCGAATAGTCGGGAGGCGGCATGTCCGACGCGTTCTACACCGCCTGGATGGAGGTCCTGCCCGACTTCTCCGGCTTCCGCGGGAAGTTCCAGTCGGAGCTGAACGGCGTCGTCGGCGTCTCGGGCGACCGCGCCGGGAAGGACCTCGGCGACAAGACCGGCAAGGGCATGAAGGGCGGCCTGCTCGCCGCCGCGGGGCGGATGGCCGGTCCCCTCGCGGCGGCGTTCGCCGGCCTTCAGATCGGGCAGGCGATCGGCCGCACCATCGCTGACGGCATCTCGCAGGCGTCAGACCTGAACGAGGCCGGCGCCGCGATCGGCCAGGTCTTCGGCGACCAGGCGAAGGCCGTGCAGGACTTCGCGAAGCAGGGCGCGACCGCGTTCGGTGAGAACGAGATCAACGTCCTCCGCGCCGCGCAGTCGTTCGGCACCTACGGCAAGGCCGCCGGCCTCGCCGGGCAGGACCTGTCGAGCTTCTCGACCGACCTCGTCGGACTCGGCGTCGACATGGCGTCGTTCTTCAACACTGACACGCAGACCGCGATGGACGCCATCGCCTCGGGTCTGCGCGGCGAGGCCGAGCCGCTCCGCCAGTTCGGTGTGCTCCTCGACGACGCGACGCTCAAGCAGCGCGCCATGCAGATGGGCATCTACGACGGCAACGGGGCACTGACGTCGCAGCAGAAGGTGCTCGCCGCTCAGGCGGAGATCTTCGCGCAGACGTCCGACGCGCAGGGCGACTTCCAGCGCACCTCGGGCGGGCTCGCGAACCAGCAGCGCATCCTCGCCGCCGGCTGGGACAACGTCGTCACCAAGATCGGGCAGCTCTTCCTGCCCATGGTGACCGGCGTCGTCACCTTCCTGAACTCGACCGTCATCCCTGCGCTCTCGGCATTCTTCGGGGCGCTCAGCGGCGACGGTGGCGGCGCCGGCATCGGTGCGTTCTTCGCCAGCCTCGGCGATCTCTTCGGCCCGATTCTCCAGGCAGTCGCGCCGCTCGTCGGCGAGCTGTTCAACCTGTGGACCACCGCGTCGCCCCTGATGATCATCTTCAAGGCGCTGCAGCCTGTGATCCCGATCATCGCGAACGCCCTGTCCCAGCTCGCCGCCGTCATCGGCGGGGCGCTCGGCGCCGTCCTGCAGGCTGTCGTGCCGATCATCACGCAGCTCGTGACGATCCTCTCGGGAATCTTCTCGCAGGTGCTGCAGGCGCTGATGCCGATCATCATGATGGTCGCCGAGCTGTTCGGTCAGATCGTGCAGGCGCTCATGCCGCTCATCACGGCGATCATGCAGCTCGTCACCCCGCTGATCGGCCTCCTCATGCCGATCCTGCAGGCGCTGATGCCGATCATCCAGATGATCATCGACCTCTTCATCGCGATCCTCACCCCCGTGATGGAGCTCGTCGGCGTCATCCTCGACGCCCTCATGCCCGTGATCCAGGGGCTCATCGACATCCTCACCGGGCTGATCAACTTCGTCGTCGGCGTGTTCACCGGCGACTGGGAGATGGCGTGGAACGGCGTCTCGCAGATGTTCCAGGGCGCGATCGACACGATCGTCGGGATCTGGAACGGGCTGCTCTCGATCCTCGGCGGCATCGGCGACTTCATCGCGAGCATCTTCTCCGGGGTCGGCGACTGGCTCGTCGACGCCGGGCAGGCGCTCATCCAGGGCTTCATCGACGGCATCTCCTCGATGGTCGGCGCCGTCGGCGACGCCATCGGTGGGATCATGGACTGGGTCGGCGGGTTCTTCCCCCACAGCCCCGCCAAGCGCGGCCCCTTCTCCGGTTCCGGGTGGACGGCCGTCGCCGACGGCGGCCGTGCGCTCGCGACGCAGTTCACCGACGGGTTCGACGACGGCATGGGCGGCTTCGGCACGCCGGGCCCCCCCCGGCGGCCTCGGCCCCGGCGGCAGCCCGCTCGCCCCGCGCATGTCGATCCCCGCGCCGGGGTCGCTCGCCGAGTTCGACCAGACCGCCCGCCCCGGCGGCGGTGCAGATCGCGGCGACGGCATCTACGTCGGCCAGATCAACAACCCGGTGCGCGAGCCCGCGACGACGTCGATCCGACGCCTGCAGGCGAAGCGCGCGTACCTCGGCCAGGACGGCCTCGACGAGCTGGAGGTGGCCGGTGCCTGAGTACGTCTGGTCGGTCGACGGCGTCGACCTCACGGACCACGCGTTCAACGTGATCCAGATCGACGACAGCGCCGCCGCCGAGCTCCGCGGCGAAGACCGTGAGTTCGCCGGCCGCGCTGGCCGTGAGCACCGGCCCCGGGTGGAGAACTCCCGCACGATCACGCTCGGCATGCACGTGCTCGGGCAGGACCACGGCGGCATCACCCGCGCCGAGTGGGTCGACGCGTTCGAGGAGCACTGGCGGGCGCTCCGCCGACTCTTCCGGCCGGACGGCGGACGCCAGTTCGTGCTCGGGAGGGCGTGGACCGATGACCTCGGCACGCACTACGCCGAGACCGGGGCGATCGCGCCGGGCGCGTTCGAACGTCGCCACATCGGCGAGTACCAGGCGCGCATCACCGCTGATCTGCTCCTCGCTGAGCCGTTCTACCTCGAGTCCGAGGTCGCGGTGCCCCTGACGCCCGGGGTGCCGGTCGTCGTAACGAACGGCGGCGACGCGGCGACGACCGAGGTCGTCATCGACTTCGACGGCGCCCTCTCGAACCCGCGGGTCACGAACCAGACAACGAACCCGGACGTGTGGGTGAAGGTCGGCACGTCGGTCGCCGCCGGCGACACGGTCACGGTCGATGTCGAGGAGACCACCGTGACGCGCGAGTCCGACGGAGCCAACCTCATCGGCGCGCTCACGCACTCGGGCAGCCGCGCATGGTTCGGCCTCGCCCGAGGCGCGAACACGATCCTGCTCGAGGCCGACTCCGGCTCGGGTACCGCGACTCTGCGCTACCGCGCGAAGTGGATGTAGGAGGAACCGTGGCAGGCAACTACCCAGACTCGCCGTCGTGGCGTATGGCGCTCGATCGTGACGGATCGGTGGGCGTCGCGATCGATCTCGGCGGCGTGCTCACCCAGCTCACGGCCTCGCAGATGCAGGCGCTGAACGACGAGGACGCGGACGCGATCATCCTCGACGCCGGGTTCGGCGCGTCGGGCCAAGCGTCGGTGGCGTACGTGTTCCCCGAGGTGCGCGACATCGACGCGTACATGATCAACGCCTTCTTCGCCGTCTCCGGATCGGGCGCCCCGTACTACACGGTCGAGGTGTCGCCCGACACCACGAACGGGCAGGACGGCACGTGGACGGTCATCGCGACCGTCCCCGTGGGGTCGATCCCGACCGGTCCTGTCGACTCCAAGCCGATGTACCGGAACGGCGTGCTCTCCGCGACGCAGCTCGCCAAGCGCGGGATCAAGGTCGTCTACCGCCGAACGGCCGGCGGCCAGGCGGACAAGCTCACCATCCGCGACTTCCACGTCTACGGTGAGCCGGTCCCCGGCGCGAACCCGCACCGGCTCGAGCTCTGGCACCCGACGATCGACGAGAAGCTGCCGCCGGCGTGGTTCGACTGGGGCGACACCCCGCGTGGCTCGTCCGCCGATCGGCTCTTCCGTGTGAAGAACCTCTCGCCGACGCTCACCGCGAACGACGTGCGCGTCGCGATGGACGTGCTTACCGACGCATCCCCGTCGGTGCCTGGCCAGCACTCGCTGTCGTTCGGCGGCGGCTCGTTCCTCGCGCAGGTCAACGTCGGCGACCTCGCGCCCGGGGCGATCTCGGGCACGGTCACGCTCCGCCGCATCACCCCGTCGAACGCGCAGCTCGGCCTCTGGTCGCTGCGAGTGTTCGCCGAGTCGACCGACTGGACCTGAGCATGTCGATCAAGGCCCGGAACATCAGCCTCCGCTCGCACTTCGGCGCCGACCACCACACCACGCTCGCGGCCGGGACGCTCTACTTTGCCCTGCTCAACGGCGATCCGGAAGGCACCGGCGTGGAGCCCAACGCGACCGGCGGCTACGCCCGCGTCGCGAAGACGAACGATGCCACCCTGTGGGGCACCATCAGCTCGTCGGCGACATCGGTGACGAACTCTGGCGCGTCCGGCGCGATCACCTGGCCGGCGGCGACCGGCGTCTGGTCGCAGGCGCAGGTCACGCACTGGGCCGTCTACGACAACTCGGCCGGCGGCAATCTGCTCTACAGCGGGCCGCTGTCCGATGCCGTCGTCATCACCGGCGCCGGCGACGTCGCCCGCATCCCGTCCGGCAGCCTCACGATCGAGCAGCAGTAGGGGGACGGTATGGCGACGATCGATGTCGCGGCCTCCGGACTCCTCCGAGGCATCCGCGGGTTCGGGTCCGCAGTCGCTGCCGCGTACGCCGCAGCGCCGGTCGACCCCGTGAACGGCGCGCTCATCCCCGCGCTCGCAGTCGACCTCGAGTTCCTCGTCTCATCGACCGGCGTCACGAACACCGACGTGCAGGTGCAGGTCGACGACACGGCCGACTTCTCGTCGCCGGTCTACTCGAACACGATCACCAACCTCGCCGACGGCGTCGCCACCGTCGCCGTGCCCGGGCTCACGAACCTCTCGACCTACTACTGGCGCGTCCGCGCCGCCGAGACCGGAACCACCGGGTGGTCGGCATGGTCGACCGTGCGCAGATTCAAGGCGTGGGTCGACGCCGGCAAGGCGATCCACTACGCGCAGTTCAACTGCGGCCCGGCGCCGCGCACGACCGAGGCGGGGTCGAAGTACATCGACATCAACGTCGGCCCTCGGTTCGTCGACGGCCGGCCCGCCGACCAGTACGTCGACGTCAACTACGGGCCCCGGCTCGACATGAACCCCGACGGATTCGGGTACGCGCACTTCGGCGACGTCTCGACGCACACGCCGAACCCGCACATCTGGTTCCTGCGCCCCACGAGCGGCCGCGAGGGTGATGGTATCCAGGTCGTCGGGTTCGGATTCGGTGACCTCCAGTCGACGTACGGTGGCGCGCTCGAGTACCGGCCTGACGGCACCTGGGAGGTGCTGCCGGTCACGTCATGGCAGACGTTCCCCGCCACCCCCGACGCGTACGGGCCCGACCGCGAGCTGAACCCAGAGCTCGGCACGATCGACATGCAGCACCAGATCGTCGAGTTCACCGTCCCAGTCGGCTCCGAGGCGCCCGGATTCCCCGTGCGCATGAAGACGAACGGGAGCTGACGCATGGTCCTGCGCACGTCGAACACCCAGTTCCTCACCGTGCTCGACGCCATCCCGCTCGAGGGCGTCGGCTGGTACGCTCGTGTCCTCTCAGAACGGGACTACACGTCGCAGGTCGCCGAGGTGCAGCGGTTCGCGAGTCTCGGGTTCACCGTCGAAGCGAACGCCGAGGGCGGCGGGTCCATCACGCTTGACGCCGACGACCGGCTCTTCACGGACCCTCTGCCTGTCGGCGAGACGGTGCGACTCGTCGAGCAGGAAGCGCTCTGGCAGATCATCGAGGATGGTGTCGTCCGCGCCGAGTTCCTCGCCGAAGACGTCGTCGAAGACGTGATCCTCGACAAGGACGGCCCCCGCTCGACCGTGATCGGCGGCCGCGGCACCGCGACCGTGCTCGAGTGGGCGCGCGTCCTTCCCGCGGGGATGCCGGCACCGACGTCGACCGAGCGAGCGTTCACCGCGCACCCGATGGCAGCGTGGCGCACCCTGTTCCTCGAGTCACAAGCTGCCGGGTACCTCGACTGGGTCGACCTCACGTTCTCCGCGACCGAGGACTCGGCCGGCGCCCCGTGGGCGACCACCGTGCAGGCGCTCACGGTCCAGGCGGGCGAGGACCTGCTGACGCTGCTCAAGCGGTGGTGCGAGCAGAACGAGCTGTCGTGGCGGATGCGGCCCGGCTTCAAGCTCGAGGTGCTGCAGGGTGCCGGCCATCACCGTGAGGCGTCCGTCGTCTTCACCCAGTACCGTGCGCAGCACGAGCACAAGCGGTCGGTGTCACGTCGTGACCTGCGGAACGTGGTCTACGCCGACGGCGGTGACCTCGGCATCGCGGTCGCCGAGTCCGCGACGTCGCAGACGAAGTGGCGCAAGCGCGCGGCGTGGGTGTCCGCCGGCGACTCGGGCGACGCGACCGCGCGTTCGGCGGTGGCAAACACGACGCTCGCGATCTCGAAGGATCAGAAGTCGTCGCGCACGGTGAAGGTGCCATACGACCGGCCCAATCGGCACCCGTTCGAGGACTTCACGATCAACGACTGGATCACGCTCGAGCTCGAGGACGACGCGTCCGAGTCGGGCGCGATGCGGGTGATGGGCATCGCGGTCGAGATCGACACCACCGGGCAGCCCACCGTGGAGCTCACGTTGCAGTCGCTGTTCGAGGCTCGCGCGATCCGGATGCAGCGACTTCTCGACAAGCTCGGCGGGTCGTCGTCGGGCGGTGCGGGGCAGACGCAGACAGTGCCGATCCCCGTGTCGAAGGCGCTCGCCGCGACGAAGATGTCGGACCTCGCCGACACCGACTTCCTCGGCATCCAGCCGGGAGACGTTGTGCTGTGGACCGGCGCGAGGTTCATCGACTACACGCCCGACCTCGACATGCTCGCCGACGTCGATCTGACTGGCGCCACCGATGGCGACGTACTCACGGTGCAAGGCAGTCAGGTCGTGGCTGCTCCTCCAGCGGGCGGAGGTGGCAGCGCGATCGCCGCCGTGTGGGACACCCGCGTGTTCGCTCGGCTCACGACGACGATCGGCAGCTACGACACGTGGGGCACGTTCTTCGTCTGCACCACCAACGCGACCATCACCGAGCTGCGGTTCAAGCTGACGGCGCTCTCCGGGATCACATACCGCGCTACGCTCGCGCGAATCGCGGATGGCACGAACCAGATCGAGGCCATCCTGCAGCAGAAGACGCTCACGCCCGGCGCCGGCACCGGCATCACACTCGCGTTCACGGGGTTCACCGCGGACATCGTCGCCGGGAAGCGGTACGCCGCATTGATCGACGACGTCGCCGGCGGCAGCGTGATCCAGTACTACGGCAACAGCGGCCAAGGTGGCTCGGCATGCGTCTTCGGGTACTCGCCCGACACCGCCAACGGGCTCGCGCTGGCATCCGCCCCGCCGACAGTCGGCGCCACCCTCGGAGACAGCAACCTCTCCCCCGCCGTCGGCATCTCCGGGCACACCCGCTGACGACCCCCGCTCCTCCCACCCCGTCACCGTGGCGGGGTGTTCCGCACGCTCGAAAGGAGCACCCCACCATGACGTTCGGCATCGACGTCGCCGGCTACCAGGCAGGCATCGACTACGCCCGCGCGAAGCGCGAGGGCGTGCAGTTCGTGATCGTGAAGGCCGCCGGCCAGCAGACCGGCAGCCCGTACACGGCGAACGGCTACCACGAGCACATCGACCGCGCTCGCGCCGCAGGTATCGCGGGCATCGGGCACTACTTCATCCCCGGGCAGGACGACCCCGGCGTCGCGTTCGACGATATCGAGGCGCAGGCCGACCAGTTCGTGCGCGCGCTCCACGGCTTCGACCGTGACCACGACGTCCTCGCCCTCGACAACGAGCCCCTCGACGGCGACGCCACCTACTGGCGTCAGGACGACGTCATGCGGTTCTTCAACCGCGTGCGCGCCCTCACCGGCATCCCGTGGTCGCGCCTCTGGCTCTACTGCCCCGCCTCGCTCACCCGCGCGAACGGGGCGTGGAACCGCGTCACCGACGCCGGCATCCGTATCTGGTGGTCCGCCTATGGCGACTTCCCCACCGGCCACACGCCCGACCACACGCCGAGCCTGCAGGGCAAGATCGCCCGCTGGGACGTGCACCAGTTCTCCTCGCGCGTCGCCGTCGCCGGTATGAGCGTCGACGGGAACTACTCGCCCCACACGGTCGGCACCCTCTTCGGTGGCCGCGCGAGCGAGCCCGCGCCGAGCAAGCCGTCGGCGCCGTCGACGAGCGGCCGCGATTGGTCGTACTGGGAGCCGACCGGGACGCTCGCGAAGCGCGTGCAGCGCGCCCTCAAGGCGCGAGGCCGCTACTCAGGCCCCATCGACGGTGTCTTCGGCCCCAACACCCGGAAGGGTGTGCAGGAGACCCTGCGCCACTCGGGCGAGTTCGTCGGCACCATCGACGGCGTCATCGGCCGCGGCGGCTCCTACGGCATCCAGACGTACGCTCGCCGCTTCGGCGACTACGCCGGCCCGATCGACGGCGCACCGCGCACAGCATCGTGGACGGGCTTCGCGCTCGGGCTCGAGCGCCCGTGAGCCTGCCGCCCGAGGTGCAGGAGTTCCTCGACTCGATCAGCGTCCTGCAGTTCCTGATCTGGATCGCGGCCGCTGTCGGCATCGTGATCCTGATCAGGAAGTCGTGGCCGACCGTGTCGAAGTTCGTTCGCACGATCGACGTGATACTCGAGCTCGCCGAGCGCCTCGCCCGGATCGAGAGACAGCTCGGCGACCAGGACGAGCTGCTTGAGCGCGTGCGCGCGCAGGTCGAGAACGACCACGACACCAACATGCGCGAGGAGCTCACCGAGGCCCTCGAGTGGCAGCAGAAGCACGAGAAGAAATCCGACGCGGTCATCGCCCGCGTCGCCGCCCTCGAACAGAAGGAGAAGAAATCACCATGATCGAGAAGCTGATCCCCGCCGACGTCACGCTCGCCGCGAAGCGCGCGTTCGTCCGCACGACCGCGCAGGCGTACGCAGCGACCCTCGCGACCGGCATCCCGTCGGCCGCGGCGATCGTGCAGCTGGTGCAGGACCCGACCGGCTGGCTCCTCGCCGGCGTCACCGTCGGCCTCGCCGTCGTCACCCCGCCCCTCGCCGGCCTCGCGAGCTACCTCACGATGCTGTCGAAGGGCATCCCCGACGACTACCAGCCGACGCTCTCGAACGGTCGCCACGAGGCCTGACCGGGCATACGCGAAGCGCCCCGCTCTCCTTCGGGAGGGCGGGGCGCTTTCGTCGTGCGCTCAGTAGCACTCGGCGAGGCGCATGCTCTCGTCGATGTAGGTCATGAGGTCGGCGTTGTTGTGGCCGGTGCGGTTCATGGTGGCGTCGTTGTTCGCGTCGGCGGTGTCGAACGCCGCCTGCAGGCCGGCGCAGTCGCCTGCCGCGGTGAGGTCGTCGATCTGTGCCTGCAGGGTGGCCTCGTAGTCGGCCCAGGGCACCTCGGTGCGATCGGACTCGGGCTCGGCTACCTCTTCGGCCGGTGTTGGCTGTGCGGATGCCGTGGGCGGCTCTTCGGTGCTGCTCGAGGTCGGGATGCGAACGCATCCGGCGAGCGCGGGGACGAGTGCGACGGCGAGTAGGGCGACGGCGAGCTTCCTCATCCCGCGAGCCTAGCCACGCCGTGCGGGTGTCGGCTTCCCCTCGATCTGGGGTCACAGGGTGCGGTCGTACGCGACGAACGGGAGCACGAACCAGCACGCTGTCCAGACGACGAGCACCACGAGATGCTCGAGTCGGCGACTCACTCACTGGCTCGGCGCGAGCTCGTGCTCGCCGTACGGGACCAGGGCGCACTCGAGCGCGTGGATCAGCTGCTGCAGCGCCGCCGTGTCGAGGATGACCATCTCGTCGCCGATCATGATGCTCGCCGAGCCCGGCGCGGGCGGGCAGCCGTGTACGACCAGTCCGGCGTGCTCGAACCGGTCGAGCACGCCGTCGCGCGTCTCCATGGTTCCCATCAGCGTGCCTCCCGGATCGATGTGATCGACAGCGACCGCTCGACGCGGTAGGCCGCCGTGCGGGCCGCGTCTTCACACGACGCCGCGACCGGGAGAGTGTGACCGTCCGAGAAGGTGACGATGAACATGCGCCGGACTCTACCCGGTATAGAGCCTCGTGTCTATACCGGGTAGAGAGAGGCGGGCCGCTACTGTTGCGATGTGCCCGCCCTCGACCGCATCCGCGCCACCGCAGCGCGCATCACCAAGGTCGACGAGCAGCGCGCCGAGCTCGTCGAGAAGCGCGACGCCGAGATTGCCCAGGCATTCACCGAGGGCGCAACCTGGGCGCAGGTGCAGGAGGCGTCAGGCCTCACCGCGCGCGCGGTGCAGAAGGCACTCGAGCGCCACCGCACGCACGAATGACTGTGGTCCGGTGGACACTCGAATTGCCGAGAGGAATCCTCGACACGCCGAGCGCGTTACCCTACCTTGAGTATCGAGAGAGAGGAGATGCCGATGAACGCAGCCGTCGCAGCACAGCGAGCCCTTGACGTCTTCTTCGAAGGCGCCCCGCGCTCGTACCCGATCGATCCCGTACAGGTCGCACGCCACTTCGGCATCAACGTGTACGGTGCTCGCCTCGAGAACAACCTCTCCGGCATGATCGCGAAGACCGAACCGTCGGGCGGGGTCGACATCTTCCTGAACAGCGAGCACGCGCCCGTTCGGCAGCGATTCACCTGCGCGCACGAACTCGGGCACTACTTCGCCATCCGGGACGAACCCGATGCCGAGTCTCGCACCTACATTCATCGCCGCGGCGCGCTCGCGGCGTGCGGGACCGATGCGGAGGAGATCTACGCGAACCAGTTCGCCGCTGAGCTCCTGATGCCGGCTGATAGCGTCCGCCTGGCGCACACGGCCGGTATGGATGTGTACGCGCTCGCATCGCGGTTCCAGGTCTCGCTCGACGCGATGACCTACCGGCTCAAGAACCTCGGACTGGCGTGACCGAAGGGGTTCAGGAGCCCAGCGGCGACGACGTAGCTGAACTAGATCGAGTGCGTGAAGGCGCACTCGAGATGGAGCAGTCCGAGCCGGAGACCCGGGCTTCATCCCCGGGAAAGGCCGATGAGCCGTTCCCGGGGATGAAGTTCCTCACGGGCATGATGCAGGCGACCATCTTCACGGACCTCTTCTGCTACCACGCGCACATGCAGTTCGTGCACCCGACGCCGCAGGAGCGCGTGCAGGCGATGAAGGAGCTGCACCCCAAGTTCTACATGTGGTGCCGCAACGCCGACATGGTCGCCCGCGCCGGACTCATGGTCATCGTCGTCGGGCTTGCCGGCTTCCTCGCGGTCGGCACCATGGTGCGACTCTTCTTCGCCTGAGCCGATCGTCAAAGATCGAGCACGATGACCTCGCAGTTCCGGCACCAGTACTCGCCCTGAGCGCGATGGACCGTCCGCGTGCCGCAGCTCGGGCAGTCAGGCGAGGTAGCCGTGATGAAGTCGTCCACATGTCAACGTTAGACGCCTAACGTTGATCACCGTCCGGACTAATCCACAGACTTAGGTGAGAGCCCGGTCCATCGCATCGGCAGCATCGCGGAACGCCTCGGGCATGATGTGGCCGTAGAGCTTGGACGTCGTCGCGATCGACTTGTGACCGAGCCGCTTGGACACGACGAAGAGCGACACGCCCTGCTGCAGCAGCCAGGAGGCGTGAGTGTGGCGCAAGTCGTGCGGCCGCGGCTCCTTCGTGAGCCCCTTCTCGCGCGCGAGGTCGACGGCGTCCTGCCAGCCGTGCTGATGGAACGTGGTCGAGGTGAGCTGGCTGCCGAAGCGGTTCGGGAACACGAGCTCGTGCGGCCGCTCCGCTGCGGCGAGCTCGTCGGCGAGCGCCCTCGTGATCGAGACGTCGCGCGCGCCCGACTCGCTCTTCGTGGACCCGATGTAGAACCGGCGCCGCTCGTCGCGCTTCCACGCCTTGTCGACGACGACGATCGGCACCTCCTCGTCGAGGCGTAGATCTGACCAGGTGAGCGCGGTCGCCTCGGAGTACCGCATGCCTGTGCCGACGAGCGTGCGCACGAGCATGCCGTGCCGTTCGGGGATCTGCTCGAGGAGCAGCCCGTACTCGGCGAGCGTGAGGAATGTGGCGCGGCGGCCGGCGCGATCGTCGTTCGGGAGGTCGACGAGCTCGCAGGGGTTCTCGGCGCACCACCCCTTGCGCACGGCGCGCTTGAACGCGCTGGACAGGAGTCCCATCGCGTTCGCGATCGTCTTGCGGCTGCGGCCGGCGCGCCGCTCGAGCTTAATCCATGCGGCGATGTGCTCCTCGTTGACGACGTCAACACGCAGTGCGCCGAGCGGCTCGAGCAGGTGGTGCTCAATGATCGACCGGTAGCCGGCGATCGTCCCGTCGCTCGCCTTCGTGAGCATGCTCAGGTGGTGCTCGAGCATGGTGGCGACGGTCGGCGCGGTCGAGGCGGTCGCGGCGAGCACCTTCTCTGCCAGGGCGAAGCGCTGCCCGTTCGCGTCGAGGATGCGCTTGAGAGTCTCAGCCTCGGACACGGTCGGCACGGTCGCGCTCGTCTGCTTGCCGGTGTCGGGGTCGCGCCAGAGTACTGCGAACGACGTCGCGCCGGACTTCTGGACCCGCTTCCGGATGCTCGCCATGGGGCATAGCGTAGGCCCCGCGTCAACGGATTTCCATCCTGTGTCAACACGGGGCCTGATTCGCCTAGTAATTACTGGCGGAGACGGCGGGATTTGAACCCGCGGTCCCCTTACGGGGACTCCACCTTAGCAGGGTGGTGCACTCGACCGGACTATGCGACGTCTCCTCGCGGGTGCGCACGCGCACACGCGACAGCCATCATAACCCGATGCTCGCCCGAAACACGATTCGGCACCGTTCGAGCGGCGCAGCGCGCCTCGACCCTACTGGTCCTCGAGCGTGCGACCGGCCGAGCACCGGGTCTCCGCCGCGGTCTGTCCGGTGACGTCACTCGGCAGCGGCTCGGTCGACGGGGCCGGGGTCGGCACCTCGGCGGTGTCCTCGGCCGGTGCCTCCTCGCCGCTCTCCTCCGTGATGAGGGCGGCGGGCGCGGCCTCGCCGTCGGTCGTCGCCTCGTCGGCCGGGGGCGCCGTCGGGTCGCCCGAGGAGGCGAACGACGCGTCGTCGGCCGTCGGGTCGAAGGTCACCGGGATGTCCTGCTGCAGGGCCGTGTTCACGATCTCGGCCGACTCGCTCGGCACGACGCCGCCGTCGATGTACCCGGTCGGGTACTGGATGAACGCGATCTTCGAGAGGTCGATGTCCTTCATCGCCTTCGCGATCGAGACCATCGTCGTCGGATCGGCGAGCGTGTCGGAGAGCTCCATGTTCGCGAGCGCCGCCTTGGCGATCGAGTACAGCGCGACGGGGTCGCCGAGCGTGCCGCCGTCTTGCAGCTTGCGGACGAGCGACGACATGAACACCTGCTGGTTCGAGATGCGCCCGAGGTCGGAGCCGTCGCCGACGCCGTGCCTGGTGCGCAGGAACTGCAGTGCCTCCATGCCCTTGAGCGAGTGCTCGCCGGCCGTCAGGTAGAGGTTGGTGTGCTCGTCCTCGATGGGCTCGGCGACGCAGACCGAGACGCCGCCGACGGCCTCGCTCATCGCGGCGACGCCGAGGAACTGCACGGTGCCCGCGAACGGGATCGTGACGCCCGTGAGCTGCTCGACGGTCTTCACGACGCACGCCATGCCGCCGTAGTCGAGCACCGAGTTGATCTTCACGCCGTACTGCTCGTAGAGCGGCTCGCCGGCCGGATCGGCCGGGTCGGTGCAGGCGGGCACGTCGACGAACATGTCGCGGGGGAAGCTGATGACCTCGACGTGGGAGTGGTCCTGCGAGATGTGCAGCAGCATGGTGACGTCGTTGAGCACGGCCGTCTCCTCGTCGGGGTCGCCGAAGGCGTCGCCCTGGCCCTCGCGGCTGTCGCTGCCGATGAGCAGCACGTTCACGCCGCCCTCCATCGCGCCGACGTCGGGCACGCCCTCGAGCACGTCGGCGTTGCCGAGCGAGACGGTCGGCTTCAGCGTGTTCGCGAGGTCCCACGCCGCGTAGGCCGCGACCGCGCCGCCCGAGACGAAGACGACGGCGGCGAGCGAGGCGATGACCTTGACGAACGTACGCCCGAACGAGCGACGGCGGAGCCGTCCGTGGTGCGCCACCGCAGGGGTCTTCGCGGCGCGCCGCGAGCTGGGTCGCAACGCTTCGTTCACCGGTGTCCTCTCGTGTCGGCGGGTCGCGCGGAGGGCGTGGGATTCGAACCCACGAGGCATTGCTGCCCACTGGTTTTCAAGACCAGCTCCATCGGCCGCTCGGACAGCCCTCCATGCCCGCGCAACACCACCGCAGGGCGGTGGATCGTGCAGGCAGGCCCCGATTCTAGCCGAATTGCGTTTCCGACAGCCTCTCAAGCCCGCCTGAAAGAGACCTGAAGCACGACGGAACCGCCGGTCACTCGCTGTTTCCGGTCATGCACCGCACCTCGTCGCCGGTGAGCCCCGTGACGTCGGGAGGCAACTGCTCGTCGGCCGGGGTCGTGGCGGGCGCCTGGGTCGCCGGCGCCTCTTCGGCGGCCGGTTCTTCGTCGGCGGCCTGCTCGTCCTCAGCCGTGACCGTCTCGGCCTCGGCATCGGTCGTCGCCGCCTCGACGGCCGGCGCCGTCGGATCGGCCGTGCCGTAGCCCGCGTTGTCGTTCGCGGTCGGGTCGATGACGACCGGGCGGTCCTCCTGCAGGGCGAGGTTCACGGCCTCGGCCGATTCGGCGGGCTGCACGTGCACGTTGTCGCCGTAGTCGGCCGACGGGTACTGCACGAAGGCGATCTTCGAGAGATCGGTGTCCTGCAGTGCGCGCGCGATCGACATCAGGCGGGCGGGGTTCTGCAGCTCCTTCGAGAGCTCCATGTTCGAGAGCACGGCCTTCGCGATCGAATAGAGCTTGACCGGGTCGCTCAGCGTGCCGCTCGACTGCAACGTACGCGCGAGCGATGCGAGGAACGCCTGCTGGCTCGCGATGCGGGCGAGGTCGCTGCCGTCGCCCGCCGCCTTGCGCGTGCGGAGGAACGCGAGCGCGTCGAAGCCCTTGATGCTGTGCACGCCGGCGGCGAGCTTGAGACCCGAGGCCGGGTCGTCGATCGGATCGGCGAGGCACACCTCGACACCGCCGACGGCCTCCGAGAGGGCGGCGACGCCCTTGAACTCGACGACGCCGGCGACCGGGATCTTCGTGCCGGTCAGCTGCTCGACCGTCATCGCGACGCACGTGAGGCCGCCGTGGCTGAGCACGCTGTTGAGCGGCACGCCCGACATCGCCGACAGGGGACCCGACGCTGGGTCGACCGGGTCGGGGCACTCGGGCACGGGCACGATCAGGTCGCGCGGAAAGCTCACGACCTCGACGTGCGAATGATCCTGCGAGACGTGCAGCAGCATGTTGACGTCGTTGAGCACGCCCGAGTCCTCTTCGGGGTCGCCGAACGAGCCGTCGGCGGGGCGCTTGTCGCTGCCGACGAGCAGGAAGTTGAGCCCGCCGTCCATCGCCCCGATGTCGGGCACGCCGTCGAGCATGTTCTCACTCGCGAGCGACGCGCCCTGCTTGACCGACCCCACGAGGTCGACGGCCGCGTAGGCGGCGACCGCGGTCGCGCTCACGGCCACGACGGCGACGACGGATGCCACGAGCTTGAGCGTCGCGCGCGGACCGGTGTGCCGTGGCAGGCGTCCGTGACGGGTGGGCTCGACGGGCGGCGTCGCGGCCGCACCCGGTCCCTCGGCCGCCGGGGCGCCATCGGCACGCTCGGCCGCCGGAGCGCCGTCGACGGCCGCCGCCGTCCCCTCGGCCGCGATGCGCTCGTCGTCAGCGCGCGCCGGAGCAGCGGCATCCCCGCCCGCCGACCCCTCGGATTCGTGCTCCACGTCGTCCCCTCCCGACCGGATGATTCTAGTTTCCGCGCCCCCACGCGGCCTGAGCAAGCGGCGTCAGGGCAACGTGTCGAGCGTCGACGCGAGGCCCGCCTCGTCGACCGCGCCCGTCACCTCGCCCGCCGCGGCCCGCACCTCGTCGGGCGCCTGGCCCATCGCGACCGCCCGACCGGCCGCGCCGGCCCAGGCGAACATCTCGAGGTCGTTGCGACCGTCGCCGACCGCGAGCACGCGATCGGCGGGAGCGTCGAGCCACCCGCGCACCCGCTCGAGCGCGGTCGCCTTGTTGACCCCGTCGGGCGCGATGTCGAGCCACGCCGTCCAGCCGATGGCGTAGCTCACGTGGTGCAGGCCCATCTGGTCGACGATCTCGAAGAACTCGTCGAGCCCGTGCTCGAGGCTCGTGACGACGACGCGGGTCGCCCGCTGGTCGAGCAGCTCGTCGAAGACGACCTCGCGGGCGTTGTCGAGGTTCCACTCGGTCATGCCGGCCGTGTAGAGGCGGTGCCCGTCGGCGAGTTCGACCATGAACTTGCCCGCCGGCAGGAACGCGCGGATGCGCTCGAGCACCGCGGTCGGGTCGAACGTCTCGACGTGCTCGCGCGAGTAGCCGCCCTCGGCCGTATCGTCGCGGCGCATCGTGATCGCGCCGTTCGCGCACACCACGTACTCGGGCGTGAGCCCCAGCTCTTCGAGCACGGGTCGGGTCGTCGACCACGAGCGGCCCGTCGCGAGCGTGACGAGGTGACCGCGCTCGGCGGCCCCGGCGACGGCCTCGGCGACCTGGTCGTCGATCGTGCCGTCTTCGTGCATGATCGTGCCGTCGACGTCGAGCGCGACGAACCACTGCTCCGCCGCGATCTCGTTCGCCGTCGCCTGCTCGCTCATCGCGCGACGGGCTCGAATCGCTCGAGTCCGCCGAGGTAGCCGCGCAGCGCCTCGGGCACGATCACCGAGCCGTCGGCCTGCTGGTGCGTCTCGAGGATCGCGACGATCCACCGGGTCGTCGCGAGCGTGCCGTTGAGCGTCGCGACCGGCGCGGTCTTGCCGCTCTCGGTGCGGTGGCGGATGTCGAGGCGGCGCGCCTGGAACGTCGTGCAGTTCGAGGTCGACGTGAGCTCGCGGTAGGCGTTCTGCGTCGGCACCCACGCCTCGACGTCGTACTTGCGCGCGGCGCTCGACCCGAGGTCGCCCGCGGCCGTGTCGATGACCCGGTAGGCGAGGCCGAGGCTCTGCAGCATGTCCTCCTGCCACGCGAGCAGGCGCTCGTGCTCGACCTCGGCGTCGGCCGGGTCGATGTAGGTGAACATCTCGAGCTTGTTGAACTGGTGCACGCGGATGATGCCGCGCGTGTCCTTTCCGTGCGAGCCCGCCTCGCTGCGGTAGCAGGTCGACCAGCCGGCGTAGCGGATCGGCCCGTTCGACACGTCGATGATCTCGTCGGCGTGGTACCCGGCAAGCGCGACCTCGCTCGTGCCCGTGAGGTAGAGCTCCTGGTCGGGCAGGTAGTACACCTCCTCGGCGTGCGAGCCGAGGAACCCGGTGCCGTTCATGATCTCGGGTCGCACGAGGGTCGGGGTGATGAGCGGCGTGAACCCGGCGGCGATCGCCCGGTCGAGGCCCATCGTCATGAGCGCGAGCTCGAGGCGGGCGCCGACGCCCTTGAGGTAGTGGAAGCGCGCGCCCGACACCTTCGCGCCGCGCTGCATGTCGATGGCGTCGAGCAGCTCGCCGATCTCGAGGTGGTCGCGGGGCTCGAAGTCGAACGCGGGGATCTCGCCGACCTCGCGCAGCACGACGTAGTCGTCTTCGCCGCCGGCGGGCACCCCGTCGATGACGATGTTGCCGAGCTTCTGCACGGCGAGCGTGAACTCGGCCTCGGCGTCGCTCACGGCCTGGTTCGCCGACTTCACGCGCGCAGCCAGCTCTTGCGCCTGGGCGACGAGCTCGGCCTTCGCCTCCTTCGGGGCCTGCGCGACCTGCTTGCCGAACGCGTTCTGCTCGGCGCGCAGCGTCTCGAAGACGGTGATCGCGGTGCGGCGCGCCGCATCGGCGGCGACGGCCTCGTCGACGAACGCCGAGGACTCGCCACGGAGCTCCTGCGAACGCTTGATCAGGTCGGGGTTCTCGCGGAGCAGCACGGGGTCGATCACCCGAGCAAGTCTAGCCCGCGGCATCCCCCGCCCTTCAGCCACTGCCCGGGCGCGGTGCCGTACCGTTGGCAGGGTGACGGCCGACCACCAGCCGACGGCGGATGCCTCGGAGCCGCGCCCGCGCGCGGCGATCATCTCGAACCCCACGAAGTCGGGGGTCGACGCGCTGCGCGCCGCCGTCGAGCGCGCCGAGGAGCGGCAGGGCTTCGCACCCTCGCTGTGGATCGACACCGCCGCGGACGACCCCGGCAAGGGCATGGCGCGCGAGGCGGTCGACGCCGGCGTCGACCTCGTGATCGCGGCGGGCGGCGACGGCACGGTGCGGTCGGTCGCCGCGGGCCTGCGCGGAACGGGCATGCCGATGGGCATCGTGCCGCTCGGCACGGGCAACCTGTTCGCGCGCAACCTCGACATCCCGGTCAACGACGTCGACGACGCCGTCGTGCTGGCGTTCGCGGGACTCGACCGGGCGGTCGACGTGCTCATCGCCCGCGTGCGGCGGCCCGACGGCACGACCGAGTCGCACGCGTCGCTCGTGATGGCCGGCATCGGCATCGACGCGACGATGATCGCGAACACGAACCCCGACCTCAAGAAGCGGGTCGGCTGGCTCGCCTACGTCGACGCAGGGCTGCGGGCGCTGCCGAACTCCGAGCCGTTCCGCGTCGTGCACCGGCTCGACGGCGGCCGCCACCACCGGTCGAAGGTGTCGAGCATCCTCGTGGCGAACCTCGGCTACCTGCCCGGCAACCTCGAGCTCATCCCCGACGCCGAGATCGACGACGGGCGCCTCGACGTCGTGCGGCTGCAGCCGCGCAACCTGTTCGGCTGGCTGTTCGTGTGGCGGGTCATCGCGTGGGAGAACCGGGTCATGCGCAAGACGGCGATCGGCCGCCAGGTGCTCGACCTCACGGGCGGCAACCGCCGGCAGGTCGTCGCGTACTCGCGCGGGCGCACGGTCGACCTCGTCATCGAGGGCGGTCCCCAGGAGTTCGAGATCGACGGCGACGAGTTCGGCACGGTCGCCGCGGCGCGGTTCGAGGTCGACCCGGCGTCGCTCATCGTGCGCGTGCCGCGCTGAGTCAGCCGAGCATCGAGCCCTCGGCCGACGACGACGGGTTCGGGTCGGGCAGCCGGCGCATGCGCAAGGCGTTCGCGACGCCGAGCAGGCCCGCGAGGATCGGCACGAAGAGCGCGACCTGCAGCGCGATGTCGCGTGAGTCGGTGTTGATGCGCAGGATCTCCTCCTGCACGTCGGCCGGCTGGTCGACGAGCAGCTCGGCGAGGCCGGTGTCGCTCATGATCTCCGCGTCCTCCTCGAGCACGGTGGAGACCTGCTGCGCCTCCTCGGCGCTCAGCACCGAGCTCGACTCGGCGCTCGCGGTGAAGGTGAAGGCGAGGGTCGCGAGCATGATCGCGCCCGCGAAGGCGAGCCCGAACGAGAGGCCGAACGAGCCCGCGGCCGAGTTCACGCCCGCGGCCTCGCTGACCCGCTCGTCGGAGATCGGCGAGAGCGTGTAGTTGTTGAGCTGCGAGACCAGGAACCCGAGCCCGCTGCCGGCGATGACGAGCGGAATCGTGAGGTACCAGCCCGAGTCGGCGATGGGCACGATCGGCACGATCACGCCGACGCCCACCACGACGAGCGCGAACCCCGTGAGGATGATCGTCGCCGGGCGGCGCTTGAGGCCGCGTCCGGCGAGCAGCGCGACGACGAACATGCTGAGCGAGAGCGGCGCGATCGAGAGGCCGGCCTGCAGCGCGTTGTACTCGAACACCATCTGCAGGTAGATCGGCAGCACGATCATGGTGCCGCCGAGCGCGATCTGCTGCAGCAGCTGCCCACTCGCCCCGGTGCGGAACATCTTCGACTCGAAGAGCGCGGGGTCGAGCAGCACGGGCTTGCCCGCGCGCTTGCGGTTGCGCAACCAGAAGACGAGGAGACCGAGGCCCACGACTCCGATGCCGATGATGAGGCCGACGTAGCCGCCGCCCTCCTGCCAGACGAGGATGCCGGTGACGACGCCGCCCATGCCGACGATCGACAGCAGCGCCCCGACGAGGTCGATCGACCGGTCGCCGTGGTACGGCACGTCCTTCACGAGGCCGATGCCCGCGAGCACGACCGCGATGATGAGCGCCTCCAGAGCGAAGCCGACCCGCCACGAGAAGAACGTCGTGATGAAACCGCCGAGCAGCGGGCCGACGGCGGCGGCGATCGCGGCCGAGGCGCCGACGAGCGCGTAGACCCGCTTCTGATGCGCGCCCTCGAAGTTGCCGTGGATGAGCGACTGCATCGCCGGCAGCAGGAGCGAGGCGCCGATGCCGCCGATGACCGCCCAGAAGATGATGATCGCGATCAGGTCCTGTGCGAACACCATGGCGATCGCGCCGATCGCGTAGCCGAGCAGGCCCAGGATGTACGCGAGCTTGCGCCCGATGAGGTCGCCCGTCTTGCCGCCGATGAGGATGAACGCGGCCGAGACGAGCGCCTCGAGCGCGATCGCGCTCTGCACGCCGCTCACCGTGGTGTCGAGGTCTCGCACGACCGCCGAGATCGACACGTTCATGAGCGACGTGTCGACGACGAGCACGAACATCGCCATCGCGAGCAGGAGCGCGAGCTTGCCGTTGAACTTCACCTCGGAAGGCGCGTCGTTCGAGTCCATGGCTCATGCAACCACAGGCCGTGCCCGCGCCGGAAGAGCCCTCTTCGGGAGCCGCGACCGATTAGGGCGGGATCGGCCGGTCCGACCGATCCCGCCCGGGGGTGACACCGTCGTCAGCCGCAGGTGACCGTCGCGTCGGCCCAGTCGGCACGGTCGTACCATTCGGCCTGACCGGCGGGCGAAGCGGCCGCGTTGGGGTCGACGACGAGCTCGAGCCGCTCGACGCCCGTGACGTCGACCGATGCCTCGGCCGCGAGGCCCTTCGTCATCGCGCCGCTGTCGTAGCGCACCTCGCCGTCGGCGACGACCCGGAAGATGACGTTGGCCGTCGAGCCCGCCTTGTTCATGATGTCGTCGATGCCGACGACCGCCTCGAACGCGGTGCACCGCTCGCCGAGGTTGAACCCGATCGTCGTCGGCGAGTTCACGCCGAGGCCCTTCGCGTACTCGACGCCCGCGAGCCGAATGGGCTTGCCGTCGCCGTACGCCGCCTCGCCGATCTCGGTGTCGCGCTCGATCGGGCCGTAGGTGGGGTTGAGCGAAACCGTCGCGAACGGCAGGTCGGAGAGGAAGTGCTCACCCGCCGCCGGCGGTTCGGGCACGTCGGGCACGGTCGCGTCATGCGCCTCGACGGCGTGCGCGGCGAGCTCGACGATGTCGCCCGCCGGTTCCGTGAGGAACGCCGAGGTGTCGGTCGACGCCGTGAACTCGGCGCCGACGGCGTACCAGTCGATCGAGGCGGGCGCCTTGCCGGTGTCGAACGACGCCTGGATGCTCGCGAAGAAGCGCTCCCAGCGGTCCGTGTAGTAGGTGCCGACGAGGCCCTGCCACTCGCGGTTCGCGTAGTCGTTGAGCCCCGCGTTCACCGCGTCGCGGTGACCCCACGTCGTGATGAGGGAGCGTGCGTCGAACTCGAGCCGGTCGGCCTCGGCGGCGTCGGCTCCGGCCGCCCGGGCGTCGGCGATCCACCGGCCGAGCAGCATCTGCGGCTGGGTCGCGACGATCTCGTCGAGCAGGTCCATGTTCTCGAGCCACTCCTCGCTGAGCTGCGTGAAGGCGGCGCGGTCGCGCATGCCGTACGCCTGCTGCAGCTGCGGCAGCAGCACCCGCGAGGTGTTCGAGGTCACCTGGCGCGCGACATCCATGAGGTCGTAGCGGTAGCTCGCGTTCTCGCCCGCGGCGGGCGCCGCGGCGAGCAGGTGGTCGAGCGCCTCGGCGAAGCGGTCGGGGTCGTACGAGAGGTTGCCCGGTGACCAGGTCGCGCCGTGGCTCGCCGAGAGCGATGGGCGAGCCCCGAAGAGGCCGTCGTGCGCCTCGGCGAATCCCTCGTTGTCGGGCAGCGTGTACGCGGTCTCGGCGAGGATGCGCCAGGCGGCCTTCAGCTCGGGGTCGTCGATGCCGTAGCGACGCTCGGTCCAGGCGTCGAACCACGCGTTCACGTCGACGGGGCCCTCGCGCCAGGCGAGGCCGGCGAAGAAGTCGATCGCGACGGGGTTGTTGAGGCCGCCCTCGGGCAGCGCCGCGATGCCGTCGACGCGGCTGCCCTCGCGGTTCAGCCACTCGTCGAACGTGTCGTTCCACTTCGCGAGCTCGGCACCCATCGTCGTGTGCCCGCCGTAGTTCCAGATCGTGCCGAAGGCGTACGGCACGCCGCTCCACTTCGCCTCGAGGTCGCCGCGCGCGAAGCGGTCCGACAGTCCGTCGACGATGAACGTCGTCTCGGGGTCGACCGCCGCCGCGACATCCGCCGGCGGGTTGTTCTGCCAGCCGAGCAGCACCCACGTCGCGCCGGGCCGCGCCGTCTGCAGGGCGGTCTCGATCGCCCGCGTGGCCGCGGGCACGTCGACCGAGCCGCGACGGCCGCCCTCGTGCAGGACGTCCATCTTGTACGCGCCGGAAGCGCCGAGCGCCCGTTCGGACGCCTCGTAGAACGCCTCGGCGACGGCCGGGAACGCGGCCGAGTTCGGGTCGAGCCAGCCCGGGCGCTGGAAGCCGACCCAGCCGCCCTGCGGCTCGACCCTGGCATCGGCGTTGCGGTCGGCGAAGTCGGTCGGCACGGTGCCGAAGTAGCCGGGCAGCACGGGCGTCATGTCGAGCTCGCGCAGGCGGTCGGCGATCTTGCGGCCGAGCTCGGTGCGTGCCTCGAGCAACGCCTCGCTCGTGCCCGCGGGGTAGCTCGACATGTTCTGCAGGAGCCACCACGGCTGGTGCCCGGGCAGCGGGATCCACGCCCGTGCCTCCTCGGCCGAGTACCCGAACTGCTGCAGCACCTCGGCGTAGACCGCCTCGGACCCGACGGGCATGAACACCTCGTTGAAGCCGAGGGCGGCGAGCTCGTCGATCTCGCGCTCCCATTCCTCCCACGTGCGGTAGGCACCGGTGTAGCCGTCTTCGGTGTCATTGCCGTAGAAGCGGTGCGACACGTTCGCGGTCGCCGTGATCGGCTCGGTCGGCAGCGGCAGCGCGGCTTCGGGGTCGAGGTTGCGCACGTTCCACGACACCGACTGGCCGATCGTGCCGAGGTAGGCGTTGACGCCCGCGATCGCGGTCGCCGAGTCGGTCGCCGCCACGCGAACGTGGTTGCGCTTCGAGGTGATCTCGTAGCGGTCGGCGCCGTCGGCCGACTCCAGGCTCACGAGATCGAACCCGTCGGATGCCTCGCCGAGCAGCCGCTCGATGGCATCGCGCGCCGGCTCCAGGCCGGTCGCCGTCTTCGGCGGCACGGTGAGCTTCGCGGTGCGGTCGGGCGGCTCGGCGCTCGCGCCGACGGCGGTGCCCGTCGTCAGCAGGAGGGCGGTCGCGATCGTCGCGAGCGGCGCAAGGACCGCTCGTCGTCTGGGCGTTGGGTGCATCGTCGGGCCTTTCGCCGGTGGTTCTCCGGCGTGCGATCGCGCGCCGTCATCCCGACCCAACCAGACCTCCGATCTTTACGCAAGGTCTTAACGTAAAGTCTCGGTTAAACTAACGCCGGAACGGAGCCCCATGAACGACCCGATCGTCGGAACGGCACGACTGAAGCGCTACAACACCGCCCGCGTGCTCGACGAGCTGCGCGCCCACGACGAGCCCGTGCGCATCGTCGAGATCGCGGAGCGCACGGGGCTCACGCGCTCGACCGTCGCGACGATCATCGACGAGCTCGATGCCGACGGCTGGCTGCGCCGGCACGACCCCGTCGAATCGCTCGGGCGGCCGGCGGCCCGGTTCACCGTCGCACCGGGTCGCTTCCACGTGCTCGGGGTCGACATCGGCCTGCACCGCGTCGTGGCGGAGGTCGCCGATGCCTCGGGCGCGGTGCTCGCCGAGGCGAACGCGCTGCACGAGCTGCACGACGGACGCGAGCTGCTCCGGCTCGTGAACACCACCGTCGACCGCGCCCTCGCCGCAGTGGGCCTCGATCGAGCCCGCATCTCGGCGGTGACGGTCGCGAGCGTCGGCATGATCGATCGCGCCGAGGGCCGCGTGCGCGTCATCCGCGGCATCGACGCGTGGACCGACCTCGACCTCACGCGCGAGCTCGGCCGCGGATTCGGCCCCGCCGTCGAACTCGACAACGACGCCAACCTCGCCGCCCTCGCGATGTCGGAGCTCGACGACTGCCCGCCCTCGTTCCTCACTGTGCAGTGGGGCGAGCGGCTCGGCGCGGGCCTCGTGCTCGAGGGCCGCGTCTACCGCGGCCCGCTCGGCGCCGCGGGCGAGATCGGGGCGCTCGAGGTGACCGACCCGTGGAGCGGCGACCGCGCCCCGCTCGAGGCGGTCGTCGGGGCCGAGCGCATCGACGAGGTCGCGCGGCTGGTCGCCGCACGCGACCCGTTCACGCGACTCGCCTCCGGGCTCGGCCCCGAGGCGGCGACGGCCCAGGTCTTCGAGCGGGCGAACGACGGCGAGCGCGCGGCCACCGAGATCGTCGACCAGCTCGCCGACGTGGCCGCCCGGGCACTCGCGCCCATCGTGCTCGCACTCGACCTCCACCGCGTGTACGTGACCGGCGGCATCGCCCGCGGCGGCACGGTGCTCATGACGGCGCTCGAACGCCGGCTCGCGGCGAGCGGCGCGACCCCGATCGACGTGCGTCTCTCGCCGTTCGCCGAGAACACGGTCGTTCGCGGCGCCGTCACCGCCGCCGTGCAGTCCGCCTGGCGGTCGGCGCTCGACTCCGGTCTCGGCCCGGCCACGCAGCCGGCCGGGCCGGCGGCCGGGCGGAGCTCCGCGCACTGATCCGTCGGCTCAGTCCGCCCGCGCCGACACCGAGCGGCCGCGTGCGGCGAACACCGACCGGCGCGCCTCGACCAGCGTGATCGCGACGACGCCCGCGATGACGCCGAGCGAGAGCGGGCCGACGATGGCCTGGGCGTACTGGCCGCGGACCATCACGTCGATCTTCGCCTGCTGGCCCTCGTCGATGAGCCCCGCTCCGTCGTAGACGATTCCACCGCTCATGTTCATCACGGCGGCCTCCACGAGCATGCCGATGAGCCCCGGCATCGCGATCAGGCCGGCGGCGACGATCGCGGTGAGCACCCACCACGTCGCGGGTCGCGCGAAGCGGGTGGTCACCGCGCTTCGACGAGGCCGACGCATCTGCAGGACCACCGCGACCGCGGTCACGACCACGACGCCGACGGTCCCGCCCATGAGCAACGACGGGGCCATCGCCCAGCCGAGCGATCGCCACACCTGCGTCTCGGGAGTCTCGGGCGTCGGCGCGGCCGCGTACCAGCTCTGGTCGGCGTTGACGATCCACGTCAGCCAGGCGCCGAGCCAGACGGCGACGACGCAGAGCGCCCAGCCCCCGGCGAGCCACCCCCAGGTCGTCTGGCCGAGGTCTCCGGCCCTTGCCTCCTCGGCACGTTCGGGTCGCGGATGCCCCGCGCTATCGGGTTCGAGCCCGGCGAACGCGTCGTCGGCGCGCTCGTCGTGCTCGTCGTGCTCGTCGAGCTCGTCGTGCTCGTCCTCGGGGTCGGGCTCGAGCATCGCACGCAGCTCGGCCGCGGCGTCGACCGGTGCGTCGTGGCGTGGCGACACCGCGGGCTCCGCCGGCATCGGCTGGGCGACACCGGCGAGCGCCGGCGCTGCCGCCGACGGCTCGGCCCCGGCCGGTGCGGTCACCGCAGGCCCGGCCGCCGCCGGCTCGGCCATCGGCGAGGATGCCGCGGCCGAGGCATCCGCCCCATGCCCGTCGTACCCGCGCTGGAACCGCGCGTCGTACCGCGGGTCGAGGCCCTCGCGTGCATCGGTCATCGTCGACCCCCTCCGTGAGCGTGCGTCGCCGTCAGGCGCCGTCGGGTTCGCCGCTCAAGAGCCCGCGCAGCCAGTCGCGAGCCTCGATGAAGATCTCGTCATCGTACTTCGAGTGGTACTCGATCTCACGCCGGTCGGCACGCGGATACGAGCCGAGGAAGATCACCTTCGGCGAGTAGCGGCGCAGGCCGAGCAGCGCGTCGGCGACCCGCTCGTCTTCGGCGTGGCCCTCGAGGTCGATCACGAAGCGGTACCGCCCGAGGGCGTCGCCGATCGGCCGCGACTGGATGAGCGAGAGGTTGACGCCCCGCGTCGAGAACTGCTCGAGCATGTCGAGCAGGGCGCCCGGCTCGTCGTCGGGCAGCTCGACGATGAGGCTCGTCTTGTCGGCGCCGGTCTTGGCCGGCAGGGTGCGCGACCGGCTCACGAGCACGAAGCGCGTCACCGCGTTCGGGTTGTCGCCGATGTCGCGCGCGAGCACGTCGACGTCGAGGTGCTCGGTGATGCCCGGCGGGGCGATAGCCGCGTCGGCCTGCGAGTTCTCGAACAGGGATGCCGCGGCCTGCACGTTGCTCGTCGCCGGGATGTGGCCGTGGTCCGGCAGCTCGCGCTCGAGCCAGCCGCGCGACTGGGCGTACGCGACCGGGTGGGCGTTGACGACGCGCACGTCGGCGAGCGCGGTGCCCGGCCGGGCGACGAGCACGAAGTTCACGGGCACGAGGTACTCCCCCACGATGCGGAGGCCGGGCACCGTCGCGAGCGCGTCCTGCGTGGCGCTCACACCGCCGTCGATCGAGTTCTCGATCGCGATCATCGCGGCGATCGAACGCCCGTCGACGACGTCGGCGAGCGCCTCGCCCACGTTGTTCACCGGACGCCAGTGCTTGCCCGCGGCCTCGGGCACCTGCTTGAGCGCCGCCTCGGTGAACGTCCCGGCCGGCCCGAGGTACGAGTAGGTCTCGTCAGGGGGCGTCGCCGAGGCATCCGTGGTCATGCGCCAAGCCTAACGAGCGGTGCGCGACCGGCCTGTAATACTGCCGACGTGGAGACCAGGGCCGTGCCGACCGACGCCGAGCGTCTGGTCGCGCTGCGCCGCATGAAGCGCATCGCGACGAGCCTGCTCCTCGTCGCCGCCGCCGTGTTCGCGGTGTCGTTCGCCCTGCAGGACGAGATCGCCTGGATGGGCTACGTGCGCGCGGCCGCCGAGGGCGCGATGGTCGGCGCGATCGCCGACTGGTTCGCGGTCACCGCCCTGTTCCGGCATCCGCTCGGCATCCCGATCCCGCACACCGCGATCATCCCGCGCCGCAAGGACGAGATCGGGGCGACCCTCGGGGCGTTCGTCGAGCACGAGTTCCTCTCCGACGAGGTCGTGCTCGGCAAGCTGCGGTCGATCGGCGTCTCGCGCCGGGTCGGCGCGTGGCTCGCGCAGCCCGAGCACGCCGAACGCGTCACCGCCGAGGTCGCGGTCGCCGCACGCGGCGTGCTCACGATGCTCGGCGACGACGACGTCGAAGACGTCATCGAGCGGCTCGCGAGGCGGCACCTCTTCGAGCCCGAGTGGGGTCCGGCGATCGGGCGCATCGGCGCGCAGCTCGTCGCGGCCGACCAGCAGCGCGCCGCCGTCGACGCCGTGCTCGAGAAGGCGACCTCCTGGCTGGAGACGCACCCCGAGGCGTTCGGTCGCATGGTCTCCGACCGGCTGCCGAAGTGGATGCCGGGCTTCGTCGACCGCCTCGTCGACGATCGGGCGCACCGCGAGGTGCTCGCCTTCGTGCGCGCGGTACGAGCCGACGACGCGCATCCGATGCGCGTCGCGATCGACCGCTATCTCGCCGAGCTCGCCGACGACCTGCAGCACGACCCCGAGATGATCGCCCGGGTCGAGCGGCTCAAGGCCGACCTGCTCGCCAGCCCGCGCGTGCGCGAGTTCGCGAGCGAGACCTGGGGCGCCGTCAAGGCGACGCTCGTCGAGGGACTGGCCGACCCGTCGAGCGAGCTGCGCACCGGGCTGCGAGCCGCGATCGTCGAAGTGGGCACCAGGCTCGCGACCGACAAGGCGCTCGCGGCGAAGGTCGACGACTGGGTGACGGACGCCGCGGCCTACGTCGTGCGCAACTACCGGCACGAGATCGCGGGCGTCATCACCGAGACCGTCGAGCGGTGGGATGCCCGTGAGACGACCGAGAAGCTCGAACTGCAGGTGGGGCGCGACCTGCAGTTCATCCGCATCAACGGCACCGTGGTGGGCGCGCTCGCGGGCGTCGCGATCTACTCGGTCGCGACCGCCGTGCACTCATTGGCGGGTTGAGGAGCGAGCGCAGCGAGCGTCTCGAAACCGTCATCGGCCAGTGGGTTTCGAGACGGCGCTGGCGCGCCTCCTCAACCCGCGGAAGACTGTTCGCATGCACGAGCGAGCGGGAACCCCGGCCATCGAGTCCGACCTCATCGACGTCGAAGCGCTCATCAGGGCGTACTACGAATTGAAGCCCGACCCGACGGTGCCCGGGCAGCGCGTCGCGTTCGGCACGTCGGGCCACCGCGGCTCGTCGCTCACGACGAGCTTCAACGAGCACCACATCCTCGCGACGACCCAGGCGATCGTCGAGTACCGCGCCGCCCAGGGCATCACGGGGCCGCTCTTCATCGGCGCCGACACACACGCGCTCAGCGCGCCCGCCCAGACGACCGCGCTCGACGTGCTCGTCGGCAACGAGGTGCGCGTGCTCGTCGACGAGTTCGACGACTACGTGCCGACGCCGGCGCTCTCGCACGCGATCCTGACCTGGAACAACGACCCGGCCAAGCGCGCCGAGGGCGAGGCCGACGGCATCGTCATCACCCCGTCGCACAACCCGCCGCAGGACGGCGGCTTCAAGTACAACCCGCCGCACGGCGGGCCAGCCGACAGCGACGCGACCGCGTGGATCGCGGCGCGCGCGAACGAGCTCATCGCCGACGGGCTGCGCGGCGTGAACCAGGCCGAGCCGAGCGGGGTCGAGACGTACGACTTCCGCGGCGCCTACGTCGCCGACCTCGCGAACGTCATCGACATGGAGGCGATCAGGAACAGCGGCATCCGCATCGGCGCCGACCCGCTCGGCGGAGCGTCGGTGCACTACTGGGCGGCGATCCGCGACCGCTACGGGCTCGACCTCACGGTCGTGAACGAACGGGTCGACCCGCGCTGGTCGTTCATGACCCTCGACTGGGACGGCAAGATCCGCATGGACCCGTCGAGCCGCAACGCGATGGCCTCGGTCGTCGCGCAGGCGGGCGCGTACGACCTGCTCACGGGCAACGACGCCGATGCCGACCGGCACGGCATCGTGACCCCCGACGGCGGGCTCATGAACCCGAACCACTACCTCGCCGTCGCGATCGAGTACCTGTTCGCGCACCGCCCGGGTTGGCGGCCGGATGCCGCGATCGGCAAGACGCTCGTCTCGAGCTCGATGATCGACCGGGTCGCAGCGTCGCTCGGCCGCCGCCTGTGGGAGGTGCCGGTCGGGTTCAAGTGGTTCGTGCCCGGGCTCGTCGACGGCTCGGTCGGCTTCGGCGGCGAAGAGAGTGCGGGCGCCTCGTTCCTGCGCTTCGACGGCACCGTGTGGACGACCGACAAGGACGGCATCCTGCTGTGCCTGCTCGCCGCCGAGATCCGCGCCGTCACGGGCAGGTCGCCGTCGGAGCTGTACGGCGAGCTGGTGTCGCGCTTCGGCGACCCGGCGTACGAGCGCACGGATGCCGCGGCCGACGCCGCGCAGAAGGCCGCGCTCGGCCGGCTCGACGGCGACGCCATCGCCGCGACCGAGCTCGCGGGCGAGGCGATCACCGCGAAGCTGTCGAAGGCGCCCGGCAACGACGCCGCGATCGGCGGCGTGAAGGTCGAGACGGCCGACGCGTGGTTCGCGGCCCGGCCGAGCGGCACGGAGGACGTCTACAAGATCTACGCCGAGTCGTTCAAGGGGCCCGAGCACCTGCAGCTCGTGCAGGCCGAGGCGAAGCGCATCGTCGACGCCGCCCTCGGCGGCTGAGCGCCGCCGGTCAATTCAGCGAGAAGTACGAGACGGTGCCGCCGCCCGAGGCGAGGGCCTCGTCGACGTTCCAGTAGTCGGCGTCCTTCGTGTGGCCGCCGACCCAGATGCGGGTCGTGCCGCCCGAGTGCTCGACCCGGGTCACGACGGCGGTGTGGTCGCGGTCGCCCGAGGCATCCCAGTCGAACTGGGCGATGTCGCCGACCTTGACGGCCGCGCGCTGCGAGTCGTCGAGCGGCGTCGCGACGTCGGGCCGGCCGAGCAGGTAGTCGCGCAGTGCCGTCGAGCTCGCCCAGCTCGGCGACATGGCGCCGGTCGCGCGGTCGTAGTACCAGCCGTCGTCCATCTTCCAGCCGCGCGCGACGAGCGACTGGCTCGTGAAGTTCGCGCAGTCGACACCGCTCAGCACGGTGTACTCGTCGGTGTTGTAGTCGCTCCAGTGGGCGAGCACGTAGCCGACCTGCGCGTCGATGCGCGGGTCGCTCGTGTAGTCGAGGGTGAGCACCGTGGGCACCTCGGTCGTCGACGCCTCGTCGACGCCCTCGGCGTCGGTGGTCGACGCCTCCGGCACCTCGACGCCGGCCGCGACCGACGCCGCGGGCGCGTCGACCGGCACGGGGTTGCCCGCGGCGTCCGAGAAGCTCACCTCGGCGTCGCCGAGCGATTCCGCCGAGACCGCGGGCACCGTGAACGTGATCGTGCCCTCGTCGGCCGACACGATGGGCGCCTCGACACCGGCGACCGTCACGGCGCCGACCTGGTCGAGCCCGTCGCCCGTGACCGACACCTGCGTGCCGCCCGTGAAGGGCGCCGCAGCGGTCGAGAGCCCGCTCGTGATCGTCGGGCCGTCGTCGACCGCGGCGGCCGTCGAGACGATCTCGTCGCCCGCGGCGGCGGCCGTCGTCTCGCCCGCCTCGGTCCGCGCTGCGCCGAACGCACCGCTCGCGGCGACCGCGGAGGCCGTGCCGCCGGGTGCGATCGCCGAGGCGACGGCGCCGAACGCGGTCACGCCGAACAGCGCGGTCGTGGCGCCGAGCGCGACGAGCCGACGGGTGCCGCTCGAGGGCCGGCGGTTGCGTGCGTGGTCGGCACGGTGCCGCGGGTGGCGCTCGGCCTGCGCGTCGGGCGCGGCCTCCGCCGCACCGTCGTCGGCACCGGAGCTCGTGCGACGGGACTCCGGCGGGCCCGGGTTCGGGGGAACTGAACCCGGACCCTGCGGAGTCCCGCCGTCGCTGAGCGCACGTCCGGCACCGGCGACCTCGTCGACGGTCGTATCGGGGCCGGCCACGGTGTCGGGGGACGCGCCGCCGTTCGCCGCGGAATCGCGCTCGCGCATCGCGGCGACGAAGCCGCGCCGGGCCTTGGTCGGACGGGAGGGCTCGGCCGTATCGGGCGCGGCCGAGTCCTCCCGGGTGCCGTCCGGTTCCGTGGCTTCCGCGAGGTGCTCGAACGAGGCGCCGGGGCCGTCGGCCGTCGCGTCCGCGCCTTCGGCGAGGAGAGCGGGGTCGATCGCGCCGGGCGCGCGGAAGGTCGCGCGGCGGCGCTGCGGCATGGGGGCAGGCGGCGTCTTGGAGATTCGTTTGAACACGGGAAGAGGTTCCGGTCGGCGTTTCGGGGGACACGAAACCTCATCACGCGAGTTTGTGAGGAACCCTCCCGAACTCTGGGAAACCCATGAAAGCGTTCTCACAACACCCTGCACGCCGATCCGTCGGCGGGCCGGGCGTGCCCCGGCTCAGCCGGCGCGGGTCAGGCCGGGAGACGCCGCGAACGCACGCCGACCACGACGAGCGGCAGCAGCACGAGCATCGCCACGAGGCACACCCCGGCGAACCCGCCGAACCCGAGCACGAACCCGCTGAGGGCGGCCGCGATCGCCGCCGCGAGGTTCATCGCCGCATCGGTCGCACCCTGCAGCGGCACGCGGATCGACGGGTCGACGGCGTCGGTCACGAGGGTCGAGCCGCCGATGAGCCCGCACGACCAGCCGAGCCCGAGCAGCCCCAGTGCGAGCGGCACGAGCAGCATGTCGTCGGCGGGCGCGAGGATCCCCGTGAGCGTCGCGAGCGCGAGGATGCCGATGCCGATGAAGATCACCCGCTCCGACCCGATGCGGTCGGCGAGCCAGCCGACGAGCGGGCTCGCCCCGTACATGCCGAGGATGTGGATGCTGATCACGATGCCCACGAGCGAGAGCGAGAGCCCGTGCGCCATCATGTGCACGGGCGTCATGACCATGACCCCCACCATGACCGTGTGCGAGCAGACGATCGCGAAGATCGCGAACAGCGCGCGCGGGTTGCGGGCCGCGATGCGCATGGCCTGCCACGATCCGATCGACGCCGATGAACCGGATGCCCCGGCCGCGGCATCCCCGGCGAGCCGACCCGCGGGCGGCAACCGCAGGAGTGCCGCCACGAGCAGCGTCGAGAAGGCGAACGCCGCGCCCGAGAACAGGAACGGGCCGACGAGCGCGGGCAGCCCGATGCTCTGGCCGACGGTGTCGCCGAGGTCGGAGAGCAGGGGGCCGGCCACCGAGCCGAGCGTCGTCGCCCAGAGCACGAGCGACATCGAGCGCGCCTCGAAGCCGGGCGCCGCGACCTCGGTCGCGGCGAACCGCGCCTGGAGTCCGGCGGCCGTGCCCGCGCCGAACGCCATGAGCCCGAGGAACACGAGGGGCACGAAGCCGCTCACCGCCGCGGCGATGACGAGGAGGGCGCCGAGGCATCCGAGCGCGTAGCCCGTCGCGAGCGCGACGTGGCGGCCGCGCCGCACGGCGAGCTTCGCGAGCGGGATCGCCGTGAGCGCTGCGCCGAGCACGCTCGACGACTGGGCGAAGCCCGCGAGGGCGACGACGCCCGTGAGCTCCTCGACGAGGAGGGCGGCGACCGCGATGCCCGACGCGACGCCGACGCCGGCGAGCAACTGGTTGACGATGAGCACCGAGAGCGAGACGCCGCGATGCGGCACCGCGGGCACGGGCGGCGGCGGACCGGGGGGCTTCGCCGCGCCGGGAGTGCTCGACCCGCCGGTCGCGTTCGCCGCGTCGGGCGTGCTCGACGCGTCGGGGCCGTTCGCCGCGCCGGTCATTGCGCGGGGCCGCCGGGAACGCCGAAGAACTCCTCGAGCGTCGTGATGCCCTTCTCGTGCATCTCGGTCGCGAGCGGCACGCCGACGTAGCGGAAGTGCCACGACTCGTGCGGGTAGCCCGTGATGTCGACCTTGTCGGCGGGGTAGCGCAGGATGAAGCCGAACCGGTAGGCGTTCGCGCGCACCCACTCGCCCTCGGCGCTGTCGTCCATGCACTCGAACGTGCAGCCCGCTTCGGTGCCGATGTCCATCGCGAGGCCGGTCTGGTGCTCGGAGTGCCCGGGCGGCGCGGTCGTCGGGTCGCTGCCGTCGCCGTAGAGCTCGACCTGCGTGTCGTAGCTGCGGTACGCGCTGTTCGAGGCCAGGTAGAAGCCGGCCTCGTCGGTCGCGGCGGCGAACATCGCGACGACGGCGTCGGAGGCCTCCTGCCGCAGCTCGGGCACCCAGGTGTGCGCGACGGGCACCTCGACGAGGTCGGCGGGCACGTAGTCCTGCGGGTTCAGCGGGCGGACCTGGTTGACGACGACCCAGATGCTCGAGGGGTCGTCGAGCGAGTGGGCCGTGCGATCGAACGTGTCGACGGTTGCGGGCGGCGGCACGGTCGGCGGGGCCGGCCGCGGCGACGCGCTGGTCGAACCGGATGCCTCGGGCCCGGCGCCCGACGCGGCACCCGTGTCGGCTCCGGCGACCGCGCCGACGATCACCACGCTGATCGCCACGAGGACGGCGATGAGCACGAGCGCGATGGTCATTCGACGTCGCTGCACCGCCTCGCTGACAGCGGGGGGCTCTTCGGGGGCGGACACCCGTCGAGTCTACGCGCGGCCCGGCGGGCCAGGCTGGGCCTCGTCACCCCGCAAGCGTGAGAGCGCTCTCTTGACATCTACGAAACATCGTCGTAATGTCGCCTTCCGAACGAGTGAGAGCGCTCTCACACTGCTGAGAGAGCGCTCTCTGGTTCCTGCATCATCATCCCGAATCGACCACGCACACAAAGGAGTGACCGTGAAGCTCTCACGACGCACCCGCGGCGCCGTCGCCATCGCCGGCGCGGCATCGATCGCCCTGCTCGCAACCGCCTGCTCGACCGGCGGCGGCGCGAGCGCCGAGGGCGAGGACATCACCCTGACCGTCACCACGTTCGGCACGATGGGCCTCGACGACCTCTACGACCAGTACGAGGCCGAGCACCCGGGCATCACCATCAAGGCCACCAACATCGACACCGGCGGCAACGCCCTCACCGACTGGCAGACCAAGCAGGCCGCCGGCGCCGGGCTCCCCGACGTGCAGGCCGTCGAAGAGGGCTGGCTCTCGAAGGTCATGCAGGTCAGCGACACCTTCACCGACCTGCGCGACTACGGCGCCGACGACCTCTCCGACCAGTGGGTCGACTGGAAGGTGAAGCAGGCCACCGACGCCGACGGCCGCATCATCGGCTACGGCACCGACATCGGCCCCGAGGGCCTCTGCTACAACGGCAAGCTCTTCGAGGCGGCCGGCCTGCCGAGCGACCGCGAAGGCGTCGCCGAGCTGTTCGGCGGCGACGACGCCAGCTGGGAGAAGTTCTTCGAGGTCGGCAAGGCCTACCACGACAAGACCGGCAAGGCGTTCTACGACCAGTCGGGCTTCGTCTGGAACTCGATGGTCAACCAGCTGCCCGAGGGCTACTACACCGCCGACGGCGAGCTCAACGTCGAGGGCAACGAGGAGCTCGAGGCCCGTTGGGCGCTGCTCGCGCAGGGCGCGGCCGACGGCCTCTCGTCGAACCAGACCCAGTGGGACTGGGGCGGGGGCAAGGCCTTCACCGACGGCTCGTTCGCGACCTTCGTCTGCCCGGGCTGGATGCTCGGCGTCGTCAAGGGCCAGGTCGAGGCCGGCGGCGGCGACGCCACCACCGGCTGGGACTTCGCCGACGTCTTCCCCGGCGGCGCGGCCAACTGGGGCGGCGCGTTCCTGACCGTGCCCACCACGTCGAAGCACCCGAAGGAGGCGGCCGAGCTCGCCGAGTACCTGACGAACGCGCAGTCGCAGGTCGCGGCCTTCCAGGCCGCGGGCACCTTCCCGTCGAACGTCGAGGCGCAGTCCGACTCGGGCGTCACCGGTGAGAGCGAGCTGACCGCGTTCTTCAACGACGCGCCCGTCGGCGAGATCCTCGGCTCGCGCGCCGAGGGCGTCGTCGCCCAGTACAAGGGGCCGGACGACTCGGTCATCCAGGAGCAGGTCTTCGGACCGTCGATCCAGGAGCTCGACTCGGGCAAGGCCGACGGCCCGACCGCGTGGCAGCACGCGCTCGACCTCCTCGACCAGCTGGTCCAGCAGTAGCCCGACCGGCCGTGTGACCGCGGGCCCTTCGGAACGAACGCTCCGAAGGGCCCGCCTCACGAGAGGAACCCCGAATGACTTCGACGATCACGCCGCCGACGGAGGCGGCATCCCCCACGCCCTCGGGCGGCGCGAAGCGCGACCGCACCGCGCCCCGCACCGAGCTCACCGCCCGGCAGCGCCTCAGCCGCTGGGACGTGCGGTACTCGCCCTACCTCTACATCGCCCCGTTCTTCGTGCTGTTCGGCCTCGTCGGGCTCTTCCCGCTCGGGTACACCTTCGTGGTGTCGCTCAACGACTGGAACCTGCTCACCGGCCCGGGCGAGTGGGTCGGCCTCCAGAACTTCACCGACGAGCTCCAGGACCCGCTGTTCTGGAACTCGCTCTTCAACACCTTCAGCATCTTCCTGCTCTCAGCGGTGCCGCAGCTCATCGCCGCGATCGTCATCGCCGCCGTGCTCGACCAGAACATCCGCGCCAAGACCTTCTGGCGACTGTCGGTCATCCTCCCCTACGTCGTGACGCCCGTCGCCGTCACGCTCATCTTCAGCAACGTCTTCGGCGAGAAGTACGGACTCATCAACAACCTCCTCACGACGATCGGCGCCGATCCCGTGATGTGGAAGACCGAGACCCTGCCGAGCCACATCGCGATCGCGACCATGGTCAACTGGCGCTGGACGGGCTACAACGCGCTCATCCTGCTCGCCGCCATGCAGGCCGTGCCGAAGGACATCCACGAGGCCGCCGCCATCGACGGCGCCGGCGCCGTTCGCCGCTTCTTCTCGGTCACGATCCCGAGCATCAAGCCGACGATCGTGTTCGTCGTCATCACGGCGACGATCGGCGGCCTGCAGATCTTCACCGAGCCCAAGCTGTTCAACGCGACGAGCTCGGTGCCCGGCGGGCCGCAGCGGCAGTACCAGACGACCGTGCTCTACCTGTGGGACCTCGCCTTCAACCGCCAGGACTTCGGCAAGGCCTCGGCCGTCGCGTGGATGCTCTTCCTCATCATCGTGGCCATCGGCCTGGTGAACTTCTGGGCCTCGCGACGCATCGCGGGCGCCGAGGCGAAGCGCGCGAAGCGCCGCACCAGGCGCCGGCTCGACGCCCATGCCGCGGCTCGCGCCGAGGCATCCGCCCTCGCCGCCGTGCCCGGAGCCGGAGGGGTGACGGGTGCCATGGTCGCGGAGCCGACGCTCGACGACGACATCCTCGACGACGACAGGGAGGACCGCGCATGACCGCCACGAAGGCCGTCGTCACCCGCGACGCGATCAAGCCCGTTCGGTACGACGCACCGCGCCGCCGTGCGCTCGGCATCGAGCGCCGCCCCGGCTGGCTGACCTACACGCTGCTCGGCGTCTTCTTCGTCGCCGGCGCCTACCCGCTCTACTGGTCGTTCGTCATCGGCTCGAGCGACAAGTCGGCGCTCACGAGCACGTGGCCGCCGCTGCTGCCCGGCGGGCAGTTCTGGACGAACGTCGGCGAGGTGCTCGACACCGTGCCGTTCTGGCTCGCGCTCGGCAACTCGATCATCGTCTCGAGCGTCATCACCCTCTCGGTCGTGAGCTTCTCGACGCTCGCAGGCTACGCCTTCGCGAAGCTGCGGTTCCGCGGTCGCGAGGGGCTCATGGTGTTCGTCATCGCGACGCTCGCGGTGCCGACGCAGCTCGGCATCATCCCCCTGTTCATGCTCATGAAGCAGTTCGGCTGGACGGGCACGCTCGGCGCCGTGATCGTGCCGACCCTCGTCACCGCGTTCGGCGTGTTCTTCATGCGGCAGTACCTGGTCGACGTGATCCCCGACGAGCTCATCGAGGCGGCCCGCGTCGACGGGGCGTCGATGATCCGCACGTTCTGGCACGTCGGCGTGCCGGCCGCGCGACCCGCGATGGCGATCCTCGGCCTCTTCACCTTCATGACGGCGTGGACCGACTACCTCTGGCCGCTGCTCGTCGTGCCGCAGAACCCGACCCTGCAGGTGGCGCTCAGCCAGCTGCAGTCGGCCCGGTACGTCGACTACTCGGTCGTGCTCGCGGGCGCGGTGCTCGCGACGCTGCCGCTGCTGATTCTCTTCATCATCGCCGGCAAGCAACTCATTTCAGGGATCATGGCAGGAGCAGTCAAGGGATGACCATCGAGCTTCGAGAGGACCTCTCCATGACGGAGACGACGGGTGCAGCGACGCGCGCGTTCCCCGAGACCTTCCTGTTCGGCGCGGCGACGGCCGCCTACCAGATCGAGGGCGCCGCCTTCGACGACGGCCGGACGGCGTCGATCTGGGACGCGTTCTGCCGGGTGCCGGGCGCCGTCGTCGGGGGCGACGACGGCGACGTCGCGTGCGACCACTACCACCGCATGCCGCAGGATGTCGCGGTCATGCGCGAGCTCGGACTGCAGACGTACCGCTTCTCGACGTCGTGGTCGCGGGTGCGGCCCGACGGCGGCCCCGTGAACCCCGCGGGCGTCGACTTCTATTCGCGCCTCGTCGACGAGCTGCTCGAGGCGGACATCAAGCCGTGGCTCACGCTCTACCACTGGGACCTGCCGCAGGCGCTCGAGGAGCGCGGCGGCTGGACGGTGCGCGAGACGGCCGACCGGTTCACCGAGTACGCGCTCTCGCTGCACGACGCGCTCGGCGACCGGGTCAGCGCGTGGACGACGCTCAACGAGCCGTGGTGCGCCTCGTTCCTCTCGTACACGGGCGGTGAGCACGCGCCGGGCCACCGGAGCATCGCCGAGGGCATGCTCGCGTCGCACCACCTGCTGCTCGGCCACGGCCGGGTGGTTCGCGAGCTGCGTGCCCGCGATGCCGGCCTGCAGCTCGGCATCACCCTCAACCACACGGTCGCCGACCCGGCCGACCCGGGCGACCCGCGCGACCTCGACGCCGTGCGCCGGCTCGACGGCCAGTTCAACCGGTGGTTCCTCGACCCGCTGTTCCGGGCGAGCTACCCGGCCGACATCGTCGGCGACATCCGCGCGGTGGATGCCGCGGCCGTCGAACGCTTCGAGGCCGCCGTGCGACCCGGCGACCTCGACCTGATCTCCACCCCGATCGACACGCTCGGCGTGAACTACTACCACGGCGACCTCGTCTCGGCGACGCCGCCCGCGCCCGCCGACACCCCCGTGTCGAGCGCGCCCGGCAACGCCCGTCCGACCCGCAGCCCCTACCCCGTGTCGCACGACCTGTACAACGTCGACCGCGGCCTGCCCCGCACGGCGCAGAACTGGGAGGTGCAGCCCGAGGGACTCACCCGCCTGCTGCGCCGCATCTGGGAGGACTACGCGGCCGACGCCGGCGTCGAGCTCTACGTCACCGAGAACGGGGCCGCGTACGACGACGTGGTGTCGCACGACGAGTCGGGTGCGCCGCAGGTCGACGACGCCGATCGGGAGTCGTTCGTGCTCGCGCACCTCGCCGCCATCCTCGACGCGATCGATGCGGGCGTACCCGTCAACGGCTACTTCTACTGGTCGCTGCTCGACAACTTCGAGTGGGCGTGGGGGTACGCGAAGCGGTTCGGCATCGTGCGCGTCGACTACGACACGCAGGAGCGCACGATCAAGCGCAGCGGGCACGCGTACGCCCGAGTCATCCGCGATCGTTCGCTGTGACCTGCCTAGACTGACGACATGGCGAAGGATGCCGCGGGGAGCGCCCCCACGCTCGAGATGGTCGCACGCGTCGCGGGAGTGTCGCGGGCGACGGTCAGCCGCGTCGTCAACGGTTCGCCGAAGGTGAGCCCCGAGGTCGCCGCCGCGGTCAACGACGCGGTCAAGCGTCTGCGCTACGTGCCGAACCGGGCGGCCCGCTCGCTCGCGAGCCGCTCGTCGAACGCGATCGCGCTCGTCGTGCCCGAAGACGTGACGACGTTCTTCGGCGACCCGTACTTCGCCGAGATCGTCAAGGGCATCATGAGCCGCATCGACGACAGCGACTACGTGCTCAACCTGCTCGTCGCGTCGAGCGACCCCCGCCACAAGACGCGCACGTACCTCGAGTCGGGCGTCGTCGACGGCGCCCTCGTCATCTCGCACCACACGGGCGACGAGATCGTGCTCGCCGACTCGTCGGTGCCGCTCGTCTTCGGCGGCCGGCCCGTCGACGGGCTCGTCGAGGGCGCGACCTACGTCGACGTCGACAACGAGGCGGCCGCCGAGGTCGGCACGCGGCACCTCATCGACCTGGGCCGACGCCGCATCGGCACGATCACGGGGCCGCTCGACATGCGCGCCGGCGTCGACCGCCTCGACGGATTCCGTGCGGCGGTCGCCGAGGCCGGCTTGCCCGACGACCTCGTCGAGTCGGGCGACTTCACCGCCGAGGGCGCGGCCGCGGCGACGCGACGGCTGCTCGACCGGGCCGGGGAGGGCGACGACGGCATCGACGCGCTCTTCGTCGCGAGCGACCTCATGGCGAGCGGCGCGCTCGCCGTGCTCGCCGAGCGCGGACTGCACGTGCCCGACGACGTCGCCGTGGTCGGCTTCGACGACAGCCCCGTCGCGACACGGGTCGCCGTGCCGCTCACGACCGTCGCCCAGCCCTCCGAGGAGCAGGGGCGCATGATGGCCGAACTCCTCATCCGCCTCATCTCGGGCGACGACGACGTGCCGAAGCAGACGATCCTGCCCACGAGGCTCGTCGTGCGCGAGTCGGCGTAGCGGCGACTGCGGCCGCCGCACCCCGCGCGCGCGTCCCGACCCCATCTGATCCGCCGAGTCGCCAGAAAAGGCGGTTCCTCACGCGTGTCAGGGACACTTTCTGGCGACTCGGCGGGGTGGAGTGATCGGCGGGGTCGAACGCTGGCGCGAGCGCGGCCCCGCAGAGCTCGCGACCGGGTCGCGCGAGGCCCGTCAGGGGCCTGCGAGCAGGCGCTCGACGAACCAGAAGAGCCCGACCGCTGCGACCCCCAGCTCGATCCACAGCGGCGCGACGGGCAGCCGGCGCCGGAGCAGCACGATGAGTGGGAACGCGATCGCGATGAGCACGAGCTGCGTGAGCTCGATGCCGACGTTGAACACGAGCAGCGCGCCGAGCAGGCCCCACGAGAACGGCTCGTCGATGCCGAGCGCCCCCGCGAACCCGACGCCGTGCACGAGGCCGAACACGAAGACGACCGCGACCCGCACCCAGTCCTCGCGCGAGAACCCGCGCGGCGGGGCCAGCACGGCCGGCAGTGCCGAGGGCTGCACCTTCGCCGCGGTGCGCTCGCGGAGCGCGAGCCCGCCGCGCGAGGCCGCGGCCGGTCCACCGGAGCGAGGGGCCGTCGTCGGCGCCGGGCGGGCCGCCGGCCCTGCGGAGTCCCCAGCGGCCGGCGTGCTCCGCATCCACGGCAGCAGTCCGCCGACCCCACCGCGACCGCGTCGCGACACCCAGACGCTCCACAGGGCGACCGCGGCGATCGAGAACGCGATGACCGGCTCGACGAACGCGGGCGGCACGCTCACGAGCCCGAGCGCGGCGGCGATGAACGTCATCGAGTGCGCGACGGTGAACGCCGTCGCGACGACGATGATGTCGCGCAGCCGCCGCGCCCCGACGATGAGCGCGAGCAGGAACAGCAGGTGGTCGGGCCCGAAGAGCAGGTGCTCGGCGCCGAGGACGAGGAACTCGCCCATGCGCGAGCCCCAGTCCTGCGTCGTCGTCATCGTGGGGCTCTGGTCGGTGTCGAGGTTCGCGACGCCCGACCCCGATCGCAGGTCGTAGCTCACGATCGTCGTCGTCTTGCCGCCCGGCGCCGTGCCCGGGAAGAGCTCGGTGCCGATCCGGTAGACCGGCGCGGCCGCGCCCGCCTGCGACCGGCAGTCCGAGTCGATCACGAGCCGGGCGTGCGGTACGCCGTCGCGGATCGTGATCGCGAACGGCTCGACGAGCTCGTTCGGGCAGGCGTCGACGGGTGCGGATGCCTCGCCGGAGGCATCCGCATCGATGGCCACCGCCCACCGGGGCAGGACGTAGCCGAGCACGGTGTCGGAGTGCCGCTCGAGCACGTCGGTCGTCAGCTGCTGCGGATCGCGTCCCGACGCCTGCACGTCGGCGTAGGCGTCGGCTTCGAAGCCGGCGTCGTCCATCGCCCGGGCGCCGTCGGTCGCGAGCAGCACGTACTCGATCTCGAGCACCGTGCGCACGAGGCCCGGCTCGGGCTCGGTGACGTCGGCGAAGACCGTGGCGGCGTAGCTGTGCGCGGCGGCCGGAGCGGCCGGCACGAGCACCGCCACGAGTGCGGCGAGCGCGGCGGCGGCGCAGAGGAGCGCGCGCACGAGGCGCGCGCTCCCCCGCCGGTGCGACTCAGGCCGCACCGAGGCTCGCCCAGGCCGGGTGCTTCGCGGTGCCGGGCTCCTCGCCGCGGGTCCACCACCTCGCGCGATACAGCTCGCCCTCGTGTTCGACGGTCTCGCCGCCGGTGTAGATCCACGAGGGAGTCCAGGCCCGCACGACGCCCTGCGCGGTGCTCACCTCGACGCCCTGCTCGGCCCACGCGCTGTTGACCCTGCCGTTCTTCGCGACGGCGCCGGGGGTCGCTCCCTTCGTCCACCACTGGGCGACGAACACCCGGCCGTCGTGCAGCACGCGGTCGCCCGCGACGTACACGCGGTCGGCCTGCCAGGTCGGCAGGTCCGCGATCGCGACATCGGGCGAGGTCGCCTCACCGGGCCACGCGCCCGCACGGCTCGCCGTCACGGTCACCGCGATCGCGGCGCCGTTGAGCGCCCCGTCGACCGACAGCTGCGCGTCGGTCGCGCCGTCGAGCTCCTCGCCGTCGGCCGTCCAGCGGTAGGCGAAGGTCAGGCCCTCCGCGTCCCACTCGCCCGGCTCGGCGACGAGGATGCCGCCGACCTCGGCGGTCCCCGAGATGCTCGGCGGCACCGTGGCGACGGGCGCGGGCTCCTCGACGACGACCTCGAACTCGGCCGCGGTGTCGTTGCCGGCGGCGTCGACCGCGAGGTACCGCAGCGTGTAGGCACCGGCGGCCGGGGGCACGATCGTGCCGGGCTCGATCTCGACGTCGTCGCCGATCGGCCCCGAGGCGGTGATCGTGAGCTCGACCGAGCCCGAGTCGTCGCCGGCGAGGCCGGCGGGCACCGTGTACTCGGCGCCGACCGTCGCGGTCGCGGCGGGCTCGGGGTCGACCTCGACGAGCGGGGGCGTCGTGTCGTTGCTCGTCAGGGCGCGGGCGGCGAGGCGCTCGACCGACGCGGCGGCGAGCGGATCGCTGAAGATCCTCGCCGTCGAGATGGTGCCTTCGAACGGGTACTCCACCGTGCCCGACGACGAGATGTCGCCGCCGACGACGAACGAGCGTGCCGCGCCCGTCGGGTTCTGCACCGTGCCGCCGCCGGTCGCGGTGGCCGTGCCGGCCTCGCGGCCGTCGACGAACACGCGCAGTGCTCCCGACGCGGCGTCGTACGTCGCCGCGATGTGCGACCACTGCCCCGCGGTGACGGCGTTCTCGGCACGGGCGACGACGTACTTGCCGCCGACGCGCACCCAGAGCTCGGGCGAGACCTTGCCGGGCTGGGTGCCGGGCAGCATCTCGAGGCCCTGCCCCGCGCTCTGCGTGTTCGAGATCATGTCGCGCTCGGTCGTGATCGCGGGCACCTTGACGACCGACTCGATCGTGAAGCCGTCTTCGGTCTTCGCGTAGTCCGCGTCGGACCACGCGATGCGCGAGCCCTGGGCAGAGCTGCCGGTGAACGTCGCGACTTCGGTGCCGAGCGCGGTGTCGACCGCGATCGGCGCGTTGCCCGCGACGACGGCGTGCGCCCGCGGCGACCGGTCGACAGGCTTGCCGGCGACGTAGTCGAGGTCGAGCAGGTCGGCGGCCGGCAGCGGCTCGAGCAGCCCGGCCAGTTCGGCCGACCCGTTCGCCGCGGTCACGGTGAAGGTCGCCTGCGCCTGGCGCGCGGCGGCGTCGGTCGCGACGTACGCGAGCGTGTGCGCGCCCGCCGTGGCCGGCGTGAACGTGTACCGGCCGTCGTCGGTGCGTGCGACCTCGACGACCCCGCCCGTCGGGTCGGTCACCTCGACGGCGACCTTCACCCGGCCCGAGTTGTCGACCGCCTGCGGCGTGGGCGCGATGTACGTCCGGCCGACGACGGCGGAGGCACCGGGCGCGGGCCGCTCGGCCCTCACCTGCGGCGGCGTGGCGTCGAGGAGCTTGAGCTCGCGGTTCGCGACGCGGTACACGTTCTTGTCGCTGAGCGGCGTGCTGTAGAGCTCGACCCCGGCGATGCGCCCGTCGAACGTCGCATCGTCGAGCGTGCCGCTCGCGTTCGCGTCGCCGCCGATCGCCATGTAGCGGGCCGCGGTGTTCGTCGGCTTGACGGGGAACGAGACGTTCTCGGTCGTGATCGCCTTCGCGCCGTTCACGTAGAGTCTCGCGTCGGTGCCGTCGTACCAGCCGGTCACGTGGTACCAGGTGCCGTACTTCAGGTCGACCGACGGCCGCGGGCTCGCGTACCAGAACCCGAGCTCGTACGTCTCGGCCGAGGCCGTGCGCACCGCCTCGAGGCCGATGCCGCCGCCCTGCATGCCGCCGAACACGTCGACGTAGCCGCCGACGGGCTTGTCGATCGCGTCGAGCTTGAAGGTCGCGTCGATCGTGAAGCCGTCTTGCAGCTTCGCGTAGTCGGCGTCGCTCCACAGCCCGGTCTTGAACGCGGAGGCCGAGCCCTGCTCGCCGACCGCGACCTGGGCGCCGAGGTCAGCGTCCTCGACCACTCGTGCGGCGCTGCCCGCGGTGAGCGTCCACGCCTTCGGCGAGGCATCCACGGCCGTGCCGTCGGCGAAGCCGACGTCGAGCAGGTCGGCCGTCGGCACCTGCTCGCGCAGATCGTCGAAGGTGAGCTTCTCGGGGTCGAACGGCGGCTCGACGGGCCCGGTCGAGCCGGTCGTCGTGAACCGTGCCGTGAGCGCCGTGCCCTCCTTGCCCCACGCGTTGATCGGGGTGACCCGCACCTCGTACTCGCGCGACGGACGCAGGTTCCACACCTCGTGGTTGCGGCTCGTCGGCATCGGCAGGTTGTAGAAGCCCGACCACTGCAGGAACGTGTTCACGGTCTGCCCGGTCGCGACGTCGACCGTCGTGTAGCGGTACTTGTGCACGATGTCCTGCACGGTGTTCGGTGCGGGCACCGCCTGCGGGAACGCGACCATCGCCTTCTCCTCGCCGATGCCGTCGACGGTGAGCGCTGAGCCCGCCTTCCACTCGGGCGCCTTCGTGAGGCTCGCCCGGTGCGTGTTGTTGAGCGGGAACCGCTCGTCGTAGCTCTTCGTCGTGTCGACCGAGTCGGCGACGTCCCACGTCCAGGTCTGGTCGATCCACTGGTCGGCGAGCAGGTCGTAGTTCTTGATCGTGACCTTCGAGCCCGTGATCTCGACGACGGCCGTCTGGCGGTTGTTGCCCGCGTCGTCGGGCGTCGTGTCGTTCGAACGGCTCGTCGGGCTCGTGCCCACGACGCCCGACTCGAACTCGTAGTACGCGAGCGGCGGCGCGTTCACGGTCGTGAAGCCCTTGTCGGCCTTGTCGCCGGCGCGGTTCTCCTGGCCCTGCCAGACCGAGGTCGGGATGTTCTGCGGGGTGTGGATGTGCCCGCCCCAGACCACGGCCTGCGGGAAGTCGTCGAACACCGACTGCAGCGTGTTGCCGCACCCGCTCGACAGGCCCGTGCCGTACCACTCGTTCGACACGTAGTGGGTGCACTGCAGCGGGTGGTGCACGAGCACCATGACGGGCTTCGTCGGGTCCTCGGCGGTGGCGGCGGCGAGGCGCTGCTGCAGCCACGAGGCGGCATAGGCGTAATTGCCCGAGCTCGCCTGCGACGGCTTGCCAGTCACGGGGTCGAGTGTGCCGGCGCCCGGCGAGACGGTGATGAAGTGGTAGCCGTCGATCGTGTAGTCGGCGTTGGGCTTCTGCCCGCCGGTGGCCTGCGTGAACAGGTCGTACGACGAGATCGCGCTGACGTCGTGGTTGCCGAGCGAGGCGACGAGGTCGATGCCGAGGTCGGCCTTCGAGTCGATCGTCGACTTCAGGCCGGCGTACTCGCTCGCGGTCGCGGTGTTCGTGAGGTCGCCGACGAAGAGCGCGGTGCCGACGTTCTCGGCCTTCCAGAAGTCGTAGGCCTCGGCGAGCTCGCTCCAGTTGTTGTGGATGTCGCCGATCGCCGCGAACCGGATGTCGGGCTCGCCGGCGGCGGACGCCGTCGCCGTGGCGGGTGCCGGTGCGGATGCCTCGGCGGCGGACTGCTCGTCGGCCGACGCGTCCGTGGTCGACGGCGTCGCGGCATCCTCGGCGGCCGCTCCCCCGGTGACGGTGACGGTGTGCGTCTCCTCGGTGATGCCGCCCCCGGCATCGGTGACCGTGAAGGCGACCGTGTACTCGCCCGCGACGGCGGGCACGAACCGGTACGCGCCGTCGTCGCCCGCGGTGACGGCGGCGACGACCCCGTCGGGGCTCTGCACGGTGACGACGAGGTCGCCGGCCGTGCCGGCACCGCCCGTGAAGGCGACGGTGTCGCCGACGGTCGCGGTGGTCGGGCCGGTGATGGCGTCGGCGGGTGACGCGGACGCGGCGGCGTCGGTCGTCGACTCCACCGACGACGGCGCGGCCGCCGGCTGGGCGTCGCCGGCCGACGCGGCGACGGCCGGAGCGGTCTGCGCGGCCTGCGCCTGGGCCGGCGCGGCCGCCATGCCCGTGAGGAGGAGCGTCGCCGCGGCGACGGAGGTGACCATGAGGGCCGGGCGACGCCGGGATCGGCGAGGCACGGCGGAATCGGACGGGGGGACGACTGGCTGCGACACGGGATGTCCTTCGAATGACAGGAGCCGGAACGCTGCCACCAAATCGAGCGAAGGTGGCCACCGGGTGAACGCGGCGAGACGGCTCGGCGGCGGAATCGCGAGTCGGCGCGGATTCGTCGGCCCGCTGCGCACAGTGGGTGCGGGGGCGCGTCGAACGGCGGTCGCCTCAGCCCGCGTCGGGCCGTTCGGCGATGCCGGCCGCCTGCGCCTCGAACGAGATGGTGTGCGGCACGTACCGGTCTTCGCCGCACTCGACCGGGCGACCGTTCGCGGCGTACGTCTCGCGCCGCACCTGCAGCATCGGGCTCGACCGCCGCACGCCGAGCAGCCGCGCGTCCTCGCTCGACGCGGCGACGGCCTCGATGCGGTGGTTGCCGTGCGTGATCACGATGCCCGCATCGGCGAGCAGGCGCGTCGTGGAGTGCGCGTCGGCGGGCATGCGCTCGACGTGCGGCAGCACCCACGGCGCCCAGGTCGAGCGCTCGACCATGACGTCGCGCCCCTCGAGCGTGCGCACCCGGATCATGTGCAGCACCTCGTCGCCCGTGCCGATGCCGAGCAGCCGAGCTTCGCGCGGCGTCGCCCGGCGCAGCTCACGGGCGACGACGCGGCCGCCCGACTCGCGCCCGCGCGCCTCGGCCCACTGCGTGAACGAGCGCATGCGGTCGAACCCCTGGGTCTTCGCCGACTGCACGAACCAGCCGGCGCCCCGACGCGACTCGACGAGGCCCTGCCGCGCGAGCGCCGCGAGCACGCTGCGCACCGCACTGCGCGACGTGCGCTCCGTGGCGGCGAGCTCGAGCTCGCTCGGCAGCCGGGCGCCGGCGGGCAGCTCGCCCGAGAGGATGCGCCGGCGCAGGTCACCGGCGAGGTCGTGATCGAGGTCGTCGTCGTCGTCGCGCACGGTTCACCGCAGCATCATTCGAACGCCACGCCCGCGATGTCGGCGAAGCGCCGGCGCATGACCTCGATCGCGTCGGGGTGCTCGTCGACGAGCACGAACCGACGGCCGAGGGTCGCGGCGACCGCGCCCGTCGTGCCCGAGCCGGCGAAGAAGTCGAGCACCCAGTCGCCCTCGCGGGTCGATGCCTGCACGATGCGGCGCAGGATGCCCTCGGGCTTCTGCGTCGGGTACCCGGTCTTCTCACGCCCCGTCGGCGAGACGATCGTGTGCCACCAGACGTCGGTCGGCAGCTTGCCCAGCTCGGCCTTCTCGGGGGTCACGAGGCCCGGCGCCATGTACGGCTCGCGGTCGACCGCGGTCGAGTCGAACCAGTACGCCTCGGGATTCTTCACGTAGACGAGGATCGTGTCGTGCTTCGTCGGCCAGCGCCGCTTCGACTTCGCGCCGTAGTCGTACGCCCAGATCAGCTCGTTGAGAAAGCACTCGCGACCGAACAGCGCGTCGAGCAGCACCTTGGCGTAGTGGGCCTCGCGGTAGTCGAGGTGCAGGTAGAGCGTGCCGTCGTCGGCGAGCAGCCGCCAGGCCTCGACGAGCCTGGGCTCGAGAAAGGCCCAGTAGTCGTCGAACCGGTCGTCGTAGCGCAGCAGGTCGCCGCGGATGCGCTCGTACCGCTTGCCCGCGAAGCCGGTGATCGTGTTGGATGCTTCGGGCTCGGCGTCGTCGGTCACGCTCTGCCGCACATGGCGCAGCGACTGCCGCGCCTGCACCCGACCGGTGTTGAACGGCGGGTCGAGGTAGATGAGCGTGAACCGGCCGTCGGGCAGCGTGGGCAGCACGGCGAGGTTGTCCGCATGGATGATGCGGTCGGGTTCGTCGGGGGCCACGCGCTCCAGTCTGCCAGTCGGTCGCCCGGCCGGCGGTTGAGGACCCGTTCGCCGGTTGAGGAGCGCCGACGCGGAGCGGCGACGCGTCTCGAAACCTCGTAGGCCGCTCTCGGAGACCCGGTCACCCGGTTTCGAGACGCGTGCTGGTTTCGAGACGGCGCTGGCGCGCCTCCTCAACCCACCGCCTTCGTCGCGCGCTCCTCAACCAGCTGGTGGGGTGCGGTCAGTGCTCGTGCGCGTGGGCGTCGCCGACCTCGCGGCCGGCGGCGGGGTCGGATGCCGCGGCCGAACCGACCACCTCGGCGACCGCGCCGCGCGAATGCACGACGCGTCCGCCGACCATCGTGACCTGCGCATGTTCGCCGAGCAGCCCCGCCGGGTCGTGCTCGTGCGCGTACAGGTCGCCCGACCACACCACGAGGTCGGCGTCCATGCCCACGGCGAGCCTGCCGCGCGAGCCCTCGAGGTGCCAGGCGCGCGCCCCGTGCACGGTGTACGCCTCGAGCGACCGGTCGAGGCCGACCCGCTCCCCCGTCGTCCACGGGTCGGTGCCGTCGAGCGCGGCGCGCGTCGCGGCCGAGAAGACGCCGACGAGCGGGTCCATCTCGCCGACCTGCCAGTCGCTCGAGAACGCCACCGTCGCGCCCGAGTCGAGCAGGCTCCTGAACCGCCAGGCTCGGTTCCAGCGCTCCTCGCCGACGTTCTCCATCCAGGTGCCGGCGACGAGGTCGGGCGAGCAGTGGCGGGGCTGCATCGCGGCGGTGACGCCGAGCTCGGCGAACCGGGGCAGGTCGTCGGGGTGCAGGCACTCGACGTGCACGACGCCGTGGCGCCGGTCGACCGTGCCGTTCACGCGCTGCGCGTGCTCGATCGCGTCGAGCGCGAGCCGGATGCCGCCGTCACCGGTCGCGTGCGTGTGCGTCTGCAGGCCGAGCCGGTCGAGCTCGGTGACGACGTCGACGAGCTCGCGTCCGCCGTTGCCGGCGTAGCTCGGGCGTCCGCGCCGGCCCGGCCGGTTCGCGTAGTCGTCGAGCATGAGCGCGGTGTGCGGCTCGACGACGTCGTCGGAGTACAGCTTGATCGGTCCGAGCCGCAAGAGCCCCGCGGCATCCGCGTTCGCCGCAGCATCGTCGATCGTGTCGCGCAGCGTGCGGCGGAACTCGCCGTCGGCACCGACCGGGTGGAAGAGCGCGGCGATCACCCGCGAGCTCAGCACGCCCTCGGCGAGCGCGCGCTCGAACAGCGGCAGTTCGGCGAGCGGCACCTGCGGCTCGACGACGGTCGTGATGCCGAGCGCAGTCGCCATGCGCATGCTCGACTGCAGCTTGCGGTAGCGACGTTCGGGCGAGTACATCGGAATGTCGCGCTGCAGCGCCGCGAGCCCGGCGACGGTCATCGCGCTCGTGTAGAAATCGGTCACCCATCCGGTCGCCGCACCGTCGCTGTCGCGCTCGGCGCGGCCCCACGCGATTTCGCCTCCGCCCGAGATGCCGAGCACCTCGAGCGCCCGGCGGTCGAGCCAGACCGAGTGCTGGTCGTAGGTCGTCACGAAGATCGGCCGGCCGTCCGGGTCGAGCCCGGCGAGATCTCCGGCGTTCGGGCGACGGTTCTCGACGATCGCGTACACGGCGTTCTCGGCGCAGATCCACGGCAGCTCGGGACGCGCCGCGGCGAACTCGGCGATGCGCCGGCGCACCTCGTCGAGGGCGTGGGCGCCCTCGAGCGAGACGGCGTCCTCGTCGAAGCCGAGCAGCAGGTGGTTGTGGCTGTCGATCACGCCGGGAGTCACGAGCCGGCCGTCGGCCTCGACCGTGCGGCGCGCGGTGGGCGCCTCGGCCGCCGGGCCGACGTACGCAATGCGGTCGCCCGAGACGCCGATCGCCTCGGCCCACGGCTGCGCCGGGTCGAAGGTGCGCACGCGGGCGCCGGTGATGAGGAGGTCGAGGGTCATGGTGCTGGGCTTTCTGCGTGATTCGGTGGAGCGCGGTGACTCGTCGGACGCGTCACCGGTGGCCGGATCCGCCCAGCCCGACTGGAGTGTCCGGTCGGTGGGCGGTGTGGGTATGTGGACTTGTGCGCCTCGGTCGTGTGGATCTGTGGCATGTCGACACGCACGGTGTGTATTTGTGGACGTGACGGGATCGCGGCGCCGATGCGGTCGGACGCCGCGATCCCGTCGGCCGCCGTGGCGGCGTCAGGCGAGGTCGTCGTCCTCGTCGGCGTCGAGCAGGTGCGCGGCACCGGGGTGCGTGCGCAGGTACAGCGCGTAATAGACGAAGCCGGCGATGATGATGCCGGCGGCGATGCCGAGGCTCAGCCACTGGGCGGGGTCGAGGATGCCGATGACGAAGATCGTCGCGATCGCGGCGAGGGCGACGACCGGGGCGAGCGGCCACAGCGGCATGCGGAAGTACGCCGACGTCGACGCACCGGCCGCGGCTTCGCGGTTCGTCTGGCGGCGCACGACGAGGGCGGCGAGGGCGATGAAGCCGTAGCTGAAGGCGAGGGTCGAGCCGGTCGCGTTCAGCAGCACGTCGAACGGCACGAAGCACGCCGCGAGCGCGAGCACGCCCATCACGATGGTCGCGACGACCGGCATCTTCGTCGACGACGAGACCTTCGCGAGCGGGCGGGCGAGTCCTGCGGGCATCGCCTGGTCGCGGGCGGCGGCGAAGAGCAGGCGGCCCGACTGCAGCGCGATCGCGATGATCGCGTTCACGATCGCGAGGGCGATCGCGACGAGCACGACGATCGTGACGGCGTCGCCCGCGCTCTCGGCGAGGAACGTCTCGACCGGGAGGGCGGCGCCGAAGAGGTCTTCGAGCGAGTCGGCGCCGAGCAGGATCGCGGTGAGCGGGATGAGCTCGGCGAGCACCGTGATGAGCGCGCTCCAGAGCACGGCGCGGGCGATCGTGCGGCGGGCGTTGCGGGTCTCCTCGGCGAAGTAGATCGCGCCGCCGTAGCCGTTGTACGAGAAGATGCCCTGCGTGATCGCGAGCACGAGGCCGGCGATGCCGAGCGGCGCGAGGCCGCCGGTCGCGGGGTCGAGCACCTGCGGGTCGAAGAGCGCCGTGATCGGACGCTCGACGTGGATGAGCCCGAGCACCGCGAGCAGCACGAGCGCGGCCATCTCGACGAAGAGGAACGCGCCGGTCACCCACGCGTTCGTGCGGATGTTGAAGCACGCCGTCACGGTCGCGAGCACGATCACGATGAGCGCCGTCCACAGCGGGTCGAGGCCGGCGATCGCGACGCCCAGGTAGTCGGCGACGCCGAGCGCGAAGATCGCCACGATGAGGGGCAGGGTGATCAGGTTGATGAAGAACACGGCCGCGCCCGAGGCAGGGCCGAGCACCCGGTTGACGAGCGAGTAGTCGCCGCCCGCGATCGGATGCCGCGACCCGAGCTCGGCGTAGCAGAGGGCGACGAGCAGGCTGATGATGCCGGCCAGGGCGAAGCCCCAGAACACGCCGGTGCCGTAGGTGGCGAGCGCGGCGCCGCCGAGGATGAAGACGCTCGAGGCGGGCGAGATGCCCGACAGTGTGATGAGCACGTTGCCGCCGACGCCGAGCGACCGCGACAGCTGGGCGCCGTGCGTCGTCGTCGCGGCGGTGTCGAGGGAGGGCGCCGGCGAGGGCGCGGGAGCGGGTGAGGTCACGGTGGTCTCGCTTCGTCGGGGGAACCAAGGGACATTATCTGACTCAAGTGTCAAAGAATGCACCGAGCATGACAGGCCGATCGGTTAGTGTCAAGGACATGGCGCGACCTCGGAACCAGCACGCCCGGCGGGCGGAGCTCATCGAGGCGACGTATGCCGCGGGGCGCATGCACGGGCTGCGATCACTGTCGTTGACGGATGTCGCGGCGCAGGCGGGCCTTACGCGGGGTGCGATTCTCTACTACTACGAGGACCTCGACGCGCTGCTCGTCGAAGCGCATTCCGCCGGCGTCGAGCGGTTCTGCGATGAGCGCGACGCGACGGTGGCCGCCCTCGACGACCCGCGCGCGCAGCTCGCGGCGGCGATCGACGCCGGGCTGCCGAGCGGTCCCGACGACGCGCTCATGAGCCTGCTCTACGAGTTCGACGTGCTCGCCGGCAACTCCGAGCTCCATGACGAGCTCGTGCAGAAGCTCTACCTGCGCCAGCTCGAGACGTACCGCCGCATCTTCGCGGCGGGGCGCGAGGCCGGGGTGTTCACCCCGAACCTCGGCGACGACGATCTCGCGATGACGTTCGTCGCGCTCGAAGACGCGTACGGCCTGCACATCGTGGGCGGCAACGCCCTCATGACGGTCGCGACCGCCTCCGCCGCGATGCGCGCCGTCGCCGCCGAGCTCGGCTGCCCGGTGACAACAGCTGGTTGAGCGTCAGACGTCGAGGCGGATCGAGCCCTTGAAGCGGTCGGTCCGCGCCGGAGGCGCGCCCGAGGCATCCGTCTCGTCATCGGCGAACGCGATGCCCTTGTCGCCGTCGGGGGTGGGTGCGGGGGTGGGCAGGCGGTTCTGCCGGTCCATCTCGACCTGGGCCTCGTACTTGCGCGGTGCGAACACCTCGTCGCCGATCATCATGACGGCGCTGCCCGAGGGCTTGCCCTTCTTGGTCTTGTCGGAGAGGTCGATCCAGCCGAGGCGCACGGCCACGGCGATGACGGCGAGCGCGCCGAGCGCGATCGCGAGCCAGATCCACCAATCCACCCGGCGATTCTAGCCGGACGACCTTGAGCCTTCCTCGCGAGCGTTCAGGGAACCCGGTACAGCCACTCGCGCGTCGCGAACTTCGTCTCGACGAGCTCCTCGGCCTCGGCGAGCTCGTCGGGGCTCACCGAACCCGGGGTCGCGCCGTTGAGCGCGACGAACGTCTGCTTGAGGCTCTCGATGATCGCGCCGCGGCTGAGGCCGGTCTGCGACCGCAGCGGGTCGACGCGCTTGGCGGCCGAGGCGATGCCCTTGTCGCTGATCTTCTCGCGGCCGATGCGCAGCACCTCGAGCATCTTCTCGTTGTCGAGGTCGTACGCCATCGTGACGTGGTGCAGCACTCCCCCGTTGCCGAGGCGCTTCTGCGCGGCGCCGCCGATCTTGCCGAGCGGGCTCGTGATGTCGTTGAGCGGCTGGTAGCTCGCCTCGATGCCGAGCGCGCGGAGCCCCTGCAGCACCCAGTCGTCGAGGTAGGCGTACGAGTCGGCGAAGCTCATGCCCTGCACGAGCTCGGCCGGAACGTAGAGCGAGTAGGTGACGACGTTGCCCTGCTCCATCATCATCGCGCCGCCGCCCGAGATGCGGCGCACGACGTCGAAGCCGTAGCGCTCGGCGCCGTCGGGGTCGACCTCGTTCTTCACCGACTGGAACGAGCCGATGACGACCGCCGACTCGTCCCATTCCCAGATGCGCAGCGTCGGCTTGCGGCGACCGTCGCCGACGCGGGTGGCGAGCACCTCGTCGAGCGCGAGGTGCACGCGCGGCGGCACGGCTGGGTCGTGCACGACCTCCCAGTCGTAGTCGGCCCAGCTCGTCGCCTCGGTGAGCGCACGGCGCACGGCGACGGCCACTGCGTCGGCCGAGAAGCCGAGCATGACGGCGTCTTTTCTCAGCCGCTCGCTGATCGCCGCCGAGATCTGCTTCGCATCGGATGCCGCGGGCAGGCCGTCGAGCGCGGCGTTGATGTCGTCGAGTGCCTCGTCGGGCTCGAGGAAGAAGTCGCCGGCCACCCGCGGATTGCGGATCGCCCCGCCCACCACGTCGAAGTCGACGATCACGAGCTTGCCGCCGGGCACCTTGTATTCACCGTGCATGCGGTCAAGCCTACGGTTCGGACCCCCGCCCTCGGGCGGCTGAATCGAATGGGCAGAGATCGTCCAGATTCGGCGAATTCCGGACGACTATTGCCCACTCGATCCGCTGCGAGCCCACCCGACCGACGGGTGCGTGCGTACGCTGGCGGGATGACGACGTTCTTCCTCGCGCGCCACGGAGAGACCGTCTGGCACGCCGACCACCGCTACGCGGGCAACTCCGACGTGCCGCTCACCCGGCACGGGCTCGGCCAGGCCGCGGCGCTCGGCGCGTGGGCGGTCGACGCCCGGCTCGACGCGATCGTCGCCTCACCCCTCAGCCGCGCGCAGCGCTCGGCCGCTCCGGCCGGCGAGACGACCGGCCTGCCGGTTCGCAGCGAGCCGCGCCTCGTCGAGATCGACTTCGGCGCCGCCGAGGGGCTCACGCCCGACGAGATCGCCGAGCGCTACCCGGCCGAATGGGCGGCCTTCTGCGAGGCGCCGGCGAGCAACCCGCTCCCGGGCGGGGAGAGCGGGCGGGCGGGCATCGCGCGCAGCATCCCCGTCTTCGACGAGCTCGCCGCCGAGTTCCCCGACGGCCGCGTGCTCGTCGTCGCGCACGCGACCCTCATCAGGCTGCTGTTCTGCGAGCTCGCGGGAATGGACCCCGACGGCTACCGCGACCTGCTGCCCGTGCTCGGCAACTGCAACGTGACGACGATCGTCTACCCGTGGGCGACCGAGTCGCGTGCGGCGCACCACCCGCGCATCCGGCTGCTCGGCTACGACGTGCCGCCATGGCACGCGGGCCTGTAGGCGGTTTCGAGACGGTCGCTCCGCCCCCTCCTCGACCCGCGGGCACGCGAACGGGGCGCCACCCGGCGAACCGGTGACGCCCCGCCCTGCTGATGCGGGTTACTCCTCCCAGGGCACGTCGGGCGCCCGGTAGTAGCCGATGCCCATCTCGTCCCATCGGTCGGCCTGCTGCACGATGCGGCGCTCGAAGTCGTCGAACGAGCGCACCTCGGGCGCCGACCAGCCGACCTCGGCGATCGCAGGCATGCGCGGGAAGCTCACGAAGTCGGCGTACTGCGACACGGGGATGAACTGGTCGAGCGAGGTCGGCAGCTTCGTCGAGCCGTAATAGGCGCGGTCGGCCCACAGCGCCGCCTCGACGCCCTCGATCTGCTCCTCGGTCGCGAGCGAGACGCTGCCGTCGGTGCTCGAGGTGACCGAGATCGGATCCCAGTCGTACGAGCGCTCGAGATCGACGAGCCCGGCCCAGCTGAGGCCGTAGGGCACGGTCGCGTCGTACTTCATGTCGAGGTACGAACGGTCGGCGGGCGACGCGACGACGGTCGCGCCCTGGGCGAGCGCGTTGCGGAGCTCGCGCACGTCGGGACGCTCGTTCGGGGTGCCGATCGAGGCCTGGTCGCCGGCGTCGGCCCACCACTGCATGATCGCGCCCTCGGGCAGCGGCGAGGCACCGATCTGGTGCCAGCCCATGACGCGCTTGCCCTGCTCGGCGAGGATCTCGGAGGACGCGCCGACGTACCAGTCCATCTGCTCCTGCGTGGTCGACGGCACCTCGTCGCCGCCGATGTGCACGATGTCGGACGAGCTCTGCTGAGCGGCTTCGGTGAAGACGTCCTGCAGGTACGCGCGCACCTCGGCGCGGCGCTCGGGGGTGAGGCAGATCGTCGGCAGCCCGACGTCGAAGCCCGAGTAGGGCGGCACGGCCTTGCCGTCGCAGTTGATCTCGGGAATCGACGCCTTGGCCGCCATGGCGTGGCTCGGCCCGTCGATCTCGGGCACGACCTCGATGAAGTGGTCGGCGGCGTACTCGACGATCTCGCGGTAGTCGGCCTTCGTGTAGAACCAGGGGCCGCCCGTGCCGGGCTTCCACCCGCTCTGCGTCGAGGCGCCGACCTGGGTGAGCTCGGGCCGGGCGTCGACCGTGAGACGCCAGCCCTGGTCGTCGGTGAGGTGCAGGTGGAGCGCGTTGTACTTGTAGAGCGCCATGTGGTCGATGAAGCGCTTGACGTCGTCGACCGGGTAGAACCGGCGGCCGACGTCGAGCATGGCGCCGCGATAGTCGTAGCGGGGCGAATCGGTGATCTCGACAGACGGGATCGCCCAGGCAACGTCGGAGGCGCCGGCCGATTCGACCTCGGGCGGCAGCAGCTGGCGCAACGTGGTCGCGCCGCGGAACAGGCCCTCGGCGGTGTGCGCCTCGACCACGACGTGCGTGCCCTCGGTCTCGATCGTGTAGCCCTCGTCGCCGAGCGCGGCGTCACCGTCGGTCGACAGTTCGATCGTCGCCCCCTGGGATGCTCCGGCGGCACGCTGGCCGACCGGGACGGCGTAGCCCGTGGCATCCCGCAGCAGGCCGGCGAGGCCTTCGCCGACCCGGGCTGCGCCGTCGTCGAGCGGATGCACCTTGACGACCGTGCCGGCGCCGAGTTCGACGGGCGCATCGCCCGTCGCGGCGACGTGCGACGGCTGCGGGATGAGGGCGAGGTCGGCGAGCGGGTCGCCGGCGGGGGACTCGGCGGCACCGGCCGGCAACGGCGCGGCGACGAAGGCGAGCGCGCCGGCCGCCACGGTGGCGACGAGTGCGGCGCGGGGGGTTCTGGACATCGGTGTCCTCCTCGAGCATCGGTGGTAGGGGCGTCTCGGGTTTCACCCGAGAACTTGCCAGCGATGATCGAGCTTGTCAATAGTCTGATGTTTCCGATCAGAAACGATCAGGACTACTGATCATTCGCTCACTCAGGCGCTCAATCGACCGCGTACCGCTCGTCGAGCCAGCGAACCAGGTCTCCGAATACCTCGGCGCGATTCGTCTCGTTGAAGAGCTCGTGCCGCCCGCCCTCGTACACGATGACCTCGACGTCGCGCAGCCCCGAGCGCTCGACGTAGGCCTCGGCCAGACGTCGGACGCTTCGCTCGCCCCCGACCGCGCACTCGGTGCCGCTCATGATCAGCACGGGGAGCTCGGACGGCAGGTCGCGCGCGGGGCGGCCGAGCAGCCGGAGCGTGTCGGGAAGCCCGAACAGCTTCGGCAGCGGCACCTCGGTCGCGTACGGGTCGGCCATGAACGCCTTCGCGACCTCGGGGTCGCGGCTGAGCCATTCCATCGGCGTCGGCCCGGTGTGCCCGAAGCGCTTGTTGCTCGGCGAGTGCAGGTCGAAGAGCGTGCGATACGCGCTCCCGGTGAAGACGAAGCCGTCGTACCGCTCGGCGTGGCGGTTCATGATGATCTGACCGAGGAACGATCCCCACGACTGCCCGAGGTAGACGAGCGGCAGGTCGGATGCCTCGTGCTCGCGGATCACGCCCGTGAACTGCTCCACCGCATCGACCGCCGCACGCAGGCCGCCCGGGCCGAGCCGGCCCATGCGCGTGAGGTCGCCGCCGTGCTGCACGTAGCCCGTCTGCCCGTGCCCGCGATGGTCGTCGGCCCAGACCGAGTAGCCGGCGGCATTGAGCACCTCGACGGCCTCGGCGTACCGGCCGAGGTGCTCGCCCACCCCGTGCGCGAGCTGGATGACGGCGGTCGCGTCGGGCACTCGCCACGACTCGTAGTGGACGGCGACCCCGTGGGCGTCGATGAAGCTCGGCATGCCGACATCATGTCAGGCGGCAGCCCGGGCCGATCGTCCCGAACGGTGGCACCCCCTTGACGAGAGCGACGTCGCAGTGCTCGAATGTGAACGTTTGACGGCACTAAACGTCAGAAACCATCACTTTGAGATTGCGAGCAATGATGCAGCAACCCCGCACCTCACCGGAGAGGTCCAGGCCCGTCGGGCCGCCGCGACGCTTCACCGCACTCGGCCTCGCCGCCCTCGTCGCGATGACGGGCCTCGGCTCGTTCGCGCTCGCGGCCGGCTCGGCGCCGAGCACTGCCGACGCGGCGGCGAGCGAACCGACGCCGATCACGCCCAAGAAGGTGAACCCCGAGGTTCCCGTCGACGACACCGGCACGACGCTCGGTGCGATCACCGGCGTCGAGCAGGACGGCGCGACCGTCACGCTCGAGGCCGAGCACGGCGCGCTCCGCGCCACGTTCCTCGACGAGCGCACGCTGCGCCTCGAGGCCACGCCGACCGGCGAGTTCACCGACCCGGCGAACACGCCGCAGGGCGACCCCGCCCGCACCGCGAACATCGTCGTCGGCGAAGACGACTTCGACGCGGCATCCGTCACCGTCGACGACGGCGACACGATCACGATCTCGACCGCGAAGACGACCCTCGAGATCGACCGCGCCACCGGGCGCACCGCCCTCGAGCGCGCCGACGGATCGACCGTATGGGCCGAGTCCGAGCCGCTGACCTTCGGCAGCCGCTCGACCACGCAGCACCTCGAGCCGGTCGACGGCGAGCAGTTCCTCGGCGGCGGCATGCAGAACGGCCGGTCGATCCACACGGGCGCGACGATCAACGTCGCCAAGAACTTCGACTGGGACGACGAGGGCTACCCGAACGCGGTGCCCTACTACATGTCGTCGAACGGCTACGGCGTGCTGCGCGACACCTTCGCCGCCGGCAGCTACGACTTCGCCGCGGGCACCACGACCCACGCCGAGCAGCGCTTCGACGCGTTCTACTTCGTCGGCGACTACGAGTCGGCGCTCGACGGCTACACGAAGCTCACCGGCCGGCCGATCATGCCACCGGTCTACGCCCTCGAGTACGGCGACGCCGACTGCTACAACCGCTCGAGCCCGACGTACTCGGGCTCGAAGGACCCGGCGAAGCTGAAGACCCCGCAGGCGCTCGAGATCGCGAAGGACTTCGTCGAGCACGACATGCCGGGCGGCTGGATGCTCGTCAACGACGGCTACGGCTGCGAGTACCAGGAGCTGCCCGAGACGGTCGACGCGATCGAGGCCGAGACCGGCCTCAAGACGGGCCTCTGGACGCAGCGCTCGCTCACGCAGCAGGAGTACGAGGTCGGCGAGGCCGGCATCCGCCTGCGCAAGCTCGACGTCGCCTGGGTCGGCTCGGGCTACCGCCTCGCGCTCACCGGCTGCGAGGCCGCGCACGACGGCATCGAGCAGTACTCCGACGCCCGCGGCACGTCGCTCATGGTCGAGGGCTGGGCGGGCGCGCAGCGCTGCGGCATGCAGTGGACGGGCGACCACTCGGGCAACCTCGACGCCGTGCGCTGGCAGGTCTCGGCGCTCACGGGCGCCGGCAACTCGGGCCTGCCCTTCACGACGGGCGACGTCGACGGCATCTTCGGCGGCAGCGCCGAGAGCTACGTGCGCGACCTGCAGTGGAAGGCGTTCGCGCCGGCGCTCTACTCGATGAGCGGCTGGGCCTCGGTCGACAAGCGCCCGTGGCTCTACGGCGAGCAGGCGACCGCGATCAACCGCTCGTACCTGCAGCTGCGCCAGCAGCTCATGCCGTACATCTACACGCTCGCCGCCGAGTCGCACTCGAGCGGCCTGCCGATGATGCGCTCGATCGCGCTCGAGTACCCGAACGACCCGGGTGCGTACAGCGTCGAGGCGAACAACGAGTTCCTGCTCGGCAGCGACTACCTCGTCGCCCCGGTCTTCACGAAGACGACCGTGCGCAACGGCATCTACCTGCCGGCCGGCGAGCAGTGGGTCGACTACTGGACCGGCAAGCTCTACGAAGGCGGCCAGGTGATCAACGGCCACCCGGCACCCCTCGACAAGCTGCCGATCTTCGTGCGCGCCGGCGCGCTGGTACCGCAGGGCATCGTGGCCCGCAACGCCTCGTTCGTGCCCGAGGACTCGCCCGTCACCCTGTCGGTCTACCCGCAGGACGAGAGCGAGTTCGCCCTCTACGAGGACGACAAGGTCACCCGCGGCTACGCCGACGGCGAGTCGAGCACGCAGCAGTTCACGGTCGACGCGCCTGAGCCCGGCAAGAAGGGCACCGTCACGATCGGCATCGGCGAGCGCGAGGGCGACTACGCCGGCAAGGCCGACGCCCGCCCCTACGTGATCGAGGCGCACACCGGCTCGAAGCCGCAGAACGTCGCGGTCGACGGCACGGGCCTCAAGCAGGCCACGTCGCTCGAGGCGCTCGAGGCCGCGGCATCCGGCTGGTTCTACGACGCCGACGACGCGGGCGGTGTGGTGACCGTGAAGGTCGCGCCGATCGCCTCGGGCGACCGTGCCGAGGTCGTGCTGGCCGCGACGAGCGCGGTGGGCGGCCGTGATGCGGATGCCTCGGCGGCATCGGTCTCGGTCGACCTGGCCGATCGCGTGTTCCAGGGCGACGAGACCACGGTGACGGCGACGTTCCGCAACACCGGCACGAAGGCCAAGGACGACGTCGTGCTGACGCCCGCCGCGCCCGAGGGCTGGAGCCTCGTGTCGTCGTCGGGCGCCGAGCCCGGAACGGTGCAGGCCGGCGCGTCGGCGAAGGCCGAGTTCGTCTTCGAGGTGACGGAGGCCGCGGCGGCCGACCGCCAGACGGTGTCGGTCGAGGCCGCGTACACGTCGCAGCGTTCGCCGCAGACCGCGTCGGGTGCGAACCAGATCTACGTCGCCTACGGCTCGCTCGCGGGTGCGTACAACGCCGACTCGATCAGCGAGATCGCCACGGCCAAGGCCGCGAACTTCGACGGCGGCGGTGCGAGCTTCTCGGCCGAGGCGCTCGCCCGTGCGGGCGTCACCCCGGGCTCGACCGTCACGGTCGGCACGGGCGACGCGGCGATCGAGTACACGTGGCCCGCGCCCTCCGGCGCAGCCGACTCGGTCTCGCCGGCGGGGCAGACCATCGCGCTGAACGGCAAGGGCACGCATCTCGCGATCCTCGCCTCGGCGGCGACGGGCGGCGGGGTCAATCCCGAGCTCGAGCTGCACTACGCCGACGGCAGCGTGGCGAAGCAGAGCGTGTACTTCCCGAACTGGCTGCTGCAGGCCTCCGGGCTGCAGGGCTCGACGGTCGCGATCACCTCGCTCGGGCGCAACAGCGCGACGAACCCGAACGTGTACGAGTACCCGACGGGCAAGTACCAGGTGTACTCGAACATGCTGCGGCTGAACCCCGCCAAGGAGCTCGCCTACGTCGTGCTGCCGACCGAGTCGCGCCTGAAGATCTTCGACTGGAAGGTCGTCGACCAGCCGCTGCCGACGCCGCCGTCCGGCACCGTGTACGCCTCCGACCTGACGTGGCTGAGCGCCACGAACGGCTGGGGCGTGATCGGCAAGGACGTCGCGAACAAGGACTCGGCGAGCTCGCCCGACGTCCCGCTCGCGATCAACTACGTCGACCCGGCGACCGGCACCAACCCGACGTACGACAAGGGCCTCGGGGTGCACGCGCTCTCGAAGATCACGTACTACGTCGGCGGCGCGTGCTCGGCCTTCACGGCCGAGGTCGGCCTCGAGGCGAAGTTCGCGGGCAACGTGATCTTCAAGGTCGACGCCGACGGCGAGAACCGCTACCAGTCGCGCACCTTCACGCCCGGGTTCGCGCCCGAGTCGGTTTCGGTCGATCTCGACGGCGTGCAGTACGTCGACCTGATCGTCGAGGCACCCGGCAGCATCAACGGCGCCCACGGCGTGTGGGGCGACGCGAAGTTCACGTGCGAATGATCGAGTGACCGGTACGGGGCGGGCTCCCTACGGCCCGCCCCGCACCCCGGCCGGATGCCCCGGCGAGCGCCTGCTCGCCGGGGCATCCGTGCGTGGTCGCGTGCGGGGTGTCGCCCGTCGGCGGTCGATCGCGGTCGCGACGCCCGCTCAGTGGGCGACGGGCGTGAGCTGGAAGACCGGGATCCGGCGGTCGGTCTTCTCGAGGTATCCGCCGAACTGCGGCGCCTCGGACACGATCTCGTCGTAGGCCGCGCGCCACTCGTGGTCGGGAATCTCGGTCGCCGTCACCATCTGCACGACGATCTCGCCGTCGACGAGCGCCTCGAGTTCGAACGTCGGGTTCGCGCGCAGGTTGTGGTACCAAGCCGGGTTCTCGGGGGTGCCGCCCTTGGACGCGACCACCCGCCACCCGCGGTCGTTGCGGAATCCGACGACGGGGTTCAGGCGCTTCTCGCCCGACTTCGCGCCGATGGAGTGCAGGATCACCAACTTCGGACCCCAGTGGTTCTCGGTGCCCTTGCTCCTGCGGAACTGCTCGATGACGTCGTCATTCCAACCCATGCCGTCTGCAACCGGGGTGCGGCGAGAAATCTTCCCATCGGGGCGAGCACAGAAATACTTAGCCACACTAATTTGTTAGACTAAGCATCATGACCGATGCCACGAGTACGATCGCGCCCGAGCGGCCCAGCGCAGCGGCATCCAGCCCAGCGCCCCGCCCGACCCGCGACCGGCGCACCCTCGCCGAGCAGTCGACCGAACTCCGCATCGCCGTCATGCGGCTCTCGCGGCGGCTGCGCCAGCAGCGCAGCGACACCGAGATCAGCGCCTCGCAGTTCTCGACCCTCGGATGGATCCACAGCGAGGGGCCGCTCACGATCGGCCGCCTCGCCGAGCTCGAGCGGGTCACCGCGCCGAGCATGAACCGCACGGTCAACTGCCTCGTCGACGCGGGCTACGTGACCCGCCGCACCGACGACGACGACCGCCGCAAGGTGCTCGTCGAGGTCACGCCCGCCGGCGACGCCACCGTGAAAGAAACCCGCAAGCGCCGCGACGCCTGGATCGCGAAGCGCTACGCCGCCCTCAGCCCCGACGACCGCGAGGTCCTCGCTCGCGCCACCACGATCCTCGGGAGGCTCCTCGACCAGTGAGTGCCATGTTCCGCTCCCTCAGTCACGTCAACTACCGCATCTGGTTCATCGGCGCCCTCGTCTCGAACGTCGGCGCCTGGATGCAGGCCACCGCCCAGAACTGGGTCGTGCTCACCGAGCTCAGCGACAACGACGCGTTCGCCGTGGGCATCACGATGGCCCTGCAGTTCGCACCCCAGCTCCTGCTCGTGCCGGTCACGGGCCTCATCGCCGACCGCTTCGACCGCCGCAAGATCCTCATGTGCACGCAGACCGCGCTCATGCTGCTCGCGCTCGGCCTCGGCATCCTGCTCATCGGCGGCCACGCCGAGCTGTGGCAGCTCTACGTCTTCGCCGGCCTGCTCGGCATCGTGAACGCGATCGACAACCCCGCACGGCAGACCTTCGTCACCGACCTCGTCTCGAGCACCGACATGTCGAACGCGGTCGCCCTCAACTCGGCCTCGTTCAACACCGCCCGCCTCATCGGCCCGGCGGTCGCGGGCGTGCTCATCGTGCTCGTCGGCTCGGGCTGGGTGTTCATCATCAACGCGCTCACGTTCGTCGCGGTGCTCGGCGCCCTCGCCATGCTGAAGGGCAAGAAGCTGAAGCGGATGCCTCGGGCGAGCCGCGAGCGCGGCGCCTTCGTCGCGGGATTCCGCTACGTCTGGAGCCGACCCGATCTCGTCGTCGTCTTCGTGATCGTCTTCCTCGTGGGCGCGTTCGGCATGAACTTCCCGATCTTCTCGTCGACCATGGCGGTCGAGTTCGGCCGAGGCGCGGGCGAATACGGCCTGCTCAATTCGATCCTCGCGATCGGCTCGCTCGCCGGGGCGCTGCTCGCCGCCCGTCGCGAGCGTGCGCGCATCCGCGTCGTCATCCTCGCGGCCGCCGGCTTCGGCGTGGCCGCGCTCATCTCCGCCGTCATGCCGACCTTCCCGCTGTTCGCCGCGTCGACCGTGCTCATCGGCTTCGCCGCCGTCACGATGCTCACGACGGCCAACGGCTACGTGCAGACGACGACCGAGCCGGCGCTGCGCGGGCGGGTGCTCGCGCTGTACTTCGCGATCCTCTCCGGCGGCACGCCGATCGGTGCGCCGATCGTGGGCGCCGTCGCGAACAGCTGGGGCCCGCGCTGGGGCCTCGGCGTCGCCGCGATCGCCGCGGGCGTCGCCGCGCTCATCGGCGCGATCTGGCTCGTCGTCTCGCGCGGCATGCGGCTGACGAGGCATCCCGACCGGCGCTGGGCCCCCGCGGTGCGCTTCGACGCGCCGCCGACCGCGGCGATCGCGGTCGTGCCGACGGCGGCGATCTCGGTGCCGACCGAGGCGCTGCAGTTGCCCACCGAGGCGCTGCAGGTGCCGACCGAGGCGACGCCCATCGTCGACGCGTCGGCGCCGGCGTCTCCCACCGGCGCGTCCGTCGCGACCCGGTCGGGCGCCGCATCCCCCGTCTGCAACTCAGGACGCGCGCCGCGACTCGCCGGCGCCGACTGACCGGCTGCGGCGTGTCGCGTCGTCGGTCGTGGGTTGCGAACGACGGCCGTCGCGGGTCGCGCCCCGCTCAGCGCGCCGCGAGCACCTCCGCGAGCCAGCGGCCGCTGTCCTTCACGATGCGCTTCTGCGTGCCGTAGTCGACGCGCACGATGCCGAACCGCTTCGAGTAGCCGTAGCCCCACTCGAAGTTGTCGAGCAACGACCAGACGAGGTAGCCGCGCAGGTCGACGCCCCGGTCCATCGCGCGGCGCGCCGCGGCGAAGTGCCGCTGCAGGTAGTCGACGCGCTCGGCATCGTGCACGCGCGGCCCCTCGGGCGTCGACGTCACGACGTCGGCGAACGCCGCGCCGTTCTCGGTGATCATGAGCGGCTGCCCGGGGAACTGCTCGCCGAGCGAGACGAGCAGGTCCTCGAGCCCGTCGGGCGCGATGTTCCAGCCCATGTCGGTGTACGGGCCCGCCTGCGGCAGGAACTCGACGTGCTCGCTGCCGGGCCACGGCGTGCCGCCGACGTCCTTGTGCCCGTCGTTGCGGCTGCGCTCGCTCTCGCCGTCCCACATGGCGACCGTCACGGTCGAGTAGTAGTTGACGCCGAGCACGTCGAGCGGCTGGTGCACGAGCTCGAGGTCGCCGTCGCGCACGAACGACCAGTCGGTCACGGCCGAGGTGTCGGCGACGAGGTCGTCGTCGTAGCGGCCGAGCAGCATGGGGCTCGTGAAGGCGCGATTGGCGAGCGCGTCGATGCGCCGGGCGGCCTCGGCGTCGCCGCCACGGATGACGTGGAAGTTCAGCGTCGCCGACACGTCGGGGGCGTTCGAGGCGTGGCGCCGGATCTCGGGCACCGCGAGCCCGTGCGCGAGGTTCAGGTGGTGCACCGCGGCGAGCGCGTCGGCCCCGTCGGTGCGGCCGGGCGCGTGGGCGCCCGAGCCGTAGCCGAGGTAGGCCGAGCACCACGGCTCGTTGAGCGTCGTCCACGTGTGGACCCGGTCGCCGAGCACGTCGACCGCGCGGGCCGCGTAGTCGGTGAACCGCAGCGCGGTGTCGCGGTTCGTCCAGCCGCCCGCGTCCTCGAGCTCCTGCGGCAGGTCCCAGTGGTAGAGGGTCGCGATCGGCCGGATGCCGCGGGCGAGCAGCCCGTCGACGAGGCGCGAGTAGAAGTCGGCGCCGGCCGGGTTCACCCGATCACCCGCGCCGGGCAGCAGCCGCGACCACGAGAGCGAGAACCGGTAGGCCTCGAGGCCGAGCGACGCCATGAGGTCGAGGTCGGCCTCGAGCCGGTGGTAGTGGTCGCAGGCGACGTCGCCGGTGTCGCCGTTCCAGGTGCGGCCCGGCGTGCGGCTGAACGTGTCCCAGATCGACGGCGTGCGACCGTCTTCGTCGGCCGCGCCCTCGATCTGGTACGCGGCCGTCGCCGAGCCGATCACGAAGCCGGGAGGGAACTCGAACCGGACGGCGTCATCGCGTGCTGCACTGGTCACGGCGCTCATCCTCGCACCTTCCGCGCGCGGCGGTCGGGTGCGGTCGTCACGGTTCGTCAGCGGACCGCGACGAGTGCCAGCACCGCGCCGGCGACGGTCAGCGGGGCGACGACGAGCCCGAGCGCCGCGAACTTCGGCCACGAGATCTGCACCCCCATCGCAACGAGGCGGTGATGCCAGAGGAGGGTCGCGAGCGATGCCCACGGCGTGACGAGGGCTCCGGCGTTGACCCCGATGAGGAGGGCCGCCGTGCGCAGAGGACTCGTCGCGAACGGCTCGAGCGCGAGGTACGCCGGAAGGTTGTCGAACGCGTTCGCACTCAGCCCGGCGACCCCGGCGAGCCGCAGGAGTTCGAGGGGATCCTCCCCGTCGCCGGCCACCGACGCGAGGACCTCGGTCAGGCGGAGCTCGTGCGCGGCCTCCATCACGAGGAAGAGCCCGGCGACGAACACGACGAGCTGCCACGGCACGAGGCCCGGGCGCACCACCGCGGGCCGGCGCACGAGGAAGGCCACGATCAGCACCGCCGCGCCGGCGGTCGCGGGAATCCACACCTCGATGCCCGAGACGAGCAGCGGGACGAGCAGCACGAGCACCGTCGCCGAGATCACCAGGAGCACGCGGTCGCGTGCCGGAACCGGCTCGTCGGGTTCGAACCGGGCTCGGAGCTGCCGCCACCGCGTCGCCAGCAGGAACCCCGCGGGCACGAGCACGCCGACGATGGCGGGCGCCCACATGACCGCGGCGAACTCGAGCGGATGCACGCCGAGCCGCTCGGCCGCGAGCAGGTTCGTGAGGTTCGACACGGGCAGCAGCAGCGAGCCCGTGTTGGCGAGCCAGACCGTCGTCAGTGCGAAGGGGATCGGCGAGATGCGGGCGTGCGCGGCGACCGCCACGACGACGGGCGTGAGCAGCACCGCGGTCGTGTCGAGTGAGAGGAACACCGTCGACGCCGTCGCGAGGGCGACGACGAAGAGCCACAGCACCATCGCGCGGCCCCTCGCGAGGCGGGCCAACCGCTGCGCGATCGCCCGGAAGACCCCCGCCTCGGCCGCGAGCTCGGCGACGATCGTCATCGCCACGACGAAGCCCAGGATGGGCGCCGACCGCGCGGCGAGGGCGCCGACCGCCTCGATCGGGAGCACACCGCTCACGACCGCGATGACTCCGAGCGCGACGAGCACGCCGCCGACGATTGCGATCCGCACCTAGCGAGATTAACCGACGCCGGGCACCCGGCCCCGCGTCAGATCACGCCCAGCGCGAGCATCGCGATCCGCACCCAGCGAGGTCAACCGACGCCGGGCCCCCCGGCCCCGCGTCAGATCACGCCGAGCGCGAGCATCGCGTCGGCGACGCGGATGAAGCCCGCGATGTTCGCCCCGACGACGTAGTCGCCCGGCGCGCCGTACTCGTCGGCCGTCGTCGCGCAGCGCTCGTGGATCGCCGCCATGATCTCGGCGAGCCGCGACTCGGTGTGCTCGAAGCTCCACGAGTCGCGCGACGCGTTCTGCTGCATCTCGAGCGCGCTCGTCGCGACGCCGCCCGCGTTCGCGGCCTTGCCCGGCCCGAACAGCACGCCGGCCTCGCGCAGCACCGCGATCGCGTCGGGGGTGGTGGGCATGTTGGCGCCCTCGGCGACCGCGACGACGCCCGCGGCGACGAGCGCTCGCGCGTGCGCCTCGCCGAGCTCGTTCTGGGTCGCGCACGGCAGGGCGACGTGCACCGGGCCGCGGTCGGCGAGGTCCCACACGGTCGCATCGGCGACGAACTCGGCCCGACCGCCGCGCTCGTCGACGTAGCGCTCGATGCGCTCGCGACGCACCTCCTTCACCTCGCGGAGGAGCGCGACGTCGATGCCGTCGGGGTCGTACACGGCACCCGACGAGTCGGATGCACCGACGACCGTGCCGCCGAGCTCGTGCACCTTCTCGATCGCGTAGACGGCGACGTTGCCCGAGCCCGAGACGAGCACGCGGGCGCCGTCGAACGAGCGCCCCCTGGTCGACAGCATGTGCTGGGTGAAGAACACGGCGCCGTAGCCGGTCGCCTCGGTGCGCACGAGCGAACCGCCCCACGTGAGCCCCTTGCCGGTGAGCACGCCCGACTCGTACTGGTTCGTCATGCGCTTGTACTGCCCGAACAGGTAGCCGATCTCGCGACCGCCGACGCCGATGTCGCCCGCGGGCACGTCGCGGTACTCGCCGACGTGGCGCGAGAGCTCGGTCATGAACGACTGGCAGAACCGCATGATCTCGGCGTCGCTCTTGCCCTTCGGATCGAAGTCGCTGCCGCCCTTGCCGCCGCCGATCGGCATGCCCGTGAGCGAGTTCTTGAAGATCTGCTCGAAGCCCAGGAACTTCACCGTGCCGAGCCCGACCGTCGGGTGGAACCGCAGCCCGCCCTTGTACGGGCCGAGCGCCGAGTTGAACTGCACGCGGAAGCCGCGGTTGATCTGCACGCGCCCCGAGTCGTCGACCCACGGCACCCGGAAGATGATCTGCCGCTCGGGCTCGCAGATGCGCTCGAGGATCGACGCCTGCACGTACTGCGGGTTGCGCTCGAGCACCCGGTCGAGCGAGCCGAACACCTCGCGCACCGCTTGGTGGAACTCGAACTCGCCCGGGTTGCGGGCGAGGATCTGGGCGTAGACATCGTCGATCGCGGTGCGAGGTTCGGTCACGCGCGCTCCTTACTTCATGGGGAACGGATGCCGCGTCGGTAGGGCTCGCGCGCAGCGCTCTCCACGATACCCATCGGCGAGGATGCCTCGGAGAGTGTGACGCGGGCGGGGTTCAGTGCCCGTGCGCGAGCTGCTGCAGCCCCACGACCGCGAGCCCGAGCGCGACGAGGATGCCGAGCGCGACGAGCTGCTTCCACCAGGTGACGCGGGTGCGGCGCACCGCGACGTACCCGATGAGTCCCAGTGTCGCGACGTACACGATCGATGCGGCGCGCAGGGCGCCTTCGAGCTGCAGCACGCCGAGCGCCGCGAGTCCGAGCAGGATGAGGGGCACGCCCGCCGAGGCGATCGCCGTGCCGGCGACCCGCAGCATGCGGCCGACCTCGGGGCGATCGGGGAACGCGTTGTGCACGGCGAGGTGTGCGATGACGTCGGCGACGAAGCCCGCAGCGGTGATGGCGATGATGCCCACGAGGAGGGTCACGACGGCGCGCGTCGCGAGCACGTGCTCGACGTTCGCCTGCTGCACGAGCACGATCGCGAGGCCGGTGAAGGTCGCGTAGACCCGCTCCTTCAGGGCTTCGGCCCGTTCATCGTCCGGGCGTTCCTCCCGGTGCCGATGGTCCATGGCCGCAACGGTAGCAGCCACGCGCAGGCCCGTCTGCGAGGATCGGAGCATGGTCGCCACCCTCACCGTCTCCGTGCCCGGCACCACCCTGCGCGACGCGCTCGGCACCCCGCCCGACGGGGTCGAGGTCGTCGTGTGGGATCTCGGCTCCCCGCCGCCCGCCGGTCACCTCGACATCGTCGTGCCGCCCTACATGGGCACCGCCGACCGGCTCGGCGCGCTCGCGGAGGTGACGACGCGGCTCGTGCAGTCGCAGTCGATCGGGTACGACGACATCTCCGCCGCGCTGCCGCCCGGGCACGTGTTCGCGAACGCCGCGAGCGTGCACGAGCCGTCGACCGCGGAGCTCGCGCTCGCCCTCGTGCTGGCCTCGCAGCGAGGCATCCCCGATTTCGTGCGCGCGGCGGGCGAGGGCCGCTGGGCGCCCGCCCGGCATGCGAGCCTCGCCGACCGGCGCGTGCTCATCGTCGGCTACGGCGGCGTCGGCCGCGCGGTCGAGGCGCGCCTCGAGCCGTTCGAGGTCGAGATCACGCGCGTCGCGGGGCACGCGCGCGACGACGATCGCGGCCGCATCCACGGCGTCGACGAGCTGCCGGCGCTGCTGCCCGAGGCCGAGATCGTCATCGTGGGCGTGCCGCTCAACGACGCGACGACGGGCCTCGTCGACGCCGGGTTCCTCGCCGCACTGCCCGACGGCGCGCTCGTCGTGAACGTCGCGCGCGGCCGGGTCGCCGACACCGACGCGATCGTCGCCGAGGCGCGGACGGGCCGGCTGCGCTTCGCGCTCGACGTCACCGAGCCCGAGCCGCTGCCCGACGGGCACCCGCTGTTCGCCCTGCCGAACGTGCTCGTGACGCCGCACGTCGGCGGCGCATCGACGGCGATGATGCCACGCATGGCGCGGCTCGTGCGCCGGCAGATCGACCGGATGCTGCGCGGCGAGGAGCCCGAGAACGTGGTGCTGCGCAGCTGAACCCGCGACGGCCGCGGCGTCGGGTCAGCGCGTCCAGGTGCCGAGGCGGTTGCCGTCGAAGAACTGCAGGCGCATCGTCGAGGCGCCCGCGTCGCCGAGCTCGAACGTCGCCGACGATCGCGAGCCCTCCGGGGCGTTCTCGCCGCTCGGCGTGAACGCGAAGACGTCGCCGTCCCACGGTTCGAGCGGCACCTCGTAGCCGCCGTCGGGCCCCAGGCGCACGACGAGCGAGTCGGCGTCGACCGCGACCTCGGCCGGGCCGAAGTAGTCGTTCGACCAGGTGCCCGCGAAGCCCTCGAGCGGTGCCGTCGGCTCCGCGGGCGAGGCGGGGCGCGTCTCGTCGACGAGGTCGCCCGCGGGTTCGCGGTAGTGCGCGAGGGCGGCACCGTAGGCCTCGACCCAGTCGCGCGTCGACTCGCCGTACTGCACGAGGTCGAGGAACTCGCTCACGATCGCCTCGGCGGCGCCGACCGGCGCCCCGTTCGTGAGCGCGACGACGCCGAGCCCGAGCGACGGCACGAGCTGGAAGTTCGTGCCCGCCCCGAGCACGAACGCGCCCGAGTGCGAGGCGGTCGCGCGGCCGCTCGTCTGCGTGCCGACGTTGAAGCCGAAGCCGTACGACCCCGACCGCATGCCGGGCACGTCGGAGGGCGCCGACGTGACCTGCGGGCGCATCGCCGCGGCGAGGTCGGCGGTGTCGATGAGCGCCTCCCCGTCGGCGACGCCGTCGGCCAGCACGAAGCTCATCCACTTCGCCACGTCGACGGCGTTGGAGCTCACGCCGCCCGCGGGCGACTGCGCGTCGGCGTCGCGCTCGTAAAGCGGCTGGAACTCGCCGTCGGCGAGCGCGTGCAGCGTCGCCCGGTTCTCCTGCGCGACGAAGTCGTCGTGGCGCGAACTCGTCGACGTCATGCCGAGCGGCTCGTAGATCTCCCGTTCGGAGAGGGTCTCCCAGTCGACGCCGGCCGCGTTCGCGACGGCCTCGGCGCCCGTCGTCATGCCGAAGTTCGCGTAGCCGTAGCTGATGCGGAACGGGTTCAGCGGCTGGTACCGCAGGTGGTCGATGACGTACTCGCGGTCGTATCCGATGTCCTCGAGGTCGTCGCCCGCGGCGAGCGGCAGGCCCGACCGGTGGGCGTAGAGGTCGCCGACCGTGAGGTGCTCGGTGACCCAGGGGTCGGCGAGCGCGAAACCGGGCAGCAGCGGCGCGACCGGGGTGTCCCAGCCGACGACGCCGTCGGTGACCTGGGTCGCGACGACGGTCGCCCCGATCGGCTTCGACATCGACGCGACCTGGAACACCGTCTCGGCGTCGACGGCGGCGTCGTCACCGACCTCGCGCACGCCGAATCCGTCGGCGAACACGGTCTCGCCGTCGTGCACGACCGCGACGGCGGCGCCCGGCACTCCCGTCTCGTCGAGGACGCGCTCGACGAGCTCGGGCAGCGACTCGAGCGCGGGGTCGAGGCCGCCCTCGGCGAGCTCGACCGCATCGGCCGGCGGCGCGTCGCCGAGCTCGATCCTCGGCGCGTAGGGCTCGGCGGCCGTGCAGCCCGCGAGCGACGCGGCCACGATCACGACCGCCGGAAGGACGGCTCCTCGGACGACGCGCATGGCGCTCCTCCCCCATTCGCGCCGGGCTGACCGAGCCCCGGCTCCCCCCATGAACCGACGAGCGCAGCCTAGCGTCCGCCCCTCCTCAGGCGCACGACCCGCGCGCCGCTACTCGGTCACGCTGCCGACGGGCTGCACCGCCGCGTACCCCTCGAGCACACCCTGCACCCGTGCGAGCGCAGCCTCGTCGAGGTCGCCGTCGCCCGTGATCGCCCGCCACCCGTCGAGCACGACGTCGCCGTAACTGTGCCCGTGGCTCGCGGGCACGCTCTCGCCCACGAACATGTCGATGACGAGCTGCAGCGCCGTGACGGCGGGGATCCAGCGCATCGAGTCGCTGACGTCGTCGGCCCGCTCCCCCGGCTTCAGCCAGTCGGGCTCGGACCAGATCAGCGGGAGGCCGAGCCACGTCACCGGGTCGGTGGCGTGCTGCAGGTAGGCGACGCGCGGCGCCTCCCAGCCCGGCCCCGGCGCGTGGAAGTCTCCGGGCGCCGACAGCCAGCGCACCTCCCTACCTCCGTCGACGACGGGCTGCCACTGCGGGCTGCCCTCGTCGCGCCCGGCGGTGAGGGTGCGCCACATGGTCGAGCCGTTCGGGCTGCCGACGAGGAGCGCGCCCTCGGTCTGCTCGCGCAGGTCGTCGAGGCCGTCGAACGCCTCCTGCGTGCCGTGCGCGCCGAGGCTCAACCCGTAGACCACGAGTTGCGGGCGGGTCGCCTCGGGCAGGGTCTCCCACTTCGCGCGAACGGCGTCGAACAGCGCGGCGGATGACGCGACCGGCGCGTCGGGATCGAAGACGAACGACACCCAGCTCGGCGTGTAAGCGTACTGCATCGCCACGATCGCGGTGTCGCCGCCGTGCAGGTACTCGACGGCGTCGACGGCCTGCGGTTCGAGCCAGCCCGACCCGGTCGTGGTGGCGACGACGAGCACGTCGCGGTCGAACCCGCCGGTTCGCTCGAGCTCGCGCACGGCGATGGCGGCGCGCTCCTCGATGGTGGGCGCGTTCTCGAGGCCGACGTAGACCCGCACCGGCTCGAGCGCCGGCCGCCCGGTGAGCTCCTCGATGTCGGCCGCCCTCGGGCCGCCGCCGAGGAAGGCGGTGCCGTGGCGACCGACGACGTCCCACTCGACCTCCGAGTCGGGGCCCGCGGAGCGGGTCTCGCTCATCGGCTCGGTGACCCAGGGCGCCGCCGGACCGTTGTTGCCGAGGGCGATCCGATCGATGCCGAACATGACGAGCGACACCACGACGACCGCTGCGCCGACCGTGATCCCTGTCGCGGCGGCGGCGCCCCAGCCGCGACCGAGGCGATCGGACATGCGCACCCCGAGCCGGCGCACGGCCCGCGAGATCCAGAGGCCGAGGGCGACGAGCGGCACGAATCCGACGAGGAACCACAGCCCGTCGAAGCCGTCGATCGGCGGCATCTCGACCATGCGGCGCACGTCGTTCTGCCAGCCGACCGAGGCGAAGCCGAGCACGACCAGGAGCAGCACTGCGACGCCGGCGTACACCCACCGGGCGATCCGCCGCTGCGCCGGTGTCGGACGCCAGTGCACGAAGCGTCGCGCGATCCACCACAGCCCGGCTCCGACGCCGTAGCCGATGAGGAACGCGAGCGCCGTGATCATGCCCTGGAAGAGTGCCGGTCGCGGGAGCAGCGACGGGGTCATCGAGAGCGCCGCGACGAGCAGCCCGACGAGCGCGCCGCCCGGGTCGAGCCGCCACCAGTGAGCTTTCACGCCTACCCCCTCCCCGGGTCGCCTCGGGCGGGCGACGTCTCCGCATCATGGCACGGCCGCGCGGTCCGTCCGCGGCGACGCGACCACTCGCGGACCGTGTCGCCGCGATCGTGCCCGGGCATCGATACCGGGTGTCAGGCCGAGGCGTCGGCGAGCGTCGTCAGCTCCGCATCGGTCAGCTCGAGCGAGATGGACGCGAGCAGGTCGCCGAGCTGCTCGACGCTGCGGGCGCTCGCGATGGGCGCCACCACGGTCGGCTGCCGGCGCAGCCACGCGAGCGACACCGCGGCGACGGACGTCTCGTGGGCCGCGGCGACCTCGTCGAGCGCGGCGAGCACCCGGTTGCCGCGCTCCCCGAGGTACGGGGCGGCACCGCCCGCACGCACGCTCGCGCCCTCGGCGGTGACGTCGGCCTCGGTGCGGTACTTGCCGGCGAGGAACCCCTTCGCGAGCGAGAAGTACGGAAAGACGGCCAGCCCCTCGCGCTCGGCGCGCTCGCGCAGGCCGTTCGCCTCGAAGTCGCGCTCGACGAGGTTGTAGTGCGGCTGGAGCGCGACCGCGCGGTGGAAGCCGTTCGCCTCGGTGACCCGGAACCACTCGTCGATGCGCTCGGGCGAGTAGTTCGAGATGCCGATGGCCCGCACCTTGCCGGCGTCGACGAGGGCGGAGAACGCACCGACCGTCTCCTCGAGCGGCACGTCGGCGTCGTCGAAGTGCGCGTAGTAGAGGTCGATGACGTCGGTGCCGAGACGCTGCAGGGAGGCGTCGGCCGCCGCGTGGATGTTCGCGGCGGCGAGCCCCGAGTACTCGGGGTGGGTGCTCACTTTGGTCGCGACGACCACGTCGTCGCGCGAGCCGCGCGCCGCGATCCACTCGCCGATGAGCCGCTCGCTGTCTCCGCCGGTGTTGCCGGGCACCCACGCCGAGTAGCCGTCGGCGGTGTCGACGAAGTTCCCGCCGCCGGCCGTGAACGCGTCGAGCACGTCGAACGTCGCATCGCGGTCGGCCGTCCAGCCGAAGACGTTCGTGCCGAGCGAGAGCGGCGCGATCTCGAGGTCGGATGCGCCGATGCGTGCGCGGGCGGCGGTGGCGGCGGTCTCGGTCATGCGTGCTCCAGTCGGGTGGGTCGGCAGGGTCGGGTGCCGGTGGGCGGGCCCGACCGGCAGTGACCACAACGACGGGCGGATGCCGGTATTCCCGTCCGACGCAGGATGACGCCTGCGCGATCGATGCGGGCGGGCATAGGCTCGAAGGTGACGCCAACCGACGGAAGGTCGACATGCCCGCTTCGGCAGAGCCCCGCGTTGCCCTCTACTTCGACTTCGACAACATCGTCATCTCGCGCTACGACCAGTTGCACGGCGACTTCGCGTACCGCAAGGACACGTCGCGCTCGAAGGCGCCGGCCGCGGGCACGAAGACCGCCGAGAAGCTGCGCGAGGCGACCGTCGACATCGACGCCGTGCTCGACTTCGCGGCGACGTTCGGCACGATCGCGATCGCGCGCGCCTACGCCGACTGGTCGACGCCCGTGAATGCGAGCTACCGCGGCCAGCTCATCGACCGCGCGGTCGACCTCGTGCAGCTCTTCCCGCTGTCGTCGACGAAGAACGGCGCCGACATCCGGCTCGCGGTCGACGCGGTGGAGGACATGTTCCGCATCGACGACCTCACGCACATCGTCATCGTCGCGGGCGACTCCGACTACGTCGCGCTCGCCCAGAAGGCGAAGCGCCTGGGTCGCTACGTCGTCGGCATCGGCGTCGCAGGCGGCACGAGCCGGGCGCTGACGGCGGCCGTCGACGAGTTCGCCGACTACGACGCGCTGCTCACCACCGAGACCGACGTCGACGACGAAGCCGTGACCGAGCCGGTCGAGCCCCAGCCGTCGCGGCGCCGCCGCTCGAGCACGAAGCCGGCGGATGCCGCGGCCGACGCCGAGCCCGAGGCATCCGCACCCGACAAGCCCGCGAAGGGCGGCACGCGCAGGCGCGGCGCGAAGGCCGAGCCCGAGGCCGCCGAACCCGACGAGCCGAAGGAGCGCCCGTCGGCGCGCACGTTGCAGTTCATGGCGCCGACCGACCACGTGCCGGCCGAGGCGACGGGCAGTCCGCGCAATCCGGGGCGTCTGCTGCAGAAGGCGATCGAGCTGCTGCACGCGAAGAACGACGAGGAGTGGCAGTCGTCGAGCGCGGTGAAGAACCAGATGCTGCGCATGGATCCGTCGTTCCAGGAGCGCCGGCTCGGCTTCGCCTCGTTCACCGACTTCCTGAAGTCGCGCGGCGGGGTCGTCGAGCTCGACGAGACGGGCCGGGGGCGGGTGCGCATCCGGCCGAAGAAGGACTGACCGGGTCTCGAGACGCCTCCTCCGTCGGCTCCTCGACCAGCGGATGGCGTCATCACGAGAGGGGAATCGAGATGAAGGCACTGCAGTACCGCACGATCGGGCAGCCGCCCGAGATCGTCGAGATCGAGACGCCCGAACCGGGGCCCGGCGAGGTGCGCATCAGGGTGACCGCGGCGGGCGCCTGCCACTCCGACAGCTTCATCATGGGGCTGGGCGAGGAGCAATACGTCTACGGCCTGCCGCTCACGCTCGGCCACGAGGGTGCGGGGGTCGTCGACCGGCTCGGCGAGGGGGTCACGGGCGTCGAGGTCGGCGAGGCCGTCGCCGTGTACGGCCCGTGGGGTTGCGGCCGCTGCGTGCAGTGCGCGCAGGGCAAGGAGAACTACTGCGAGCGGGCGGCCGAGCTCGGCATCCGCCCGCCGGGGCTCGGCGCCCCGGGCGCCATGGCCGAGTACCTCATCGTGCCCGACGCCCGGTTCCTGCTGCCGCTCGGCGACCTCGACCCGGTCGAGCACGTGGCGCTCACCGATGCGGGGCTCACCCCGTACCACGCGATCAAGATGTCGCTGCCGAAGCTCGTGCCCGGCTCGACCGCCGTCGTGATCGGCGCGGGCGGGCTCGGACACGTCGCGATCCAGATCCTGCGGGCGCTGACGCCCGCGACGGTGATCGCGCTCGACGTGAGCCAGGACAAGCTGCGCCTCGCGACCGAAGTGGGCGCGCACCACGTGTTCCCCTCCGACGCCGAGGCGGCGACCAGGGTGAAGGAGCTCACGGGCGGCAGGGGTGCGGCGGCCGTGTTCGACTTCGTCGCGATCCAGCCGACGCTCGACGCCGGCCACGCGATGCTCGCCGTCGAGGGCGACCAGGTGCTCGTGGGCGTGGGTGCCGGGATGCTGCCGGCCGGCATGCTCATGACCCCGTACGACGCGACCGTGCGATCGCCCTACTGGGGCTCGCGGGCCGAGCTGTTCGAGGTGTTCGACCTCGCGCGGGCGGGGCTCGTGAAGGTCGAGACCGAGCGGTTCTCGCTCGACGAGGCGCCCGAGGCGTATCGCCGCCTGCACGACGGCACCCTGCGCGGGCGCGCGGTCGTCGTGCCCTGAGGGGTCGCGCCGCTGCACGCTGAGCGGATGCCTCGGGGTCGGCCCCGAGGCATCCGCTCTGTGGTCTGACCACATGTGCTAGCCTGTGGTCAGACCACATGGGTCGCAGCGTAGCGGGAGGCACGGCATGAGCGAGACGCGTGCGTGGCGCACCGTGCTCGAGCACATCGAGGCGCAGCTGCTCGAGGGGCGCCTCCGCCCGGGCGACCGCCTGCCCGGCGAGCGCGCGCTCTCGGCCGACCTCGGCGTCGGTCGCTCGAGCGTGCGCGAGGCCCTGCGCGTGCTCGAGGTGCTCGGGCTCATCCGCACCCAGGCGGGCTCGGGCCCGAACGCCGGCGCGATCATCATCGCCACGCCGTCGGGCGGCATGAGCACGCTCATGCGGCTGCAGGTCGCGGCGAGCGGGTTCCCGGTCGCCGACATCGTGCGCACGCGACTGCTGCTCGAGAGCGCCGTCGCCGGCGAGCTCGCCGAGCGCGAGGGCCTCGACGAGGCATCGGGCTCGACGGCCGCGCCCGGCGCACCCGACCTCGCCGCCGCCGACCGGCTCCTCGACGCGATGGACTCCCCGGGCCTCGACCCGGCCGAGTTCCTCGCGCTCGACGCCGAGTTCCACCTCGCACTCGCCGAGGCATCCGGCAACCAGGTCATCACCGCGACCATGGCGGGCCTGCGCAGCGGCATCGAGGGCTACGCGCTCGAGGGCCTCGCCCGCATCGACGACTGGGGCGCGACGTCGGCGCGGCTGCGCGCCGAGCACCGCGGGGTCGTCGACGCGATCCGCTCGGGCGACGCCGTCGCGGCCCGTACCCGCATCCACGACCACATCTCGGGGTACTACGCCGAGACGTTCATCGACCACCACTGAGAGAGGCACGCACCACGATGGTCAAGCGCCAGTTCCCGAACCCCAAGGAGCTCGCCGAGCTCATGCGCTTCAAGGCGCCCGAGCTCAACGCGACGAAGCGGCGGCTCGACAAGGCGCTCACGATCGCCGACCTGCGCGCGATCGCGAAGCGCCGCACGCCGAAGGCACCGTTCGACTACACCGAGGGCGCCGCCGAGGGCGAGCTGTCGCTGGCCCGCGCCCGCCAGGCGTTCGAAGACATCGAGTTCCACCCCGGCATCCTCCGCAACGTGCCCGAGGTCGACACGAGCCGCGAGGTGCTCGGCGGCCCGAGCGCGCTGCCCTTCGGCATCGCGCCGACCGGGTTCACCCGCCTGATGCAGACCGAGGGCGAGGTCGCCGGTGCGGGCGCCGCGGGCGCCGCGGGCATCCCGTTCACGCTCTCGACGCTCGGCACCACCTCGATCGAGGGCGTGAAGGCCGCGAACCCGAACGGGCGCAACTGGTTCCAGCTCTACGTCATGCGCCGGCGCGAGATCTCGTACGACCTCGCGAAGCGCGCCGCGGCCGCCGGCTTCGACACCCTCTTCTTCACCGTCGACACCCCCGTGGCGGGCGCGCGCCTCCGCGACAAGCGCAACGGGTTCTCGATCCCGCCGCAGCTGACGCCGGGCACGATCGTCAACGCCATCCCGCGGCCGGCGTGGTGGATCAACTTCCTCACCACCCCGAAGCTCGAGTTCGCATCGCTCAGCTCGACGGGCGGCACCGTCGGCGAGCTGCTCGACTCCGCGATGGACCCGACGATCTCGTTCGACGACCTCGACATCATCCGCGAGATCTGGCCGGGCAAGATCGCCGTCAAGGGCGTGCAGACCGTCGGCGACGCGAAGCTGCTCGCCGACCGCGGCGTCGACGCGATCGTGCTCTCGAACCACGGCGGCCGCCAGCTCGACCGCGCGCCGATCCCGTTCCACCTGCTCCCCCACGTCGTGCGCGAGGTCGGCGACGACCTCGAGGTGCACGTCGACACGGGCATCATGAACGGCGCCGACATCGTCGCCTCCATCGCGCTCGGCGCCCGCTTCACGCTCATCGGTCGCGCCTACCTCTACGGCCTCATGGCCGGCGGCCGAGCCGGCGTCGACAAGACGATCTCGATCCTGCGCACCGAGATCGAGCGCACCATGAAGCTGCTCGAGGTCGAGACGCTCGACGAGCTCGGCCCCCAGCACGTCACCCAGCTGGCGAGGTTGCAGCCCATCGCTCGGCCGGTGCAGGATGCCGCGGCCGAGGCGGCCTCGTCGAAGCCCGCGGCCGTGCGCACCCCGCGTGCGGCGAAGCCCGCCGGGGCTGCGAAGCCGGCGACGAAGGCGAGGGCGACGACAGCGGGATCGACGAAGGCGGCAGCCGCCTCGAAGTCGTCGACGACCGCGCGCACGACGTCGACCGCGACGGCAGCGCCGGCGGCCGCCGGGGCGAAGCCGACCACGGCGAAGGCGCCCGCGAAGTCTCGGGCCGCTGCGGCGAAGGCCGCCGCACCGTCCGCCGACTGAGACGCCTCCCACCGAGCGAGCCGCCTCCGCGAGCGAGCCGCCTCCGCCGTGCGAGGCACCGACGATCAGCGCGGGTGCTCCGTCGCTGATCGCTTCGGCACGACGATCACCTGGCCGATCGTGAGGGCGGCCGCCCGCGTCGCCATCTTGCGCGCCTGATCGGCCTGCTTGCGACGCCGAGCGACGAGCGCGGCGCGCCGTTCCGACCGCACGGCGGCGTCGGCTCCGGCCGGCACCCGTTCGCGCGAATCTCGCCGGTTCGGCCAGGGCGTCGGCCCGAACCGGATCGACGCCCGGTCGAGCCTCGCGGCGGCCCGCTCGGCGCGCGCCGCGGCGAGGAGCGGTGCGCGACGGCGTTCGGCCGCGGCGGCGCGCTCCGACGCCTCGGCGAACACGACGGCCGACTCGAGCCGCGCGCGCTCCCTCGTGCCCTTCGGCCGCCGCTTCGCGATGCGGCGCACCTCGTCCTCCAGGTCGTGAAGCGCGGCGATCGCGCGCTTCGCCCGTCGCCGGTCGACCCTCGTCGTCATCACGTCACCCCTCGTCGATCAGCTCGAGCAGGCGCTTGGCCGCGTCGCGGATGTCGTCGTGGTCGTACTGCCCGGCCCGGCTCTCGAGCGAGATCACGGCGCAGCGGTGCACCGTGCGGAAGTCGCCGTAGGGAAACGAGTAGGCCTCCTTCGTCTCGTCGTCGGCGTCGTCGTCGATGCCGAGGTGCCAGTGCCGGTACTCGGTCCACCCCTCGTCGTCGATGAAGCCATTCTCGTCGTCGGCGCTCGGCGCATGCTCGCTCCAGTCGTCGCGCTCGTCGCGTTCGACCCTGCCGTCGCGCACGAGCGACCTCGCGTGGCGGAGCGCCGTCTCGTTCAGCCTGATCGCCATGTCGTTGCTCCTTCCCGGTTCCTCCACCGGTCTACGTCGCGCTCACGACGTCGACAAGGGGGTTGCGGGACGCCGCACCGATGGGCAGGCACCGCCGGCCGGGTCAGCGCCGACGCGCGTACTCGGCGATCGTGACGCCCGAGCCGAAGGTCTCGCTGCGCTCGAGGGCGAACGTGCGCGGCGCGTAGGCGAGCCCGCCGAACAACGGCACGCCGTCGCCGAAGAGCGCCGGATTCACCTTGAGCACGAGGCGGTCGATCTCGTCGACGAGCTGGCCGGCGAGCGACCCGCCGCCGCACAGCCAGACCGCGCTGCCCGCTTCAGCCTTGAGTCGCCGCACGACCTCGACGGGGTCGTCGTCGGTCACCACGAGGTTCTCGCACTCGGCCTGCCGCGATCGCGAGAAGACGATCTGGCGCAGGTGCGCATAGGGGCTCGTCATGCCGAACGGCAGGCCGACCGCGTAGGTGTTCCACCCCATGAGCACGGTGTCGAAGACCGCGCCCGTCTGCTCGAGTCCGAGCGCCGACGCACCCGCCGTGGGCACGGCGTCGGCGTAGCGCTCGAAGATCGCCGCCATGTGGTCGCCCTCGGCGTCGAGGGCGTCGTACTCGCCGTTCGGGCCGGCGATGAAGCCGTCGAGGCTGACGGCGACGTAGTACACGAGTTCTCGCATCGTTTCCTATCCACTACTGATGTCGTGGTTGCGAAACTACTACAGCTGTCGTGATCTTGTCTAGACTCGGCCCATGGCCCGTAATGACGACCGCCGACGCCTGCTCGCCGACGCCGGTCTCGCCGTGCTCGCACGCGAAGGCGCCCGCGGGCTCACCCACCGCGCCGTCGACATCGAGGCGGGCGTGCCGACCGGCACCGCCTCGAACTACTTCCGCAGCCGGGACGCCCTCGTCGCCGGGCTCGTCACCCGCATCGGCGAGCGACTCGGTCCCACCGCCGACGACCTCGGCACCCGGGCCGCCCAGCCCGTCGGTCCCGACCTCTTCGCCGATTACGTGCGCGACATCGTGCGCCGGCTGAGCACCGAGCGCGAGGTCACGCTCGCGCTCTTCGAGCTGCGCCTCGAGAGCACCCGCCGACCCGAGGTCGCCGCCGTGCTGCACGAGTGGCAGCGCACCGCGTTCGCGGCCGACGTCGCCTTCAACGAGGCGGCCGGCCTGCCGGGCGGGCGGCGCGAGATCGCGCTCTTCCACTACGCCCTCGACGGCCTGCTGCTCGACCGGCTCACGGCGCCGATCGACCCCGAGACGTCGACCGACGAGATCGTCGACGCGCTCGTCGAGGGTCTGCTCCCCCGCGACTGACCTCGCCCCCTACGATGAGCGGGGGGAGGTCGACCATGACGGATGCCGCGGACGAGTCCGGCCCGGGCGAGCCGACCGAGCCCCGCGCCGGGCGCGAGCAGACGACGGCCGCCGGGCCCGAGCCCGACCACGCGCCGAGGCGGAATCCGTTGCGCCGCTACCTCGCCCGGTTCGGCACCCGCCGCACGATGCTCTCCGACGCCCGGGCCGGGCTCGTGCTCGGAATCGAGAGCATCCCCGATGGCCTCGCCTCGGGCGTGCTCGCCGGCGTGAATCCGGTGTACGGGCTCTACGGCTACCTGTTCGGCACGCTCGGCGGCGCACTCGCGACGGGCTCGGTCTACATGTCGGTGCAGGCGACCGGCGCCATGTCGGTCATGATCGCCGACGTGCCGGCCGTGATGCTCGCGGGCGACCGCCAGGGCACCGTCATCGCGACGCTCGCGATGCTCACCGGCGTCGTCATGCTCGGGCTCGGCGTCGCGCGGCTCGGCTCGCTCGTGCGGTTCATCCCGACCGCCGTGCTCGTCGGCTTCATCAACGCGGTCGCGGTGAACATCGTGCTCGGCCAGCTCGCGAACCTCACCGGGTACGCGGGCGAGGGGCCGAACCGCATCGTCCGCACGATCGACACGTTCCTGCACCTCACCTCGATCCACTGGCCGAGCCTCGTCATCGGCGCCGTGACGATCGGCCTCATCCTGCTGCTCGAGCGCACGTTCCTCGGGCCGCTCTCGCTCGTGGTGGCCGTCGTGCTCGCCTCACTGCTGCCGCTCGTGCCGTGGTTCGCCGATGCGGCGATCGTCGGCGACCTCACCGACGTGCCGAACGCGATCCCGCTGCCGGCGCTGCCCGACCTCACGCTCGTGCTCGAGCTGCTCGTGCCGGCGCTGTCGCTGGCCCTCGTCGGGCTCGTGCAGGGCGCCGCGATCTCGGGGTCGATCGCGAACCCCGACGGCCGGTACCCCGACGCGTCGGCCGACTTCCGCGGCCAGGGCATCGCGAACCTCACGAGCGGGCTCTTCCAGGGCATGCCGGTCGGCGGGTCGATGTCGGCCACCGCGATCGTGCGCGCCGCCGGCGCCCGCAGCGCACTCGCCAACCTCCTCGCCGCCGTGGTGATGGTCGTCGGCATCCTGCTGTTCGGCGGCCTCATCACGGCCGTCGCGATGCCCGCCCTCGCGGGCCTGCTGATCCTCGTCGGCGTGCGCACGTTCAAGCCGCGCGACCTCGTCATGGTGTGGCGCACCGGGCCGATCCAGGCGAGCGTGCTCGGCGTCACCTTCGTGCTCACCCTCATCGTGCCGCTGCAGTACGCGGTGCTCGTCGGCGTCGGCCTCGCGGTCGTGCTGCACGTGGCCCGCCAGTCGAACCGGGTCGTCATCCGGCGCTGGGTCTACGACGACTCGAGCGCCCACCCCGTCGAGACCGACCCGCCGGCGGTGCTCGCACCGGGTGAGATCGTCGTGCTCGTGCCCTACGGCAGCCTGTTCTTCGCGGCCGCGCCGATCTTCGCCGGCCAGCTGCCCGACGTCCCCGATCGGTGCGAGCGCGCCGTCGTGGTGCTGCGCATGCGCGGCACCGACGAGCTCGGCTCGACGTTCATCAAGGTGGTCACCGACTACGCCGAACGCCTGCGGCGGGCGGGCGGGGCGCTCATCCTCGTCGGCCTCGGCGACCGGGTCATGACCCAGCTCGACGCGACGCGGGCGACCGTCGTGATCGGCCGCGACCGGGTCTTCGCCGCGACGCCCCGGATCGGCGACTCGCTCGACGCCGGGCTCGCGGCGGCCCGGGCGTTCGCCGCCGGGCCGGGCGGCTCCGGCGCGGCCGACGCCGACGCACCGGACCCCGACGAGCCCGAGGCATCCGATCTCGACCGGTAGCGCACGAACCAGGCGAGCATGAGGGCCGAGCTCGCGAGGTAGAACCCGTGCAGGAACCAGATCGGCCCGAACGGCATGCTCACGACGTAGACCGTGTACAGCGCGTTGCCGACGTTCGTGATGACGAGGTTGCCGACGCTGTACGACGACAGGTCCTTCGTGCGCGCCGCCTTCACCAGCATGGGCAGGTAGCCCATGGCGAAGAGGCCGGTCGAGATCGCGCCGGCGACGACGGCGAGGTCCATGCTGCGAACGCTACGGGGCGACCGGATGCCGCGCACCGGGGTCGCCCCGCAATCGCCCGCGCCGCACGGACCGACCCTGGTCGGTGGCCGCCCGGAGCGACGGCCCGGCGGTCGTGCTGAATGCCCAGGAGGGTTCCCTCCTTCCGTGACTCTGACACTGATGCCACTCCGGCATCAGTGTCAGAGTCCCCGAGGGGAAGTCGGCGACGCGGGCTCAGCGCCCGCCGTTCGCCCCCGCGTTCGCCGCGGCGATGAGCTGCTCGATCTGCTCGTACGACACCGGGATGCCGGGGAACCCCACGAGTCGCCCGATGGGGAACGACGCCATCATCTTCGCCATGCCCTCGTCGGTGAACACGTCGGTGTCGCCCATGCCGTCGGCGAGCGACGCGAGCGCCGCCGCGGCCGCCGGGCCGGCGATCGGGTCGGCCATGACGTCGGCGATCGACGACTCCATCGAGAGCGGCAGGCGCACGGCGTCGCCCTCGATCGCGACGGTACCGGGGAGCCGGATGTCGCGGCTGGACGCCCCGACCTCGACCGTGAGCTCGCCGCCCTCGACGACCCAGCGGTCGACGCGGACGTCCCAGTGCGCGAGGTCGTCGCGACGCACCCGGATCTCGACCTCGCGCGACTCGCCCGCGGCGAGCTCGACCGAGGCGAACCCGGCGAGCGCGCGGGGCGCCCGCTGCACGGCCGACCCGGCGAGGCCCGTGTACACCTGCACGACCTCCCGCCCGTCGCGCGAACCGGTGTTCTCGACCGTCACGCGCACCGCGAGGCCCGCGGCGTCGGCCTCGACCGCGAGCCCCGAGTACGCGAACGTCGTGTACGAGAGGCCATGGCCGAACGGGTACCGCACGGCGGCGTCGCGGGCGTCGTACCACCGGTACCCGACGAAGAGCCCCTCGCCGTAGCGCACGTGGCCGAACTCGCCGGGGAAGTCGAGGAACGCGGGGGTGTCCTCGAGTCGCAGCGGGATCGTCTCGGCGAGCCGGCCCGAGGGGTTCACGACGCCGAAGAGCACGTCGGCGATGCCGCTGCCGCCGGCCTGGCCGCCGAGCCAGCCCTCGAGGATCGCGGGCACGTCGTCGGCGAACGGCAGCTCGACGACCCCGCCGTTGGCGAGCACGACGACTGTATTCGGGTTGGCGTCGACGACGGCCTCGACGAGCGCGAGCTGGCTCGCGGGCAGGCGCAGGTGATCGCGGTCGAAGCCCTCCGACTCGGCGGCGGCCGGGAGGCCGAGGAACAGCACGGCGACGTCCTTCGCCGCGGCGAGCTCGACGGCGTCGGCTGCGAGCGCGGCGTCGGCCGCGGCATCCCGCCCGTCGATCGTGAAGCCGGCCGCGTAGGCGACGTTCGCCGCCCCCGCGGCCTCGGTGATCGCGTCGAGCGCGTTGTCGAGCCGGGTCGGGTTGATGAGCGACGAGCCGGCGCCCTGGTAACGCGGCGTCTCGGCGAACGCGCCGATCACGGCGACGGTCCGCGACGCGTCGAGCGGCAGCAGTCCGCCCTCGTTGCGCAGCAGCACGGCGCCACGGGCGGCGGCCTCTCGGGCGAGGGCGTGGTGCGCGTCGACGTCGTACGAGGCGTCGGCGTCGGCACCGCTGACGGCCTTCTGCGCGAGCTCGATCGCACGGCGAGCCGCGAGGTCGAGCGCCGACTCGGTGAGGCGGCCGTCGCGAACGGCCGCGACGAGCTGGGCGTCGGTGCGGCCGTCGGAGGCGGGCATCTCGAGGTCGAGGCCCGCGGGGAGGCCCGCGACCCGGTCGTTCACGGCGCCCCAGTCGCTGACGACGAGCCCGTCGAAGCCCCAATCGTCGCGCAGCACCTGCGTGAGCAGCCACGGGTCCTCGCTCGCGTAGACGCCGTTGATGCGGTTGTACGAGCACATGACGGTCCAGGGCTGCGCGTCCTCCACGACGCGCTGGAAGCCGCGCAGGTAGATCTCGCGGAGCGGGCGCGGGTCGACGTCGCTCGACGCGCGCATGCGGTCGTGCTCCTGGTTGTTCGCGGCGAAGTGCTTGAGCGACGCGCCGACGCCCTGCGACTGGAGGCCGCGCACGAGGGCGGCGCCGAGCACGCCCGAGACGAGCGGGTCCTCCGAGAGGTACTCGAAGTTGCGGCCGCACAGCGGCGAGCGCTTGATGTTGATGCCCGGGCCGAGCAGCACCCCGACGCCCTCTGCGCGCGCCTCCTCGCCGAGCGCCCGGCCGACGCGCTCGAGCAGCTCGGGGTCGAAGGTCGAGCCGAGCGCGACGGCCGGCGGGAAGCACGTCGCCGGCACGCTGTCGCCGATGCCGAGGTGGTCGGCGCTGCCGCGCTGGAGGCGGACCCCGTGCGGGCCGTCGGTGAGCACGACCGACGGGATGCCGACGCGGTCGACGGCCTTGGTGGTCCAGAAGCTCGCGCCGCTCGTGAGCGACGCCTTCTCCTCGAGGGTGAGCTCGGCCACGAGCTCGGCGGCGTCACGCTGGGCGAAGTCCGCGACGTCGACGCTGGTCGATTCGTTCTGCAGGGTGTCGGTCATGCTGCTCCTTCGTCGAGAGGGGTTCCGGTGGTCGGCGCGATGCGCGCGCCCGAGGCATCCGCCATCACTTCACCGCCTTGATCGGCCAGACGGCGAACGCGCCGAGCACCGACAGCACGATGCCGACGGGGAAGAGCGCGGCGAAGCCGAACGCGAGCACGATCGCGCTCGCGACGCCCGGGGCGAGCGTCTGCGGCAGGGTGGCGGCGATGTTCACGACGCCGAGGTCCTTCGCGAACGACTTCGCCGACGGCAGCACCTCGCTCATGAGCGCGGTGTCGACCGCCTGGAACATGCCGAAGCCGAGGCCCGAGACGAACGTGAAGACCATCCACGCGGTGAGGTCGGGCCAGACCCACGGCACGACGAGGGCGATGCCCGTGACGATCGACGAGGCGAAGACGAACGGCTTGCGTCGGCCGACACGGTCGGAAAGTGGCCCGGACACGACGGTCGAGAGCAGGATGCCGACGAGGCTGATGAGGCCGAGCATCGGGATGACGTCGCCCGGCTTCTCGATGCCGAAGTAGTCGGTGAGCAGGAAGAACTGGTAGCCGGTCACCGCGAAGTAGCCGGTGTAGAGCAGCAGGCGACCCGTGAACGCCCAGAAGAAGTCGGGGTGCTCGACCGGGTTGACCCAGAACGTGCGCAGGAAGTCGCCGAGCTTGAACGGCTCGGGCTCGAGGTCCTTCGACGAGTGGTCGGGGTTGAACACGACGAAGAGGGTCAGGATGACGAGCGAGAAGACCGCGAACGTCAGGTACCCCGCCGCGATCGAGCCGAGGAAGAACGACCCGGCGATCTGGCCGCCGAGGGCGCCCACCATGAGACCCACGCCCGAGAGGGCGGCGAAGGTGCCGCGACGCGCGAGCGGCACCCGGTCGGGCATCACCGCGCTGAGCGGGCCCTGCGCGAAGTTGTAGGTGATCTGCACGAGGGTCCAGGCGATCACGACCCCGACGAGCGAGTCGGCGAAGGCGAGGCCGACGAGGGCGAGGCCGCCGGCGAGCGAGCCGAGCACGATCCAGGGGGCGCGACGACCGAATCGCGAGCGGGTGCGGTCGGAGAGCTGCCCGGCGATCGGCTGGGCGATCATCGAGAAGAACGCGCCGATCGTCATGACGACGGCGAGGTTCGCGACCTTGTCGGCCTCGCCGAACTGCTCGGTGATCTGGGCGGGCAGCAGGATGCCGGGAACGGCGCCCCAGATGAGGAAGATGCCGAGGTTCGCGGGGATGATCCAGCCGAGCAGTCGCCGCACGCCGGTGCGCGGCGCGGGCGGATCCTGGTTGCCCGCAGCGTCTTCGATGAAGGCGACCGCGTCGTCGGGGTCGCCGGTGGGCTGGTCGGTGGCGCGTTCAGGGGTTGACGCCGTCGTCATGTCGAATCCTTCTCGAGCGGTCTCGCCGATGAGACCGAGTGCGAAAACCATACGTTGCTTGGTTTTGAATTTCAAGCGTCGTTCGAGGGCCGCGACGGACGATTACCATGCAGGTATGGCACGCAGGGGTTCGTACGCGAAGGGCGTGGCGAAGCGCGAGGAGATCCTCACGACCGCGCTCGACGTCATCGCCCGCAACGGCTACCGCGGCGCGAGCGTGCGCGAACTCGCCGACGCGGTCGGCCTCAGCCAGGCCGGCCTGCTGCACTACTTCTCCTCGAAGGAGGAGCTCTTCCAGGAGATTCTCCGCAAGCGCGACGAGGTCGACAGCCGGTCGTTCGAGGGCGAGGGCGAGCAGCAGATCGACGGCTTCTTCGCGATCATCCGGCACAACGCCGACGTGCCGGGTCTCGTGCGGCTCTATGCGCAGCTCTCGACCGAGGCCGGCGACCCCGACCATCCCGCGCGCGAGTTCTTCATCGAGCGGTACGTGCAGTTCCGCCGGCTGTTCTCCGACCTCATCCGCGACGAGCAGGCGGCCGGCCGGGTGCCGTCCGACATCGACCCCGACCTCACCGCCAACCTCTTCCTCGCAGCCGCCGACGGGCTGCAGACCCAGTGGCTGCTCGACCCCTCGATCGACATGGTCGAGAACGTCGCGTACCTCTGGCAGCTCGTGACGCGGCGCGGCTGACCGGATGCCGCGGCAGAGCCTCGTCTCCGGCGACGTGCGCCGGCACAACCTCTCGCTCGTGCTCGCGCATGTGGCCCTGGCGGGCCCCAGCGCGCGCAGCGAGATCGCCGCGGCGACGGGCCTCACCCGGGGCGCCGTGACCGCGCTCGTCGCCTCGCTCGCCGAAGCCGGCGTGCTCCGCGAGCAGGAACCCGAGCCCGGCGGCGCCGGGCGGCCGGTCGTGCGCCTCGAGCTCGACGCGCCCGACGTGGCGATCGTGGTCGCCCAGGTCGACGCCGACACGGCGAGCGCGATCGTCGCGAACCTCGCCGGCGACGAGCTGCGGCGCTTCTCGCGTCAGCACGGTCGCCCCATGGGCGACCCCGAGCGGGTGCTCGACGTGCTCGCGGAGGTCGTCGCGGCGGCACTCGGCGCGGCGCACGGGCTCGGCCGGCGGGCCGCCGAGCTCTCGGTCGTGATGTTCGCCCCCGTCGGCGGCGACCCCGCGGTCGTGCTCGCCGACACCGACCTGGCGTGGGGAACCGTCGACGTCGTCGGCGGGTTGCGCGAGCGTCTGCCCACGCTCGGCGCCGACGGCGGGGCGACCTCGGTCACACTCGTCTCCGACGCCTGGCTGGCCGCCCTCGCCGAGCGGACGCTCCTGCCCGGCGTCGACTCGATGCTGTACCTCAAGAGCAACTCGGGCATCGGCGGCGCCATCGTCTCGAGCGGGCTCGTGCTCGAGGGCGCCCACGGCGTGGGCGGCGCGCTCGGCCACCTGCCGGTGGTGCCCGACGGCGCGCGCTGCGAGTGCGGCCAGGTGGGATGCCTCGTGACGGTCGCCGGCCCCGACGTGCTGATCGAGCGGGCCGGCCTGACGGCGCTCGTCGCCGAGCACGGCCTCGCCGCAACGCTCGACGAGCTCTCCGCGCGAATCCTCGCCGGCGAGCCCCGCGCCGCTCTGGCCTGGCGCGAAGCCCTGCCCTGGATCGCGCGGACCCTGCAGATCCTCGCGCTCGCGACCGACCCCGAGGCGGTGGTCATCGGCGGATACTGGGCGGCGCACACCGGCGACATCGAGGCGGCCTTCCGCGAGAACCGGCCGTCGATCGCCTGGAGCGACACGACGCTCGACGCGCCGAAGGCCCCCGCCGTGCTGGCGGGCCGCCTCGGCCCCGACGCCGCGCTGCTCGGCGCCGCATGGGCGGCGCGCGACCGGCTGTTCGCCGACCCGCTTCGCCTGCTCGCCCACTGATCCCGGTTCGACGCCCGGGAGCCCGACGAACCGCGATTAGTTCAACGGTTGAATTCGGCCGGGCGATTGTGCATACTCATTGCCGAGCGCCGTTCGGCTTTGGCGTGCGCCCGCCCCCACCCCATCCCGCCCAGTCCCCTGCTCGGCGTCTCGACGAAGAGGAGCCACCGTGTCCGTCCAGCCCCCCGGCGACCCCGCCACCGAACTCGCCCCCACCGGGGTGATCACCGCCACCGAGCCGATGCCGGGCGACCCGCCCGCGAGCCCCCCGCCCACGTGGCGCACGCTGCCCGGCCTGCTCACCACCGGCCTCGTGCTCTTCGGCATCTACGGCGGCATCGGCGCGATCCTGCTGCCGATGCAGGTCGCGATCATCGACGACGCGAACAAGGTGCAGAACCTCGCGATCGTCTCGACCGTGTCGTTCGTGTTCACCCTGTTCGCCCAGCCCATCGTCGGCGCGATCAGCGACCGCACCCGATCCCGTCTCGGGCGCCGCGCCCCGTGGATGGTGGGCGGCGCCCTCATCGGCGGCGTGCTGCTGCTCGGCATGGGCTTCCTCGACTCGGTGTTCTGGGTCGCCGTCTTCTGGGTCGTCATCCAGGTGTCGCTCAACGCCGTGCAGGGCCCGCTCTCGGCCATCACGCCCGATCGCTTCCCGCGCGACAAGCGCGGCGGCGCGAGCGCGATGTTCGGCATCGGCACCCAGGTGGGCATGACCCTCGGCATCATGGCCGCCGGCGTCTTCGCCGAGACGATGAACCTCGGCCTCGGCTACGCGTCGTTCGGCGTCGCGATCATCGTCGTGACCGTGGTCTTCGTCGTCGTCGACCGGGACTGGTCGTCGAAGGCGGCCGCCGTCGAACCGTGGAGCTGGAAGCGGTTCCTCGCCGGCTTCTGGGTGAACCCGAGGCAGTACCCCGACTTCGCCTGGGCCTTCACGGCACGCTTCGCGCTCATGCTCGGCTACTTCGTCGTCGTCGCGATGTCGTTCTACATGCTCACCGACTACATCGGCATGTCGCTCGCCGAGGCCAGCTCGGCGACGGTCATGCTGACGCTCGTCTCGCTCGTGCCGACGCTCGCCGCCATCGCCCTCTCGGGCTGGTGGAGCGACCGGATCGGCAAGCGCAAGGTGTTCATCTACGTGTCGTCGGCGATCATGGCGGCCGGGTTCATCGCGCCGATCCTCATGCCCGACATGACCGGCATGATCATCCTCAACGTCGTCAACGGCATCGGCTTCGGCCTCTACATGTCCGTCGACGCCGCGCTCATGACCGAAGTGCTGCCCGGCGGCGGAACGGCCGCCGCGAAGGATCTCGGCATCCTCAACATCGCGACCAACGTGCCGCAGGCGATGAGCGCCGCGATCGCGGGCATCATCATCACCTCGTTCGGCGGCTACGCCGGACTGTTCGTCTTCGGTATCGTCCTGACGGTGATCGCGGCGATCACGACGGCGCCGATCAAGAGCGTGCGTTAGGAGCACCCATGCCCGACACCACCATCACCGACTTCGTCGAGGTCGACACCCTCGCCGGCCGTGTGCGCGGCCGGTGGCGCCCGACCGTCCGCCACGCGGGCGACGCCACGGGCGGCCGCGGCGCCGAACGCTCGGCGGCATTCCTCGGCATCCCCTTCGCCGAGGCGCCCGTCGGCGAGCTGCGCTTCGCCGCACCGGTGCCGAAGGCCCCGTGGGAGGGCCTGCGCGACGCGCTCGAGTTCGCGCCGACCGCCCAGCGCGGCGACCCCGGCGTGACGCTCATCCCCGAGCCCTCGATCGCGGGCGACTCGACGCTCAACGTGAACGTCTTCACACCGTCGCCCGAGCGTCCTGCCGAGGGTGACGGGGGGCTGCCCGTGCTCGTCTGGATCCACGGCGGCGGCTACTTCGCGGGCTCGCCCGCGAGCCCTTGGTACGACGGGCGCAACTTCAACCGCGACGGTGTCGTGACCGTCACGATCTCGTACCGGCTCGGCTTCGACGGCTTCGGCTGGATCGAGGACGCGCCGTCGAACCGCGGGGTCCGCGACTGGCTGCTCGCCCTCGAATGGGTGCAGCAGAACATCGCCGCGTTCGGCGGCGACCCGTCGCGCGTGACGATCGCGGGCCAGTCGGCGGGCGGCGGCGCGGTGCTCACCCTCCTCGGCATGGAGGCGGCGCAGCACCTGTTCCACGGCGTCTACGCGATCTCTGGCGCGACGGCCGACGTCACGCCCGAGCGCGCCGAGGCGCTCGGGCGCAGGGTCGCCGGCGAGCTCGGCGTCGAGCCGACCCTCGCCGGCTTCCGCTCCGTGAGCGAGGAGCGCCTGATCGAGGTGCAGCAGGCGGCGACCGCGCTCGAGGGCCCCGATGCCATGAACGACCTGCTCGAGTTCGGGTTGCAACTCGGCCCGACGATCGACGGCGACCTGCTGCGCCGTTCGACCGTCGACTCGTTCGCCGCGGGCGTCGGCGCCGGCAAGCCGCTCGTGCTCGGAGCGACCGACGACGAGTTCGCGATGGCACTCCTGGACGCGCCCAAGATCCTGCGTTTCGTGCCGAAGACGGCGCTCCTGAAGAAGTCGGGGCTCTCGAAGCCGGTGGCCCGCGACTACCTCGCCGCGAACCGAGAGGTGTCGAAGCTCGGCAACGCGCGCCTGCTCGGCCGCCTCGTGACCGACCGCATGTTCAAGGTGCCCCTGCTGAGGGCCGTCGCCGCCCGAGCGGCCTCGGGCGAGGCATCCACCTGGCTCTACCGCTTCTCGTGGCCGTCGGGCACCTTCGGCTTCGCCGAGCACTGCCTCGACGTGCCGTTCTTCTTCGACTGCCTCGACGGCCCCGCGATGGTGCCGCTCGCCGGGCCGAATCCGCCGCAGGCGCTCGCCGACGAACTGCACGCCGCCGCGATCGCGTTCATCGCGTCGGGCGAGCCGGGCGACGGCTGGCCGGCGTTCACGGATGCCTCGCGCGCGACCCGCGTCTACGACACCCCGTCGCGCGTCGCCGACGACGGCTACGCGAGCGTGCGCCCGCTGCTCTGAGCGCGAGCCGTGGCCCGGCGCCTCGGTTCGTGCTGCAGCGCCACTCTGACACTGATGCCGAATCGGCATCAGTGTCAGAGTCCCCGCAGAGATCCCCGCCGCCGGGGCCGGATGCGGGCACGTTCGATGCCGGGCGCACCCCGGTCGTCCGAAATGACCCCCGAACGGGGTACGTGACCGGATACCGCGACCCGGAGCATGCTTGCGAACATGACCGCGGCCGGCGAATCCCCCGTTCCCACCACGACCGGCCCGCTCGACGAGGTGCACCGCGCGCAGTCGGCCAGGCTGCTCGAGCACCTCGTCGAACACGGGCCCGCGACCCGATCGGAGCTCGCGTCGGCGACGGGGCTCGGCCGCGGCACGATCGCGGGACTCACCTCGCGCCTGCTCGACTCCGGGGTGCTGCGCCCGGGCGAGATCGGCGATGCCGCCGACGGACGGGCGGCACCGCTCGCACTCGCCGCCGCCGACCACGCCCTCGTCACCGCCCTGCTCGGCACCGACGAGGCGATCGCGACGGTCGCCTCGCTCGACGGCACCGAGCTCGCCCGGTTCACCGAGCCGCTCACGATCGAGGCCGACCCGCTCGAGCTGCTCTCGACGGTGCTCGCGAGGGCGATCGGGCGCGCGCAGCGCGCGAAGCATCCGATCGCCGAGATCACCGTGCTGACGGGCGGCGCCGTCGTGGGGCGGCCGCAGATCGTCGTCGCCGACCCGCGCCTCGGCGCGGAACCCCTCGACCTGCTCGGCGTGCTGCGCGGATACGCGCCCGCGTTCGCCGAGGCCGAAGCCGCGCTCGCGCTGCCGGTCTCGCTGCGACCTGCGGCCTCCGCGGCGGCGGCGGCCGAGCACGCCGCCCTGCCCGGCATCGGCGACGTGCTCTACATCGTCGGCGACGACGCCCTCGCCGCCGCCGCGATCTCGGGCGGGCGAGCGCTGGCCGGCGGGCACGGCCTCGCCGCGAGCTTCGCGCACCTGCCCGTCGTGCCCGGCGGGGTGCGCTGCGAGTGCGGGCAGCAGGGATGCCTCGTCACCGTCGCCGCCCCCGAGCGCATCGTCGAACGCGCGGGGCTCGCCGACCTCGCGGCCGAACAGGGCCAGCTCGCGGCGCTCGGCGAACTCGTCGAGCGGGTGCAGGCGGCCGACGACCGCGCCCGGTGGTCATGGCTCGATGCCGCGCATTGGATCGGCCGGGCGCTGCAGCTCGTGGTGCCGACACTCGACCCGACCGTCGTCGTGGTCGGCGGTCACTGGGGGCGGCTCATCGGCGACATCGACGCGGCGTTCCGGGCCAACCGCCCCACCCTCGGCAGCGGGGCGCTCGAGGCCATCCCGACGCTCGCGCCGAGCCGGGTCGGCGGCGACGCCGCCCTCATCGGCGCCCGGCGACAGGCGCGCGAACGCCTCGTCGCCGAGCCGATGCTGCTCGCCGGCTGACGCGGGCGGTCACCACCCGCGGTTCAGCGCGCGGGTCTGCGGAACCGGCTCTGGATGCCCCAGCCGGTCACGCGCAGCATCGCCTCGACGACGATGCCGGCGCTCATCTTCGATCGCCCGCGCTCGCGCTCGACGAACGTCACGGGCACCTCGACGACCGTGAGCCCGGCCTCGCGCGCGTGCCAGAGCATGTCGACCTGGAACCCGTAGCCGCGCGTGTGCACGTCCTCGAGGCGGATACGCCGCAGCGCGTCGGCGCGGAACGCCCGGTATCCGGCGGTCGCGTCGCGCGTCGGCAGCCGCAGCACCCAGCGGGCGTAGGCGCTGCCGCCGCGCGAGAGCAGCTGCCGGCGCCTGGGCCAGTTCTCGATCGCCCCGCCGGGGATCCAGCGCGACCCGATCACGAGGTCGACCGGTTCGCCCGCCGGGTCGGTGCCGGCGAGCGCGGCGAGCATCGACGGCAGCTGCTCGGGCTGGTGGGAGCCGTCGGCGTCGAGCTGCACGACGGGGTCGAAGCCGTGCTCGAGCGCCCAGTCGAACGCCGCGAGGTAGGCGGCGCCGAGGCCCTCCTTGCCCTTGCGGTGCAGCACCTGCACGGCGGGGTCGGCGGCGGCGAGCTCGTCGGCCAGCACGCCCGTGCCGTCGGGCGAGGCGTCGTCGACCACCAGCACCGAGGCATCGGGAACCGCCGCGCGCACCCGCGCCACGATCGGGGCGAGGTTCTCACGTTCGTTGTACGTGGGGATCACCACGAGCGGTCGGGACATCCCCAGAATCGTAACCGCTCACGCGGGTCGCGACCCGCCGCGGCTCAGCGCACCCCCGCCATGAGCCTCAGCACCCCGCGGCTGCCGACCGCGAGCGCGGCGCCGAGCACGATCGCGATGCCCCCGAGCACGCCGAAGTAGGTCACCTGGTTGACGACCGTGTAGAACTCGGCGAGCAGCCCCGCGATCGACGTGCCGAGCGCGATCGAGAGGAAGAACAGCGCGACCATCTGCGTGTGGAACCGCTGCGGCGCGAGCTTCGTCGTGACCGAGAGCCCCACGGGCGACAGCAGCAGCTCGGCGACCGTGAACACGAACAGGATGAGCACCATCCAGAGCAGCGGCGTCGACCCGGCCCCGCCGCCCGCGAACGGCAGGAACAGCAGGAACGCGAGCCCCATGATCATCGTGCCGAGTGCGAACTTCACGGGCGTCGACGGCTGGCGGTCGCCGAGCTTCGTCCAGATGGCGGCGAACACGCCCGACAGGATGATGATGAAGATCGGGTTGATCGACTGCACCCACGAGACCGGCATCTCCCAGCCGAAGAGGTCGCGGTTCAGCTGCTCGTCGGAGTAGATCGTGAGCACGGTGAACTGCTGCTGGTAGAGCGACCAGAACGCGACGCTCGCGATGAAGAGCGGGATGAAGGCGAACACCCGGCTGCGCTCGGTCGCCGAGAGGTGCTTGCTCGCGAGGATCACGATGAAGTACGCGACCGCCGCGGCGATCGTGCCGCCGATGACCCAGTTCACGAGGTTGGTCGCGTTGACGATCCCCGTGAGCACGAGCACCGCGATGAGGATGACGGCCGCGACGGCGATGCCGATCACGAGCCCGATGCGGTCGCGGGGCAGCGGGTTCGGCACCACGGATGCCTCGGCCGGCAGCTTCTTGCGGCCGAAGGAGTACTGGATGAGCCCGAAGGCCATGCCGGCCGCGGCGAGTCCGAAGCCCCAGTGGAAGCCGAGCGTGGTCTGCGCGAGACCCGTGAGGATGGGCCCCAGGAACGCGCCGAGGTTGATGCCGAGGTAGAAGATCGAGAAGCCCGCGTCGCGACGCGGGTCGTGCTCGTCGTAGAGGGTGCCGACGACGCTCGTGGCATTCGCCTTGAGCCCGCCCGAGCCGAACGCGACGAGCACGAGTCCGACGCCCACGCCCCAGAACCCGGGCAGGAAGGCGAGCGCGAGATGGCCCGCCATGATGACGCTGGCACTGTAGAACAGCACCCGCTCGCTGCCGAGCAGGCGATCGGCGATCCACGCGCCGAGGATGGTCGAGAGGTAGACCGTGCCGCCGTAGGCGCCGACGATGCCGGCCGCGGCGGTCTGGTCCATGCCGAGCCCGCCGTCGGCGACCGAGTAGTAGAGGTAGAGCAGCAGGATGCCCTGCATGCCGTAGAAGCTGAACCGCTCCCACATCTCGACGCCGAAGATGTGGATGAGCGGGCGCGGCTGCCCGAAGAATCCGTGGTCGCCCCGAGTGTCGCGCTCGCCCCCGCCGGTCACACCCGGCTCAGGCGGTCCGTACTCCCCCGGGGCAGGTTCGGTGACACTGCCCATGCGGGCCACCCTACTCCCCGGCCCTTTTCCAGTGGGTTGAGGAGCGAGCGCAGCGAGCGTCTCGAAACCCACCCGGGGGGTTCTCCCCCGTGCGGCGAGCGCGGCCGCGTGCCAGCATCGAACGGGGGCGGGGAGACGCCGTGCCCCGAGGGGACAGCATGACGATCACCACCCGCACCATCCGGGCCGCCGCACTCGCCGGCGCGGTCGCCGCGACCGCGCTGCTCGCCGGGTGCGCCTGGCTGCAACCGCTCGAGCGGTTCAGCGACGAGGCCTCGTTCGACGAGCCCGTGCAGGCGATCGAGATCGACGAACCAGACGGCGCGGTGACCGTCGAGGCCGGCTCGGGTGCCGGCGCCGTCTCGGTCGAGCGAACCGTGTCGTACCGCGGCGAGCGCCCGACGCGCGAGACCGTCGAGGTGCGCGACGCGGTGCTCGTGCTCGGCGGGTGCGGCCGCAACTGCTCGGTCGAGTACGAGGTGACGGTGCCGGAGGCCGTCGAGGTGCGCGGCTCGACGTCGAACGGTCGGATCGAGCTCACCGGCGTGACCGATGTCGACGTCGAGACGAGCAACGGGCGCATCGTGCTCGACGACGTGACCGGAACCGTCGACGCGCGCACGAGCAACGGGCGCATCGAGGGGCAGGAACTCACGGGCACGGGCATTCGCGCCGTGACCTCGAACGGCGCGATCGACCTCCGGCTCGGAGCGCCGCAGGACGTCGAGGCGCGCACGTCGAACGGCGCGATCGACCTCGCCGTGCCGACCGACGGTGCCACCTACCGCGTCGAGGCCGGCACCTCGAACGGCTCCGTCGACGTCGACATCGACGACCTCGCCGACGGCGAGTTCCTGCTCGACCTCTCGACCTCGAACGGAGCCATCCGCGTCGTCGGCCGGTGACGCCGGCCGGAGCCGGTTGCGTCTTGCCCCGGCGTGCGGCCTGCGGCATCCTGAGCAGACCCGGCGACCCGCCGGCCGAACCCGGAGGTCGCGTGGACGGCTCAGAGCACGACGAACGGCGCCGACGACTGGAGCGCGTCGTCTACGGGGCGGATGCCTCGCCCGAGGAGCGGGCGGCCGCCGAGGCGGAACTGCGCGAACTCTCGGATGCCGCGGCGAGCGCCGTGCCGGTCGTCGGCGCGATCGCTGCCGTCGCCGAGCAACCCGGCCACGGCGAGGCCGTCGCGCCGCGGTCCGGCGTGGACGCACCGACCGCAGGCTCCTCGCGCGTCGTGCGCTGGGCCATCGGCGCCGGGGCGGTCGCGCTCGTGATCGGCGTCGTGGCCGGCGTAGCGCTCGGCACGCAGGTCTCGGGGCTTGCGACCGCCGAGCCGAACTCACCGAGCGCCATCCACGCCGACGGAGCGACCATGCCCGGCTCCACGGTCTCGGTCGATCGGGGAACGGGGAGCATCACGGCCGGCTCCTCGCAGCAGGGCACGCCCGTGGAGCACACGCCGGCGTACGCCGTGTTCGAGCGGGAACCGGCCGCGACCGACACTGTCGGGGCCGAGATCATCACGGGGATGGAGCTCGATCCGGCGAGCCCACGTCTTCTGGTGACGCGCTCCGACGGGGTCGCATCGTTCGCGGCCACGAAGGGCGACGGCGCCGAGCTCTGCCTCGTCGTGACGGTGAAGGACAGCGGCGCGGGGGCGACCTGCACCGACGACGGACTGCTGCCGCCCGACGGCCTGCTGCTCGACGTCGGCATGGAGACCATGCCGCCGATCACGGCCTCGCTGCGCGTCGACGGAACGGCGGGGCTCAGCTTCGCCGAACAGCCGCCCGCCGGGTGACGGACAGCGCGTGACGCGCCGCTAGCATTTCCCCATGCTCGACACGCTGCGCACGGCCGGCCGCATCCTCGCGGCCACGTGGCCGCGGCTGCTGGCGTGGTATCTCGCCGGGTGGCTCGCCCGGTACCTGATCCTCGAGCTCGCGGGCACGATCGGCGTGAACTCGACGCTCGGCGCGTTCCTGGTGCTGCCGCTCGCCGCGCTCGCCCGGCTCGTGAGCTTCATCGCGATGTTCCTCACGATGCGCGACGCGATGCCGAACTACTCGAGCCTCACGGGTGCGCAGCGGCCGCAGTTCATGAGCTCGGTGCTCGCCGCCATCCTGCCGTTCTTCCTCTTCTACGCCGCCTGGGGCTTCCTGCAGGACGACGTCGTGGCCTACCAGCTGAGCGCCCTCGGCAAGGTGAACTGGTTCACCGACTCGGTCGGCACGGGCGAGATCGACACGCTCGCGGTCGACGTCGTGACGATCGCCGTCGTCGTCGTGACGTACGCCGCACGCTGGCTCATCAAGCGCAACCGCGAGCGGCTGCCGAAGTGGACGGCCCTCGTCGCCGCCTATTGCGAGGCCGTGTGGGTGTTCTTCACGCTGTTCCTCATCGGCGACCTGATCGGCTTCGTGACCGACTGGATGAACTCGCGCGCGGCCGTGCACTGGTGGGACGACTTCACCGCGGCGGTGAGCGGTGTGTTCTCGTGGCTCGACCCGCTGCAGCAGGGCATCGGCTGGGTGCTCGACCAGCTCGGCGGGCTGCTGCTCGAGCCGCTCGCGTGGCTCGCGATCGCCGGCGTCGTGTTCGGCCAGGCGCTCGGGTCGGTGACGTACGGCCGCCTCCGCGCCCTCGAGCGTCCGCTCGAACGGGCACGGGCCCGCTACGCGAAGCTGCCCGAGTGGTCACGCCGCCGCCTCGCCGACGTGGGCGAGACGTCCATCAGCCGCTGGAAGACCATCACCGACGCGCTCCTGCTGATCTGGCGGGCGGGCGCGGTGCCGATGAGCCTGTATGTGCTCGCATACTCGATCGTGCTCGCGGGCGAACGGTGGCTCGTGCACGCACTCGGCCCGATCGTCGGGCCGCAGGAGAAGCTGATCTGGTACTTCATCGACACGCCGATCGCGGTCGTCGTCGACACGCTCTTCCAGCCGCTGCTGTTCGTGCTCGTCGCCGCGGCGTACGACTTCTGCTTGGCCTCGATCTCGAGCGGCACTCGCGCGAACGAGGGCAACTCCGAGTCGACCGCGACCGTGAGCGAGACGTCGCCCGTATCCTCGGGCACCATGAATGGCAGCTCGACGACGTAGGGCTGGGACTGCTCCGAGTCGCACAAGGTCGTGGTGCCGGGGCTCGCATCCCAGTAGCCGGCGAACGCGTCGTCGTCGAACGTGCGGCCGGTCGCCGGCTCGACGAGCTCGATCGTGCAGCCGATGCCCGCATCGCCGGTCGGCGTCACCTCGAGCTGCGCGACGACGAGCTGCATGCCCTCGGGCAGCGGCGTGCTCGCCTGCTCGGGTCGGCCGCGGGCCGCGTCGACGACGCGCCACTCGGCCGCACCGAATGCGAACTGCTCGTCGGGCGACTCGTCGACCGCGACGCTCGGCCGTTCGGAGAACAACTGCATCCATCCGTTCCAGCTCGTGATCGCGACGGTCGCCGGCAGCAGCACGACGAGCGCGCCGAGTCCGAGGGCATTGCGGCGCCACCAGCCGCGGCGCGGGGCGTTCACGGAGCCTCCAGGGTCGGGGAGGGCAGGCTGACGGATGCCGCGACCTCACCCGTCTCGAACGTCAACGGCACGACGAGCACCGTGTCGCCGCGCAGGTCGACCGGCCCGGCCTTCGAGCCTGGCCCGAGCCGCAGCTCGGCCTCGGCGGGCACCTCGGGCAGCTCGAACACGAGCGGCGCGTGCGTGTCGACGCCGATCGCGAGCGACCGGTCCGCGAGGGTGCCGTCGACCCGGTCGGTCGGCGAGTACTCGACCCCGCCGACGACGAGCCGGCTGCCGGTCACCGACGCGGTGCCGCTCGTCTCGTCGAGCACGGCGCGGGCCGAGGCATCCACGACGACCCAGACGCCGCCCGTGCCGATCTCGATGCCGTCGTCGACCACCGTCGCCGCCGCCGTCGCGCCGTGCACGGTCGCGGCGAGGTTGCGGCCGACGGCCTCGTCGCCGACGGCGGCCTCGACGGGCAGCGGGTCGAGCCAGTCGTGCTCCGACGGGGCGGTCTCGGTCACGACCCACGCCGCGACGAGCGCCGCCGTCGCGAGACCGGCGGTGAGGATGCCGCGCCGCGCGGTCATCGCCCCGCCTCGGCGTGGGTCGTCGCGAGCGCGTCGAACCGGTCGGCGGGCGCCTCGGTCTCGGCCGGCGCCTCGGCGACTGCGATCGGGCCGGCCGCGACGAGCACGGGATCCTCGAACCCGCCACCGGCCGTGATCGTCTTGCCCTCGACGTAGCTGCGGTCGTAGACGCGGACGCCGACCGTCGCATCGGCCGAGCCCGCCGCGGGCGCGTCGTCCGCCCGGAGCTTCCACACCCAGCCGACCGTGCGCGGCACGCCGTGCTGCAGCACCGGGTCGGCGCGCACATCGTCGACGTCGTACACGGCGATCGGAGCGGCATCGATGCCCCGCAGCCGCAGGACCTCGGCGAAGTCGCCCGAGCTCGCAGGCGTCGTCCACACGTTCTCGACATCGGCGGTCACGGTCACGTAGCGCATGCCCGGTTCCGCCTCGAGGTAGAGCCCGGGCACCGCGTCGGCGACCGTCGCACCCGTCACGGTGATGTCGAGTTGGGTGCCCGCGATCGGCTCGCCCGGCTCGACCTTCGCGATGGGCGGCTCGGGCGCATCGGCCATTCCGCCGAAGGCGGCGGAGGCGCCGAGCAGCACGACGACGAAGCCGGTCGCGAGCCAACTGGTGGGCACCCGGTCGAACGTGGCGCGCAGTCGGCCCCGGCGCGCCGAACTGCGCGCCGCGGCCCGCTGCTCACGGCGCGACGGCGCCGGCTCGCGATGCGACTTGGTCGGCTCGTCGGCGTCGCCGCCGCCCGCGCCGCCCTTGCCCGCGCCGCCCGCGCCGCCCTCAGGATCAGCCATTGCGCCCGTCGCGCCACGCGAGCCAGCGCTTCGCCGGCTCGAGGTCGTAGTCGGGCCCGTCGACCCCGAGCGTGAACAGTCGCACGCCGGCGTCGTACAGGGCGTCGGCGTGCTCGACGTCGGCCCCGTGGCGGCTCAGCTCGTTCGAGACCGTGATCTCCGAGACATCCCGGCCGACCTCGTCGCCCCAGCGGCGCAGCACGTCGAGCTTGTGCGCGATCTGGTCGGGTGCGACGAACGAGTGCCAGATGTCGGCGTGCTTCGCCACGAGCTTCAACGTCTTCTGCTCGCCCTGGCCGCCGATCATCACCGGGATGCGCCGAGTCGGCGCCGGGTTGAGCTTCGCCCAGCGGGCCTCGATGCGCGGCAGCGCCTCACCGAGCGCGTTGAGGCGCGACCCGCGAGTGCCGAACTCGTAGCCGTACTCGTCGTAATCGCGCTCGAACCAGCCCGCGCCCGTGCCGAACACGAAGCGGCCGACGCCCGTGCCCTTCGCCGAGATGTGGTCGAGCGTGCGGGCCATGTCGGCCTGCAGGTCGGCGTTGCGGTACGAGTTGCAGTTGACGAGCGTGCCGAACTCGATGCGCTCGGTCTGCTCGGCCCAGGCGCCGAGCATCGTCCACGCCTCGAAGTGCAGGCCGTCGCGGTCGCCGTGCAGGGGGAAGAAGTGGTCCCAGTTGAAGACGAGGTCGGCGCCGAGGTCTTCGAGCCGCAGCACCGCGTCGCGGATGGACTCGTAGCGGGCGTGCTGGGGCTGCAGCTGCACGCCGAGGCGCACACGATCGTCGTAGGGCATGCGCACAGCCTATGGCGAGTGCGGGCGGTCCTCCGACCGCCCGCCGTCACGGGATGACCACCTCGACGCTCAGCGTGTCGGCCGACTGCCCGTAGTCCTGCACGTCGGCGTCGAGCACGAGGGTCGTGCCCGGCTCCAGCGACTCGAGCGCGTACTCGATGGACGGCAGGTCGGCGGAGATGCCGTCGGCGTCGGTGCGCTGGTACTCCCACTCCTCGTCGTCGACGAGGACGAGCGCGACGGGGTAGATCCAGGCGTCGGGGTCGGGCGACATCGCACCATAGGTGCCCGATTCGTCGACCACGTAGAAGTCCTCCTCGACGACCGACCCGTCGGCGTCGATGATGATCGACAGCAGGGCGTCCTGGGCCTCGTCGTCGCCCGGGGCGACGTACTCGAGCGGCACGTCGACCGTGCGGTAACCCGTCTCGGGGTCGGTCGTGATGTCCTGGTAGACGGCCATCTCGCCGTCGCCGTCGCTCAGCGTCAGGTAGGTCAGGTCGTACTGCGCCGTCACCGATGCCTCGCCGTCGCCCACGGTGAGCGGCGCGGGCATCTCGGCGACGTAGACGACGTCGTCGCCGTCGCGGTAGCCGACCGACACGGTCGAGCTGATGACCGCCGCGGCCGCCGCCGGAGGCAGGTACGCCGTGAAGGTGACGCCGTCGTCGTCGAACGTCACCTCGCTCGCGTCGTCGCCCGCCTCGAACTGCGCCCGCACGTCGTCGGCGAGGCTGCTGCCGCTGTCGAAGAACGCCGAGAGCGCATCGGGCCAGGCGGGCACGTTCCGCAGGGTGTAGTAGTCGTCCGAGAAGTACTCCTCGACCTCGGGGAAGTAGATCGAGAGCCCCGACGCGGCGTCGGTCGCGGGACCCGTCGTCTCGTCGAGCACGAGCGCCTCGAGCGACCGCGTGACCGCGTCGGCGGCGGCCGCCACCTCTGGCCCGCCCGTCTCGGCGAGGCTCTGCGCGTAGCCGCCGAGGTCGATCTGGTTCGTCGCGAGCTCGGGGTCGGGATTGCGGCCGAACTCGAGCACGTCGGACTGCGCGGTCGCCATCTCGGGCCCGAGTCCGTCGGGGTCGGCCTCGTAGACGGCGGCCAGCTCGGTGACGGCCTCCTGCACGCCGGCGACCTGGCCGAGGTCGAGCATCGCGAGCGTGATGTCGGCGCCCGTGTCCCACTCCTCGGCCTGCTCGGCGTAGCCCTCGATGAACGCCGAGCCCAGCTCGGTCGGCGTCGTCGCGGGTTCGTCGGCGAGCACCGAGAGCTCGCCGTAGTTCCAGCCGTGGCCGGGCTCGAGCTCCTGCGAGCCGACCATGATGCCGGCGTGCTGCGACATGACGCTCGCGACCTCGTAGGTCGACATGAGGCACGCGTCGAAGCCCATGAAGTCGAGCTCGTCGATGCCGGCGCGGTCGAGTCCGTCGGTGAGGGCGACGTCCATCTCGTCGAGGTCGAGGATGTCGTAGCCGTCGGTCTCGTCGGGCCCCATGCCCGGCCATCCGGCTCCGTGGTCCCAGAGCACGAGGCCGTACCGGTCGGCCGGGAAGCGCGTCGCCGTGTCGGCGACGAAGTCGGCGAGCGTGTCGGGGTCGCCCATGTTGAGCTCACCGGGCTCGTCGACGATCGCGAGGTGGTCCTGCTGCACCTGGAACGCGACCGTGTCCTCGAAGTCGGCGAGGTCGACGGCCGGATCGGTCGTGTAGTCCGCGCTGCGGTCGACGAGCGCGACGATGTTGACCTCGTCGGTCGAGCCGACCGAGGCCATCTCGGCGACGTCGTCGAGGGCGTACGGCTCGAGGTTCGTGTCGCCGATCATGTAGACCATGAACGTCCAGCTCTTGTGCTCGCCCTCGCCCTGGGCTGCTGGCCCGGTCGCGACCGTCGCCGGCGACGACGACGAGTTGTAGAGCAGTGCGACGACGACGACGAACACCCCGAAGATCGCTGCCAGGATTCCCCACCACACCTTTGGCACCATGTCCCCCATCGTCGCGATCGATGGGGGACGACCTCAAGGGCGCCGGGCTGATTTCACGCGAATCGCACGACGCCCCCGCGGGTCACTCCTTGAGGTCGAGCATGGGCGTCGGGCGGCGGAATCCCTTCGTCGCGATCGCGAGGATGATCACGCCGACGACGAGCCAGAGGCCGCCGATGAGGAACGTGAGCGGCGACAGGCTCGTCCAGAGCCAGACCGTCAGGCCGAAGCCGATGAGCGGCAGGATCAGGTTGCGCACGACGCCCCAGCCCGCGCGCTCCCCGCGGTCGAAGTAGTAGTGCTTGATGACCGCGAGGTTGACGACCGAGAACGCGATGAGCGCGCCGAAGCTGATCATGCTCGCGAGCGTGCCGAGGTCGATCCAGATCGCGAGCAGCGACACCACCGACACCACGACGATCGCCACGTGCGGCGTGCCGAAGCGCTTGTTGAGGTGCCCGAAGACCGACCGCGGCAGCACGCCGTCGCGGCCCATCGCGAACAGGATGCGGGCGACCGACGCCTGCGACGTGAGCGCCGAGCCGAACGCACCGGCCACGAACCCGGCGATGAAGAGGGGCGTCAGCCATTGACCGCCGACCGCGGCCACGACGTCGAACGCCGCGGTGTCGGCCGAGCCGAAGGCGTTCGACGGGAATCCGATCTGCGCGCAGTACGCGAGCAGGATGAAGAGCAGGCCCGCGCCGATGGTCGTGATCATGATGGCCCGGGGCACGGTGCGGGTCGAGTCCTTCGCCTCCTCGGAGAGGGTCGACACCGCGTCGAAGCCGAGGAACGAGAGGCAGAGGATCGCGGCGCCCGCGAACAGCGGCGCGAAGCCCTCGACCGTGCCGTCGCCCGTGAACGGGGCCATGAGGTCGACGTCGCTGCCGCCGGCGGCGGCGAAGACGAGTGCCACGAACACGACGATGAAGATCACCTGCACGGCGATGATCACGAAGTTCGCGCGCGCGACCGAGATGATGCCGATGAGGTTCAGCACCGTCACGATGACGATCGAGAGCACGATCCACACCCAGGGCGGCACTGCCGGGAACGACGTGTTGAGGTAGAGCCCCAGCACGAGGTAGTTGATCATCGGCAGGAACAGGTAGTCGAGCAGCAGCGCCCACCCGGCCATGAACCCGACCGCACCGCCGAAGCTGCGCTGCGCGTACACGTAGGCCGAGCCCGCGTACGGATAGGCGATCGCCATGCGCGCGTACGAGCGGGCCGTGAACACCATCACGACGAGCGTGATGACGTACGACGCCGCCACGCGGCCGCCCGTGATCTCGGTGACGATGCCGTAGGTGGTGAACACGGTCAGCGGCACCATGTAGGCGAGGCCGAAGAGCGTCAGCGACGGTACGCCGAGCACGCGCCGGAAGCGGCCCTCGGTGACCTGGGCGGTCGCCGAGGTGGGTGAGATGAGCGGCTCGGGGCCGGGCGACTGGGACATGGGTGGGGGATCCTTTCGTGGGCGTCGCTACGTTGCGGCGCGGTATCGGGGGCTTCCTGCGAGATAGGTGGCGCGGATGGGGAGGTCGGGCAGTTCGCCCGGGTGCAGTTCGCGCGGGTCGCGCGCGAACTGCACGAGGTCGGCGCTCGCGCCCGGTTCGATGCGGCCCCATGGTGCGGATGCCTCGGCCGAGGCATCCCCGAACGCCTGGTACGCGACCGCGGCCGAGTACGAGTCGAGGGCACGGGCGATGGGGAGGATCTCGTCGGGTGTCCAGCCGCCGGCGGGCACGCCGTCGGCGGTCTGCCGGGAGGCGGCGATCGCGAGCCCGTCGAGCGGGGCGCCCGAGCTCACGGGCCAGTCGGAGCCGAACGAGAGCACGGCGCCCGACTCGTCGATCGAGTGCATGCGGTACTGGCGGTCGGCGCGCTCCTGCCCGAGGCGGGGCACGGTCAGCACGGTCATGAGCGGGTCGAGCTGCGCCCACAGCGGCTGCATGCAGGCCGTCACGCCGAGCTCGGCGAAGCGCGCCAGGTCGGCGTCGTCGACGAGCTGCGCGTGGGCGATCACCGGCCGGCGGTCGCGCGGGCCGTTGGCGTCGATCGCGCGTTCGATGGCGTCGAGCGCCTGCCGCACCGCGGCGTCGCCGATCGCGTGGATGTGCACCTGGAAGCCCGCCGCGTCGACGGCGCGCACGGCGTCGTCGAGGTCGCGGCCCTGCCACACCGACATGCCGTGCTTGTGCAGGGCGGAGCAGTACGGTTCGAGGAGGGCCCCCGTCTCCGACTCGATGACGCCGTCGGCGAAGAACTTCACCGTGTTCGCGGTGAGCAGGGGCGACGAGAGCGCCTCGACCCGGCGGCGCGAGTCGAGCATCCGCGGCAGCTGCACGGCGAAGCGGCGCGGGTCGGCGTAGAGCGCGAGGTTGAACCGCACGGGCAGCAGCTCGTGCTCGGCCGCATCGAGGTAGCTGTCGACGTCGCCGGGCTCGACCCAGGCGTCCTGCACCCAGGTGACCCCGTGCGAGAGGTAGTACTCCCCGGCGCGCTGGAGGGCTCGGCGGCGCTCGTCGGCGGGCCGCGGCGGTGCGACGTCGAGCACGAGGTCGACGGCGCCCCACTCGCGCAGGGTGCCGAGCGGGCTGCCGTCGGCGCGGCGGGTGATCTCGCCGAGCTCGGGGTCGGGCGTCGAGGCGTCGATGCCGGCGAGCTCGAGCGCCTTCGAGTTGACCCAGATCGTGTGGTAGTCGTAGGCGCGCAGCACGACGGGTCGATCGGCGACGACGGCGTCGAGCCAACGGGCGTCGAACAGGCCCTCCTCGACGAGGGCGGGGTCGTAGGAGGCCCCGAAGATCCACTCGGCGTCGGGGTGGGCGGCGGCGTAGTCGGCGACGGCGTCGACGATCGCCTCGACCGACCGGCAGTCGCGCACCGCGGGACCCTCGGCCTCGAGGCCGCCGAACAGCGGATGCGCGTGCCCGTCGCCGAACGACGGCATGAGGAAGCCGCCCTCGAGGTCGACCCCCTCGACCGGTGCCCCGCTCGCGCGCGCGGCGTCGGCCGCGGCATCCGCCTCATCGTCGAGCGCGACGACGAGGCCGTCGCGGACGAGCAGCGAGCGCGACGCGGCCGTGCCGGCTCCGCGCCAGATGGTTCCGCCGAAGAAATGGGTCGTGGTCATGCACCGTTGCTTTCCGTCGATCGCGGCATCCGTGGAAGCCGCCCGCCATACGAACACTGTTCATACGAACACTGTTCGTACCGAGTGCTGAGAGGTTACACTCTCCGCAGGGCAGACGGAAGTGGCGGGCGTGAACATGTCGACGGTGAATCGCGAACAGCTCGTGCGCGTCGCGCTCGAGATCGTCGACGAGCAGGGCAGCGACGCGCTCACGATGCGCACGCTCGCCGGCCGCGTGCACCGGCAGGTCTCGTCGCTCTACAACCACGTCGGCAGCCGCGACGAGCTCATCGAGCTCGTGCGCGCGCGCATCGTGCGCGACATCGACACCTCCGCCTTCGCCGAGCACCCGTGGGACGTCGCCCTCGAGGCGTGGGCCCGCTCGTACCTGCGCGTGTTCGCCGCGCACCCCAACCTCATCCGGGTGCTCGCAACGACGCCCATCCGCGACGTCTCGACCTTCGAGATCTACGACGTCGTCATCGGCGCGCTCATCGAGGCCGGCTGGCCGCTGCACGACGCGGTCGCCGTGATGCGCACCGTCGAGGCGCACGTGCTCGGCTCGGCGCTCGACATCGTCGCCCCGAGCGACATGCTCGACCAGGCCTCGGTGCCGGCCGAGCTCGAGATGGTTCACGCCGCACTCGACCCCCGGTACGAGGAGTCGACGAGCGCGACGGCCGCGTTCGAGATCGGCATCGCCGCGCTGCTCGACGGCCTGCGGGCGCGTCGGGCGGCCGCGGTTCCCGCCCGCTGACCTCGCACGAATCCGGCGCGAGCGGGTGCCGCCGCGCAAAGAATCCGCGTACACTCCCACCATGGACAACCTCGATCGCGCGATCCTCGATCTGCTGCGGCAGAACTCCCGGGCGGGCTACGGCGACATCGGCTCGTCGGTCGGGCTCAGCGCCTCGGCGGTCAAGCGCCGCGTCGACCGGCTCGTCGCCGACGGGGTGATCCGGTCGTTCACGATCCAGGTCGACCCCGCCGTCGACGGCATGTCGACCGAGGCCTACGTCGAGCTCTTCTGCCGGGGCACCGTCGCCCCCGACGAGCTCAAGCGCATCCTGCAAGACGTGCCCGAGGTCGTCTACGCCGGCACCGTCACCGGGTCGGCCGACGCCATCGTGCAGATCCGCGCCCGCGACATCGCCTCGCTCGAAGACGCCCTCGAGCGCGTGCGCATCGCCCCCAACGTCGACCACACCCGCAGCGCGATCGTGCTCTCGCGCCTCGTGAACCGCAACCGCGACTGACGGCCGCGCTCACCGACATGGATGCCTCGGGCCTGCGCCTCTCGGTCGACCAGGCATCACCCCTGCCGCCGTACGAGCAGCTGCACGCGGCCGTCGTCGACGCGGTGCGCACCGGCCGAGCGGCACCCGGCACGAAGCTGCCGACCGTGCGGGCGCTGGCCGACGAGCTCGGGCTCGCGGTGAACACGGTCGCGAAGGCCTACAAGGCGCTCGAGGCCGACGGGGTCATCGAGGGACGCGGTCGCAACGGCACCTTCGTGGCCGAGCACGGCGACCCCGCCGAGCGCGCGCTGCAGGCGGCCGCCGCGGACTACGCGGCGCTCGCGAAGCGGCTCGGCGTCGCGGCATCCCCCGCCCTGGGCATCGTGCGCACCGCGCTCGACGCCGGCTGAGCCGGTCGGCGCGGCCCGGCCGCCTCTCGCGCACCGCAGCCCGCCCGTGCGCCAGTTCTGCGCCCTCTGCGCCACTTCAACTGGCGCAGAGCGCGGACAGCTGGCGCAGCAGCCGCGACCGCGCGGCCCGCGCACCGTGGCGCGCTACTCCTGCGGCGGCAACGGCTGCTTCGGGAGCTTGCGCACCTTCGCCCGGCGGCGGCGGCGCTCGGGGATCATCGAGCGCATCTCTTCCAGCTTGCCGAAGCACAGCAGCCGGTCGTCGGCCTCGAGCACGACGCCCTTGCGCGGGTTCGGAATGACGGTCGTACCGCGGTGCAGGGTGAGCACCGTGATGTCGCGCTCCCAGAGGCCCGACTCGCCGAGCGTCTTGCCGACGAGATCGGCGGCGCCGTGCACGAGCAGCTCGGCGACGCCGTACCCGGTCGAGACGGTGAGCCGCTGGCGCACGTCGATCTCGGGAAAGGCGACCTGGTTCGCGATGTAGTCGATGATCGCGCCCGCGACGTCGAGGTTCGTCGCCGTCTCGATGCCCTGCAGGCCGGGCGAGGAGTTGACCTCCATCACGAGCGGGCCCTCGTCGCCCTCGAGCATGTCGACGCCGGCGACCTTGAGGCCCATGATCTGCGCGGAGCGCACGGCGGCCTGCTCGTAGTCGGGCGTGAGCTCGACCGGTTCGACGGTGCCGCCCCGGTGCACGTTCGACCGGAACTCGTCGCCGCTCGCGACCCGGCGCATCGCCGCCACCACGCGGTCGCCGACGACGAGGGCGCGGATGTCGCGACCTCGACTCTCGGCGATGAACTTCTGGATGAGCACGTTCTGCTTCGTCGAGTGCAGCGTCTCGATGATCGCCTCGGCGACCTTGACCTGGGGCGCGAGGATGACGCCGATGCCCTGGGTGCCCTCGAGCAGCTTGATGACGACGGGCGCCCCGCCGACCCGCTCGATCGCGGGTCGCACGTCGGCGCGGTTGCGCACGAACGCCGTCGGCGGCAGCGCGATGTTGTGCCGCGACAGGATCTGGTTCGCGCGCAGCTTGTCACGGGCGTTGGTGATGCCGTTCGCCGTGTTCGGCGTGTAGACGTCCATCTGCTCGAACTGGCGCACGACGGCCGTGCCGAAGTACGTGATCGAATTGCCGATGCGCGGCAGGATCGCGTCGTAGTCGCTCAGCTGGCGGCCGCGGAACTGCAGGTCGGGCTCGGGCCCCGCGAGGTCGATCGCGAAGCGCAGGGTGTTGAGCACCTTCACCTGGTGCCCGCGCTGCTGCGCGGCGGCGCGCAGGCGCTGGGTCGAGTACGCCTGCGGCGCGCGCGAGAGGATCGCGAGTTTCATGCGTGGTGCCCTGCCAAGATGGACGATGTGACTGAGATCTCCCATTCAAGCACCATCGCGGGATGGCGCGAATGGGTTTCGTTGCCGGCGGCGGGGGTGCCGTGGATCAAGGCGAAACTCGATACCGGCGCGCGCAGTTCGTCGCTGCACGCGTTCGATCTCGAGGAGCTGCCGGGCGATCGGGATGCCTCCGGCGAGGCGCCGCTCGGACGCGTCCGCTTCGGCGTGCACCCGTGGCAGGAGAGCGAGGACGACGCGGTCGTCGTCGAGCTGCCGGTGCACGACCGCCGCCAGGTGCGCAGCTCGTCGGGGCACACCGAGGAGCGCATCGTCGTGCTCATGGACGTCGTGCTGCAGGGCCGCACCGTCACCGCCGAGGTCACCCTCACGAACCGCGACGAGATGGGCTTCCGCATGCTCATCGGCCGCGAGGCGCTGCGCCAGGGCTTCGTCGTCGATTCGGCCCAGTCGTTCGTCGGCGGGCGCGCACCCCGAGGCATCCGCCGCCGCAACCGCGGCCGCTGAGCGCGTCCCCATCCGCTGGTTAAGGAGTGCGCGACGTAAGCGGTGGGTTGAGGAGGCGCGCCAGCGCCGTCTCGAAACCGGCACGCGTCTCGAAACCCGGTGAGCCGCTCCCTGAGGCCCGGGCACCAGGTTTCGAGACGCGTCGCCGCTCCGCGTCGGCGCTCCTCAACCAGCGAAAGCGCGTCAGATCACCCCGTCCGAGAGGGTCGTCGGGTTGCCGAAGCGGTGGTTGGTGATCGAGATCGCCTGCTCGTGCAGGAACGGCAGCAGCTCCACGCGACCCGACGGGGTCACGGGGTGCGACCACACGGCCACATCGGGCGAACCGCCGAGCGCCGACGCGAGCGCCGAGGCATCCCCGCCGATGAGCCGCACGCGGCTCGCGCCGCCGAGCGCGGTCGCGCGGTTCGCGCGCACCCGCTCGAGCCAGTCGCGGTCGTTCTCGCGCACGATGCGCACGTCGCGCGCGGTGAGCACGGTGCGCACGTTCTTGGGCAGCTCGACGCCGCTCGACACCGTGAACGGCGCCTTGGCGAGCAGGCCGGCGGCGATCACGCGGAGGCCCTCGGCGAGGGTCGCCTGCTCGCCGATGCGGATCGCGACGGGCAGCGTGCGGTAGCGGAACACGTTGCGCTCGACCCCGAGACCGGAGACGTCACGGGTGGTGCCGTACTCCTCGGCCCAGGCGACCTCGTCGGAGAGCGCCGACCGGCGCAGCACCTCGAACGAGTCGTAGTCGAGGGCCGACTGCGCCGCCTCGATGAGCTCGGTCACGCGGCGCTCGAGCCCGCGCAGGTGCAGCGACTTCGAGGCGTCGCCGTGCTCGGGCACCCAGTCGCCGAGGCCGAACAGGTAGTTCGGGCCACCGGCCTTGGCGCCGGCGCCGACGGCCGACTTCTTCCAGCCGCCGAAGGGCTGGCGCTGCACGATCGCGCCCGTGATGCCGCGGTTGACGTAGAGGTTGCCCGCCTCGACGCGGTCGAGCCACGTCGCGAGCTCCTCGGAGTCGAGCGAGTGCAGGCCGGCAGTGAGGCCGTAGTCGACCGCGTTCTGGAAGCGGATCGCCTCATCCAGATCACGAGCGTGCATGATGCCGAGCACCGGGCCGAAGAACTCGGTGAGGTGGAAGTACGAGCCGGGCGCGACGCCCGTCTTGACGCCGGGCGACCAGAGCTTGCCGGTGTCGTCGAGCTGCTTGGGCTCGACGAGCCACTCCTCGCCGATGCCGAGCTCGGTGAGGGCGTTCAGCAGCTTGCCGTTCGCGGGCTCGATGATCGGGCCCATCTGGCTCTGCGCGTCGGCCGGGTAGCCGACCCGCAGCGAGGTCGCGGCATCGACGAGCTGGCGACGGAACCGCTCGGACTTCGCGACCGACCCGACGAGGATCACGAGCGAGGCCGCCGAGCACTTCTGGCCGGCGTGGCCGAACGCGCTCTTCACGACGTCGGAGGCCGCGAGGTCGAGGTCGGCCGACGGCGTGACGATGATGGCGTTCTTGCCGCTCGTCTCGGCGAGCAGCGGCAGGTCTTCGCGGAACGAGCGGAACAGCTGCGCCGTCTCGTACGCACCGGTGAGGATGACGCGGTCGACCGTCGGGTGCGAGACGAGCTGCTTGCCGAGCTCGCGCTCCCCGATGTCGACGAGGGCGAGCAGGTCCTTCGGGATGCCCGCCTCCCACAGCGCCTCGACCATGACGGCGCCCGAGCGCTGCGCGAGCTTCGCGGGCTTGATGATGACGCCCGAGCCCGCGGCGAGCGCGGCGAGCACGCCGCCCGCGGGGATCGCGACGGGGAAGTTCCACGGCGGCGTGACGACCGTCAGGCGGGACGGCACGAAGGTCGCGCCCTGCACGTGGTCGAGCTCGCGGGCGCGCTCGGCGTAGTAGTGCGCGAAGTCGATCGCCTCGCTGATCTCGGGGTCGGCCTCGGCGATCGTCTTGCCCGCCTCGGCGGCCATGATCTCGATGAGCCGGTCGCGGTTCGCGGCGAGCGCGAGGCCCGCGCGGTGCAGCACGGCGGCCCGCTCGGCACCGGGCAGCTCGCCCCAGGCCTTGCCGTTCGCGGCGACGGTCTCGATGACGCGCTCGAGGGTCGCCTCGTCGTCGACGCGCGCGGCGGCGATGGCGTCGAGGCCGAGCGTCGTCTCGGGCACCTTGGCGAGGATGCGGCGGCCCCACTCGCGGTTCGCGGCGAGCGCGGGGTCGGTGTCGGGCTCGTTGCGGAAGCCGGGCGTGACGCCCGGGCCCGCGACCGCTCCGGGTGCATCGGTCGACGACGGGGATGCCTCGGGCGCGAGCTCGTCGCCGGCCGAGCCGCGCGTGATGCCGAGCACGACGCTCGTGAGCGAGCCCTCGTGCTCGCTGCCCGGGGCGGGCGCCTCGGAGGCGGCCATCGCCGTGGCGAGGGCGTCGCCCTCCCACTCGGTGCGGCGGTTCTGGGTGCGGTTCGGCGCCGGCGCCGAGGCATCCGCCTCGAGGGCGTCGAGCGAGCGCTGGTACCGCTCGCGCTCGCGCTCGAACAGGCGCTCGTCGGCGCCGAGCTCGAACACGGCCGACATGAAGTTCTCCTGGCTCGCGTTCTCTTCGAGGCGGCGGATCAGGTACGCGATCGCGACGTCGAACTCGGACGGGTTCACGACGGGCGTGTAGAGCAGCAGGTTGCCGACGTCGCCCCGCACGGCCTCGGCCTGGCCGGTCGCCATGCCGAGCAGCATCTCGAACTCGACCCGGCTCTCGACGCCGCGCTCGCGGGCGGTGAGCCAGGCGTGCGCCACGTCGAAGAGGTTGTGGCCGGCGACGCCGAGCTTCACGGCGTCGGCGCGCTCGGGGGTCATCGACCAGTCGAGCACGCGCTTGTAGTTGGTGTCGGAGTCCTGCTTCGACGAGTAGGTCGCGAGCGGCCAGTCGTGCACGGCGGCGTCGACGTGCTCCATGGCGAGGTTCGCGCCCTTGACGATGCGCACCTTGATCGGGGCGCCGCCGTCGGCGCGGCGGGCCTGGGCCCACGCGGTGAGCTCCTGCATCGCGCCGAGCGCGTCGGGCAGGTAGGTCTGCAGCACGATGCCCGCCTCGAGGCCGCGCAGCTGCGGCTGGTCGAGGAGCGTCGTGAAGACCGCGATCGTGAGGTCGAGGTCGCGGTATTCCTCCATGTCGAGGTTGATGAACTTGGCCTTGCCCTTCGCGCTGCCGGCGGCGGCGAGCTCGTAGAGCGGCATGAGCTTCGCGACGACCTTCGCGACGGCCTCGTCGAACGACCACATCGAGAGCTGGCTCACGACCGACGAGACCTTGATCGACACGTAGTCGACGTCGTCGCGGGCGAGGAACTCGTAAGTGCCCTTCAGGCGCCGGTCGGCCTCGTCCTCGCCGAGCACGGCCTCGCCGAGCAGGTTGAGGTTGAGGCGGTTGCCCGACTCGCGCAGCTTCGCGATCGCGGGGCCGAGCTTGGCGGGGGTGGCGTCGAGCACGAGGTGGCCGACCATCGCGCGCAGCACGCGGCGCGCGATCGGGATGACGACCCAGGGCAGCACGGGCGCGACGACGCCGCCGAGCCGGATCGCGGCCTTGAGGTACCAGGGCAGGAACTTCGGGGTGAGCTTCGCGACCTGCGCCAGGTTGCGGCCTGCGACGCCGAGGTCTTCGGGGCGCATGACGCCGTCGACGAAGCCGACGGTGAAGGCGAGGCCGTTGGGGTCCTTGAGCACGCCGGCGAGGCGCTCGGCGGCGGGATCGACGGGGTGGTTCGCGCTCTCTTCGAGCCAGCGTCGCACGAGGGCGACGACGTGATCGGTATCCGGCCGTGCGTCAGTGGCGGCGTTCGACATGGTCACGAGGGTAGTGTCCCTTTCTTCGGGCGCGCCGGGGGTTCGCGCGCCTGTCGCTTCAAGTGTGCGGCGAGTCATCCTTCGGGTACAGCGAATGATTCCGATGCATACTGTTCAGAGAAACCGAACGTTTTCGCTGCAGTCGCCCGCCTCCGGGCGACTCGGGCGGCTCGGATGCCTCGGAGGTGGACATGCTCGACGTGCGACGCCTGCGCCTGCTGGTCGAACTGAGCCAGCGCGGCACGCTCGCCGCGGTCGCCGAAGCGCTCTCGTACAGCCCGTCGTCGGTGTCGCAGCAGCTCAGCCTGCTCGAGCGCGAGGCCGGGGTGCCGCTGCTCGTGCAGGTCGGCCGTCGGGTGCAGCTGACCCCGCAGGCGCTCGTGCTCGTCGAGCACGCCCGGGCGGTGCTCGACCGCCTCGAGGAGGCCGAGGCCGACGTCGCTCGCTCGCTCACCTCGGTCGGCGGAACGGTGCGCATCGCGGTGTTCCAGTCGGCCGCGCACGCGGTCGTGCCGCAGGCGCTCACGCTGCTGCGCGCCGAGCACCCGGCGCTCCGCGTCGAGATCACCGAGCGCGAACCCGACGTGGGCCTCTTCGAGGTCGCCGCCCGCGACTTCGACCTCGTGATCGCCGAGCAGTACCCCGGCCACACCCGTGCCCACCGCGACGAGCTCGATCGGGTGCACCTCGCCGCCGACACGATCCGGCTCGCGCTGCCGCCGCACCCCACTGCGGGCGCCGAGCGCGGGCTCGCCGGCGCAGCCCGCGCGCCGTGGGTGCTCGAGCCCGCGGGAACCGCCTCCCGGGAGTGGGCCGAACAGCTCTGCCGGGAGGCCGGCTTCGAGCCCGACGTGCGGTTCGAGACGGCCGACCTGATGGCGCACATCCGGCTCATCCGTTCGGGCAACGCGGTCGGCCTGCTGCCCGATCTCGTGTGGGCGGGCGAGGCGCCGAGCGTGCGCCTCGTCGACCTGCCGGGGCATCCCGAGCGCGAGGTCTTCACCTCGACGCGGCATGCGGCGGCGGCCCGTCCCGCCGTCGTCGCCTGCCGCGACGCGCTCGCCCGGGCCGCGCGTGCGACGGCGACGCCCGCCGTCGAATAGCGCCCGCACCGGGGGTGGAGCCGCGGCTCCCGGTCGTCGAATCCGTACGACCGGGCAGGTCGAGGGCTACGCTCGGCCCATGGAACCGATGACGCCCGGCACTCCCACGCTCCGCACGTCCGGCCGCCGACGCGGCCTCCGGTTCGGTCGCACGCTCGGCATCGCGTCCGTCGCCCTCGCGACGATCGCCCTCGCCGCCGGCTGTGCGAGCGCCGGCGGGTCGGACGACCCGGCACCCGGGGGCACCGCGGCCGCGAGCGCGGTCGGCACCTGGGGCGACGCCACGGATGCCTCGGCGCCGTCGCTCTCGCTCGCCGCCGACGGCACCCTCACCGGCACCGACGGCTGCAACCTGCTGACCGGTCGCTGGGAGGACCAGGGCGCCGGCCGCATCGAGTTCGACGACGTCGCCTCCACGCGCATGGCGTGCGAGGGCGTCGACACGTGGCTCTCCGCCCTCGACGAGGCGACGATCGACGGCGACACGATGACCGTGCTCGGCGACGACGACGTCGAGCTCGGCGTGCTCGAGCGCACCTCCGACGAACCGGCGGCCGCCGGAGCCGGCGGCAGTCCGGCCGCGGGCGAGTTCGTCGGCACGTGGGGCACCGAGGGTCAGCGGCAGGCGTTCCTCGTGATCGCCGCCGACGGCACCGTGACCGGCAGCGACGGATGCAACTCGCTCACGGGCCGCTGGGAGCCGGAGGACGACGGCGGTATCGAGTTCGACCAAGTGGCGTCGACGATGATGGCGTGCGAGGGCGTCGACACGTCGCTCGCCGGCCTCGACTCCGCCTCGGTCGACGGCGACACGCTCACCGTCTACGACGACCACGACACCGTCGTGGCGACACTCCCCCGCACGGCGTAGCCGACCCCGGTTCGGGGCATGGCGGCAGGCCCGCCCGAGGACTACCCTGACCGGCATGGCCATCAAGCGGAGGGTCGCGCTCGGTTCGGGCGCCGCGGTCGTGCTGCTGCTCCTGACGGGATGCCTCGGCGAGGAGGGGTCCGTCCAGGGAGGTTCGATCGACCCGGCCGGCACGTGGGGCGACGCGTCCGACGCGACCGCCCCGTCGCTCACGCTCGACGACGGCGGCGACTTCAGCGGCACCGACGGGTGCAACCAGCTCAGCGGCACGTGGACGGTCGACGAGGCCGACCACGTCCACTTCGAGAACGTCGCCGTCACGCAGATGGCGTGCGAAGACGTCGACACCTGGCTCGCCGGTCTCGACGAGGCCACCGTGGGCGACGACACGATGACCGTGCTCGGCCAGGACGGCTACGAGATCGGCACCCTCGAGCGCAGCGACTGAGCGCGCCGGTCAGGCCGCCGCGGCCGCGGCGAACCGCTCGGACTGCGCGGTGAGGAACTCCACGAGTTCAGGCGACCCCTCGACGCGGTACCGCGCGCCCGGCGGCAGCCACATGAGCGCCGAGGCGAGCACCTCGACGGCCTCGGCCTCGAGCGGCCAGGCGCAGTGGGTCGCGTCGATCGCCTCGACCTCGCGCCCGTACCAGCCGAGGTGCTCCACGAGCTCCTCGCGCGAGAGGTCGACGACGACCCGAGCCGAGATGATGCGGCGCCGGTAGCGCACGGCCCGCTCGACCCGCTCGCGCGCCTCGTCCTCGGTCAGTGCCCGCGGCTCGAAGCGCACCCGGGTCGGGAACACGTCGCTGATGCGATCGAGCCGGAAGGTGCGCCAGTCGACGCGATCCCGATCCCACGCGAGCAGGTACCAGCGGCGGGCGACGGGCACGAGCCGGTACGGCTCGACGCTGCGAGCCGACCCCGCGCCCGAGGCATCCGTGTACCTGAACCTCAGCCGCTCGCTGTCGCGGCATCCGAGCGCGAGCAGGCCGAGCAGTTCGGCGTCGACCTCGGGCGATGGCCGGCCCGCGCGGTTCGATCCGCCCGCGCCGACGCCGACCGCGGTGTGCGTCTGGAGCGCCTCGATGCGGCGACGCAGCGCGGGCGGCAGCACCTGCTCGATCTTCGCGAGCGCCGAGAGCGTCGTGTGCTCGGCGCCGCGCAGCCCCGCGGTCGCCTGCGAGCGCAGCCCGAGCGCGATCGCGACGCCCTCGTCGTCGGTGAGGAGCAGCGGCGGCAGGCCGGTGCCGGCCTCGAGCCGGTAGCCGCCGGCACTGCCGCGCAGCGACTCGATGCCGTAGCCGAGTTCGCGCAGGCGCTCGACGTCGCGGCGCAGGGTGCGGTCGCTCACGCCGAGCCGGTCGACGAGCTCGCGCGCCGACCAGTGCCGGTGACTCTGCAGCAGTGAGAGCAGTTCGAGGGTTCTCGACGTGGTTGCGGCCATGTTCCGATTCTCTCGCTCATGCGGACAGAAAGTGACCGGATCGCTCGAGAAGCTGGCCTCATGACGAACACGAACCAGATGATCACCGCCCAGGGCCTCACGAAGACGTTCCGCTCGAAGGGGCAGACCGTCGAGGCCGTCCGCTCGCTCGACCTCGCTGTCGACGAGGGAGAGCTCGTCGCATTCCTCGGCCCGAACGGCGCCGGCAAGTCGACGACGCTCCGCATGCTCACGACCCTGCTGCCCGCGACGAGCGGCGAGGCACGGGTCGCGGGCTGCGACATCCGCACCGACCCGGCGGGCGTGCGCCGGCGCATCGGATACGTCGGGCAGGGCAGCTCGGGCGGGCACACGCAGCGCGTGCGCGACGAGCTGCACGCGCAGGGCGCGTTCTACGGGCTCGGCCGCCGCGAGACCCGCGCCCGGGCCGCCGAGCTCATCGAGTCGCTCGAGCTCGGCCAGGTCGCGAACCGCACCGTGCAGCAGCTGTCGGGCGGGCAGAAGCGCCGCCTCGACATCGCGCTCGGGCTCATCCACCGCCCGGGGCTGCTGTTCCTCGACGAGCCGTCGACGGGCCTCGATCCGCACAGCCGCGCGAACCTGTGGCAGCACATCGTCGACCTGCGCCGCGAGACGGGCACGACGATCTTCCTCACCACCCACTACCTCGACGAGGCCGACCAGCTCGCCGAGCGCGTCATGGTGATGGATCACGGGTCGGTGATCGCCGACGACACGGCCCGGGCGCTCAAGGAGTCGCTCGCGGGCGACCGCGTCACGCTCGCGTTCGACACGGCGTGGGATGCCGCGGCCGCCGCAGCCCGCATCGGCGGCGAGCTCGACCCGGCCGACCCGAGCGTCGTCGCCGTCACGGCGCCGGGAGGCGATCGCGCGCTGCCCCGCTACATCCGCGACCTGTCGGACGCCGGGCTCGAGGTCGTCGCCGCCACCCACCGGCAGCCGACGCTCGACGACGTCTTCCTCGCCCTCACGGGCCGCAGCCTTCGCGAGGAGGCCGCCCACGCCGAGCCCGAGGCCGAGCCGGCCGAGCTCGCGCCGGCGGGTTGAGGAGCGAAGCGTCTCGAAACCCACCTGCCGGGTTTCGAGACGTCGCTCCGCTCCTCCTCAACCCTCTCCACTGAACTGAAAGGACTCTCCTCATGACCGCCATCGCTCCCACCGCCCGCCCCACCGGGTTCGCTCGCGACACCGCCGCCGTCTTCGTGCGCGAGTCGAAGCCGCTCATCCGCGACCCGTTCAGCGTCGTGTTCTCGCTCGTGCAGCCGCTCGTGTTCCTCGGGCTGTTCGGCCCGCTGCTCATCGGCGCCGCCGGCGGCGACGTCGCCGGCACGCTGCAGTGGTTCGTGCCCGGCATCCTCGTCATGGTCGCCCTGTTCGGTACCGCGTCGACCGGCGCGAACCTGCTCTTCGAGATGCAGACGGGATCGCACGAGCGCACCCTCGTCGCCCCGCTCTCGCGGAGCGCGCTGCTCGTGGGCCGCGCCCTCAAGGAGGTCGTGCCGCTCGTCATCCAGGGCACGATCGTCGTGCTCGTGGCCGTGCCGTTCGGGTTCAGCGTGAACGTCGCAGGGCTCGTCGTCGGCCTCGTCGTGCTCGCGGTGTTCGGCATCGGGTTCGGCGCGCTGAGCTACTCGCTCGCGCTCGCCTGCCGCAACCGCGACTGGATGTTCTGGATGGTGCACCAGACCCTGCTGTTCCCGCTCATGATCCTCTCGGGCATGCTGCTGCCGCTCGACGACGGCCCCGGCTGGATGCAGGTCGCCGCCGCCGTGAACCCGCTGAGCTACCTCGTCGGCGCCGAGCGGGCGCTGCTCGCGGGCGACTTCGGCGCCCCGGCCGTCGTCGGCGGTGCGATCGCCGCCGTCGTCACGTGCGCGATCGGCGTCGTCGTCGGCGTGCGCGCGATGCGCCGCGCCCGCTGAGCTCTGCCGGCTCGTTCCGGGGGTGCTTCCCCGCAACCTGCCGCCTCGATCGGGGCAGTGGATTGCGGGAAAGCACTCCCGGAACGCAGGGTGGCCCGGGTCAGCGCCCGTGAGCCGCGACGCGCGAGCACGATCATCCCGACGACCAGGGCCGCACCCAGCACGAGGATCGGCACGGCGAACCAGACGGCGTCGATCGAGATCGCGGCCGTATCGTCGCAGTCGGTGGCGGTCGCGCATGAGGCCCGGATGAGCAGATCGATCATGGCGCCTCCGAATCATGGGTGAACACCTACGCTCAGAGGATGCCACGACCCCGCGCCGAGCACGAGACCAGCCAGCACGAGCGAGCCGCGAGCGAGCGAATCGAACCCGAGCCGCCCGCCGCCGAGCCCTCCGCACACGATGTCGTGATCGTCGGCGGCGGCCACAACGGACTGACCGCCGCCGCCTACCTCGCCCGCGCCGGGCTCGACGTGCTGCTGCTCGAGCGCGACGACCACCTCGGCGGCGCGGCGATCTCGGCGCAGGCGTTCGAGGGCGTCGACGCGCGGCTCAGCCGCTACTCGTACCTCGTGAGCCTGCTGCCGCAGCGCATCATCGACGACCTCGGCCTCGACGTCGAGCTCGTGCGCCGGCGCTTCTCGTCGTACACGCCCGACCCGCGCGACCCCGCGCGGGGCCTCCTCGTCGACCGCGACGCGGGCCCCGAGGCATCCGCCGACGCCTTCGGGCGAATCGACGCGGCGGCTGACGCCGCCGCGTGGGCGGCGTTCGGCGCGCAGACCGCACGCCTGGCCGAGCGGCTGTTCCCGACCCTGACCGAGCCGCTGCCGACCCGCGCCGAGGCCCGCGCGCTCGTCGGCGACGACGAGGTGTGGGCCGCGTTCGTCGAGCGCCCGCTCGGCGAGGCGATCGACGCCCGGTTCGCGAGCGACCTCGTGCGCGGCGTCGTTGCGACCGACGGCCTGATCGGCACGTTCACCGCGCTCGACGACCCGTCGCTCGACGCGAACCGCTGCTTCCTGTACCACGTGATCGGCGGCGGCACGGGCGACTGGGACGTGCCGATCGGCGGCATGGGCGCGGTGAGCGGCGAGCTCGAGCGCGCGGCCCGCGAGGCCGGTGCGCGACTGCTGACCGGCGCCGAAGTGCTCGGGGTCGACCCCGCCGGACGGGTGCGCTACCGCAGCGCCGACGGCGATCGCGTCGCGACCGCGCGCACGGTGCTCGCGAACGTCGCGCCCGCCGTGCTCGACGAGCTCATCGACGCGGATGCCGCGGCGAACGCCGGCCCGGGCGGCGTGCCGCCCGTCGTCGCCGCGCGCCTGCGCGCCCTGCACGCGCCCGAGGGCGCCCAGGTCAAGGTCAACCTGCTGCTCGAGCGGCTCCCCCGCCTGCGCGACGCCGAGGTCGCGCCCGAGCAGGCCTTCGCCGGCACGTTCCACGTCAACGAGCTCGGCACGCAGCTCGACGCGGCGTTCTCGACGGCGTCGCGCGGCGGCATCCCCACTCCCCTGCCGTGCGAGGTCTACTGCCACACGCTGAGCGACCCGTCGATCCTCGCGCCCGAGCTCACGGCCGCCGGCCTGCACACCCTCACCGTGTTCGGCCTGCACGCGCCGCACCGGCTGCTCGAGCGGTACGGCAACGCCGAGCTCCGCGAGCTCCTGCAGCGGGCGGTGCTCGACTCGCTCGACTCGGTGCTCGCCGAACCGATCGAGAGCCTGATCGCGACGGATGCCTCGGGCCGCCCGTGCATCGAGACGAAGACGACACTCGACCTCGAGGAGGCGCTGCGCATGCCGGGCGGCAACATCTTCCACGGGCCGCTGTCGTGGCCGTGGGCCGACGACGACGCGCCGCTCGCCACGCCGGCCGAGCGGTGGGGCGTCGCCACGCGGCATCCGCGGGTGCTGCTCTGCGGATCGGGCGCCGTCCGCGGCGGCGCGGTGAGCGGCATCGGCGGGCACAACGCGGCGATGGCCGTGCTCGAGTCCACCGCAGGGTGAGGAGGGTCGGCCCCGACCGCCGCGAGGCCGGGCACCCGACCATACCCGACGGTATGGTGAGGACATGGCGATCACACGCGAACGCTGGCTCGACGAGGGCCTCGACGTCCTCGCCGCCGATGGCGCGACGGGCCTGCGCATCGACCGGCTCGCCGCGCGGCTCGGGGTGACGAAGGGATCGTTCCACCATCACTTCGCCGGGGCCGGCGACTACAAGCGTGCGCTGCTCGCGCACTACGAGCAGCGCACGATCGGCTCGATCGCCGAGGGCATCGCCGCCAGGCGCGACGAGGGCACGCGCGCGACGCTCGCGTGGCTCAGCGAGCTCGCACTCTCGGGGAGCCCGTCGATCCGTCCGACCGAGCTCGACGTGGCGGTGCGGGCATGGGCGCATTCCGACGACGACGCACGGGCGACGCAGGCGCGCATCGACGCCCGCGTCATCGAGGCGTTGCAGGCGGTGTGGCGGCCGGCGACGGAGTCCGATGCGGCCGCACGCACGGCGGCGCTCGTGCCGTACCTCGTATCGGTCGGCGCCGCCGCGACGGTGCCCCCGATCGGCCCCGACGAGCTGCGCGCCGTCTACGAGCTGCTGCTCGACATCGCGCCGGTCGGGAGCATCGAGGACGGTCGCGGCGCCGACGGCACCGCGGACTGACGCCGAGTCGTTCCGCGCCGCTCGCACGCCCCGAGCAGCGGCCGGCTCACAGCACGAAGCACCACAGCCCGGTCGCGACGCAGATCAGTAGCATCCCGGTCGCGTTGACGAAGAGGTTGCGGCCGAAGTCGCGCGCCCGCACGTGCATGCCGATCGCCACGAGGAAGTAGGCGATCAGCGCAGCGCACGTGAGGGCGGCGAGGTACGGGATCCAGATGCCGGCGATGAGTCCGGCGGCCGCGGCGAACTTGATCGGCGGCATGACCCACCACCACGTGCGCGGAAAGCCGACGTCCTCGAAGCACTTCGCGATGAACGCGACGGGCTTCAGGCACAGCAGGGCGTCGCCGAAGCAGATGACGGCGAGGACGACGACGGGCCAGACCGGGTCGGGAATCGTGAGGTCCATAGCCATACCATACCGTATGGTATGGCCAGCCGAACAGGGTCAGCCGAGCACGATCCAGCCCGCGGCGACGACGAGCGAGACGATGCCGAGCACGAGGCTCGGCACGAACGGCTCGGCGCGCTTCACGTGCAGCGCCACGGCGAACCCCATCGTGATCGCGAGCGCGATCGCCGCGGCCGGGGTGAGCCAGGGCAGGATGCCCGTCGCCGCGGGCAGCACGAGCCCGATACCGCCGAGCACCTCGAGGATGCCGATGGTCTTCAGCTGGCCGGCACTGACCTCCTCGACCCAGGGCATGTTCGCGAGGACGGCCTCGCGGCTCTTGAGGGCCTTCATGCTTCCGGCCATGACGAACATGACGGCGAGCAGGCCGGTGACGATCCACAGGGCGATGATCATGGTGTTTCTCCAGACGATTCGGTTACCATCAGTGCGTAACGCACGACCGGTGACTCTAACCGACGGCCGCCACGCACTTCACCATGCGTCACGCACCTCGAGGTGCGTAATGGCGCCGGTGCGTCGAGAGGAGCACGATGGCCACCCCCATGCCGCTGACCGCCGACCCCGTCGCCGACTGCCCGCCCCGCGCGGCGTCGCCGTGCAGCGTCGAGCACGAGGCGAGCGGCGTCATCCGCGACGTGCTCGCCCGCGTCGGCGACAAGTGGAGCCTGCTCGTGATCGGCCTGCTGCACGACGAGCCACTGCGCTTCACCGAGCTGCAGCGCCGCATCGACGGCATCTCGCACCGCATGCTCACGCAGACCCTGCGCAACCTGCAGCGCGACGGACTCGTCTCACGGACGAGCTACCCCGAGATCCCGCCGCGCGTCGAGTACGCCGCGACCGACCTCGGCCGGTCGCTCGCCGAACCCGTGCTCGGGCTCGTCGGCTGGGCCGCCGCCCACCACGAGCAGATCACCGACGCGAGGGACGCCTTCGACGAGGCGTGAGCAACCCGTCGAGAAACGGGCGAAGCGCCGTCTCGAGACCCGGATGCCGCGAGCGGCGGTCTCGAGACGGCGCTTCGCGCCTCACCCCGCGAGGGGTCAGAAGATGAACATCTGGCCGAGCACGATGATCGCGATGACGAACAGCGCGATGATGCCGCCGGCGACGGCGAGCGACTTCGCCGAGAGATTCGCGACGACGTAGCCCACGAGGATCGGCACCGCGACCAGGAAGAGCGTGACGATCCACCAGAACGTCTGGTAGGCCCCGGTGCCCACCTCTTCGAGGCGGCCCGAGAACAACTGCTGCGTGTGCGGATTCGTCGCGAACGCGAACGCGGCCGACAGCGGCAGCGCGACGAGAACGAGCACGATCAGGCCGGCGAGCCAGCCCCACAGCCCCGACTTGCCCTCGGTGAGGTCCAACGCTTCTTCGTGCGCCACGCGCCCCTTCGAACTCATGGCTCCGACTCTAGTGCTTCGCGCTCGCCCGGGCTTAGCCTGAATTGAATGAAACTTCGGGCTTCATGACGCGACTGGGGGCGACGATGACCGCGAAACCGACCGGACACTACGTGCTGAAGGCCGACGGGCTCTACCTGCAGTTCGACCGGCTGTTCCACGCGCCCATCGAGGACGTCTGGTACAGCCTCACGAATCCGAACGCGATGAAGGCGTGGATCGGCACGTACACGGGCAGTCCCTCGACGGGCGGCGTGCGCTTCCAGATGAGCGAGGAGGGCGCCGAGTGGATGAACGTCTCCATCCTCGAGTGCGCCCCGCCGCACCGGTTCACGGCCGACTCGGGTTCGGGCCCCAACGGGGTGCGCGTGTTCTGCCACCTCGTCGAGGGCGGCGGCATGACGACGCTGACCCTCGGCCAGCGAGTGAAAGACGGCGCCGACGCCGCGAGCGTCGGCCCCGGCTGGGACTTCTACCTCGACCGGCTCATCGCCTCGCGCTCAGGTGCGACGCTGCCCGCGTGGGAGACGTACTACCCCTCGTTCTCACCGCACTACCGCGAACTGAAGGTGCCCGACACCGCCAAGGGCTGAGCCGGCAGACGCCGACGACGATGCGGATGCCTCGCCCGAGGCATCCCGGCCGCTGCACCGTCGCGCCCCTAGACTGACGCGCGTGAACACGGCAGAACGCCTCCGGAGGCGGGAACGTCCGGCCGCCCGCCCGCGCGGCGGGCTCTTCGTCGACCACCCGCTGCGATGGGGGTTCATCGTCACGCTCGGCGTGCTGCTCGCACTCATGCTGGCATCGGCGCTCATCGCCCTGCAGGGCGTCGTGCTCTCGGTGTTCGTGGCCGCGTTCGTCGCACTCGGGCTCGACCCGCTCATCCGCTGGTTCCAGCGACGGGGCATGTCGCGCGGCACGGCGATCGTCACGGTCATCCTCCTGTTCGTCGCCGTCGTGATCGGCGTGATCTGGCTCGTGGTGCCGCCCGTCGTCAACCAGGCCGCGGTGTTCCTCAAGACGATGCCCGCCGAGGTGCACCACCTCGTCGACTCAGGCTGGTTCGAGCGGTACGACGACTCGACGAACGGGGTGCTGTCGTCGATCGTGGAGTGGGTCGGCGGCGTGCTCACCGACCCCGACACGTGGGCGGCGATCGGCGGCGGCGCGCTGGCGTTCGGCGCCGCGCTGCTCGACGGGATCTCCACGAGCGTGTTCGTCGTCGTGCTCTCGATCTACTTCATCGCGACGCTCGACACCACCAAGCGCGCCTGCTACACGCTCGTCGCCGCGAGCCACCGCGACCGCGTCGAGAGCCTCGCCGAGCGCATCATGCTCTCGGTCGGCAAGTACCTCAGCGGCATGGTCGTGCTCGCGTTCTTCAACTCGGTCTTCTCGACGATCCTGCTCTCGCTCGTGGGTGTGCGGTACGCGCTCTTCATCGGTGTGCTCGCGTTCTTCATCACCCTGATCCCGCTCATCGGCACGGTCATCACGACCGTGATCATGACGATCGTCGCGCTCTTCGTCTCTCCCGTGGCCGGCCTCATCGTGCTCATCGCGATGCTCGTGTACATGCAGGTCGAGGCGTACGTGCTGACCCCGAAGGTGATGGGCAAGGCCGTGCAGGTGCCGGGCACGATCGTGCTCATCTCGGCCCTCGCCGGCGGCACCCTGCTGGGCCTGCTCGGCGCGCTCGTCGCGATCCCGATCTCGGCCGGCATCCTGCTCATCATCCGCGAGGTCGTGATCCCGAAGCAGGCGCGCAGCTAGCGTCCGCGCCCGGACGCGCGTTCCGCGTTCCGCGTTCCGGGGGTGCTTTTCCGACGTTTCGGCCTCCGAATCGGGTCGAATCTGTCGGAAAAGCACCCCCGGAACGAAGACGCGCCCGCAACGAGCGAGGTCGCGCGCCGGCACCGCCTCGGCGCTACACGCCGGCGGGCTCGCGCTCGGTGGGCTCGGTGGGCTCGGCCGAGCCGGCCGGCTCGACGCCTCCGATCGCGGATGCCTCGGCCGCGGCATCCTCGACCGCCGGGCCGTGCTCGCCCGTGCCGCGCCCTGCGGGCAGGAAGAGCGCGGCGACGAGGGCGACCACGAGGCCGGCGGCGCCGACGAGCACGGCCGGCACCGCGGCATCCGTGAAGCCGGTCGGGGTGAGCTCGCCGCCGGCGCCCGTGAAGACCGCGGTCAGGACCGCGACGCCGAGCGCGACGCCGACTTCGCGGAGCGTGGAGTTCGTGCCCGACGCCTTGGCGTGGTCGTCTTCGGGCATGTGGGCGAGCACGGCCGTCGACATGGGCGCGAACACGAGCGACATGCCGACGCCCGCCATGAGGAACGGCCCGACGAGCGAGGCGTACGCGACGTCGGGAGCCATCTCGAGGGCGAGCCAGGTGAGCGCCGCCGCCTGCAGGGCGAGGCCGGTGACGATCAGCATGCGGGTGCCGACGCGAGGCGCGATCGCGCCGGCGATGGGCGCGATGAACATGGGCGCGAGCGTCCAGGGCATCGTCTGCACACCGGCCTCGAGCGGCGAGGCGCCCTGCACGACCTGCAGGAACTGGATGAGCACGAACACGGCGCCGAACATGCCGAAGCTGAACCAGAAGCCGACGAGGTTCGCGGCGGTGAAGCTGCGGTCGCGGAAGAGGCGCAGCGGCAGCAGCGGCGCGCTCGTGCGCGACTCCCACCAGATGAATCCGGCGAGCAGCAGTGCGCCGGCGACGAGCGAGCCGATCACCTCGGGGCTGTCCCAGCCGGCGTCGTTGCCGCGCACGATGCCGAAGACGAGGCCGAGCACGCCGAGGCCCGCGAGGGCGACGCCCGGCAGGTCGATCCGAACGCGCGCGCCGAGCGTGTTCGGCAGGGCGGCGAGCGCGAGCGGGATCGCGATCAGGCCGACGGGCACGTTGAGCCAGAAGATCGCCTGCCAGTTCCAGCCCTCGATCACGGCGCCGCCGATGAGCGGTCCGAGCGCGACGCCGAGGCCGGCGACGCCGCCCCAGATGCCGATCGCCATGGGGCGCAACCGCTTCGGCACGCTGCCCGCGAGCAGCGTGAGCGACAACGGCATGATGCCGGCTGCGCCGAAGCCCTGGATCGCGCGGGTGGCGATGACCTGCCACGGCTCGGTGCTGAGCGCGACGAGCACGCTCGCGCCCGTGAAGATCGCGATCGCGACGACGAAGACGGTACGCCGGCCGATGCGGTCGCCGAGCGCGGCGGCCGCGAGGATGAACGTCGCGAACGCGAGCGTGAACGCGTTGACGAACCACTGCAGCTCTTCGATCGAGGCGCCGAGGTCGACGGCCATCGCGGGCAGCGCGTTCGTGATGACGAGGTTGTCGAGCGTCGCCATGAACATCGGCAGGGATGCCGCGACGATCGCGAGCCACACCGGGATGCGGCGTGCGGTGGTGGACATCTGAAGCTCCTTCGAGGGTGGTGGTAATCGACTGATAACCAATACGGGAGCAAATGTAGTAATCGACTGATAACATGTCAAGCATGAGTTCGACCACGGATCGCATCCCCGCAACGGAGCGGCGCGAACAGATCCTCGAAGCCGCCACGCGCGTCTTCGGCGAGCAGGGCTACGCCGGCGCGACGACCGACCGCGTGGCGAAGGCCGCCGGCATCAGCCAGCCCTACGTCGTGCGGCTCTTCGGCACGAAGGAGCAGCTCTTCATCGAGGTCGTCGAGCGGGCGTGCGCCCGCATCGGCGAGGCGATCGACGCGGCGATCGCCGACGAGTCGTCCGACCGCCCCGTGGGCCCGCGCATCGGCGAGGCGTACGTCGACCTCGTGCAGACCGACCGCGGCATCCTGCTCTCGCTCATGCAGGGGTTCATCCTCGGCCAGGACCCGGCGATCGGCCCGGTCGCGCGGGCCGGCTTCATGGCGATCTACGACCGCATGCGCAGCGTGATGGACGCCGAGGAGGCGATGCGCTTCATGGCCCAGGGAATGCTCATCAACACCCTCATCGCGTCGAACCTCACCGTGGGAATCCACGACGACGACCAGGTCGACGAGCTGTTCGCCTGCACGTTCGGCGACAAGCTCGGGCTCGTGCTCGAGGGGCTCAGCAAGGCCGGCTGAGCCGGCTCACTCCCACACCGACGGCGCCGCGGCGCGGGTCGCGGGCAGCGCGACGTCGTCGCCCCAGCGCTCCATCCACTCGGGGATGCCGTCGAAGCCGTCGACCCCGAACGCCTCGACGAGCTCGGGCATCGGCACCGTGCCGCCCGACTTGCGCAGGAACCGCGCCCGGATGTGACCGGTCGCGTAGATCTCGGGCGCACCCGTGGCATCGGACCGCACGAAGCGCTGCTCCATGTACACCGCCTTGTCGTCGTGCCCGACGATGCGCGACTCGATCGTGAACCGGTCCCACGGGTTCAGCGACTTGCGGAACGTCATCGTCTCGCTCGCGACGACCGGGTACCAGCCGCGCTCCTTCATGAGCTGCCACACGCCGTTGCGCACGAGCATCTCGAACCGCGCGACATCCATGATCGAGAAGTACACCCCGTTGTTCATGTGGTTGAGGATGTCGAGGTCGGTCGGCAGGGTGATGAAGTTCGTGCGCGCGACGTCGCCGTGGCCGAGCGGCGAACGGAACCGGGCGAGCGCGAAATGCAGCATCGTGCGGAAGAACATGTGCATGATCTACGACTGTATGACGAGATCGCAGTGGGTTCCGATACTCCGTCGATCATGACAACGACAGCCCGGATGCCTCGCGCCGAAGTTGTGCCGAACACCCAGCCGACCCCCGCCGTAGACTCCGAGGCATGCCCTCCGCCGACGCCGCAGCAACCACCACCGACCGCCTGGACCGACTCGCCGAGGCCGCACGCGCTGCGGGCGTCGACGTCGTGCTCGTCGCCCCGGGGCCCGACCTCGCCTACCTCGTCGGCCACTCGGTCGCATCGCACGAGCGACTCACGCTGCTCGCCGTGCCGGCGACGGCGCCCCGCGACGCGGTCATGGTGCTGCCCGCGCTCGAGCGCGGCGGCTGGGAGGGCAGCACGGCCGAGGCGGCCGGCATCCGATTCGTCACCTGGCTCGACGGCGAAGACCCGTACGCGGCGCTCCTCGCCGAGCTCGGCGCCGATGCCGGGGCCGCTGCCGCGCTCGACACCGCGGCCGTCGACGACCACCTGCCGTACCTGCACGCCTTCCGGCTGCAGCAGGCCCGACCCGGGCTGCGGATGCGGCCCGCCGGGGAGCTCATCGCCGAGCTGCGAATGCGCAAGCAGCCCGCCGAGGTCGACGAGCTCGCCGCGGTCGGCGCCGCGATCGACCGCGTGCACCTGCGGATCGGCGAATGGCTGCGTGCCGGCCGCACCGAGAACGAGGTGGCGGCCGACATCGCCGCCGCGCTCGTCGAGGAGGGGCACCGCACGGCCGACTTCGTCATCGTCGCCTCGGGGCCGAACGGCGCCTCGCCGCACCACGAGGCGTCCGATCGCGTCATCGAGGCCGGCGACCCGGTCGTCATCGACATCGGCGGCCCCAACCCCGCCGGATACAACTCCGACAGCACCCGCACGTACCTCGTCGCGGGCGGCGAGCCCGACCCCGAGTTCGCGAGGGTGCACGAGCTCGTGCGCACGGCGCAGCGCGCCGCAGTCGCGGCGGTGCGGCCGGGCGCCTCGGCCGAGTCGATCGACCGCGCGGCCCGCGAGGTGCTCGAGCAGGCCGGCTACGGCGAGTACTTCATCACGCGCACCGGGCACGGCATCGGGCTCGAGGTGCACGAGCACCCCTACATCGTCGCGGGCGACACCCGGCCGCTCGAGCCCGGCATGGCCTTCTCGATCGAGCCGGGCGTCTACCTGCCCGGCCGCTTCGGCGTGCGCATCGAGGACATCGTCGTGGTGGGCGACGAGGGCGCCGTGCTCATGAACAACTCGCCGGTCGAGCTCATCGTCGTCTGAGGTCGGTCGGTCGAGTAGGCGCGCAGCGCCGTATCGAGACCACCGGCATCGTGGTCTCGATACGCTCGCTGGCGCTCGCTACTCGACCGACGAGCGCGAGCGCACCACGCGGTAGCGCAGGTGCGTCGCCTTCGCGCCCTGCGCGACGCTCAGCGGCTCGAGCTCGACGCGATGCTCCGACGAGTCGGGGAACAGCCGCGTGCCCCCGCCGAGCAGCACGGGCACGAGATGCAGCCGCGCCTCGTCGACGAGCCCCGCGGCGAACGCCTCGCGGGCGACGCGCGCACCGCCCATGAGGCACACCGACGCCGCACTCGCCGCGGCGCTCGCGCGCGCGACCGCCTCATGGATGCCGCCGGTGACGAACTCGAAGCGGGAGCCGCCGCGTTCGACGGGCTCGTGCTCCCGGCTCGTGACGACGAAGCACGGACGCCCCTCGAAGACGGGCGCGTCGCCCCAGGCCGACTCGCCGACGTCGAACGTGCGGCGACCGATGACGAACGCCCCCGTCGACTCGAACATGCGCTCGGCGGCCTCGCGGTCGACCCGCTGCGGTTCGGTGTCGACGATCGCGTCGCTGTCCTGCGGCACTGCGCCGCTGAACACCGAGTTGCGGATCCACTCGTGCACGCGTTCGCCGTCGATCCCGAGCGGGTGCTCGAGGCTCACGCCGTGGGCGGCGGTGAAGCCGTCGAGGGTCATCGTCATCTCGAGGAAGACGTGCGACATGATGCGGGCTCCGGTCTCAGCCCTTCGCGGGCACGTGCCGTTCGTCGACCCCGTTGTACACCGACAGCGGGCGGATGAGCGCGTTCGACGCTGCCTGCTCCATGATGTGCGCCGTCCACCCGGTGACCCGCGAGGCGACGAACAGCGGCGTGAAGGTCAGGGTGTCGAAGCCCATGAGGTGGTAGGTCGGGCCGGCCGGGTAGTCGAGGTTCGGCTTGATGCCCTTGCGCTCGCCCATCGCCTGCTCGAGCGCGACGTACAGCTCGAGCAGGTCGGGGCGGTCGTAGAACTCGACCATGCGCTCCATCGCGTCGCGCATCGTCGGCACGCGCGAGTCGCCGTTCTTGTACACGCGGTGCCCGAAGCCCATGATCTTGCGCTTCGAGGCGAGCGCGTCGTCGAGCCAGGCGACGGCCCGCTCGGCCCCGCCCTTGCCCGGGCCGATCTCGTCGAACGCGTGCATGACCGCCTCGTTCGCACCGCCGTGCAGCGGCCCCTTGAGCGCACCGATCGCGCCGGTGACCGCCGAGTACAGGTCGGCGAGCGTCGACGTGATCACGCGGGCGGTGAAGGTCGACGCGTTGAACGAGTGCTCGGCGTACAGGATCATCGACACGTCGAACGCGTTGACGACGGTCAGCTCGGGCATCTCGCCGAACGTCTGCCAGAGGAAGTTCGCCGAGTAGCCGAGGTCGTCGCGCGGCTCGACGAACTCGAGCTCGTGCCGACGGCGCTGGTCGTACGACACGATCGAGGGCAGCTTCGCGAAGAGCCGGATCGCCTTGTCGAGGTCGGCCTCGGGAGAGGCATCCGGGGTCATCGGATCGCTCGCGCCGATGACGCTCACGGCCGTGCGCACGACGTCCATCGGGTGGGCCTCGAGCGGCAGCTCGTCGATGACGCGCTTGACCTCGTGGTCGAGTCCGCGCAGCGACCGCTCGCGGTCCTCGAATGCGCCGAGCTCGGCGTCGTTCGGCAGCTCGCCGTACCAGAGGAGGTAGGCGACCTCCTCGAACGTGCACGAGGCCGCGAGCTCCTGCACGGGGTACCCGCGGTAGAGCAGCGAGTTCGTCTCGGGGTTGACCTTCGAGATGGCGGTGTAATCGACCGGCACCCCGGCCAGCCCCTTGTAGATCTCCTGCTCGGCCATGTGTGCTCCCTTGCGTTGGCGGTCCGGCGTCGTCAGCGGGCGACGGTGAAGTTGAAGATCGAGGTGTCGAAGTGGTTGTACGCCTCGTAGTCGACGAGTTCGTAGAGCTCGGCCCGGTGCTGCATCTCGCCGAGCTTGGCGGTCAGTGAACCGGATGCCTCGAGCTCGTCGAGTCCGCGCATCGCGCTGCCCATCGCGAGTCGCAGCAGCGACACGGGCCAGATGACGATGTTCATGCCGACGTCGGCCAGCTGCTGCACCGTGAAGAGCTCGCTCTTGCCGAACTCGGTCATGTTGGCGAGCAGCGGCACGTCGACGGCGGCGCGGATCGCGGCGAACTCCTCGAGCGAGCGCATCGCCTCGGGGAAGATCGCGTCGGCGCCGGCGTCGACGAGGGCCTTCGCCCGGTCGATCGCGGCCTCCAGCCCGTCGACCGCGGCGATGTCGGTGCGCGCCATGATGAGGAAGTTCTCGTCGCGGCGGGCGTCGACGGCGGCGCGGATGCGGCGCAGCGCCGTCTCGTCGTCGACGACCTGCTTGCCGTCGAGGTGGCCGCAGCGCTTCGGGTTGACCTGGTCCTCGATGTGGAGTCCCGCGAGCCCCGCGTCCTCCATCTCCTGCACGGTGCGGGCGACGTTCATCGGCTCGCCGAAGCCGGTGTCGGCGTCGATGATCGCGGGCAGGTCGGTCATGCGGGCGATCTGGCGGCCGCGACCGGCGACCTCACTGAGCGTCGTGAGCCCGATGTCGGGCAGGCCGAGGTCGGCCGAGAGCACCGCGCCCGAGATGTAGACGCCCTCGAAGCCGCGTTCGCCGATGAGCTTCGCCGACAGCGGGTTGAACGCGCCGGGGAACCGCATGATCTCGCCCGTCGCGAGCCGCTCGCGGAACAGCCGGCGCTTCTCGTGGGCCGGGGTCTGGGAGTACAGCATCAGAAGACCTCTCCGTCGGTCGAGTAGGCGCGCAGCGCCGTATCGAGACCCAGCATCAGAACAGCCCCTCGGGGATCTCGACGCCCGTGAGGGCGCCGGGCGCGACGGTGAAGGTGAGGCCGCCGAGCTCGTCGGGGCCGAGCTCGGGCAGGCGCTGGGCGACGTCGAGGAACCGCTCGATCTCGTCGGGGGTGAGCGCCCACTCGGCGAGCGTGCGGAACTTGTGCACGTACTGCTCGCGGGCGAACGGCCGGGCGCCGAGCGGGTGCGCGTCGGCCACGGCGATCTCGTCGACGATCTCGCCGCCGTCGGCGAGCTTGATCACGACGCGGCCGCCGAACGCCTTCTCGGCGATGTCGAGCGAGTGGTAGCGGCGCGTCCACTCGGGGTCCTCGACGGTCGACACCTTCTTCCACAGGGCGATCGTCTCGGGGCGGTGCGCGCGCTCGGGCGAGTACGAGGTCTCGTGGTCCCACGCCCCGTCTTGCAGGGCGACCGTGAAGATGTACGGGATCGAGTGGTCGAGCGTCTCGCGCGACGCGTCGGGGTCGTACTTCTGCGGGTCGTTCGCGCCCGAGCCGATGACGTAGTGCGTGTGGTGCGAGGTGTGCAGCGTGATCGACTCGATGTGCTCGGCGTCGAGGATGAGCGGGTACTCGTCGTGCAGCTTGCGGGCGAGGTCGATCCACGCCTGCGCCTGGTACTCGGCCGAGTGCTCCTTCGTGTACGAGTCGAGGATCGCGCGCTTGGCCTCGCCCTCGTCGGGCAGGGGCACCTCGTACGAGGCATCCGGCCCGTCGAGCAGCCATGCGATCACCCCGTCTTCGCCCTCGTAGATCGGCACGGGGCTGGTCTGGCCGCGCATGGCGCGGTCGACGGCCTCGATCGCCATCTTGCCCGCGAAGGCGGGGGCGTGCGCCTTCCACGTCGAGATCTCGCCCTTGCGCGACTGGCGGGTCGCGGTCGTCGTGTGCAGGGCCTGGCCGATCGCCTGGAAGATCGTCTCGCGGTCGAGGCCGAGCAGGGTGCCGATGCCGGCCGCGGCCGACGGGCCGAGGTGGGCGACGTGGTCGATCTTGTGCTTGTGCAGCGAGATCGCCTTCGCGAGGTCGACCTGGATCTCGTAGCCCGTCGCGATGCCGCGCACGAGGTCGCGCCCCGAGAGGCCGCGACGCTGCGCGAGGTGCTGGGCGACCGCGGTGACCGGCGGGATGTTGTCGCCCGGGTGCGAGTACTCGGCCGCGAGGAACGTGTCGTGGTAGTCGAGCTCGCGCACGGCGACCCCGTTGGCCCATGCCGCCCACTCGGGGCTCGTGCGGCGGGCCGCGTCGGCGCCGAAGACGGTCGCGCCGTCGCCGCCGATCGAGACGGGGTGCGCGAGCGCCTGGCTGCGGGCCGACACGACCGGGCGACGCGCGATCGCGGCCGCCGCGACCGCCGCGTTGTCGATCACGCGGTTCACCACCATGTCGACGACGTCGTCGTCGAGCTCGACCGGGTCGGTCGCGACGCCGGCGAGCGCCCAGGCGAGCTGGCCCTCGCGCTGCAGGTTCTCGTCGCTGCGGTGCGTGCGGACGTGGTGGTTGTGCATGGGGTGGACCTTTCTGAACTGTTCCATCGGTCAGGCTACGCGGTGCCCGTCGGGCTGACGAGGGCGGATCTCTCCTCGATCGACGCGAGCGCGTGACGGAGGCTGAGGTGCAGGTGCACGTGGGTGGCGTGCGCGGCGAGTGCGCCGTCGCCGGCGACGATCGCGTCGACGATGAGCAGGTGCTCGGATGCCGCGGCGCGAAGCCGCTCCGGGTGCTGGCGCGCGAGCCGGCGCACGCGGGCGGAGTGCAGGCGGGCGCTCTGCAGCGCGGCGGCGAGCATCGGGTTGGCGACCGCCGCCTCGATCTCGTCGTCGAGCGCGTCGACGACCTCGTAGTAGGCGCGCAGGCCGTCGTCGCCCGTGTCGAGCAGGGCGGGCGCGGCGGCGATGCGGCGGCGCAGCTCGGCGAAGCGCGCGGGGTCGCGTCTGGCCGCGGCGAGCCGGGCGGCCTGGCCCTCGAGCGCCTCGCGCACCTCGTAGAGCGAGACGATGCTCGCCGCGTCGAGCGCCGAGACCTGCAGCACGCGCGCCGACGCGGCGGTCGCGAGCCCGTCGGCCTCGAGCCGCGCGAGCGCCTCGCGCACCGGGGTGCGGGAGACGCCGAGCCGGTTCGCCTGCTCGACCTCGGCGAGCGCGGTGCCGGGCGCGAGCACGCCGTCGAGGATCTCCTCGCGGAGCGCCCGATAGGCGCGATCACTCGCTCGCATGCTTCCCTCCCCCACTCATGTATACGCTCGTGCGGTCCTCTGCGCAAATAGCGAGCGGATAGCCCGTTTGTGTATACATCGCGTTCCCAGCCGACACCGCGCTCATGCGTGGGACGATTAAGGGGATGAGCACCACAGACCTCGACCGCATCGGCGTACGAGCGGTCTCAGACCTCCGCGGCGACTTCCCCGCCTTCGCCGACCGCTCGGCGCCCGCGTACCTCGACTCCGCGGCGACCGCCCAGCGCCCCCGCCAGGTGCTCGACGCCGAACGCGACTACCTCGAGCGGCATCTCGCTCCGGTGCACCGCGGAGCGAGCGCCGCCGTGGGCCGCTCGACCACGCTCTTCGAAGACGCCCGCGCCACGGTCGCCCGCTTCGTCGGCGCCGGCGACCGCGAGATCGTCTGGACGGAGAACGCGACCGACGCACTCAACATCGTCGCCCTCGGCATGGCCGACGCCTCGGCGGGGCTCGCCGGCCCCGAGGCATCCCGGTTCGTGCTCGAACCCGGCGACGAGATCGTCGTGACCGAGGCCGAGCACCACGCGAACCTCATCCCCTGGCAGCGGCTCGCCGCACGTACGGGCGCGCACCTGCGCGGCGTGCGCGTCGACGAGCACGGGCTGTGGTCGGTCGACGGGCTCGCCGAGGTGCTCTCGCCGCGGACGAAGGTCGTGGCGTTCGCCGAGGTGTCGAACGTCACGGGCTACCTCGCGCCCGTCGCCGACGTCGTCGCCCTCGTGCGCGAGCGCGCACCGCACGCGCTCGTCGTGCTCGACGCGTGCCAGTCGGTGCCGCACCGGCCGACCGACTTCGCGGCGCTCGGCGTCGACTTCGCCGCGTTCAGCGGGCACAAGATGCTCGGGCCGAACGGCATCGGCGTGCTCTACGGCCGCGCCGAGCTGCTCGACGCGCTGCCGCCGGCACGCACCGGCGGATCGACGATCACGCGCGTGACGCTCGAGCACGCCGAGTTCCTGCCGGCGCCGCACCGCTTCGAGGCGGGCACGCAGCCCGTGTCGCAGGCCGTCGCCCTCGCCGAGGCGGTGCGCTACCTCGAGGCGATCGGAATGCACGCGGTCGCCGCCCACGAGCAGGCGCTCGCGTCGCGCGTCGTCGACCGGCTCGCGACGCTGCCCGGGGTGCGGGTCGTCGGCCCGCAGGACGGCTCGCCGCGCGCCGGGCTCGTCGCGGTCGCCGTCGAAGGCGTGCACGCGCACGACGTCGGGCAGTTCCTCGACGAGGCCGGCGTCGTCGTGCGGGTCGGCCACCACTGCGCGCAGCCGCTGCACCGGGCGCTCGGGGTCACGGCGACGACGCGCGCGAGCGCCCATGTCTACACGACGGCCGACGAGATGGACCGGTTCGTCGACGCGCTGGGCGAGGTGCGCCGGTTCTTCGGTGTCGCCTCCGAGGCAGCGGCGGTGATCGCGTGAGCGGGCTCGAGGGTCTGTACCAGCAGATCATCCTCGACCAGTCGAAGCGTCGCAACGGCGACGGGCCGCTCGAGGGTGCGGACGCCGAGCACCACGAGTACAACCCGACGTGCGGCGATGAGATCACGGTGCGGGTGAGGCTCGGGCGCGATGCCGACGGCGGCGACCGCATCGACGAGCTCGCCTGGCAGGGCGACGGCTGCTCGATCTCGATGGCCTCGGCGTCGACGCTCACGGAGCTCGTCACGGGTCGCACCGTCGACGAGGCGCGCGGGCTCATCGAGGCGTTCCGGGCGATGCTGCGCTCGCAGGGCGCGGGCGAGCCCGACGAAGAGGTGCTCGGCGACGCGATCGCGTTCCATGGCGTCTCGAAGTACGTGATGCGCGTGAAGTGCGCGATGCTCGCGTGGGTCGCGCTCGAGGCGTGCCTCGCGCAGGCCGAGGCGCAGCCCGCTGGTTGAGGAGCGATGACGCCCTTCCGCTGGTTGAGGAGCGCCGACGCGAAGCGGCGACGCGTCTCGAAACCTCGTGAGCCGCTCCCGAGACCGGGTCACCGGGTTTCGAGACGCGTGCTCGTACCTCGCGCGCTCCTCAACCAGCGGGCCTAGTCGAAGACGCGACCGGCGCTCGGGTCGTCGAGCACGCGGGCGCCGAGGTCGAGCGGCAGGTCGCGCAGCTCGGGCGGGTTCCACTGCGGGTTGCGGTCCTTGTCGATGACCTGCGCCCGGATGCCCTCGTGCAGGTCGTGCTGCCCGAGGAACCAGCTGACCGCGCGGAACTCCTGCTCGAGCGCCGCCTCGAGGTTCGGCAGGGTGCGCGCCCGGCGCACCGACTCGAGGGTGACGGCCATCGCGGTCGGCGAGAGGGTCTCGAGCTCGTCGGCCGCGGCCGCGGCGTCGGGATGCGCGTGGGCGCGCAGGCGGTCGATGATCTCGGTCACGGTGGCCGCGGAGTAGCAATCGTCGATCCAGTCGCGGGCGAGCGCGAGCCCGGATGCCTCGGCGGGCGTCTCGTCGAAGAGCATGACGATCTCGGCGGGGCTGCCGGGGTCGGCGCGTTCGGCGAGGGCCTGCAGCAGGTGCGGCACGTCTCGCGCGGGCACGTACGAGTCGGCGAAGCCCGCGTAGAGCGCATCGGCCGCGTTCATGGTGCGGGAGTTGAGCGCGAGGTGCACGCCCAGTTCGCCCGGCGCCGAGGCGAGCAGCCACGTGCCGCCGACGTCGGGGGTGAAGCCGATACGGGTCTCGGGCATGGCGAGCTTCGACCGCTCGGTGACGACGCGGATCGCGGCGTGCCCCGAGAGTCCGATGCCGCCGCCCATCGTGATGCCGTCCATGATCGCGACGACGGGCTTCGGGTAGCGCGCGATCGCGGCGTCCAGCCGGTACTCGGTGCGGAAGAAGTCGCGCGCCTCGCCGTGCCCGCCGTTGGTCGCGTAGCCGTACAGCTCGCGGATGTCGCCGCCCGCGCAGAACCCGCGGTCGCCGGCGCCGTCGAGCACGACGACGCCGACCTCGCTGTCGTCGCGCCACGCCTCGAACACGGCGGTGAGCTCGCGCACCATCTCGTACGAGAGGGCGTTGATGGCCTGGGGACGGTCGAGCGTGACGTGGCCGACGCCGTCGGCGACCGTCGCGGAGATGTGGGCGCTCACGTCTGCCACCGTATCGCCCCGAGCCGTCCTCCACAGGCGCGGAACCACTGCGTGCTCCGTCGAACCGATGGGCCATCCAAGCTTCGGCGGCAGCGCCGTCGTAGCCTGCGACGATGAATCCGTTCGAGATCCTGGCCGAGCCGGTGCGCCGTCGCATCATCGAGGTCCTGGCCGTCGGATCGCACCCGGCCGGGATGTTGACCGATGTCCTCGTCGGCGAGTTCGGGGGGTCGAGATCGGCGGTCTCGCACCATCTCAAGATCCTGCGCGAGCACACGGTCGTGAAGGTGCTCCCCGACTACACACAGCGGTTGTACGTCCTCGAGGAGGACTTCCTGCTCGAGCTCGATCACGCGGTCGGCGAGCTGTTCACGCTCTGGGACCACAGGTACGGCTACGGCACCGACGGCGATCCGCTGCGACCGCCCGTGCCCTCACGCACTCCGCACGCCGGCCGCCCGCGCCGGGCGCCCCCGCACGCGCCCCACGCATCCCACGCGCCCGTACGTCCCACGCACCCAAACGTCCCACCCGCAGGCTGCCGGACCGCGAGTCCAGAGACCCAGGGACCCAGGGACCCAGGGACCCAGGGACCCAGGGACCCAGGGTATTCTCTTTCGAGCTATGCCAGTTGCGCCTCATCATGAGGCGGAGCTGGCAGAGGTGAAACGGAACACGGTCGTGCCGGGCCAGGAGCGACTTGGGGAGCGAATCCGGCGATGAGGCGTACGATTCCGGGATGGTCCCCGCATCGAACCTCTGGGCGTTCGTCGCCGCCTCGGTGGTGCTCATCGTCATCCCCGGGCCGAGCGTGCTGTTCGTCATCGGGCGCTCGCTCGCGCTCGGACGCGTCGGCGGACTGCTGAGCGTCGTCGGCAACGCGATCGGCATGCTGCCGCTCGTCGCCGCGGTCGCGCTCGGCGTCGGGGTGATCGTCGCGCAATCGGTCGTGCTGTTCACCGTCATCAAGATCGCGGGCGCGCTGTACCTCGCCTACCTCGGCATCCAGGCGATCCGGCACCGGGCGGACGCCTCGGCTGCCGTCACCGGCACCGTCGCGCGCCGTTCGCCGTGGCGGCTGCTCGTCGAAGGGTTCATCGTGGGCGTCTCGAACCCCAAGACGATCGCGTTCTTCGTCGCCGTGCTGCCGCAGTTCGTCGACTTCCATGCCGGAGCGATTCCGCTGCAGCTCGCGGAGCTCGGTCTCGTCTTCGTCGTGCTCGCGCTCGCGTGCGACTCGGTGTGGGCGCTCGCGGCCGGGTCGGCGCGCGACTGGTTCGCGAAGTCGCCGAGGCGCGCCGAGCACCTCGCCGCGACGGGCGGCGTGATGATGATCGGCCTCGGCGGCGTGCTCGCGCTCAGTGGCGCCAAGCACTGACGTACCCGCTGGTTGAGGAGCGCCGACGCGCAGCGGCGACCCCCACCCGCTGGTTGAGGAGCGCCGACGCGCAGCGGCGACGCGTCTCGAAACCGCGCGAGACGGTCTCGAGTGCTGCTCACCCGGTTTCGAGACGCGTCCGACTCCGTCGGGCGCTCCTCAACCAGCGGGAGCGGGTTTCGATACGCGCGCTACGCGTCGGCCGGGTTCACGTCCGTTCCGACGAGGATGCCGCGGGCCACGCTGTTGAAGAAGCACTGGGCGCTCAGCACCGTCGGCGTCGTGGTGGCCGGGTCGACGTCGAGCCGCGGCACCGCGAGCGCGTGCACGACGAAGAAGTAGCGGTGCACGCCCGTTCCGGGAGGCGGACCCGAACCCCGGTACCGCGGCTCGCGGTACTCGTTGTCGAGCACGGTCGCACCCTCGGGCAGCAGGCCCCGCGACCGAGCGTCCGGTGCTCCCGCGCCGGTCTCGAGCGAGGTGGTCGTCACCGGGATGTTCGCGACCGCCCAGTGCCACCAGCCGGCCCCACTCGGCGCATCGGCGTCGAAGCACGTCACGGCGAAGCTCTTCGTCTCGGCGGGGAACCCCGACCAGCTCAACTCCGGCGACACGTCCTGGCCGCCCCGGCCGGCGCTCCGCTGCGGCGCGGCGAGCTGACCGCCGGGCTCGAGGTCGGCGCTCGTGACGGTGAACGAGCCGATGGGCTTCAGCGCCTGCAGCTGCGCGTAGGGATCGTGGTCGAACATCGGTGTCCTCTCCGGGCCCGGGTCGAGGCATCCGGGCCGTTCGTCAGCCTACGCCCGTAAGATCTGCGGGTGCCCGTCGCGAAGATCCTGCTCTACTACGCCTTCACGCCGCTCGCCGACCCCGACGCGATCCGCCTGTGGCAGCGCGACCTCGCCGAGTCGCTCGGCCTGCGCGGCCGCCTGCTGATCTCGGAGCACGGCCTCAACGGCACCCTCGGCGGAGAGCTCGGCGCGCTCAAGCGCTACGTGCGAAAGACCCGCGACTATCCCCCGTTCAAGCACGTCGACTTCAAGTGGAGCGAAGGGACGGGCCTCGACGCCGACGGCCGCAGCCTCGACTTCCCGAAGCTCAGCGTCAAGGTGCGCGACGAGATCGTGTCGTTCGGGGCGCCCGGCGAGCTGCGGGTCGACGACGCGGGCGTGGTCGGCGGCGGCACGAAGCTCAGCCCCGACGACCTGCACGAGCTCGTCGGCGAGCGCGGCGACGACGTCGTCTTCTTCGACGGGCGCAACGCGCTCGAGGCCGAGATCGGCCGCTTCCGCGGCGCGGTCGTGCCGCCGACCGAGACGACGCGCGATTTCATCGACCTGCTCGACTCGGGCGCGTACGACCACCTCAAGGATCGCCCGGTCGTCACGTACTGCACGGGCGGCATCCGCTGCGAGGTGCTCTCGAGCCTCATGTCGAACCGCGGCTTCGGCGAGGTGTACCAGCTCGACGGCGGCATCGTGCGCTACGGCGAGCGGTTCGGCGACGACGGACTGTGGGAGGGCTCGCTCTACGTCTTCGACGGGCGCGGGTCGATCGACTTCAGCGACCATGCCGCCGTCATCGGCGAGTGCGCGCGCTGCGGTTCGGCGACGAACCGCACCGCCAACTGCACGGATGCCTCGTGCGACGCGGAGTTCGTGCTGTGCGAGCCGTGCGGGGCGGCGCCGTGCGCGGCGCATCTGCTCTCCGCTGGTTGACACCCGCTGGTTGAGGAGCGCCGACGCGCCAGCGGCGACGCGTCTCGGAACCCGGTGGGCCGGTTTCTGAAAGCGGCTCACCATGGTTTCGAGACGCGGGCTCCTTCGTCGCGCGCTCCTCAACCAGCGGGGTGTGGTTTCGAGACGCGTGCTCGTTCCTCGCTCGCTCCTCAACCAGCGGATGGGGCCGGCGCCGCACCCGCGAGCGCGGCGACCGCGAGCGCGAGCTCGTCGCCCGTCGGCACGAGCCCGGGGTCGACGAGCCACATGATTCCGAGGCTCTGCGTGAGCGCGAAGTCGAGCTTCGCGATCGCCTCGACCTGTGCGTCGTCGAGTTCGGGGCGGGCTGCGCGGAGGTGCTCGGCGATGCCCCGTTCGGCCTCGGTCGTCGCCGCGGCGAGGTCGTGCCCCCCGCCGGGGCCGCGCAGCACGCGCACGGTGTTCTCGAGGCTCGCGATGAGGGCCTCGCGATTGTCGGCGAACACCCCGGGCATGCGGTCGAAGAACGCCGCGAACCCTTCGAGCAGCGGAAGCGCGGTGGTCTCGCGGATGACGGCCTCCATGCGGTCGCCGATGCCCGAGCCGAGCGACTCGGTGAGCGCCTCGGTGATGAGCTGCTCCTTCGACCCGAAGTGGTAGCCGATCGCCGCGAGGCTCACGCCGGCCTCGGCCGCGATGTCGCGCGCGGTCGCCTTGGCGACGCCGCGCTCGAGGATCACCTTGCGCGCCCCCGCGAGGAGGTCTTCACGATTGCCCATGCCGACATCGTATCGAACGATTCAGACATTTGTATTAGACAAATGTCCGAATCAGGTGTAGAACATCTGTATCAGACATCTGTCTCATTCGATGAAGGAGCACGACGATGAGCACGACCACCGCACCGCACGTCCTGATCTCCGGCGCCGGCATCGCCGGGCTCGCCCTCGCGCTGCAGCTCACGCGCAGCGGCATCCGTTCGACCGTCGTCGAGCGCGCCGACGCACCGCGCCCCGGCGGCCAGGCCGTCGACCTCCGCGGTGCGAGCCGCGAGGTCGCCGAACGCATGGGCCTCATGCCGGGCATCGACCCGCGCCGCGTGCACGAGATCGGCATGTCGTACGTCGACGGCCGGGGCCGCGTGTTCGGCCGCATGTCGATGGCGGACTTCGACGGCGAAGGGGCCGTCGCCGAGATCGAGATCGCCCGCGGCGACCTCGCGGCCGCGCTGCAGGAAGCGCTCGACGAGGCTGCGGCCGCCGCGCCCGGCCTCGTCGACGTGCGCTACGGCGACCGCATCACGGCGCTCGAACAGCACGACGACCGGGTCGCCGTCGAGTTCGAGCACGCCGCCCCCGCCGAGTTCGACCTCGTCGTCGGCGCCGACGGCGTGCACTCGGCGACCCGCCGACTCGCCTTCGGCCCCGAAGAGCGGTACGCGACGCCGCTCGGCGGGTACGCCGCGTTCTTCACCCTGCCGACGCCGGCCGATCTCGAACCCGGCTGGTTCGCCCTGCGCTTCGTGCCCGGCATCGCGTTCGGGCTGCGACCCGATCGCGACCCGGCGACGTCGAAGGCGATCCTGACGCTCCGCGCACCGCGCGATGCCGCACTGCGGGGCGACCGGGCCGCGCAGGAGGCGCTCGTGCGCCGAGCCCTCGAGGGCGCCGGGTGGCACGCCGACACGATCGTCGCGGCGATGGCCGAGGCATCCGACTTCTATTTCGACGAGCTCGTGCGCATCGACCTCGACGAGCCCGTGAACGGCCGGGTCGTGCTGCTCGGCGACGCCGCCTCGTGCGGGTCGCCGTTGACGGGCATGGGCACGGCGACCGCGCTCATCGGCGCATACCTGCTCGCCGAGCACCTCGCCGCCCGGCCCGACGACGTGCCCGCCGCGCTGGCGCGCTACTCGCGCGACATCGCGCCGTTCGGCGAGGCGGGCAAGGCGATCCCGTTCGGCGGGCTCGAACGCATGGTGCCGGGCAGCCGGTTCGCCGCCACGATGGCGCGCATCTCGACGGGCGCGATGCTGTCGAAGCCGCTCCTGCCGCTCGTGCGGCGCATGTTCGCGGCCGGGACGCCCGACCTCGCGCTGCCCGTCGTCGAGCGGCCGGCCGGGCGTGTGACGGTCGTGTGACGGGTCTCGAGACTCGGCTCCTCACCGGCGGGCGGCCCGCGGCAGGCGCGACCAGGTGCGCGCGGCGCGGCTCGACAGGGCGAGCAGCACGAGGATGTCGACCGAGAGCGTGAGCAGCGTCGTCTGGAGCGTGATGTCCTCGCCGCCCAGCCAGTAGTCCATGGCCGACAGCAGCGTCGAGAGCACGGCGACGACCATCACCGTGATTCGGGCCCAGTTGCTGCCGCGGAAGACGAGCCACGCGAAGACGAGCTCCGCGAGCAGCACGACCGCACCGACGCCGACGATCACCCACAGCACGATCTGCGCCGCGTCCTCGTCGGACACGTCCTCGATGTGGATGTCGGCCGCCTCGCTCACGATCGTCGGCCACTGCACCGCGAGCGAGATGAGCCAGATCACGCCGAGCAGCACCCTGACGACGATGAGGCCCGCACCGAGCGAGATCGCGATGGGCCGTCGCACGGCCTCGGCCCGGGGCATCCCGCCGTCGCGCTCGGCGAGCCGGGCGAAGGGCTCGAACGACGAGCGCTTGCCGACCTCGCCCGACGCGGTGTCGGCGGCGAGCGCGGCCTCGAGTTCGTCGCGTCGTGTCCGCGCTGCGGCGTCGGCGGCCTCGGTGGGCACTCCGAGCGCGTCGCCGAGCACGACGACCGGCAGGTCGCCGTCGGTGCGGATCGTGTCGCCGCCGCCGTTGCGCGAGTGGTAGCCGGTCGAGAAGTCGTCGATCACCCCGACCTCGACCGGCGCACCCGACTCGGCGAGCGTGCGCACGATGTGGTCGCGCTCGACGTCGGTGTCGGCGTCGATCTTGTGCGTGATCTGCAGGGTGAACAGCGAGAAGCCGACCGACTTGTCGAACGTGCCGGCCGCGAGCCAGTCGACCCGGCGCCCGCCCGGCAGCAGCCAGCCGTCGGGGGTGCGCCAGAACCGCACGTGGTGACGTTTCGCGGGGTTGCCCGCGACCTCCTGCTGGTAGGCGAAGTCCTGCATGCGGCCGAACAGGAAGAGCGGGCTCACGGGGGCCTCGTCGTAGCTCTTGCGTGTGAGGGTCGACGCGATGATGCGCCAGCTCGAGCGGGCGTCGACGTCATCGGCCCGAGTCCAGCCGGCCGCGGCCATCGCCTCGTGCAGCGCCGCCTCGTCGCCGCGCAGCGCGAGGTTCACCGGGTCGCCGAGCAGCCCGTCGCTCGTGCGTGCGCGCCCGATGAAGTAGTCGGGCACGTAGATCGTGGTGAGGATGCGGTGCAGCCGCGGCAGCACGAGGTAGGCGAGCAGCGCCCAGAACACGATGAAGAAGAGCAGCCCGAACCAGCCCCAGTCGAAGCTCTGCTCGAGCACGAGCCACGCGAGCCAGATCGAGGCGATGCCCGCGTACACGAAGAAGAACCCGTCGAGCACGGCGGTACGCGACACCCGGCGGGCGCGTGGCGCCGCGGGTGCCTCGAGCGAGCGCTCCCCCATGTCCGAATGCTACTCGCGGGCGGCCCCGGCCACTCGGTCGATGATCCGGCCCACGCTCACTGCTCGGCGTCGACGAGGAGACGGCGGGCGACCGTGTCGGCGGCGCCCAGGTCGGAGTTGCTCAGGACGATCGTCGCGACGCCGGCGTCGCGGTCGATCATGAGCGCGGAGGCGGCCGCCCCGGTTCGGCCCGGGTGCCACGTGATCGTGCGGGCGGGTGTCTCCTCGATCCACCAGAAGTAGCCGATCTTCGTGCCGGGCTCGATCTCCGCGATCGGCTCGAGCGCCGCGCTGTGCTGCAGCGGACCGTCGAGCACCGCGGTCGCGAACGCCACCAGGTCGCCGAGTGTCGCATGCACGCCGGCCGCCGGGGCGAACGCGCCGGGCGAGATCGGTGCGACCGATTGCCCTGCTGCGTTGAACCCGCCGGCGTTCGTGTCGGGCACCTCGTCGTCGGTCTCGACGACCACGGCGTGATCCATGCCGAGCGGTTCGAGGACGCGCTCCCGCAGCAGGCTCGAGTACTCCATTCCCGCGGCCGACGCGAGCGCGTGCCCGAGCAGGGCCGTGCCCAGGTTGCTGTACTCGAACCCCGCGTCGGGTGCGACGGCCGTGGTGCGCGCGAGCGCGAGGAGCTCCGGCAGGTCTCCGCCCCATGGGTCCTCGCGGGCGGCGATCCGTTCCTCGAACTCGGCGCGCCACGCCGGATCGTCGGGGAACTCGGGCAGTCCCGACATGTGCGTGACGAGTCCGCGGAGGGTGACGTCGGCCGCTGGAGACGCACCGAGGTCGAGGTGATCTCCGAGGCGGTCGTCGAGCGACACTTCCCCGCGCTCGATCGCGATCGCGAGGAGCTCGCCGGTGAGCGTCTTCGTGATCGAGGCGATCTCGAAGGTGGTCGACTCGTCGGCGTCGACGAACGCCGTGCGCACGCCGTCCCCGTCGATGACCGCGACGGCCGCGCGCTGGTAGTCCTGCGAGAACGTCGAGCCGATCCGGTCGACGAGGTCGGCGTCGGCGGTCGCCCGCCGAACCTCACCGGCGGCGCCGGCAGCGTCCGCCGACTCGGTCGCCGATCCCTCCGCTGCCGAGGTGCCCGAGTTCGACGACGGCGTGGCGATGCACCCCGCGAGCAGTCCGGCGGTGATCGCGATCGCGGCGAACGCGGCACCGCGCCGGACCGCGCGCGATGATGCCATCGCTCGGATGCTACTCGTAGTGAGTAATCCTCACTACTCCCCCGACCGGGTGTCGGCCCGACGCACGCCGACTCCAACCGACCCAGGGTGTCGGCCCGACACCCTAGGTTGGGAGCATGACCCTCGCTGAGACCGCCGAAGAACTCCGCCGACTCTACGCCGCCCCCGAGCTGCTGCAGGTGGTGAACGTGTGGGACGTGGTGAGCGCCCGCGCCGTCGCCGCCCTGCCCGAGACCCGTGCGCTCGCCACCGCGGGCCATTCGATCGCCGCGTCGTTCGGCTACCCCGACGGCGAGATCCCGGTCGAGATCATGCTCGACATGGCGGGGCGCATCGCCCGGGCGGTCGAGGTGCCCGTGAGCGCCGACCTCGACGACGGCTACGGCGACGCCGGCGAGACCGTGCGCCGGGCGATCGGCGAGGGCATCGTCGGCGCGAACATCGAAGACCGATTCAAGCCCCTCGCCGAGTCGGTTGCCACCGTCGAGGCGGCGGTCGCCGCGGCCGAGGCCGAGGACGTGCCGTTCGCCCTCAACGCACGCACCGACGCCTGGCTGCGCGGCCACGACCGCCCCCGCGAGGTGTGGATCGCCGATGTCGTCGAGCGCGGTCGCGCCTTTCTCGACGCGGGCGCGACGAGCGTGTTCGTGCCGGGCGTCTTCGGCGAGGCCGAGGTCGAAGAGCTCGTCGCGGGAATCGGCGAGCAGAAGCTCGCGCTCATCGGACTGCCCGGCATTCCCGCGCCCGGCCGGCTCGAGGCGCTCGGGGTCGCCCGCCTCTCGTACGGCCCGACGACGCAGCGCGTCGCGCTCGGCGCACTGCAAGACCTTGCGACCGACCTCTACGCGGGCGGCGTGCTGCCCGACGGCATCCGCCCGCTGAACTGAGCGGTCGGCCGGCTCGGCCGATTCCCCGCGCTGATCTGCGAATCCCCCACGAGTCGGATGCCCCGGGCGGGGCTCGCTCGCTAGGGTGACGTGTGACGGCCTCCGGGCCGTCACACGGGCTGGGCGGGGGCGCAGCCCATCGCGGCGGCAACGGCCCCCGACGTGAGGAGCGCGCATGGCCGACGGCATCCCCATCGAGATCACGGGTCTCACCAAGCGATTCGGCGCGGTCACCGCGGTCGAAGATCTCGGGTTCACGGTGCAGCCCGGCCGGGTGACCGGCTTTCTCGGGCCGAACGGCGCGGGCAAGACGACGACGCTTCGCGTGCTGCTCGGGCTCGAACGGCCCGACGCCGGCACCGCGACGTTCGGGGGCACGCCGTACGCGGCGCTGCCCCGCCCGCTCGAGACGGTCGGCGCCTCGCTCGACGCGAGCTTCCACCCCGGCCGCTCGGCGCGCAATCACCTGCTGGTGTACGCGACGGCGGCGGGCATCGACCGCTCGCGCGTGCCGGCGGTGCTCGACCAGGTCGGCATCGCGGAGTTCGCCGACCGCCGCGTCGGCGGCTATTCGCTCGGCATGCGGCAGCGGCTCGCGCTCGCCTACACGCTGCTCGGCGATCCGTCGGTGTTCGTGCTCGACGAGCCCATCAACGGGCTCGACCCCGAGGGGATCAAGTGGATCCGCGGGTTCTTGCAGGCGCTCGCCCGGGAGGGCCGCACCGTGCTGGTCTCGTCGCACCTGCTGAGCGAGGTGCAGCAATCGGTCGACGACGTCGTGATCATCTCGAGGGGACGGCTCGTCAAGCGCGGCACCCTCGCGAGCCTCGAGCTGGAGGCGGCACCGCGCACGATCGTCGACTCCCCCGACCGGGCGGCGCTCGCGTCAGCGCTCGATGCCGCCGGCCTCGAGCACACCGAGGGCCGCGGCGGGTTCATCGTCGCCGAGCCCGACCCCGCGGTCGTCGGCCATGCGGCGTTCGTCGGCGGCGTCGAGCTCAGCGCGCTGCATCGGCTGAAATCGGGCCTCGAGGATTCGTTCCTGTCGCTCGTGGGCGGGGGTGACGAGTCGTGAACCCCTGGAATGCGCTCGCCGCGGAGTTCCGCAAGGTCTTCACCACCCGCATGTGGTGGCTGCTCGCGATCATCCTCGTCGCGTACGTCGGGCTCATGGCCGGCGGACTCGGCGCGTTCCTCGGCTGGGCGTCCGCGAATCCCGAAGCAGCGGCCGCGGCGAGCGGTGGCGGCGGCGGCGGCCAGGTCGTGCCGCCGGGCACCGAGCTCGCGCCGCTCATCTACAGCTTCGCGTCGTCGATCGGCTACGTCTTCCCGGTGCTGCTGGGCGCGCTCGCGGTCACGAGCGAGTACCGGCACAAGACGCTCACCCCGACGTTCCTCGCCGCGCCGCACCGCCAGGTGGTGCTGTGGTCGAAGTTCGCCTCGCAGCTCGTCGTCGGCGCCGGGCTCGGCGTGCTCGCCTTCGCCGCCTCGGTCGGTGCGGGCGCCGCGGCGCTCGCGGGCTTCGGGCTCGACACCGGACTCGACTCGTCCGACACGTGGGCGCTCATCGGCCGCGGCGTGCTCGCCCTCGCACTCTGGGGCGGCATCGGCGTCGGCCTCGGCGTGCTCGTCGTGAACCAGGTCGCGGCGATCGTGATCGTCATCGTGTTCGCGCAGTTCATCGAGCCCATCCTGCGGCTCGTGGCCTCGCTCAGCGACGTCACGGCGGCGATCGGCCAGTACCTGCCCGGCGCCGCGAGCGACGCGCTCGTCGGGGCGTCGTTCTACACGATGGCGACCCCGGCCGGGGCGGCCGTGCAGTCGCTCGAGTGGTGGCAGGGCGGCCTCGTGCTGCTCGGGATCGCGGTCGTCGCGACCGTGATCGGCGGTGCGACGACCTGGCGGAGGGACGTGTCGTAGGTGCTCGCCGCCGAGCTTCGCTCACGTCGGCTGTTCGCGCAGGGCCTGCGCGCGCGGGTCGGCGGTGATGCGGATGCCGCGGGGCCGGCGCCGTCCGCGACCCCGGCCGCCGTCGTGCGGCGGGCGCTCGCAGTCCAGGCGCAGGAGTACCTGCCCGCGCAGTGGGGGCTCGCGCAGCGCATCGCTCCGGCGTCGCGCCCCGACGCGGCTTCGGTCGCCGCGGCGATCGATCGGGGCGAGATCCTGCGCACGCACGTGCTGCGCCCCACCTGGCACTTCGTCGTGCCAGAGGACGCGCGCTGGCTGCTCGAAGTGTCGGTGCCGCGGGTGCGCCGCCAGATGGCGGGGACGATCCGCAAGGCCGGGTGGGACGGCGAAGCCGGCGCGAGGGCCGTCGACGTCGTGGCGCGTGCGCTCGACGGCGGGCACCGCACGAGGGGCGAGCTCGCCGAGGCGCTCGAGCGCGCCGGCCTCCCGACGACGGGCCTGCTGTTCGTGCTGCTGCTCGCCGAGCTGGAGCTCGTGGCGATCTCTGGCGCGAGCGCCGGCAAGCAGCGTACCTATGCGGCGTTCGACGAGCGCGTGCCCGCCTCTCCGGCGCGAGACCGCTCGGAGGCGCTCGCCGAGCTCGCCGAGCGGGCGGTCGCGACCCGTGGGCCGGTGACGGTGCGCGACCTGTCGGCGTGGTCGGGCTTCACGCTCGGCGACGTGCGTGACGCGCTGGCCGCGGCATCCGAGATCACCGACGGACGCATCGAGCGGCTCGACGACGACGAGGAGCTCTGGCACGACGGCGCGGTCGCGGCCGCGTGGTCGTCGCGGACGGCGGAACGCGCGGCGCGCGACGACGACCCCTCCCGCATCGACCTGCTGCAGGGCTACGACGAGTACGTCATGGGCTATGCGTCGCCGCGCGACTACCTGCAGCCACCCGGCGTGGCGGCGCCGATCATCCCCGAGTTCCCGCTGCACGCGATGTTCGCGGGCGGGGTGATGGCCGGCAGGTGGGCGCCGGTCGTTCGCGGCGACCGGGCGACGCTGCGGGTCCTGCCGTGGCGGGAGTTCTCGCACGTCGAGCGGCGCTCGCTCGATGAACGCCTCGCCGAGGTCGCCGCGTTCCTCGGCGGGTCGGTCGAGATCGAGATCGAGTCCGTCACCGCGATCTGATGCTCGCATCGACCGGTCGGGTGAGTCGGTCGAGTAGCGCCCGACGGTGGAGGGCGCGTATCGAGACCACGTTCGCGAGGGTCTCCAGCATCCGGGTCCGGGTCGGCAAAAGTTCTCCACAAGCCTCGAACATCTCTTCGAATCCCGGGTGGTTCCGGGTAGACTCGGAACATGCCCGAACCCGCCGGAATACCCGCCCTGACCGGGGTTTCAGCCGCCATCAACGGGCTTGCTGAGGTGTGGGCCGGTGCCCGGCTCGCGGGCACGCCGGGCTCGGTCGACGCGGCCGCCGACGTGCGCCTGATGAGTGACGACGGGCTGGTCCGGGCGACCGAAGCCCTCGGCGAACTCGTGCGGCAGGTGCAGGCGTTGCAGGCGCCCGTCGCGGCCGAACTCGCCGCCCGCTCCAAGCCCGGCACCGACGAGGTCGCCCGCAAGCACGGGTTCGCCTCCGCGGAACGATTGATCGCGTCCGCGACCGGCGGCCGCTACCAAGACGCGGTGAAACTCGTCGCCGTGGGGCAGGCGACCGCACCCCGCGCTTCGTTCACCGGTGAACTGCTGCCGCCCAGGCACCCGCACCTCGCCGACGCACTCGCCTCGGGCACGATCTGCGTCGACGCGGCCGACGTGATCCGCCGGTTCTGCGACCGCGTCGCACCCCGCGCCGACCGGGCCGAACTCTCCGACGCCGAACGATTCCTCGTCGAACGCGCCCCGACCGTCGGGGCCGACGGGTTGCACCGGCTCGTGAAACTCCTCGAAGCCCGCCTCGACCCCGACGGTGTGAAACCCCGCGAAGACGAGTTGCGGGCCGCCCGCGAGCTCCGCATCTGGGAAGACGAGCACGGCATGATCCGGTTCACCGGCGCCGCCGACCCCGCCAACGGCGCCCCCATCAAACTCGCGATCGAGCCCCTCGTCGCCGCCGAACTCCACCAAGCCCGCGACGCGAAACGACCCGCGCCCGCAACCACCGGCAGCCCCGATGACGTGTTCGCCGAGCAGCGCACGATCGCGCAGATGAACCTCGACGCCCTCGCCGACCTCGCACGCCACTCCCTCACCGCCGCCGACGGCCCCGCACCCCTCCGGCAGGCGACCGTCGTCGCCCGCATCGACGCCACCGCACTGCAGACCGGGCGCGGGCACGGCACCATCGACGGCATCGACCAACCCGTCTCGGCCGCCACGATCCAAGAACTCGCGATGTCCGCCGGCATCGCACCCCTCTACCTCGGCGACGGGCACGAGAACCTCCAACTCGGCCGATCCCGCCGCCTGTTCACCCAAGCCCAGAAACTCGTCCTCACCGACCGCGACGGCGGCTGCGCCTGGCCCGGCTGCACCAGACCCCCGTCCCACACCCAAGCGCACCACCTCCGATGGTGGACACGACACAACGGCCGCACCGACCTCGACAACGGCATCATGCTGTGTTCGCATCACCACCACCGCATCCACGACGACGGATGGACCATCATCATCGACCACGGGCACACCTGGTTCATCCCACCCGCACACCTCGACCCCACCCGCCGACCACGCCCCGGCAACCGACGACTCCCCACGATCGCCCCACCACCACCCGACATCTCCGCATTCCTCACTGCCGCGGCAGCGTGAGCGCGCGCGCCTGCACGCCCGCCGCCGCGACCTGAATCGGCCGAGTCCGCCCGATGACGAGCCGAGCGATACCGAGCGGGTACGACCTCGCCACACCGGTGGGTCGGCGGGCGCCCGAGCGGCTCCACTGCACCGACCGGCGCGCCCGTCGCGCGCGGCGCCCGCCCCGCGGCATCCCCGGCGCGTACGATCACCGCATGGCCGCCCTCATCGGAACCGTCGTCGTCGCCCTCGCCGCGCTGCTGCACGGCTACATCTTCCTGATGGAGAGCGTCTGGTGGACGCGCCCGGCGACCTGGAAGCGATTCGGCGTCGCCGACCAGGCGCAGGCCGACGCCACCCGGCCGATGGCGTACAACCAGGGCTTCTACAACCTGTTCCTCGGCATCGGTGCGGCACTCGGGCTCGTGCTCTGGTGGGCCGGCGCGCTGCCCGTCGGCAAGACGCTCGTGCTGTTCACCACCGCGTGCATGTTCCTCGCGGCGGCCGTGCTCACGACCACCGGCCGCGGCTACCTGAAGCCGGCGCTCATCCAGGGCACGCTGCCGCTCATCGGCTTCGTGCTGTTCGCCTTCGCCTGAGCGAGGGTCAGCCGAGCACCTCGCCGAGCACGACGACCGCGACCGCGGCGAGCCCGCCGACCGCGACGACGCAGGCGCCCGCGAACACCGCGATCGAGACGGCGGCGCTGCGGCGGCTGCGTCGTGCGACCGACGGCAGGGCCGCGGCGGGGTCGCGGGTCGGCGGCGCACCGTCGGCGAACCGGGGCGGCGCGGACGGGGCGGATGCCTCGAGCTCGCGCACCTCGTAGCGCTCGAGCGGCCCGGGGCCGGCGGCGGGCTCCGCGGTGCGCAGCACCTCGTCGGAGACGGGCGCCGGGGCCGGCCTGCGGCGGTCGCGGCGACGCGGGGCGTTCATGATCGGCTCGCCGTGCGTGAACCGCCGGTCGGCCTGCTCGCCGCGCTCCACGACGCGCGTGGCGTCGTCGGGGGCAGCCGGGCGGGCGACGACGACCGTCGCATCGTCGGCGCCGGGCGCGGCCTCCTCGGGCATCGATGCCGCCTGCGACTGCCCTCGCTCGACGACGATCGTCGCGTCGGGATCGGCGACCGCGGCGCTCACGACCGTCGCGTCGTCGTCGCGGCGCACCACGACGGTCGCATCGACGTCGGGCACGACGTCGTCGCGCACGCCGCGTTCTCCGCTCAGCACGGATTCGTCGCTCATGACCGGCCTCGCACGGGGATGGTGGTCTCGTCGTCGACCTCGGGCTCGGACGGCGGCGTCGGACGCGGCAGTCCCGTCGTCGCGTCGCCCTGCTCGTCGATGCCGCCCGAGACGACGTCGACCACGACGACCGTGATGTTGTCGCGGCCGCCGGCCTGGCGCGCGCGCTGCACGAGGGCGGCCGCCGCCGACTCGGGGCGCCCGCTCATCGTGAGCGTCGCCCGGATGCCCTCGTCGCTGACCTCCGAGGTGAGCCCATCGCTGCAGATGAGCAGCCGCTCGCCGTTCACGACCGGCAGCAGCCAGCTGTCGGCCGTCGAGTCGGGGGCGCCGATGGCCCGCGTGATCACGTTGCGCCGCTCGAAGGTCGCGAGATCCTCGGGGGCGAGCGCCCCGCTGTCGACGAGCTCCTGGCCGAGCGAGTGGTCGACCGTGAGCTGTTCGAGCACGGTGCCGTGGTGGCGGTAGACGCGGGAGTCGCCGACGTTGAAGACGAGCCAGGCCGGCTCGCCCTCGTCGTCGACGAGCGCGATGCCCGCGACGGTCGATCCGGCGCCGCGATCGGTCGTGGCCGCCACGGCGGCGACGGCGTCGCTCGCGGTCGCGAGGGCCGTGCGCACGCCGGCGACGGTCGCGACCGGTTGCCCGGCGACGTGCTCGCGGAACGCGGCGACCACGGCGGCGCTCGCCCGGTCGCCGGCCTCGTAGCCGCCCATGCCGTCGGCCACGACGTAGATCGGCCACTCGGCGAGCGCCGCATCCTCGTTGGCGCGACGGACGAGTCCGACGTCGGTCGCGGCGGCGGCGGAGAGGTTCACGGCGGCGGCGTCGGTCATCGGCCGCCCGGGGTCTCGCCGGTGCGCTCGAGCCGCACGCCGAGCGTGCCGAGCACGAAGCGGTCGCGCACGGGTGTCGGGACGCCGGCGTCGACGAGCTGGTCGACACCGGATGCGTCGGGCACCATCACGCCGTTCGTCGAGTCGAGGTCGGTGATCGCCCACTGGTCGCCCTCGAGTCGCAGCACGGCGTGCGTCTTCGAGAGCGTGCGGCTCGGGTCGGGCACGACGAGCCGCTGCTCGCCCGTGAGCGCCTGGCGCGGGTTGCGGCCGAGCACGACCACGACGGCGTCGAGGGCGAGCGTCGTGCCGTCGTCGAGCGCGAGGCGCCAGGGCACGACCGGGCGACGGCTGACGACGACGGTGCGGTCGAACGGGTCGTCGTCGCCGTCGCCGGTGACGATCGTCTCGGCGTCGGCGGGGTCGTAGCCGGCCACCGGCGCGGCCGCGGCGGCGGCCGTGGGCGGCGCGGGCGGCGCGAAGCCGGGCGGCGGCGCGACGGGCAGCCCGGGCGACGGCGCGACGACCGGTGCCGCTGCGGCCACCACGGGAGCGGCCGCGGGGGCCGCGGGAGCCGCGACGGGAGCCGCGGGACCCGCCGCGGGCGGCGGCGTCACCGGAACGGGCGGCAGCGGTTCGATGCGACCGGGGATGCGGGCGGGCTGCTCGGCTGGCGCGGCGGGCGGGGCGTCGCTCGGCGGGGCGAACAGCGAGGCGAGCGCCGACGCGCCGCCCGTCGTGCCGATGCCGCCGGGCTCCGACGACGCGGGCGGTACCGCCGCGGACACGGGCGCCTCGCCCGAACCCCCGGCGGTCGGGGCCGACCAGGCCTGCGCCGGGGCGGGCGCCCAGCCGGGCTGCGCACCGGGTGCCGGAGCGACGGCGGGCGCGGCCTCTGCGGCCACCGCGGCGGCCGGTGCGGGCGGCGCCGAGATGGGCGCCGGCGCCCCCTGCTGCTGCGCGAGGAACCAGCCGTCGGCGGCGGGCGCGGCGGGCACGGCCGGAGCCCCGCCCGCGAGCGGGCCGGTCGGGGCGACGGGCGGGATGTCGCCGGCCGGCGTTCCCCGCACGGGCATGCGGCCCTGCTCGGGGTCGGGCGACGGGCCGAAGGCGAGCACCGTCGCCCACACCGGCGGCAGCACCAGGCCGAGGACGGTCGTGCCGAGGCCGCGCCAGCTCTGCTGGCTGATGCGATGCAGGGCGAACACCTTGAAGACGAGGCCCACGATCTGGGCGAGCGGCACGAACAGCAGCAGCGCGAGCCACGGCTGCTGGCCGCCGATCTTGAACAGCTGCATCTCGTTGCAGACGGGCACCCACGCCGACCAGGCGGGCTGGCCGAAGCGCTTCAGCACCTTGGCGAACATCAGGGCGTACCAGACGTACACGCCGATGCCGACGAGCAACGAGATGCCCATCATCATGAGCGAGAGCGCGGCGAGCTGCTGCGTGTCGGCGGTGGTCATCGTGCGGGCTCCTCGAGTGATGCGCGAGCAGGGCGGAATGGACGGACGAGTGAGGCGAAGGACAGCCTCGCGGAAAGTCGGCGCCTCGCGCGGGCCGCCGCGCGGAGTTCGTGTCGTTCGGCATCGACGATCGCCCACGCCGCGTCGGCGTCGGCGGGCGACGGCGGATCGCCGGCGAAGACCGCGCGGTCGACGAGCGCGGCGAGCGCGGCCGCCGCCGGGCGACCGGAGGCACGCGCGGTGTCGGCCCGGGCGGGGCGCTCGCCGTCGACCACGCCGTGGTCGACGTACAGGTCGACGAGCTCGTCCCACGCGCCGACGACGCGCAGCTCGGGCACCGGGTCGTGCCGGCGGCGGCGCGACCGTGCGCCCTTCGCGACGAGCAGCGCGAGCAGCGGCAGCACGAGGCACAGCGCCGCGGCGAAGCCGAGCGCGACCCAGCGCAGCACCGCGAAGAGCGACGAGCCGACGACGGGGCCCTCCTGCGGCGGCGCCGCCGCCGCATCGCTCGACTCGCTCTGCGCGGACGGCGGGTCGACGGTCGCCGTGTCGGGGCGGTCGGGCGTGGTCGGATGCTGCGGCAGCTGCTCGCCCTCCTCGATGAGGCTCGGCGCGACCTCGAACTGGGGCGTCGCATCGATCGGCACCCACGCGCCGTCGCCACCCGCCACCTCGGTCCACACCGTGAGCGATCCGCCGGTGCACACGTCGGCGCACGTGGCGACGCCCGGCAGGTCGCCCGCGCCGGGCAGCCGGAAGCCGAGCACGACGCGGGAGTCGTAGCCGAGCGCGCGGGCGATCAGCGCGATCGCGACCGCGAACTGCTCGTCGTCGCCGACACCCGCGACGAGCGCCGCGTCGGACGCCTTGGGCCCGGCGAGGCGCTGCTGGTCGACGAGCTGCGTGAAGAGCGCCTCGATGCGCGCCTTCGAGTGGCCCGAGTAGCTCGGCAGGAACGAGTAGCCGCCGCCGAGTTGCGCGATCCAGCCCGCCGCGTCGGGACCGTCGACCGCGGCGTGGCTCAGGTAGCCGCGGGCGCGCAGCCGCTGCACGAGCTCGGTGAGCCCGGCGGCCGAGCTGGGCTGCTCCTGCAGCTCGAGCCATGCCGACAGGGCCGGGTACTCCTCGGGATCGAGCTCGGGGTTCGCGCCCGGCTCGGCGAGCTTCGTCGCCGTGTCGGGCGCCGAGACGACGTCGTACACGTCGCCCGGGGCGAGGCCTCGCTCGACGCTCGGCGGCGCGCCCGAGGCATCCGGGATCTTCGCGATGCTGATGGAGGTCGCACCGTCGGCGGACCGGTGGAAGCCGTCGTCGAGCGCCGACCGGCGGGGCCCGCCGAAGTCGGGCGCGGCGCGCAGGCCGACCGGCGCCGGCACCCAGATGCCGGCATAGCCGTCACCGACACCGACCTCGAAGGCGACGTCGCCGGGTGCGCGCACGGCCGCCCGCGGCAGCCGGCTGAACTGCGACGAGGGACCCGTCGTCGCGACGTGGAAGGTCTCGCCGTCGTAGTCGTCGAGCGTCGCGAGGCGCAGGCGCTGCACGCCCTTCAGGTCTCCCGAGAGCTCGAGCCAGGTCTCGTCGACCCGGTCGGCGCCGAACGCGGCGCGGTAGCTCGCGAGCGGGGTGGCGGTCTGGCGCACGACGACCTCGGGCTCGACCCGATCGCGCAGCGCCGTGCGCTCGGCGAACGAGGCCGCGGCCGGGGTCGCGACCGCGCCGGCCACGACCGCGAGCACGACGAGCACGCCGGCGAGCGAGCGCCGGCGCCACGCTGGCCAGCCCCGGAGGCCCGCGCGCTGCACGGTGCCGGCCGTCGCCCGACGCAGGGCGACCGCGCGGATCGACCGTGATCGCAGCAGCAGCCACACGAGTGCGGCCGCGAGTCCGCCGATGCCGACGAGGAGCTCGCGCGGCGCGGGCACGACGACGGGGCCGATGACGAGGGGGTCGCTCAGCGTCGACGAGCCGAACGCGAGCCCGAAGCCCGACATCGCGAAGCCGACGATCACCGCGAGCGGAGAGGCACGCCGGTCGGGTACGACCAGGAGCGTCGCGACGAGCGTGCCGACGAGCATGACGATGAGGAAGGGCACGAGCACCGCCTGGTACTCGCCGAGCGGCAGCGACAGGGTGAGCAGCTGCTTCCAGCCGACGACGACGCCGACGAACCCGTCGCGGATGCCCCGCAGCCAGGTCGGCGCATCCGCCATGGCCGACGGGATCGCCACCGGCACCACGAGGAGCGCGTACGCCGCGGCCGTCGCGAGCACGACGACGAGCACCCGGAGTGTCCCGCGCAGCGGGAGGGCCCGGGCGAGCGCGGCGATTCCGAGACCCGCGACGATCGCGGCCGCCGCCACGACGAGCATGCGCAACGACGCGTAGACCGGCCACGCCGCGACGGTCGCGAGCACGCCCGCGACGACGACGTAGCCGATGCCGAGCGCGGTGCGCGTCGACGACCCGTCGCCCGCGCGCGAGCGGGCGGCCGGGGCGGTCGGGGCGACCCCGCCGGCCGGAGCTGCGACGGAAGCGTCGTTCGGCGCGTGCACGGGGCGTTCGTTCGCGGCGCTCATCGCACGGCTCCCCTCGCGAGCAGCTGCGGCAGGTCGCCGAGCTCGCCGAGCGTGAGCACCGTCAGCTCCTTCGACCGGCGCGCACCGGGCTCGGCGCCCGGCTCGCAGCGCACCGCGACGACGGTGATGCCCGGCGGCAGGGTGATCGCGGCGCGGCGCAGTCGCTGCAACGGCACCTGCGAGCCCGTGACGAGGAAGGCGATCGAGAGGTCGCCGAACGACTGCGAGACGAGCGCGGCGACCGATTCGAGGCGGATGACGCGGGCGCCCGTTCCCGCGGCCGACCCGCCCTCGAGACCCGACATGCCGTCGAGCAGCACGCGGGGCGTGACGGTCGGCAGCGACCGCATCGACTGCACGGCGCCGCGGTCGGCGGTGTCGAGCCACGCGCTCACGCCGACGAGCACGTCGCGCCCCTCGTGCACGCCCTGCACGCCGAGCGAGGCGGCCGCGCTGACGGCGGTCTCGAACTCGTCGTCGCTCGAGTAGCCGTCGAGGTCGAGGTCGAGCAGCACCGCGATGCGGGCGTGCCGCGACTCCTCGTACTGGCGCACCATGAGCTTGCCCGTGCGGGCGGTCGACTTCCAGTGCACGTGCCGCTGCGAGTCGCCGACGACGTACTCGCGCACCGCGTGGAACGACAGGTCGGCGTCGACGAGATCGTTCGACGGGGCGCCCTCGAGGTCGCGGATGAGCCCCGCGCTCGACGGCGGCAGCGCGACCGTGACCGGGTGCACGTGGACGCGCTGCACCTCGGGCCAGCTCATCTCGCGGCGGAGCACCCGCAGCGGGTCGCCGCGCGACACCGTCATCGGGCCGACGTCGATGATGCCGCGGCGCTGGGCCGCGATCACGAGCTCCTCCCGGTGGTGGCCACCGCCGCGCAGCAGCGGGATGTGCGCCTCGACGAGCCCCTTGCCGACCGGGATGTCGACGACGCCCGGCAGCGAGGCGCGCGACCCGCTGTTGACGAGGTCGAGCGTGCCATGGATCTCGGAGCCCGCGACCACCCGGTCGCGGTCGAGGTCGAGCTTCACCCGGTAGTCGTGCGCGCCGAGCAGGAACGGCACGCACACGAGGAGCAGGGTCGCCGCCATCGCCGCGACCACCCACGCCTCGAACCATCCGAATACGGCACCGCAGACGATGCCGACGACCACGAGCCCCGCGAGCAGCATCCCGGCCGGTGAGACCGTCTCCCGCACCCACGCGACCGCGCGCCGGAGCGCGCCGCCGGCCGCCCGCGCACCGCGGCGCAGCCGGGCGGCGCCCTCGGCCATGGGGCCGCGGCGCGTGCGCGACAGCCGCGTGACCGTCGCGCCACGCGTCGAGGTGAGCGTGTCGGCGGTCGCGGGCTTGTGGAGGAGGTCGGTCGGCTCGGTCACGCCACGCCGTTCTCCCGGGGCGCCGGCACGTCGAGCAGGATCTGGTTGACGACGGCCACCGCGGTCACGCCGTCGAACTCGGCCTCGGGCTCGAGCACGAGGCGGTGCGCGAGCGCGGCGACGGCGAGCTCGCGCACGTCGTCGGGCGTCGCATACGTGCGTCCGGCGGCGGCGGCCCACGTCATCGCGAGGCGCGAGAGCGCGATCGCGCCGCGCACGCTCACGCCGAGGCGCACCTCGCTCGCGCGACGCGTCGCGTCGACGAGTCGCATGATGTAGTCGGAGACGAGCGGGTTGACGTACACGCCGCGACTCAGCTCGGTCATGGCGACGATCGTGTCGGTGCCGACGATGCCGTCGAGGCGCGGCTTCGGGGCGCCGACCGCCTGCAGGATGCGCATCGTCGAGGCCTCGTCGGGGTAGCCGATCGAGGTCTTCACGGTGAAGCGGTCGAGCTGCGCCTCGGGCAGGCGGTACGTGCCGCCCTGCTCGATCGGGTTCTGCGTCGCGATGACCATGAACGGGTTGCCGACGGGGCGGGTGACGCCGTCGATCGTGACGTTGCCCTCCTCCATGACCTCGAGCAGCGCCGACTGGGTCTTCGGGCTCGCGCGGTTGATCTCGTCGGCGAGCACGATGTTCGCGAAGACGGGGCCCGCGTGGAACTCGAACTGGCCGGCCTTCTGGTCGTACACCGTGATGCCCGTGACGTCGCCGGGCAGCAGGTCGGGGGTGAACTGGATGCGCGAGCTCGTGCCGTGGATCGTCTGCGCGATCGCGCGGGCGAGCGCCGTCTTGCCGGTGCCGGGCGCGTCCTCGAGCAGCACGTGGCCGCCCGAGATCGCGGTCGCGAGCACGAGCTCGACGACGTGGCGCTTGCCGAGCACGGCCTGCTCGACGTTGTCGGCGACGAGCGAGAAGGTCTCGGCGAACCAGGCGGACTGCTCCGGTGCGATCGTCACGGTGGTGGTCCTCTCGAAGGGCGGGGTGGATGTCTCGGGGCTGGGTGGCTGGGGGCGGTCAGCCGGCCGGCGGCACGGCCGGGGCGGTCGCCGCGGGGGGATCGGTCGGCGTCGGTGTCGGCGTCGGCGTCTCGGTCGGCGGCGGGCACAGCTGGCCCGTGCGCGGGATCACGTCGAGCGCCGTGAACGCGCCCGTGAACACGAGGTCGTACGCGACGGCGAGCGGGGCGTTCGTCGGGTCGGTCTGGCGCCAGTTGCGGATCTCGTACGAGCCGCGGGCCGCCTCGGAGACCGTCACGCCGATCTCGGACTCGCTCGGGATGCAGCCGGTCGCGAAGTCGACGGTCACCTCGGTGGGCACGCCGTTCGACGCGGTGACGGCGACCTCGCCCGAGCACTTGTTGTCGAACCACGAGCGCTTGCAGGTCTTGACCTTGACGGCGCCGGGGGTGCCCCACGTCTCGAGCGCGAAGTCCTCGCGCCACTGGTCGTACAGGTAGTAGTACGGCGTGAACCCGTTCTCGGCCTCGACGACGGGGGCCTGTGCGAGCCGGTACTCGAAGTGGTCGCCACCACCGGCGGGCGTCGTGGCGACGGTGTACGTCAGCGTGCCGCTGGGCGGATCGACGTCGTGGATCGTGTCGGCGCGGACCGTGTCGGTCTCGACGACGCCGTAGCCGTTCGAGGCGCAGGCCTTCACGTAGAAGCGCTGGCTGTCGGCGAGCCCGGAGATCGTCGACGAGGTCGAGACGACGTCGGCGCCCGAGGTCTGCAGCGACCCGTCGGCGTCGGCCCAGCAGCTCGCGTTGCCGCGCTGCCAGGCGAGGTAGACGAGCTCCGACGGCCGGGTGCTGTGGTTGTCGTCGAGGCCCACGCCCGTGACGAGGATCGAGGTGTTCGACGCCGCCGCGGCCGAGATCGCGTTCGCGGGCGGGTTCAGGATCGGCGAGCCCGCCGCGGTCACCGGCACGACGGCGTTGCCGCCCTCGTTGCCGCCGCGCCCGGTCGGCGGTTCGTAGATGCTGATCGGCACGAGCGTGAGCATCTGCGGCCCCGGCACGAGCGAGAGCTCCGCCGTCGTGGTCGCGCCGCGGCGGTCGATGACCTGGCCCGTCTCCTGGATGCGGAACGAGCGTGCATCGCGCTCGGCCGAGATGCGCAGCTCCACGACGCCCGTGTTCGGACCGGTCGTGCCCTCGCGGTAGATCGGCTCGGCCGAGGCCGAGGCGATCACGGGGGCCTTGTAGCTCCACGTCTCGACGGGGCTCGTCGGCGTCGAGACGCCGACGCTGTTGACGGCGCGGGCCGCGTAGCGGTGCCGTTCACCGGGGGTCAGGCCGGCGACCGTGCACCACCAGGCGCCCGGGCCGCGCGGGCGGCAGTCGGCGCCGACCTTGCGCTCGCCCTCGAGGATCTCGATGCCGGTGACGGCCGGGTGTGCGCGCAGCGCCTCGCCGAGCGACACCTCGAGGGTCACCGAGTTCGCCGTGTAGTCGGCCGTCGACACCGATGCGGGCGGTTGCGGGAGCCCGAGCAGGTCGACGGTCAGCCGCCCGTCGCCCGAGCGGCCCTGCGCGTCGGTCACGGTGAACGGCACGACGCACTCGCCGCCGAACGCGTTCTTGCCGGTCGGCCACGTGACCGTGACCGACTTGTCGTCGACGGCGCGGATGCTCGCGACCTGGCAGCTGTTCGCCCCGGCCGAGAGGCCCGCGAGCTTGAGGCCCGCACCCGTCTTGCCCGCGAACGGGTCGTACTCGCCCGCCACGCCGACGACGGCGATCGTGCACGAGGCCCCCTCGCCGACGGAGCACTGCTGCGTGAAGACCGCGCCGCGCGGCGTGTCGGGCGGCGCCTGGCCGACGACGAGGGTGATGGCGGAGGTGAGCCCGCCGAAGGCGCTGACGCCGATGGTCGCGGTCTCGCGCGTGCCGGGGCGTGCGTCGGCGTGCGCGACGAAGGTGACCGTGTCGCCCTTCTGCTCGACGGTGAACGCGCTGCCCGAGTACGAGACGGAGTAGTCGAGCTTGGCCCGATCGCCCTCGCGACCGCCCTCCCAGGTCGTCATCTCGTCGTAGAGCTTCACGCTCTCGGAGGCGCCCGGCGCGACCGTGCGGCTGACCGCCGACAGGATCGCCTGCGGGTCGCGCGGCACGATCGAGATCGGCACGCCGACCCACGACCAGCTCTTCTGGCCGTCGAGCCTGACCGGCACGAGGCAGTGGTCGCTCCACGGGGCGTCGCGTCCGGCCGCGTACTCGGCCTCGCCGCCGGAGACCGGGCGGCAGGTCGCGTTCGCGCGCTGCACCGTGTAGCCCTCGGTGCCGACCTCGGCCGAGTCGCCCGATGCGAGGTCGAGCAGGTCGCGCACGTCGAACGCGACCTTCTGGTCCTCCTTGACCTCGAGCTCGTCGAGGTCGCTCCGCAGTTGCACGCGCAGGTCGTCGGTCGCGGGCACCACGAGGAATCCGAACGCCTCGGCGTCGCGCCCGGCCCGGTCGGTGCCGTGGACCCGGAACGGCACGAGGGCGCCGCCGTCGTCGAGCGGGCCGATGATGCGGTGCCCCTCGACGCGGAAGCCCGACGGCGCCGCCCCCCACAGCTCGAGCTCGAGCGCCGAGAGGTCGCCCGACGCCCAGGTGACGTGACCGGCGACGACGTCGAGGCCCTTCTCGGGCAGGTCGGCGCGCGACCGGGCGGTGACGACGGTGTCGCTCACGACCGGGGCGTCGGGCGACTCGCCCTCGGTGACCTTCACGACGATGAGCCCCTCGGCCGTCGACGAGGTCTTCACCGAGCGCACGGTGTAGCGGTACGAGTTCGATCCGGCGACGTCGCCGGGATGCAGCACGACGCGACCGGTCGCTGGATCGGTCGACGAGTCGATGAGCTTCGCGAGCCGGTCGTACGCGGGGGTTCCCTCGGGGGCGTTCGGCACGACGTCGACGAGCTCGAGCTCGCCCTGCGCGGGGTCGAGGTCGTTGCCCGCGGGCTCGACCGTGACGGGCGTGGGCGCCGACTGCTGCACGCGCACGTAGTCGCTGAACGTGACGGGCGCGGCGTCGGTGACGGCCGCGGTGAGCACGCCCACGCGAACGCGGCCCTTGCCCTCCGAGCCCGAGGCGTCGCGCACGGTGTACTCGAACGAGGGCTGCCCGTCGCCCGTGCCGTTCTCGGGCGCCGTGTAGACGATCGCGTCGCCCTCGGCCGAGATGGTCGCGATGCCGAGGCCGGGCTTCGGCTGGGCGACCCCGACGAGCACCGTGCGGTCGCCGTCGGGGTCCATGCCGGTCGACGGCACGGGGATGCGCACGCTCTGGCCGCTCAGCACGCGTGCCACGAGCGGGTGCGGCTCGGGCGCGCGGTTCGCACCGTCGGGCAGCACCGTCACGGTGACGGTCGAGTGGTCGAGCCGCTCGGGCGCCTGCGCGAGGCCGACCGCGTAGCCGAGCTCGTAGGTGCCCGGGGTCTTCGGCGCGAGGTAGCGCACCTCGTCGCCCGACGCGAACGCGAGCTCGCCGTCGGCCCCCGAGTTCGTCACCTCGGGATGCACGACGAGCGCCTCGGCGCGCGGGCTCACGTCGTTGTCGGTCACGGGGATCGAGATGAGCTCGCCCACGCGCATCGTCACGGTGTCGGGCATGGCGATCGGGCTGAGCCCCGCCGACGGCGCGACGAGGAACACGCTCAGGTCGCCCGTGGCGGTCGCACCAGCGCCGTCGGCGACGGTCACCTTCGCGCGGCCGACGAGTCCGGGCTCGCCGTTGCGGGTGACCCCCGTCACGCGCACCTGCGACTGGGCGACGACGCCGACGCCGAGCTCGGGGGTGGCCGAGACGGCGCCGGTCACGACGAGCACGCGTCCGCTCGTGTTCTGCGCGGCGCCGAGCACGTCGACCATGGTGTCCTCGCCCGCGCGCACGAACGCCGTCATCGGTGCGAGCGCGATGGGTGCGCCGGCCGCCGCGACCGTCATGCGGATCGTCGCGGTCTGCTCGGCACGGGTCACCAGGTCTTGCACGGTGAACGTCGCGAGGTACGCGCCGGGCTTCTCGGCCGTGAGCTCGACCTCGCCGGCGGCGGCGTTCGGCACGACGACGAGGCCGGCGCTCGCGGCGGCGGCGGTCGGCACGGCGTCGAGCAGGCGCAGCGATCCGGAGCCGCCGCTCACGTGCTCGGCGATGTCGACGATCGCGGTCTCGCCGGCGCCCGCGGTGACCGCGACCGGTGCGACCTCGAGCGACGCGCTCGTGGTGACGCGCACGTCGAGGGTCGCCTCGGCCGTCGCGCCGTTCACGTCGGCGACGGTGAGGCGCACCTGCACCTTCTCGGCCGCGGCGTTGGGGTCGGTGTGGCGGATCGCGACGCGGCCGTCGGCCATCGGCACGACGCTCACGGGGGCGCTCGGATCGACCGGCTGGGCGTCGGCGAGCACGAACGCGTCGCCCTCAGGGTCGACCCAGCCCGGCAGCACCGACACGAGGGCCGTGCCGCCCGGCATGAGCTGCGGCTCGGGCCACTCCTGCAGGCAGTCGTCGACGCCGCACCAGACCGGAGCGGTGTTCACGTCGGCGGGGACGACGGTGAGTGTGACGGTCACGGGCGCCGAGCTCGCCGACCCGTCGGTCACCGCGTACGTGAAGGTCGTCGACCCCGACTTCGCGTGCACGCGCACGGTCGGCGTCTGGTCGTTCGACGTGAGCGCGAGCTCGCCGAACGCCGGGTCGGCGAGGCCGCCCGTGACCGACGCCGGGTCGACGGTCAGCACGTCCTTCGAGTTCGGGTCGTGGTCGTTGTAGAGCACGGGCAGTTCGACCTGCTGGCCCGCGCGCACCCCGAAGCTGTCGGCGACGGCGACGGGCGGCTCCTGCCGGGCGAGGTCCTCGACCTCCTCGGTGCCCACCCGGTCTTCGATCTCGTCGTCGAGCTCCCACTGCTCGAGCGGCACCATGCGGCCGTCGGGCACCGTCCAGACGAGGCCCGACGAGGTCTCGTTGAGCACGGCGCGGTCGCCGTTGCCGCGCAGCACGGGCGTGAGCGACTGGGGCCCGTCGCCCGAGCCCGCCCCCTGGGGCACCTCGAGCGGCACGGGCTCGCCGCCGTCCGACGTCCAGACGGCGCCGCCGTCGGTCGACAGCCAGGCCGCGACGAGCTCGTCGCCGACGAGGACCGGCTGGGCGGGCGCGCCCGTCGCGTCCACGATGCGGTCGGCCTCGCCTCCGTCGAGCGGCAGCTCGACGAGGCCGGCCGAGTCGGCGACGTGCACGGATGCCTCGGGGCCAGAGCCCTGCTGCAGGCGGGCGTCGGCCGCCACGTCGAGGGTCAGCGGCGCGTCGCGCCCGGCCACCCAGACCCGCCCGTCGGCGGGGTCGAGCATGACCCACCGCTCGCCGACGACGGTGAGCTCGAGGCGGGCGTCGGCCGCCGGGGGCTCGGGCACGGCGACCTCGCCGCCCGTGAACTCCCCGGTCGACGCATCGAACAGCCGCACGGCCTCCTCACGCGCCGAGTACATCGCGATGAGCCCGGCCGACGACACGCCCACCGCGGTCGCCGCATAGGTCTCGTCGTCGCCGCCCTCGCCGCGCTCCTCGGCGTACGGGTCGACGGGGAAGGCGTCGTCGATGTCGACGCGGCCGGCGTGCACGGTGCCCGTGTCGGTGCGGTAGGCGATCCAGTCGCCGGCCGTGACGACGTCGCGGGTGCCCGTGGGCGTCGGCACCGAGCCGCCGCCGTCCTCCGAGACGAGGTCGACGGGGTCGGCCGGGTCGATCGCCCAGCGCTGCCGCAGGCCCTGGCTGTAGACCGCCGCCGTCGCCCCCGCCTGCACGACGGTGCTCGGGTCGTCGACGTCGCGCACGAGGTCGATCTCGGCGAGGTCGGTGTTGACGCGGGCGTACTGGCCCGAGTCGCGCGTGACCCAGATCGCGGTCTCGAGCTGGGGCACCTCCTGGGCCTCGTAGCCGTTCGCGGTGACCGCGAGGGTGACGACGGTCGCGACGGCGGCGACGCCCGCGATGGCGCCGACGATCGCTCCCCGGCGCCGCGCCATCAGATCACCCCCGACATGAGGAGACCGGCGGCGGCGAGCGCGATCACGACGACGGCCGAGCCGACGCCGATCAGCAGGGGCTTGAGCACGCCGCCGCGGGTGCGGGCGGGGGCGAGCCCGCCGTCGTCGATGCGGGGGCCGGCGGGTCGCGCCGCGGCCACCGCGGCCGCGCGGGTCGCCCGGCGCGAGTCGGGGTTCACGGTCGTGACGACCGGGCCGCGCTCCGAGGTATCCGTGAAATCGAGCGGGGCGGCGGCCGCCCACTCGGGCGACGCGACCTCGAGGCTCGTGGGCGCGACGCCCAGCTCGTACTGCGCCCAGCGCAGCGCCTCGCCGAACTCGGCCATCGAACCGTAGCGTCGCGCGGGGTCGCGCTGCATCGCCGTCGAGAGCACGGTGTCGATGCGGGCGGGCACGCCGCGCGGGGCGAGCGGCGTGTACTTCGCGCCGAGCACGCGCCGCGACAGCTGGTCGACGGTGTTGCGGCTGCGGTCGGGGAGCTCGAAGGGGCTGTGCCCCGCGAGCAGGGTGTAGAGGGTCGCGCCGAGGCTCCAGATCTCGGTCGCGACGGTGCCGGTCGTGCGTTCGCCCAGCACCTCGGGCGCGCTCCACGGGATGGACATCGCGAAGGTGTCGCCCCCGCCGTCGCCGATCGTGCCCGCGATGCCGAAGTCGGCGAGCACGGGCGCGCCGAGCGAGTTGACGAGCAGGTTCGACGGCTTGATGTCGCGGTGCAGGAGTCCCGAGCGGTGCGCGGTCTCGAGCGCACCGGCCATGCGCACGCCGATGTCGAGCACCTCGCCCACGGGCATGGGGCCGCGCTTCGAGCGGGCGCCGAGCGACTCGGGGCAGTACTCCATGACGAAGTAGGGCCGGCCGTCGGCCGAGATCGAGGCCTGGTAGATGGTCAGGATCGACGGGTGGGCGCTCAGCCGGGCCATCGAGTCGGCCTCGACCGTGAACGCGCGACGCGCCTCGGCGTCGACGACGTCGACGAGCAGCACCTTGACCGCGGTCACCCGGCGGGGCAGGTCCTGCTCGTAGAGGAACACGTCGGCGAACCCGCCGGTGCCGAGCGGGCGCACGTAGCTGTAACCCGACAGCACGGGTGGTGCCGATGGCAGACGTTTCGCCACGAGCTGCGCCCCTCCTGCCAGCTGATCGGGTCGCCGGCGGGGCCGGTCGGGTTCGGGTGACGGATGCCTCGCCGGGACCGTCGGCGAAGGCGAACTCCCCCGTGCGGCGACGCGGGCGGGCCGCGGCATCCGGGGGACATCCTAAACGAGGCCGGTCACGCCGCCGAATCGAGCGGCTGCATCGTGACGCCCGGCCGCTGCGCGCTACTCGCCCGAACCCTCGACCGGCTCGTCGAGCGGGGTCAGTCGCAGGCGGTCGATGAGCTCGGCGGCGTGGTTCGTGCTCAGGATGATGCGGGCGAACTCGCCGCCCGCGAGCTCGAGCACGACGGCCTGGCGCTTGCCCTTGACGATCACGAAGTCGCTGCCGCCGTGGTACTTCCAGACGCCGACCGCGACGACGAGGGGCACCTCGGTGCCGCGCCGCCGGATGCCGCGGATCCAGATCCACGGGTCGTCGGTGATGGTCGCCGACCGGATGTCGTCGCGCTGCACCACGAGGTCGTCGGCACGGAGCGCGAGCGACTTCTCGGCCGCGGTGAGGTGGACCTCGACCCGGTCGTGATGCACGCGGAGCTTCGCCATGTACCCATCCTGCCCGAAAACTGCCTGCCGGTTGAGGAGCGCCCGACGAAGGAGGACGCGTCTCGAAACCCGGTGACCGATTCTCGAGACCGTCTCACCGGGTTTCGAGACGCGTCGCCGCTCCGCGTCGGCGCTCCTCAACCAGCGGGTGGTGTCGCCGCCGCCGCGGCCTTCGCCGCCGCCGGCAACGCGTCGACGATGCGGCCGATCGCCGCGTCGTCGTGCGCCGCCGTCACGAACCACGCCTCGAACACGCTCGGCGGCAGTGAGATGCCCGCGTCGAGCATCGCGTGGAAGAACGGCGCGTAGCGCCACGCCTCCTGCCGCTGCACCGTCGCGTAGTCGCGCACCTCGGCGCCCGCGAGCGCCTCGCCGAACACGAAGCTGAACAGGTTGCCCGCGCGCTGCACGCGGTGGGCGACGCCCTCGGCGTCGAGCGCCGCGGAGACGGCGCCCGAGATCGTCTCGGCCGCGGCATCCAGCTTCGCGTACACGTCCGCGTCGGCGGCGCGCAGCGTCGCGATGCCCGCGGCGACGGCGACGGGGTTCCCTGAGAGGGTGCCGGCCTGGTAAACGGGGCCGAGGGGGGCGAGCCGCTGCATGATCTCGGCGCGGCCGCCGAGCGCGGCGACGGGCATGCCGCCGCCGATGACCTTGCCGAAGGTCATGAGGTCGGGGGTGTAGGCGGATGCCTCGTCGCGGGCCTCGAGCCCCCACCAGCCGGCCTCCGAGACGCGGAAGCCCGTGAGCACCTCGTCGCTGATGACGAGCGCGCCGTTGGCGTGGGCGAGCTCGACGAGCGCGCGGTTGAAGCCCGGCGCGGGCGGCACGACGCCCATGTTCGCGGCCGACGCCTCGACGATGACGGCCGCGATGCGGGCACCGTGCTCGGCGAACACGGCACCGAGCGCGTCGAGGTCGTTGTACGGCACGACGAGCGTGAGCGCGGCGATCCCGGCGGGTACGCCGGCCGAGCCGGGCAGGGCGAACGTCGCGAGACCCGAGCCGGCCTCGGCGAGCAGCCCGTCGGAGTGGCCGTGGTAGTGCCCGGCGAACTTCACGAGCAGGTCGCGGCCGGTGAAGCCGCGGGCGAGGCGGATCGCGCTCATCGTCGCCTCGGTGCCCGTCGACACGAGGCGCAGCTGCTCGACGGGGGCGACGCGCCCCTCGACGAGCTCGGCCAGCTCGGTCTCGGCGGGCGTCGACGAGCCGAACGAGAGGCCCTTCGCCGCGGCATCCTGCACCGCCTCGACGACCCGCGGGTCGGCGTGGCCCAGGATCGCGGGCCCCCACCCGGCGACGAGGTCGACGTACTCGCGCCCCTCGGCGTCGGTCAGATAGGCGCCCTTCGCCGAGACGTAGAAGCGCGGCGTGCCGCCGACCGAGTGGAACGCGCGCACGGGCGAGTTCACCCCGCCGGGGATCGCGGCCTGCGCACGGGCGAACAGTTCGGCGTTCGTATGAGCGGGTTGAGGAGGCGACGAAGGAGCCGTCTCGAAACCCGTCGCGTCACTCATGCGTCTCCCTTGCGGATCCAGTCGGCCAGCTCCGTGGCCCAGTAGGTGAGCACGGCGTCGGCGCCGGCCCGCTTGATCGAGCGCACCGACTCGACGACGGCGCGCTTGCGGTCGATCCAGCCGTGCGCGGCGGCGGCCTCGATCATCGCGTACTCCCCCGAGACCTGGTAGGCCCAGACGGGCACCTCGCTCGCGGCGGCGACGTCGGCGAGCACGTCGAGGTAGCCGCCCGCGGGCTTCACCATGACGACGTCGGCGCCCTCGTCGATGTCGATCATCGCCTCGCGCAGGCCCTCACGACGGTTGCCGGGGTCGAGCTGGTAGCTGCGGCGGTCGCCCTCGAGGGTCGACTCGACCGCGTCGCGGAACGGGCCGTAGAACGCCGATGCGTACTTCGCCGAGTAGGCGAGGATCGCGACGTCGTGGCGGCCGGCGTCGTCGAGCGCCTCGCGCACGGCGGCGACCTGGCCGTCCATCATGCCGCTGAGGCCGAGCAGCTCGGAGCCGGCGCGCGCCTGCGCGAGCGCCATTGCGGTGTACCGCTCGAGCGTCGCGTCGTTGTCGACGCGGCCGCGCTCGTCGAGCACGCCGCAGTGCCCGTGGTCGGTGAACTCGTCGAGGCAGAGGTCGGTCTGCACCACCAGGCGGCCGGCGGATGCCTCGGCGGCGACGCCGGTCGCGACGTTGAGGATGCCGTCGGGGTCGGTCGCGCCCGAGCCGCGCGCGTCGCGAACCGCGGGGACGCCGAACAGCATCACGCCGCCGAGCCCGGCCGCTGCGGCCTCGTCGACCGCCTCGGGCAGGCTCTCGAGCGAGTGCTGCACGACGCCCGGCATCGAGCCGATCGGCACGGGGGCGGTCGCCCCCTCGCGCACGAAGATCGGCAGCACGAGGTCGGCGGGGTCGAGGCGGGTCTCGGAGACGAGGCGGCGCAGGGCCGGGGTCTCGCGGAGCCGGCGCGGTCGGACGCGGGGAAGGGGCGCGGAACTCACCGGACCAGCCTACGCGCGCCCGGCTGGGCGCAGTCCGGGAGCGCGTTCCGGCCGCGGCATCGCGAAGATCCAGGCGCCGACGAGCACGAGGGCGGTGCCGACGGCGTGCCAGATCGTGAACGGCTCGCCGAGCAGCCACACGGCGAACACGATCGTGATGACGGGCGACACGTTGCCGATCACGGCGGTCCGCTCGGAGCCGATCATGCCGATCGCGCCCGAGATGCAGTACGCGGGCAGTACCGTCGAGACGAGCCCGATCGCGATGACGAGCGGCCACGCCTCGGCCGGCACCGCGAGGTCGGAGACCGGGTGCGTGATCGCGAAGTGCACGAGGATCGCGACGCCCGCCCCGCTCATCGCGATCGAGGTGAAGAGCCCCGCACCCAGGCGGTCGATGAGGGGCTTCGCGAGGATCTGGTACACGGCGTACGCGATCGCAGCCCCGAGCACGAGCGTCGCGCCGAGCAGCACGTGCTCGCCCGCGAAGCTCAGGTCTCGCCAGAAGATGACGGCGATGCCGAGGTAGCTGAGCACCTGCCCGACGATCATCACGCGGGTCACCCGGCGGCGGAAGAACACGACGCCGAACAGCACCACGAAGAACGGGTAGAGCAGCAGGATCAGCCGGTCGAGCTGCGCCGAGATGTACTCGAGCGCCGTGAAGTCGAGCAGGCTCGCGAGGTAGTAGCCGATCATGCCGACCCCGGCCGCCTGCAGCACCGCACCCGGCGCGAGCACGCGCTCGCCCGTCGCGGTGCGGGCGTCGCGGTGCCGCAGCACCCCGGTCAGGCCGACGGCGGCGAACACCGGCACGGCGACGATCATGCGCCAGGTCAGCGTGGTGAGCGAGTCGACGCCCTCGGCGAGCGCGAGCTTGACGACGATGCCCTTCGTGGCGAATGCGGCGGCCCCGACGATCGCGAGCGCGATGCCGACGGTGCCGACGACGGGCACGCGGCGTCGGCGGGCGGGCGCGGTCGAGGCTGAGGCGGATGCCTCGGACGAGTCGGTCCGCGTCACGCCAGCGCGGTCGCGGCGTCGACGACGGCGTCGATGAGCGACTCGGCCGTGCGCTCGCGCGCGATGACGTCGACGCGCAGGCCCACCTTCGCGGCGTCCTTCTTCGTCTGGGGGCCGATCGCCGCGACGAGCGTGGACTCGGGAAGCGGCCCGAGCTGCTCCTGCACCTGCTCGGCGACGCTGCCCGAGGTGACCAGCACGGCGTTGACGCGGCCCGCGCGCACGTCGTCGGCGACCTTCGCCGACACCGGCACGCCGACGGTGCGATAGGCGACGACGGCCTCGACGTGGTGGCCCATGCGCTCGAGGCCGATCGAGAGCACCTGCTTCGCGATCGCCGACCGCAGCGCGAGCACGCGCAGCCCGGTGGCGCCGCCCGTCGCGGCCTCCCACTCCTCGAGCATGCCGCGTGCCGAGTTGTCCTCCGACGGCACGATGTCGGCGTGGTACCCCGCGGCGACGAGCGCGGCAGCGGTCGTCTCGCCGACCGCTGCGACCTTCGTCGTCTCGGGGATCACGGCGCCGTACGACGAGAGCACGTCGACCGTCGTCGCGCTCGTGACGGTCAGCCAGTCGAAGCCGCCCGAGGCGAGCTTCGCGAGCGCGGCCTCGAGCGCCGGCTGGTCGTCGGCGGGCGCGAAGTTGATGAGCGGGGCGATCATGGGCGATGCGCCGCGGTCGCGGAGCGCGGCGGCGACGCCGTCGCCCCACGGGCCGCCGCGCGGCACGAGCACGCGCCACCCGGCGAGCGGCTTGGCACCGCCGGCCGACGCGGGCAGGTGGATCGCGCCCGTCATCGGTTCGAATTCGCTCACGGCTGCTCCTCTGGGGGAACGAGGGTTGCGGCGCCGTTGCCGAGGAGTTCTGCGACGACGCGGTCGGCGACGTCGTGGGCTGCGACCGCCAGATCTGCGGCCGAGTGACTGTCAGGTGTGGCCGCGTGCGAGCTCGTGAGTCGCCGCGTCCCGTCGGCACTGTACACGCTCGCGGTCAGGAACAGAAGTTCGTCCTCGACGAGGGCCGTGGCCCCGACCGGTGCGGCGCAGCCCGCCTCGAGCCCGGCGAGCACGAGGCGCTCGGCGAGCGCGGTCGCCCGCGAGGAGCGGTGGTCGATCGTCTCGAGCGCCCGCTCGAGGTCGCGGTCGCCGCGTTCGCGGCGCACCTCGATCGCGAGGGCGCCCTGGCCCGGCGCGGTCGGCCAGTCGCTCAGCGAGAAGTGCTCGGTGGCGGCATCCAGCCGGCCGAGGCGCCCGAGGCCCGCGGCGGCCAGGATGACCGCGTCGAGATCGGCGTCGTCGCCGTGCACCCGGCCGAGCCGGGTGTCGACGTTGCCGCGCAGGTCGACCGCCTCGATGTCGGGACGGGCGGCGCGGAGCTGGGCGATGCGGCGCGGCGAACCGGTGCCGACGCGGGCGCCCTCGGGCAGCTCGGCGAGCGTGAGCCCGTCGCGCGCGCAGAGCACGTCGCGGGCGTCGACCCGCTTCGGCACGGCCCCGAGGCGCAGCCCGGGGTGCTCGGCGGTCGGCAGGTCCTTGAGCGAGTGCACGACGAGGTCGCACTCCCCCGCCAGCAGCGCCTCGCGCAGTGCGGCCGCGAACACGCCCGTGCCGCCGATCGACGAGAGCGACGCCCGCGAGGTGTCGCCCTGCGTCGTGATCGGCACGAGCTCGATCTCGGCCTTCGCGGCTTTGGCGATGCGCTCGGAGATCTGGCGCGTCTGCGCCATCGCGAGGGCGCTGCCGCGCGTGCCGACCCGGATGACGGTCATCGCGTCGTCGCCTCCTGGGCGGGAGCCTCGAGCACCGCGCCGCCGGCGATGCGCGCGTGGTCGGGCCACGGTCCGAGCGCCGTCAGGTGGGGCCGCTCGGCGTCGGGCACGTCGTCGACGCGCTCGAGCACGAGGTCGACGAGGCCCGCGACGTACGCGGGGTGCACGCCCGGGGTGGGCACGCGGCGCACCTTGAGCCCGTGCTCGCCCGCGGTCTCGACGGCCTCGTTGTCGAGGTCCCACATGACCTCCATGTGGTCGGAGACGAAGCCGAACGGCACGATCACGATCGCGTCGGTGAGGCCGCCGACCGCGAGCTCCTCGATGGCGTCGTTGATGTCGGGCTCGAGCCACGGCGTGGTCGGGGCGCCCGAGCGCGACTGGTACACGAGCGACCACGGCGACGACGACTCGAGGGCCTCGTTGATGGCCTGCGCGACGGCCAGGTGCTGCGCGACGTACGCGCCGCCCTCGCCCGTGCCCACGCGGTCCTCGAAGCCGACGCCCGACTCCTGCGACGCGCGCGTCGGGATCGAGTGGGTGACGTACATGATGTGGGTGCGGTCGGCGGCGACGCCCTCCGCGGCGAGCTCGGCCGTGGCATCCCGCACGCCCTCGATGAAGGGCTGCACGAAACCGGGGTGATCGAAGTACTCCCGCACGCGGTCGATCGCGACGCCGGTGCCCGCGGTCGCCTTCTGGAAGTCCTCGCGGTACTGGCCGACGCCCGAGTAGCTCGTGTAGGCGCTCGTGACGAGCCCGAGCAGCTCGGTGTGACCGTTGCGCTCCGCCTCGGCGACGACGTCGCCGAAGTACGGGGCCCAGTTGCGGTTGCCCCAGTAGACGGGCAGGTCGATGCCGCGCTTCGCGAGCTCGGCCTCGAGGGCGGCCTTCAGCTGCCGGTTCTGCTCGTTGATCGGGCTCACGCCGCCGAAGTGGCGGTAGTGGTGGGCGACCTCTTCGAGGCGCTCGTCGGGGATGCCCCGGCCCGCGGTCACGTTGCGCAGGAACGGGATCACGTCGTCCTGGCCCTCGGGGCCGCCGAACGACGACAGCAGGATCGCGTCGTAGTGCGTCATTACTGCAGGACCTCCACGAGTTCGGCGGTCGTGATGCGTCGACCGGTGTAGAACGGCACCTCTTCGCGCACGTGCATGCGGGCGTCGGTCGCGCGGAGCTCGCGCATCATGTCGACGAGCTCGGTGAGCTCGTCGGACTCGATCGGCAGCAGCCACTCGTAGTCGCCGAGGGCGAACGCGGCGACCGTGTTGGCGATGGCGCCGCGGAACGAGGCGCCCTTGCGGCCGTGCTCGGCGAGCATGCGGCTGCGCTCGGCGGGGTCGAGCAGGTACCAGTCGTAGCTGCGCACGAACGGGTAGACCGTCAGCCAGCCCTTGGGCTCGAGCCCGCGCAGGAACCCGGGCACGTGCGCCTTGTTGAACTCGGCGTCGCGGTGCACGCCCATGGCGTTCCACGTCGGCAGCAGGGCCTTGAGGAGGCGCGCGCGGCGCAGCTCGCGGAGCGCCCACTGCAGGCCCTCGGCGGTCGGGCCGTGCAGCCACAGCATGACGTCGGCATCGGCGCGCAGGCCCGAGACGTCGTAGATGCCGCGGAGGGTCACGCCCTCGTTCTCGATCAGCGAGATCACGCCGTCGAGCTCGGACACGACGCGGGGGACGTCGTGGCCGTCGAGGTCGTCGGGACGAGCGGGGTCGCGGCGGAGCACGGCGAAAACCGTGTACCCCTCGAGCGTCTGCGCTGCGTCGGAATCGGTCTGGAACGCGTCGGCTGCCGCTTCGGCAGCGGGGGAAGACATGCCTCCAGTCTCCCCCCTCGGAGGCGAACGGCCAAAAGCGGGACCTCGCCCGTTCGCGCATAGGCTGCCTGCCATGCGGATCTGGTCGGTGCACCCCCGGTACCTCGATCGGCAGGGCCTCACCGCCTGCTGGCGGGAGACGCTGCTCGCGCAGGCGGTGCTCGAGGGCGCGACGCGCGGCTACACGCGGCATCCGCAGCTCGAGCGCTTCCGCGAGGCGCCGCGACCGCTCGAGGCGATCGGCGACTACCTCGCCGCGGTCGCCGACGAGGCGGCGGCCAGGGGCTACCGTTTCGACGCGACGAAGGTGCACCGGCGCGGGGCCGGCGAGCGGCTCGAGGTCGCGAGCGGCCAGCTCGACCTCGAGTGGCGGCACCTCCGCGCGAAGCTCGCGGCGCGGAGCCCCGACGTCGCCGCACGGTGGTCGGGCGTCGCGCGGCCCCAACCGCATCCGCTGTTCGTCGTGGTCGACGGGCCGATCGCGCCGTGGGAGCGGGCCGTCGCCGACTCGGTCGGCGGCCGTCAGGGCTGAGCGGGCCCGTCGGAGGATGCCGCTCCGTCGTCGGCCCCGTCGGGCCCGTCGTCGGACTCGGTCGCGCTCAGCGCGTCGAGGAACCTGATCACGGTCTCGCGTTCGGCGGGGCTGAGCGCCGCGGCGACGGCGAACCGCCGGGCGTGCAGCCGGCCGACCGACTCGCGGGCGGCGACCCGGGTCGCGTCGGTCACCGTGATCGCGAGCGCCCGGCGGTCGGTCGGATGCGGCGAGCGCACGATGTGGCCGCCGTGCTCGAGCCGGTCGAGCAGCTTCGTCGTGGAGGCGCTCGAGATGCCGAGGTAGGCGCTGAGCGCCCCCGGCGTGGCGATCTCGCCCTGGTTGCGGGCCGCGACGAGGTACCGGATCGCCCGCATGTCGGTCTCGTTGAGCTTCATGTAGCGACGGGATGCCTCGCTCATGCGCCGCTGCGTCTCGTGCCAGCCGCGCAGGCTCTGCATGACCCGCACGACCTGGTCGAGCCCCGCGTCGTCGAGCCCCGACCGGTCGACGAGCTGGCCGTCGCGGTCGGAGATGCGGGGATCGTGCATGCCGCGCGCGACGTCCTGCCACGAGGCGGGCTCATCTGCCATGTCGTGATTCTAGCCAACGCGGCATATAGTTCGCTAAGCTAGTTTCTTGCCAAGGCAGTAAGAACCGGGAGTTCTCCATGACCGCCGCATCGATCGAAGAAGTCGTGCTGCTCGACGCCGACGACCGCCCCGTCGGGCGCGCACCGAAGGCGAGCGTCCACGGCGCCGACACCGCCCGGCACCTCGCCTTCTCGTGCCACGTGTTCGACGCCGCCGGCCGACTGCTCGTGACGCGCAGGGCGCTCGCGAAGCAGGCCTGGCCGGGCGTCTGGACGAACTCGTTCTGCGGGCACCCCGCGCCGTCGGAGACGCTGCTCCACGCGATCCGCCGGCGCGGCGACTTCGAGCTCGGCCTCGAGCTCGACGACGTCGAGCCCGTGCTGCCGTTCTTCCACTACCGCGCCGTCGATGCGTCGGGCATCGTCGAGAACGAGCTGTGCCCCGTCTACACGGCCCGGACGCACTCGATCCCCGATCCCCATCCGAACGAGGTGATGGAGGTCGCGTGGGTCGACCCGGCCGACCTCTCCTCGGCGATCGAGGTCGCCCCGTGGGCGTTCAGCCCGTGGCTCGTGCTCCAGGCACGGCTGCTGCCGTTCCTGGGCGGTTCGACCGAACCGCGGGTGCTCGCCTCATGATCGGCGCCGTGCTCGATCGTCCGTCGCTGCTCGGCACCGCCGAGGTCGACGCGTTCCTCGATGCGTTCTTCGCCGCCAGGATCGCGAGCGCGGCCGCGCGCGACGACGGGTACGCCCGGCTGTGGTCGGCGGCGCACGAGAGCGCGACGGGCGGCAAGCGCCTCCGGCCCGAGCTCGTGCTCGCCGCGTACTCGGCGTACGCGGGGGCCGGGCACGCCGAGGCGGTCCGGCTCGCCGCCGCGTTCGAGCTCCTGCACACCGCGTTCCTCATGCACGACGACGTCATCGACCACGATCTCGTGCGCCGCGGCGTGCCGAACGTGACGGGTCGCTTCATGGTCGAGGCCCGCGGGCGCGGCGTCGGCGAAGCGCGTTCCCGCGAGTACGGCGAGGCGGCCGCCGTCCTGGCGGGCGACCTGCTGATCAGCTCGGCGCATCGGATCGTCGCCGGGATCGACGCGCCGGGCCGGGTCCGCGTCGCGCTCCTCGACGTGCTCGACGACTGCGTGTTCCTGACCGCCGCGGGCGAGCTCGCCGACGTCCGGCAGGCGACCGGCGCGCCGACACCGCACGAGATCATCGCGATGGTCGAGCACAAGACCGCCGCGTACTCGTTCAGCGCCCCGCTGCAATCGGGCGCGCTGCTCGGCGGGGCATCGGGGCGGGCGGTCGCACGACTCGGCGAGGTCGGCCGGCACCTCGGCGTCGCGTTCCAGTTGCGCGACGACGTGCTCGGGGTGTTCGGCAGCAGCGCCGTCACGGGCAAGACCGTGCTGGGAGACCTGCGGGAGGGCAAGCAGACGCTGCTCATCGCGTTCGCCCGCGAGCACGCGGGCTGGTCGGTGGTCGCCGACGAGTTCGGCCGGCCCGACCTCGACGAGCCGGCCGCCCTGCGCCTGCGTGCGGCGATCACGGCGAGCGGCGCGCTCGACCGGGTCGAGTCGATCATCGAGGAGCGCTGCGACGAGGCGGTCGCCGAGATCGAGGCGGCCGGATTCCCCGCGCCGTTGCGCGATGCGCTCACCGCGACGACCCGGCGATGCGTGGAGCGGGTCCGATGACGGCGACGGGACTCGAGCTGTACCACCGCACGGCGCGCCTCGGCGCGGCCACGGTCATCACCGAGTACTCGACCTCGTTCGGACTCGCGAGCCGGCTCTGCTCGCGCCGGGTGCGCACGCACGTCGCGGCGATCTACGCGCTCGTGCGCGTCGCCGACGAGGTCGTCGACGGCCCCGCCGAGGCGGCCGGCCTCGACCGCGCCGAGCGCCGCCGGATGCTCGACGCGCTCGAGGCCGAGACCGAGCAGGCGATGCGCTGCGGCTACAGCGCGAACCTCGTGGTCGACGCCTTCGCGCAGACGGCGCGCGCGACCGGGTTCGGCGAGGAGTCGACTCGCCCGTTCTTCGCCTCGATGCGACGCGACCTCGATGCCGTCGACTTCGACGACGACGAGTTGCGCGAGTACGTCTACGGCTCGGCCGAGGTCGTCGGGCTCATGTGCCTGCGCGCGTTCAGCGAGGGACTCCCGGCCGACGCCGAGCGCGACGCGCGCTGGCAGCGCGGAGCCCGCCACCTCGGCGCCGCCTTCCAGAAGCTGAACTTCCTGCGCGACCTCCGCGACGACGTCGAGGGCCGGGGCCGACGCTACCTGCCGGGCATCGACCCCGAGCACCTCACCGAGTCGCAGACGGCACGGCTGCTCGACGACATCGATCACGACCTCGCGATCGCGGGCGAGGTGATCGGCGAGCTGCCCTCGGGGTGCCGGCGAGCGGTGGCCGCGGCGCACGGGCTCTTCGCCGAGCTCTCGGCGAGACTCCGGCGCACGCCGGCCGAGCAGCTCCTCGCCGCACGGATCAGGGTTCCCGCCGCCACGAAGGCGGGCCTGCTCCTCCGCGCGACAGTGGCACCGGGCCGGCGGATGCCGCGCCCCGGGCCGACCGCACCGGCCGCCCCGCTCGTCGGGGAGGCTCGTCCGTGAGCCGCGCCGTCGTCATCGGAGCGGGCGTCGCGGGGCTCGCCACGGCTGCGCTCCTCGCGCGCGACGGCCACGACGTGACGGTGCACGAGGCCCGCGACGAGGTCGGCGGCCGCGCGGGGCGCTGGGAGGTCGACGGCTTCCGCTTCGACACCGGCCCCTCGTGGTACCTCATGCCCGAGGTGTTCGAGCACTTCTTCCGGCTCATGGGCACGAGCGCCGCGGCGCAGCTCGACCTCGTCGCGCTCGACCCCGCGTATCGCGTGTTCTTCGAGCAGCACGCGCCGCTCGATCTCCACGCCGACCGCGAGCGGGCGGCGCGCACCTTCGAGCGCGTCGAGCCGGGAGCGGGCGCCGAGCTCGAGCGCTACCTCGACTCGGCCGGGTCGACGGCGCGGCTCGCGCTCGACCACTTCCTCTACAACGACTTCTCGTCGCCGTCGTCGCTCCTCGGCCGCCCGCTGCTCGAGCAGGCCGGCCGGCTGGCCCGGCTGCTGTTCGAACCGCTCGACCGGCTGATCGCGCGCCGATTCGACGATCTGCGACTGCGCCAGGTGCTCGGCTACCCGGCCGTGTTCCTCGGCACCTCGCCGTACGCCGCGCCGAGCCTCTACCACCTGATGAGCCACTTCGACCTCGACGACGGCGTGCGCTACCCGCGCGGTGGCTTCGGCGAGCTCGTCGACCGCATCCGCCGGCTCGCCGAAGACGCCGGCGCACGCATCCTGACGGGCGAGCGCGTGACCGGCATCCTCGTCGAGGAGGGGTCGGCGCGAGGCATCCGCGTGCGCGGCGGCGACGGCGTCGCCCGCACCGTCGCCGCCGACCTCGTCGTCTCCGCGGCGGACCAGCACCACACCGACGCCGACCTGCTGCCCCGCGCGCACCGGAGCCGATCGGAGTCGTCGTGGCGCCGCGTCGACCCCGGCCCGGGTGCCGTGCTCGTGATGCTCGGCATCCGGGGGCGCCTGCCGCGACTGCTGCACCACAACCTGCTCTTCACCGCCGACTGGCGCGAGAACTTCGCGCGCATCCTCGGCCGCGACCGTTCGGTGCCCGACCCCGCGTCGCTCTACGTGTGCATGCCGAGCGCGACCGACGCCGGGGTCGCCCCGCCGGGGTACGAGAACCTGTTCGTGCTCGTGCCCGTGCCGGCCGACCCGCAGCTCGGCCGCGGCGGCGTCGACGGGAGGGGGGATCCGCAGATCGAGCGGATCGCCGATGCCGCGATCGCCCAGATCGCCGCGTGGGCGGGCATCGCCGACCTCGCCGACCGCGTCGTCGTGCGCCGCACCGTCGGGCCGGGCGACTTCGCCGCCGAGTTCGGCTCGTGGCAGGGCTCGGCGCTCGGCCCGGCCCACGTGCTGCGGCAGAGCGCATTCCTGCGCGGTCGGACGAGGTCGAGGACCGTGCGCGGGCTCTACTCCGCCGGTGCGACGACGGTGCCCGGCATCGGGCTGCCGATGTGCCTCATCAGCGCCGAGCTCGTGGCGAAGGCCGTGCGCGGCGAGCGGGGCGCCGCTCGACTGGCGGAGCCGGCGCCCGAGCCGCGCCCCGAGCCGCGTCACGAACCCGAGGGGCTCACGAGATGAGCCTCCTCTACCTCGGAGCGCTCGTCGTCACGATCGCGTGCGTGGTGCTCGTCGACGTGCGGTTTCGCCTCGTCTTCGCCGCACCGGGTCGTGCGCGACGCGCCGGCATCGTGCTCGCGGCCGGTGTCGTGTTCTTCGTCGTGTGGGACCTCGCCGGCATCGCCCTCGGCATCTTCCACCGCACCGAGAACGCGATCAGCACGGGACTCCTGCTCGCGCCCGAGCTGCCCGTCGAGGAGCTCGTGTTCCTCGCCTTCCTCGGCTACCTCACCCTCGTGCTCTACACGGCCGCGCTGCGCCTCGCGTCGAGGCGGGAGGTGGACCGATGACCTACCTCGTGCTCTCGGCGGTGTTCCTGGCCGTGGCGATCGCCGTCGGAGCGGCCGGAGCACGGCGCGCGCCCCGGGGGCACTGGGCGGCCGTGCTCGCGAGCGGCGGCATCCTCGTCGTGCTCACCGTGGTCTTCGACTCGATCATGATCGCCGCGGGGCTCTTCGGGTACGGCGACGCGCACATCTGGGGCGTGCGCCTCTGGCTCGCCCCCGTGGAGGACGTCGCCTACCCGATCGCCGGCGTCCTGCTGCTCAGCGGGCTCTGGAACCTGTTCGACGGACGACGCCATGCCGACTGACGTGCGCCGACGGAGCGCGTTCGCCGATCTCATCACGGCGTCGCGTCCGCTGAGCTGGGTGAACACGGCCTTCCCGTTCGCCGCGGCGTACCTGCTCACGACGCGCGAGGTCGACATCGCCCTCGTCGTCGGCACGCTGTTCTTCCTCGTGCCCTACAACCTCGCGATGTACGGCGTGAACGACGTCTTCGACTACGCCTCGGATGCCGCGAACCCGCGCAAGGGCGGGGCCGAGGGCGCACTGCTCGTGCCCGGACGCCACCGGCTGACGATCGTCTCCGCGATCGCGGCCTGCGTGCCGTTCGTCGTCGTGCTCGTGCTCCTCGGCGGTGCCGCGGCGTCGGCGGTGCTCGCGGCGTGCCTGTTCGCGGTCGCCGCCTACTCGGTGCCCGGCCTGCGCTTCAAGGAGGTGCCCGGGCTCGACTCGATCACGTCGAGCGCGCACTTCGTGGGTCCCGCGGTGTACGGGCTCGTGCTCGCCGGCGCCGCGTTCACGCCGCCGCTCATCGCCCTGCTCCTCGCGTTCTTCGCCTGGGGTGTGGCGAGCCATGCGTTCGGCGCCGTGCAGGACATCGTGCCCGACCGGGCCGGCGGCATCGCGTCGATCGCGACGGCGATGGGCGCGCGACGCACCGTGCGCCTGGCGATCGCGCTCTGGGCGGTCGCCGGTGTGCTCATGTTCGCCACCTCGTGGCCCGGTCCCCTCGCCGCCGTGCTCGTCGTGCCCTACATCGTGGCGGCGGCGCCGTTCATCGACGTCACCGACGCGACGTCGGGCCGGGCCAACGCCGGCTGGAAGCGGTTCCTCGCCATCAACTACGCGGTCGGGTTCGTCGTGACGCTGCTGCTCATCTGGTACGCCGCGATCACGGCGTGAGGGCGTCGCCGGCCGCCTCGTCGAGCAGCAGGTCGGTCGAGTGTCCGAGATGCTCGCGCATCGCCTCGGGTCCGCGGGTCTGCACGTCGGCGAGCAGTTGCCGGTGCTCGTCGATGATCGACTCGAGCGTGTAGTGCGGCCGCACGTGCAGCAGGAACAGCAGCAGCTCGCTGCCGAGCGCGTCGTGCGCCTCGACGATGCGGGGGCTCGCCGATGCCGCGACGATCGCGCGGTGGAAGTCGGCGTGCAACCGCTCGACCTCGAGCCAGTCGGCCTCGGCGTGCTCGCTCTGCAGCCCGCTCAGCGCGGCGAGCACCTCCTCTGCCGGCGCGAGCACCTCCCCGGGCCACGCGTCGCCGTGCCGTTCGGCGACGATGCGCACGGCCTCGCCCTCGAGCGCCGCCCGCAGCTGCTGCAGCGCCCGGATCTCGTCTCGGTCGAAGCTCACGACGCGCACGCCGCGGTACGGCTCGGCCTCGGCGAGCCGCTCGGCCACGAGCCGCTGGAACGCCGAGCGCACGGTGTGCCTCGACACGCCGTGCCGCGCCGCCTGCGCCTCTTCTCGCAGCGGCGAGCCGAGTGCGATCGCGCCGCTCAGGATCTCCGAGCGGATGGCATCGGTCACCCGTTCGACGGCGGTGTCCGTGGAGGACGTCGACACCGGGGCATCCCCTCGCTTCGGCCCGCTCAGTCGCCGAGCTTCGATCGCACGACGAGCCACACGAGCCCGCCGACGGCGGCGGCCACGCCGACGGCGGCCGCGATCGCGACGCCCGGCTGCTCGTCGTAGAACCGCTTGAGCGAGACCTTCGCGCGGTCGACGCGGATGCCGACCTGCTTCGGCACGTTGAGCTTGTCTTCGAGGGCGTCGAGCGTGCGGGCGAACTCGTCGCGCGCCTGGCGCGACGCGGCCCGCGCCTGCACCCGGGTGAGGTTGCGCTCGCGCTGCGCCGACTCGCGCTTCGAGGGACGGGGCGCGTCAGTAGCGGCGGTCATAGTCACCCGTTCCCTTCAGGGCGTCGAGGTCGGCCTTGAGGCTCTCGACCGATTCGAGGGGCTCGGAGCCCCGCTGGAAGTTCACGATGCCGATCCAGACGAGGATGGCGATGACGAGCACGAGCACGCCGGACACGACGAGGGCTGCCGCCCAGGCCGGCATCACGAGCGCGAGCGCGAAGATCGCCGAGGCGAGCAGGGTGAAGATGAGGAACGGCAGCACGATGAGCGCCACCACGAAGAATCCCGAGCCGATGCCGAAGTGCTTCACCTTGTAGGTGATCTCGGCCTTGATCTGGTCGATCTCGGCCCGCACGAGGTTCGAGATCGTGTCGGGCAGCTCGCCGATCAGCGTGAACAGCGAGCGGTCGTCGTTGGTCGGTGCGGCCATCGCGCGGTCGCCTCCCGTCTGTGCCTGAGCGTGCTAGGAATCGGATGCCGCGGGCTTCGCGCCGCGCGACGTGGAGCGCTTCGGCGCGGGCTTCGACGGCTTCGCCGCGCCCTCGGCGACCTCGGCGGCGGAGTCGATCGCGTCGCTCAGCGTGTCGGCGACGCCGTCGACCGCCGACTTCGCGGCCCTCGCACCGTCGGACACGCCGCGCTTGGCCTTGGCGGCCGCATCGGTGACGTCGCCCTTGGTCGCGCCCGAGCCGCGCGTCGCGTTGCCGATGAACGACTTCACGCCGTCGAGCACCGAGTCGGAGAGGTCGCCCACCTTCGAGGCGGCGAAGCCCTTGACCTGGTCGACGCCCTGCTGCACGGCTGGCGTGTTCCACACGCCCTCGGCGGCGCGCTTGATCTGCTCGTAGCGCTCGCGACCGGCCCGCGTGCCGAGCACGTAGCCGACGCCGAGCCCCACGACGAAGAGGATCTTGCCCTTCATGTGCACCCCGTCTTCCCCCGCTGCTGAGCCACAGCGACCTTTCCAGCGTAGACCCCGCGCCGAGGCGCGCAAGGGGGTTGCGGCGAAATATTCCGTTTCGGCTATGCGATGCGGCGGCCGCGACGACGGCGTCGGCGGTCGCACCTAGACTCCCTCGCATGACCCGACGCACCGCCCGCCTGCTGCTCGACGAGACCGTCGCGTCCGACCTCGAGCCGCTCCACGAGATCTACGGCGATGCCCGCACGTGGCGGCACCTGCCGTCTGGCCGGCACGCCGGGCTCGACGACACGCGCACGGTGCTCGGCCGGTGGCTGGCCGACTGGCGCGACTCCGGGTTCGCCGCCTGGACGGTGCGCACGATCGACGACCCGGCGACCGTGATCGGCCACGGCGGCTGCGCGATCCGCGGAGGGGCGACGAACGCCCGTGCGTTCTGGAACCTCGGCTACCGGTTCCGCCCCGAGGCGCACGGCCGCGGCTACGCGACCGAGCTCTCGGTCGCCGCGATCGACGAGGCGCGGGCGCGCCGCCCCGAGCTGCCCGTGGTCGCCTACCTGCTCGAGCACAATCGCGCCTCGGCGCGGGTCGCCGAGAAGGTCGGGCTCGAGCTGCGCCACCGCGCACCCGATGCCGGCAACCCCGACCCCGCGGCGATCCGGCTCGTCTACGCCGACCGCGAGCTCACGGGCGAGCAGCTCGCCGCGACGCTCGCCTGACGAGCCGCCGAGCGGCTGACGGCTGAGCAGACGAGCCGCCGAGCCGCCGAGCGGTCAGCCCTGCTCGCGGCGGCCCACCGCACGATGGCGGATTCGCGCCGCGGCCTCGCGCGCGTGGGGCACGACCGAGGCGAGCCCGGTGCCGGCGACCCACGACCCGGTGACCTCGATGCCGGGCTCCGCCGCGACGGCGTCCTCGAGCGCTCGCACCCGGTCGCGCTGGCCGATGGCCGCATGTGAGACCGCGTCACGCCATTCGGTGCGGCCCGACGCGCGCAGCATCGTCGCGTCGAGCGGCACGCCCAGCAGGTGGGAGGCATCGGCGAGCGCGAGCTCCGCGACCGCGTCGTCGGTGAGGCCGTCGAGCGGGTTCGGCTGTCCGGCGCGACCGTACGAGAGGCGCACGACATGGCGCCCGCCCGACCGGTCGGCGAGCCACGACCACTTCGCCGTCGAGTGGGTGAGCGCCTTCGCGGCGACCCCGGCCGTGTCGGCGGCGACGAGCACGCCCGTGCCGCGCGGTGCGTCGTCGAGGGCCGGCGCGTCGAGCACGAGGGTCACGAGCTCGACGGATGCCGCGGACGGCCAGTCGCTCGTCGACTCCCAGCCCTCGACGGCGTCGTCGAGCAGGCGCAGCGAGGTGTGCGCCGGCGCGGCGAGCACGACCTCGGGGGCGATCAGGTCGAGCTCGGCGGCCGACTCGTCGCCGGCGACGCCACCGGCGACGGCGCCGCCCGCGGCGAGGGCGCCCTGGTCGCCGGGCAGGGTCGCGCGCACACGCCACCCGGCGTCGCCGACGCGCTCGAGCGCGGTCGCCTCGGCGCCCGTGAGCACGGTCACCTCGAACCGCGCGAGCTCGCGCGCGAGCGCGTCGACGAGCGTGTGCATGCCGCCGCGGAGGCCGCGCACCGCCCCGCCGGCCCGGCGCTGCTCGACGAGCTGGCCGACGCCGCCCGAGAGCGAGCCCATGCGGGTCATCGCCTCGTTGAGGCCGGGGGCGACGACGTCGAGGTCGAGCAGGTTCGGGTCGGCGGAGTAGACGCCCGCCGAGATAGGGGTCACGAGCTTGTCGAGCACCGCCGACCCCATGCGCGAGCGCACCAGCTCGCCGAGGCTGTGCGCCCGGCCGATGCGCAGGATCGGCATGAGCCGATCGGCATACGCCCGGATCGCGCCGTTCCACCCGATGATGCGGCGCACGTCGTCGCCGAGCGGGTTGGCGGGGATGCCGAGCATGCCGGTCTTCGGGAGCGGGGCGGCGTCGAGCGCATCGGCCGCACCCTTCGCACCCGGCGCGCTGCCCCACACGAGCCAGGCCCCGGCGCGGTTCGGGTCGACGACCTCGTCGTCGAGCCCGAGCGCGGTGACGAGCTCGGCGACCGTGTCGCCGCGCGTCGCGAACGACTCGGCGCCCGAATCGAGGGTGAGCCCGTCGAGCTCGATCCGGCCGACGCATCCGCCGAGCGCGTCGCGGCGCTCGAGCAGCGTGACGCGCAGGCCGATCTTGGCGCACTCGAGCGCGGCCACCATGCCGGCGACGCCGCCGCCGATCACGACGACGTCGGCGGTCTCGACCTCGATGCGCTCGGCCCCGTCGGTCATGCCGCGCCTGCCTCGTGCACGAGCTCGACGACGCGGGTCAGCACGGTCGGGTCGGTCTCGGGCGGCACCCCGTGGCCGAGGTTGAAGACGTGCGCGGGCGCGACCCGGCCCGCGCGCAGCACGTCGCGAACGGCCGCCTCGAGCACGGGCCACGGTGCCGCGAGCAGCGCCGGGTCGAGGTTGCCCTGCAGCGGCACGCCCGCGCCGACGCGCTCGGCGGCGACATCGAGCGGCACGCGGTAGTCGACGCCGACGACGTCGACCCCGACCTCCTTCATGGCGCCGAGCAGCTCGCCCGTGCCGACGCCGAAGTGCACGACGGGCACGGCGCGGGCGGGCTGCGCCTGCCCCGAGGTGTCCGTCGTCGCGTACTCGAGGTCGTGCACGAAGCTCAGCGCCCGTGCCGACGCCGGGGCGACGTGGGTCGTGTAGTCGGCGAGCGAGAGCGCACCGGCCCACGAGTCGAAGAGCTGCGCGGCCGAGGCGCCCGCGACGATCTGCGTGCGGAGGAAGCGGCCGGTGAGCTCGGCGGTCCACTCCATGAGCGCGCGCCAGGCGCCGGGGTCGGCGTGCATGAGGGTGCGGGCGGCGAGGTGGTCCTTCGAGGGGCCGCCCTCCGCGAGGTAGGCGGCGAGCGTGAAGGGGGCGCCCGCGAAGCCGATGAGCGGCGTGGCTGTTCCGGAACGAACCTGCCCTGAGCCGGCCGAAGGGTCGGTCGCGTTCAGCTCGGCGATCGTCAGCGCCACCGCCTCGGCGATCGGGCCCGAGGCCGCGTCGAGCCCGGCCGGGTCGATCGCCGTGAGCTCGGCGACGGCCGCGGCATCCGCATAGCCCTTCGAGAAGACGGGGCCGCGCCCCGGCTGGATCTCGACGTCGACGCCGACGAGCCTGAGCGGCACGACGATGTCGCTGAAGAAGATGCCCGCGTCGACCCCGTGGCGGCGCACCGGCTGGAGGGTGATCTCGCTCGCCATCGCCGGGTCGAGGCACGCGTCGAGCATGCGGGTGCCGACCCGCAGGTCGCGGTACTCGGGCAGCGAGCGGCCTGCCTGGCGCATGAACCAGACGGGGGTCGTGTCGGCGCGCTCGCCCCGGTAGGCGCGCACGAGGCGCGATTCGCTGGTGAGGCCGGCAGAGAGGGGATGCTGCGGGGAGAGGATCACGCCCGACATTGTCTCGCACCCGGCTGGGAGGGCTGCGGTGTCTCCAGCGAGAGGTGGAAGCGAAGCGCGTCGTCGATCTCGGTGAGCACCTCGCGGGGAGAACGATCGCCGCGGCCCGCGGATTCGAAGGAACCCTCACCGTCTCTTCCGTTCGCCGCTGCGAGGGGGGTAAGGTCGGTGGCGTTGTGCGCCCCCCACGCACGACGACGCGCCACCACCGAAGCGCGGCGCGCCTCCGCCCCCACGGAGTGAGCAGGTCCCGAACGATGTCGTCCCCCCTGTCCGAAGCGCCCCACCGCCGCAAGCTGACCGCCCTCATCGCGTTCCTCGCGGTGATCGTCGTGGCGGCGCTGGTCTTCGGCGCCGCCCGCGTCGACGAGCTCGTCCCGCGGCTGCCCGCCGTTCCCGGGGGTGACGCGACCCTCGCCGTGATCGCCGCCGCCGCCGCGGTCTGCGCCGTCTGGTTGCTCGTGCGACTCGCCCGAGCCGGCCGCGGCCGGGCGCGCCGTCGTGCCCTCGAGGCCAGCGTGCGCGGCCGGGTCAGCTGCGGCATCCGCACCCGTGTGCTCGTCGGGCTGCTCAACGAGGTGCGCGTCGACGAGCCGCGTGCGATCCGCCTCGCCGGCCGCTACTCGATCGTCGCCGACGAGCTCGGGGTCGCGTTCTGGAACGGCGGCCGGCGTCCGCGTCGGGCGATCTTCTTCCCGTGGCGGGAGGTGCGCAACATCCGGTCCGACGCCATGGTCATCGGCGGTGCGCGCGTCTCGGTGCTCGTGCTGCGCGTGCGCCGCGGCGGCACGAGCGTCGAGCTGCCGATCGTGTTCAGCGCTCCGCGGCCCGGCGCCTACGCGCTCGGCGACGCCCCGTTCTTCGCGCTCGTGCGCGGCTGGAAGGCGCTGCACCGCGAGGCGCTCAAGGCCGAGGGCATCGAGCCGCCGCCCGTGACGGGGGCGATTCCGGTGATCCGGCCCGGGGCGGTCTACGCCGGGGCCCGGTAGAGGTCGCGGCTCCCCCGCGACCCCACGTCGACGGGCTGTTGCGCCCCGAGTCATCCTCGCTTTCGACCGCGGGTAGAATCGTCTGGTGCTCATCTGCCTGACCGCGAGCCACAAGAACGCCGCATTCGACACCCTCGAACGGCTTTCGGCGCACGCGGACTCCGCCGCGCCGCGCATCCTCGACCGACACGACTCGCTCCAGGGCGCGGTCGTCGTCGCGACCTGCAACCGCTTCGAGGCCTACCTCGACCTCGACACCGCCGAGGGCGACTCGCCCGTTCCCGCCGTGCACGCCGCGATCCGCGCGGTCGGCGACGCCGCCGGCGTCGAGCCCGACGAGCTGCGCTCCACCTTCGGCTTCGTGCACGGCAACGCCGTCGCCGGACACCTCTTCTCGGTGGCCTCGGGCCTCGAGTCGGTCGTCGTCGGCGAGGGCGAGATCGCCGGCCAGGTTCGCCGCTCGCTCGAGCGCGCCCGCGCCGAGGGCACCACGACCCCCGAGCTCGAACGCCTCTTCCAGCGCGCCTCGCAGACCTCGCGTCGCGTGAAGAACGAGACCGGCATCGGCGGCGCCGGCCGCTCGCTCGTGCGCCTCGCCCTCGAGCTCGCGTCGAGCCGTGTCACCGACTGGCCGGCCGCACGCGTCCTCCTCGTCGGCACGGGCCAGTACGCGGGTGCGACGCTCGCGGCGCTGCGCGACCGCGGCGCGAACGACGTGCGCGTCTACTCCCCCTCGGGCCGGGCCGCGAAGTTCGCGCGCAACCACGACATCACCGCCGTCTCGCACGCGGGCTACGCGATCGCCGCGGCGGCCGCCGACGTCATCATCACGTGCACGACCGCCGAGCACCACGTCGTCGACCGCGTGCTGCTCGAGGGCGGACGGGCGACGCTCGCCGCCTCGCACACCGCACTCGCCGCCTCCGAGACGCAGTCATCGGGGCCGGATGCCGCGGCCACTGCGCCCTCCGACGCCGGCGTGCTCGCCGAATTCCGTGCCTGGTGCCCCGTGCCCGAGGCGGCCCAGAGCGCCCGCCAGCTCGTGATCGACCTCGGCATGCCGCGCAACGTCGCGACCGACGTCGTCGAGGTCGACGGCGTCGAGCTGCTCGATCTCGAGACCATCCGCCGGCATGCGCCGCTCGAGGAGCTCGGCGCCTCCGACGACGCCCGCGTGCTCATCGAGCGCGCCGCCCGCAACTTCGGCGCCGTCGGCGAGGAGCTCGACCTCGCGCCCTCGGTCGTGGCGCTGCGTGCGCACGTGCAGGGCGTGCTCGAGGCCGAGATCACCCGCGCCCGTTCGCGCGGCACCGGCGACGAGGCCTCCGACGAGCGGGTCGAGGCGGCGCTCCGGCACATGGCGGGCGTGCTGCTGCACACGCCGATGGTGCGCTCGCGCGAGTACGCCCGCGCGGGCGAGCAGCGCGCGTGGATCGACGGCCTCGAGGCCGTGTTCGGCGTGCGCGCCGACGAGTCGCACTAGGCGCCGCATTCCGCCCACCGCCCGTCACGGCGCGCCGGCGCGCGACCTGTCGGACGAAGTCGGCGACACCCCGGGGTGATGGCACGGTCCGCACGACGAGTCGCACAGAAGTCCTCCACACCGGCAGCAGGCGAGGTCAGTCTCCCGCCGGCCAGAGCGGGCGCTCGGCGGGGACGGCGTCGAGGAGCCGATCGTCGAGCACGCGCCGGAGCTCGGGAACCCCGAGGTCGCGCCACTCGACCACGAGCTGCGATGAGCGAGGCACACCCCCGGGCGCCCAGATCCACCCGCGGAATCCCCCGCGGTGCTCGTGCTCGTCGCCCTCGCCGCCGGTGTGGTGGGCGCTCAGCGTCGGCGGCATCGGGTCGTCGGGGCCGGGGTCGAACGCCGCGAACCCGAGCGGGAACACCGGGGTGCCGTCGGCGAGCTGCATGCCCAGTCGGAACCCGCCCGTCGCCGCGCCCGGCGGCTCGTGGATCCGGCGCATGAGCAGGTCCTCCCACTCCCGCCGGTCCAGCGCGAGTCGACGCACCACCCAGCCGAAGCGCACCTCGAGCCCGTTCGAGAAGCGCCGCAGCTCGCGCAGCACGACGACCGCACGCTCGTCGCGGTGGAGCACCTCGTCGAGCACGAGCCGGCCGGGCAGCTCGCCGGCCGGCGGCTGCCACCACGGCGGCATCGCCGGTTGCGCCTCGGGCTCGGGGGGCGCCGGCAGCCGATCGAAGAATCCGCCTTCGGAGTGCATGACCCACAGGGTAGACGCACGAACGCCCCCGCGGTGAGGATCGCGGGGGCGTTCGTGCCGGTGGGCGCCGGGGCGGTCACCCGCCCGCCCCGGCGCCGGCTCTCACTCGGCGCCGAAGAACTCCAGCTCGCCGATGGCCGCCCAGGGCTGCCCGTTGTGCGAGTTGAGCGCGACGACCTTCACGTACCGGCCGGCGGCCGGCTGCGCGAACATGACCGCCTGCGCGCCGCCGGTCGCGGCGAGCGTTCCGGCGGCGACCGGGGCGCCCCAGCTCTCGCCGTCGGCGCTCACGTACACCTCGTACTGCTTGATGCGGCCGTTGGGCTCGGTGCCCGGCCGCTGCTGGATCGAGATGCCGCGCAGGTCGTTCGCCTCGCCGAGGTCGACCGTGAGGTGGTGCGGGAACGCGGGCGATCCGCCGAGCCACTGGGTGTGCCAGTAGGTCGCGGTGTCGCCGTCGATGGCGTTGGCGGCGGCGCCGTCCTCGCCCTCGGTCTCCTCGGAGTCGACGTCGGCGATCGACATGCCCTCCTTCGGCAGCGGGGTCGGCGCCGCCTGGCGCGTGCCCCACACGTTGAGCTCGCCGGCGCCGGCGAACGCCGCACCGTTGATGGCGTTGAGGCCCACGAGCTTCACGTAGCGCGCGCTCGTCGCCGTCAGCGCGAGGTGCTGCACCTCGGTCGTCGACGCGAACGATCCCTTCTTCACCGGGCTGCCCCAGTTCGTGCCGTCGCTCGAGAGGTAGAGCTCGTAGTCCTTGATCGCTCCGTTGCCGCGGCGCACCTGGTAGTCGAACCCGTCGACCGTGTAGGTGTCGCCGAGGTCGAGCGCGATCCAGTGCGGGTAGGGCGTGTCGGGGTTCACCTGCGACCAGGCGGAGTGCCACATCGTCGCCGTGTTGCCGTCAAGGGCGGCCCCCGCGCTGCCGTCGCCGGTGCCCGGCTCGGCGTCGCTGACGCCCGCGATCGACAGGCGCGACTGCGGGATGAGCCCCGCCGGCAGGGTCGGCACGCTCGTGGATGCCTCGACCGTGCGCTGCCCGTCGGCGACCGAGTAGGCCGCCGTCGCCGAGACGGGGTAGCGACCCGGCTCGAGGTCGGCCGGCGCGGTCACGCGCCACGTCGTCTTCACCGTGGCGCCCGGAGCCACCGACGCGAACTCGGTTGCGCTCGAGGCCTTCGCCGTCCACCCCTCGGGCACCTCGATCGACGTCGACACCGCGGTCGCGGCCTCGGCCTCGTGGTTGGTGAACGAGGTCGTGAAGGCGTTCGCCTCACCGGGGACGAGACCCGACGGCCCGACGACGTCGAGCTTCGCGCACGAAGCGGCCTCGGTGCTCTCGCCGAGGTCGACGATGCGCACGTCGTCGACGATCAGGTCGGCACCCGTGCCGCCCACGGCGTTGCGGCGCACGCCCACGTACGGCGTGCCGCAGGTGGGGGCGTCGAACTCGACCGCGAACTCGGCCGTCGTGAGCTGCTCGCCGAACGGGGTCGAGGTGAGCTCGACCGGCTTCGACGTGCCGCCGATCACCTGGTCGACGCCCGAGACGAACGAGTACGCCCCGGCGACGCCGCTCTGGTGGTCGAAGCTCACCCGGTAGCGGTGGCCCGCCTCGAACGGCACGGTGTACTCGGAGGTGCGGTAGACGAGCCCGCGGTTCTCCTCGTGCGCCATGAGCGAGTAGTCGCCGCCGAGCACCATGTCGAACTTGCGGCCGTTCCAGCCCTGCTGGGTGTAGGGCTCGTTGCGCTTCGCGATGTGGGTGCGCGGGTCGGTCGTGCCTCCCGAGTCGCCCTTGAAGAACGGACCCCAGCCCTGGTCGACGACCTCGAAGTCCTCGTCGACGAGGGCGCGCTCACCCTCGCCTGCGGCGCTCGCCGTCGGGTCGTCGGTCGCGACCACGCGGACGTTGTCGACGCGCACCGCCGCGTCGCCGTCGGCGGCCGCGATCGTGAGCGTCGGGCGCACGCCGTCCGCCGGGACGGTGATGTAGGTGCGGATGCGCTGGAGGTTCGTGCCGTTCCACTCGTCGGCGGCGACCGCGTTGCGCACGGTCGAGCGCTCGACCGTGTTCGTCGCGCTCTCGCCTCCGGGCACCTCGATCGAGACGGTCGTCGCTCGTGCGGCTCCGTCGGCGATGCCGAGGTCGGCCGACACCGCGTAGGTGCCCGCAGCGAGCTCGCCGAGTCGCTGGCTGATCGAGGCCTCGCCGGCGCCGAGCACGGCGGCCCGGCGTCCGAGGTCGTCGCGCTCGATGCTCGCGGCGCCCCTCGGGCTCCAACCGTCGAGGGTCGCCTCGTTGAAACCGGGGTCCTTCACGGGAGTGCCCTGGCCGAACGAGACCTTCTTCGGCAGCGTCGTGCCCGCGGTCGCCTTCGTGCCCGGCACGAGCACGTAGGCCTGGCCGGCCTCCGCGTCGATCGTGACGGCACCGTCGACCACGGGCAGGTCGGCGACCTTCGAGCGGCCGGCGTCGCCGAGCGCGAACAGCTGCAGCGACGAGGCATCCGTGAAGCCGTCGGTGAGCTGCCAGGTCGTCTGCCCGCCGGCCGGGTTGACGTGGTAGAGCTTGTCGGCGGTCGTGCCCGCCGTCGACGACCACGGCAGCAGGTAGGTGCCGCCGCGCAGCACCTCGGTGCCGTCGACCGTGATGACGCGGTCGGCGGCCGTCGTGCCGGTGACGGTCACACCGTCCTCGAGGTCGATGCGGTCGGCGGCCCAGCGAGTGATCTCGTGGTGCTGCAGGAACTTCGCGGGCACGTTCGCCGTCCACACGTTCTCGAGGAACGCCGGGAAGTCGTTCTGTCCCGTCCACCCCTCGAACTCGACGATGTGGCTCGTGCCGAGCAGCGGGTGCGGGTTCCAGACGTCGGCCTGCGTGTTGTTCACGAAGCGCAGGATCTGGGAGTTCACGCCCTTGTTCGAGGAACCGCCGTAGTTCTCGTCGTTCGCCCAGTGCGACCACGTGTTGTTCTCGGCGAGCTTGTCGGCCCACTCCGAGCCGACGCGGAACCCGTGCTTCACGAGCGAGTCCTGCAGCGACTGGGCGAGCCAGCCGTGCTCGTAGTAGACGTCGATGTACGCGAAGTCGAGGTTGTCGTCGGTGGCGTCGGCGAGCTCGCCGATGCGCTCGTCGAGCTCGCCCGAGGCGCGGTCGTAGCGCTGGTCGATGTAGTACGACTGGTCGAGCCAGTTCCAGCCCTTCGAGTTCTCGTTCGCGATCTCGTCGCTGAACGAGTTGGCCTCGGGGTAGATCTCGGTCGCGTTGAGGTGCACGCCGAAGGAGGCGTTCCACTTCTTGCCCGCCTTCACGGCCGCGTTGAGTTCGTCGAGCCCGCCCGCCCGCTCGTTGAAGTTGTCGCCGTAGTCGGTGTTCGCCGAGTCGTGGCCCTCGCTCGTGAAGCCCTTGAGCATCGCGACCTGACCGAGCCCGTCGGTGTTGAGCGCGATGCGCTTGACGTCGTCGAGCGTGCGCAGGAACGGGTGCGTCGCCTGCGAGGCGAAGTTGAACGGGATGTGCGTGATGACGTTCTCGGGCGTCTGGTCGCCCTTGTTCGGGGCGACGCGGATGTCGCGCATCGCGATCGCGCCGTCCTGCCAGTCGACCACGTCGTCGCCGTTGGCGTCGGGCGTGATCGCGACCTTGACCCACGGCAGCTCCTCGGTGCCGTCCTGGCCCTGGGCCCGGTAGAGCCACGGCCCGCTCGCGATGCCGACCTCGACGCCGTCGCCCGCGGCCACGGCCTGGCGCCAGAAGTTGCCCGAGTCCTTCGAGCTCGGCCCCGACGAGGTGTCGTAGAGCGCGTTCGTCGCGAAGGCCGCGGCGAGCTCGCCCGTGTTGGCGATGATCGCGTTCGAGCCCTTCGGCGCGGCATCGAGCGGGGTGTCGGCCGTCACCGGGATGAACACGTCGCCCGACGCCCCGCGGTCGACCGAGAGGTTCGCGGCCGCGACCGCCGAGCCGGGTTCGCCGGAGGAGACGGTGACGAGCCGGTGGTTCGGGATCTGCAGCGTCTTCACGACGCCGTCGGGGTCGGTGATCTTCGTCACGCGGATCGTGACGACGTTGTGCTTCACCGAGAGCGTCGCCTCGATCGAGACGCCGGCGAGTGCCGTCGGCGTGAGCACGTACCGGGCGTCGCCGTCGTCGACGCGCGAGGCGACCTCGACGGGTTCGGCCTTGCCGTTGACCGTGATCGACGAGATCGTCGCGTCGTTGCCGCGCATCGTCGCTCCCGAGTCGCGGTCGGTGTAGGCGACGACCTGCGGGAAGCCCGCCGACGCGGTCACCGCGAGGTCGCGACTCTGCAGCGCGAACGTCTCGCCGGCGGCCGCGACGGTGTACCCGTCGGGCACGAGCGGCGCGGCGTGCACCGGCATCGCACCGAGCGGCGCGATCACGCCACCGGCGATCGCGCACCCGAGGCCGAGTCGCCAGAGGCGACCGGGCGGTCGTGATGAAGGCATCTTCGTCTCCATTCCCGCGTCGTGACGACGCGTCCACATCGACCTGCGCCGACGGCGCAGCTCAGTCGAAGGTCTCGATGTACTCCTGCTCGGGTCCGAGCTCGGCGTGCTCGCGCAGCTCGACGACCTCGCCGAGGTGCTCGAGCTCGAGCACCGCGATCGAGTTGCGCCCCGCGTGCAGCAGCGGCGCCGGCACGTAGTACGTCTGCTGCGGCCCGATCTCCCAGTAGCGACCGAGCAGGAACCCGTTCACCCACACGAAGCCCTTGCCGAAGCCCGGGAAGGCGAGGAACGCGTCGGCCGGCTCGTCGACGGTCAGGGTGGCGGTGGCGAGCCCGTCGAGCTCGCGCTCGCCCCACTCGTCGAGCGGCAGGGCCCGCGCCGTCCAGCGCTGCACGAGCCGGCGGTCGAGCTGCACCCCGCCGAGGATGCCCTTGCCCTCGCCGAGCAGCGGGCCGTAGTTGATGCGTCCCTGGTTCTCGACGACGAGCTCGAGCGCGACGGCCCGGCCAGCACCCTCGAGGCGCACGCCCGCGGCCGCCTGCTCGGCGTCGAGCACGGCGACCCGCTCGCCGTCGACGAAGACGAGCGCACGGTCGCGCAGTCCTCGGATCGTGAGGAGCGCTCCGCCCGACGGAACGATCGGCCGCGCCTCGTAGAGCACGAGACCCGCATCGAGCCCGAGCTCCTCGAACGTCGGCGGGTGCGCGGCGCGCACCGGCTCGCCGGCCGCACGCAGCACGTCGAGCAGTTCGGCGCCCGGCCGGACGGGCAGGGTCGCCGCCGCCAGCACGGGCGGGGTCGGGGATGCCTCGGCCGGCGTCAGCCCCGTGGCATCCCGCAGCACGTCGCGGATGCGACGGAACTTCTCGGTCACCGCGCCGTTCTCGGCGATGGGGGCGTGCGAGTCGTAGCTCGTCTGCGTCGGCTGCAGGCGCACGCCGTCGTGGTTCGCGCCCGACCAGAGGCCGAAGTTGGTGCCGCCGTGCGCCATGTAGAGGCTGAGCGAGCCGCCTTCGGCGAGGATGTCGGCGACGACGCCCGCCGCGCCCTCGGGGGTGCGCACGTGGTGCGGGTCGCCCCAGTGGTCGAACCAGCCGTTCCAGAGCTCGGCGCACATGAACGGCTCCCCGGTGCGGCGTTCGCGCAGCATCGACGCCGCTTGCGCGGCACGTGAGCCGAACGTCGCGGTCGCGAGCACGCCGGGCGCGCTGCCGCCGTCCTGCATGAGCTCGGTCGGGCCGTCGGCGGTGTAGATCAGCTCGGTGACCCCGCCCGCGACGAGCCGCTCGTGCAGCCACGCGAGGTAGTCGGCGTCGTCGCCGTAGCTGCCGAACTCGTTCTCGAGCTGCACGGCCACGATGGGGCCGCCGTGACTCGCCTGCAGGGGCACGAGGCGCGGCAGCAGCTCGCCGAACCACGCGTCGACCGCTGCGAGGTAGCCGGGGTCGCTCGAGCGCAGGCGGAGGCCCGGGGTTCCCGAGAGCCAGGCGGGGAAGCCGCCGTTGTCCCACTCGGCGCAGATGTACGGTCCGGGCCGCACGATCGCGTCGAGGCCGACCTCGGCGGCGAGCGCGAGGAAGCGCTCGAGGTCGCGCCAGCCGGTGAAGTCGACCTCACCGCGGCGGCGCTCGTGGAAGTTCCACGCGACGTACGTGTCGACCGTGTTGAGGCCGAGCGCGACCATGCGCTCGAGACGGTCGCGCCACTGCGCCGGGTGCACCCGGAAGTAGTGCAGCGAGCCCGAGAGGATGCGATGCGGACGTCCGTCGCGCAGGAAGGCGCCGTCGTCGAAGGTGAGCGCCGCGGTCGCGACGCGGGCGTGCGTGTCGGTCACTTCACCGCCCCCGCCGTCAGGCCCGCGCGCCAGAAGCGCTGCAGGCTGAGGAACGCGATGATGAGCGGCACGACCGAGAGCAGCGCGGCCACGACGACGGTGCCGGCGGGCACCTGCCCGTTGCTGCCCGCCCAGCCGACGAGGCCGACGGTCACGGGCTGCAGCGAGCTGTCGTTGAGCACCATGAGCGGCAGCAGGAAGTTGTTCCAGACCTCGACGAACTGGAAGAGGAAGATCGTCACGAGTGCGGGCGACATGATGCGCACGCCGATCGAGAAGAAGATGCGGAACTCGCCCGCGCCGTCGATGCGGCCGGCCTCGATGAGCTCGTCGGGCACCGACTGGGCCGCGAACACCCGGGCGAGGTACACGCCGAACGGGCTCACGACGCTCGGCAGCAGCACCGCGAGCGGGTTGTTGAGCAGGCCCACCTGGTTGAAGAGCAGGAACAGCGGCAGCGTGAACATCACCTTGGGGATGAGCACGGCGGCGAGGATGACGCCGAAGACGACGCCGCGTCCGCGGAACTCGTACTTCGCGAGCGCGTAGCCGGCCATCGCCGACAGCAGCGTGCCGATGAGCGCCGAGGTGCCCGCGTAGAAGACGCTGTTGAGCATCCAGCGACCGAAGATGCCGTCGGACTCGGCGAAGACGAGCGCGATGTTGTCGAACAGCCCGAATCCGTCGAACCAGAGGCCCGGCTCCGAGAACTGGTGCCCGGCGGGCTTCGTCGAGGCGACGACGAGCCACCAGATCGGCACGATGAAGTAGAGGGCCGAGAGGCCCAGCAGGGCGAACACGCCGAGGCGGCTCGCGAGATTCGCCTCGCGACGGGATCGACCCGGGCGCGCGGCATCCGGCCGGTCGGATCGCGGCGGCCGCTCGGCCGACACGAGAGTGGGGGCGCTCATCGCTCGCCTCGATTCATGAGCTTGAAGAACGTGAACGAGAGCACGCCGACGATGAGCGCGAGCACGACCGACTGCGCCGCCGCGTACGGGTAGTTCTGCGCGGTGACCTGCGCCTGCGCGGCCATGAGCGGCGTGAAGGTGTTGCTGATCGCACCGCCCGAGATGGTCTGCAGCACCTTCGGCTCGTTGTAGAGCTGGGCCGAGCCGATGATCGAGAAGACCGCAGTGAGCACGAGCGCGGGCCGCACCATGGGGATCTTGATGCTCCACGCGATGCGCCAGGCGCCCGCGCCGTCGAGGCGTGCCGCCTCGATCGTCTCGGCGGGGATCGTCTGCAGCGACGAGTAGATGATGAGCATGTTGTAGCCCGTCCAGCCCCAGGTCACGATGTTCGCGACGGCCCACAGCACGATCTCGGGTGCGAAGAAGGGGATGCCGGTGCCGACGACCCGCTCGAGCAGGGTGTTGATCGGGCTCGTCACGGGCGAGTAGAGGAACGACCACATGACCGCGGCGATGACGCCCGGCACCGCGTACGGCAGGAACGCCGCGAGGCGGAAGAAGCCCTTGCCTCGCGCTGACTTCGAGTCGAGCAGCAGTGCGAGGCCGAGCGCGACGCCGAGCATGACCGGCACCTGCACGAGGCCGAACACGGCGACCCGGCCGAGCGAGGCCATGAAGTCGGCGTCGCCCAGCAGGCGCGCGTAGTTCGCGAGCGGCGTGAACTCGAGCGTCGGCGCCTCGAGGCCGAGGCCCGAACGCTCGAGCGTGAACAGGCTCTGCACGAACGCGTAGACGATCGGCACGACGTACATCGCGACGAACAGCACGCCGAACGGCAGCAGGAACAGCAGCGGGATGCGCCAGCGGCCGCCGCCGCGCCGCTGGGCGCGGCCGCCGGGGGCCGGCGACTCGGGCCCGCCGGGCCCGGTGCGCGCGCGGCGCCCCGTGTCGGCGGTCGTGACCGCCCGGGTCGATGAGGTGAGCATGTCGTCCTGCGTGATCTGTCGGTGCGTGGTGATGGTGCGAGGTGGCGGACCGGGGCGGGATCCTCGCCCGCCCCGGTCCGGGTCGGGCGGGCTACTCCGAGACGGAGAGGCCCTGGGCCTCGAGGGCGTCGACGGTCTGCTGCTGGGTGTTCTTCAGCGCGTCGGCGAAGGTGCCCTGCTTCGACCAGGCCTTGCCCAGGCCGTCGTCGAGGAAGCCGACGGTCTCGGGCATGTTCGGGCCCCAGGTCCAGCCGGTGGTGACGTTCGGCGAGGCCTCGGCGAAGACGTCGAAGATGACCTGGTCGCCGAAGTACGGGTCGGGCTCGGTGAGCGCCGGCAGGTCGAGCAGGTCGGTCGCCGCGGGGTAGAGCGCGGCGGCCTCGATGAGGCCCGTGTAGAGGTCGGGGTCGGTGCTCATCGCGTGCGCGAACGTCCACGCGGCCTCGGGGTTGTCGCAGCCCTTCAGCACGGCCGTGGCCGAACCGCCGACGTTGCCGACCTTGTTCTCGCCGGCCTCCCACTGCGGCATCGGGGCGACGGCCCACTTGCCGGCGCCGTCGGGCGCGCTGCCCTTCAGGATGCCGGCGATCCAGACCGCGCCGACGTGGGTCGCGATCGAGCCGTCGCCGAGGCCCGTGTACCAGGACTGGTCCCACATGGGGGCCTGGCTGATGAGGCCGGCGTCGGTGAGGCCCTGCCAGTAGTCGGCGACCTTCTGGCCCTCGGGCGAGTCGATCGAGACCTTCCAGCTGTCGCCGTCGACCGAGAACCACGGGGCCTCGGCCTGCCAGTCGAAGCCGGCGTAGTCGTAGTTGAGGTAGCTCGCCGAGAGCGACTTGCCCGCCGCCTTCAGCTTCTCGCCCGCGGCCTGGTACTCGGCCCACGTGGTCGGCACGGCGATGCCGAGCTCGTCGAAGACCGCCTTGTTGTAGAAGAGGGCCATCGGGCCCTGGTCGACGGGCGCGCCGTAGACGGCGTCGCCGATGCTCACCGCCGACCACGTGGCCGGCGTGAACTCGTCCTCGTTCGCGTTCGCGAACTCGGCGACGTCTTCGAGGGCGCCCTGCGCCGCGAAGCTCGTGAGGGTCTCGTAGCCGACCTGCGCGAGGCACGGCGCGTTGCCGGCCGTCACGGCGTTGAGCATCTTGTCGTAGCCGCCCTTGGCACCGGGGGCCACCTCTTCGTACTTCACGACGACGTCGTCCTGCGACGCGTTGAACGCGTCGACGGCGTCGGCGTAGCCCGGGGCCCAGCCCCAGAACGTGACCTCGGCGGGGCCCGACTGCTCGGGCTGCGCGGTACCGGCGCAGCCGGCAAGCGCCAGGCCGATGCCGATCGCGCCGGTGATGCCCACCGTGCGCATGACTGTCTTCTTCACTGCTGCCTCTCCTTTGAATGAGCTCGGAATGCGTCGTGCAACGAACCGGGCCCGCGCGGTCTCGGGTGCGGGATGCCGCGGGGCGTGCTCACGATGGTGCCACATGTTGTTATCGATAACAAGCACGGAATCCTGACGAATACGCGGGACAATCGGCCCGGTCTTCGAGATAGCATGTTCTCGGTAGCATGGGGGCTGGCCTGGCGAAGGGGCATGAGATGAGCACGACGCGGCGACCTGACGTGAACGGTCGTGCGCGCACGCCGAGCATGGCCGACGTCGCCGCGCACGCCGGCGTCTCGGCGCAGACCGTCTCGCGCGTGCTGAGCGGCCACCCGAACGTGCAGCCCGCGACGCGCGACCGCGTGCTCGCCTCGGTCGACGAGCTCGGCTACCGCATGAACAACGCCGCGCGGTCGCTCTCGTCGGGTCGCACGCGCACGATCGGCGTCGTCGTGCTGCCCACCGTCGACTACTCGAGCTCGGCCGTCACGCACGGCGTCGAGTCGGCGGCGCGTCGTGCCGGCTACGCCGTGAACATCTCGACCGCGAGCTCGCTCGACCCGGCCGCCATCGCCACGGCGATGACCCGGCTCGACCGGCAGTCGGTCGAGGGCATCGTGCTCGCCCTGCCCGTGCCGACCGGCACCGACGAGGTCGAGGCGATCGCCCGCCGCATCCCGACCGTCACGATCGACGGCTCGCGCACGAGGTCGAGCGAGGTCGTCGCAATCGACCAGTCCGAGGTCGGCCGGCTCGCGACCGAGCACCTCCTGGGGCTCGGCCACCCCACCGTCTGGCACGTCGCCGGCCCCGACGAGTGGCTCGACTCGACGGGACGCGCTGCGGGCTGGCGCGCCGCGCTCGAGGCCGCGGGCCGCGAGGTGCCGCCGCTCCTGCACGGCGACTGGTCGCCCGAGTCGGGCTACCAGGCCGGCCTCCTGCTCGGCCGCATCCCCGAGGCGTCGGCGGTGTTCGTCGCGAGCGACGAGATGGCGTTCGGCGTGATCCGCGCCCTGCACGAGCTCGGCCGGCGCGTGCCCGAAGACCTGTCGGTCGTGGGCGTCGACGATATCGCCCTGGCCGCGTACTGCAGCCCGGCGCTCACGACGGTCGCACAGCCCTTCGGCGACATCGCCGCCCTCGCGGTCGAGCACTTGCTGCGCCGCATCGACGACCCGACCGCGCCGCCGGCGTCGACCGAGGTCGCGGCCGAGCTCGTGATCCGCTCGAGCACGGCGGCCCACGCCGGCTGAGGCACGGACGGCCGAGCACGCACGGTCCTGCGCACCCTCCTCCCCCAAAGTGCACTCGACGCCCCGACGCGGGCGATCACCGCACTCTCGACAGGTCCCCGACGGACGACTCGTCGCGAAACTCATCACGAGAGTGCAGTCCTCGCCCCGGAACCGGGCGACGACTGCACTCGGGAGCCCGCGCGACCCGGGCGCGACGTCAGCCCCGCGACATCCACTCCCGCCGCAGGATCGCGTAGAGCTCCGAGTCCTGCCAGCCGTCGTCCTCGAGGATCTCCTCGAGCATCGTGCCCTCGAGCCGCATGCCGAGCCGCCGGCAGAGCGCCGCCGACGCCGTGTTGCGCGCGTCGAGGTGGGCGAACACGCGGTGCGCGCCGATGACCTCGAACGTGAAGCGCAGCACCTCGGCGGCCGCCTCGAGCGCGAGCCCGCGCCCCTGGAACGCGGGGTGCAGCACCCAGCCGATCTCGACCTGAGCGCTCTCGATGCTGCCCACGCGCAGCATGACGTCGCCGACCACCCGGTCGTGCGGGCCGGATGCCTCGGCGCCGGCGCCGCTCGCAGTGGGCACGCCGACCGACGGCTCGCCGTGCAGCACCATCGCGAAGTGCGTCGCGTCGCCGTCGGCGGCGAGCACCCGCATGCCGGCGCGCTTGAGCGTGTGCACGTGGGCGTCCTCGCGGCTGCGCGGCGGCCACGGGATGTAGCGCAGCACCTCGGGCAGGCGCTGGTACTCCCAGATGTCGTCGCTGTCGCCGGGCGCGATCGGCCGCAGGGTCAGGCGGTCGGTCCGCAGCGGGGCGCCCTCGATCGACGCGATGTCGAACGGGAACGCCGCGGCCGGTGCGGACACGGCCGCCGCTGCCTCGGACAAGCCCCTACGCCCCGATGAGCCGGGCTGCGAGGAAGCCCTCGAGCTCGGCGAGCGGCACGCGCTGCTGCTCCATGGTGTCGCGGTCGCGCACCGTCACGGCGTCGTCGTCGAGCGAGTCGAAGTCGACCGTGATGCAGAACGGGGTGCCGATCTCGTCTTGACGGCGGTAGCGGCGGCCGATCGCGCCGGCGTCGTCGAAGTCGACGTTCCAGTGCTGGCGCAGCGACGCGGCGACCTCGCGGGCGAGCGGCGAGAGCTTCTCGTTGCGGCTGAGCGGCAGCACCGCGGCCTTGACCGGCGCGAGGCGCGGGTCGAGCTTGAGCACGGTGCGGGTGTCGGTGCCGCCCTTCGCGTTCGGCACCTCCTCGACGTGGTACGCGTCGACGAGGAAGGCCATGAGCGAGCGGGTGAGGCCCGCCGCGGGCTCGATCACGTAGGGGATCCAGCGCTCGTTCTTCGACTGGTCGAAGTAGCTGAGCTCCTTGCCCGAGTGCTCGGAGTGCGTCGAGAGGTCGAAGTCGGTGCGGTTCGCGACGCCCTCGAGCTCGCCCCACTCGCCGCCCGTGAAGCCGAAGCGGTACTCGATGTCGACGGTGCGCTTCGAGTAGTGGCTGAGCTTCTCCTTCGGGTGCTCGAAGAGGCGCAGGTTCTCGGGGTCGACGCCGAGGTCGACGTACCAGTTCCAGCGGTAGTCGAGCCAGAACTGGAACCACTCGTCGTCGGTGCCGGGCTCGACGAAGAACTCGAGCTCCATCTGCTCGAACTCGCGCGTGCGGAAGATGAAGTTGCCGGGCGTGATCTCGTTGCGGAACGACTTGCCGATCTGGCCGATGCCGAACGGCGGCTTCATGCGGGCGGCCTGCAGCACGTTGGCGAAGTTCGTGAAGATGCCCTGCGCGGTCTCGGGGCGGAGGTAGTGCAGGCCGCTCTCGTCCTGCACGGGGCCGAGGTAGGTCTGCAGCATCATGTTGAAGTCGCGGGGCGGGGTCCACTCGCCGCGGGTGCCGCAGTTGGGGCAGGCGATGTCGCCCATGCCGTTCTCGGGGGCGCGGCCCTTCTTCTCCTCGTACGCCTCGAGCAGGTGGTCCTCGCGGAAGCGCTTGTGGCAGTGCAGGCACTCGACGAGGGGGTCGGTGAAGACGCCGACGTGGCCCGAGGCGACCCAGACCTGCTTCGGCAGGATGACGCTCGAGTCGAGGCCCACGACGTCGTCGCGACGCGTGACCATGTACCGCCACCACTGCCGCTTGATGTTCTCCTTGAGCTCGACGCCGAGGGGGCCGTAGTCCCATGCGGAGCGCGAACCGCCGTAGATCTCGCCGGCCTGGAAGACGAACCCCCGGTGCTGGGCGAGGGCGATGACGGATTCGAGACGGCTGGGTGCGGCCACGGTGGCTCCAATGGTCGAGGGGGTGGAGATCTCGGGCGGACAGCCCGGCGGTGCCACCATCCTACGGGCGACGCGGCTCTAGGCTTGAACGGATGCCCCAGCTGCCCGACCTCCTCGTCTCCGCGATCGCGCTCGTGCGCGACCGCCGCGTGCTCATGGTCACGGCGCGCGACCGCGAGGTCTACTACATGCCCGGCGGCAAGATCGACGCGGGCGAGACCGCCGCCGAGGCGGCCGCGCGGGAGGCCTTCGAAGAGGTCGCGCTCGAGCTCGACCCGGCCTCGCTCGACGAGCTCTTCGAGGTCGTCACCCAGGCCCACGGCGAACCCGACGGCCGGCTCGTGCGCATGACGGTGTTCAAGACCGAGACGGATGCCGCGCCGGCACCCTCCGCCGAGGTCGGCAGCCTGCACTGGGTGACGACGGCCGACCTCGACCGCTGCCCGCCCGCCGGACGCGAGGTGCTCACCCGCCTCGCCGCGAACGGCCTGATCGACTGACCCGATGGAGGGTTGAGGAGCCCGACGAAGGAGGGCGTCTCGAAACCCGGCCCGACACGAACGCGCCCCATAGACTTCGACGCATGGCGTCGATTCGCGAGTTCCACAGCGGTGACCGCGTCACGCGCATCACCCGCAGCGGTCGCGACGACGGGCCGGGCTACGTGCTCGTGCACGGCATCGGCATGGCCCACGAGTACTGGTCGGACGTCGCGGCCGAGCTCGGCCGCACGGGCACCGTCTACGCCCTCGACTTGCCGGGATTCGGCGACACGCCCCAACCCGACCAGCCGCTCACGATGCCCGGCGCCGGCGAGCTGCTCGCCGAGCTCGTGCGGGCCGAGGGCATCGCCGACCCGGTACTCGTCGGCCACAGTGCCGGCGCCCAGGCGGTGGCCGAGGCTGCGGCGCGGCATCCCGGCCTGTTCGACCGCATCGTGCTCATCGGGCCGACCGTCAACCCGCGCGAGCGCACGTCGCGCATGCAGGCCCTCCGGCTGCTGCAGGACCTCTCGCTCGCGCGACCGAAGGTGCTCGGGCTCGGTGTCGTCTCGTACGCGAAGGCTGGTGTCGGGTGGTACCTCGAGAGCCTGCCGCCCGTCATGGCCCACCGCCTGGAGCTGACCCTGCCCGAGGTCGCGGCGCGCACGCTCGTGATCCGCGGCGAGCACGATCGGCTCGTGCCCCGGCAGTGGGCCGAGCAGGTGGCGAAGCTCGTGCAGCACGGACGCTACGCCGAGGTGCCGGGCCGCGGCCACGAGACGATGATCACGGCCGGTGTGCGGGTCGCGCATCTCATCGCGCGGCATGCCCGCGGAGAGGTGGTCGGCCTCGCCGCCGAACCCGACGCCGGGGCCGCGATCGTGCCGGCCCGCCGCCGGCCGCCGCTCACGAAGGTCGTCCGCTGGTGGGCGCTCGACTACCTCTACGCGGGGTGGCGCCAGCTCGCGGTGCTCGGCGCCTGGAAGGTCCCGGCGAAGTGGTCGCGCGGCGATCCCGGGCTCCCGACCATCGTGCTCCTCCCCGGCGTGTACGAGCACTGGTCGTTCCTGCGACTGCTCGGCGACGAGCTCAACGCACGCGGCCACCGCATCCGCATCGTGCACGGGCTCGGTGCCAACCTGCTCGACATCCCCGAGACCGCGACCCGCGTCGCGCGCGCGCTGGCCCGCATCTCGATCCCGGCGGCCGGCCAGGTGCTCGTCGCGCACTCGAAGGGCGGGCTGGTTGCGAAGCGGATGCTGCTGGACGACCACGACACGTCGCTCGGGCTGCTCGGCATGGTCGCGATCGCCACGCCGTTCGGCGGATCGATCTTCTCGCGATTCATGCTCGACCGCGCCCTGCGCGAGTTCGACCCCGACGGACCGATCATCGTCGAGCTCGCCGACGGGGTCTCGGTGAACGCGCGGATCGTCTCGGTGTTCGGCCCGTTCGATCCGCATGTGCCGGAGGGCAGCGCGCTCGACGGCGCGACCAACGTGCAGGTGCCGGTCGCCGGGCACTTCCGGGTGCTCGGGGCGCAGGAGACGGTCGACGCCGTGCTCACGGGCATCCACCACCTCGCCGACGGCGCCCCGGCCGGTGCACCCGATGCGGCGGTGGCCGACTAGGCGTCAGAGCGCGTCGAACGGCGCGGCCTAGCGGAACAGGCCCACCGGGGCGTCAGGCGCATCGTCGTCGAGCCGCACCGCCTGGAAGTACGCGCCCCACGCGGGATCGGGCGGCGTGATGCCGAGGTCGGTGCTCGGCACGAAGCCGAACCGGCCGTAGTACGCGGGCGCGCCGAGGAGGGCGACGACGCGTTCACCTCGCTCGGCGGCGATGCGCAGCGTCTCGCGCACGAGCGCCGACCCGACGCCCCGCCCCTGCGCGGCGGGGTCGACCCCGATCGGCCCGAGGCCGAGTGCCGGCGACCCGCCGACCTCGCCGCGCGTCGTGATGCAGTAGCCGACGACCGCACCGTCGACCTCGGCGACGAGCGCGAGGTGCGGCAGGAACCCGGCCGACTCGAGCAGCGCCGTGTTGAGCACGACCTCGACGGGCGGCGATGCCGCCGGCGACCCGTCGGGCTGCGGCCCGGAGAAGGCGACGCCGAGCAGTCGGTCGACGTCGGTGCGATCGTCAGCCCGGTACGCTCGGACCATCACGCCCGGCGCGACGCCGCTCGGCATCTCGGATCGAGCCGTCAGCGGGTCACCCCGACCCGACGACGCGCGAGCGCGAGCCCGCCGGCTGCGACGAGCACGAGCGCGACGAGCGCCGAACCGACCGCGTCGAAACCCGTCTCGGCGAGCTGGGGCCCGTCGGTCGTCGACTCGGCTGCCGGTGCGGCCGGGGTCTCGACGACGGGCTGCTCGACGGGCGTGGCCGGCCCGGTCGGCGGGGTGGTGACGGCGGTCGAGGTGATGGTCAGCTGCACTTCGTTCGAGAACAGGAAGCTGCCGTCATCGAGCACCTGCGAGACGCTGACCATGAACTTCGGCCGGTCGGCCGTATCGGCCCGCACGAAGTCGACCGGCATGACGGTGACGTCGATGGTGCCGTCGGGAGCGACCTCGATGAGCTGGCCGAGCAACGAGCCCTCGCCCGCGCGGACGCCGAGCTGCGTCAGCTCGATGCCGGGCACGAAGCCCGACCCGGTCACGTGGATGCCGTCGAGCCAGTCGCCCTCGGGGTAGACGGTGTTCTCGACCTCGATCACGGGCGCGGGAAGGTCGGAGATCGGCGGCCAGGGCTCGGTCTCGGGCGACGGCTCCGTCGGCACCTCCACGACGGGCGGATCGAGCGGGGTGCCGTCGGGGCCGAGCGGCGGGGTCGGCGTCGAGCCCTCGTCGGGCGTCGGCTCGGTCTCGTCGGCAGGGAGCGTGGTCGACGTCTCGGGCTGCGCGGGCAGCTCTTCGGCCGAGACGGGCGAGGCGGCGAGGCCGGCGAGCAGCAGGCCCGCCGCGGCGGCGAGCGCGGCGAGGCGCACGCGCGAAGAGGTGAGGGACAACGGCGTCACTTTCGTTCGGGTCACGACGACCGCCCGGTCGGGTGGGCGGACTGCGACGACTCTACGTGACGAAGGAGCCTTTACCTGCACCGGAGCATCACGATTCGGACTCGATGCTCCGGTTCGGGTCCGCCCGTCGGCGGCCGCGCATCCCCGGCCCCTCAGTGCACGAACTCGAGCAGGTCCATGCCGACCTGGCGCATGCCGTCGAGCACCGCGAGGCGCGACGAGAGCATCGTGTCGGCGTAGTACATCGAGACGGCGTAGGCGACGCTCGCCCGCGGGCCGCGCAGCACGCCGACCTCGCTGCGGACGCCGCCGTCGGTGCCGGTCTTGTTCATGAGCAGCACGCCGTGGTCGGGCGTGCGGTGCGCGAGCGGGTCGAGGCCGAACGCCGAGGCGACCATCGAGAGGTCGGCGTTGAGCGAGAGCCAGCCGACGACGCGCTGCGACACCTCGGGCGACACGATCTCGCCGCGGGCGAGCGACGCGAAGAGCCACGTCAGCTCCTTCGCCGAGCCGATCGAGAGCTGCGGGGCGTCGTCGGGTCCGCGGTGGTCGCGCACGAGGTCGAGCAGCGCCGTTCGCGTGAGCCCGAGCGTCTCGGTGCGCGCGCGCACCGCCTCGAGGCCGATGTGGCGGATGAGCACGTTGGTCGCGAGGTTGTCGCTCGTCGCACCGACGAGCGCGGCGAGGTCGGCGATCGGCAGCGACGGCGACTGCAGGTGCTGCCAGATGCCCGAGTCGCCGGCGGCGTCGCGCGGGGCCCGGTCGAGCACCGTGAACGTCTCGGTGCTCGCCCCGACGAGGCGCGAGGCGACCTCGACGAGCAGCAGCACCTTGCCGATCGACGCCGTCGGCATCACGACGTGGTCGTCGACCGAGAAGAGCACCTTGCCGGTCGCGAGGTCGGTCGCGCGCGCCGACACCTGCACGCCGGCGAGCGCGAGCTCGCCGAGCGCGGCGAAGCCGCGGGCGAAGTTCTCCCCGGGTTCCTCCGTGCGGTGCTTGCCCTTGCGCAGATCGGCATGACGTGCGCGTCGCTCGGATCCCTGCGACGACGTCACCACGGTGCTTGCACGCTCTTCCTCGGACGGTCGGCGCTCCCCCACCGCAGGCCGCGGCGCGCTCGAGATGTTCGGATACTCGGGTTTCGGATCTGCGACTACCAGATGGTCACCCGCTCGGCAGGGTCGAGCCAGAGGGTGTCGTCTTCAGTCACTCCGAAGCCAGTGTAGAACTCATCGATGTTGCGGACGATCTGGTTGCACCGGAACTCGTTCGGCGAGTGCGGGTCGATCGCGAGCAGGCGGGCCACCTCTTCGTCGCGGGCCTTCTGCTGCCAGGCCTGCGCCCACGACAGGAAGAACCGCTGCACCGCCGTGTAGCCGTCGATCTCGGGGGCGCCGTCGACGTCGCCGCCCTGCGAGAGCACGTACGCCTTCCAGGCGATCGAGAGGCCGCCGAGGTCGCCGATGTTCTCGCCGATCGTCAGCGCCCCGTTCACATGCGGCGCACCCGCCGCGCCGGCTTCGCCCGTCGAGGATGCCTCGTCGCCGGCACCGTCGTCGGCCGGCGTCGTCGCTTCCGAGGCGCCGTCGGCCAGCTGGGCCGGCACGAGCGCGTCGTACTGCTCGATGAGCGCCTTGGTGCGCTCCTCGAACGCGCCGCGGTCGTCGGCGGTCCACCAGTCGGTGAGGCGGCCGTCGCCGTCGTACTTCGAGCCCTGGTCGTCGAAGCCGTGGCCGATCTCGTGTCCGATGACCGCGCCGATCGCGCCGTAGTTCGCGGCGGCGTCGCGGCCGGCGTCGAAGAACGGGAACTGCAGGATCGCGGCCGGGAAGACGATTTCGTTGAACCCCGGGTTGTAGTAGGCGTTGATCGTCTGCGGGGTCATGAACCACTCGTCGCGGTCGATCGGCTTGCCGATCTTGCCGAGCTCGCGGTTGAACTCGAACTCGGCGGTCGCGCGCACGTTGCCGACGAGGTCGGCGGCGTCGATCTCGAGCGACGAGTAGTCGCGCCACTTGACGGGGTACCCGATCTTCGGCGTGAACTTCGAGAGCTTGTCGAGCGCCTTCTTCTTGGTCGCCTTCCCCATCCAGTCGAGACCCTCGATCGACTGCCGGTACGCCTCGACGAGGTTCGCGACGAGCTCGTCCATCGCCTCCTTCGCCGCGGGCGGGAAGTGCCGCTCGACGTAGATGCGGCCGACGGCCTCACCCATGGCCCCCTCGACGAGGGAGACGCCGCGCTTCCACCGCTCGCGCATCTGCGGGGTGCCCGTGAGCGTGCGTCCGTAGAAGTCGAAGTTCGCCTCGACGAGGTCGCTCGACAGGTAGGCGGCGCCCGAGCGAACGACCTGCCACGCGAGCCAGTCCTTCCAGGCGGGCAGGCGGTCGGCGGTGAGCAGCTCGCCCAGGCCCTGCACGAACGAGGGCTGGCGCACGACGAGCTCGTCGAACGCGCCCGCCGGCACGCCCATCGCGTCGCGCCACACCGCGAGCCCCGACGAGGCGGGCTCGGAGCCCGGGAACGCCAGCGCCGAGGCATCCGCCCAGCTCTTCAGGTTGTAGGTCTTCTCGCTGTCGCGCGAGTCGACGTTGTTCCAGTGCGCCCTCGCGATCTCGGTCTCGAGCTCGAACACGCGGGCGGCCCGCTCGGCGGCGTCGTCGAGCTGCGCGAGCCGCAGCATCCGCTCGAGGTGCGCGCGGTAGGCCTCGCGGATGGGCTGGAACCGCTCCTCGCGGAAGTAGCTCTCGTCGGGCAGGCCGATGCCGCCCTGCTCGACGAACACGAGGTAGCGCTCGGGGTCGCCGGGGTCGTTGTCGACGTAGAGCTGCGCGAAGCCCGAGACGCCCTGGCGCTCGAGGCGGCCGAGGGTCTCGACGAAGGTCGGGATCGAGTTCACGAGCGACACCTCGAGCAGCTGCCCCGCGATGGGCGTGACGCCGAGCAGCTCGGCGCGGTCCTCGTTCATGAAGCTCGCGTAGAGGTCGCCGACCTTGCGCGTCTCGGTGCCGGGCTCGGCCTGCTGCGACTCCTCGATGATCTCGCGCACGGCCTCCTCGGCCGCTTCGTGCAGCACGTAGAACGAGCCGTAGCGGGCCTTGTCGGCGGGGATGTCGGTGCGTTCGATCCACCTGCCGTTGACGTGGCGGAACAGGTCGTCCTGCGGGCGCACGCCCGGGTCGAGCTCGTCAAGCGTGATTCCGGAGGGCAGCGCGACGTCGGTCATGCGCACCAGCCTATGCTCGGGCACCGCCGCGTAGGCTGAACATCGACATGAAGACCCTGCTCAACATCATCTGGCTCGTGCTCGCGGGCATCTGGCTCTTCCTGTCGTACGTGCTCGCGGGCGTCATCATGTGCATCCTGATCGTGACGATCCCGTGGGGCATCGCCTCGTTCCGCATCGCCGCGTACGCGCTGTGGCCGTTCGGGCGAACGGTCGTGCAGAAGCCGACGTCGGGCGCCTGGTCGTTCATCGGCAACGTCATCTGGGTGATCCTCGCCGGATGGTGGCTCGCGCTCGAGCACCTCATCTCGGGCGTGCTGCTGTGCATCACGATCATCGGCATCCCGCTCGGCATCGCGAACTTCAAGCTCGTGCCCGTCTCGCTCGCCCCGCTCGGCAAGGAGATCGTCGACGCCTGACGCGACCTGGGTCCATTCCCTTCGGGAGCGGGCTCGGCCAAGATGGGGCTGGGTGCGTCCCGGCGCCCGGAGGTGAGGCGCCATGGCATCGGACTGGTCGGCGCCGCCGCTCGCGCGGTCGCTCGGCGCCGCGCTCACCCTCATGATGGTGCTCGGGGTGCTCTTCGCCGCGCTCGAGTTCGCACTGCTCGTGCCGATCCTGCCCGACGGCTGGGCCGACGCCCTGTTCCCCGCGATCGCGCTCGCCTGGTTCATCGCCGGCACGATCGCGTGGCGACGGCGGCCGAGCAGCCGCACGGGTCTGCTGATCTGGATCGGCGGTGTCTCGCTCCTCGCGGGCGGCCTCTTCGCCACCGGCATCGAGTTCGGCGTCGTCGTCGGCAACGTCTTCGCGACCGCCATCCTCGCCGTCATCGTGCACCTGCTGCTCGCGTTCCCGTCGGGGCTGCTCCCCGACCCGATCTCGCGCGTCATCGCGATCGCGGGCTACATCGTCGCGCTCGTGCTGCAGATCCCGCTCTACGTGTGGGGCGCCGGCCTCTTCGCGCCCCTCGTCGAGCCGAACGCCGAGCTGGCCACGATCGGGGTGGAGGTGCAGCGGTGGGCCGGCCTCGCCGTCGTCGTGGCGACCGCGGTCGTGCTGGGCGTACGACTCCACGCCGCGTCGCCGCCGCGCCGACGGGTGCTCGCACCGCTCTACCTCTACGGCATGGCGTCGATCGTGCTCATCCCGATGATCGCCAACCTCGGGCTCGGGCTGAGCGCGGAGATGATCCTCTTCGTGCAGCTCGCGCTCATCGCCGGCGTCGCGATCGCCTTCACGGTCGGCGTGCTCGTCGGCGGGTTCGAGCGCACGGCCGAGCTCGAGGAGCTCGCGGCGTGGCTCGGCACCGAGTCGGGTCGCGAACCCCTGCGCTCGGCGATCGCCCGGGCGCTCGGCGACCCGAGCGTCGAGCTCGTCTACTGGCTGCCGGTGCGCGAGGGGTTCGTCGACGAGCAGGGCATCGGCGTCGACCCGCCCCACGATCCCGGTCGCGGCTTCGCCGTCATCGAGTCCGACGGCGCCCCGGCCGGGGCGATCGTCTACGACGCGCGGCTCGTCGCCGACCCCCAGCGCGTGCAGTCGGTCGGCCGGGTCGCGGCGATCGCGATCGCTCGCGAACGGCTGACGACCGAGCTGCGGGCGAGCCAGACCGCACTTCGGCATTCGCGCGTGCGCCTCGTCGAGGCGGCCGACCGCGAGCGGGCGCGCATCGCGAAGGACCTGCACGACGGCCTCCAGGTGCAGCTCGTGCTGCTCGCCCTCGAAGCCGGCCGCATCCACGACGAGGCGGTGCGCGACGACGTGCGCGAGCGGGCGCTCCACCTCCGGCAGGGCATCGAGGAGGCCGCCGACGAGCTGCGCCGGCTCGTGCACGAGGTCATGCCGTCGGCGCTCGTCGAGCGCGGTCTCGTGCTCGCCGCCGAAGACCTCGTCGACCGCATGCCCATCCCCACGACGCTCGTGGCCGACGGGCTCGACGCGCCACTGCCGCCGACGGTGGTGAACGTCGCCTACTTCGTCGTCGCCGAGGGCCTCGCCAACACGGCCAAGCATGCGCGCGCGGCATCCGCCTCGGTGCATCTCGCCCGCGACGGCGACGTGCTGACGGTCGAGATCGCCGACGACGGCGTAGGCGGAACGGGCGTGCACCGCGGTCGAGGGCTCGCGGGCCTCGCCGACCGCATCGACGCGATCGGAGGTCGGATGACGCTGCACAACTCCCCCGACCGGGGAACCCGGCTCACCGCGGAGTTGCCGTGCGCGTCGTGATCGCCGAGGACGAGACCCTCCTGCGACAGGGACTCAGGCTGCTGCTCGAGGAGGGCGGGTTCGAGGTCGTCGCGGCGACGGGCGACGCCGAGGAGCTGCTCGACGCCGTCGCCGCGCACTCCCCCGACCTCGTCATCACCGACATCCGGATGCCGCCGACGCACACCGACGAGGGCCTGCGGGCGGCGCTCCGCATCCGCCACGAGCGCCCGGGGATCGCGATCGTCGTGCTCTCCCAGTACGTGCAGCGGCGCTACGCGCTCGAACTGCTCGACGGCGAGGCATCCCGGATCGGGTACCTGCTGAAGCAGCGCATCGCCGACGTCGGCACGTTCCGCGACGACCTGCGCCGCGTCGCCGACGGCGGCACGGCCCTCGACCCCGAGGTCGTCGCGGTGCTCATCTCGCGGGCGGGGCGCGGCGACGGCGTCGTGCGGCAGCTCACGAAGCGCCAGCGCGAGGTGCTCGCGTACATGGCCGAGGGGCGCAGCAACGCGTGGATCAGCCAGCGGCTCGTGCTCACCGAGAAGGCGATCGTGCAGCACACGTCGGGCATCTACGACGCCCTCGGGCTGCCGGTCACGGCCGACGACCACCGCCGGGTGCTCGCGGTGATCCGCTACCTCGACGGCGCGGCCGACTGAGCAGTCCAGCCGGCTGAGGAGCGACGAACGAGCGTCTCGAAACCACCCGGCGAGACCCGAGACCCCCCGTTCTGGGTTCCCGCGCGGCGTCGATACAGGACGTGGGTCCATGTCGGCGACGATTGCGCCGGAGCAGAGTATGCGGTGCGCGCCCCTACGCGAGCCACTCCCCGAAAGGATCAGCAATGGCTCTGTCGACCTCCGTCCCGATGACGAACGCCGCGCTCGGCGCGGTGCGCACCGCCGACCACGTCTCGCCCGGCCTCGCCGCGAGCATCGCCGGCCCCATGTTCGAACGCACCCGCCCCTCGCGCGTCGTGCAGCCGAGCGAGCAGCCCGTGCACCTCGCCGCCGAACGGCACCCGCTGCCGCTGCCGCACGGCGACGGCGTGCTCTACGAGTGGGGCACCGGCCCCCGCACCGTGCTGCTCGTGCACGGCTGGCGCGGGCGCGCCTCGCAGTTCGCGCCGATCATCCGCGAGCTGCGTGCGGCCGGGTACCACCTCGTCGCCTTCGACGCCCCGGCGCACGGCGACGCCGGCGGGCGCAGCACCGATATCCGATCGTGGGTGGAGGCGATCAACCGGCTGCATCTCAAGTACGGGCGGTTCGAGGCCATCATCGGGCACTCGCTCGGCGCCCTCACGACGATGACCGCGGTGCGCGACGGCGTGTCGACGCGCGGGGTCGTCGGCCTCGCGCCGATGGCCTCCGGGCGGTACCTGTTCGACGCCTTCGCGCACGCCATCGGGCTGAGCGCACGCGCCGCCGAGATCCAGCGCACGCGCTACACCCGGCGGGTCTTCCCCGGCGTCTCCGACCCGTGGCGGCGATTCGACACGGTCGCCGCGCCGCTGCCGGCCTCCGTCGAGCTGCTGCTGCTGCACGACCGGGAGGATCGCGAGATCGACGCCGCCCAGAGCGAGCTGCTGCACGCGGCGCACGGCGATCGGTCGAGGATGCTGCTCTCGAGCGGGTCCGGGCACGTCAGGCTGCTCGCCGCAGACCGCACGCTCGACGCCGTGACGGCCTTCGTCGGCGGCGGCGTCGCCGCCGTCGACCGGGTCGAGCGCGGCGAGGAGAAGGGCGTGCGCGCGGCCGCATGAGCCGGGCCGGTGCGAACCCGACGCGCCGCGTCCCGAAGCCGACCGGATGCCGGGCAGCCCGGCCGGCATCCGGTCGTGTCACCGGGCCGACGTAGGCTCGTGGGGCACATGAAGACCTCGAACCCCTCCTCCGCGCCGCGCGCGATCGACCGTGCCGTCGACCGCGACATCCTGCGTCTCGCGATCCCGGCGCTCGGGGCCCTCATCGCCGAGCCCCTGTTCCTGCTCGCCGACACGGCCATGGTCGGCCATCTCGGCGCCGACCCGCTCGCGGGGCTCGGGCTCGCGAGCGCCGTGCTGCAGACGATCATCGGGCTCATGGTGTTCCTCGCGTACGCCACGACCCCGGCGGTGGCACGCCGCCTCGGCACCGGCGACCTTCGCGGTGCGGTCGCGTCGGGCATCGACGGACTGTGGCTCGCCCTCGGCATCGGCGTCGTGCTCGGCGTCGCCGGCTGGTTCGCGGCCCCATGGCTCGTCGGGCTCTTCGGCGCGACCGAGGCGGTCACGGCCGAGGCATCCGCCTATCTCTCGATCTCGATGGCGGGGCTGCCGGCCATGCTCATCGTGTTCGCGGCGACCGGCCTGCTGCGCGGCCTGCAGGACACGAAGACCCCGCTGTGGGTCGCGGGCATCGGCTTCGCCGTCAACATCGCGCTCAACTACGTGTTCATCTACGTCGCGGGCTGGGGCATCGCGGGGTCGGCCGTCGGCACCGTCATCGCGCAGTGGGGCATGGTCGCGGTCTACCTCGTCGTGGTCGCGGCCCATGCGCGCCGGGCGGGTGCGAGCCCGTGGCCCCATCATGCCGGCGTGCTGCGCGGTGCCGCGTCGGGCGGCTGGCTGTTCATCCGCACCACGAGCCTGCGCGTCGCGCTGCTGCTCGCGACGTGGGCGGCGACCTCGCTCGGGTCGAACGAGCTCGCCGCGTTCCAGGTCGCGATGACGATCTACTTCACGCTCGGGTTCGCGCTCGACGCCCTCGCGATCGCCGCGCAGGCGCTCATCGGGCGCGGCCTCGGCGCGGGCGACGTCGCAGCGGTCCGGCGCGTGCTGCGGCGCTGCGTCGAGTGGGGCATCGGCTCCGGCGCGGTCATCGGCGCGCTGCTCATCGCCTCGGCCTGGGTGCTGCCGGGCCTCTTCACGAGCTCGGCCGAGGTCGCGGCCCTGCTGCCGCCGTCGCTCGTCGTGCTCGGGTTGTCGGCGCCGCTCGGCGGGCTCGTGTTCGTGCTCGACGGCGTGCTCATCGGCGCGGGCGACGCGCGCTATCTCGCGTGGACGGGCGTGGTGAACCTCGCGGTGTTCGTGCCGCTCGCGCTCGGCGTGGTGTCGGTGGCGCCGCCCGGCGCCGCAGGGCCCGCGTGGCTCATGGCCGCCTTCGCGATCGGCTACCTGGCGGCGCGCGCCGTCACGCTCTCGCTGCGGGCGCGCGGCACCCGGTGGATGGTCACAGGCGCGCCGGCCTGAACCGCGGTCAGGCGGCCGGCGCCCCCAGCCACTCGCGCGCTGCGGCGACGAGGGCGGTGACGCCGCTGTCGAGCGTGGGGTCGATGACCGGCGCGAACTTCGGCGAGTGGTTCGACGGCAGGTCCTCGGGCAGTCGGCCCGCGGCGAGCGCGGCCGGGTCGAACAGCGACGGGTCGAACCCGCCGAGGAACCAGTAGACGAGCGGCACGCCCGCTTCGGTGGCGAAGACGCCGACGTCCTCGCTGCCCGAGACCACGCCCGGGTCGAACACGCGCCCCTCGCCGAGCGCGCGTCGCAGCGCCGCGGCGGTGCGCTCGGAGGCATCCGGATCGTTGACCGTCGCGGGGAAGCGGTCGATGTAGTCGAAGTCGGGCTCGCGCGGCGCGCCCGACGCCGCCGCCTCGCCCTTCGCGATGCGCTCGATCGCGGTGAGCACCCGCGTGCGCACCGCCTCGTCGAAGCTGCGCACGTTGATGCCGAGCATCGCCTCCGACGGGATGATGTTGTGCTTCGTTCCGGCGTGCAGCTGTCCCACGGTGACGACCGCGGCGTCGGTCGCGGCGACCTCGCGGGCGACGACGCCCTGCAGGCGCACCGTGATCGCGGCGGCGAGCAGCACCGGGTCGACGCCGGCCTCGGGGCGCGAGCCGTGGCCGCCGACGCCGTGCACGCGCACCGTCAGCGAGTCGGCCGCCGCCATCGCGACGCCCGGGTGCACGCCCGCGAAGCCCGCCGGCAGCGGGGCGACGTGCTGGCCGAGCACGATGTCGGGCTTGGGCACGCGTGCGTAGAGCCCGTCGGTGATCATCGACTCGGCTCCGCCGCCGAGCTCCTCGGCCGGCTGGAATACGACGACGAGCGTGCCCGACCAGGCCGGACGCTCGTCGACCATGCGCTCGGCAGCGCCCAGCAGGCACGTCACGTGCACGTCGTGGCCGCACGCGTGCATGACCGGCACGTCGTTGCCGTCGGGGTCGACGCCGCGCGCCGTGCTCGCGTACGGCAGGCCGGTGTCCTCGAGCACGGGCAGGGCGTCCATGTCGGCGCGCAGCAGCACCGTCGGGCCGTCGCCGTTGGCGAGCACGCCCGCGACGCCCGTCCGGCCGAGGCCCGTGATCACCTCGAAGCCGAGCCCCGTGAGCGTCTCGGCGACGATGCCGGCGGTGCGGTGCTCCTGGAACGAGAGTTCGGGGTTGGCGTGCAGGTCGCGGTAGACGGCGGCGAGGTCGAGGCTCATGCGGGCCAGCCTACGACCCGGGCCGACCGATCAGCGGGCGGGCGGCGGGGCCGTCGTGTCGCCGACGTGCAGGGTGCTCGTGAAGCAGACCGACTCGGGCGACTCGCCCGCGAGCAGGCTCACGACGGCCTCGCCGGCCGCGCGGCCCTTCGCGACCGACGGCTGCGACAGCGTCGTCAGGTCGTGCTGCAGGCCGTCGACGGTGATGCCGTCGAACCCGATGACGCTGAGCTCGGCGGGCACGGCGATGCCGAGCTCCTCGGCGGCGCGGATGACGCCGGCCGCGAGCAGGTCGCTCTGCGCGATGACCGCCGTCGGGCGGTTCGCCGGGTCGGCGAGCAACGCGCGCCCGGCCTCGAGCCCCTCTTCGATCGAGCTCGCTCCGGCCACCTGCCCGGTGATGCCGGGAAACACCTCGCGGGCCCCGGCGAGCCGCTCGCGCGCGGTCGCCGCCGTGCCCGCGCGCTCGAGCTCGGGCGTGAGCGGGCCGCGCGTGCGCGCCGCGTCGAACGGCAGCGTGACGAGCGCGACGCGCGCGTGGCCGAGCTCGCGCAGGTACGCGGCGCCGCGCCGCGTCGCCTGGTGGTTGTCGATCGAGATCTCGGGCAGGTCGGCTCCGGTGTCGCCCTCGATCGCGACGGCGGGGATGCCGCGGCGTCGCAGTGCCTCGATCGAGACCGCGAGCCTCGGGCTGCAGCCGATGAGCACGACCGCGTCGACGGGCGCGCTCTCGATGTCGACGGCGTTCTCGCCCGGCTCGCCCGTGTCGGTCAGCAGCAGCAGGCCCGCGCCGAGCGGGGCGATGCCCTCCGTGATGCCGTCGAGCATCTGGATCTTCACGGGGTCGAGGAAGGCGGCCCGCACGCGCTCCTCGAGCACGACGCCGACGATGCCCGAGCGTCCGCGGCGGAGCGACCGCGCGCGCGGGTCGGGTCCGCCGTAGCCGAGCGCAGCCGCGGCGTCGAGCACGCGCTGCTTCGTGGCGTCCGACACGGGGCCGGAGCCGCTGAACGCGAGCGAGGCCGTCGACGCGGAGACACCGGCCTTCGCGGCGACGTCGGCGAGCGTCGGCCGCGGGGCGGCCGGGGCTGCGGGTTCGGGCTGCATGCGCCCGATTCTAGGCCGAATCGATTCGAAGCCGGCCGAGTGCGGCGCCGCGCCACCTGGCGGCGCGGCCGCTCGTCACGAGCCCTCGGCCAGCTGCTTCACCTTCGCGACGAGCGAGTCCCACATCCCCTTCGAGTGCTCGGCCGCCTCCGCCGTCGGGTTGTTGTCCTGCGTGAGCGTCAGCACGGTCGCCCCGGCGGCGGTGTCGAGGGTCCACGTCAGGGTGTGATGGTTCTCGGGCACGTCGGCCTCGCCGCCCAGCGGACTGAAGTGCGTGTGCACGAGTCGACCGGGCGGATCGAATTCGAGCACGACGCCGTGGTCCTCGTACGCCTCGCCCTTCCACTCACCGCGCCACCTGATCGCGCCGCCCACCGACCAGTCGGTCTCGAGCTCGGTGCCGAACATGAACTCCCGTGCGGCGGCCGGGTCGGTGATCACCGCCCAGACGCGCTCGCGCGGCGCATCGATCGTGATGCTCGAGACCGCGTCGAATCGCTCGGCCATGATCCGCCTCCTCTCGCGTCACCGCCCGCAGGCGGTCTCCGCTCATGGTCGGCCTCAGGCTACGCCGGGCGATCGCGCGCGTCTTGCAGATACGCGACACCGGCGGCCGGCCTCAGCCGGCCGCGACCGCCTCGCGCGCCTCCGTGAAGGCCGCGACGCAGCGGCGGATCTCGTCCTCGGAGTGCGCCGCCGAGAGCTGCACGCGGATGCGTGCGGCCCCCTTGGGCACGACGGGGTACGAGAACGCCGTCACGAACACGCCGCGCTCCTGCAGCGCGTCGGCGATGCGTGCGGTGAGCGCGGCATCGCCGAACATGACGGGCACGATCGGGTGCTCACCGGGCAGCAGCTCGAAGCCCGCGGCATCCATGAGCTCCCGGAACAGCGCGGCGTTCGCGTTCAGGCGCGTGCGCAGCTCGCCCGAGGAGGCCAGCAGCGACAGCGCCTCGAGCGTGCCCGCGACGATCGCGGGCGCGAGCGTGTTCGAGAACAGGTACGGGCGGGCACGCTGGCGCAGCAGGTCGACGATCTCCTGGCGGGCGGCGACGTAACCGCCCGACGCGCCGCCGAGCGCCTTGCCGAAGGTGCCGGTCGTGATGTCGACCCGGCCCTCGACACCGCAGTACTCGGGCGTGCCGCGGCCGTTCGCGCCGACGAAGCCGACGGCGTGCGAGTCGTCGACGAAGACGAGCGCGCCGTAGCGGTCGGCGAGGTCGCAGATCTCCTCGAGCGGGGCGATGTACCCGTCCATCGAGAACACGCCGTCAGTCACGATGACCGTGCGGCGGGCGCCCGACGCCTCCTGCAGCTTCGCCTCGAGGTCGGCCATGTCGCGGTTCTTGTACCGGAAGCGCTGCGCCTTCGAGAGGCGGATGCCGTCGATGATCGACGCGTGGTTGAGCTCGTCGGAGATGATCGCGTCGTCGGCCCCGAACAGGGTCTCGAAGACGCCTCCGTTCGCGTCGAAGCACGACGAGAACAGGATCGTGTCGTCGTACCCCAGGAACTGCGACACGGCCCGCTCGAGCTCGAGGTGCTGCTCCTGCGTGCCGCAGATGAAGCGCACGCTCGCCATGCCGTAGCCCCACTCGTCGAGGCCGCGGTGCGCAGCCGCCACGATGCGCGGGTCGTCGGCCAGGCCGAGGTAGTTGTTCGCGCAGAAGTTCAGCACCTCGCGGCCCGCGACGTCGATCGCCGACGACTGCGGGCCCTGGATGCCGCGCTCGCGCTTGGTGAGCCCGGCGGCCTCGATCTCGTCGAGCTCCGCGCGCAGCTGCGCCTTCACATCTCCGTACATCTCAGAACGCTCCGTTCAGACCTGGGTCCAGTCGAGGATGACCTTGCCGACGCCGCCCGACGCCGCCACGTCGAACGCCTCGCGCCAGTCGCGCGCGGCGAACCGGTCGCTGATGATCGAGGCCACGCGCGAACGCAGCTCCGAGCTCGTCTGCAGCATCGCCGACATCGAGTTCCACGTCTCGAACATCTCGCGCCCGTAGATGCCCTTGAGCGTGAGCATGTGGGTGACGACCTTGCCCCAGTCGATCGCGTAGGGCTCGCTCGGCAGGCCGAGCATCGCGATGCGGCCGCCGTGGTTCATGTTCTCGATCATCTCGGGCAGCGCCTTGGGCGAGCCGCTCATCTCGAAGCCGACGTCGAAGCCCTCGCGCATGCCGAGCCGCTGCTGCACGTCGCGCACGCGCTCCTTCGAGACGTCCACGACCGCGTCGGCGCCCATCTCGAGTGCGAGCTCGAGGCGCGCTGGCGACACGTCGGAGGCGACGATGAACCGCGCGCCGACGTGGCGCGCGACCGCGATCGACATGAGCCCGATCGGCCCGCAGCCCGTGACGAGCACGTCTTCACCGACGACCGAGAAGGCGAGCGCCGTGTGCACGGCGTTGCCGAACGGGTCGAAGATCGCGCCGACCTCGGGGTCGACCGGCGAGTGGTGCACCCAGACGTTCTCACCGGGGATCACGACGTACTCGGCGAACGCGCCGTCGCGGTGCAGCCCGACGCCCTGCGTGCGAATGCACATCTGGCGGCGCCCCGCGCGGCAGTTGCGGCACATGCCGCAGACGACGTGTCCCTCGCCCGACACCTTGTCGCCCACGGCGACGTCGTGCACGAGCGAGCCCACCTCGACGACCTCGCCGTAGAACTCGTGTCCGGGGATCAACGGCGTGCGGATCTCGGACGCGGCCCAGTCGTCCCACTTCTCGATGTGCAGGTCGGTGCCGCAGATGCCGGTGCGCAGCACCCGGATCTTCACGTCGGCGGGACCGGGCTCGGGCTCGGGCCGCTCGACGAACTCGAAACCTGCGCCGGGGGCGGCTTTGTAGAGGGCCTTCATCGCTTCGAAAACTCCGTTGTTCGGCGCACGAACCGCTGGGTGCGGCGGCTCATGCGAGTGGTCCGGTGGGTGCGCCGGATGACTCAGCCATCGTACCGGCGCTGGCAGCGGTCGGCGGCTGGATGACTCAGGCCCGCGCCGCCGCCGGCTCGACCTGTCCGGCCTCGAAGTAGGCGACGAGCTCGGGGTCGAGCGGCGCGATCTCGAGGGTGCCGCCGTCGCCGCGCAGCGACTCGGTCGCCCGGATGCCGACCGCGACCGCCTCGCGCGCGGCGACGGGCGACGTCTCGGTGAGTCCGCCGTCGCGCACGAAGCGCAGGAACTCCGCGACGAGCAGCGCGTCGGCGCCGTCGTGCCCGACGTCCTCGGGCGACTCGGGCACGATGAACGTCTCGTCGGCGGGCGCCGCGCCCTGGTGGCGGCGGTTCCAGAGCCCCACCTCGGAGCCCGACACGTCGCCGAAGTTCTCGATGCGGCCCTCGGTGCCGATCACCGTGTAGTTGCGCCAGTAGTCGGGCGTGAAGTGGCACTGCTGGTAGCTCGCGAGCACGCCGTTGCCGAGCCGCATGTTCACCATCGAGATGTCCTCGACGTCGATCACCGGGTTGAGGCCCGTCTGGGCGGTCGGCGGCCAGTTGTCGAGGCTGAACCAGTCGCGCATGCGCTCGCCCGAACGGTCGCGACGGTCGTCGATGTCGCCGTAGACGCTCAGCGACCCCATCGCCTGCACCTCGGTCGTGTACGCCCCGGCGAGCCAGTGGATGACGTCGAGGTCGTGCGCGCCCTTCTGCAGCAGGAGGCCCGTCGTCTTCGCCCGCTCCGCGTGCCAGTCCTTGAAGTAGAAGTCGCCGCCGTTGCCGACGAAGTGGCGGCACCAGACCGCCTTCACCTCGCCGATGCGTCCCTCGAGGATGAGCCGGCGCATGAGCAGCACGACCGACATGTGGCGCATGTTGTGGCCGACGTAGAGCCGGGTGCCGGTGCGACGCGCCGTCTCGAGGATGGCGTCGGCGTCGGCGACCGTCACCGCGAGCGGCTTCTCGCAGAAGACGGGCACGCCCGCCTCGAGCGCCGCGATCGCGACGGTCGCGTGCTGGTGGTCGGGCGTCAGCACCATGACGGCGTCGATGCCGCTCGCGAGCAGCTCGTCGATCGAATCGGTGACGGATGCCTCGGGCAGGGCCGACCGCGCCTCGGTGCGCGAGCGCTCGGAGAGGTCGCAGACGGCGGTCACCCGCGAGCCCCGGCCGGGCCGATGGGCCTCCATGGCGAGGGTCGAGCGCGCGCCGAAGCCGACGATGCCGATGTTCAGATCCACGGCGTGGTGCTCCTTCGAAGATGTTCCTGCGCAGGCAGGGCTACAGGGTGCGCGCCGCGCGCGGCGGTGCGTCGAGGTCGGTCGAGCCGCCCGGGACGAGCGACCAGGGGAATTCGTGCAGGCCGGGCTCGCTCGCACCCGAGTCGAGCGCGCGGGCCACGATGATCTCGGCCTGCCGGCGGTAGAAGTCGGTGGGACCGACGGTGGTCAGGGTCGGCGCGATCGACTGCGCGTCGGGCGTGTTGCCGACGCCGATGACGGCGACGTCGTGCGGCACGCGGAGGCCGAGCATGTGCGCGGCGTTGATCGCCGCGATCGCCGCGAAGTCGGTCGTCGCGTAGATCGCGGTCGGCCGGTCGTCGCGGGAGAGGAGCGCGACGGCCGCCGCGAAGGCGCTCGCCTGCGTGTTCGAGTACGTGGCGGTGTGCTCGGGCACGATCGGCAGGCCCCGCTGGCGCATCCTGGCGAGGTACGGTGCGTACCGCGAGCGCTCGGGTGCCTTGACGGCGTCGTCGGCCGCGAGGCATCCGATCGCCGTGTGCCGTTCGAGCAGGTGGTCCATCGCGAGGTAGCAGCCGGGGATCGCGTCGGAGCGGATCACGTCGTAGCCGTCGGGCTCGAGCGTCTCGCTGAAGACCACGAGCCGCTGGCCGCGTTCGGCGAGCGCCTGCAGCTTGCGACGCACCTCGTCGGTGCCGACGGCCGCGTCCAGGTAGGCGACGTCGCTCTCGACGCGGTCGAGCGCGGCGTACCAGTCGCCGTCGGCGAGGATGAGCGTCGTGAGGCCGTGCCGGTTGGCCTCCTCGTTGACGGCGGCGGCGACGGCGAGCGACCACGGGTCGCTCAGCATGTGCAGCGACAGCTGCACCGTGTCGCTGCGTCCGGTGCGGATGGTGCGGGCGGCGCGGTTGGGCCGGTAGTTGAGCTGCTCGGCGGCCTCGAGCACGCGCTTGGCCGTGGCTTCGGCCACGCCCGAGCCGCCGCCCGAGCGCCCCGAGAACACGTACGACACGGTCGCGGTCGAGACGCCCGCGAGCTCGGCGACCATCCGCAGCGTGGGGCGGCGGCGTGCGTTCGCGCCTCCCCCGGGGCCGGAGCTGCCGTGCCCGGTCGGTCCGCCAGTGTTCGCCCGCACCATCACGTCACCCCTTCGTCCCTGAGAAGGCGATGCCCTGGATGAACTGCTTCTGCAGGATCATGAACGTGACCAGCATGGGCAGCGTCGCCAGCAGGGCGCCCGCCATCAGCACAGGGTAGTCAGTGCCGTGGAGGCCGACGAGCTGCGACAGGCCCACCGACAGCGGCATCTTCTCGGGGTCGGTCGTGACCACGAGCGGCCACAGCAGGTCGTTCCACGACCACAGCACCGTGAAGACGGTGAGGGCGACGATGCCGGGCTTCGCGAGCGGCACCATGACCCGCCAGAACGTCTGCCACGGGTTCGCGCCGTCGATGCGCGCCGCCTCTTCGAGCTCGGCCGGCATCGACATGAAGAACTGCCGCATGAGGAAGGTGCCGAAGGCGCTGAAGATGCCCGGCACGATGAGCGCCTGCAGGGTGTTGAGCCAGCCGAGGTTCTGGATGATCTCGTACTGCGGCAGCAGGTAGAGCTGCGACGGCACCATCAGCACCGAGAGGAACAGCACGAACACGACGTTGCGGCCGCGGAACGGGATGCGCGCGAACGCGTAGCCCGCCATCGTGCAGAGCACCACCTGGCCGACCGTGCGGCCGATCGTGAGCAGCACCGAGTTGAGGAACATCTGGCCGAACGGCATCGACTCGAAGACCTCGGCGAAGTTCGTCCACACCCACGGGTCGGGGAACACGACGGGCGGCACCTGCACCGAGTCCTGGAACGTCTTGAACGCGGTGAGCGTCTGCCACACGAACGGGAAGATCATGAGCACGGCGCCGCCGGCGAGCAGCAGGTGCACGAGCCAGTGGCCCTGCTTGCGGCCCCGGCCGGTGCGGCCGGGTCGCGGGGCGGATGCCTCGGGCGGGGCGCCCGTCATGGCACGGGTGTCGACGGCCAGGTCACTCATAGTGCACCCACTTCTTCTGCAGCCGGAACTGCACGACGGTCAGCACGAGGATGATGACGAGCAGCAGGAAGGCGATCGCCGCCGCATAGCCCTGCTGGTTGTCGAGGAAGCCCGCCTCGTAGAAGAGGTAGACGATCGTGCGGGTGCTCGGCATCGCCGGGTTCGACCGGCCGAGCATCATGTAGATGAGGTCGAAGACCTGCAGCGCGCCGATGACGCTGATGACGCTCACGAAGAAGATGCTCGGGCTGAGCAGCGGGATGGTGATCGAGAAGAACTTGCGCACGGGGCCGGCGCCGTCGAGGTCGGCGGCCTCCATGATCGTGTCGGGGATGCCCTGCAGGCCCGCGAGGAAGATCACGATGTTGGTGCCGAGTCCGGCCCAGATGCCGACGACCGCGATGGCGACGAGCGCCGTGTTCGGGTCGGTGAGCCAGCTCTTGCCCTCGATGCCGAAGACGGCGAGCGCTGCGTTGAGCACGCCGTAGTCGCCGTTGTAGATCATGCGCCAGACCAGCGCGATCGCCGCGGGCATGGTGACGACGGGGATGAAGTAGAGCGTGCGGTACACGCCTCGGCCGCGCAGACCTGCGGTGTTGAGCAGGGCGGCGATCGCGATCGCGATGGGGATGCCGATGAGTGCGATCACCGTGTAGACCGCGGTGTTGCGCAGGGCCTCGATGAGCTCGGGATCCTGGACGAGCCGTGCGTAGTTGTCGAGTCCGACGAACTCCGACCCGCCGAACGGGCCGGACTCGGTGAACGACATCAGGAAGGTGCGCACCGTCGGCCACAGGTAGAAGACGAGCAGGCCTGCGGCGGTCGGCCCGATGAAGAGCAGCGCCCACCACGGCGACTGGCCCGGTCCGCGCCCGCCGCGCCGCCCCCGGCCGGGAGCGGCCGCGGGCCGCTCCCGGTCGAGCTCGGTGATCGGCGCGCTCGTGCGCTGCGCGATCAGATCAGACATGGCGTTACTCCGACTCCGCGTCCAGCGCCGCCTGCATCTGCTCGGCGAGGTCCTGGAGCCCCGCTTCGGGCGTCACGGTGCCGGCCCACACCTGCGAGAGGACCTCGCTCTCGATCGAGGTCCACGCGGAGGTGTTCTTCGAGACGGGGTAGGCGACGGCCGTGTCGAGCGCGTCGATGTAGACCTGCAGGTCGTACTGCGGGAGCGCGTCGACCCACGCCTGCTGGGTGCCGTTGAAGGCCGGGATGACCGTGCCGGTCTCCGCCTGGATCTCGGCGGCCTGCTCGGAGCTGGCGAACGCGGCGAACTGCTTGGCGACGTCGACGTGCTCGCCCTTCGCGTTGGCGACGTTGCCGATGCCGTGGATCACGCTCTGGTTGCCGGTGGCGCCCTCGGCGAGGGGTGCGACGTCGACCTTGTCGGCGATGTCGGCGTTGTCGGCGTACGCGACCGCGGCCCACGAGCCGTTCTGGAACATGGCGACCTTGCCCGAGAGGAAGAAGTCCTCGGGGTTCGTGTCGGTCATCTGCTGCGCCGTCGGCGAGGAGCCGGCCTCGATGAGGTCCGTCCAGAGCTCGATGCCGGCGAGGGCCTCGGGCGACCCGTAGCCCGACTCGGTGCCGTCGGCGCTGATGACCTGGCCGCCGGCCTGGGCGATCGAGTTGTAGAAGTTCTCCTGGCCGTACTGGCTCGCGGCGATGCCGTACTGGCCCTTCGCCGGGTCGGTGAGCTTCGCGGCGGCCGCCTTCAGGTCGTCCCACGTCCAGCCGGCCTTCGGGTACTCGACGCCGGCCGCGTCGAAGAGCTCCTTGTTGTACCAGAGCGCGACGGTGTCGAAGTCCTTGGGGGCGCCGTAGAGCGAGCCGTCGTAGGTGTAGAGGTCGATGAGGCCCTGCGGGTAATCGGCGGCGTCGACGCCCTGGTCGTCGAGCGGGGCGAGCACGCCGTTCGATGCGTAGAGCTGGAAGTTCGGGCCGTTCATCCAGAACACGTCGGGAGCGGATCCGCCCGAGACCGAGGTCTGCAGCTTCGTGAAGTACTCCTTGTACGGCGTGAGCTGGATGTCGACCGTCACGTTCGGGTGCTCTTCGGTGAACGCCGCGGCGATCTCCTCCATCGCGGGCTGCTGGTTCTCGTCCCAGATCCCGTACGTGATGGTGACGTCCTCGCCGTCGCCTCCGTTCGAACCCGAGCCGCTGCAGGCGCTCATCGCGAGCGCGGCGGTCGCGGCCACGGCGAGTGCGGCAGCACCGCGGCGGGTGATTGCACGTCGAAGCATCCGATCCTCCTTTGGATCTGTCTCTCTGGTGAAGGGGTGCGGTGCGGAGCCCGCGGATGTTAATCGTTTAGCTAAACGATTAACACGAGACAGTAGCGAGGCACGCGCCACTCGCGCAAGCGCGTCGGCGAGATCCGGGACGATCGGCTGCGCGCGCCGCGCTCACCCCGCCGCCGTCGCGGCACGGCTTGCGGCTCGCGAAACCCCCGGATAGAGTGCGATCGAATCGATTCGATAGGCGTCCGACGGCGCCGGCCGACCCCGGGAAGCACGATGACCGAGACCCCCCGCACGAGCGCGACCGTGCCACGCTCGACGCGCGAGCTCGTCGCCTGGCGCAACGCGATCTTCGCGATCTTCTTCCTCTCGGGGCTCGCGATGGCGAGCTGGGTGGCGCGCATCCCCGCGATCCGCGACGACACCGGGCTCACGACGCAGGGTGTCGGCCTCGTCATCCTCGCCTCGTCGATCGGCGCCGTGGCCGGCCTCGTCGCGGCCCCGTGGCTGCTCGCCCGCCTCGGCGCGCGCCTCGGCATGATCAGCGCGCTCGTGACGGTGTCGGTGGGGCTCGTGTTCACGGGCGTCGGCGGCTCCGACCTGCTGCCCTCGGTGCCGCTCGTCGTCATCGGGCTCGCCCTCTTCGGCTTCGGCAACGGCACCGTCGACGTGATGATGAACGTCGAGGGCGCCGAGGCCGAGCGCGAGATCGGCCGCACGGTCATGCCGATGATGCACGCCTTCTTCTCCTTCGGCACGGTCGCGGGCGCCGGTGTCGCGGCCGCCGCATCCTCCCTCGACATCCCCGTCTCGTGGCACCTCGGCGTCATGGCGCTCGGCATCGCCGCCGGCATCTTCGTGGCCGTGCGCTACGTGCCCGTGCGCGCCGAGGTCGGCGACGACACGCACACCGGCCCTCGTCCGCCGTGGACCGAGCGGCTGAAGGCGAACCTCGCCGTCTGGGCCGACGTGCGGCTCCTCCTCATCGGCGTCATCATGCTCGGCATGTCGTTCGCCGAGGGCTCCGCCAACGACTGGCTGGCGCTCGCGGTCGTCGACGGGCACGGCTTCGACGCGACGACCGGCGCGCTCATGTTCGGCGTCTTCACGGTCTCGATCACGGCCGGCCGCGTCGTCGGCGGCCCGATCCTCGACCGGTTCGGCCGCGTCCCCGTGCTGCGCACGCTCGCGGTCGTCGGCATCGCCGGGCTCTCGCTCTTCATCTTCGGCACCGAGACGTGGATGCTCGTCGTCGGCACCGTGCTCTGGGGTATCGGCTCGTCGCTCGGCTTCCCGGTCGGCATGTCGGCCGCCGCCGACCACCCCACCGACTCCGCCGCCCGCGTGAGCGCCGTCGCGATCATCGGCTACTGCGCGTTCCTCGCCGGTCCGCCGCTGCTCGGCTTCATCGGCCAGCACTTCGGCATCCTCAACGCGCTGCTCGTCATCCTCGTGCTGCTCGTGCTTTCCTTCCTCGCGGCGCCGGCGGCCCGCGAGAACGCCCGCACCGCGGCATCCTGACCGGTGCCGACCCGGCGCGCAGGCCCGACCTCGCGGAATCGCTGCGCCTCTGGCGGAATCCCGCCCGACGGAGCACGATGGGCGGCGGGAGGTGCCGCATGGCCAGGCTCATCTACTCCACCAGTTGCTCGCTCGACGGCTACATCGCCGATGCAGGCGGCCGCTTCGACTGGAGCGTGCCGAGCGACGAGTTGCACGCCTTCATCAACGACCGCATGCGCGGCATCGGCACGCACCTCTACGGCCGCCGGCTGTACGAGGTGATGGCGTTCTGGCACGAGGTCGACCTCGCCGAGCTGCCGCCCATGCAGGCCGACTTCGCCGCGGTCTGGCGCGGGGCCGACAAGGTCGTCTACTCGTCGACGCTCACTGAGCCGACCACGCCGCGCACCCGGCTCGAGCCCCGGTTCGACGCCGACGAGGTGCGGGCGTTCGTCGAGGCGTCCGACGCGGATGTGCTCGTCGGCGGGGCGACGCTCGCGGCCGAGGCCTTCCGGGCGGGCATCGTCGACGACGTCGAGCTGTACCTCGTGCCCGAGATCGTCGGCGGCGGCACTCGCGCACTGCCCGACGGGGTGCGGCAGTCGCTCGAGCTCGCCGAGACGCAGCGGTTCGACAACGGCACCGTGCTCGTCGCGTACCGTCGGGCCTGACCGGCCCGCACGCGGGCGTCGCCCGACCCCGCCGGTAGACTCGTCGGGTGCGCCTCGTCATCGCCCGCTGCTCCGTCGACTACGCGGGGCGGCTGCAAGCCCACCTGCCCCTCGCGACCCGGCTGCTCATGGTCAAGGGCGACGGAAGCCTGCTGGTGCACTCCGACGGCGGCAGCTACAAGCCGCTCAACTGGATGAGCCCGCCGTGCACGCTCGAGACGGCCCAGCCCGACGACGAGCAGCGCGAGGCCGGCATCACGCAGTTGTGGACGGTCACGCACAAGAAGACCGCCGACCGGCTCATCGTGTCGATCCACGAGGTGCTGCACGACTCCGCGCACGACCTCGGCATCGACCCGGGCCTCCAGAAGGACGGGGTCGAGGCGCACCTGCAGAAGCTCCTGGCCGAGCAGATCGAACTGCTGGGCGAAGGCCACCGCCTCGTGCGACGCGAATACATGACGGCGATCGGCCCGGTCGACATCCTGGCGACGGATGCCTCGGGCGCGAGCGTCGCGGTCGAGTTGAAGCGCCGCGGCGACATCGACGGCGTCGAGCAGCTCACGCGCTACCTCGAGCTCATGAACCGCGACCCGCTGCTCGCACCCGTGAAGGGCGTGTTCGCCGCGCAGGAGATCAAGCCGCAGGCTCGAACCCTCGCCGAAGACCGCGGCATCCGCTGCCTCGTGCTCGACTACGACGCGATGCGCGGCGTCGACGACGGGCACTCGCGGCTGTTCTGAGCCGCTCCGGCACGTCTGCGTCGCCGCGGCGAATTGGGTCACCCGACCCAGTTCTGGGCGAACTCTGAGCATCACTCGCATTCGGGGACTCTAGGATGTCACGGTGACCTCCCCCACCCCCACGCTCACCCGCACCTGGTCGGCGGTGCTCTTCGACCTCGACGGCACCATCATCGACTCGGCCGCCGACATCACCGCCTCCCTCGCCCACACGTTCAGCACCCTCGGCCTGCCCGTTCCCGACGACGCGACGCTGCGCTCGTACGTGGGCCCGCCGCTCCGGGACGTGTTCGGCGCCGGCCACGGCCTCGAGGACGCGCTGGCCGACGAGGCCGTCGCGACCTACCGCGCCCACTACGCCGACCACGTGCTCTCGTCGCCCGTGTTCCCCGGTGTGCGGGGACTGCTCGAGCGACTCCACGCCGCGGGCGTGCCCATCGCCCTGGCAACGTCGAAGCCCGAGCCGACCGCCCGGGCCGTGCTCGACAACGCGGGGCTCGCGCAGTACTTCACCGTGATCACGGGCGCCACGACCGACGGCACGCGCGGCACCAAGTCGCAGGTCGTCGCCGAGGCGCTGCGCCGCCTGCAGGACGACGGCATCGACACCTCGCACGCCGTCATGGTGGGCGACCGCAGCCACGACACGATCGGCGCGCTCGCGAACGGCGTGCCGACGATCCTCGTCGAGTGGGGCTACGGCTCGCCCGCCGAGGCCGGCGACGCCATGGCGATCGTGCACTCGACCGACCAGCTGCGCGGGCTGCTCATCGGCTGAGCCGACCCCGCCGAACCGCGTTCTCCGGCGCGAAACTCCCACCGACCGACCGGAAGGTCGGAGTTTATTCGACGCTCCCGCCATGTGGAAGCGATCGCGGACATCGTGACCTGATCGCCGCCGTCCGCGCGACGGATGGACGGAGTTCTCCACAGATCGGTATTCAGGTCTTCCATAGGCGCGCACGTTAACGGCAGGATGCCGATTACGTCCGTCTACCGACGGGCGCCGTGTGTGCCGACGACGGTCACCCCCCGCCGCGGCACTCGAAGGGAGAAGCATGTCTGGAAACTCCACTCGCGCGCGCAGGCGCGTGGTGGCGACGACTTCCGCGCTTGCGCTCGCGGCCGCCGGTCTGGCGACCTTCGGCGCAGTGCCCGCGAACGCGTCGCCATCGCACACCTCCGCGCCGGTGATCGGCGCCGACGAGTACTACATGAACTACGTCGCACCGCAGGTCGAGTCCGAGCTGGGCACGAGTGACGAAGAAGTCGATGTCGCCGGCGCGAAGGCGGGCGCACCGAGCGCCGAGTCGCCGCTCGAACTCGCCAAGTCGGTCGACCAGAAGTTCGCGCAGGGCAACCCCGTCGCCGCGCGCCAGCTGGCGAAGACCGAGGCGAAGGCCCAGAAGACGGGCAAGAGCCCGAAGAGCCTCAAGCAGGCCAAGGGCACGCAAGAGGCGAAGCTCCTCACGATCCTCGTCGAGTTCGGCGGTTCCGAGGACTTCAGCGACCTGTACGTGCCGACCGAGTTCGGTGCGACGACGTGCAAGCCGGGTGCGCCCCAGTCGGGCCCCCTGCACAACAACATCCCCGACCCCGCGTCGTACGAGCTCGAAGACAACAACTCGATGTGGGTGCCCGACTTCTCGAGCGAGCACTACAACAAGATGCTCTTCACCGACGAAGGCCTTACCGAGCGCGTGCGCACCGACCTGACGGGTCCCGACGGGCAGCCGGGCTTCGACATCTCGGGCTACACGATGAAGAACATGTACGAGGAGATGTCGCGCGGCGCCTACACGGTGCACGGCGCGGCGACCCCGTGGGTGACGGTGCCGCACTCCGAGGCGTACTACGGCGCCACGGTCTGCCACCAGAACGACAAGGGCGAATGGGTCGCCGGCCCCATGCAGGATCAGCAGGGCTACACGCCGACCAACAAGCTCGGCCCGGGCCAGCTCCCGATCGACGCGGTCGCGGCGCTCGCGGCGCAGCAGCCCGACTTCCCGTGGGCCGACTACGACATCGAAGACCAGGGCGACCGCGACGGCGACGGTGACGTCAACGAGCCCGACGGCGTGATCGACCACGTCGTGCTCGTGCACGCGGGCAAGGACAAGTCGGGCGGCGGCGGTGACCAGGGCACCTACGCGATTTGGGCGCACTCGTCGTCGGTCGTCGGCGGCGCGAAGATCCCCGGCACCGACCTCCAGCTGTCGAACTACATCGTGCAGCCCGAGGACTCGGGCGTCGGCGTGTTCGCGCACGAGTATGGCCACGACCTCGGTCTGCCCGACCTCTACGACACCTCGAACGCCGCCTCGAGCGACGTCGACTTCTGGGACCTCATGAGCTCGGGTTCGCACTCGGGGCCGATCTTCCAGTCGATGCCGACCCACATGGGCCTCTGGGACAAGTGGGTGCTCGGTTGGGCCGACCCGAAGGTCGTGAACCCCGGCGACGACGAGCTGTCGATCAAGGTCGGCCAGTCGTCGCGCCCCGCCAAGGGCAGCGAAGACGGCATCAAGGTCAACCTGCCGAACAAGGTCGTGACCCTCGCGACGCCGCACAGCGGTGACGACATGTGGTACACGGGAGCCGACTACGCGTGGGCCGACCTGCGCCTGAGCCGCACGGTCGATGTGCCCGACGCGGCCGACGCCAAGTTCTGGATGTGGAACGACTACGTCATCGAGGCGGACTGGGACTACGGGTTCGTCGAGGTCTCGACCGACGGCGGCACCACCTGGACCGAGCAGAAGGTCTACAACGAGGCCGGCACGCTCGTCTCGACGAACGACGGCTACTCCGACCCGAACGGTCGCATGACGGACTTCGGCGGCAAGAAGTACGGCCTCACCGGTTCGACCAACGGCTGGCGCCACGACTACGTCGACCTGTCGTCGTTCGCAGGCCAGACCGTGCAGGTGCGCCTGCGCATGGCCACCGACGAGGCGTTCCAGGAGCGCGGCTGGTTCAGCGACGACTTCGCGGTCACGGGTGGCGGCGCCACCACGTGGAGCGACGACGTCGAGAACGGCGACAACGGCTGGACCGCCGAGGCGACGACGTTCGTCGACGGTTCGGGCCCCGGCTGGCGTCATGACTCGGGCACCTCGACCAAGGCGCAGTACTACCTGGTCGAGTGGCGCAACTTCGACGGCTTCGACGAGGGCCTGAAGTACGGCTACAACAGCATCTACCAGGACGGCGCGTGGAAGGTCGCGAAGCTCGCCTACAACGCCCCCGGTGCACTGATCTGGTACCGCGACACGACGTACGGCAACACGAACATGCCCATCGCGAACGAGTCGGCCCTGCCGAGCTACGGCGCGAAGGGCGGCCTGCTCATCGTCGACAGCCACTTCAACCCGCTGCAGCGCACGGGTGGGGCGGCTGACGTCGACCCGTCGACGCTCAACGTGATGGCCTCGCGGGCGCAGTCCTCGAACGCGGCGTTCGGCCTCGAGAAGACGCACCCCTTCACGGAGTGCATCACCGACGCGGCGCTCAAGGAGTACTGCACCGACATCCCCGCGCTCGACCCGGTGAGCACCTTCACCGACGACCGCAGCTGGGTGCCGGGCTTCGCGTTCAACGGGAAGTCGTTCTTCTACCGCGACCGCGACGCCTCGACCGTCGTCCCCTCGGTGGGCAACGCGCCGTACAGCGTGCCGATCTACGACATGCAGGGCAACCCGCTGACCGACCTCTACGGGGCCGAGCTCAGCGGCATCGGTGTCCTCGGCTCGGGCAACCCCGCCGACGACGGCGTGGGCTTCGGCACCGTCATCCAGGTCAAGAAGGCCTTCAAGGGCAACACGGCGGCGCTCATCCGCGTCGTGCCCCCGGCGGCCGGCTGACCGCAGTACCTTCGCAACACCGACGAGGCGTCGGCCCCTCCGGGGTCGGCGCCTCGCCGCGTTCCGCGATGGGGCTCGTCGGCGCTCAGCGCGCCCCCGCGGCCTCCGCGAGCTCGCGTCGCCGCCGGTCGTTGCGCCGCACGACCGTGATCTGCACGGCGAGCGTGATCGCACCGCCGGTCACGATCGCGATGAGGTTGACGAGCAGCTGCCACAACGAGGTGCCGGCGAGCACCCACTCGCCCGAGGCGAAGGCGAGCGCCGCAGCCCCCGCCGCGGGCACGGTCGTCACCGAGATGAGCACGCCGATGAGTGCGCCCGACTTCGCCGACGTGAGCGAGAGCACCCCGGCGATGCCGGCGAGCAGGCCGACGATGTAGCTCAGCACGTTCGGCGTCCAGATGAACTCGGTCATCGGGTGATCGGTCGACAGCGGATCGCGCGGGAAGATGCCGATCAGCACCATGAGCCACGTGAAGCCGATCGAGATGACGATGGCCGACGCGTATCCCACGCCGATGGCGAGCGCGGAGCGCCCGACGACCCGCCACTTGCGGCGCACGATGCCGACCGCCATGGCGGCGAGCGGCCCGAAGTCGGGGCCGACGACCATCGCGCCGACGATCAGGATCGGCTGGTCGCTCACGACGCCGACCGTTGCGATCATGGTCGCCACCGCCATGAAGACGATGAAGGTCGCCGAGAGCCGCACCTCGTCGCCGGCGCGCGCCTCGACCTCCTGCCAGACGATGGCATCGTCGTCGCCGCCGAACACCGAGTCGGCGGTGTGCTTGGCGCGCCGCGACAGGGCGAGGTCGAGCGATTCGACGGTGATCGACCCGGTGCGGTCGAGCCCGATGCGGTGCAGCTCCTGCAGCAGGTCGCTCGCCGCTCCGCGCGCGACGTCGCACAGGATCACGTCGCCCTTCGGTGAGGCGCCCGCCTGCGGCAGGACGATGACGTTCGAGACGACGTCGTCGTGCTCGGCGAGCACCGCGTCGACGGAGAGCATGAGCTCGACGGGCACGATCATCCTGAAGTGCAGCACGCCACCAGTGTGGCGCGCCCGGGCAGCACCGACCGCGCAGGCGCGCCACGGTGCGGTTCGCCCGCTAGGCGGCCGGCGCCCCGACGAAGCCGTCGATGAGCCGACCGAGCGCGGCGGCGAACTCGGCGTCGCCCTCGCCATCGAGATCGAGTCCGGCGGTCTGCTCCACGAGCGGGTGGCGCGAGTCCGACCACAGCGGCTGCTGCACGGATGCCTCGACCGGCGCCGCACGGCGGGCTGCCTCGAGCGCCGCCTGGCCGAAGGTGCAGGCGCGCACCGCGTGGGCCGCTCGCGCGGCGTCGTCGACCTCGAGGCCCGACTCGACGAAAGCCTCGATGAGGGTCTCGGCCACACCGAGCGCGTTCGGTCCGTCGAGCGGTCCGCTCGTCACGAGCACGATCGAGCCGGCATGCTCGGCGAGGCGCGCCCTGAGGGTCAGCGCGATCGAGACGACGCGTTCGCGCCAACCCGGGGCCGAGGCATCCGCACCGTGCTCGAAGCTCGTCGCGACGCCCGCCAGCAGTTGCTCGACCATCGCCTGCAGCAGCGCGTTCTTCGACGAGAAGTACGTGTACATCGCGGTCGGCGTGAGGCCGAGGGCCGCGGCGACGCCGCGCACCGAGACCGCGGCGACGCCCTTCTCCTCGAGGATCTCGAACGCGGCGTCGACGATGTCGGACTGGCTGACGCTGCGCCTGGGGCCGGGTTTCATGTGCGGGGGTGCTCCTCGTGGTCGACCCTCAACGCTACCGGGCGTGCGCGCGGCTCAGCGCACGAGCCGCACGGTCATGATGTCCCAGGGTTCGAAGAACTGCTCGACGCCATCGGGCTCGAACCCGTTGCGCCGGTAGAAGGCGCGCGCCCGCGTCTCACCCGCCATGGCCCACAGGAACGCCGGCCTGCTGCCGATCGCGGCATCGAGCAGGGCCTGGCCCAGCCCCGAGCCCTGGTACTCGTCGAGCAGGTAGAGACCCTTGAGCTCGAGGTCGCGCGGCGGCTCCGGCTGCTCGGCGGGGTCGGCGGGGCTGGCGTCGGCGAAGCCGATCACGCGATCGCCGTCGACCGCGAGCACGACCGTGCGCTCGCCGCTCGTCGCCTGCTCGACCACTCGCTCCCAGCCGGCGGTGCGCTGTTCGAGGGTCCACGCCTCGATGCGCTCGCGGGCCACCGCGCCCGACTCGATGTAGGTCGACTGGTGGATGTCCCAGTGCATGCGGGCGATGTGCGGCGCGTCGCCCGCGCGGGCCGCACGGATCACCGGAGGGGTCGCGGGAGTCTGCACGTCATGAGGGTATCCCGCGTCTGCGGGCTGCCGGCGGCCTGGCGGCCGCTCAGCCGAGCAGCCGGGCTCGCACGCGGTCGAGGTCGCGGGCGTCGAGCCCGCCGCCGACGAGGTAGCCGGGCACGTCGAGGCCGTCGAGGAACTCATCGAGCTCGCGCACGCGGCGCGAATTGAGCGCCTCGAACTCCGCGGCCGGAGCCACCCGGTCGGCGGCGACGACCCGCTCGTGCGCGTCGATGGCGCGAACCGCGGCGAGGTAGTCGGCGACGATCGCGCCGCGGTCGACCTCGCAGAGCTGCAACAGCATCGCGGTGATCATGCCCGTGCGGTCGCGGCCGTGCGCGCAGTGGACGAGCACGGCCCCGGAATCGTGCGCCTCCTCGGCTCGGGCGAGCTCGGCGAACACGGCGACGATGAGCTCGGGCCAGCGCTCGAGCACCTCGGGGTAGTAGCCGGGCGAGTCGAGCGTCTCCCACCGCGCCATGAACTCGGCGTTCGTCTGGTCTTCGACCGGCCGGTGGTGCCGGATGAACGGCGCATCGATCGCCGCGTCGACCTCGTCGTCGTTGCGCAGGTCGATGATCGTGCGCACACCCCCGTCGTACAGCTCGGCGCGCCCGGACTCGTCGAGCTCGTCGAGCATGGCCGACCGGTACACCCGTCCGTGCCGCGTCGTGCCGAGTGCCCCGTCGAGTCCGCCGAGATCCCACGTGTTGGGCAGCCCGGCCCAGGTGATGCGACGCGTCATGGGTTCGACGCTATCGGACCCGGTGACCGGCATGGCCGCACCACTTCTCTGCTTCACCACCGCTCACGGCGATCGATCTCTCCCGCGGCCGCCGGAGGGCGTGCTGCACCCACGACGAGCGGCATTTCGCAATGCTCAGCGCAGCGCGCCCGCCCGGTATGCGGCCTCGGTGCGCGTCGAGGCGCCGAGCTTGCGCAGGATCGCCGACACGTGCACGCTCGCCGTCTTGCCGCTGATGAACAGCCGTTCGCCGATCTGCCGGTTGCTGAGCCCCTCGGCGATGAGCTCGAGCACCTGCCGCTCGCGGGCGGTGAGCTCGGCGGCGGCATCGGTCGATGCGGCGATGCCGTCGGTCACGCCGACGACCTCGGCGCCGACCCGCCGATCGGCCTCGAGCGAGAGCCCGGCCGCGGACGCGACGCGCATGATCGACGCGACCACCGAGCCGACGCCGCCCGCCTCGGCCTCGTCGTGGGCCGACTGCAGGGTCGAGCGCGCAGCCGCGCGGTCGCCCGCCGCGAGCTCGGCCTCGCCCAGCCGCAGCAGCGCGTACGGCCTGAGGTAGGCCTCCGCGGTGCGCTCGGACGCCGCGGCGACCGCGGTGCGCCAGGCCTCGACGTCGGTGCCGACCCGCTCTCCGGGCGCGGGCTCGGCGAGCTCGGCGTCGATGAGCGACGACCAGAGGGGGGCGAGCGGCCATTCGTCGAAGCCGTCGAGGAGTCGACGGAGCGACGGCTCGGCCGACGCGGCCTCGGCCACGAGTGCGGCGCCTTCGGCGTCGGCGGCGCCGGCACCCGACTTCGCCGCGGAGATGACGCGGGCGACCGCCCACGCGTAGGGCAGGCCGAGCGCGACGGCGGGCCGCTCACGAGGGTCGAAGAGCCCCTGAGCCTCGCGCCATGCGCCCGCGACATCACCGCGCGCGAGGGCGAGCTCCGTCGCGAACCGCCCGATCGAGAGTCGCGTCTGCATCTCGATGTCGACCGGATGCACCGTGATCGGCCGGAGCGACCGGAACTCCCGGTCGGCGCCCTCGACGTCGCCCTGCCAGAGTCGTGCCCACATCTTCGCCCGCAGCAGGTAGACCTTGAACTGCATCGGCGGGTCGAGCGCGAGTGCGCGCTCGATGAGCGGAGCCGCCTGCTCCCACTGGCCGAGCGCATAGTGGGGGTCGACCGCGTTCGAGGCGAGGATCACGCCCGAGCTGCGCTCGAGGCCGAGCTGTCGGGCACGGACGAGGCCCGCCTCGGCGAGCTCGACGGCACGCGCGTACTCGCCGATCAGGTAGTGCACGTCGGAGGCGTTGACCCAGTACCGCAGGAGCGCGGGCCCGTCGCCGTCGGCGATCTCGCGGCTGCGCTCGAGGTCGGCGAGGCCGCGCTCGACCTCGCCGAGGTTGACCCGGCACACGGCCGCGACGTTGAGCGACACCGAGGCCGTGCGGGCCGACCCCTCGTGCAGCGCGAGTTCGAGCGCGCACTCGGCCGTGTCGATCGCCTGCCGCAGCCGGCCCTCGATCATCTGCCGGCCGGCGAGCGCCGAGAGCACCGTCGCGCGCATGAGCGACGGCTCGTCGCCGAGCACCTCGAGCGCCTGTTCGAGCAGCGGGATCGATCCGGGACGCCCGGCGCCGGCGAGGCTGAGCGCCTCGTCGCGCAGCAGCCGGGGGAAGTTCGGGTCGTCGGGCGCCGACTCGGCGAGCGCCGACTTCAGCAGCTTGAGGCTGCGCTCGTTCTCGCCGGCGTTGCGCAGGTGCGAGGCGGTGCGGCCCATGAACTCGGTGCGGCTCATGCCCGCGATCTGCGCGGCGTCGTCGACCACGTCCCACAGGGCGAGCGCCCGCTCGCCGAGCTGCGCCGCCGAGGCGAACGCCGTCGAGCGGCGTGCCTCGTGCATCGCCTGCACGGTCGCGGGGAACGCCTTGGTCGCATTGTTCGCACCGAGCCAGTGGTACGAGATCTCGGCGGCGAGACGGCGCGTGCCGCCCGCGGCCAGGGCCTCGTAGGCCTCGGCGTACCGCGCGTGGTAGCGGGCGCGCTCACCCGGCAGGATGTCGGCCAGGATCGCCTCGCGCACGAGCGCGTGCCGGAAGCCGTAGTCGTCGCCGTCGACCACGAGCACGCCGCCGAGGATCGCCTCGCGGGCGGCCTCGTCGAGCTCGGCCTCGCCGCCGCGGAACACCGAGGTGAGCATCGAGTGCGGCACGCGAACGCCGCCCGTCGCGATGAGGCGGAGCAGTTGCTGGGCGGCGTCGGAGAGCCGCTCGTAGCGCGCGAGCAGCAGTTCGCGCAGGGTGTCGGGCAGGTCGGAGTCGTCGCGGCACCCGTCGAGTCCGAGCACCTCTTCGACGAAGAAGGGCACGCCGTCGCTGCGGCCGAAGAGCACGTCGAGCGCGCCCTCGGTCGGCGACTCGGCGGCGATGGATGCCACGAGCTCGCGCACCTCGTCGCGCGAGAGCCGGGTGAGCTCGCGGCGCTCGACCCACCGGTCGCGCTCGAGCTCGGAGAGGAAGGGGCGCAGCAGGTGCCCGCGGGTGACGTCTTCGCTGCGGTAGCTCAGCACGATGAGCACCCGGCTCGAGGCGAGCATGCGGAGGAAGAAGCGCAGCAGCGAGAGGCTGGCCGGGTCGATCCAGTGCAGGTCTTCGACGATGAGCACGATCGGTCGCTCGTGCGAGAGCGTCTCGAGCAGCACGGCGATCGCCTCGTGCAGCTGGCCGCTGGCCCCGGCTCCACCCGCGATCGCACCGGCGTCGATGGGTTCGCCGACGCCGCCGAGCTCGGGCAGGAGGGCGACGAAGGCCGCGCGGCCCGGCCCGACGATCTCGAGGGCGCGTTCTGCGCCGACCTCGGCGACGAGCGCGCGCAGCGCCGCCTTGATCGGCGCGTACGGCGCGGCGACCGTGCCGAGGTCGACGCACTGCCCGAGCACCACGCGAGCGGTGCGCTCGGCCCGCTGCCGGAACTCGCGGATGAGGCGGCTCTTGCCGATGCCGGCCTCACCGCCGATGACGACGGTGCGGGGCACGCCGGCCGCGGCCTCGTCGAGGAGGCCGTCGAGCCAGGTGAGCTCGGCATCGCGGCCGATCATCGTGGCGCTGGACGCGGCGGTGGTCACCAACCCATCGTCCCACGGGCCGGTGACACCCGGGGTGGTCGCGATCTCCTCGATCGCGGCGATGCTCACCGCAGTGCGAGCTGCGGCGAACGGTGGCCGAGACGGCGGAGCCGCCCGGCGCCGACGGACCGGGCCGCGCCCGCGGCGTCGGCCTCGGCCGCCTGCTCCTCGAGCGCGAGGCGCTGCGCCAGGCGACGCTCGGCGAGCAGCACGTTCGCCTCATGGGTGCGAACCGCGACGAGATCTGCTGAGTACTGCATGGTTCCTCCTGTGTCGGCATCGACCGCCCCGATCGATGACCTCAGATTCCTCGCTAAGGCCTCTGCGGCTCATCGGACGATCGCCCTATTTCCTTCTCCGCCGGGAGCGGCCGGCGGCCTCAGGACGACCGCGAACCGGGTGCGCCGTGAACCTGTCGAGGGCGGCCGAGCCCGTCGAGGCGGACCTCGACGACCGCGGCGACGATCGCCGAGACGGCGAGCATTCCGAGGGCGAGCATGAGCAAGAGCATGAGTGGTGTCCTTTCCGTCAGGAGAGCATTCGCGAGTCGTCGGGTCGCGTCATCAGCGCGCGCACCGAACCGGGCACGGGCGTGCCCGCCGGGGTCAGCCCTGAGGGACGCGGCGCACCCCAGGCGCGCGCGAGCGGCAGCACGCCGGCCCACACGTCGTGGTCCTCGCCGTCGTCGGGCTCCTCCGAGACGCCGCCGTCGCGCACCTTCATGACGACGTCGTCGAGCGCGAGCCGGAGCGCCCGCGTCTGCGCGTACTCCTTCTTCGTGGCGGCGCGCACCTCGCTCGAGCGGCCCGGCATGAGCCGGTCGGTCATCGCGACGAGCGCACTCCGCTCCTCCTCGCCCGTGAGCTCCTCGAGCACGCCGTAGGCGACGAGGCTGCGGTAGTTCATGGAGCTGTCGAACGTCGACCGCCCGAACACGATCCCGTCGAGCGCGGTGACCGAGAACGCGACGGTCGCGCGCTCGGCCGCGGCGCGCAGCACGAACCCGGCACCCGTCGAACCGTGCATGACGATGTGGTCGCCCACTCGCGCGTAGCCGGTCGGCACGATGATCGGCGCGCCGTGCGCGACGACGGCGAGGTGGCCGACGAACTCCTGGTCGAGCAGCGCCTCGATCGATGCGCGGTCGGTGCGCTGGCGATCGGGCTTGCGACGGATGCCTCGGGGCGAGGCGTCGCCGTCGCGCGAGCGCGTGCGGGGAGCGGTCTGGTGCGAAGCGGTGATCGTGGTCATGCTTCGATCGTGCGCCGCCGACTGGTAGCATCCGAAGACCAGTTCTCACGAATTCATGCCGACCAGTGGAGGGTTATGGACGGCCCGCTGCTCGTCATCGACCGCACGGCCGAACGCACCGTCGTGGCGCAGCTCGTGGAGAGCCTCCGCCACGGCATCCTCGAGGGCCGCCTGCGCGCGGGCGACCCCGTGCCCTCGACCCGCGCCCTCGCGGCGGAGATCCACGTCGCACGCAGCTCGGTCGTCGCCGCCTACGAGCAGCTCGCCGGCGAGGGGTACCTCGAGCTGCGGCAGGGCGCCGCGACCCGCGTCGCGGCCAACACGCAGCGCGGCCCCGCCGATCGGCCCGACGTGCCCGCTCCGAGGACGACGCCGCCCGCGGCCGCACCCGCCGACGCTGCCGATGCCGCCGCCGGCACCGGGCCGGCCGGCACGGCCCGGCGGGCCGCCCCGGCCGTGATCGACCTCTCCCCCGGCATCCCCTCGGTGTCCCGCATCGACGAGCGAGCTTGGCGGGCCGCCTGGCGCGCCGCCGCGGCCTCGCCGTCGGGCTCCGCGCCACCGTCGCCCGGGGTTCCCGAACTGCGGGCCGCGATCGCCGAGCACCTGCGACATGCGCGCGGAGTCGCGGTCGACGCCGACGACATCGTCGTCGCGGCCGGCACGAGCGAAGGGCTCATCCTCGTCGCGCACGCGCTGCGCGCGATGCGCGGCGCCGCGCCGCGCATCGGTGTCGAGAGTCCCGGCTATCGCAACGGCCGCCGCACCCTGCTGCAGCACGGCGCCGACCTCCTGCCGCTGCCGCTCGCGCCCGACGGACTCGACGTCGCCGCCGTGACCGCCGGTGCGGCCGACGGAGTCGACGCAATCATGGTCACGCCGAGCCACCAGTACCCGCTCGGCGGCCGGCTGCCCGTCGCCGACCGGCTCGCCCTGCTCGACTGGGCCGACCACGCCGGCGCGTTCGTGATCGAGGACGACTACGACAGCGAGTTCCGGCACACCGGCGCACCGCTGCCCGCGCTCGCCTCGCTCGACGGGGGCGAGCGGGTGGTGCTCGTCGGCAGCTTCTCGAAGGTGCTGACGCCGTGGCTCCGGCTCGGCTACCTCGTGCTGCCGAGGCATCCCGAACTGCGCGCCGCCCTCGTGACCGCTCGCGATCGGCTGGACACCCCCGTGGCCGGCCCGGTGCAGCTGGCGATGGCGCACCTCATCTCGAGCGGGGCACTGCGGCGGCACATCGCCGCGTCGAGCCGCGAGTACCGGCATCGCCGCGAGCTCGTGCTCGCGGCGCTCGAACCCCTCGAGTCGAGCGGTGCCCGGTTGCGGGCCCTCGACGGCGGATTGCACGCCGTGCTGGAGCTGCCCGGCGAAGCGCACGAGCGCGAGCTCGTGGCCGGGCTCGCCGCCGACGGCATCGTCGTCGCCGCCCTGAGCTCGTACTCCGCCGGCGCCGGCGCGAATCCCTCGCTCGGGCACCCGGCCCCGCCGCCGACCACTGGACCCGCCGGCATCGTGATCGGCTACGCCGCCGTCGGCGACCTCGCCCTGACCGCGGCGCTCGAGCGCGTGGCGACGATCGCCCGCGGCATCCTCGCCACCCACGCGATCGCATGACCGCGATCCGTCGCCTCTTGCGTCGTCCCCGACGCGGCGGGATCATCAGAGGTGCGCGGGTCGCCGTCGGGGGCGGCGGTTCTTCCGCGTCGCGGCCGTCGCCGCGACCCCTCGCACCGACCGGAGTCCGCACATGAACGAGATCGTCACGGTCGCCCCGTGGCACCCTTGGCCGCTCGCGATCCCGATCGTGATCGCGATCGTCGGCATCGTGGTGTCGAGTCGCGGCACCCGCCACCGCTCGAAGCCCGTGCGTGAGCTCGGCAGCGCGATCTTCGTGCTCGCGGCGCTCGCGGGGGCGGCCATGTTCGCGTTCATGCCCGGCTCGTGGGACCAGGGCGCCCGCGCCGACGCGCTCATCGGCCTCGGCTACGAGACGCCGACGTTCTCAGCCGAGCAGATCGTGGGACCCGGCGAGCCCGGCGTCGTCGCCTTCCAGGCCGAGCGCGACGGCGAGCGCGTGCGAGGGTTCCTCAAGAGCACGGGCGGCGACCGATGGCAGGTCACCGAGGTCGAAGAGGCCGACTGAGCGGGATGCCGCGGCCGCCGCACCCATCGAGCCGGCGGCCGCGAACATCGTGGAGACGACGAAGGGAAGCGGCGACGCCGCTTCCCTTCGTGACTGCGCGTGGTGCGATCAGTTGCCGGCGAGGGCCTGGTCGGTGTCCTTGATGGCCTGCATCATCTTGCGCAGGGACTCGCCCATGTCGCTGATGCCCTCGATCGCCTTCTCCAGACCCGTGGTCAGCTCGGTGTACCCCTCACCGAACTTGCCCGACGCGTGCTGCGTCTTGAAGTCGTCACCGAGCAGACGGTCGACGTCGTCCTTCAGACGACGCAGCACGTCGCCGATCTCCTCACGACCCGTGTCGAGACGGCCCGCCATCGACTCCATCTCACCGTACGACGCTTTGAAATCAGCCATCATCAACCCCATCCGTAGAAACCTTCGCCACCCCTGACCGGGCGACATGTTCGACCATAACCGCCCCACCGAATCGGGGTGAATGGGGAGCACTCCCCATCAGCGGGCCCGCCCGGTAGCATCTGGAACACCGGCGCGACGAGGAGGCGGCATGAACGAGATCGTGACGATCGCGGGCTGGAATCCGTGGCCGCTCGTCTTTCCGTTGCTCGTGCTGGCCGGCGCCGCCGCCGTCGTGATCGTGGGCGTCCGCCGCAAGCGGTCGCCCCTGATCGAGCTCGGGGTGTTCGTCGCCCTCGGCGCCGTCGTCGCCGGCGGGCTCATGACCTGGGGCATGTCGCAGTCATGGGATGCCGCGGCGCAGCGGGTCGCGCTCGCGTCGCTCGGCTACTCCGAGGCGGAGATCTGGGCGGGCGGCGACGAGCGCTCCGGCGGGCAGCCCGTGCTCGCGTTCAACGGCGTGCGCGACGGGCAGCACGGCGAGCTCGGCGAACTGCGGCACATCTCGGCCGACCAGTGGGAGGTCGTCGAGTTCTGAGCGCGGCGAGTTCCGACCTCGCCGGCTGCTGACGGCGCCCTCAGGCGAACAGCTTCTGCCCGACGAACTCGCCCTCGGCGATGCCGCCGGGCACCGCGAAGATCGCCGAGCCGACGTGCTTGAGGTACTCGTTGAGCCCGTCGGTCGCGAGCGAGGTCTGGATGTCGATGAACTGCTGCGGCGCCCGCTGGAACGACAGGAAGAACAGCCCGGCGTCGAGGCGGCCGAGCTCGTCGTTGCCGTCGACGAAGTTGTAGCCGCGGCGCAGCATGCGGGCACCGCCGTTGTTCGACGAGTGCGCGAGCCGCACGTGCGAGTGCTCGGCGATGAGCGGGGCGCCCGTCGCGCCCTCGGCTGCGAAATCGGGCTCGGTGAACTCGGTGCCGCCCGAGAGCGGCGCCCCCGCCCCCTTCGACCGACCCACGAGCGACTCCTGCTCGCCGAGCTGCACGCGGTCCCAGTTCTCGATGATCATGCGGATGCGCCGCGCGACGAGGTACGAGCCGCCCGCCATCCACGCGGGGCCGTCGGATGCTGCGACCCAGACCTGGTCGTCGACGACGTCGGTCTCCTCGGCCTTGACGTTCGCCGTGCCGTCCTTGAAACCGAACAGGTTGCGGGGCGTCGCCTGCGTGGTCGACGTCGACGAGGTACGGCCGAAGCCGAGCTGCGACCAGCGCAGCGTCGCACGGCCGAACGCGATGCGGCTGAGGTTGCGGATCGCGTGCACCGCGACCTGCGGGTCGTCGGCGCACGCCTGGATGCAGAGGTCACCGCCGGTCCGGGCGGGCTCGAGCGCGTCGCCCTGGAACCGCGGCAGCGCAGCGAGCTCGGGCGGGCGACGGCTCGCGAGTCCGAAGCGGTCGGCACCCGAGGCATCGACGAACAGGCCCGGGCCGAAGCCGAAGGTGAGCGTCAGCCCGGCTGCGGGTAGCCCCTGGGCCTCGCCGGTGTCGGCGGGCGGTGCATAGTCGGAGCCGCCGACCGCGCCGCCCTCCTCGACGTCGAGGCCTTGCGTGAGCCGGGCGGCGGCGTCGGTCCAGTCGGTGAGCAACTCGATCAGGCCGTCGCGATCGAGCGAGGCATCCACGTCGAAGGCGGCGAAGTGCAGGCGATCCTGCGCCGGCGTCGTGATGCCCGCCTGGTGCGCGCCGTAGAAGGCGTACGAGGATGCCCCGGAGCCGGCGGCGCCCGCGGCGGCCGACGACATCGCGGCGCCCACGGCAGCCGCACCGCCGGCGAAGCCCACGGCCGCTCCGGCGGCGCCCGCACCGAACAGGCCGAGGAGGCCGCGGCGCGAGAGGTTCGCGGGTTGAGGAGCGCCCGACGCAGGAGGACGCGTCTCGAAACCGCCGGCTGAACGCCCGTCGGCGGGTTGAGGAGCGCCCGACGCAGGAGGACGCGTCTCGAAACCGCCGGCTGAACGCCCGTCGGCGGGTTGAGGAGC
>NZ_JBYRES010000001.1:0-320063 GCF_058349945.1 Agromyces cucurbitae | reverse complement strand
GCCCGACGCAGGAGGACGCGTCTCGAAACCCTCAGTGCGTGCGTCGGGGTTTCGAGACGGTCGCTCCGCTCCCTCCTCGACCCGCGATTCGTCACTCATGTCAGGCCCCGAGCACCGTGGCGGTGAGCTGCGAGAGCGGCTCGGCGAGCGCGTTGACCTGGTCGCTCAGCGCCTTCTTGTCGGCGTCGGTGAGTTCGCGGTAATCCACGAAGCCCTCCTCGAGCGAGCCGTACCTCGCGAGCTCGGCCTCGAGTGCGGCGAACCGGTCGTCGATCTCGGCGGCGAGCTCGGTGCCCTCGTCGCCCTTCGACTCCGCGAGCGGGCGCACCGCGCCGAACGCGACACCCGCGCCCTGCACGTTCGCCGCGAAGTCGGAGAGGTCGGTGCCGCTCCACCAGTCCTCTTCGCCCGTGATCTTGCCCGCGGCGACCTCGTCGAGCAGCGCGATCGCACCGTTCGAGATGTCGGCGAGGCTGACCGAGAACGACTCGTCGGTGACGAGGTCGTGCAGTTCGGTGACGTCGGCGACGAGGCCTTCGGCGTACGCCGTGCGCTCTTCGGGCGTCGACGGCGCCCAGTCCTTCATCGCGTCCTGGCCGTCGGAGTTGAGGTCGCCCGGCTGCGGCGCCCAGAGGTCCTTCTCGATGCGGTGGAAGCCCGTCCACTCGAGGCCGTCGGCGACGGCGTCGACCTCGCGGAAGTCGATCTTCGGGTCGAGGTCGCCGAACGCCTCGGCGGTCGGCTCGATGCGCTCGTACGGCACGCGCGCCGCCGCGTAGAGCGAGCGCGCGGTCTCGTCGTCGCCGGCGGCGTACGCGTCGGCGAACTCCTGCACGAGCGGCAGCAGCTCGCCCGACTGCGAGCGCACATAGGCGAGGTACTCGGTCACCGCCTGGTCGCCGAGCTCCTGCTCTCCGGCCGACATCGTGGATGCCTCGCCTGTGACGGTGAACGCGGCGAGGCCGACCGGTGCACCGACCTGCTGGAACTTGCACGCGGTGTAGTACGTACCGGGCTCGAGCTGCGCGGTGAAGTCGACCGACTGGCCGGGTGTCACGTTCTCCTTCTCGCCGACGATGCGCAGCTTGTCATCGGCGAGGATCTCGAACTCGTTGACGTCGGTGCCGTTGTTCTCGAGCGCGAACGTGACCGCTCCCGCGGAGGCGGTGTCGACCGCGACCGCGCACCCGTCATCGGTGATGTCGACGCCGATCGCCTGCGCGAGGTCGGCCTTCGCCACGCACCCGGTCAGGGTGAGGGCGGTGAGTGCGGTCACGGCGACGGAGGCCGCGAGGGCACGACGGGTCATTGATGGCTCCTGGTTCGATGGTGGTGGAGGAAGTCGGGTGCGGAATCAGTGGGCCGCGACGACCGCCGCCGGTGCGGTGGCGGGGGTGGGCTTCGGGGTGTGCCGGCGCTTCAGCATCACGAGGTAGAGCGACATCGTGACCGCGACGTAGAGCATCCAGCCGATCACCTGCGCCCACGTCGGCTGCGGCGTGAAGTTGAAGATGCCGCCGAGCACCGAGTCGAGCCAGCCGCCCGCGGGCACGACCGCGGTCAGGTCGTAGGCCGCGGTGCCCCAGCCGGGGATGACCGAGGCCTCCTGCAGGTCGCCGATGCCGTACGACAGCACGCCGGCGGCGACGAGGATGAGGAACAGGCCGGTCCACGTGAAGAACGTGCCGAGGTTGAATCGCACGAGCCCCTTCGAGATGCCCCACGAGATGACGATCGCGGTGGCGATGCCGGCCAGCGCGCCGAGCGTGCCGAGCACGGGGTCGTTGCCGCCCGAGACGTTCGCCCAGACGAAGAGGGCGGTCTCGATGCCCTCGCGACCGACCGACAGGGCCCCGAGCAGCACGAGCGCCCAGGTCGAGGTCTGCACCGCGGCATCCACCCGCCCGCGCAGTTCGCTCGACAGGGTGCGGCCGTGCGTGCCCATCCAGAAGATCATCCAGGTGACCATCGCAACGGCGACGAGCGAGAGCACGCCGCCGAGGATCTCCTGCGCCTGGAACGTCATCGCGTACGGCCCCCAGGTGAGCAGCGCGCCGACGCCGAGCGAGACCGCCACGGCGATCGCGATGCCGATCCAGAGCCTGCCGCGCAGCTCGCGGTGTCCGATCTTCGAGAGGTAGGCCAGCAGGATGCCGACGATGAGTCCGGCCTCGAGGCCTTCGCGAAGCCCGATCAGGTAGTTGGCGAGCACGCGCGTCTCCTGGGATGGAACGATGTGGGGTTGAGCTAAGGCTAACCTAACCACTCCGCGGAGCAAACTTCAGTTTCCTTCCCTTCCGCGGCGGTCCGGCGCCCGCCCGTGCGACCGTGGCAGCACGGATGCCGGGGCGGCGAGCCGCGCCGTAGCGTGACGTCATGTCCGACTCCTCCCGCAGGATCGCGTGGCTCGTGCAGATGATGCGGCTCGCCGCACGCGACCGGATGGCGCGGCGGGGCCGCGTGCGCACACCCGAGCCGATGGTCATGGACGACGTCGACGGCGTGCGCGCCTTCCACGACTCGGCGGCCGACGTCCAGATGCCGACGTACGAGTTCAATGCCGCGATGATGAGCCGCCTGCTCCCGCAGGGCGGCCAGGTACTCGACCTCGGCGCCGGGTCCGGTCGGCTCGCCGCCCATCTGGCGACAGGCCGGCCCGACGTGACGGTGACGTGCGTCGACCTCTCCGAACCGATGCTCGAGACCGGTCGCGGTCTCGCCGCCGAGCTCTCGCTCGACCGGCTCGAGTTCGTGGCCGGCGACATCACCGACCTCGACGACGACGCCGTCGGCGCACCCGATCTCGTGTGCTGCAACTGGACCCTGCACCAGCTCACGGACCGGGACCTCCTGCTCGCCGCGCTCCGCGAGATCGCGCGGATCCGCGATCTCCACGGCAGCGCGGTCTGGATCTTCGACTTCGCGCGCCTCAGGCGCGCCGACACGATGCCAGCCCTCTTCGACCGGCTGAACCCGCGTGCCGATCCTCGCCTGCGCGCCGACGCGGTCGCGAGCGAGGCGGCCGCGTGGACGGTCGACGAGCTGCACGACGCGCTCGACGTCGCGGGCCTGACTGGGCTCCATCGCTCGAGGTTCCGCGCCATCGGGCTCTACCAGGCCTGGTGGGCTGAGGGTCGGCGCGCCGGTGCCGGCGCGACGGCCTGGCGCCGTCCGCCGCTTCCGGAGGGGACCGCCTTCCGCGCCGACCAGCTCGCCGCCGGGATGACGGGAACGCCGCCGTCGCAGTGACCCCGGGAGTAGCGTGGGAGGGTGCTGACTCCGCCCGTGACCCCGAAGCGACCGATCGAGCGCGTGCACCACGGCGACGTCGTGGTCGACGACTACGAATGGCTGCGCGACAAGGACGACCCCGAGGTGGTCGCGCACCTGCACGAGGAGAACGCGTACACGAACGCGAAGACCGAGCACCTCGCGATCCTGCAGGAGCAGGTCTTCGAGGAGATCCGCACCCGCACGAAGGAGACCGACCTCTCGGTGCCCGTGCGCGAGGGCGACTGGTGGTACTACAGCCGCACGGTCGAGGGGCTCGAGTACGCCATCCACTGCCGGGTGGCCGCATCCGGCCCCGACGACTGGGAGCCCCCGACGCTCGACGACTCGGGCGAGGCCCTCCCGGGCGAACAGGTGCTGCTCGACGAGAACGTCGAGGCCGAAGGACACGAGTTCTTCGCGCTCGGCAGCTTCGACGTATCGGCCGACGGCACGCTCATGCTCTACGGCGTCGACGTCGAGGGCGACGAGCGGTACACGATCCGGCTCCGGGCGCTGGATGCCTCGGGGCGCGAGTTCGCCGACGAGATCGCGGGCACTGCGGCCGGCGCGATGTTCGAGCCGGCGGGCCGCTACCTGTTCTACGCGACCGTCGACGACGCCTGGCGGCCCGACACGATCCACCGCCACGAGGTCGGCACCGAGGCATCCCGTGACGTCGTGGTCTTCACCGAGCCCGACGAGCGCTTCTGGCTCGGCGTCGGGCTGACGCGCAGCCGGCGCTTCCTCGTGATCGAGGCCGGGTCGAACGTGACGAGCGAGACTCGGCTGCTGGATGCCGCGGACCCGACGGGCTGGTTCGAGGTGGTGTGGCCCCGCAAGGAGGGCGTCGAGTACGACGTCGAGCATGTCGTCGCGGGCGGCCGGGACCGGCTGCTCATCACCCACAACGACGGCGCCGTGAACTTCGAGCTCGTGTCGGTCGCGGCCGACGACCCCCAAGGGCCGCGACGCATGCTGCTGCCGCACAACCCCGACGTGCGCATCGAGAGCGTCGACGCGTTCCGCGACTTCGTCGCGCTCGAATACCGGCGCGAGGGGCTGCCCCGGGTCGCCGTCGCGAAGGTGCCCGCCGACGGCCTGCCCGCCGATGCCACGCCCGACGACACGCTGCACGAGCTCGCGTTCGACGAGGAGCTCTTCTCGGTCGGGCTCGCCGGCAACCCCGCGTGGGAGCAGCCGACGCTGCGCCTCGGGTACACGAGCTTCACGACGCCCTCGACGGTGCTCGACCTCGTCGTCGCGACGGGCGAGCGCAAGCTGCGCAAGCGCCAGGCGGTGCTCGGCGACTACGACGCGACCCGCTACGCCCAACGTCGCGAGTGGGCGACCGCGAGCGACGGCACGCGCATCCCGATCTCGCTCGTCTACCGGCACGACCTCGTGACGCTCGGCGAGCCCGCGCCGACACTCTTGTACGGTTACGGGTCGTACGAGCACTCGATCGACCCGGGGTTCGGCATCCCGAGGCTGTCACTGCTCGACCGCGGCATGGTGTTCGCGGTCGCGCACGTGCGCGGGGGCGGCGAGATGGGCCGGCTCTGGTACGAGCACGGCAAGAAGCTCGAGAAGCGCAACACCTTCACCGACTTCATCGCCGTCGCCCGGCACCTCGTCGACAACGACATCACGGCGCCCGACCGGCTCGTCGCCCAGGGCGGCAGCGCCGGCGGCCTGCTGATCGGCGCCGTCGCGAACCTGGCGCCGAAGTACTTCTCGGGGTTCCTCGCCGAGGTGCCGTTCGTCGACCCGCTCACGTCGATCCTCGACCCGTCGCTTCCGCTCACCGTCATCGAGTGGGACGAGTGGGGCGACCCGCTGCACGACGACGAGGTCTACTCGTACATGAAGTCGTACTCGCCCATCGAGAACGTGCACGTCAACCACTACCCGCGGATCCTCGCGGTGACCTCGCTCAACGACACCCGGGTGCTCTACGTCGAGCCGGCGAAGTGGGTCGCGAAGCTGCGCGACGCGGGGGCCGACCCGCTGCTCAAGATCGAGATGGCCGCGGGGCACGGCGGGGTGTCGGGACGCTACGCGTCGTGGCGCGAGCGCGCCTTCGCCTACGCGTGGGTCATCGACGCGGCGGGAGCGCACCCGTCGGGCGAGTGACCGTTGCCGCTGGTCGCGGAGCGCCCGACGAAGAAGGCCGCGTCTCGAAACCCGCCTCAGCGCGGCACGTCGTAGGTGATGTGCGTCACGAGGTCGGTCTGCAGCACGTCGACGGGCGTCAGCTGCAGGTCGAGGTCGTCGAAGAGGCGTTCACCAGAGCCGAGCGTGATGGGCGCGACGCTCACGATGATGCGGTCGATGAGCCCGGCCCGCAGGTACTGCTGCACCGTGCTCGCGCCACCGGCGATCGAGATGCGGCCCTCGCCGCCCACGGCGGTCCTCGCCCGGTCGAGCGCGTCGTGGATGCCCGTCGTGACGAAATGGAAGGTCGTGCCGCCCTCCATCTCGACGGCTTCGCGCGGGTGGTGGGTGAGCACGAAGACCGGGCCGTGATAAGGCGGGTCGTCGCCCCACCAGCCCTTCCACGCGTCGTCGGGCCAGTCGCCGCGGATCGGGCCGAACATGTTGCGACCCATGATGTAGGCGCGCGGCGCGAGGATCTGGTCGACGATGGGCTGCGCCTCGTCGGGCTGCTCGAACATCCACCGGTGGAGGTCTTCGCCGCCCTCGCCGAGCGGGTCCTCGAGCGACTGGTTCGGGCCCGCGACGAAACCGTCGAGCGACATGGTGATGTTGGCGGTGACGAGGCCGTCGTTGAACGTCATGCCGAGCACCCTACGCCGCGGCGCCGACACCCGCGAGCATCGGACCACAGGCCCCATGCACGCGCATCGATTCCGCGCTGAGCGAGCACTCTTCCGCGTGTCGGCGGCCACTGCGAGACTGACGAAATGTCTCTTCTCACCGAACTGAGCGAGCAACTCCCAGGCCGGGCCTTCGGTCCCGGCGCATCCGAATACGACACCGGTCGCACCGTCTTCGCAGGTGCGGGCGACCCCGAGATCGTCGTCCGCCCGCACTCCGTCGACGAGGTGGCCACGGCGGTCGCCGCAGCGGCGGCCGCAGGCCTCTCCATCGCCGTCCGCAGCGGCGGACACGGCCTCCTCCCCGTCGACGACGGGCTCGTCATCGACCTCGGCGAGTTCGACTCGATCGAGGTCGACGACGCGGGCCTCGTCACGCTGGGGCCGGCCGCGCACTGGGGCGACGTCGCGGCGGCGCTCGCGCCTCGCGGCCTCGGCATCAGCTCCGGCGACACCCGGCAGGTCGGCGTCGGCGGGCTGCTGCTCGGCGGCGGCATCGGCTGGCTCGTGCGCACCTACGGCCTCACGATCGACGCGCTCCGCGAGGTCGAGCTCGTGACCGCGGCGGGCGACGTGCTGACCGTGAACGCCGAATCGCACCCCGACCTGTTCTGGGCGATCCGCGGCGGCGGCGGCAACTTCGGCGTCGTCACGCGCTTCACGGTGCAGGCCAGCCCCGTCGACGGGCTCGTGGGCGGCTCGATCCACTTCGACCGCTCCGACGTGCCGACCGTGCTGCGCGCGTGGCGCGAGGTCATGCGGTCGGGCGGCGACGGCCTCAACTCGTCGATCATGCTCATGCCCCCGATGGGGCCCGAGATGCCCGGCGGCCCGCAGGTCGGCATCGCACTCCGCGGCACCGAGCGCGAGCTGCGCGACCTCGCGGCGCCGCTGCTCGCGCTGCCCTCGGTCACGCAGGTCGAGCTCGGCCCGATCGCCTACGGCGACCTGCTCGAAGACGCGCCCCCCGGTCGCCCGCCGTTCCAGTTCGTCGGCGGCAACGGCTTCGCGCCCGAGGTCTCCGACGAACTGCTCGACGCGGTCGCCGCCGCCTACGCGCGCGACGTGCCGACGATGGCGCTGCTGCGCTGGCTCGGCGGCGCCTTCTCGCGCGTCGACGCGGACGCGACGGCGATCGCCCACCGCGACGCCGAGGCCCTCGTCGTCGTGAACGGCGTACTGCCGGCCGACGCGCCGGCCGAGCTCGTCACCGGGGTGAAGGCGGGCAGCGACGCCGTGATCGCGCTCACGACGGGTTCGTACGGCGGCTTCGAGGCGAGCCGCAGCGACGAGATCACGGCATCGATGTACCCGCCGGCGACGCTCGATCGACTGCGGCGCATCAAGGCCGAGGTCGACCCCGGCAACGCGTTCCGGCGCAACCACAACTTCACACCGGCCGGCTGAGCCCGGCGAAGGCATCGGCCGGAGGCATCCGGCTCGCTCGCAGTCGATCCCGTCGCATCGGTCGCACCGGTGCGACGGGATCGTCGCGTTCCCGACCCGCGCAGCGCCTCGCAACCGCGCGCACCCGAGCACGAGACTTTGTTAGGACATTCTGTGTAGACTGATCGCACCGCGAGCACCGGGGAAGTGCTCGCGGCCCCGAGAGAAAGTTGTACGGCGCAGTATGACCAGCACCGCGACGAGCCGATACGAGATCATCACGATGGGCCGGGTCGGCGTCGACCTCTACCCGCTGCAAGACGCAGTGCACCTCGAAGACGTCGACACGTTCTCGAAGTCCGTCGGGGGCAGCGCGACGAACGTCGCGGTCGCCGCGGCCCGCCACGGGCGCTCGAGCGCGGTCATCACGCGCACGGGCGACGACGCATTCGGCCGCTACATCCGTCGCGAGCTCGGCACGTTCGGCGTCGACGCCGCGTTCGTCGACACCGTCGATGCGCTGCAGACGCCGATCACGTTCTGCGAGATCTTTCCGCCCGACCACTTTCCGCTGACCTTCTACCGCAGCCCGAAGGCGCCCGACCTCGAGATCACCGCCGAGAGCCTGCCGCTCGACGCGATCCGCGACGCCGGCGTGTTCTGGGCGACGGTGACCGGCCTCAGCGCCGAACCGAGCCGCGCGGCGCACCACGCCGCATGGGCCGCGCGCGGGCGGCGTCCGCTCACGATCCTCGACCTCGACTACCGGCCGATGTTCTGGTCGTCGCCCGACGACGCGCGCCACGAGGTCGGGCGCGCGCTCGATCACGTCACCGTCGCCGTCGGCAACCAGGAGGAGTGCGACATCGCGGTCGGCGAGCGCGACCCCCACCGCGCCGCCGACGCCCTGCTCGCCCGCGGCGTCGAGCTCGCGATCGTCAAGCGCGGACCCGACGGCGTGCTCGCGAAGACCCGCGACGAGACGGTCGAGGCGCCGAGCTTCCCGGTCGACGTCGTCAACGGGCTCGGTGCGGGCGACGGCTTCGGCGGCGCGCTCTGCCACGGGCTGCTCTCCGGGTGGCCCCTCGACCGCACGATCGCGTTCGCCAACGTCGCCGGAGCCATCGTCGCCTCTCGCCGCGAGTGCTCGACGGCGATGCCCACGACCGCCGAGGTCGAGGCGCGCCGCGCCGCCGGCCCCGCTCGCGAGGCCGCGACCCGCCTGCCCGAGGGAGCGTCCGATGTCGCCGAGTGACCGCTACCTCCACCCCGAGCGGTTCGAGCACCTGCGCGAGCTGCGCGCCGCCGGGCCGGCGGCGATCGCCGAGGCCCATGCGTCGCGCACGCGTCGCCCGCTGCTCGGCGACGACGGCCGGCTGTTCATCATCGCAGCCGACCACCCCGCACGCGGCGCCCTCGGGGTCGGCGACGAGCCGATGGCGATGGCCGACCGCTACGAGCTGCTCGACCGGCTCGCGCTCACGCTCTCACGCCCCGGCGTCGACGGCGTGCTCGGCACTCCCGACATCATCGACGACCTCGCCCTGCTCGGCCTGCTCGACGACAAGCTCGTCGTCGGCTCGATGAACCGAGGGGGCCTCCGCGGTGCGAGCTTCGAGCTCGACGACCGGTTCACCGCCTACGACGTCGCCGGCATCGTGCGCGACCGGCTCGACTTCGCGAAGACGCTGCTGCGCATCGACCTCGACGACGCCGCCACGGCCGCGACGATCGAGGCGACGGCCAGGGCCGTGACGGATGCCTCGGCCGCGAGCCTGCCCATCATGCTCGAGCCGTTCATGAGCACGCGCACTGGCGGCCGCGTCGTGAACGACCTCAGCACCGAGGCGGTGATCACCTCGGTGGCGATCGCGTCGGGCCTCGGCTCGAGTTCGGCCTGCACCTGGATGAAGCTGCCCGTCGTCGCCGAGATGGAGCGGGTCATGGCCTCGACGACGCTGCCGACGCTGCTGCTCGGCGGCGAGCGCACCGCCGATCCCGACGCCGCCTACGCGAGCTGGAACGACGCGCTCGCGCTGCCCGGCGTGCGCGGCCTCGTCGTCGGACGTACGCTGCTCTATCCGCCCGACCACGACGTGCAGCGCGCAGTCGACACCGCCGCCGCGCTCGTGCACGGCGCCTGACGCACCCACGCATCCGAGAGAGACGAGAGATGAGCAACGACGCCCGCTGGTTCCACCCGCACGGTTCGCTCGCCCGCGACGGCTGGAGCATCGTCGTCGACGACACGCTCCCCGGCTGGCGGCACACCGGCCTGCGGGTCGCCGACCTCGGCGAGCACGGTGACGGCCTCGAGCTCCCCGCCGGCGACGTCGAGCGCCAGCTCGTGCCGCTCGCGGGCGGCGGCGTGCACGTCGACATCGTCGACGCCGACGGTTCGGCGCACGCGTTCGACCTCGTCGGCCGGGACTCGGTGTTCGACGGTCCGACCGACACCCTCTACGTGCCGGTCGGCGCGAATGCCGTCGTGCACGGGGCGGGTCGCGTCGCCGTGGCCGAGGCACCCGCGACCACGAGGCATCCGCTTCGGCTCATCGCTCGCGACGAGGCGCCCGTCGAGCTGCGCGGTCGCGGGCAGGCGAGCCGCCAGGTGCACGACCTCGGCACGCCCGCGGTGATGGCCGCCGAGCGGCTCATCGTGTGCGAGGTCATCACGCCCGCCGGCAACTGGTCGTCGTACCCGCCGCACAAGCACGACGAGGAGGTGCCGGGCGTCGAGTCGCAGCTCGAGGAGATCTACTACTTCGAGGCGGCGCCGACGCGTGCGGATGCCTCGGGGTCGACGCCGAGCGCCGGCGCCGCGCCGTTCGCGCTGTTCTCCGCGTCATCCTCGTCGGTGACCGAGATCGCGATCGACGAGCGCGTCACGACGGGCGACGTCGCGCTGCTGCCCGGCGGCTACCACGGGCCGGCCGCCGCGGCGCCGGGCTACGACCTCTACTACCTCAATGTCATGGCCGGTCCCGGCGAACGCGTCTGGCGCATCACCGACGAGCCCGCCCACGCCTGGGTGCGCGACACGTGGGACGACGAGGCCGTCGATCCCCGGCTGCCGTACCCGAGCCCGTCGCACCCGACCTCATCGAACTCGACCGCTTCGACCGAAGGAACCCCGCAGTGACCACCAAGCGCATGACCGTCGGCCAGGCACTCGTCGAGTTCCTGGCCCACCAGTGGACCGTCGACGGCGACGTGCGCGAGCGCACGATCCCGGGCGTGATCGGCATCTTCGGGCACGGCAACGTCGCGGGCTTCGGGCAGGCGCTCATGGAGTCGAACGCCTCCGACCCCGGCCTCATGCCGTACTACCAGGCGCGCAACGAGCAGGCGATGGTGCACCAGTCGGTCGGCTACGCGCGCATGCGCCGTCGTCGCGCGACCTTCGCGAGCACCGCCTCGGTGGGGCCGGGCGCCGCGAACATGCTCACGGGTGCCGCCCTCGCGACGAGCAACCGGCTGCCCGCGCTGCTGCTGCCGAGCGACACGTTCGCGACTCGCGTCGCCGACCCGGTGCTGCAGCAGCTCGAGCTGCCGCACGACCCGAGCGTGCAGGTGACCGACGCGTTCCGCCCCCTGTCGCGCTTCTTCGACCGGGTCGAGCGGCCCGAGCAGCTCTTCTCGATCGCCCTCGCCGCGATGCGGGTGCTGACCGACCCGGTCGAGACCGGCGCCGTGACGATCGCGCTCCCCGAAGACGTGCAGGCCGAGGCGATCGACGTGCCGCTCGCGTTCCTCGCCGACCGCGAATGGCATGTGCGCCGGCCCGTGCCCGAGGCGGGGCCGCTCGAGCGGGCGGTCGCCGCGATCCGTGCCGCGAAGCGCCCGTTCATCGTCGCGGGCGGCGGCGTCCTCTACTCGGGCGCCGAAGACGTGCTCCGCGCGTTCGTCGAGGCGACCGGCATCCCGGTCGGCACGACCCAGGCGGGTGGCGGCTCGCTGCCCTGGGACCACCCGCAGTACCTCGGCGGCGTCGGTGCGACGGGCACGACCGCCGCGAACCGGCTCGCCGCCGAGGCCGACCTCGTGATCGGCGTCGGCACCCGCTACAGCGACTTCACGACCGCGAGCCGCACCGCGTTCCAGCACCCCGAGGTGCAGTTCGTGAACCTCAACGTCGCGAGCTTCGACGCGTACAAGCACGGCACGCAGCTGCCGCTCATCGCCGATGCCCGCGAGGGGCTCGAGGCACTCGCGCGTGCCCTCGAGGGCTACCGCGTCAGCGACGGCCAGCGCGAGCGCATGGCCCGCGAGAAGGCCGAGTGGGATGCCGCGGTCGACGCCGCGTTCGTGCCGTCGCGCCGCGACCGCCCGAGCCAGGCCGAGATCATCGGCGCGGTGCAGGCCGCGAGCGACCCGCGCGACGTCGTCGTGCAGGCGGCGGGCTCGCTGCCCGGCGACCTGCACCGCATGTGGCGCGTGCGCGACCCCCTCGGTTACCACGTGGAGTACGCGTTCTCGTGCATGGGCTACGAGATCGCGGGCGGACTCGGGGTGCGGCGCGCGGCGCCCGACCGCGACGTCATCGTCATGGTCGGCGACGGCTCCTACCTCATGCTGCACACCGAGCTCGTGACCGCGGTCGCCGAGGGGCAGAAGCTCATCGTCGTGCTCGTGCAGAACCAGGGCTTCGCCTCGATCGGCAACCTGTCGGAGTCGGTCGGCTCGCAGCGCTTCGGCACGCGCTACCGCCAGTACGACGAGGTGGCGCGGAACTTCCAGGACGGTGCGGTGCTGCCCGTCGACCTCGCCGCGAACGCGCGCAGCTACGGCGTCGACGTGATCGAGATCGCCCCCGGTCCCGACGCCATCGCCGACCTCGGCCGCGCGATGGCGACTGCGAAGGCCTCGGACACCACGACGCTCATCCACGTCGAGAGCGACCCGCTGCTCGGCGGACCCGACGGCGGCGGCTGGTGGGACGTGCCGGTGTCGGAGGTCTCGTCGACGCCGAGCATCCAGGAGGCTCGCGCCGAGTACGACGAGGCGCGCAAGGCGCAGCGGCCGCTGCTCGGCTGAGGTCGACGAGCCGGTCGATCAGCCCGCCCCGGGTCGGGTCGCCGTCTCTAGTGGGCGTCGTCGTTGCCCATGACGTGCACGGCGTAGCCCCAGCACCCGGCGTCCTCCCAGCGATAGTCGCCGGGGGTCTGACCGGGGCCGTCGAGCGCCACCGCAGCGGCGGCCTTCTCGTCCTCGGGCAACGCCGCGATCCAGCTCGGTTCCATGCTCGGCACCCAGTACGGAAAGAAGGTGTAGTCATACCCCTTCTCCCTCATGCACTGTGCCGTGATGGCATTCGTCGAGATCCACTCGCGCGCGTTCGCAAGCTCATCGCCCTGCAGGGTGTCGGGGTACTCCACGGCATCGAGGTCGACGTCTGCGTCGAACACGATCGTGGCATCCACGGAATCCGCCGGTCGTGCGCTCGGCGTCGGCACCGCAGCTGCCGGGTGCGCGCTCGGCGTCGGGAGAGCCGGTGTCGGCGTGGCATCCACCGGTTGCAGGCTCGGCGCCGTCGTCTCGGCGGCCGCGGCGGCGCAACCGACGAGGGCGAGAGCGGGAAGCATCAGCAGCGCGGTGAGGGCAGCGCGGCCGGGTCGGGTCGTCATCATGTCGCGAATCTATAGCGCTCCCCGAATCGGCGCATTCCTCCGCGCGGACGGCTTCGGGACCTGCACCGCAGCGGTCGATTTCGGAGATCGTGGAACCTTTCGGCCGGTGCCGGACATATCTATAGTGCGGCGGTCGTCTGCACCGGCCGCCGCACCAGCTTCGCGCCCGGCGTGAGAAAGGAACCGACGATGCTCCCACTCGGGCCGCCCGAATCGACCCAGCCGCCGACGGTGCCGATCGACTTCACGGCATACCTCCCCGATCCGGCCGACGAACCGACCGACTAGGCCGACCGCCCATGGTGGCCCGCGCTGTCGACGCCGACGGCGTGCGGGCGTACCCTACGGCCATGGGCGTCACCGGCGAGACCTGGGCTGCGCTCGCACTCGCGAGCATCTTCGTGACGCCGTTCGTGCTCTGCCTCGTGGCGGTACCCTTGCTGCTGCGCACGCGGTACCGTCGCCGCCGCATGCCCGCTCACGCAGCGGGTGCGGTGGTCACCTCCGACGAGGTGTTCAACCCCGAGGCATCCGCGCCGACGATGGTGCTGGAGGCGCAGACGGCACTGTCGTGGGCGGGCCCGCACCGGCGATCGTGAACACCCGCAGTCGACTGGCCGCCCACACGAGTGCGCCCGCCGCGAGCAGCGCGGCGGGCAAGCCGACGACGTGAGCGACGAGCGACGGGGGACGGTTCAGGAGCAGCGGTCGACGAGGTCGTACTGCAAGCCACCGATCGCGGCGGACTCGACGCCCGCGACCTCGTACACGACGCGGATCCCTTCGGCGTGACCCGGTGCCTCTCCGCGTTCGACGACCACAGCGACCGACAACGGATCGCCCGCCTTCACCTGTGCGCCCTGCGCGGGCACGCGATCCTCCAGTTCGGGAATCGCCGGCGGATACTCCGCCGCGCCGATGCCGCCCGTGTTCGTGATCACGTACGACTCGCTCACGGTCAGGCCGTCGGCGCGGATGAGCTGCACGTCCCGCACGGTGATGTCGCCGGCCGGCGATGGCAGCACGTCCCCGATGAACAGCTTTCCACCCGACTCGAGCGGGGTGCACACCTCGCCGCCCCGATACATCGGGAAGCCGGGCGTGCCGCCCGCCTCGGGCGGTGCGCACCCGGTGAGCGCGAACGCGATCGGGATCATGGCGACCGCTGACATCAGGCGCTTCATCGCACCGCTCTCCAGCCTCTTCGAGCATCGGGGTGCTGAAACGCTATCGCCCCGGGGCCGCACGGGCCAGCGGAACTTCCCCGCACTCACCGATCGACCAGCGTCACCTCGAACGAGTACCGGTCGGGCCGGTAGCAGTGCTGGCCGAACTCGACCGCGACGCCCGAGTTGTCGAACGCCGTGCGCGACATCGTGAGCACGGGTGCACCGCGCGAGAGATCGAGCAGCTCGGCCTCGCCCGGCGTCGCCGCGCGAGCGCCGATGCGCTGCTTCGCGACGCGCATCGTCACGCCGCGCGCCCGCAGCAGCTGGTAGAGCCCGTGCTTCTCGAGCGACTCGCGGTCGAGGTCGATGAACGGCTCGGGCAGCACGTTGTCGAGGATCGCGAGCGGCACCCCGTCGGCGCTGCGCAGGCGCCGGATGTGCAGCACGGGGCTGCCGAGCTCGACGCCGAGCGCTTCGGCGATCCGGTCGTCGGCGGCGCCCTGCTCGACCGCGAGCACCGTGGTCTCGGGCTTCTGGCCCGAGCGCTCGAGGTCCTCGTAGAGGCTCGTCAGCTCGACGTTGCGGGTGACCTTGCCGTGCACGACCTGGGTGCCGATGCCGCGCCGGCGCACGAGCAGGCCCTGGTCGACGAGCTCCTGGATGGCGCGACGGATCGTCGGACGCGACAGGCCGAGGCGGGCCGCCAGGGCGACCTCGTTCTCGAGGCGCGACCCGGCCGGCAGGGTCTCGTCGCGGATCGCCTGCTCGAGCCGGCTCGAGATCTGGTAGTACAGCGGCACGGGCCCCGAGCGGTCGAGATCGAGGAACAGTTCGACGGGAAGTCGCTGCTCGGGGAGCTGGGCCATCATTTCTCCAGTTGTTCGGTTGTTCTGACAGTAGACGGTGCGCGGTCCACTGTTCTCACCCGCGACCGGGGGTCGCGTCATCCGCCGAAACGGCGGCGCCCGTCGACGGGGATGCCGCGGCGCGACCCGCCCGCTGCAGGAACGTCTCGATACGCGACGCCCCGATCTCGAACGCCTCGAGGTCGACGCCTCGCTCGAGCACGGCACCGGTGAGGTCGGTGCGATCCCACACGCCCGCGGCCCGTGCGGCGAGCCGCTGCGCCTCGGCCCGGTAGTTGACGAATCGCGCCTCGAGCACGGCCTCGCCCGAGGCATCCGTCACGGTGCGCAGCGATTCGAGCACGACGTCGCCGCCGACCTCGAGCACCGCGCCGTCGGGCAGGTCTTCGGCCGCACCGGCGGCACCGCCCGCGCCCGCGACGCCGCCGACGACCGCGGGGCCGCCGCGCGTGCCGCGCACGACCTCGGGTTCGGTGCGCAGCAGCTCGGCCCAGCGGGCGGCGCCCGACTCGGCCCACCCGGCCGCCGACGGCAGCACGGCGAAGGCGGTGCGCACGCGCGTGCCGAGGTACTGGGCGCCGGGCACCTCGAACTGGGCGCCGGCGGGCTCGTCGCGCAGCGGGTGCACGTTGACGCTCATCATGCCGACGGCGCGCACGAGCGTGAGCGCGATCGCGTCGTCGCCCGAGCGTTCGTCGACGACGACCTCGTACTCCGAGTGCTTCGTCACGAGCAGGCTCGTGCGGCCGGCGTGCACGAATCGCGCGACCGGGTAGGTCGGCAGCGGGAACTCGCCCCAGCCGCCCTCACCCTCGCGACCGCGCTCGGTCACGACGTACTGCCCGGCGGCCGACGAGCCGGGCAGCGCCCGCTCGGCGGTGGGCACGAGCACGCGCAGGCGGTGGTCGGCCGCGGGGTTCACGAAGTCGACCTCGACGCGCAGTACGGGCTCGCCCTCGCGCAGCTCGAGCACGGTGTCGACGACGAGCGGCACGGATGCCTCGGAGCGGGCGTCGGGATCGCGGGCGTCGAGCCGTGCGGGCACGGTGTAACGGCGCCGCACGCGCAGGCGGCCGCGCAGCGGACCGCTCTCGAGCACCGACACCTCGACGCCGTCGGGGTCGGTGACGGCGGTCGCCGCAGCCACGGGCCCGTAGTTGTACGAGTCCCCGCGGTCGCCCTCGTCGACGAGCCGCAGCGCGTCGCGCAGCACGGTGCCGTCGGCGCCCTCGATCGTGACCTCGCCCCGATCGCCGACCGTTGCCGTGAGCTGCCGGTTGGCGAGCGAACGATCGCCGACGGTCACGGGGTCGTCGGTCGCGGTCGCCGTGGTCGGGTCGAGCTCGGCGAGCGCGACGCCGCCGACGTCGACGCCCACGAGCGCGACGCGGCGCGGGTCGGCGATGATCTCGACGCGCCAGGTGCGCTCGCCCGTCGGGTCGGCGGCGATGCGCCGCTCGAGCTCCTCGGTGAACGCGGCGAGGTCGAAGTCGCCGACAGGGGCCTCGGCGACCTGGAAGCGCACCCCGTCGTCGGTGAAGGTCCAGTCGTTGATGAGCTGGCCGAAGAGCTCACGGCCGTGGATGCGGGCGAGGAGCTTGCGCAGCTCTCGGGTCGGCATGGTCTCGTCGCCGAGCACCTCGGGCAGCGGATCGAGCAGCTGCACACCGGTGCCGAGCTCGAGCCGCTCGGGGTCGTGCAGGCGGATCTCGACGTGGGCGCGGCGTGCGAAGCCCGTCGGGTTCGCGACGACGTGCCGGTCGGGCGCGGCCGAGGCGGCGATGCGCTCCATGGTGCGCAGCACGACGCCGCGGGCGACGTGGGCGGCGGTCGCGAGCCGGCCCTCGACCTCGTTCGCGGTCGCGTCGACGCCGCAGCCCGTCACGGAGTCGTGCGCGGTCGACTCGACGAGCCGGTACCAGGCGGTGTCGAAGAACGCACGGTGGTCGTCGGAGCCGAATGCGGCGTCGAGCCGCTCGGCCACGCTGAGCCGGCGCTCGGCGTCGGCCATCGCCTGCTTGAGGTTCGTGCGGATGGAGAAGACCCCGGGCAGCAGGTTGCCGCGGGCGTGCGAGCGCAGTTCGCCCTCGACGACGGGCAGCCCGGCGATCGCGCCGTCGTCGCCGGCGGCCCACTCGGGTGCGACCCGGCGCACGTACCCCTCGGCGGTGTCGACCGTGAGCCGTACGCGTGCCGCGGCGTCGGCTCCCGCCGCCGGGTCGCCCGCTTCGGCGCCCGCGCCGGCCGCGTTCGCCGCGTCGACGACCTGCATGAGGTCGGCGGGCGGTGCGCTGTGGTCGGTGCCGAGCATGCCGAGCACGGGGTCGGCGCTGTAGCGGCTCGCGACCTGGTCGCGGTACTCGCGCACGAGGCCGTCGAGCTGCCCGGGCAGGGCGAACAGGTCGAGCGCGTTGCCGTAGCCGTCCATGAGGTATTCGGCGCGCACGGTCGAGCCGTCGGGGGCGACCCACGCGAAGGCGTGCGAGGCGACGCGGGCGGGCACGCCGCGCCACATCATCGCGTCGCGAATACCGAAGCCGCGCAGCAGTTGCGGCATCTGCGCCGAGTGCCCGAACATGTCGGGCAGGTAGCCGAGCCGCATCTCGGGTCCGAGCCGCCGGCTCGACCGCAGGCCCAGCTCGAGGTTGCGCACGATCGTCTCGCCGTCGCAGAGGAACTCGTCGAGCAGGATGAGGAACGGCCCGACCGCGAGCTGGCCCCGCTCGACCGCCGCCGCGACCCGCTCGCGCTGCTCGGGCCGCATCTCGAGGTAGTCGTCGACCGCGGCGGCCTGCCCGTCGAGGGTGAACCGGTAGCCGGGGTTCTGCTCGAGGGTGTCGAGCAGTCGGTCGACCATGTGCACGAGGCGCAGGCGGAAGACGTCGTGCGGCTCGTACCACTCGCGGTCCCAGTGCGTGTGCGGCACGAGCACGAGCTCGTCGGGGGTCTCCATGAGGTGGGCTCCAGAGGGCAGAGAGGCGGGAGGGAAGCAGGTGCTCAGGCGCAGAGCGCCATGATGCGGCGGTCGGCGAGCACGAGGGAGTGGGGGCCGTCGGCCGGGTCGGCGGCGAACGCCTCGCGCGCCGAGCGCACGGTGCGCCGACGGCCGAAGCCGTCGACGAGCACGAGCCCCTCGGCGTCGACCGCGACGACCTCGTCGCCGAGGCGCACGAGCGCGGGGGCGCGCATGAGCTCGGGCATGAGCACGGTGCCGTCGAAGTGGCCGCTGCCCGTGATCGCGGTGCGACCGGCGCGCACGCCCTCGAGGATGGCCTCCGCCGAGGCATCCTCGGCGGCGACCCACGTGGTCGGGGTGCCCGGCCGTTGCGGCTCCTCGAGCAGGTGCACGTCGCTGCCGCCGAGCAGCGTGGCGCCCGCCGGCCACGTGCGGAACCACGCGAACGGCGCCGTCGAGATGAGCTCGAGGAACCAGGTCGCGTGCCACAGCTCGACGGCCGCGGGCCGCCGCTCGAGCCGGTGCAGCCACGAGCAGTCGCCCGAGATGGGGTGATTGATGCTGAGGATGCCGCCGCGGCGGTCGACCTCGTCGACCCAGTGCTGCGCCGGTTCGCGGAAGTCGATCCAGCCGATGTCGCCGAACGCGTTGGCGTGGCCGCGGTGGGTCGTGACCTCCTGGCCGGGCAGCAGCGTGATGCCGTGCCGTGCGCCCTCGCCCGGCAGGTGGGCATGGTGGCTCACCGTGTTGTGGTCGGTCACCGCCATGAAGTCGAGGCCGGATGCCACGCCGAGTGCCGCGAGGCCGCCGATGGGCAGGCGCCCGTCGGAGTGGAGCGTGTGCCCGTGGAAGTCGCCCGCGAACCAGGTCAGCCCGGGCTCGGCCGGCAGCCCGCGATCGCTGCCCCGCACGCTGCGCGCGACGGGCGCCGATTCGGGCACGGGCGGCACCGGCCGCGAGGCGGGCATCGTGATCTCGACCTCGACGTCGACGCCCTGGAGCGGCACGCGGTGCAGGCCGAGCACGACGTTCCACTCCCCCGGCTCGAGCTCGCCGGGCAGGTATCCGGGCGTGGCATCCGTCGCCGTGATGACGTACTCGGTGCGGGCGCCGCCCGACCAGCCCCGCCACCCGCCCGCGCCGGCGCAGCCGAGGTCGATGCCGGCCTCGGACGGGTCGAAGCGGATGACGACCTCGAGCGAGTCGGTGCCGGCGGGCACCTCGAACGGCACGTTCAGGTACCGATCGGCGTTCTGCAGGTCGACCGTGACGGGCACGGTGCGTCGGATCGTGGTCATCGCGTCAGCCGATGCGCTCGGTCGACTCGGCGTCGAAGAGCAGCGTCTTCGAGACCGTCGGCACGAGGTAGCCGCGGTCGCCCGGTGCCGGCTCGTGGTCCTCGGGCACGACGACCTGCAGCTTGTGGCCGTCGACGTGGACCGCGATGAGCACACTCGCACCGAGGTTCTCGACGACGCCGACCTCGGCGGCGATCGCGCCCGGCTCCTCGGTCGTCGTCCAGCGCAGGTACTCGGGCCGCACGCCCCACACCACCGATTGGCCCTCGCGCACGTGGTCCGCGGTTCCCGGGGGCAGCGCGGTCGAGACCTCGTCCCCGATCGCGATCGCGCCGGCCGACACCGTCGCCGGGACGAGGTTCATGGGGTTCGACCCGATGAAGCCCGCGACGAACGTGTTGTTCGGCCGCTGGAACACCTCGCGCGGCGAGCCGATCTGCTGGAGCTTTCCCGCCTTCATGACCGCGATGCGGTCGGCGAGCGCGAGTGCCTCGGCCTGGTCGTGCGTGACGAACACCGTCGTGACGCCGAGGTCGCGCTGCAGCTCCTTCAGGAAGGTGCGCGCCTCGAGCCGAAGCCGGGCGTCGAGGTTCGACAGCGGCTCGTCGAGCAGCAGCACGTCGGGCCGGGTGGCGACGGCGCGGGCGAGGGCGACCCGCTGCTGCTGGCCGCCCGACAGCTGGCCCGGGCGGCGTTCGATGAGGCCCTGCAGGCTCAGCCCGTCGGCGACCTTCTCGGCCGTCGAGCGCCGCTCGTCGCGCTTCACGCGCTTGATGCGCAGGGGGTACGCGATGTTGTCGGCGACGTCCATGTGCGGGAACAGCGCGTAGTCCTGGAAGACCATCGCGACGCCGCGGGCGCCCGGCTCGGCGTCGGTCACGTCGCGGTCGCCGATGACGAGCTGCCCCGACGAGATCGCCTCGAGGCCCGCGATCGAGCGCAGCAGGGTGGTCTTGCCGCAGCCCGAGGGGCCCAGCAGCGCGAAGAACTCGCCGTCGTCGATCTCGACGTCGACCTCGTCGACGCCGCGCACCCCGCCGGGGTACTCCTTGACGAGTCGGGTGGCGTTGATACCGGCCATCAGGACTTGATACCTCCATGGAAGCGGAACCCGTAGCGACGGTTCACGACGAAGTAGATGATGAGGACGGGAGCGGAGAACAGCAGGGCGAAGGCCGAGATGAGCCGCAGGTCGGCCTGTCCGCTCTCGGTGTAGAAGGTGTACATGAGCACGGCCGCCGGCTGCAGGTCGGGGCTGCGCAGCAGGATGAACGGCACGAGGAAGTTGCCCCACACCTGCACGATCGTCCAGATCGCGATGAACGCGAGGCCCGGCCGCGCGATCGGCACGACCACGTCGCGCAGGATGCGGAACGGGCCCGCGCCGTACAGCCGTGCCGACTCCTCGTACGACTTCGGGATCGAGTCCATGAAGTCCTTGAGGATGAAGATCACGGTCGGCAGGATGCCGCCGGCCAGCACGAGCAGCACACCCGTGTAGGTGTTGATGAGCCCGAGCGACGTGATGATCTGGAAGGTCGGCACCATCGCGGCCGTGCCGGTGACGATCGACGAGAGCAGCAGCAGTCCGTAGAGGATGCCGTCGCGGCCGGGGATGCGGATGCGGCTCATCGCGTACGCGGCGAGCGCGCCGAGCACGACGACGATGATCATCGTGCCCACGCCGAGCAGCAGGGAGTTGCCGATCGAGCGCATGGCGTAGGGGTTCTGGAAGAGGCGCGCGAAGTTGTCGAGCGTCCAGTCGGGCCACTCGAGCGAGAGCGTCGGCGTCGCGTCGAACGGCGCGAGCACGAGCCACACGAGCGGCAGCGCGAACAGCAGGCCGACGATCGTCAGCACGAGGCCGAAGGCGACGCGGGCGAGGTAGTGCCGCACGGTCGTGTTCGACGCGACCTTGCGCACGGTTGCGGGCGTTCCGGTCATGCCTTCTTCCTTCCTCGCGACACGCGGATGTAGGCGAGCGCGATGACGAGGTTGATGAGCAGCATGATGAGCGAGATCGCCGCGCCGAGGCCGAGCTGGCCGCCGGGGATCGCCGTCTCGTAGATGTACACCGACAGGATCTCGGTCTTGCCGTTCGGCCCGCCCGCGGTGACGAGGTACGGCGTGAACGTGTTGAACGTCCACAGCGTGATGAGCAGCGTGTTCGTGAGGATGTGGCCCTTGATGTTCGGGATGATCACGTCCCGCAACTGCTGCCACTCCGAGGCGCCGACCATCTTCGCGCTCTCGATCTGCGATGGCGGCACGGCGCTGAGGGCCGACGAGAACAGCTGCATCGAGAAGGCGGTGCCCACCCAGATGTTGAAGAGGATGATCGCCTCCATCGGGTGCTCGATCAGCCATGCGTACCCGTCGGTGCCGAGGAGGCCGTTGAGCGTTCCCGAGCGCCGGTCCATGAGCACGAGCCAGAGGAACGACGCGACCGAGGCCGGGATCACCCAGGCGGCGAGCACGAGGCCCTCGATGAGCGCCTTCACCCAGCCGTGGATGTCGCGGACCGACCAGGCGAGGGCGAAGCCGATGAGGGTCTGGCCGATGATGCCCGAGGCGACCACGAACACGAGGGTCAGCCAGAGCGAGTTCCAGAACGACGGGTCGGTGAGCGCCTCGACGTAGTTGTCGAGGCCGACGAACTCGGGCGACGCGGCCTGCAGGCCCGTCAGCCGGTAGTCGGTCATGCCGAGCCAGATCGTCCAGACCGCCGGGAACAGCAGGAACAGCCCGATGAGGATCAGGGCGGGGGCGACGAAGATGCCGGCACGGGCCGTGCCGAGCCCCGCGACGTCGTCGGCCCGCCGCCGGCGGGGAGCGATCGCGCTCCCCGCCGGGGTGGTGGTGCTAGCCGTCATCAGTCACCCGAGACCGCGTCGTCGCCGACGATGTCCTTGAGCGAGTCGACGTAGGTCGCGAGGGCGTCGTCGACGCTCGTGCCCGACACGACGTCGAGGCTCGCTTGCTGCATCGCGGTCGACACCTGCGGGTACGCCGCGAGCGGCGGACGGTAGGCGGTGATCGGCAGCACCTCTTCGCTCACGTAGGTCAGCATCGGGTCGGACGAGAGGATCTCGTCGTTGACGTCGGTGCGCGGGGTGATCGAGATCGTGCCCTCGTTGCGGGCCTCGTAGGCCTCCTTCGAGTTCATGAAGGCGAGCAGCTCCCAGGCGAGCTCGGGGTGGTCGCTGTTCGGGTTGAGCACGCGACCCGTGCCGCCCGACATCGAGACGAAGTCCTGGTCGTCGATGCCCTCGCCCGGCTCCATCGCGGGGATCTTCGTGTAGCCGACGACCTCGTCGCGGTTCGCCATCGGCGCGGTGCCGACGCCCTCTTCGGGGTTGATGACGCTGCGCCAGAAGTAGTCGCCCTCGAGCAGGATGCCGATCTGGTTCGCGGCGAACATCTGGAACGAGGTGTCGCGGCCGGCCGCCTCCTGCTGGAGCACGGCGTCGCCGAGCTTCTCGTCGACGTAGATCGTCTTGTAGAGGTCGAGCACGTCGCGCATGCCGTCGGTGTCGCCGACCCACTTGCCGTCCTCGTAGACCTGCTCGCCCGTGCCGACGAGCGCGGGCAGCATGCCCTGCATCGTCGTCGCCTCGCCCATCGCGGTGCCCGCGTTGAGCTGGATCGGCGTCACGCCGTCGAGCTTCTTGAGCGCCTTGCCGGCCTCGATGACGTCGTCCCAGCTCTCGGGCTGCCAGTCGGCGGGCAGGCCGGCCTGCTCGAACAGGTCCTTGTTGTAGTAGAGCACGCGGCCGTCGGCGCCCTGCGGCACGCCGTAGCGGTCGCCGTCGAACGAGACGGCGTTCTGCACGGCCTCGGGAATCTGGTCCCAGCCCTCCCATCCGTCGACGGCGTCGCCGCCGACGTCGCTGAGCGGCTTGATGTACCCGGCCTCGGCGAACTCGCCGACCCAGATGCCGTCCATGCCGATGATGTCGGCGCCCTCGCCCGACTGCAGGTCGAGCGCGATCTTCGTCTTGTAGTTCTCGTCGTCGACGCCCTGCGGCTCGAACTCGACGGTGACGTCCTTGCCCTCGTCCTCCATCGCGGCCTCGAACTGCGGGATCACCCAGTCGGTGACCCAGTCGGCCTCGGCCGCGTTCTTGCCGCCCGTGATGGCGTTCGCCGTGATGGTGAGGGTGACGGGACCGTTCTCGTCGTCGCTCGAGTCACCGGAGCATCCGGTGAACACGAGAGCGCCTGCGGCGGCGAGTGCGATCGCCGCGACGGTCTTGCGCCTGCTGTGATGGATCATCTTCGACCTCTCTCTGATTCCCCGCCGGCAGGGTGACCGGCGGGCGGGTGGTGCTGCGGTTCGGGCACTGCACCTCCCGAGCGCGAGGGCTCAGGGGGCTGAGGCGGATGCCTCGGTGCCGGCGCCGATCGGCGTGCCGGCGGATTCGGCGAGGGCGCGCAGCATGCGCTGGCCCACGACGATGTCGGCGGCGCCCTCGGCGACCGAGGGCCCGGGTGCGGGCCGCCCGGCGACGAGCGCCGCGAAGGCGCGGAGCTCGTGCTCGAACGCCTCCTCCTGCATCCACCGCGTCTCGCTTCGCCGGGCGCCGAGGCGGTCGGCGTTCTCGACGACGGTGAGCAGGGTGGGCACGTTGAGCACGTAGGGCACCGCGAAGACGAGCGAGATGCTGCCCTCCTCGTGGTGGAAGGTGACGGTCTCGCGGTACTCGGGATAGCGCGGGATGAAGTGCCAGTCGACCGACCACGGCACGTCGGCGTGCTCGGCGAGGGTGCCGCCCAGGCTCAGCGAGCCGGGGAACCCGCCCGTGCGACGGGCGCGGTCGACCGTGCCGATGCCGCCCACGAGGTGCCGGAGCAGGCCGATGTCGTGCACGATCGAGCCGAGCACGACGTTCGTGTAGAGCTTGGGCAGGTCGCCGTCGGCGTCGCCGATCGCCGCCGACACCGAGGCATCCGTCGCCGCGGTGAGCGTCGCGAGGAGGTCGGCGGGCACGTCGGTCGGCGGTGCCTGGAGGTTCGCGAACGCGAGCTGGGCGCCGTCGGCGGGGTGCAGCACCTCGACCGTGACCGCGCGCAGCTCGACGCGCTGCAGCAGTGCCTTCACCTCGACCGAGGCCGGATCGTGCTCCTTCATGTAGCCGACCCGCACCCAGTCGGCGAGGTCGACGCCTCGCTCGTCGGCCACGGCGCGCAGCGCCTCGACCTCGGCGAGCGAGAACGCGAGCGGCTTCTCGGCGAGCACTCGGATGCCCGCGGCGACGAGCTTCGCGACGTCGGGGGCGTGCGAGCCGCTCGTCGCGAGGACGGCGCCGTCGACGACGACCTCGCCCGCGGCCGCCGCGGCGAGGAGCGCGTCGATCGAGTCGAACGCGGCGACACCGGTGCCCGCGGCCTCGGCGAAGCCCCGCGCGCGCGACGGCGAGAGGTCGACGACGGCCGTCAGTGCGATGCGGTCGGCGTTGCGGCGGATGAGCGGCAGGTGCACGCTCTGGCTGATCGCGCCCAGGCCGATGACCGCGAGGTTCACGCGCTCGTGGGCCGCCGCATCCGCGAGCTCGCCCGTGCGGTCGGGCGCGTCGAAGCCGGTCATGCGAACCACCGCCGCAGGCGCTCGCGGTTGGCGACCTGGTCGGTGCGGGCGCGATCGACGTCGGCCGCGTCCTGCAGGATGACGTCCTGCTCGACGACGAGCCAGCCGTCGTAGCCCGAGTCGACGATCTGGTCGACGATGCGGTCGACCTCGAGGTCGCCGTCGCCGAGGGCGACGAACACGCGGCGCTGCCAGACGTCGCGCATCGGGTCGTCGGACCCGGAGGCCGCGGCGAGCACCGAGCGGTCGGCGTCCTTCAGGTGCACGTGGTTGATGCGGTCGGCCCAGCGTGCGAAATCGGCGACGGGGTCGCCGCCGCCGATGAGCAGGTGGCCGGTGTCGAAGGTCAGGTCGATGTCGGTGTCGGCGAGCAGCCGCTCGATCTCGCGCGGCGTCTCGACATAGGTGCACGCGTGGTGGTGGAAGGTCGGCTCGAGGCCGGCGGCGCGGGTCGCGTCGGCGACGCGCTGCACGCGGGCGGCGAAACGGGCCCAGCGCTCGTCGTCGAGCTCGAGCTCGGGAGCGCCGCCCGGGCGGGCCTTGCGCTCGGCGGCGCCCGAGTCGGCGATCGTCGGCTTGGGCGCGAGCGCCCCGGCGGGCGCCGCGGCCGCCGCGGCGGCGAACAGGTCGAGCACGGGGGCGAGATTCGCGAAGGATGCCTCGAACTCGGCGTCATCGGCGGAGAAGGGCAGGTCGACCCACCCGCCCGCGAGCGCGAGCCCGTGGCGGCCGAGCAGCGCGGGCAGGGTGTCGCGGTCGCCGAACAGGCCCACTGGGCCGAGGTCGATGCCCTCGTAGCCGGCCTCGGCGACCCATGCGGCGAGCTGCTCGCCGTCGGGCAGCGGAACGAGACCGGGGATGGACAGTTCGAAGACGCCGTAGCTGACGGGGGCGTTCGCTGTTCGGATCAACCGGGATTCCTCTCAACCGCGGAGACGCACCTGCGCTGTCTCCGCGGTCAAGACTACTAAGTTCTGACATATACACAACAGAACAGCCGAACTCGGCGTCGACGATCTCGGCCAGCAGGTCGAGCAGCGAGCGCAGCGAGCGTCTCGAAACCCGGGATCACCCGATCGGCGGATCCTCGTGCAGCTCGACGTCCGCGGCCACGAGCGCCCACCGCGTGAACCGCACCTCGAGTCCTGCGCGCAGCGGGGCGCACAGCATCGGCCCGGCCTCCGCGACGACGGGCGCGAACGGCGCCACCCGCAGGGTGCGCCACGGCCCGTCGTCGGCCCTCGCCCGAAGCGTCACGGCGTCACCGGCCTCACCGCCGCGGCTCGCGCGCACCGTCACGACACGGCCCGCCCAGTCGGGCACCGGCGCGAGCGACCAGTCCGAGACGCCGTTCGTCACGACCGCGCCGAGATGCGGCACGCCGTCGTTGATCTCGATGCCCGCCTTGACCCAGTGCGTGTCGTCCGCGAAGAGCAGCAGACCCGCCTGGTCGTAGAGGCCCGTGAGCGTCGAGCTGTCGAAGGTCACCTCGACAGCGGCATCGGCGGGCCAGGCGGCCAGCAGCCCGTGACCGTCGTCGTGCACGAACCCGTAGTGCGTCGTGCGCCAGTAGTCGCTGCCCTCGACGGCTCCGGCGACGAGATCGTCGCCCTCGCGGCGGATCGCCGACGGCTCTCTCGTCCAGCGACCCTCGGTCCAGTCCACCTCGTGCGCCTGCATGCGACCACGCTAGCCGCAGCACTCGGGCGGTGGCACCGCGCGCGCGAGGCTCAGCCCACGTAGCCCCGGAACGGATCGGCCGCCTCGCTGCGCCGCTCGCGCTCGGCGTCGGCCGCGCGCAGGTCGCGCTCGAGGTCGCCGAGCAGGTCGGCGAGGCGGTCGTCGCGCTCGGCCTCGTAGGTCTCGTCGACCTCGATCTCGGGCCAGCCGCTGCCCCACTCGCGCGCGAGGCGGGCGTCGATCGCACCGGCGACGTCGTCCCAGGCCTCGTTGCGGGCCCGTTCGGCGAAGGCGGCGAGGTACTCGGGGTCGCCGCGACGCGTCCACAGCTCTTTCGCGATCGCGGCGTAGACCTGCTCGCGCCGGCGCAGGTTGGCGGCGTCGGCCCGGCGGTAGTCGTGCTCGTTCGACGCGCGGCCCTCGCGCTTCGCGGCCACGGTGCGATCGTCGGCCGTGCGCTCGGCGACCTCGTCGGCCTCCTGCACGAGCTCGTAGAGCACCTCGCGCGCGGCGGCCGCGGCGCGGTCGTTGTCGAACGGCTCGTCACCGCGCAGCGCGTGCATCACGAAGCGGTTGCGGAGGGCCATGCGCCCGGCCGCCTCGGCGACGAGGAGGCCTTCGGCGAGCATCTCGTCGAACGTGGGAGGGACGACCTCGGGCAGCGCGCTGCGGTCGAACGGCTTGAACCGCTTCGCCCGCCTCTTGCGCCAGAACGCCATGACTCACGCCCCTCGAACACCGATGTCCGACGCCACACGACGTCGGAGAACGAGCCTATCGCGGGCCGGTGTCGAGCGGTCGTGTCGGCGGCCGAACGTACGGTTGCGGCATGGTTTCCGAGCGCCTGACCGACGAGGATGCCTCGGCCGCGCGCTGCTCGATCGTCGAGGCCGACGGCATCGCGTGCACCCGACCGGTCGCGGCGGGGGCGCCGCTCGCGCTGTGCGCGGGTCACCTGCTCGTCGCGTACGACTGGGTCGCGCGCGAGGTCGGCGAGCTCGACCTGCTGCCGGGGCCCTGCCCCGCATGCGGTGCGCGCATCGGAGTGCACTATCCATCCGGGTGGATCTGCGCCGACTGCGAGTGGCGCTACGGCGAACTGCCCGACCGCGCCGTCGACGACGACCCCGTCGAGGTCGTCTACTACCTGCGCTATCGCGACCAGGTCAAGATCGGCACCTCGGCGAACCCGCGGCAGCGCGTCGCGAGCCTGCCCCACGACGAGGTGCTCGCATTCGAGCGCGGCGGGCGGCGGCTCGAGCGCCGACGGCACGAGCAGTTCGCGGAGCACCGGGGCGCCGGCACCGAGTGGTTCGACGTGCACGACGCCCTGCTCGCGCACATCGCCGAGCTCGCGACCGGCGTCGACGATCCGTGGGTGCAGTACGACCGGTGGGTGAGCCGGCACCTCGCACGGCCTCGCCTCGAGTGAGCTACTCCCCCGCCACCGCGGGCACCGGGCAGTGCAGCTGGGTGCGCTCGCCCGAGCGGTCGATCTCGTGGTCGGCCATCGGGGCGCCGCACAGCGGGCAGGTCGGCGCGGCGGCCGGCCTCGGCTCCTCGTCGTAGGGACCGAGCGGGGGCGGGCCGATGTACGGCAGCAGCTTGGCGTTGAGCCGGTCGATGAAGCCCGCATAACCCCGCTGGGCTCCCGGATCGACCGCCTTCTTCTTTCGCGTCACAATCATTAGTGTACTAACAATTTGCGTACAAGTCATAATGGAGGCATGACCGAGAACGCCGCCACCGTCGAGATCGACCGCTCCGAGGCATCCGCACCCGCCGATGCCGACGGCCCGATCGACCTGCTCGCCCTCGAGAACCAGGTGTGCTTCGCCCTCGCGGTCGCCGCCCGCGGCGTGATCGGGGTGTACCGCCCGATCCTCGAGCCGCTCGGCCTCACCCACCCGCAGTACCTCGTCATGCTCGCCCTCTGGCAGCGCAGTCCGCGCACCGTTCGCGATCTCGGCGAGGCGCTGCAGCTCGAACCGGCGACCCTCTCGCCGCTGCTCAAGCGGCTCGAGGCGCAGGGTTACCTCACGCGCACGCGCAACCCGCACGACGAGCGCGCGCTCGACGTCGCGCTCACCGAGACCGGGCGGGCGCTGCGCGAGCAGGCGCTGTCGATCCCGCCCCAGGTCGTCGAGCGGCTCGGCATGAGCCTCGCCGAGCTCGGCGCGCTGCGCGACCAGCTCAGCGACGTCATCGCGGCGGTGCAGCGCGGCGGCTGACCCCCGGCTCGGTCACGCCGTCGGCTCGAACCCCGCCACGGTGCCGTCGGCGGTCGCGAACTTCGCGATGAGGCTGCAGTCCTTGCCGCCGTAGCCCTCGTCGATGAGCCGCTCGAACTGCTCGAGCGCGATGCGCGACGCCGCCATCGGCAACCCGGCCGAGTCGCCGGCGTCGACGGCGAACGAGAGGTCCTTCTCGGCGAGCGCGGTCGTGAACGTCGCGTCGTAGTTGCGGTTCGCCGGGCTGGTCTCGACGACGCCGGGTGCCGGATACCAGAGCCGCAACGGCCACGACTCCCCCGACGACACCGCCGCCACGTCGAAGAACTTCTTCGGGTCGAGCCCCAGCGAGTCGGCGAGCGCGGCTCCCTCCGAGACGCCGAGCAGCGACACGAACAGCATGAGGTTGTTGGCGAGCTTCGCCGCGATGCCGAGGGTCGGTCCGCCGAGTTCGAAGACGTGGCCCGCCATGGGCTCGACCAGTTCGCGGGCGTCGGCCGTGGCATCCGCATCGCCGCCGAGCATGAATGTGAGGCTGCCGGCCGCCGCGCCCGCGATGCCGCCCGAGACGGGCGAGTCGACGAACCGGAAGCCGCGCGCCGACGACTCCTCGTGACACCACCGCGAGGTCTCGACGTCGACGGTCGAGGTGTCGAGCAGCAGCGCGCCCGCGGGCGCGGTCGCCCAGACGCCGCCGTCACCCGCGTAGACCTCGCGCACGTGCTCGCTGCGCGGCAGGCTCGTGAAGACGGCGTCGGCGCCCGCGACCGCCTCGGCGATCGAGTCGGCGACCCGCACGCCGTGCTCGGCCGCAGCCTCCCGCGCCTCGGTCATCGGATCGACGCCCCGCACCGCGTGGCCGGCCGCCACGAGGTTCGCCGACATGGGGCCGCCCATGTGTCCCAGCCCGATCCACGCGATGTTCGCCATGCGCCCGCCCTCCCGACCTCGTCGACGTGAAGTGCTCTCGCTGCCCACGATACGCCGTGGGTTTCGAGACGTCGCTCCGCTCCTCAACCCGCGAGACGGACTCAGAACCGGATCACCTGGCGGATCGCCCGCCCCTCCGCGAGCGTGTCCATGGCCTCGTTGACGTCGTCGAGCGCCACGGTCGAGGAGATGAGCGCCTCGACCGGCAGCCGGCCCTGCCGCCACAGCTCGGCGTAGCGCGGAATGTCGCGCGACGGGATCGCCGACCCGAGGTACGAGCCGACGATCGTGCGCGCCTCGGCGGTGACCGTGAGCGGCGAGAGCTGCGAGACGGCCGACGCGGGCGGCAGCCCGACGGTGACCGTTCGACCCCCGGGGGCCGTGAGCGCGAAGGCCGTCTCGAACGCCCGCGGGTGCCCCGCCGCCTCGACCACGAGCGACGCCCGCAGCCCGGCCCCGACCGCCTCATCGGGCGTGTACGCCGCGTCGGCGCCGAGCTCCCGCGCCCGGTCGAGCTTCTCGGCGACGCCGTCGACGCCGATCACCCGTCCGTACCCGAGCGAGGCCGCCGTGATGAGCGCCGCCATGCCCACGCCGCCGAGCCCGACCACGACGATGTCGTCGCCCTCGCGCGCCGCACCCGCGTTGAGCACGGCGCCGCCACCGGTGAGCACGGCGCACCCGAGCACGGCCGCGACCTCGGGCGGCACGTCGGGCCCGACCACGACCGCCGAGCGCCGGTCGACGACCGCGTGCGTCGCGAACCCCGAGACCCCCAGGTGGTGCCGCACGGGCTCGCCGTCCCGACGCAGGCGCACACCGCCGTCGAAGAGCGTGCCGGCCGTGTTCGCCGCGGTGCCCGGCACGCACGGGAGGGCGCCGCCGGCGCGGCAACCCTCGCACGCGTCGCACCGGGGCAGGAACGCCATCACGACCCGGTCGCCCACCGAGAAGCCGTCGGCGGATGCCGCGGCTCCGACCTCCTCGACGATGCCGGCGGCCTCGTGGCCGAGCAGCATCGGCATCGGGCGCGGGCGGTTGCCGTCGACGACCGAGAGGTCGGAGTGGCAGATGCCGGCGGCCTCGATGCGCACGAGCAGCTCGTCGGGGCCGGGGCCCTCGAGCTCGAGCTCGCCGACCGTGATCGGACGCGACTCGGCGAAGGGCCGTGACCGCCCGAGCTCCTCGAGCACGGCGCCGCGAATGCGGAGAGACATCGTTCGCGGCCGCCGTCAGTGGGTCGGGAAGCCGAGGTCGATCTGCGACTCGCTCGGCTCGGGCCACCGCGAGGTCACGACCTTGCGGCGCGTGTAGAAGTTGAAGCTCTCGGGCCCGTACATGTGGGTGTCGCCGAAGAGCGAGTCCTTCCAACCGCCGAACGAGAACGCTCCGACCGGCACGGGGATCGGCACGTTGACGCCGACCATGCCGACCTCGATGTCGAACTCGAAGCTGCGCGCCGTCTTGCCGTCGCGGGTGAACACGGCGACGCCGTTCGCGAAGCGGTTCGCGTTGATGAGGGCGACCGCCTCGTCGTAGCCGTCGACGCGCACGACCGAGAGCACCGGGCCGAAGATCTCCTCGTCGTAGACCCGCATGCCGGGCTCGACGCGGTCGACGAGCGAGGGGCCGATGAAGAAGCCCTCGCCGTCGAAACGCAGCTCGCGGCCGTCGACCACGACGGTCGCCCCGTCGCTCGCGGCGCCGTCGACGAAGCCGGCGACCCGGTCGCGCGCCTCGCGCGTGATCAGGGGCCCCATCTCGGAGGCGGGGTCGGTGCCGTCGCCGACGACGAGCCGCGACATCCGCTCGGTGATCTTCTCGATGAGCGGGTCGGCGACCTGCCCGACGGCGACGAGCACCGAGACGGCCATGCACCGCTCGCCGGCCGAGCCGTACGCGGCCGAGATCGCGGCGTCGGCCGCCGCATCGAGGTCGGCGTCGGGCATGACGACCATGTGGTTCTTCGCCCCGCCGAGAGCCTGCACCCGCTTGCCGTTCTCGGCCGCGCGCGTGTAGATGTACTTCGCGATCGGGGTCGAGCCGACGAACGAGATCGCCTTCACGTCGGGGTGGTCGAGCAGCGCGTCGACGGCGACCTTGTCGCCGTGCACGACGTTGAGCACGCCGTCGGGCAGCCCCGCCTCGCGGAACGCCTCGGCGATCCAGACCGCCGCGGAGGGGTCGCGCTCGCTCGGCTTCAGGATGACGGCGTTGCCCGCGGCGATCGCGGTCGTGACCATCCAGAGCGGCACCATCGCCGGGAAGTTGAACGGCGTGATGCACGCGACCACCCCGAGCGGCTGGCGCACCTGGTGCACGTCGATGCCGCGGGCGACCTGCTCGGCGTAGTCGCCCTTGAGGTGGTGCATGAGCCCGGCGCAGAACTCGACGTTCTCGAGCCCGCGGGCGACCTCGCCGAGGGCGTCGTCGACGGTCTTGCCGTGCTCGGCGGTGATGATGCGCGCGAGCTCGGCGCTGCGCGACTCGATGATCTCGCGCAGCTTGAACATGACGTGCGAGCGCTTGGCGAGGCCGGTGGCGCGCCAGGCCTTCTGGGCTTCGGATGCCGCGGCCACCGCCTCGGCGACGCGGAGCTCGTCGGCCAGCACGACCTCGGCGGTCTGCTCGCCGGTGGCGGGATTGAAGACGGGGCTGCGCCGCGCGTCGTCGTCGATGCGGTCGCCCGCGATGACGTGCGGGACGGTCTGCACGGCGGTGAGGGTGTCGGTCATGGGTGGTTCCTTTCGAAGAATCTGCGGGTTGAGGAGGGAGCGAAGCGACCGTCTCGAAACCGAAGCCCGGAGGCGCGGGTTTCGAGACGTTCCTCCGTCGCTCCTCAACCCACCTGAGTGGCGGTGTAGCCGGCGACCGCGCCGTCGGCGCGCACGAGCTTGGCGATGAGGCTGCAGTCCTTGCCGCCGAGGCCCTCGGCGATGAGCTCCTCGAACTGGTCGCGCGCGAGCGCGGCGGCGGGCAGCTTCAGCCCCGCGGCATCCCCCGCGCCGAGCGCGAGCGAGACGTCCTTGAGGGCGAGGGTCGTCGCGAAGGTCGCGTCGAAGTTGCGGTTCGCGGCGGCCGAGTCGACGATGCCGGGTACCGGGTACCAGGTGCGCAGCGCCCACGAGTCGGCCGACGAGACGCGAGCGATGTCCCAGAACACCTGCGGGTCGATGCCGAGGCTCGAGGCGAGCTGCGAGCCCTCGGCCGCGGCGACGAGCGAGATGAACAGCATCATGTTGTTCGCGAGCTTCGCGGCGATGCCCTGCGTGGGCCCGCCGACGGCGAACACGTTGCCGGCCATCGGCCGCACGAACTCGGCGGCGTCAGCGACATCCGCCTCGGCCCCGCCGAGCATGAACGTGAGCGTGCCGGCCGCGGCACCCGAGATGCCGCCCGAGACGGGGGCGTCGACGAAGCGGAACCCGCGCTCGGCGGAGCCCTCGTGGCACCAGCGCGAGGTCTCGATGTCGACGGTCGAGCTGTCGAGCAGCAGGGCCGTCTGCGGGGCGTTCGCCCAGACGCCGCCCTCGCCCTCGTAGACGGCGCGCACGTGGTCGCCCTTCGGCAGCATCGTGAAGACCGCGTCGGCGCCCGCGACCGCTTCGGCGGCGGATGCCGCGAGGCGCACGCCGCGCTCGGCGGCCGCGCGGCTCGCCCCTTCGTCGAGGTCGTACCCCACGACCTCGTGCCCCGCCTCGATGAGCCGGCCGGTCATCGGACCGCCCATGTTGCCCAGACCGATCCATGCGATCGTCGCCATCGTGTCCTCCTTGACTTCGACGTGTGTGGCGGCGCCTCCCCCAAGGCGCCGCGCTGAATCACCATAGAGTCGCGATGAACGCACATTCAACGCGATTCGACCGCGAATCTTGCACCATCGCTGTGCATTCATGCACGATGGTCGGATGACGACGCCGACCCACGACCCGAACCCCGAATGGCTCATGACCTTCCTCGCGGTCGCTCGCCTCGGCCGGTACACCGCGGCGGCGCAGGTGCTGGGCGTCAACCACTCGACGGTGTCGCGACGCATCGCCGCGCTCGAGAGCGCGATGGGCGGGCGGGTGCTGATCCGCGCAGCCGGCGGCTGGGCGACGACCCCGCTCGGCGAGCGCGCGATGGCCGTCGCCGAGCGCATCGAGCTCGAGATGCGCTCGCTCGTCGAGGTCGACCAGCCGGGCCTCTCGGGACTCGTGCGCATCGCCGCCCCCGACGCGTTCACCGCGCTCTACGCCGTGCCCGCGCTCGCACCCCTGCAGGTCGCGAACCCCGGGATGTCGTTCGAGCTGCTGAGCGCGACCCAGCGCGTGCGGCAGAACCGGTCGGGGGTCGACATCGAGGTCGCGGTCGGGCGTCCCGACGTGCGCAAGGCGCTCGCGACTCCCGTGCTCGAGTACTCGCTCGCGCTCTTCGCGAGCGAGGCGTACCTCGCCGAGCACGGCGAGCCGCGCACGATCGCCGAGATGGCCGGGCACCGGCTCAACTACTACATCGAGTCGGCGCTGCAGATCGACGAGCTCGACCTCGCCGTCGACGAGCTGCCGCCGACGCCGCCGAGCATGCGCTCGACGGGCGTGTTCGCCCACCTCGCCGCGACGGTCGCCGGCGCCGGCATCGGCCTCATGCCCGACTTCCTCGCGGCCCGCGAACCGAGCCTTCGCCGGGTGCTCGCCGAGCAGTACGACCACCCCATCGCGTACTGGGCGGTCACCCGCGAGGAGAGCCTGCGCAACCCCGCGGTGGCGGCGTCGTTCCGTGCGCTCGTCGAGCATCGGCCGGAATGGGGTGCGCCGGCATGACGAATCGACTCGACCGAAGGCAGCACGAAGCAACCGATCTCGGACGATGGAGGTACCGTCCATGAATTCCCTTCGCCCCGGCGGGGCGCTCGCGCTCCTCGCGGTGGTACTCGCCACCACCTCGTGCGCCTCGGGCGCCCCGGCCGCTCGACCCGCCACGACGAGCGCACCGGCCGCCGGTGATCCCGCCGAGTACGAGGTCACGGGGTTGCTCCACATCGACGACGGGGAGGTGAACGTCTGCTCGATCGAGTTGCAGAGCTACCCGCCGCAGTGCAGTGGGTCGGTTCCCGTCCGCGGTCTCGACACCGCCGCACTCGACCCCGCACGGTTCGAGACCGCGAGCGGGGTGACTTGGGGGTGGGCGCGCCTGGTGGGCACGTTCGACGGCGGCGCGCTCGTGCTCACCCGTGATCCGATGCCGCCGGTGACGCCGACCGCGCAGCCCGACGAGACGATCGCCTCAGAACCCGCGAACGCGTCGGAGCTCGCCGCCATCGCCGAGACCATCGCGACGCAGGGCCGGTCGGACCTGCTCTCGGTCGGCCCGAACGGCGAGGTCGTCGAGGTGCTCGTCCCGCTCGATCGAGACGGAACGATCCAGGCGGCGTTCGACGACGAGTTCGGAGCGGGTACGGTCGTGGTCGACTCGTGGCTCGTGCCCTGGCGGGATTGAACCCGTCCCGTCGGATGGCGGAGGTCCGTCGCACCAATGCCAGTTCCGCCTCATCGATGAGGCGGAACTGGCATAGCTCAGAGCGGAACACCGGTCGCGGGTCGGGCAGCCACCGGCGAATGCAGCCGGTGCGTCCGCGCCCGGCCTACGCCGAGGCCTTCACCGCGCCCGTCTCGGCCGCGACGCGCTCGCGGTCGGCCTCGTCGATCGACCGCAGTGAGATGCCGTTCGTCTCGCGCATCGCGGCGACCGCGATGAGCGTCACGCCCGCGGCGAGCGCGAGGTAGATCGCGACCGGCACCCACGACCCGAAGCTCGAGAGCAGCATCGTCGCGATGATGGGGGCGAGCGAGCCCGCGATGATCGAGGTGACCTGGTAGCCGAGCGAGACGCCCGAGTAGCGCATGCGCGTCGGGAACATCTCGGCCATGATGGCCGGCTGGCTCGCGTACATGAGTGCGTGGATCACGAGGCCGATGATGAGGATGCCGACGATCAGCCAGTCGTTCTTCGTGTCGAACATCGGGAAGGCGACGAAGCCCCACACCGCACCGAGTGCCGCACCGGCGGCGTAGACCGGCTTGCGGCCGAGCTTGTCGCTGAAGCGGCCGACGACGGGGATCACGCAGAAGTGCACGACGTGCGCGAACAGGATGAGCGTGAGGATCGTCGACGTGTCCATCTGCAGGTGCGCCGACATGTACGTGATCGAGAACGTCACGACGAGGTAGTACATGATGTTCTCGCCGAACCGCAGGCCCATCGCCGTGAAGACGCCGCGGGGGTAGCGCTTCAGCACCTCGACGACGCCGTAGCCCGACTTCTTCGCCGCCTCGGCCTCGGCCTGCGCCTCGACGAAGATCGGGGCATCCGTGACCTTGGTGCGGATGTAGTACCCGACCGCGACGATCACGACCGACAGCCAGAAGCCCACGCGCCAGCCCCAGCTGAGGAACTGCTCCTCGGTGAGGGTGCGCGAGAGCACGAGCAGCACGATCGTCGCGAGCAGGTTGCCCGCGGGCACCGCGGCCTGCGGCCAGCTCGCCCAGAAGCCGCGCTGCTTGTCGGGCGAGTGCTCGGCCACGAGCAGCACGGCGCCGCCCCATTCGCCGCCGACGGCGAAGCCCTGGAAGAAGCGCAGCACGATGAGCAGGATCGGGGCCGCGTAGCCGATCTGGTCGAACGTCGGCAGGCAGCCCATCAGGAACGTCGTGACGCCGACCAGGATGATCGCGAGCTGCAGCAGCTTCTTGCGACCGTACTTGTCGCCGAAGTGGCCGAACACGATGCCGCCGAGCGGGCGGGCGATGAAGCCGACGGCGTACGTCAGGAAGGCCTTGATGATGTTGTCGAGCGGGTTGTCGCTCGGCGGGAAGAAGATGACGTTGAAGACGAGCGTCGCCGCGGTGGCGTAGAGGAAGAACTCGTACCACTCGACGATCGTGCCGGCCATCGAGGCGGCGACGACCTTGCGCAGACCGGTACGCACGGGCGAGCCGGGGGGATTCGGGGACGTGCTGGGCGTCGAAGCGTCGACAGCCATATGGACTACCTCCTTGTAGTGTGGCCCGCGATCGGGGGTCGCGATGCAGGCGATTCTCACCGTGCATCGATGCGGGCAGCAAGCCCCGATCCCGCACACGGGGTGTGCGTTTCCGCACACTCGCGCCGTCAACCGGCGAGGACCGCCCGCGCCGCATCGAGGTCGGCCCCGACGCCCGGCGCGCGCACCTCGGCCATCACGAAGCCGTCGCGGCGCACGAGGTAGACCCGGTCGTGCCGCAGCCGCGGCCGGCCCCGCGCACCGCGATCGCTCGGAAACACGTGCGCCTCCGCGATGCCGAGCTCGCGGGCGATGCGCAGCACGACCCGCTCGGGCACACCGTAGCCGTGCACCTGCCACTGCATCGATCGCAGCACCTCGTGATTGTCGCCCGTCCACGGGAGGCGCACGCCGACGACGGTTCCGTGGCGGCGCTCGTGCCGCGATCGGCGCACGCCCGAGGCATCCGCCACCGGATACCTGATGCGCGTCTGCGAGAGGTAGCCGAACACGCGCGGGCCGACCACGAGCGGCATGAGCCGCACCCCGACCGGGCCGAGCACCGGCAGCGCGCGGCCGCGCAGGAACCGCGCGAACCCCGACTCCGAGGTGATCTCGCCGAAGAGCCGGTCGGTGGTCGCGACGAGCGTGCGCCCGACCGGTCGCCGTTCGGCCTCGTAACGGTCGAGACGAGCGTCGGGCATGCCGCCGACGATGACGTCGGCGAGCGCGCACGCGAGGTTGTGCGCCTCTTGCAGACCGGTGTTCATGCCCTGCGCGCCGACCGGCGAGTGGATGTGCGCCGCGTCGCCGACGACGAAGCACGGACCCTCGCGGAAGCGCGCGGCGAGCCGATGATGCACGCGGTACGTCGTGAACCACGAGCTCTCCGAGTAGGCGACGCCGAATTCTCGCCCGACGAGCTCTCGCACGCGCTCCTCGTGCAGGGTGCCGTCGGCGTCGAGGTCGGCGTCGCGCACGATGCCCAGCAGTCGCATGCGGCCGCCGCCCATCGGGAACGCGAGCACGAAGTGCTCGGTCGTGAACCGCAGGTTGATCGCGTCGCCGACGAGCCCGGTCACGTCGGCCGCGTCGGCGATGTAGTACGTGTAGGCGTTCGTGACGCCCTCGAAGGCGATGCCGAGCGTCTCGCGCACGCGCGAGTGCGAGCCGTCGGCGCCCACGCAGTACCGGGCACGCACGGTGCGGCCGTCACCGCCCGGCGCGGCCAGTTCGGCGACCACGGTGGATGCCGCGGCGCCGGCGCCGCGCTCGACCTCGAGCCGTTCGAGCCGATGACCCCAGAGCACCTCGCGGCCCGCCTCCGTGAGCGCGTCGACGAGCAGACGCTCGTTGCGACTCTGCTCGAACACGGTGATGTCGGGGTACGGCGTGATGCCGTCGCCCAAACCGCGGAACTCGATCGTGCCGAACGACCGACGCCCTGCGCCCGGCGCGATCGCCGCGGCCGGCGCCCGCTCGGCGAGCACGCGGTCGACGAGGCCGAGCTGGTCGTAGAGCTCCATCGAACGCGCCTGCACGCCGAGGGCGCGCGACTCGCGGGTGGGGCCGTCCTTGCCGTCGATGATCACGGCGTCGACGCCGAGCCTCGCGAGGCACACGGCGAGCATGAGCCCGCTCGGGCCCGCGCCGACGATGAGCACGTCGGTCGTGATGGAGCCGCTCGCCGCATCCATGACTCCATCGTGGCACGAGCCTCCGCGGGTCGAGGAGGGAACGCCGGCGACCGTCTCGAAGCCCGGCCTCGCGTGAGCGTAGGTTTCGAGACGTCGCTGCGCTCCGCCTCAACCCGCTCCGAGCAGCACCTCGTCGAGCGCCTCGATGCGGCGCCAGCCGGCGGCGATCGCCGTCGCGGGCAGCACGTCGGCCGCGACGAGCTCGGGCATCTCGAGACCGGTCAGCGCCGCGACATCCGCAACCGGGACCTGGAAGGTGCGGAACGGACCGAGCGGCGGCGCGCCGCCGACCACAGGGCGCGCCTCGGTCGTGTCGACGAGCGGCGCCTGGTCGACGACGAACGCGGTCGAGGCGAGCCCGCCACCGGTGTTCCACGCGACGACCTTCCAGAACCGCAGCGGCACCCGGATGCCCCGGTACTCGGGGTCGCCCGGTGCGAGCACGGGCGCCGTGAATACGCTCAGCCGCTGCGCCGTCGCCGCGGCGTAGGCGAGCACGTGGTCTTCGAGGCCGAGCCACAGCTCTTTCGACTGGTTGAACCCCGCCGCCTGCGGCGCCGCGTTCGTGTAGTGGAAGGTGTCGGCGTTCGCCCGCGCGGCGACGGCACGTTCGCCCCAGACCGGGTCGCGCCGTCGCACGAGGTGCCCGCGGTCGAAGTCGTTGTCGGCGTAGATCGCGGGACCGGCCTGCCAGTCGAGCGGCACCCGGTCGTCGAATCGCCACTCGTCGCCACCGCGATCGAGGTCGATGAGCGCCGCACCGTCGACGTTGACGCCGGTGACTCGTGCGAGGCGCCGCACCGAGTCGAGCACGACGGCGAAGTGCACGTAGTCGAGCTCGACGCACCCGGCTGCAGCAGCCCCCGCGACCCGCGGCATCGGCGCCGGCACCCCCAGGAACGTCGCGTCGAAACCCATGCCGACAGCACACCACATGCTGGCGACATCGCCGGGTTCCGAGACGCCGCTCCGCTCCTCCTCAACCCGCGAACGGGCCAGAATGGGCGAATGGACCTGCTGCTGGCCGGAGTGCTCGCCCTGCTCGCCATCGCCGCCGCCACCGCCTTCGGGCCGAAGCTCGGCGTCGCCGCCCCGCTGCTGCTCACCCTGCTGGGCCTCGCCGTCGGGCTGCTGCCCGTCGTGCCGGCGTTCGAGATCGACCCAGAGTGGATCCTCGCGGGCGTGCTGCCGCCGCTGCTCTATTCGGCGGCGGTGTCGATGCCGACCATGGAGTTCCGCCGCGACTTCTCCACGATCGGCGGCCTGTCGGTCGTGCTCGTCGTCATCACGTCGGTGCTGCTCGGCCTGCTCTTCGCCTGGCTGATCCCCGGTCTCGGCATCGCGGCCGGCATCGCCCTCGGCGCGATCGTGAGCCCGACCGACGCCGTCGCGACCTCGATCGTGAAGCGCCTCGGCGTCTCGCCGCGCGTCACCGCACTGCTCGAAGGCGAGAGCCTGCTCAACGACGCCTCGGCGCTCGTGCTGCTGCGCGCCGCGATCGCGGGCATCGCCGCGTCGGTGTCGCTCTGGTCGGTCTTCGGATCGTTCGTCTACGCCGTCGTCGTCGCCGTGATCATCGGCGCCGCCGTGGGCTGGGTCAACCTGCGGCTGCGGTCGCGGGTCTCGAACCCCACCGTGAACACGGTCATCTCGTTCACGATGCCGTTCATCGCATCGATCCCGGCCGAGCAGCTCGGCGCCTCCGGACTCGTCGCGGCCGTGGTCGCCGGCATCGTGACGGGGCGCGGCGCGGCGCGGTTCCTGAGCCCGCAGCACCGGCTCTCGGACACGCAGAACTGGCGCACCGTCGAGCTCGTGCTCGAGGGTGCCGTCTTCCTCGTGATGGGGCTCGAGCTGACCGCGATCGTCGACGACGTCGAGACCTCGCACGCAGGCGCCTGGCACGCCGTCGGGATCGCGGCGATCGCGCTCGTGGCGACCGTGCTGATCAGGGCCGTCTACGTCGCCTCGCTGTTCGGCGGACTCGCGCGGCGGGCGAAACGGGCTGCGACGATCAAGTCGGTGCTCGAAGACCGCGCGCACGGCGGCACGGCCACGCTGCCCGAGATCGAACGGCACCGCGCCGAGCTCGAGGCGCGCCGCCGCCGCGGACCCGAACCGACGCCCGCGCAGGCCGCGCGGTTCCGCGCGATCTTCCGTCGACGGGTCGCCGACATCGACTACTACCTCGATGAACGGCTCGGCTGGCGCGAGGGCGCGATCGTCGTCTGGGCCGGCATGCGTGGCGTCGTGACCGTCGCGGCCGCCCAGACCCTGCCGCACGAGACCCCGAGCCGGTCGCTGCTCGTGCTCATCGCGTTCGCCGTCGCCGTCGGTTCGCTGCTCGTGCAGGGCGGCACGCTGCCCTGGCTCGTGCGATGGCTCGTGCCGGCCCGCGACACCGGGGCCGACGCGGCCGAGCGGCGCGAGCTCGCCGGCGTGCTCCGCGAGGCGGCGATGACCGAGCTCGCGCAGTCGGGCGACCCCGCCCTCGCCGCGGTCGCCGAGAAGATGCGGTCGGCCTGGCAGCTCTCGGTCGACGAGGGTTCGGGCCGGTCCGACGACGCGGGCGGGGCGGATGCCGCGGGCGACGGCGACTCGGCGACCGAGTCGACGGCTGTCACCGAACAGGATGCCGCGGAGGTCGGCGACTCGCACGAGGCATCCGCCCGTCGCATCGACCCCGAGCAGGTGCGCCGCCTGCGCCTGCGCATGATCAACGCCGAGCGCGACGCCCTGCTCGACGCGCGCGACGAGGGGCGGTTCAGCGCCGCGGCCCTCGGTGCCGCGCTCGAGGGCCTCGACGCGGAGCAGATCAGTCTCGAGGTCAGGGGTGCGGAGGGCTGAGGCGCACCGCCCGGCCGGCGAGGTTCAGCGACTCTCGGGCGCGGCCTCGGGCGGCAGCACGAAGGCCCGCCCCTGGATGTCACGGGGGCTGATCCGCACCCAGCGGTCCTTCCGCCCCGGCGCCCACGTCGTGATGCCGAGACGTTCGGCGGCCTCGATCTCGCGCGGCTGCTCCAGACGGCCGGCGCGCCCCTTCACGACCACGCTGAACGCTTCACCGCCCTCGACGCCGTCGACCTCGAACAGGACGTCGCGCTCGACCGTCAGCGCGAGCAGCTTGGTGCCGGGCGCGGTGCGGAACACGATGCTGTGCCGATCGACGCCGTGGTTCACGGGGAACAGGTCCATCTCACCCCCGGCGTAGGTGCCGACCCGGCCGTAGGGCGCCTGTTCGATGCGCTCCCAGCACTCCGACGACCGCATCTCCCGCATCGGCGGGCGTTCGTCCTCGTCGGTCATCCCTCCGCCCTCCTCCCGGCCGAAGCCGACGATCAGCAGCGTCTGCGGCATGTCTACCCCTGCGCACGTCCGTCGTCAACACGGGCGCGACGCGCCCAGTCGCCGAGCGATCGTGTCCGCGAACCCGCGTCATGATCGGCGCCGCGGTGCATCTCTTCGGGTAGAGCCACCAGTTCTGCCGTCAGGAAGGGGAAGCGCCATGGCCCACCACCTCGAGTTCGTGTTCGGACCGCTCGGCGAGGAGACCCGCCTGGCGTGCGCCTGCCCGCGCGGCGGCAACCACCTGCGTCCGAACTCCGAGTCGCGCATCGCCGACGAGTTCGACGGCGAGCTCGTCGCGGCGACGGCCGCCCTGCCGCCGCGTTCGCAGCGCGTTCGAGCCCGTCGGCACGCGCAGCCTCGTGCACGGTTCACGTTCGTGCCGGCGCCGACGTCGCGCGCACGCCACGCGGCCTGAGGCGCTCGGCTCGAACGCGGCTGACGCCGGCCCCGCGGCATCCGCCCCCGAGAAGCGCGCCTTGCGCAGCGCCGCGCCCCGCGAAACCCTCGCGCACCCGCCCGCCCCGCGCGTATCGTGTGAGCCAGCCGACCGTGACGATGCCGTCCCGGCATCGATCGCGACCGTCTCGACGGAGGGGGAACCGCGATGACGACCCAGCAGACACCGGATCACATTCCCGACCACGACCCGGCCGACGACTTCGAGAACTACCGGGAGCGCATCGGCGACGAGATGCTCGCCGTGCAGGACTTCTCGAACGAGGAGCACGGCTACCACAAGAGCCTCAAGCCCAGACAGATCCAGATGATCGCGATCGGCGGCGCGATCGGCACAGGCCTCTTCATGGGCGCCGGCGGGCGGCTCAACAGCTCGGGACCGTCGCTGTTGATCGTGTACGCGGTGTGCGGGTTCTTCGCGTTCCTGATCCTGCGCGCGCTCGGCGAGCTGGTGCTGCACCGGCCCTCGTCGGGCTCGTTCGTCTCGTATGCGCGCGAGTTCTACGGTGAGAAGATGGCCTACACGGCGGGCTGGCTCTACTTCCTGAACTGGGCGTTCACCTCGATCGTGGATGTCACGGCGGCGGCGCTGTACGTGAAGTTCTGGGGCCAGTACTTCCCGGCGCTCGAGGCGATCCCGCAGTGGGTGATCGCCCTCGTCGCGCTCGTCGTGGTGCTGTCGCTGAACCTCGTCTCGGTGAAGATGTTCGGCGAGATGGAGTTCTGGTTCGCGCTCATCAAGGTCGCAGCGCTCATCGCGTTCCTCATCATCGGCGTCGTCTTCATCGTGTTCATCGGGCAGACCGACGTCGGCCCGACGGGGTTCAGCGTGATCTCCGACAACGGCGGCTGGTTCCCGAACGGCGCGATCGCGCCCATCCTCGCGATCTCGGGCGTCGTCTTCGCGTACGCGGCGATCGAGCTCGTCGGCACGGCCGCCGGCGAGACCGCCGAGCCGCGCAAGGTGATGCCGAAGGCCGTCAACACCGTCGTCATGCGCATCGCGGTGTTCTACCTCGGTTCGATCCTGCTGCTGTCGCTGCTGCTGCCCTACTTCGTCTACGAGGCCGACGAGTCGCCGTTCGTGACGTTCTTCTCGCACATCGGGTCGCCCGAGGCGGGCGCGATCTCGGCGTCGGTGATGAACTTCGTCGTGCTGACCGCGGCGCTCTCGTCGCTCAACGCCGGCCTCTACTCGACGGGCCGCATCCTGCGGTCGATGGCCGTCAACGGATCGGCGCCCCGCTTCACCGAGCGCATGAGCAAGAGCGGCGTGCCGTACGGCGGCATCCTGCTCACCGCGGTCATCACCCTGTTCGGCGTCGGACTCAACGCGGTCGTGCCGTCGGAGGCGTTCGAGATCGTGCTCGAGGTCGCCGCGATCGGCATCATCGGCGGTTGGGCGACGATCATCCTCTGCCAGATGAAGCTCGCCTCGTGGGCGAAGCAGGGGCGCATCGAGCGACCGTCGTTCCGTCTGTGGGGCGCACCGTGGACGGGCTACCTCACGCTCGCGTTCCTCGCGTTCGTGCTCGTCACGATGGCGTTCTCGCCGACCGGGCGATGGGTGCTCGTCTGCAGCCTCGCGCTCATCCCGCTGCTCATCATCGGGTGGTTCGCGTTCCGCAAGCGCATCGCCGAGGCGGCGCTCGAGCGCGAGGGGCACACGGGTGCGTTCCCGGTCGTGGCCGAGCGGCCGGCCGTCGACAACCCGCCGAGGTTCGGCAGCAAGGACGAGTAGCGCTACACCCCGACCTCGACCGCGACGCTCGCGTTGTCGCGGAACAGGTTGCCCGGGTCGACCTCGACCTTGATGCGGCGCAGCCGTTCGAGCGTCGCGGGCGGGAACGCGGCGGCGACCTGGGCGGGGCCGACCTCGGTCTCGAAGCTCAGGTAGGCGCCCGTCATGTGCGGGGCGAGCAGCGCGTCCCACGTCTCCGACGTGCGGCGAGCGCGGGTCCCCATCGCGACCACCGAGAACTCCGCGTCGCGGTGGGCGTAGGCCGTGGCATCCGCCGGCACGTCGTGCACCGCACCGCCCGCGGCCCGCACCTGGAAGAAGTAGCTCGCGCCGGTCTCGAGGAAGCGCGCGACATCGCGGGCGAACTCGGGCGTGAAGCGCCCGGTGAGCCCCGTGCGCGAGAGCGGCTCGCCCTCGGCGCTGTGGCTGCCGTCGCTCGCGTTCGAGATGATCGCGCGGTAGCTCGTGAGGCGCACGTCCTGCCCGACGAGCGGGGCGGCGTCGGCGATCGGCTGCAGTCGCGCGAGCACCGTGTCGGCGTCGTCGGAGTCGACGACCGCCATGACGTGCGCGATCGGCGGGCGAGCCCCGCCGGCGCCGTTCGACGAGCCGGGCTGCACGAGCAGGAAGCTCGTGAGGTCGCGCGGCGCGTCGACGACCCAGTCGCTCCACGCGACGAGGAACGACTCGACGTCACTCGCGTCGAACGTGAGCTGCGCGAACGCGACCGTGCCGACCTCGTCGGCCTCGAACTCGAACGCCGTCGCGATGCCGACGTTCGCCCCCGCGCCGCGCACCGCCCAGAACAGGTCGGGCCGCTCGTCGGCGCTCGCCCGCACGACGCTGCCGTCGGCGAGCACGAGCTCGACCGCGCGCAGGTGGTCGATCGTGAGGCCGTGCTCGCGCACGAGCCAGCCGATGCCGCCCGCGGTCGCGAGCCCGCCGACGCCGACGCCGCCGTAGTCGCCCGAGCTCAGCGCCCAGCCGTGCGGCTCGAGCGCGGCCGCGACGTCCTTCCAGCGGGCGCCCGGTTCGATGCGCACGAGCCTGGATGCCTCGTCGAGCACGTCGATCGCGCGCATACGCGAGAGGTCGATGACGATGCCGCCGTCGTTCGTCGACCGGCCGCTGATGCCGTGCCCGGCGCTGCGGATGCCGAGCGGCACGTCGCGGTTCGCGCGCGCGAACGCGACGGCGTCGACGACCTCGGCGGTCGAGGTCGGCTGCAGCACGAGGCCCGGGTCGCCGCCGCGCAGGTACGTCGAGCGCACGCGGGCGAACTTCGCGTCGCCCGGTTCGATCGCGGATGCCGCGAGCGAGGCGGGCACGGCGTCGTAGTCGATGCCCTTCCGGCGCTTCGCGAGCGACGCGGTCGAGCGGATCACCCCGGCCGAGGCATCCGGCCCGAGTTCCTGCTCGACCGCCTCCCGCAGGGCTGGCGCGACCTCCTCGATGAAGCGCTGCATGCCCGTCGGGTCGTCGCCCGCGAGGATGAACGTGTCGGCCCCGTCCTCGACGACGAAGGGCAGCAGCTGCTCGACCCAGTCGGCCGGCGTGCCCTCGATCGCGCCGCCGCGGCTCCTGACGTCTCCCCCGGTGCCGTTCGTGAACCGGCCGGCCACGTTGATGAGCCGGCGGATCTCGGCCGGATTGCGTCCGGCCTTCAGCGCCGCCTCGTCGATGCGGGCCGCGCCCTCGGCGTAGTCGCCCGGCTGCAGGTAGGCGAGCGAGGGCAGCCAGCCGTCGCCCGCGCGGCCGATGAGGCGCAGCATGCGCGGCTTCAGCGCGCCGATCCAGATCGGGATGTCGTGCGCCGGCGCCGGCCCGCGCTTCGCACCGTCGACGTGGTAGTACTCGCCCGGCACGCTGAACCGCTCGCGGTTGCCCGCGTCCCACGTGCCGCGGATGATGCGGATCGCCTCGTCGAGCGCGTCGACCGCCTGGCCGGGCGTGAGGCGGCGGCCGCCGATCGCCGCGATCGCGTCCCAGAATCCGCCGGCCCCGAGCGCGAGCTCGAAGCGACCGCCGCTCAGCAGGTCGAGGCTCGCCGACGCGCGGGCGAGCACGGCGGGCTCGCGCTGCAGCGGTACGTTGAGCACGTTGCCCGCGACCCTGATGCGGCTCGTGCGCGCCGCGACCCAGCTCATGAGCGTCCACGTGTCGTGGAACGCCGGCTGGTAGGGGTGGTCCTGGAAGGTCACGAGGTCGTAGCCGAGCGTCTCGCTCAGCTCGGCGAGCCGCACGGCCTGCTGGGGCGGGTCGTTGACGGGCGTGACGAAGGTGCCGAACTGCAGTTCGCGTCCGTAGTGCATGTGTTCATCCTTCCCGGATGCCGCGGCCCGCGCATTCCGCGGGTAAGCTACTTACTCGAAGTTAGTGAAGGAGGCGCGGGCATGGAGTATTCCCGCTCGGTACCCGACCGGCCCGAGGCCGCCGACGAGATCGGCGCACGCCGCTCGGCACGCCTGCGCGAGCTCGGCCACATCGACGACGAGGCGTGCCGGCGGTTCACGGGCGCGATCGAGTTCGCGGGCCGCAAGTGGAACGCCGCGATCCTGCTCGCCGGCGTGCGCGGCGCCCGACGCTTCAGCGAGTACCGCGACACCGTGCACGGCATCTCCGACCGGGTGCTCGCCGCCCGGCTGCGCGAGCTCGAGGCCGACGGGCTGGTCGAGCGGCACGTGCGCCCGACCACGCCCGTCACCATCCAGTACACGCCGAGCACGCGGGCGCTCCAGCTCATGGAGCTGCTGCAGCCCCTCGTCGAGTGGCAGCGGGCCGACGCCGGCGCGCGGCCCGCCGAACCCGCCGAACCCGCCGAACCCGCCGAAGGCGACCTCCTGGCCTGACCCGCGCCGCATCCCGTTTCGGGGGTGCATTCCCGACATCCGAACGGCGTGTCCGGCGCCGAAGTGTCGGAGAAGCACCCCCGGAACGGTGAGCTCCGGCGATCGGCTCGCGCCACGGGCGCCCCGTCCGACAGGATGGGCGGATGACTGCAAACGTTTTCATCGCCGGCCCCGCGTCGTGGAATCGCATCGTGCTGCTCGACCGCCTGCCCGAACCGGTGCCGCACATGCAGTTCGCCCTCGCCGAGCACGAGACCGTCGGCGGCACCTCGGCCGGCAAGGCGCTCGGACTCGCCGGCCTCGGCCGCCGGCCCGCGTTCTACACGCTCATCGGCGACGACGCCGACGGCACTCGCGTGGCCGATGCGCTGCGCGCCGCCGGAGTCGACCTCATCGTCGGGGCCACCGAAGCGACCGAGCGCCACCTCAACCTCATGACGCCCGCCGGCGAGCGCGTGTCGCTCTACCTCTCCTCCCCCGGCGAGGCGTCGGCGGAGTCGCAGCGTGCGACCGAGGCCTCCGTGGCCCGGGCGATGGCGGATGCCGCGGCCATCGTGCTCGACCTCGCGCCCGAGGCCGGCCGGCTCATCCCCGCGGCCCGGGCGACCGGGCGCCCGATCTGGACCGACATCCACGACTACGACGGCCGGGCCGAGTTCCACCGCCCGTTCATCGACGCCGCCGACGCCGTGTTCATGAACGCCGACGGCATCGGCGACCCGCTGCCGTTCCTGCGGTCGCTCATCGACGGCGGCGCCTCGATCGCCGTGTGCACGCTCGGCGCCGACGGCGCGGTCGGCCTCGATGCGACCGGGCGCGAGCACCGCGTCGAAGCGGTGCCCGTCGAGGTGCTCGACACGAACGGCGCGGGCGACGCGTTCATGTCGGGCGTGCTCGACGCGACCCTCGACGGAGCCGAGCTGCCCGAGGCGCTCGCGGCGGGCGCCCGCCACGCGGCATCCGTGCTCACGACCCGCCACCTGCACCCCGCCCTCGACCCAGTGCTCGGCGCCTAGTCGCGCCGCCCGTGCCGCCGGGCCCGCGCGGCCTGCCGTTACGGGGGTGCTTCTCCGACACCTGGGCCGCCGACACGCCGCGCGGATGTCGCAAAAGCACCCCCGGAACGAGATCAGCGCGCGAGAGGCGAGCCCGGTACGGCCGAGCGGCGCGCGCGAGGCGGCCGACCGCCGCCTCAGCGCCCGCGGTGGTCGACGAACTCCATGCGCGGCCCCCGGCGCGGCTTGCCGCGGGCACCCGAGGCCCCGAGCAACCGGATGACCCGGTAGCGCTGCCCGGCCCAGGGCTCGAGCGCCACGAGCATCTCGTCGTCGGTCATGTCGCGGCCCTCAAGCGCGTGGCCGACGAAGTTCGCGAGGTGGTAGTCGCCCACCGACACGGCGTCGGCATCGCCGAGCGCGCGCTGGGCGACCTCGGCGGCCGTCCATGCGCCGACGCCGGTGAAGTGGGTGAGCCGCGCGAACGCGTCGGCGGCCGACATGGTCGCGGCCTCGTCGATGCGCGCCGCGTACGGCGCGAGCGACACGATCGTGCGCGAGCGCTTCGGGTCGACGCCGGAACGATGCCACTCCCAGCTCGGGATGCGCCGCCACCCCTCGGCCGACGGCGCGACCCGCATCGTGCGCGGCACGGGCCCCGGCGCAGGCTCGCCGAAGCGCCACAGCAGGGCACGCCACGAGTCGTGCGCCTGCAACGTGATGACCTTCTGCTCGAGCACGGCGGGCACGAGGGTCTCGAACACGCGCCCGCTGCGCGCCACGCGCATGCCGGGGTTTCGACGGTGCGCGTCGGCGAGGCGCGGCAGCAGCGGCTCGAAGGTCGTCGTCTCGTCGCGTGCGCCGAGCAGGTCGGGTGCGGATGCCGCGGCCTCGGCCGCTCCGGGTCCCCAGGCCTCGCACCGGAACTCGTCGGGTCCGCGCTGCGAGAGCCGCATCGTGGCGACGCCCGCGGGCATCCGGGTCGTGCGCCAGACGGCGCGGTCGGGCGTCACGACGAAGCTCGGGTCGCCGGGGCCGCGGCGCAGCGCACCGACGGTCTGGTGCAGGTCGGTCGGGTGCGGCGCGCGCCAGTCGAGCACGGCGTCTGCGGTCACCTCTCCAGTGTGCGCCATGCCGCCGACGCGCCCGCTGGGAATCGTCGTCCACCGCTTCCACATGGACGCACGGAGTTTGCACAGAATCACACAGGACAATCATTCATTGCGCCTTGATCGTAATCCGTGCGAAGAAGTTGCGTGAACCCCCATCAGGGGTGAGACTTGCTCTGCCATTCGAGAGGACAGACATGGGCACCGCATCCGAATTCCCCGCCGACGCCACCGCCACCGCACCCGGTCGGGGCGTCCCCGCGGCATCCCCGGCGCCCGACGCGACCCGCATGCACGCCGTCACCGGCGAGACCGAATCGATCGTCGACCTCGTGCTCGACTACTCGCGCCGTCGCCTGCTCTCGACCGACACCCCGCTCGACAAGCCCGAGACCGAGTCCGAGCTCAAGCGCCTCGCCGGCCGCACGATCGACGAGCGCGGCATCGGCGCGAGCCGTGCGCTCTCGATCTTCGAGCACGTGCTCGCGCCCGCGTGCATCACGATCGACCACCCGCAGTACCTCTCGTTCATTCCCGCCGCCCCCACGAAGGCCGCGATGGCGTTCGACCTCGTCGTGTCGGCGTCGAGCCTCTACGGCGGCAGCTGGATGGAGGGCTCGGGCGCGGTGCACGCCGAGAACGAGGTGCTCGCCTGGCTCGCGAACGAGTTCGGCCTGCCCGCGAGCGCGGGCGGCGTCTTCGTGCAGGGCGGCACGATCGGCAACCTCTCGGCGCTCGTCGCCGCGCGCGAGCTCGCCCGCGAGAAGCGCACGGCCGCCGGGCAGCCGATGCCCGCCCGCTGGAAGCTCGTCTGCTCGAGCGAGGCCCACTCGTCGAACAAGTCGGCGGCGAAGGTCATGGACGTCGACGTCGTGCTCGTTCCCGCCGGCGACGACGGGATGCTGCGCGGCGACGCCGTGCGCGCGGCGCTCGAGGAGCACGGCGACGACGTCTTCGCCGTGATCGCGACGACGGGTTCGACGAACTTCGGCATCGTCGACGACGTCGCCTCGATCGCCGCGCTCAAGGACGAGTTCGACTTCTGGCTGCACATCGACGGCGCCTACGGCCTGACCGGCATGCTCTCGCCGGTCGCCCGCGCCCGGTACGCCGGCGTCGAGCGCGCCGACTCGGTCATCGTCGACCCGCACAAGTGGCTGTTCGCCCCGTTCGACGCGTGCGCGCTCATCTACCGCGACCCCGAGATCGGCCGCCGCGCCCACACCCAGCACGCCGAGTACCTCGACACGCTCACGGGCAAGCCCGAGTGGAGCCCGTCGGACTTCGCGGTGCAGCTCACCCGGCGCCCGCGCGGCCTGCCGTTCTGGTTCTCGCTCGCGACCTACGGGGCCGCGGCCTACCGTGCGGCGATCACGAACTCGCTCGAGCTCGCGCAGCGCATCGCCGACGAGATCCGCGACCGCCCCGAGTTGAGGCTCGTGCGCGACCCGCAGCTCTCGATCGTCGTGTTCGAGCGCGAGGGCTGGACGATGAACGACTACGAGCAGTGGTCGGCGAAGCTGCTCGACGAGCAGCGCGCGTTCGTCACGCCGAGCTCGCACGCGGGCCGCCCCAACACGCGCTTCGCGATCATCAACCCGATGACGACGTTCGAGCAGCTCGTGGGCATCCTCGACTCGATGCGCTGAACCGCCTGTCAGGCCCCAGCAGCACCGTCGCGCAGCAGCACGAAGAGGTCGCCGACGGGCCCGAGGTGCCCGAGCTTGTCGGGGTTGAGCTGGTTCGCGAGCGAACGGATCTCGCCGCCGTCGACGTGCAGCGTGAGCACCGAGAGCACGGCGCCGTCGCGGCCGCGGAAGACGAACGTGCGCTCCCCGTTCGCGACGGTCTCGTCGACGCCCACCCCGAGCGCGTCGCCGCGGCGCATGAGCCCGACGAGGAACCTCGCGACCGCGACGTCGCCCGTCATCGGGTGCTGGATCGCGGGCGCCTTGCCGCCTCCGTCGGCGGTCATCACCACGTCGGGTGCGAGCAGCCTGACGACGCCGTCGACGTCGCCCGCTCGCAACGCCGCGAGGAACTCGCCCGCGAGGCGGGCCGCATCCGAGGCATCCACCTCGAATCGCGCACCGTCGGCGGCCAGACGCCGCCGGGCGCGATGCATGATCTGCCGGCACGCCGCCGGGTCGCGGCCGACGATGTCGCCGATCTCGGAGTAGTCATAGCCGAGCGCCTCGTGCAGCACGAACACGGCGCGCTCGACGGGTCCGAGCCGCTCGAGCATCGTGAGCACGCCGATCGAGAGCGTCTCGTCGTGCTCGATGCGGTGCGCGGGGTCGGCGTCGTCGGCGAGCAGCGGCTCTGGCAGCCACGGGCCGACGTAGACCTCGCGCGTGCGTCGCGCCGAGCGCAGCACGTCGATCGACAGCCGGGTCGTGACGGTCGACGCGAAGGCGTCGGGGCGCTCGATCTCCTCGCCGCTCGTGACCCGCTCGTGGATGCGCAGGAGGCCGGCCTGCACGACGTCCTCAGCCTCGGTCACGCTGCCGAGCATGCGGTATGCGATCGAGAACATGAGCGGGCGGAGCCGCGGGGCCTCGACGACGAGATCGACCATCGCCCCAGCCTGTCACACGGCGTTCTCGCGAAACCTGTCACATCCGGGCGGGGTCGCCCGTCGGAGGGGGTGAAGAGCGAAAGGACGACATCATGAGGATCTTCATCGCAGGTGGTTCGGGAGCCGTCGGTTCGAGGCTGGTGCCCCTGCTCGTCACGGCCGGTCACGAGGTCACGGGCACTGCGCACTCCGAGGCCGGGCTCGCGCGCATCCGGGCGGCCGGGGGCAGCGGCGCGATCATGGACGGCACCGACGAGGCGTCCGTTCGCCGCGCGGTGCTCGACGCCGCGCCCGACGTGCTCGTGCACCAGCTGACATCGCTCGGCGGCAAGTTCGACTTCAAGCGGTTCGACGAGACCTTCGCCGTCACGAACGAGCTGCGCACGCGCGGCACCGACGCGCTCATCGCCGCCGCGCAGGAGGCCGGAACGAGCCGGATCATCGTGCAGAGCTACACGGGCTGGACGAACGAGCACGCAGGCTCGCGGGTCAAGACCGAGGCCGACCCGATCGACCCGAACCCGGTTCCTGCGGCGCGCAACACCCTCGCCGCGATCGCCCATGCCGAGCGGGCGACGGTCGCCGCGGGCGGGCTGGCGCTGCGCTTCGGCAACTTCTACGGTCCGGGGCAGTCGCTCGGCGAGGGCGGCCAGATGCTCGAGTCCGTGCGCAGGCGCCAGGTGCCGGTCGTCGGCGACGGGGCGGGGGTCTGGTCGTTCTGCCACATCGACGACGCCGCTGCGGCGACGGTCGCGGCGGTCACCAGCGGCGACGCCGGCATCTACAACGTGGTCGACGACGAGCCCGCCGAGGTCGCCGAGTGGCTGCCCGAGCTCGCCCGGGCGATCGGCGCGAAGCCGCCGATGCACGTGCCCGCCTGGGTCGCGCGCGCCGTGCTCGGCGAGTTCGGCGTCTCGTGGATGACGACGTCGCGCGGCTCGTCGAACGCGAAGGCGAAGGCCGCGCTCGGGTGGCAGCCGCGGTACGCGAGCTGGCGCAACGGGTTCCGCAGCGGGCTCGGCACCGTGCCGGCCGCACCGCCGGAGCACTCAGTGCGGTGACCCTGCGACCCCCGACGGGATGGCCGAGCCCGGGCGCGACGGTGGTCTCCCAGCCCGCGGATGAGACACTGTGGGAGTTCGTGCAACAGATCCAGGGGAAAATCATGACCGTCAACGGACCCGATCTCAGCGGCGACTGGGACATCGACCCGGACCACAGCCGCATCGGCTTCTCCGCCAAGCACGCCATGGTGGCGACCGTTCGCGGCGCCTTCAACGACGTCACCGGCAGCCTGCACGTCGACTTCGACGACCCCGATGCCTCGACCGCCGAGATCGTGCTCAAGACCGCCAGCATCGACACCCGCAACGCGCAGCGCGACGAGCACCTGCGCAGCGCCGACTTCTTCGACGCCGAGCGGTGGCCCGAGATCGTCTTCACGAGCACCCGCATCGAAGAGGTGGCCGACAACGCGCTCGTCGTCTCGGGCGACCTGACGATCCGCGACATCACGAAGCCGATCACCATCCCGATCGAGTTCACCGGCGCGCACGTCGACGCCGCCGGGGCGCTGCGGGCCGGGTTCGAGGGCACGCGGCGCATCGACCGCCGCGAGTACGGCCTCGAATGGAACGTGGCGCTCGACACCGGCGGGTGGCTCGTCTCGGAGAAGATCACCCTCGAGTTCGAGCTCTCGGCCGTCAAGCGCGAGGAGGCGGCGGCGGGCGCCGCCTGAGCCGTCGGCGTCACACAGGGCGCCTCGCCCCCGAGCGGGCGTAGCGTGGAGGCATCCGCGAACCGACCGCCGGGAGGCGACTGATGACGCGAGCCGATGCGCCCGGGCCCGACACCCACCTCGTGATCGAGCCGACCGTGCTCTACGTCGGCACGCCCGTGTACCTCGTCGTCACCGAGAACGCCGACGGCACGGCGAATCTCGCGCCGGCGTCGAGCCACTGGGCGCTCGGGCGCATGCTCGTGCTCGGGCTCGAGGCCGACGGGCAGTCGGCGCAGAACCTGCTCGAACGGCCGCAGCTGACCGTCAACTTCCCGGCGGCGGCGCAGTGGCGCAACGTCGAGCGGCTCTCGGCCGTCACCGGCCGCGACCCCGTGCCCGACGCCAAGGCCGACCGGTACCGGTTCGAGCCGCGCAAGTTCGAGCTCGCGGGGTTCAGTGCGCAACCCTCCGACCTGGTCTCACCGCCGCGCGTGCACGAGGCGCCGCTGCAGTTCGAGGGCGAGGTGCGCCGCATGACCCCCGGGGTCGACCCGGGCTACTTCATGGTCGAGGTCGAGGTCGTGCGGGTGCACGCGCTGCCCGAGCTCAACGTGCCGGGAACGCAGCACATCGACCCGCACGCGTGGCACCCCCTCATCTACAGCTTCCGCCACTTCTTCGACCGCGGCGAGCACGTCGGCTGGACGCGCACGTCGCCGACGGCGACCTCGCTGCCCGATGTCTCAGAACCGGATGCCGCGGAGCCGGCGCCGCGCGCGACGTCCCGGGTCGCCGGCACCCCGCTCGAAGAGCTCGAGCGGTGGGAGAGCTTCGGCGGCACGTGGGCGCTCCGCGAGCTCACCGATGACGGCGCGATCGTGAGCCTCTGCCGCTGCGACGGCGGCGAAGAGGTGTCGCGCATCGTGTCGGCCGACCCGGCGTTCCTGAGCTGGGCCGCCGAACAGGAGGTGCAGCCGTGACCGACGCCGATGGGCGAGCGACGAAGGCTCGTCTCGAGACCCCGCCCGTGCTCTCGACCCCCTGGTCGCGTTCGCTCGGCCTCACGACCCCGATCGTCAGCGCCCCGATGGGCGGCGTCGCGGGCGGGCGCTTCGCCGACGCGGTCTCGCGAGCGGGCGCGCTCGGCACGATCGGCATGGGCAGCGCGGGCTCGGCGGCCAAGCTCGAGGCGCAGCTCGCCGCGTTCGACGACGCGGGCGCTGCGCGCCCCTTCGGCATCGGCATGGTGCACTGGGGTCTCGAGCGCGACCCGGCGATGCTCGACATCGCACTCGCGGCCCGGCCGGCGCTCGTCTCGATCGGCTTCGCGACCCGCTTCGACTGGGTCGACCGGGTGCACGACGCCGGATCGCTCGCCGCGACGCAGGTGTACACGGCGGCCGAGGCGCTCGTCGCGGCCGACGCCGGGATCGACGTGATCGTCGCCCGCGGCTCGGAGGGCGGCGGGCACGGCGATCCGCGCCTCGGCACGCTCGCCCTGCTCGACGCGGTGCTCGATGCGCTCGACGACCGGCGAGGCGGCGACGACGCGGCCGACGCGCTCGGGGCAGTCGGTCGCCCAGGCGCACCCGCGGTGCTCGCCGCCGGCGGCATCGGCTCGGGTCGCAGCCTTGCGGCCGTGCTCGCCGCCGGTGCCGACGCCGCCTGGATCGGCACCGCGTTCATCGCGAGCCCCGAGTCGCTCACGCCCGAGTCGGCGAAGCCGGTGATCTTCGCCGCGACGGGCGACGACACCGTGAACACGACCGCGGCCGACGCCGCACTCGGGCTGCCGTGGCCCGACCGCTTCCCCGAGCGGGTGATCCGCAACGGCTTCGTCGACGAGTGGGAGCACCGCGTGCGCGAGCTCCGCGAGACCGACGGTCTGGGCGGCAGCGCCGGCCTCGCCGCGTTCAAGCGCGAGTTCTCGCGCGCGAATGCCGCCGGCGAGCACGACCTCGTGCCGTTCGATGCGGGTCAGGGCGTCGGGCTGCTGCGCTCGTCGCGCCCGGTCGCCGACGTGATCGCGGAGTTCACGCACGAGGCATCCCGCCTGCTCGCCCGCCCGTTCTGAGGCACGCGACCGGTCCGGACCGCTACGCGGACGCGGGCGCGTCCGGTGCGACCGGTCCGGACCGCTACGCGGACGCGGGCGCGTCCGGTGCGACCGGCTCGTCCGGTTTCCGGAAGACCTGCCGCATGTGGTCGCTGTCGAGGAAGTCGGCGATGCCGATGAGGATGAGGCTGAACACGATCTGCTCGGTCACCATCCAGAACGGGAAGAGCCCGGGGATCGCCGCCATGACGAGCGTCACGACCGGGAAGATCTTGCTGAACAGCCGCAGCCGCGAGTACGCCCAGCGATAGCCCTTCTGCGCCCGCCAGGCGAAGTAGAAGAGCGTCACCGTCATGCCGAGCACGACGAGGATGCGCATCCACACCGGGAAGGCGAGCACCGTGCCGTTGGCGAGCAGCACGACCGCGACGACGAACGCCGCACCGCCGATCAGCACCTCGACGGCGAGCAGCCAGGTGATCCACGTGAACGCACGACGGGTGCGCGGGTGCCCGACGAGCTCGTCGGCGACCTTCACACCCGCGGCCCGGCCGCCGGCGATGCGGTCGAGCTTCAGCAGCATCGGCTCGAGATCCATGTTTCCTCCCGTACGAGGCTACGCGGATGCCTCGGGCCCGGCATCGACCGGAAGTTCGAGTCGCGACTCCCACCGCGGGTTGAGGAGCGCCCGACGAAGGAGGACGCGTCTCGAAACCGCCGACTCAGACGCAAGGTCGGCGGGTTGAGGAGCGCCCGACGAAGGAGGACGCGTCTCGAAACCGCCGACTCAGACGCAAGGTCGGCGGGTTGAGGAGCGCCCGACGAAGGAGGACGCGTCTCGAAACCCATTCCCCCCCTACGCTTGCCACCATGCGCTTCGGAACCCTCGACTTCTCACCCGCCGTCGACTCGCCCGAGCTGCTCGCCCCGCCGACGGCGGCGGCGCTGGCCGCCGCGCCCGACCGCGACGTGCTCGTCGCCGCGATCGACGCGACGCTCGCCGACACCGCGGCGTTCTGCGAGCACTACGAGATCTCGCCGGCCGACGGCGCCAACTGCGTCGTCGTGCAGGCCCGCCGTGGCGACCGCACCTGGTACGCCGCGTGCCTCGTGCGCGGCGCCGACCGGCTCGACGTGAACGGCGCGGTGCGCCGGCACCTCGACGCCCGCAAGCTGTCGTTCGCGCCGATGGACCTCGCGGTCGAGCTGACCGGCATGCAGGTCGGCGGCATCACGCCCGTCGGCCTGCCGGGCGGCTGGCCGATTCTCGTCGACGAGTCGGTCGCGACGCACGAACGGCTCATCGTCGGCGGCGGCACCCGAGACGCGAAGCTCCTCGTCTCGGGTGCCTACCTGGCCGGACTTCCAGGCGCCGTCGTGCTGCCGATCGCGCTCGCACCGGCCGGGTGAGCGAGGCGGCGGTCAGGCCGCCTCGGCGACGACCTCGGACTGGCGCACCGACCGCATCGCGACGGTCCAGGCCTCGAGCTGGTCGAACATGGTGGCCGCGAACTGCTCGTGGATCTCGGCGGGCTTGAACGTCGTGTAGTTCTCGAAGTCGGTGAAGCCCGAGAACGCGAGCGACTGGCGGACGTGCGCGAGCTGCAGCTCGGAGGCGATGCCGCGCAGGTGCTCGACCGCGCGGGCCGCACCGACGGCCCCGTATCCGACGAAGGCCGCGGCCTTGTTGTTCCATTCGGCGTAGAGGAAGTCGAGCGCGTTCTTGAGCACGCCCGAGGTTGAGTGGTTGTACTCGGGAGTGACGAACACGAATCCGTCGTACGAGGCGATCTTCGCCGCCCACGCCTTGGTGTGCTCGCCGGCGTACTGGCCGAACGCGGCCGGCATCGGCTCGTCGAGGTGCGGCAGCGGATAGTCGGCGAGGTCGACGAGCTCGTAGGCGGCGCCGTCGCGCCCTCGCGCCTGGGCGATCACCCAGTCGGCGACGTCCTTGCTCTTGCGACCGGGACGGGTGCTGCCGACGATGACGGCGATGCGGATATCGGACATGTGAAGGGCTCCTTCGGTAGTGGTGCTGGTGGGGATGAGGGGTTCGGGAGTGCTCACTGCTTCGCGCCGAGGGCGACGTCGGACGCGTGGTCGTCGGCGGGCGCGCGGTCGTCGACGCGTGCCGGCGCGGGCGTGCGGACGAAGAGGCTCCCGAGCACGGCGAGCAGTGAGATCGCCGCACCGATCGTGAACGCGAACGACACGCCGTGCGCCTCGGCGGCGGCCGGAACCGCGCCTCCCGAAGCCGCCCGGGCGGTGCCGATCGCGAGCATCGTCACGAACAGCGCCGTGCCGATCGCGCCGGCGACCTGCTGCACGGTGCCCACGATCGCCGACCCGTGCGAGTACAGGCGCGGGCTCAGCGACCCGAGCGCGCTGGTCATGAGCGGCGTCATCATGAACGAGACCCCGAGCGCGATCCCGACGAGCCCCAGGGCTGCGGCGATCGGCGGCGTGTGCTCGGTGAGCAGGGTCATCGCCCAGAGCGTCGCGGACGCGAGGATCGCGCCCGGGATGACGAGCGGTCGCGGCCCGTACCGGTCGAACAGGCGCCCGACGAGCGGTGCGACGAGTCCCATGACGAGTCCGCCCGGCAGCAGCAGCAGGCCGGTCGTGGCGGCTTCGACGTGGAGCACGTTCTGCAGGTAGATCGGCAGCAGCATGATCGCGCCGAACATCGCGGCCATCATGATCACGATGAGCCCGGTCGCGAGCGAGAACGATCGCGACCGGAAGGTGCGCAGGTCGAGCAGGGCCCGGTCGGTGCGCTGCAGCACGAGCTGGCGCCACACGAACAGCCCGAGGAACACGACGCCCGCGATCAGGGCGAGCACTCCGGCCGTGACGGGTCCGTCGGGGTCGCCTCCGATCGTGCTGATGCCGTACACGAGCCCGCCGAACCCGATCGCGGTGAGCGGCAGCGACAGCGCGTCGAGCGGGGTGCGGGTCCGTTCGCCGACGTTGCGCAGCAGCGCGAGGCCGATCGCGAACACGCCGACCGCGACGGGCAGGATCGTCCAGAACAGGAAGTGCCAGTTCAGCGACTCGAGGATGAACCCCGACAGGGCGGGCCCGAGCGCTGGGGCGACGGCCATGACGATCGTGATGCGGCCCATGAAGCGGCCGCGCTCGTGCGCGGGCACCACGTTCATGATGGTCGTCATCAGGAGCGGCATCATCATCGCGGTGCCGACGGCCTGCACGACGCGCGCGACGAGCAGCAGCCCGAACGTCGGCGCGAGGGCGCCGATCAGGGTGCCGATCGTGAAGGCGGTCATCGCCGCCCCGAAGACCTGCCGCGTCGAGAAGCGCTGCAGCAGCCACCCCGTGGTCGGGATGACGATGGCCATCGTCAGCATGAACGCGGTGGTCGTCCACTGCGCAGTCTGCAGCGTGATGCCGAGATCGGTGACGAGGTGCGGGATCGCGACCCCCATCACCGTCTCGTTGAGCATCGTCACGAACGCCGCCCCGAGCAGCAGCCAGATGACGCCCGTACCTCGGGTGCCGCCGGTGCTCGCCGAGTCAGTGGCGCTGGCGGTCGTGCTCACGGCGCTCACGCTCCCACCAGCCGCAGGGCGGCGATCGCCAGGGCGACGACCATCATCACGAGGTTGCCCACGGACTTCTCGCCGTGCTTGCGGTGGGCGACGCTGGCGAGGAACTGGATGATCGCGATGCCGACCGCCGCGATCGGGGTGAGGAACGTGGCGATCCCGACGAGGGGCGGCACGATGAGGCCGATCGCGCCGAGCACCTCCGCGACGCCGATCCAGCGCACCTGCGCGTCGGTGTAGTCGTCGAGCACGGGCATCGGCCGGCTGCCGCCGTGCGGCTTGACGATCTTCATCGTGCCGGCCATGAGCATGACGGCGGCGAGGAGACCGGACAGGATCCATGTGACGATCGAGAGGATGACCATAGTTGCAATACCTTCCTAAGTTACCTCTTGTAACTGAGGTACCATGAGTAAGTATTCCGAGCAGGTCGCGGGAAACACGAAGTTACCGACGCACATCCAAGTAACCATTGGTAACCTCAGAGCGAGCGGCAGCGACCGCGGGAAGGGGGCGCTCGATGGCGATCGAAGACAGGATGGCGACGATCCACGAGCCGCACATGCATGAGATGTGCGGGCACGACCCCGCGGAGTCCGAGATCTTCCGCTCAGTGCTGTCGCGCATCGGCGACAAGTGGAGCGTGATGCTCGTCGGCATGCTGCACGAGGGCCCGCTGCGGTTCGGTCAGCTCAAGCAGATGACGCCGGGCATCTCGGCGCGCATGCTCACGCACACGCTCCGGCAGCTCGAGCGCGACGGACTCGTCGAGCGCGAGATGTTCCCCGAGATCCCGCCGCGCGTCGAGTACCGTTCGACGCCGCTCGGCAAGAGCCTCGCCGGTCCTGTGCTGGCGATCGCCGAATGGGCGTCGACGCATCAGGACGAGATCATCTCGAATCGCGACCGCTACGACGCCCGCGCCGACGAGGACTGACGGCCGGGCGCGCCGGCCGGCCGCCCGGCTACCCTGAACGCCGTGCGCGTCGTGCACCCGGGCCACGGCGAGTCGTTCGACGGGACGCGGCTGCGGGAGCTGATCGACGAGTACCTGGCGGGCGGTGCCGATCATGCCGACGCGGCCGCCGGGTCCTCCGAGAGCGCGGCGGCGAGGCGCTGACGCGCCCGCCTGATCCGCTGGCGCACGAGCGCCGGGCTGATGCCGAGCAGTTCGGCGATCTCGCTGCCCGAGCGGTCCTCCAGCGCCGAGAGCACGAGCGGCGTCCGAAGCGCCTCGGGCAGCTCGCCGATCGCGCGGAGGGTGACCCGCAGGTCGATCCGCGCTTCGATGCGGTCGTCGGCCGAGGGCGCGATCGCCTGCGCCTCGTCGGCGAGCCGGTCGTCGGGCCGCCGCCCACGAAGGTGGTCGACGGCGGTGTTGCGCGCGATCGCGTCGACCCACGCGCACACCGTGCCCGCACCCGGGTCGCGCACGCCGTCGATCGCCTTCCAGGCGCGCAGCAGCACGGTCTGGGCGAGGTCGTCGGCGTCGTCGGGGCGCACGCCGAGGCTGATCGCGCGACGGCGGAGCCGCTCGGGCTCATCGGCGATGAGCTCCAGCAGCGTGCTCGCCTGCGGGGCGGATGAGGGCATCTGTCACATCTCTCGCTCGTCGACGTCTTTCTCGATGACCCGTCTCCCAGGGTCACCTACTCGAAGAACGGAGTCCCCATGTCTATTCCCGTCGCCGCCCTCGACGCGCTGCCCCTCGCCTTCGCCGAGCGCTTCAACGCGCAGGACCTCGACGGCCTGCTCGACCTCAACGCACCCGGCGCGGTGTTCGTGCCCGCCCCCGGCCAGCCGGTCGAGGGCGACGCGGTGCGCCCAGCGCTCGAGCAGTTCCTCGCACTGCGCCTCCCGATCACGATGCGCACGAAGCACGCGTTCGTCACGGGCGGCACCGGCCTCGTGATGGCGGAGTGGTCGATCGCGGGCGTGGGCCCCGACGGCTCGGAGGTCTCGCTCTGGGGCGTCACCGCCGACGTCGCCCGTCACGACGAGCGGCACGGCTGGCGATACGTCATCGACAACCCGTTCGGCACGGTCTGAACGCTTCCGAGCCGCGGCCGCGCGGGCATCGCTCAGCGCACGACGAACACGCGAATGCACACGTGGCCCGGCTCGGGCCGGGCGAGCCCGACGAACTGGTGTTCGGCGAGCCATCGGTACGCCGGCGCATCGGTCTGGAACACCGGGGCGGTGCGGTAGTAGAGCTCCTGCTCGCTCACGTGCTCGCCGGCATCGAGCCGTGCGACGAGGCCGTCGTCGGCGCGATGGTAGCCCCGGTTCACGACGTCGACGACCGCCCCGTCACCGGTGCGCAGCAGGTAGCGGGCGTCGAGCTGGGTCGTGGCCCCGCGGCACACCCACCAGTCGCCGCCGCCGGGCAGCACCTCGCCCTCGAGCGCGGGGCCCGAGACCGTGCCGCCGGTGATCGGGGTGAAGCCGAGCTCTTCGCCGGGACCTCGGCCGATGTGCTGCTCGTCGCCGACCGCGACGCGCAGCTCGAAGACGAACTCGAGCTCGGGCTCCATCAGTCGGGACGACTCGGCGCCCGTCGCGTTCACGAGCGACCCCCGTGCGCGACATCCTGAACGACGTCGCGCAACCGCCCGAGCGCCGGCAGCGCCGCGGCGAGCGCGGCACGGTCGGCATCGTCGAGCGCGGCGAGCGCGTCGACGAGGATCGCCTCGCTCGCCCGGTCGAAACGGTCGAACAGCGAGAGCGCGCGGGTCGAGGCGCTCACCTCGACCCGGCGCCGGTCGTCGGCCGCGGCCGAGCGCGTGACGAGCCCCGCCGCCTCCATCGCCTTCAGCAGGTTGCTGACCGTCGGGCGGCTGAGCCCCAGCTCGGTCGCGAGCTCGCCCGGCGCGCGCACGACGCCGCGCGGCAGCGCGCGCAGCACCTCGATCTGCGCGTCGGGCAGGTCGGGCAGGTGCTCGGCCGACCGCGCGGCCTTCAACAGGCCGCGCCGCAACGGCGAGACGATCGAGCCCAGCCGCGCGAGCTCGTGGGCGGGCGCTCGGTCGGTCATGCGGTCAGTCTCCCATCGGCGGCGCCGACTCGGGCGTGAGCGACGCGTGCTCGTTGAGGGCCGCGGGGTGGAACCCGGCGGTGCGCTTGTAGCCGTCGGCGATCTCCTGCAGTTCGTCGGCCGGGATGACGTCGTGGATGTCGGCGAAGCCCTCGGGCGCGCGATCGTAGGCGAGCTGCATGACCTTCTCGGGGCCGAGTTGACGCGTCAGCTCGAGCAGGCGTGCGGTCGCGGGGCGCCGGTCGGCCTCGTACGCCGCGAGCGCGCGGCGCACAGCCGCGGCACGGGCGACGTCAGCGGGGGCGGATGCCTCGCCCGCGGCATCCGCACCGGCCGCCTCGTTCGCCAGGTGGAACGCGAGCGTTCGCCCGTCGATGATCGCCTGCGAGGCGCCGTTCGACCCGTTCGGGTACATCGCGTGCGCGGCGTCGCCGATGAGCGTCGAGCCGCCGAAGCTCCACTGCGGCAGGGCGTCGCGGTCGACCATCGGGTACTCGAGGATCTCGTCGGCCGCGGCGATGACGGCGGGTACGTCGAGCCAGTCGAAGCTCCAGTCGGCGAAGAGCTGCTCGATGGGGCCCGAGTCGACGGCGTGGTTCCAGTCGACGGTCTCGTCGACGCCCTCGGGCGCGCGGCGCTCGGCGATGAAGTTGAGGCGGGTCGCGCCCGCCTCGGCACCGGGGGCGACGAGCGGGTAGGAGACGAACTTCTGCTCGCCGTCGCCCGCCATGATCATGGTGCGTCCGTCGAGGTAGGTGGGCACGCTCGCGGTGCCGCGCCAGAGGGTGAGGCCGTTCCACACCGGACCGCCCTCGTCGGGGTAGGCCTGGGCGCGCATGGCCGAGTGGATGCCGTCGGCGCCGATGACGACGTCGGCGGCGACCTCGAAGGCCTCGCCGGCGCCGTCGCCGTCGCCGGTGCCCGTGCGCACGAAGCGCGCGAACTCGGCGTGCCCCGCGGCGCGGGCCTCCGCCGAGTCGGGGTCGAGGTGCTCGACGCCGACGAGCTTGCAGCCGAGCCGGATCGTGTCGGGCCCGAGCCGACGCTCCACCTCCCTCGCGAGCAGCAGCTGGAACTCGCCGCGATGCACCGAGAGCTGCGGCCAGCGGTAGCCCGCGTCGAGGCCGCGCGGCTCCGACCAGATCGGCTGTCCGAAGCGGTTGTAGTACGAGAGGCGGCTCGGCGGAACACCGATCGCGGCGACCTCGTCGGCGAGGCCGAGTTCGGTGAGCTCGCGCACGGCGTGCGGCAGCAGGTTGATGCCGACGCCGAGGGGCTTGAGCTCGCGCACGCGCTCGTAGACGGTGATGTCGCGGAAGCCCGCGCGATGCAGGCTCAGGGCTGCGGCGAGCCCGCCGATGCCGGCTCCGGCGATGACGATCTTCAACATGGCCTCCTTGTCATGGCGCGCCTCGGTCGCAGGGGGTGCGGTCTCGTCGGGAGCGTGGCGATAGTTTTGCAACAAAACTCTTCGGACGCAAGCCCGTGCGGACATCGGCGCACACGTGCCATGCTTCGTCTCATCCTGAACGACCTCCGGAGCGACACCGATGAAGTAGGGGGACGAGTGAACGCGTCAGCGGTGCAGTCGCCGACCGATGCGACCGACGAAGCGAATGCGAGTGATCGGAGGCGGCCGCGCCAGGTGCTGCTGTTCCTCCGCGACCTCCTGGTGATCCTCGTCGTCGCGGTGCTGGTCTCCTTCCTCATCAAGACGTTCCTGCTCCGCTCCTTCTTCATTCCGTCACCCTCGATGGCCGACACGCTCGCGGTCGACGACCGCATCATCGTGAATCAGCTCGTGCCCGACGTCGTTCCTCTCTCCCGCGGCGACGTCGTGGTCTTCGAGGACCCGGGCGGGTGGCTCACCCCCCGCCCCGCCGACCCCCGGCCACCGCTCGCATCCGCGGTGGAGTCGTTCCTCGCCGTCGTCGGACTCACGGCCCCGGACTCGAACGAGCATCTCGTCAAACGCGTCATCGGCCTGCCGGGCGACCACGTCGCCTGCTGCAACGCCCTCGGTCGGCTGATCGTCAACGGCGTGCCGCTCGACGAGCCCTACATCACCCTGCCGCCCGGCGACCGCCGCGCATCCGCGACCGACTTCTCGGTCACGGTTCCCGAGGGAGCGCTCTGGGTGATGGGCGACAACCGCAACAACTCCGAGGACTCGCGCTACCACTCGGGTACGCCCCTCAAGGGCTTCGTCCCACTCGAGGACGTCGTCGGCCGTGCCATCGTCGTCAGTTGGCCGATCGAGCACTGGGCCTGGCTCGACGACTACCCCGACACGTTCAGCGAGTGACGGCCCGCGGGGGCGCAACGGTCACGGCGATGTGCGATGCACGACGACCGCGCCGTTCTCGATCCCGAGCTGCAGCGCGAAATCGCCCACGGTGCGCTCCACTGCGGCGGGTTCGCCCGGCGAATCGCACGCGACCTCATTCCAGCCGTTGTCGTCGCCTGCGCGGATGAGGACGCACTCGCCACTGCCGTCGGCGAGGGGCGCGATCCACGGCTCGATGCCGGCGACGCCCTGAAAGCCCTGGATCAGGTCGGCATCGATGCCCTGGTCCTCGAGCCACATGTACGAGCCGAGCAGGCTCTTCACCGTCAGACACGGGTCCGGTACCAGTGCCAGCTGCTCGCTCGCCGCGGGAAGTGGCGCCTCGGTGAGCGACGCCCTGGGGAATTCGTGAGGCTCGCACGTTTCGGGAGGCATCGTCGGAGTGGACGCGGCCTGCGCGAACGCGGCACCGTCGCCCGACGCCTCCGGCGGTGCCGAAGCGACCGGAGCGACCGTGCATCCGCTGACCGACAGGCAGCCGAGCAGTGCGACGGCGGCGAGCGGCATGAACACGACCGGTCGAAGGACCCGAGTGGACACCGCCGTCCCCTTCCCCGCGCGCGTCTGGGTGGAGCACGTGAAGCCTACGCGCATCGTGAGCGATCGTCAGCAACGCCTCCGCGGAACCCCGGCCCTGATGACCACCCCAGAGCGGGGGCCGCGAGCCCTGTCGGATGTCGGCGGTCGGTGGCAGTCTGGTCGAGAACCGGGGCGGTGTCCGAGCACACCGGCAACGACCAGGAGGCATCCATGTGCGGCAGATTCGTGGTCTCGCAGAAGGTCGACGACCTCACGGCGGTGTTCGACGCCGAGAACGACTTCGACGACTGGCAGCCGAGCTTCAGCCTCGCCCCGACCGACACGGTGCCGATCGTGCGCGAGCGCGCCGACCGCGAGACCGGCGAGTTCGTGCGCCGGCTCGAGCCCGCCGTGTGGAACTTCCACCCGTCGTTCATGAAAGACGCCAAGCGTCCGCAGTTCAACACCCGCATCGAGACGGTCGCCACCAACGGACTGTGGAAGGGCGCGTTCGCCCAGGGTCGCTGCATCGTTCCGATGCGCGGCTACTTCGAGTGGACGGGCGAGCCGGGCAAGAAGCGCGCGCACTACCTGCACGGTGAGGGCGACGTGCTCGCGGCCGCCGGCATCTCGACCGCCCGCAAGCTGCCCGACGGCGAATGGCAGGTCTCGACCTCGATCATCACGAGAGAGGCGAGGGATGCCTCGGGGGAGATCCACGACCGCATGCCCGTGTACCTCCCGCTCGACGAGATCGAGCGCTACCTCGACCCGGCCAAGCTCGACGCGGGCGGCATGCAGGCGATGGTCGACTTCCTCATCGAGGCGTCCGACCGGGTCGCGCCGACGATCACCGAGTACGAGGTCGACCCGCGCGTCAACAACCACCGCGCGATCGACCCGGGCGACCCCACGCTCATCGACCCGCTGAAGGGCGGCACTCCCCCGCTGGTCGAGTAGCGCCCGGCTGACCGGCCAGCCCGAACGGTTCACCGGTCGTGCCGTCCGGGTCAACCCCAACCATCCGAGGCCTTGTCCATGCGTTCCAGGTCGACCGAGCGTCAACGCCGAAGGCCCGAGTTCCTCGCGTTCACGAGGCGCCCGGGCCCGAGGCATCCGGCTCGAATCGACCGTCAGGCCGTCGGCACCGCCTGCCGCGCACGCGACATCTCGATGACGAGGTATGCCGCGACGCCGACGACGAGGCCGACGACCGCGTCCGACAGGTACGGGGCCCAGAAGTGCGACGCGACCGCGGCGGCCGCGCCGATGCCCCATGCGACGAACGCGGTGCCGCGCACCTTCGTCTCCAGGCGGCCGGCGAGCCGCTTGCCGAGGATGATCTGGTCGGCGATGAGCACGCCGCCGAGCGGCGGCACCAGCACGCCGAGGAACGCGAGCCAGTTCACGAAGTAGTGCCACGCGCCGAGCAGCGCCACGACGACGCCGATCACGCCGAGGATGAGCGTCAGCACCCGCATCTTCGAGCGGGTCAGGTGCGACCAGCCGAGGGCACCGTTGTAGAGGCAGTGCGTGCAGACCGAACCGAGGTTGATCACGACGAACACGACGACGAGCGCGTTGAGCAGCGGGCTGTTCGCTCCCGTGAGGATGGGCGTGAAGTCGCCGCCGACGACCTCGGCCGAGGCGATCGCGCCCGCCGCGACGAGGATGCCGCCGCTCAGCTGCGCGATGAGGCTCGCGACCGGGAACGCGGTGACCGTGGCGAGCACCGCCTCCTTGCCGTTCTTCGACCAGCGGGTGAAGTCGGCCGTCATCGTGCCCGAGTCGGCGAACGTCGCCATGATCGCGGTGACCGCGACGCCGAAGGTCATCGCTCCCCCGCCGACGCCCGAGAAGCTCGTGATCTGCGAGAAGTCGGTCGTCTGCGAGGCGATCGCGATCGCGATGACCACGGCGATGATGAACAGCGGCGCGGCGATCGCGCCGAGCCATGAGAGCGCCTTGATGCCGAGGTAGGTCACGGCGATGAACGCGGCGCCCGCGATCGCGGCGACGAGGGTCTCGTTCCAGCCGAACGCCTGGTTGAGGCTCGCCCCCGTCGCGCCCGTGTTGAACGCGAACCAGCCGACGACGACCGTCGCGAGGAACCCCGAGGCGATGGCGTACCCGGCGGTGCCGAACGTCTCGGTGGCCTGCAGCGCGAAGCTCTTGCCGGTCTGGCCGGCGCGGTAGCTCAAGAGGCTCACGTAGACGAACATGATGAGGTTCGCCACGAGGATCGCCGCGACGCCCTGCCAGAACCCGAGCAGGGCGACGACGAGGCCGCCGGGAATCGCGTTCGTGAGGATCATCGGGAAGCCGAACCAGACGGCCGAGACCGTCAGCAACGACTTGCGGTGCGACTGCGGCACGGGCGTGTGCTCGAACTCCGACTCGAGCTCGATGCCGGTGTGCTGCTCTTCGGTGGTGCCGGTGGTGCCAGGTGTGGTCATCGTCGACGCTTCCGGTCAGTGCTCGCCGTAACGGGCGGCGAGCGCGGTGATCGCCTGGTCGAAGGCCTCGACCGGCGGGTGGGTGATGCCGGCGCCGATCATGCCGATGCCGGGCTCCTTGTGCGCGATCGCGGTGTTGATCACGGGCAGGATGCCGGTGGCCGCGACCTTGCGCACGTCGATGCCCGTCGGCAGGCCCTGGAAGCCGAGCGACGGGATCGTGAGGTTCGGGTTCTGCGTGGTGGTGATCTCGCCCATCTCTCGGGTGTAGGCCACCGCCTCCTCGACCGTGCCGCCGACGAGCGCGACGATCGCGGGCGCCGCGGCCATGGCGAATCCGCCGAAGCCGAAGGTCTCGGTGATCGCGCTGTCGCCGATGTCGAGGCCCGAGTCCTCGGGCTTGTAGCCCGCGAACATGGGGCCGACGACCTGCTGCGCCGGACCCGTGAACCACTCGCCGGGCAGACCCGCCACGCGGATGCCGTGCTCGACGCCGTTGCGCGCCATGGTCACGACGACGGTCGAGTACTCGACGCCGATCGCGGCGTCGAGCGCGGCCTTCGCGGTCGCCATCCAGGTCGGGCCCGAGAAGTAGTCCGAGCTCGCGATGAAGTCGAAGACCTCCTTCTTCTGCTCCACCGTGAAGCTCGTCTGCAGGAGGGCCGGCGCGAGCGCCTGGAACAGCAGCACGGTGCCCGCGTTGTTGCGGTTGTGCGCCTCGTCGCCCATGTGCAGTGCCTGCGCGAGCATGAGGCGCAGGTCGATCGGACCGCCGATCTCCATGGCCTCCTTCAGCATGGGGCCGAGCACGTCGCGCATCCAGACGAGGCGGTCGATGACCGACTGGTCGTTCGCCCCCATGCGCAGGATCTTCGCCATCTGCTCGGAGAGGTTCGTGTAGGCGTAGTTGCCGTGCGTCTCGTTGTGCACGATGTGCACGTACATCGACGCCGACGTGACGCCCGCCATCGAGCCGACCGACTGGTGCTCGTGGCACGGCGAGAAGGTGATACGGCCGGATGCCGCGACCTCGGCGGCCTCGTCGAGGTCGTTCGCGAGGCCCTCGAAGACGAGTGCGCCCGTCACGGCGCCCTTCATCGGGCCCGACATGCGCTCCCAGGTGATGGGCGGGCCCGCGTGCAGGATCGTCGTCGGCGTCATGCCAGGCACGACGTCGAGGGCGCGGCCGTAGCCGACGAGCATGGGCTTGGCGTCCTTGATGCGCTGCACGGCCTCGGCGTTCGCGGCCTCGATGCGCTCGGCGATCGCGGCGGGCTCGAGGGTGTCGAGCGCGGCGATGATCTCGGGGCGGCCGCCGCCCGGCGGCGTCCAGTCGAGGGTCGTCACCGCGGCGCCCTGGGCGGCGATGTCGTCCTCGAACATCTGGAGGCCGACGTTGACGACGTCGAGCTTCTGGTCGAAGAGGCTGGCGATGGGGGTGGTCATGCGCGGGTTCCTTCCAGGGCGGTCTCGGCGGCGGGCGCGGCCGCGGGCGCGGCCGACGCGAGCACCTCGGTGCCCCGCGCGATCGCGCGCGCGTACTGTCCGGTCTCGGTGCTCGATCGGGTCACGGTGACGCCCGCGGCCTCGAGCGCCGCGACCTGGGCGGCGAGGCCCGGCGTGTCGAGGTCGGTGCCGAGCACGTAGCCGACGATCTCGAGGTGGCGACCGTCGGCCGCGGCGATCGCCTTGGCCTCCTCGATCGCGGGAACGGTGACGCCGGCCGGGTCCTCGTGGGCGCCGAAGCCGAGCACGAAGTCCATGACGATCGCGGCGACGGTGGGGTCGGCCGCCTCCTCGACGAGGCGTGCGAGGCGCAGCGACGGGTCGATCATCGGGTGCGGGCGCCCGTTCGTGAAGTCGTCGTCGCCGAAGTCGAGGAAGGTGTGGCCGCGGCTCGGCTCGCCGGCGGCGAGCACGAACGCGGGGTCCTTCTGGATGTTGCTCCAGACCTCCTCGCCGGCGTTGAGCAGGGCGTACATCGACTCGTCGCACAGCGTGCCGCCCGCGAAGAGGCCGCGCACGTGGCGCTGGCCGTCGTCGAGTTGCGCGCGCACCGCGGCGACGCGGGCCGGGTCGAGCGCTTCGACCGTTGCGTCGGGCCGCCCGGCGAGGCGCACGGCCTGCAGCGCGGCATCCTGGCTCGACGCGGCGAAGTGGCCGCCCGCGGCGGCGACCGCCTGCTCGGAGCCGCCGATGAAGTAGACGACGACCGGCTTGCCGGCGCCGGCGATCTCGGCGAGCACCTGCTGCTCGACCGAAGGGTGCGGGGGCTTCGAGACGAGCACGATCGCCTCGGTCGCGGGATCGGCCGCGAGCGCGCGGATGCCGTCGATCATCATGATGCCGCCGACTTCGGCGCTGAGGTCGCGACCACCGGTGCCGATGAGCTGCGAGATGCCGCCGCCGAGGGCGTGGATGCGCACGCTGACCTCCTGGCTGCCGGTGCCCGACGCCGCGACGACGCCGATCGACCCCGGGCGCACGGCGTTGGCGAAGCAGAGGCCGACGTTGTTGATGATCGCCGTGCCGCAGTCGGGGCCCATCATGAGCAGGCCCTTCTCGTGGGCGAGCGTCTTGAGCGCGATCTCGGCCTCGACGGGCACGTTGTCGCTGAAGAGCATGACGTGCAGGCCGTTCTCGAGCGCCTTGCGCGCCTCGCGGGCGGCGTAGGCGCCGTTGACGGCGATGACGGCGAGGTTCGTGTCGGGGTCGGCGTCGACGGCCGCGCCGATGGTGCGGTGGCGGATGTCGGCCGCGCCGCCCGTCGGCGCCCTGCGCGTGAGCAGTTCCTCGATCTCGACGACGATCGCGTCGTGGTCGGCGCCGTCATGGCCGTCGACGACGATCATGAGGTCGCCGTTGCCGGCGCCCTCGAGCTCGGGCGTGAGCAGGCCGAGGTTCGACAGCACGCCCTTGTTCATCTCCGTGCCCATGGCGACGAAGGCCTGATTCACCCCGTCGATGCCGTTCGCCTTCGTCGAGATCGACATCAGCGAGACGGAATCGAAGTAGGTGTTCTTCTTGATCACAGACGTGACACTCAATGGGAACCTCTCAGTTCGCTTTCCAGTCGGAGCCCGGCGGCCGCGCCGGACAGGAGATCGGTCCCCGAGGTGTGACCGATACGGATGACGCGCAGCACCGCCGTGCGCACGGCGGGGTCGGCGACGGGGTCGACGTGGTCGAGGGCGGATGCCTCGAGCACGAGCCGAACGGCTGCGGCGATGTGCTCGCGTACGCGGCCGCGAGCGGCTTCGCGCACGGTGACCCGCGCGAGCGGGGTGGTCGCGTCGGGGGCTGCGGCGAGGCGGTCGAGCACGACCGCGGGGAACGCGCCGAGGCCCGTCGTCGACGCGGCGGCGACGTACGCCAGGCCCGCCACGAAGTCGTCGCCCGCGGGGGTGAGTCCCGGGCCGAGCCCGATGAGGGCGGCGAGTGCAGTGCGCATGCCCGCGTCGTCGCCGTCGCGGATCTCCGACACGAGTCGTTCGGAGCCGGCGGCGAGGGCCGCGGCGGCCGCAGCCTCGAAGGGCGTCAGCGCTTCGAGGTCGAGGACGGCGTCGCCCGCGGCATCCCCGCCGTCGCCCGCCGAGAGCCCGCTGGGCCGGCCCGCCTCGCGGACCAGTCGCTCGAGGCCCGCGGCCGCGCGGGCGAGCGCGGCGGCGTCGGCGCCGTCGAGCGGCGCGGGAGCGGCCTGCCAGGCGCTCGTGCGGTCGAAGGCGAGCTCGAGGGCGCCGACCGCGCAGCTGAGCCGCACGCCCGCGGTCGAGAACTCGACCGGGTCGCCGACGCGCGCACGGCCGACGAGCTCGCCGAAGCGGTCGATGCGCACGGTCCACGGGGCGTCGTCGATCGAGCGGTGCGCGAGGGCCACGAGCCCGTCGCCGTCGACCGACACGTTGATCACCCGGCGGAACACCGAGTGCACCCGGCCCGTGCGGGGACGCTCGGCGCTCCACGCCATGAGGGCGGCGTCGGCGGAGATCGCCGTCGATGCGGCGACCGTTGGCGCGATCAGCACGTGGCCTCCTGTCTTCGCCGCGCATCGCCCTGTCGGGGCATCGGCCGGCGTTCCCAACAGAATGGTATACCATCACCTGATGTCCAAGAGACCCAATTCGAGGAGGAAGCACATGCGCATCGTGGTTGCGCTCGGCGGAAACGCCCTCGCCCGCCGCGGCGAGCCCATGACCGCCGACCGTCTGCGCGCGAATGTCCGGGCCACGTGCCAGGCACTCGCCGGCCTGGCCCGCGAGCACGAGCTCGTCATCACGCACGGCAACGGCCCGCAGGTGGGCCTGCTCGCGCTGCAGAATCTGGCATACCAGGACGTCGCCGCCTACCCGCTCGACATCCTCGGCGCCGAGACCCAGGGCATGATCGGCTACGTCGTGCAGCAGGAGCTCTCGAACGCCCTCGCCGGCGAGCGCGAGGTCGCCGCCGTCGTCACGACGACCGTGGTCGACGAGCACGACCCCGCCTTCGAGCGGCCCACGAAGCTCATCGGCCCGACCTATTCGGCGCAGGACGCGGCCGAGGCCGCCGCCGAGTACCGCTGGACGATCGCCAAGGACGGCCACGCGTTCCGCCGGGTCGTGCCCTCGCCCGACCCCATCAGCATCGTGCAGTCGCCGCTCGTGCAGCAGCTGCTCGAGAGCGGCCGGCTCGTCGTGTGCGTCGGCGGCGGCGGCGTGCCCGTGAAGGTCGACGGCAAGGGCCGCCAGACCGGCATGCAGGCGGTCGTCGACAAGGACCTCGCGAGCGCGGCCCTCGCGGCCGAGCTGCACGCCGACACGCTCATCATGCTCACCGACGGCGACTACGTCAGCGAGAACTGGGGCACGCCCGAGCAGCGCGACATCCTCACCGCGTCGGCCGACGCGATCGCCGAGCTCGCGTTCGCCGAGGGGTCGATGAAGCCGAAGGTGGATGCCGCGATCCGCGTCGCCCGCGCCGGCGGCCGGGCACTCATCGGCCCGCTCGACCGGCTCGACGACCTGCTCGCGCGCAAGATCGGCACCGAGATCGTGCCGTCGCTCGACGAGGGCATCGTCTTCGCCTGAGCCGCCGATTCCGCTGGTTGAGGAGCGCGCGACGGAGTCGCACGCGTCTCGAAACCTGGTGACCCGGTCTCTGAAACCGGCTCACCGTGGTTTCGAGACGCGTCGCCGCTCCGCGTCGGCGCTCCTCAACCAGCGGAGGGTGGCCTACTCGACCGGCGCGGCGCCCAGCAGCGGGTCGTCCTCGCGCCAGGTGGGGTCGTCGAGGTACCTGATGTTGCCCATGTGCGCGAGGATCAGCGTGCTCACCCGGGCGACGTCGCGCTGCGCGATCGCCTCGTAGAGCGCCCCGTGCTCGCTCGCGACCCGGTCGAGGTCCTCGTGCTGCACGAGCAGCCACCTGATGCGGCTGCGCAGCAGCCCGTCGATCTCGAAGAGCAGGTCGTTGCCCGCGATCGACGTCACGGTCTCGTGGAAGTCGGCCGCCGCCCGGCGCGCCCGCGCGGCGTCGCCCGCCCGGGCGGCCTCGAGCTCGCGATCGAGCACCGCGCGCAAACGCTCGAGCCCCTCGCGCGTGCGCCGGTTCGCGGCGAGGCGGAACGTCAGCACCTCGAGCGCCGACCGCACCTCGTTGAGGTCGGCCACGTCGGCCGGCGTGAACTCGCGCACGACGGCCCACGTGCGCGGCCGCGGGGTCACGAGGCCCTCGGCGACGAGCGTCTTGAGCGCCTCGCGCACGGGCACGCGGCTCACCCCGAGCTCCTCGGCGAGGTCGCGTTCGACGAGCTTCGAACCGGGCAGGCGAACGCCGTCGAGGATCTCGTCGCGGATCCGACGGGTGACCCGCACCGACTCGGGCTCGAACACCTCGGTCGTACTCATGCGCACCATTGTTCCATTCGCCGTACGCCGAGCCGCGGCACCACCGGCGCGCGCTGCGGCGTCAGTCGCGATCGCCGGCTCCCGCGAAGCGGGCGTGCAGGGCGCGCAGTTCGTCGGCGAGCTCGGGCGCCGGTCCGGCGACGTCGATGCCGGGCGCGATCGCGCCGATCGGCAGCGCGGCGACGGGACCGTCGGGCAGCCCCCACGACCGGCGCCACTCGACGAGCTGCTCGGTGCTGCCCGCGTAGACGATGCGGCCGAGGCCGACCCACGCGTGCGCGGCCGAGCACATCGGGCAGTGCTCCCCCGACGTGTAGACCGTGCTCGCCGCACGTCGCTCGGGTGTGAGGTGCTCGGCGGCCCAGCGTGCGATCTCGAATTCGGGATGCCTCGTCTGGTCGCCGCCCGCGACGCGGTTGCGGTCCTCGAACAGCACGCGGCCCTCGGCGTCGACGATGAGTGAGCCGAACGGCTCGTCGCCGGCGTCGAGCGCCTCGCGTGCGAGGTCGACGCAGCGCCGCAGGTGGTCGAGGTCTGCCGCCGTCGGCGGCCGGGGGTCTCGTCGCGTCATCCGTTCGTCTCCTCTGCTCGGTGCCGTGCTCGCGGCGGCCGTGTGCTCGCGAGCGTAGCGATCGCGCGGAGGATGCGCGATCACCCGGCTCTGCCGCGACCCGGGACCTGGCGTCTCCGAACCGCGGCGCCCTCCGAATCCCCTCGGCGGCCGCGTCCGCGCCATCCTCCGCGCGTACGTCTGATGGTATACCAAATACCCGGGGAGGAGCATCCGTGCCAGCATGTTGTTCGTGCACCTCAGACTCGCCACCGACGCCGACGTCCCCGCCATCGCCGAGACCCTCGCCCTCGCGTTCGCCGACGATCCCGCGTGGGGTCCGATCCTGCGCCTGCGCGACGGCGACCCCGCCGACCTGCAGCGCTTCTGGGCGCCGTTCGTGCACGGCGCCCTGCGCCACGAGACCGTGTGGGTCGTCGACGACGGCGCATCGGTCGCGGTGTGGCTGCCGCCGGGCGGCGACGAGATGACCGAGGCCCAGCTCGCCGAGGTGCAGGCGTTCGTCGACGAGCGCCTCGACGACGAGCAGCGTCGCGCGTTCACCGAGATCTGGGAGGCGTTCGAGCACCACCACCCGGCCGAGCCGCCGCACATGTACCTCAGCCTGCTCGCGACCCATCCGTCGCGGCGCGGCGCGGGCCTCGCGCAGCAGATGCTCGCCGAGAACCTGCGCGAGTTCGCCGGGCAGGGTCTTCCGGCCTACCTCGAGTCGACGAACCCGCTCAACAACCCCCGCTACGAGCGGGCGGGCTTCCGCGTGGTCGGCGGCTTCCCGGCGCCGATCGGCGGCGGGCGGGTCGCGACGATGTGGTGCGACCTGCCCGGCTGACGCGACCGGGGCCGAGGATCCATCTGGATCACCCGGCCCGAATCGACGCGTCGCGTCAGCGCGTCGCGTCGGCGCCCCGCTCGTCGTCGGCCGCCTCGTCGATGAACGGCTCGAGCGAGTCGAGGCGGTCGGCGACCGGGCCCACGGCGGCGGCCAGCTGCGCACCGGCCGAGGCGACGGCGGCACCGACGGCCGCACCGTCGTGGTCGGCGGCCCGGGCCGCGGCGCCGCCGGCGGCTGCGCCGCCGATGATCGAGCCGAGCAGCTCGCGCAGGCCGACGCCCATGGTCGAGCTCAGCATCGCGTCGACCTCGGTGATGCCCGAAACGGCGTTCTTCGTGAGCTGCGAGGCGCCGTCGGTCGAGACGACCGTGAGCTGGTCGATGTTCGACATGGGCGCGGCGAGCTCGCGGGCGATGAGCGGCAGTGCGTCGATCACGCGCATCTGCAGCAGCGCCTCCGACTGCTGGGCGACCGCCTCGGCGGCGGCCTTCGTCGCGGCCGCCTCTGCGGCACCCTTCGCCTTGATCGCGTCGGCCTCGGCGAGACCCTCGGCCTTGAGCGCCTCCGCGGCCGCGGTGCGCGCGACCCGGTCGGCCTCGGCGGCGATGCGAACGGCCTCGGCCGCGGCATCCGCCTCGACCTTGACCTTGTAGGCCTGCGCGTCGGCGACGGCCTTGACCTCGGAGTCGAGCTCGGCTGCGCGCAGCGCCGCCTTCTTCTGGGCGGTGATCTCCTGCTGGGCGACGACCTCCTGCTGGGCGAGCGCCTCGGCGAGCGGGCGGGCCGCGGCCGCCTCGGCGGTCGCCTTGTCGGTCTCGCGCTGCAGCGCGGCCTTGCGCTGGGCGAGCTCGGCCTCGCGCTCGGCGACGGTCTGCTCGGCGGCGATCACGGCCTCGCGGGCGGCGCGCTGCGCCTCGGCCTCGGCGATCTCGGCCTGCTTGCGCACCTTCGCCTGCTCGGCGCGGCCGAGGTCGTCGATGTAGCCGTTGTTGTCGGAGATGCCCTTGATCTCGAACGAGTCGACGTCGAGGCCCTGGCTGAGCAGCGACTCGCGGGCGACGCCGAGCACCGCGGCCGAGAGCTCGTCGCGGCGGTTGATGATCGTGAGCACGTCGGTCGCACCGATCGAGGCGCGCAGCGAGCCCGACAGCACCTCCTGCGCGAAGATGTCGATGTTCTTGTCCTGCCCGAGGAAGCGCTGGGCGGCGGCGCGGATGGCGTCGGCCGAGTCGCCGACCTTCACGATCGCGACGGCGTCGACGTGCACGGTGATGCCGTTGTTCGTCTGCGCCTCGGCGCGGATCTCGATCGCGCGCGACCGCAGCGAGAGCTTGTGGGCCTTCTGGAAGAAGGGCATGATCCACACGCCCTGGCCGTGCACGACGCGCTGGCCCGACTCCTCCTTCTCGGCGCCGTCGACGACCCGGCGGCGCGAGCGCTTGCCGGTGACGACGATCGCCTCGTCGGGCGAGACGTTGCGGTACAGCACCTTCGCCCAGATCCACAGGACGATGACGACGACGATGACCAGGGTGATGATGCCGATGATCGGGGCAGCGGCGAAGAACTCGAGCACAGGTGTCCTCTCGGGCGGGTTCGGGTCGGGCGACGAGGCCCGCGCTCAAGAATGGCCGCCCGGCGCGACCCGCGCAACGGGCAGGTCTGCCCCGTTCCCCGGGCTCGGGAGGCTCGGCCTCAGACCGCCGCCTTCGCGTAATGCCGACGAGCCTTCTCGCGGTTGCCGCAGGTCTCCATCGAATGCCAGCGACGCGCGTTCGCACGGCTCGTGTCGATGAAGAAGTGCTGGCAGTCGGGCGCCGCGCAGGGGCGGATGCGCGAGCCCGACGGCGACTGCAGCGCGGCCCACTCGCGGATGGCTGCGCCGCCGACGCGGCGGCCGTCGGCGTCGCGATCGCGCCAGACGAGTCCGCCCTCGTCGGCGAGCTCGGGTCGCCGGCTCATCGCCGCCAGCCACGGTTCGAGCGCGTCCGGCGAGCGGGTGCCCCGCAGCACCGCGACGAGGGCGGTGCGCACCTCCCGGGCGTCGTCGAGGTCGGATGCCTCGGCGGGGGCGCCGTGCGCGCGCAGCCAGGCCGGCCCGCGCTCGTCGTCGAGCTCGTCGTCGACCCGATCGGCGTAGACGAGTCGCGAGTTGACGAGGTCGAGCAGCAGCCCTTCGGCCGGGGTGGGCTCGGTCATGACGACTCCTCGTGGTTCATCCGCTGTTCCCCTGATTCTAACTTGCATGGAATAGCGATGGGGTTATAGCGTTGCATCCGTCAGATCTAACCGGATCAACAGAACAGTCCAGTTAGTAGCGAGTCAGCCAGGAGGGCGCCATGTCGTACATCACCGTCGGAACCGAGAACTCCCAGAACATCGACCTCTACTACGAGGACCACGGCTCGGGCCAGCCGGTCGTGCTGATCCACGGCTACCCGCTCAGCGGCGCGTCGTGGGAGAAGCAGTCGGCCGCCCTCCTCGAGGCCGGCTACCGCGTGATCACCTACGACCGCCGCGGCTTCGGCAAGTCGAGCCGGCCCACCACCGGCTACGACTACGACACGTTCGCCCACGACCTGAAGGTCGTGCTCGAGACCCTCGAGCTGCGCGACGTCGTGCTCGTCGGCTTCTCGATGGGCACGGGCGAGCTCGGCCGCTACCTCGGCGCGTACGGCGGCGAGCGCATCGCGAAGGCCGCCTTCCTCGCCTCGCTCGAGCCGTACCTGCTGCAGGCCGACGACAACCCGACGGGTGTTCCGGCCGAGGTCTTCGCGGGCATCGAGCAGGCGGCGAAGGCCGACCGCTACGCCTGGTTCGACGACTTCTTCCAGAACTTCTACAACCTCGACGAGACGCTCGGCAGCCGCATCAGCGAGGCCGCCGTGCGTGCGAGCTGGAACACGGCGGCGAGCGCCTCGTGGTTCGCCTCCTCGGCGGTGGTGCAGTCGTGGCTCACCGACTTCCGCGACGACATCGCGAAGGTCGAGGTGCCGAGCCTGATCCTGCACGGCACGGCCGACCGCATCCTGCCGATCGACGCGACCGCCCGCGAGTTCGTCAAGCGACTCCCGTCGGCCGACTACGTCGAGATCGAGGGCGCGCCGCACGGCCTGCTCTGGACGCACGGCGACGAGGTCACCGAGGCGCTGCTCGCCTTCCTCGCGAAGTAGGCCAGACCGTCGGGGCTGCTCCCCGAAACGACGAAGAGCCCCCGCGACCGCGGGGGCTCTTCGTGTTGTGCGCGAGGGGGGACTTGAACCCCCACACCCTTGCGAGTACTGGCACCTGAAGCCAGCGCGTCTGCCAATTCCGCCACTCGCGCATGTGTGGTCGCACCGTAGTGCGTCCAACCACGAGAGCCTAACATCTCGCGGCCCACAACTCCATTCGGGGTGCGCTGCCGGATGCCACCGCTCGTCGCTCCGGGCTGGGATCCGGTCGGACACGCCGACGAATCGGCCCCCGACCGGGCGTGTCTCCGCCGATCCCAGCCCGGAGCGACGCCGGACGCCGGGGGGACCCACCCGGCCCCGACCCCCGAACCCTTGGCATCCCCTCCGAGTCGCGAACCGGTCTCGCGCCCGCCGCCCGGCCGGGAATAGCATCGGAATCCCGGGTACCGGCGCCCACCGACCGATGTGACGAAAGGAGCGCCCAGTGACCCAGACCTCCCGCCCCGACGACTCCTCCGCCGTCGCCGCTGCCGTCCGCGGCATCCGCGGCTGGCTCTTCGACCTCGACGGCGTGCTCACCCCGACGGCGATCGTGCACATGCACGCGTGGTCGCGGCTCTTCACGCCCTACCTCGAGGCGCACGGCGTCGCGCCGTACACCGATGCCGACTACTTCGCGTACATCGACGGCAAGCCGCGCTACGACGGCGTGCGGAGCCTGCTCGCCAGCCGCGGCATCCGCCTGCCCGAGGGCGATCCGACCGACTCCCCCGACGCCGACACGGTCTGCGGGCTCGGCAACCGCAAGAACGCCGCGTTCAACGAGACCCTGGCCGACGAGGGCGTCGCCCCGTATCCGGCGAGCGTCGCCTTCCTCGACGCGGTGCAGGGGGCCGGATGCCTCGTGGCCGTCGTCTCGAGCTCGAAGAACGCACCGTCCGTGCTCGAGGCCGCCGGCATCGCCGACCGGTTCGAGGTCGTCGTCGACGGCGCGGTCGCCGCCCGTGAGGGGCTTCCCGGCAAGCCCGCCCCCGACACCTACGAGCGGGCGGCCGAGTTGCTCGCCCTGCCGGTCGCCGAGTGCGCGGTCGTCGAAGACGCCGAGTCGGGCGTCACGTCGGGCGCCGCGGGCGGGTTCGGGCTCGTCGTCGGCGTCGACCGCGGCGTGGGCCGCGACTCGCTCCTCCGCCTCGGCGCCGACGTCGTGGTCGACGAGCTCGACGAACTGATCCCCGATCTCCAGAACAGGAAGGACGCCGAATGAGGTTCGCCGACGACGACCCCCTGAACCGCAGCCGGTTCCCCATCGACGAGTGGGCGCTCGTCGAGACCGAGTTCGGCGATGCCGACATGGGGCGCACCGAGACGCTGTTCGCCGTCGGCAACGGCTACCTGGGCCTTCGCGGCAACGTCGAGGAGGGCCGCGACGGCCACATGCACGGCACGTTCGTGAACGGGTTCCACGAGACGTGGCCGATCCGCCACGCCGAAGAGGCGTTCGGCTTCGCCCGCGTCGGGCAGACGATCGTCAACGCGCCCGACGCGAAGATCATCCGCCTCTACGTCGACGACGAGCCGCTCGTGCTCACCGAGGCCGAGCTGCTGAGCTACGAGCGGCGGCTCGACTTCCGGCTCGGCGCACTGAGCCGCTCGATCGAGTGGCGCACCCCGGCGGGCAAGCGCGTGCTCATCACGAGCCGGCGCATGACGAGCTTCACCGACCGCCACCTCGCCGTCGTCGACTACGAGGTCGAGTTGCTCGACGCCGACGCCGCGGTGACGATCTCGAGCCAGATCCTCAACCGCCAGGACGGCCGCGACGAGTACCGCTCGGGCGTGCAGCAGGAGGCGCAGACGCCCGGCGCCTTCGACCCGCGCAAGGCCGAGCAGTTCACCGACCGCGTGCTGCAGCCCCGCGTGAAGCGCGCCGAGGCCGGCCGTTACATGCTCGGCTACCAGTGCACGAACTCGGGCATGACGCTCGCCGTCGGCGCCGAGCACGCGATCACGACCGACAACCCGTTCACCGAGGCCGGCACCATCAGCGACGACCTCGCCAAGCACGTCTACCGGGTGCAGGCGAAGCGCGGCATGCCGATCCGCATCACGAAGACGATCAGCTACCACACGGCCCGCAAGGTGCCGGCGCGCGAGCTCGCCGACCGCTGCGACCGCACGCTCGACCGGGCCGCCGAGATCGGCACGGGCGAGCTCTTCGCGCAGCAGCGCTCGTGGCTCGACGACTTCTGGGCGCGCTCCGACGTCGAGATCGCCGAGCAGCCGATGCTGCAGCAGGCGACGCGCTGGAACCTCTTCCAGCTGGCCCAGGCGACGGCCCGCACCGACGGCGGCGGCGTCGCCGCGAAGGGCGTCTCGGGCTCCGGCTACGGCGGCCACTACTTCTGGGACTCGGAGATCTACGTCCTCCCCTTCCTCACCTACACGGCGCCGATCGTCGCGCGCAACGTGCTGCGCTTCCGCCAGCGCATGCTCGACGCCGCGCGGGCCCGCGCCCTCGAGCTCAACCAGCGCGGCGCCCTCTTCCCGTGGCGCACGATCAACGGCCTCGAGTCGAGCGCGTACTACGCGGCCGGCACCGCGCAGTACCACATCGACGCCGACATCGCCTACGCCCTCTGCCAGTACGTGGCGGCGACGGGCGACGACGACTTCCTCGGCCGGGGTGCGATCGACGTCCTCGTCGAGACGGCGCGCATGTGGGAGGACCTCGGCTTCTGGCGCTCGAACGCCGACGACGTGTTCCACATCCACGGCGTGACGGGCCCCGACGAGTACACGACCGTCGTCAACGACAACCTGTACACGAACGTCATGGCGCGGGCGAACCTCGCGGCCGCGGCATCCGCCGTCGACAACCTGCAGGTGGGCGACGCCGCCGCCTACCACCGCCTCGTCGACCGGCTCGGCGTCACCCCCTCCGAGGTCGCGAGCTGGCGCCGGGCGGCCGCGCACATGCACATCCCCTACGACGAGCAGCTCGGCATCCACCCGCAGGACTCCGCGTTCCTGCAGAAGGAGCTGTGGGACCTCGAGAACACGCCCGACGACCGCCGCCCGCTGCTGCTGCACTACCACCCGCTCGTCATCTACCGGTTCCAGGTGCTCAAGCAGGCCGACGTCGTGCTCGCGCTCTACCTGCAGGGCGACCGGTTCACGTCGGAGGCGAAGCGCGCGAACTTCGAGTACTACGACCCGCTGACCACGGGCGACTCGACCCTGTCGGCGGTCGTTCAGTCGATCATCGCGGCCGAGGTCGGCTATCACGAGCTCGCGATGCGGTACTTCCGCTCGGCGCTCTTCGTCGACCTCGCCGACCTGCACCACAATGCGGCCGACGGCGTGCACGTGGCATCCACCGGCGGCGTGTGGAGCGCGCTCGTCTCCGGCTTCGGCGGGTTCCGCGACCACGGCGGCCGGTTCACGTTCGACCCGCGCCTGCCCGACGGGTGGACGTCGCTCGTCTTCCGGCTCACGCTGCTCGGCACGCGCGTGCGCGTCGAGCTCACGCCCGAGGCGATCGCGTTCACGGTCGAGTCGGGCACGGCGGTCGCCGTCTCGGTGCGCGGCGCCGCGGTGACCGTGACCGCGGATGCCCCGGTGTCGGTGCCCCTCGACGGCCAAGGGCCCCGCCTCTACGGCTCGCCGACGATGCAGGATGTCGCGGGCACGCGCCGGGCCGACGGTACCCTGCTCACGGCATCGATCCCGACCCTGTCACTCGACGCGGACGACATCGAAACCGTCATCCCGATCGACTGATCCGGGGTGTTTCCAGCCGCTCGCGCTAACATGACGCGAAGTCAGACACCGGAATCGGGAGACCTGTGGGCCTACTGGACAACTTCGAGAAAGGTCTCGAGCGCGCCGTCAACGGCGCGTTCGCGAAGACCTTCCGTTCGGGGCTGCAACCGGTCGAGATCACCTCGGCGCTCAAGCGCGAGATCGACACGAAGGCGGCCGTGGTCTCCCGCGACCGCGTGCTGGTGCCCAACAACTTCACCGTGCGCATGTCGCCGACCGACCACGAGAAGATGGCCGGGCTCGGCCCTGCCCTCGTCGACGAGCTCGTCGACCTCGTGCAGAAGCACGCGGCGAGCCAGCACTTCCAGTTCGCGGGCGGCATCACCATCGCGCTGCGGGCCGACGAGGGGCTCAGCGTCGGCATGGTGCAGGTCGACTCGCAGAACGTGAAGGGCCAGGTCGCCTGGACCCCGGTGCTCGACGTCAACGGCAAGCGCTATCCGATCATCAAGGGGCGCACGGTCATCGGCCGCGGCTCCGAGGCCGACGTGACCCTCGACGACTCCGGCGCCTCGCGCCGGCACGCCGAGGTGCAATGGGACGGCTCGCGCGCCCGCGTGCGCGACCTCGGCTCGACGAACGGCACGCAGCTCGACGGCGCCCCCGTGAAGGAGGCCATCCTGCCCCCCGACTCCGTCATCACCATCGGGCGGTCGCGCATCGTCTTCCGCGTGCTCGCCCAGGCCGCCGGCGGCGGTTCGCCGGCACCGGCCACCCGCCGGCACGACATGGGCGGATTCTGGGGGCCGGCCGAATGAGCGAACTGACTCTCCTCGTCCTCCAGCTCGGATTCCTGCTGCTCCTGTGGGTGTTCATCTTCGCGATCGTCTACGCGCTGCGCAGCGACCTGTTCGGCCAGCGCGTGCGCAAGCTGCAACCCGACGCCGCCGCGGCGACGCAGCCCTCCGCGAGCTCGTTCCCGAGCTCCCCCGTCGCGGCCGCCCCCTCGGCGCCCTCGGCGCCGACCGAGGCCGTGACGACGCCGCAGTCCGGCGGCAACGGCGAGCTCGCCTCGAGCGACAACGCCCGGCGCCTCGTCATCACGAACGGCGCGAAGGCGGGCACCGAGTTCCCGCTCGGCACCGACGAGATCACGATCGGCCGGTCGAGCGACTCGGCGATCATCATCCGCGACGACTACACGTCGACCCACCACGCCCGGCTCATGCTGTGGAACGGCCGGTGGATGATCCAGGACCTCGACTCGACCAACGGCACCTTCCTCAACGGCTCCCGAGTGACCGTGCCGACGCCCATCCCGCTCGGAGCCACCGTCAAGGTCGGCGCGACGACGTTCGAGCTGCGGCGGTAGGCGATGCCGGCGGTCAAGGCGAGCGCAGCGGTCTCGCATGTCGGGCGCATCCGCTCGAACAACCAGGATTCCGGCTACGCCGGACGCCGGTTGTTCCTCGTCGCCGACGGCATGGGCGGACACGCGGGCGGCGACGTCGCGAGCGCGATCGCGACCCGGCACATCGCCGACGCCGACACCGACTACGCGAGCGCGCCCGAGGCCGCCGCGGCGCTCGAGGCCTCGCTGATCGCCGCGAACCGCCGCCTCGCCGAGACCGTGGCCGAGCACTCCGAGCTCACCGGCATGGGCACGACCGTGAGTGCGATGCTGCACCTCGGCGACCGCGTCGTGATCTCGCACATCGGCGACTCCCGCATCTACCTGCTGCGCTCGGGCGAGCTCAGCCAGATCTCGACCGACCACACCTTCGTGCAGCGCCTCGTCGACGCCGGCCGCATCACCGCCGAGGAGGCGATGGTGCACCCGCGCCGGTCGGTGCTCATGCGCGTGCTCGGCGACGTCGAGGCGTCGCCCGAGATCGACCAGATGGTGCTCGACACCCGCGAGGGCGACCGCTGGATGCTCTGCTCCGACGGGCTCTCGGGCGTCGTCGCGTTCGACGACATCCACGAGCTCATGTCGGCCGACGCGGGTGCGAAGCAGATCGCCGACCGGCTCGTGAAGGCCGCCCTCGACGGAGGCGCCCCCGACAACGTCACGGTCGTCGTCGTCGACGTCGGCGAGCCCGCCGCCCCCGCGACGCCGCCGCTCATCGTCGGCTCCGCCGCCGCCCCGCTCGCGTTCGGCGCCGCCGCCGAGCCCGTCAAGCCCCGTGGCATCCGCCTCACGCCGTTCCGCCCGCATCCGGTGCAGGAGACCCACTTCGAGCCCGACTCGGCCGACTACTTCGACGAGCTCATCGAAGAGGACGAGCGCCGCCATCGTCGTCGTCGCATCGTGTGGGGCGTCTGGATCGCGCTCTTCGTGGCCGCGATCGTCGCGGCCGTCGTGCTCGGCTACCAGTGGACGCAGACGCGCTACTACGTCGGCGAGTCGAACGGCCGCGTCGCGATCTACCAGGGCATCCAGCAGAACCTCGGGCCGATCTCGCTGCACGAGCTGCACCGCGAGACCGACATCGACGTGTCCGAGCTGCGCACCTACGACCAGCAGCGCGTCGAACAGACCATCAGCGCAGGATCCCTCGCCGAGGCATCCCAGATCGTGGAGCGATTGGAGGCGTCCCTTGACTGACCGCTCCGACCTCCCGACGCAGGGCGTCGTGACCGCCGGCGACGGCGGCACGCCCTCGAGGCCCGCCACGCCGCCGAGCGGCGTGCGCCGCATCCGGATGCCGCAGAAGCTGCGCAACCTCGAATTCTGGCTGCTCGCCGTGGCCTGCGTCATCAACGCCTCGGCGATCGTGCTCGTGCAGCTCGGCGCGCTCGGCCGCATCGACACGCAGCTCGTGCTGCTCGGCGCGGGCCTCTCGGCCCTCGTGTTCGGCCTGCACTTCGCGATGCGGTTCGTCGCCCGCGACGCCGACCCGTTCCTGCTGCCGATCGCGACCGTGCTCAACGGCCTCGGCATCGCGATGATCTACCGCATCGACATCGCCGAAGGAGACGCGGGCTGGGAGAGCGCGGCGGTGCGCCAGATCGTGTGGAGCGCGATCGCGATCATCTCCGCGATCGTCGTGATCATGGTGATCCGCAACCACCGCGTGCTGTTCAAGTACATGTACCTCTCGGGGCTCGTCGCGATCGTGCTGCTGCTCCTGCCGCTCATCCCCGGCCTCGGCCGCGAGGTCTACGGCGCACGGGTGTGGATCGGCATCGGCGACATCGCGACCTTCCAGCCCGGTGAGATCGCGAAGATCGCCCTCGCCGTGTTCTTCGCCGGCTACCTCGTGCGCAACCGCGACTCGCTGTCGATGGTGGGCACGAAGTTCCTCGGCATGAAGTTCCCGCGGGCGCGCGACCTCGGGCCGCTGCTCGTGGTCTGGGCGCTCTCGATGGCGGTCATCGTCTTCCAGCGCGACCTCGGCACGGCCCTCCTCTACTTCGGGCTCTTCCTCGTCATGCTCTACGTCGCGACGAGCCGCATCTCATGGGTCGTGCTCGGCCTCTCACTGTTCTTCGCCGGTGCGATCATCGCGAGCCAGACCCTCGACTACGTCGGCAACCGCTTCGCGAACTGGCTCGACCCGTTCGCCGACGACCGGTTCACCGCCGAGGTCGGCGGCAGCTACCAGCTCGTGCAGGGCCTGTTCGGACTCGCGAACGGCGGCCTCATCGGCACCGGGTGGGGCCAGGGCCGGCCCGACATCACGCCCGTCGCGCAGAGCGACTACATCATGGCGTCCCTCGGCGAGGAGCTCGGCCTCGCCGGCGTCTTCGCCATCCTCTCGCTGTACCTGCTGTTCGTCGCCCGCGGCTTCCGCATCGGCTTCGCCGGCCAGGACGACTTCGGCAAGCTGCTCGGCGTCGGCCTCGCGTTCGTCGTGGCGCTGCAGGTGTTCATCGTCGTCGGCGGCGTGACGCGGGTCATCCCGCTCACCGGCCTCACGACGCCGTTCCTCGCGGCCGGCGGTTCGTCGCTCGTCGCCAACTGGATGATCGTCGCGCTGCTGCTGCGCCTGTCCGATACGGTTCGCAACCACCCGAGGCTGGTGATCGACGGATGAACCGCGAACTCAAGCGGGTCTCGGTGCTCGCCCTCGCCATGTTCCTGACGCTGCTCGTCGCCACGACGCTCATCCAGTTCGTCTCGGCCGACTCGCTCGCCGCCGACCCGCGCAACTCCCGCACGCTGTACGAGAGCTACTCGGTCGAGCGCGGCCCCATCCTCGTCAAGGGCGACCCCATCGCCTACTCCGAGCCGTCGAACGACTTCTACCGCTTCCAGCGGGTGTACTCGAACGGGCCGCTCTACGCCCCGGTCACCGGGTACATCCCCGTCAACGGCGAGGCCACGGGCCTCGAGCGCTCGCTCAACGACTACCTGAGCGGCCAGTCGTCGAGCCAGTTCTTCGACCAGCTCAACCGCCTCATCTCCGGCCAGGACCCGATGGGCGCCTCGGTCGAGGTCGCGATCGACCCGGTCGCGCAGCAGGCCGCGTGGGACGCCCTCGGCGACTACACGGGCGCCGTCATCCTCACGGAGCCGTCGACGGGCCGCATCCTCGCCATGGTCACGAAGCCGACGTACGACCCCAACGCGCTCGCGGTGCACGACGGCGAGCAGGTGCAGGCGACCTACGACGCCCTCGTCGAGGACCCCAGCAACCCGCTGTACAACCGCGCCACCGGCGGCGACATGAACCCGCCCGGGTCGGTCTTCAAGCTCGTCGTCACCGCCGCGGCGCTCGAGTCGGGCAAGTACACCCCCGAGTCGACCTTCCCCAACCCCGGCGAGTTCACCCTGCCGGGCTCGACCTCGGTCGTGCGCAACTCGGGCGGCGGCACGTGCGGTCCCGGCGCGACCGTGACGCTCGCCGACGCGCTGCGGCTCTCGTGCAACATCCCGTTCGCCGAGCTCGGCATCGAACTGGGAGACAACGCGATCCGCGACCAGGCCGAGAAGTTCGGCTTCGACCACGAGTTCGAGATCCCGACGGGCACCGAGCCGAGCATCTACCCGCAGGGACTCGACGACGCGCAGACCGCGCTCACCGCATTCGGCCAGGGCGACGTGCGGGCGACCCCCATGCAGATGGCCATGGTGTCGGCCGCGATCGCCAACGGCGGCATCGTGATGAACCCCAACCTCGTGGACCAGATCACGGCCCCAGACTTCCGTCCGCTGCAGGAGTTCCAGGCGACCGAGTACGGCCGGGCGATCAGCGAGGAGACGGCCCGCACCATGGTGCAGATGATGGTGAACGGCGTCGAGAACGGTGCCGCGAGTAATGCAAGAATAGACGGCGTCAGCGTGGCCGGTAAGACCGGAACAGCGGAGAACGGCGAGGATGACCCGTATACCTTGTGGTTCACCGGATTCGCCCCCGCCGACAACCCTCAGTACGCGATCACGGTACTCGTGGAAGACGGCGGAGGAATGGGCCAGGAGGGGTACGGCAATCTGATTGCCGCACCCGTTGCAAAGCAGGTACTAGAGGCGGTGCTGAACAAATGAGACCGAGCGCAGGGCTCACCTTCGGGGGGCGCTACGAACTGCAATCCCGCATCGCGATCGGCGGGATGGGCGAGGTGTGGCAGGCCACCGACCTCGTGATCGGCCGACAGGTCGCCATCAAGATCCTCAAGGACGAGTACCTCGGCGACCCCGGCTTCCTCGAGCGGTTCCGCGCCGAGGCCCGCCATGCCGCCCTCGTCAACCACGAGGGCATCGCGAACGTCTTCGACTACGGCGAAGAAGAGGGCAGCGCCTACCTCGTCATGGAGCTCGTGCCCGGCGAGGCCCTGTCGACGATCCTCGAGCGCGAGCACGTGCTCTCGACCGACAAGGTGCTCGACATCGTCGCGCAGACCGCCGCGGCGCTGCAGGCGGCCCACGCGGCCGGCCTCGTGCACCGCGACATCAAGCCCGGCAACCTGCTCATCACGCCCGACGGGCGCGTCAAGATCACCGACTTCGGCATCGCGCGCATCGCCGACCAGGTGCCGCTGACCGCGACCGGCCAGGTCATGGGCACGGTGCAGTACCTCTCGCCCGAGCAGGCCTCGGGCCACCCGGCATCGCCGACGACCGACATCTACTCGCTCGGCATCGTCGCCTACGAGGCGCTCGCGGGCCGTCGCCCGTTCACGGGCGAGTCGCAGGTCGCGATCGCCATGGCGCAGATCAACGAGACGCCGCCCGACCTCCCGGTCACGGTGTCCGAGCCGGTGCGCAACCTCGTCTACTCGTGCATCGCGAAGAACCCGGCCGACCGTCCGCAGTCGGCGGCGCACCTCGCCCGTGCGGCGACCGCGCTGCGCCGCGGCGACGTGCAGGGTGCCGCAGCGGCCGTGCCCGCGGTGCTCGGCGCCGCCGGCCTCACCGCCGCGACGATGCTCATGCCGGCCGCCGGCGCCACCGCCGCGACGACGGTGCTGCCCACGGCGGCGCCCGAAGGCGACGGCGAGGGCGAAGAAGAGGGCGAGAAGAAGAAGCGCAGCCCGTGGACGTGGCCGCTCATCGCGCTCATCGCCCTGCTCGCGATCGTGCTCATCGGCACGATCATCGCGCTCGCGCTCAACTCGGGCCAGAAGGACCCGGCGAAGACGACGTCCACGAAGACGCCGCCGACCACCCAGTCGCAGACCCCGACCGAGGCTCCGCCGACGAGCGAGGCGCCCACGACGGCGCAGATCACCGCCGCCGACTACATCGGCCTCTCCGTCGACGACGCGCGCGCGAAGCTCGAGAGCCTCGACATGGTCGCGAACGCCGTCGAGGGCAACGCCGCGACCGACCCGGGCCAGGTCGGCACCGTCTACGACGTGAACCCGACCGGCCCCGTGCCGATCGGCTCCGAGGTGACGATCACCTACTACGCCGCCGTCGAGCAGCCGGCCGCGCCCTCGGCGCCGACGGTGCCCGCGACCGTGACCCCCGACGAGGAGTTCACGGTGTCGTGGAGCCGGGCGCAGTGCCCCGCCGGCCAGAACCTCTCGGGGTACTCGCTGACCGTCGACGGCCCCGCGGCCGGCCAGCAGCTGCAGTTCGACTCGAACACGACCGAGGCGAAGCTGAAGGTCAACGGCGACGCGACCGACGGCGCGGCGATCAACGTCTCGTACGTGTACTTCTGCGGCCAGACGAGCTCGCCGGCATCGCCCGCCGGCACCAGCACCGTCTCGGCACCGCCGGCCACCGAAGAACCCGAAGCCGGCGGCGACGGCGGAGGCACCGGCATCGCCGGTTGACCGCCGACCGAGGCATCCACGACCCAGCACAGACGACCCGGCCGAGCCGATGAAGGGAGCCGCACACCGTGAACGATGAAGGACGCGTCCTCGCCGGACGGTACCGCGTGGGCGCCCTCATCGGCCGCGGCGGCATGTCCGACGTGCACGTCGGCACCGACACGAGGCTCGGCCGGCAGGTCGCCGTCAAGCTGCTGAAGCCGCAGCTCGCGACCGACCCCGCGTTCCGCATGCGGTTCCGCCAGGAGGCGCAGTCGGCCGCGCGCATGGCGCACCCGACGATCGTGCGCGTCTTCGACGCCGGCGAAGAGACCGTGGTGGATGCCTCGGGCCACGAGGTGCAGCTGCCGTTCATCGTCATGGAGTTCGTCGAGGGGCGCCTGCTCAAGGACATCATCCACGACGGGCCGCTCGAGCCGGCCGCCGCGGTGCGCGTCATCGACGGCGTGCTGACGGCGCTCGAGTACTCGCACCGCGCGGGCGTCGTGCACCGCGACATCAAGCCGGGCAACATCATGATCACGACGACCGGCCAGGTCAAGGTCATGGACTTCGGCATCGCCCGCGCGGTCTCCGACTCCTCGACGACGGTCGCGCAGACGACCGCGATCCTCGGCACCGCCTCGTACTTCTCGCCCGAGCAGGCGAAGGGCGAGACCGTCGACGCACGCACCGACCTGTACTCGACGGGTGTCGTGCTGTTCGAGTTGCTCACCGGCCGGCCGCCGTTCCGCGGCGACACCCCGGTCGCGGTCGCGTACCAGCACGTGAGCGAACGGCCGGTCAAGCCGAGCGTCATCAACCCCAAGGTGTCGCCCGCGCTCGACACGGTCGTCATGCGCGCCCTCGCGAAGAACCGCGACCAGCGTTACCAGACCGCGGTGGAGTTCCGTGCCGACGTCGACACGGCCGCAGCCGGTCGCGTGCCGGTGCACCGCGAACCCGACCAGGCCACGATGCTCTTCGGTGCGCCGACGGCGTCGCTCTCGAGCTCCGAGCTCGCGCTCCGCCAGCTCACCGAGGACGAGACGATGTCGCGCACCCAGCGCCGGCCTCCGGCGATCTGGATCTGGTCGGGCATCATCGGCGTCATCGTGATCGTCATCGCGGTCATGTACTGGGCGTTCAACCTGCAGCCGACGCAGGAGATCCCGTCGAGCGCCCGCAAGGTGCCCGCCGTCGCCGGCATGACCTACGAGCAGGCCGTCGAAGAGTTGCAGAAGCTCGGCCTGCCCGCGACCGAGGTCGACCAGACCAGTGAGACGGTACCGGCCGACCAGGTGATCGGCACCGAGCCGGCCGAGGGCGAGATCGTCGAGCCCGGCCAGGCGATCACCGTCTTCGTGTCGACCGGCCGCGAGGCGGTCACGGTGCCCGACACGGTCAACATGTCGCTCGCCGACGCCCAGAAGGCGCTGACCGACGCCGGGCTCGTCGCGGGCAAGGAGACGCGCACGAACTCCCCGACCGTGCCCGCCGACGTCGTGATCTCGACGAACCCCGAGGCCGGCAAGTCGGTCGAGAAGGGGTCGACCGTCGAGTTCACGCTCTCGAACGGCAAGGTCGAGATGCCCGACGTCACCGGGGTGTCGCTCGACGCCGCGATGGGGCTGCTCACCGACGATGCCCACCAGCTCGCGGTGCAGACCGTGCAGGACACGTCGTGCCCCACGAAGGAGGGCTCGCCCATCACCCACCAGTCGGTGGCGCCCGGCGAGGTCGAACAGGGCTCCGAGGTCGAGCTGACCTACTGCGCGGGCTGAGCGCCGGTTCAGGCGTTCGCGCGCACGGGCGCGTCGGGCTCCCATGCCGCCGCACCGGCGGGCCGGGCGCTCGTGTTCAGGCGCTCGCGCGGACGAGCGGGCTCAGGTGCTCGGCGCGCTCGCGCGCCTCAGGCAGGCCGGCGACGGCGAGCCAGTTGCCGAGCATGCGGTAGCCGCCCTCGGTGAGCACCGACTCGGGGTGGAACTGCACGCCGAAGATCGGAGCCTCGACATGGCGCAAGCCCATGATCACGCCGCCCTGCGTGCGGCTCGTGACGACGAGCGAGGGCGGCAGCGTGCCGTCGACGACCGCGAGCGAGTGGTAGCGGGTCGCGGTGAACGGCTGGGGCACGCCCTCGTAGAACGAGCTGCCGTCGTGCTCGATGCGGGAGGTCTTGCCGTGCATGAGCTCTTCGGCGTTCGTGACGACGCCGCCGAACGCCTCGGCGATCGCCTGGTGGCCGAGGCACACGCCGAGGATCGGCTGCCCGCTCGCGAGCGCGGCCTCGACGACCGGGATCGACACCCCCGCGTCGGCGGGCTTGCCCGGGCCGGGAGAGACGAGCACGCCGTCGTACTCGGCGATGCGCGCCGGCACGTCGGCCGCCGCGAAGTCGTCGTTGCGCACGACCTCGGTCTCGGCGCCGAGCTCGCGCAGGTACCCGTTGAGGGTGTACACGAAGCTGTCGTAGTTGTCGATGACGAGGATGCGGGTCATTGCTCCACCGTGACGTTGATCGGATTGAGGATCGAGTCGACCCAGGGGAAGACCCACGTGAACAGCGCGAACACGACCGCCGCGGCGAGGATCAGCAGCAGGATGATGCGCAGCCACACCGGGCCGGGCAGGACGCGCCAGAGCGCCGCGTACATGGTCAGTTCCCCCATTCGGCGACGACCGAGGCGATCTCGGCGGGCGGGTTGTCGGCGCCCGGCTGCCACGACTCGAGCACGCCGTAGGCGATGATGCGCTCGGCCGTGGAGTAGAGCGGGTTGCAGCTCGTGAGCGTGATGATGCGGTCGGTGGGCGCGATCTCGGGGTGGTGCGGCACGGGTGCGAGCACCTCGCTCGTCGCCGGGGTCACGTACTCGAAGTCGCGGAACCGGTACGTGTACCAGCCGTCCTTCGTCTGGATGTAGATCGCGTCGCCGAGCTGGAGCTGCTCGATCTCGTGCATGCCGCCGCCGTAGGCGCTGCGGTGCGAGGCGATCGCGAAGTTGCCGACCTCACCGGGCATCTGCGTCGTCGGGTAGTGCCCGATGCCCTGTTCGAAGCTGTTGAGCACGTCGAGCCCGTAGCCCTGCGCGATGTTGCGCACCGAGTCGTGCGTACCGGGGGTGTCGAAGCGCGGCACGTACATCACCGCGAACGACTCGCCGTTGCCGTATTCGGTGGTGTCGACGACGGGTTCGCCGGGGTCGGGGGTCGGCGCCGGGGCGGGTTCGTCGCCGCGCTCGGCACGCGCCGCCTCGGCCCAGTCGGCGCTCTGCTGGCCGGCCGCCTGCGACTGCTGGGTGTTCATGATCGCGTCGTTCCACCACAGCTGCCAGCCGAGGAACAGCAGGATGAGCACGCCCGCGGTGAGGAGCAGTTCGCCGAGCACGCCGACCACGCTCACGCGATGGCGCTCGCGCGATGCGCGCCGCGCGGCGCGCCGGCCGTCGGGAAGCGACTCGGACATACCGGCGATTCTATTCCGCGCGGTCGTGAGCTCGCTGCGAGCGCACGGTTCCCTCAGCTAGAATCGCCCCCATGGCACGTACGAAATCATCGAAGCCGGCGCGCGCAGAAGCCGCGGCGAACGGCGAGGAGGCGCCGAACCCCGTCTGGTTCAAGCCCGTCATGTTCGGCTTCATGCTGCTCGGGCTCGCCTGGATCATCGTGTTCTACGTCAGCCAGGGCCGCTACCCCATCGCCGACCTCGGTTCGTGGAACATCCTCATCGGCTTCGGCATCGCCTTCATCGGCTTCCTCATGACCACCCGCTGGCGCTGACGCCGGCGAATCTCGACCGCGAAGGGCGGATGCTGCGGCATCCGCCCTTCTGCATGCCCGGCCCGACGGAGCCGGCGCCGGGGTGTTTCCCACACCCCGTCCACCGGTCATCCTCAGCCTCATCCACAGCTTCCCCACCGTTATCCACAGGTGTGGAGATCTCGTTCTCCCGCCTGTCCGCTGAAGTGCCGACAATTACACGCGTGTAACTCTCAACAGCTGTGGAGAGCGCTGTGGATAACTTCGCCGGTCAGACGAGCGGGAAGAAGAAGAAGCGCAGGCTGAGCACGAGCAGCACGGCGACGAGTGCCACGAGCAGCCACACCTGCAGGGCCTGCTGCGACCGCTTGCGGGTCTCGACGAAGATGAGGCCGACGAGCGCACCCGTGACGAGGCCGCCGAGGTGCGCCTGCCAGGCGACGTTGAACCCCGGCAGGAACCCGATCACGAGATTGATGCCGAGCAGGATGAACAGCTGCGTCGTCTGCCCGCCGAGGCGCCGCTGGATGACCAGGAACGCACCCATGAGTCCGAAGATCGCACCCGAGGCACCCACGACGCCGACGCGGGGGTCGGACAGCCACAGCACCCCGACCGAGCCGCCGAGGCCCGCGATCAGGTAGAGCGCGAGGAACCGCCAGCGTCCGAGCAGGCCCTCGAGCAGCTGGCCGAAGATCCACAGCGTGTACATGTTGAGCAGCACGTGGAAGATCAGCGACGTCGAGTGCACGAACACCGACGTCAGCATGCGCCACGGCTCGAGGTTGCCGGGGTGCGAGTACACCCCCGCGTAGAGCAGCCGATCGGTGATCGCGAGGCCCGGGATCAGCTGCAGCACGTACACCGCGAGCGTGATGCCGATGAGGGCATACGTCACGACCGGCGCCCCGCGGCCGGCCGCCGAGCGGGCGCGCGTCAGCACGGCCGGCTTCGTGCCGGGCGCGCTCGCGCGCTGCTCGCGCATGCATTCGGGACAGATCACGCCGACGGCGCCCTGCGTCATGCATTCGGGGCAGATGGTGCGACCGCAGCGCTGGCACAGCACGAAGCTCTGCCGATCGGGGTGCCGATAGCAGTAGTTCGACCGGTCGGCCGCTGGGTCGCTCACCGCGGGGTCAGACCTGCTCGACGGTGATGCTCTCGATGACGACGTCCTCGAGCGGCTTGTCGCGTCCGTCGGTCGCGACAGCGGCGAGCTTGTCGACGACGGCCTGGCTGGCCGGGTCGGTGACCTTGCCGAAGATCGTGTGCTTGCCCTGCAGCCAGGTGGTCGGGCCGACGGTGATGAAGAACTGCGAGCCGTTGGTGCCGCCGCCCGTGATGCGGTCACGGCCGGCGTTCGCCATGGCGAGCACGTAGGGCTCGGTGAAGTCGAGCTCGGGGTTGATCTCGTCGTCGAACTGGTAGCCGGGGCCGCCGATGCCCTGGCCCAGGGGGTCGCCGCCCTGGATCATGAAGCCGGGGATGATGCGGTGGAAGATGACGCCGTCGTAGAGCGGGTCGGTGGTCTTCTGGCCGGTGGCGGGGTGGGTCCACTCGATCTCGCCGGTGGCGAGGCCGACGAAGTTCTTGACGGTCTTCGGGGCGTGGTCGCCGTAGAGGTCGACCTTGATGGGACCGTGGTTCGTGTTGATCGTCGCGACAGCGGTGTGAATCGACATGCCCACCATTCTCGCACGGCGCCTCGGCGCGAATTCGGCTCGCGGCATGAATCGGAGCGACTCCCACCCCGTTTCCAGCCGGTTCGGTGGCAAGATGGGAGGAGTTCGCTGTACTGACGATGGAGGTCGACATGAGCCTGTCACGCAAGCGCCGGAAGGAACTCAAGCGACTGCGGAGCAGCGCCGAGGAACTCTGGGGAAACCAGCAGCACGTGCTCGAGCACGCCAATGCGGTCGCTCGCGAGGCCAGCCGACAGCTCGGGCACCTCACTCGTGAAGAGGTCGTGCCGCGGGTTCGCACCGGGTACGACAGCTACGTGCGCCCGGGCGTTGCGACCGCCGGGCGCTACGCGCGCTCGGCCGGCGACACGGCGCAGCGCGGTCTCGGCACCGCACTCGGCTCGATCCTCGCGATCGGCGACATCGCCAACGACACCCGCGTGCGCCACGCGCTCGAGCGGGTCTCGCCGCGGGCGACGGTCGTGGTCGAGGAGAAGAAGGGTCCGGGCGTCGGCACCTGGCTCGCGATCGGCGCCGGCGTGGTGGCCGCCGCGGGCGTGGCCTACGCCGTCTGGCAGACCTTCCGCGCCGACGACGAGCTGTGGGTCGCCGACGACGAGCCGAACGGCCCCACGAGCCAGGGCTGATCCCCGACGCTGAACGACGACGAACGGCCCCCGCATTCGCGGGGGCCGTTCGTGCGTGCGGGCCGTGGAGGCGACCGCGGGCGGGCTCACCGAGGACCGGCGGCCGGCACCGTCAGGCGGATGCCTCGGCGCGGGCCGGCTCGGGTGCCCATTCGGGTCGTGGCACCGAGTCGATGAGCAGCTGGGTGTAGGGGTGCTGCGGTGCGGCGAGCAGCTCACTCGTCTCGCCGCGCTCGACGATCTCGCCGTAGCGCATGACGACGGTCTCCTCGCAGACCCGGCGCACGACCGCGAGGTCGTGGCTGATGAACAGCAGCGTGAGTCCGCGCTCCGCCCGGATGCGGGCGACGAGGTCGAGCACCTGCGCCTGCACCGAGACGTCGAGCGCGCTCGTGGCCTCGTCCATGACGAGCACGTCGGGTTCGATCGCGAGCGCACGCGCGATCGCGACGCGCTGACGCTGACCGCCCGAGAGGGTGCGAGGGCGCGCCTGCGCGTGCTGCGCGCCGAGACCGACCTGTTCGAGCAGCTCGACAACCTTCGCGCGGGCGTCGGTCGTCGACAGCTCGGTGTGCAGCCGGAGCCCGTCCTCGATGGCGCGGCCCGCCGTGATGCGCGGGTCGAGCGAGAGGTACGGATCCTGGAAGACCATCTGCACGCTGCGCGCGTGCGCGATGCGCTCCGCACGCGAGCGCGGTGCGACCGTGCGATCGCGACCGGCCACGCGGATCTCACCGGTGTCGGGCGCCTCGAGGCCGACGATCATGCGGGCGAGCGTCGACTTGCCCGAACCCGACTCGCCGACGACCGCGAGCGCCCGGCCCCGCTCGAGCTCCACGTCGGTGGGGGCGACGGCGTGCACCGGCGGCTTGCCGCGCAGGTGGTAGGTCTTCGAGACGCCCCGCACGTCGAGCATGACCTCGGAGGACGGCGCCGCCGGCGAGGCATCCTCGACCGCGATCGCCGGTGCCGCAGGACCGCCGACGGTGGGGGTCGCCGCGACGAGGCGCTTCGTGTAGTCGGCGGTGGGCGTGCTGAACACGCGGCGGGCGTCGCCGGTCTCCTCGACGCGGCCCGTGCTCATGACGACCACGCGGTCGCAGATCGAGGCCGCGAGGTTGAGGTCGTGGGTGATGAAGAGCATGCCCATGCCGCGGCTCGCCCGCTGCTCGACGAGCACCCGGATGATCTCGGCCTGAGTGGTCACGTCGAGCGCGGTCGTCGGCTCGTCGCAGACGAGCAGCTTGGGCGAGCTCGTGAGCGCACCGGCGATCATGACGCGCTGCAGCATGCCGCCCGAGAACTCGTGCGGGTACTGCTTGAGGTGGTCCTCCGGGCGCGGCAGCCGCACGGCGGCGAGCAGTTCGATCGCGCGGGCCCGCGCATCGGACTCGGACTTGCCCTCGCAGAGGCGCAGCGTCTCGGTCATGTGGTCGCCGATGGTGCGCATCGGGTTGATGCCCGCGCGGGGATCCTGGAAGATCATCGCGGCGGCGTGACGCCGCACGTCGAGCACGTCGCGCTTGCCGGCGGCGACCAGGTCGTGGCCGTCGACGACGACGCGACCGCCGAGGGTCGAGGCGTCGGGGGTGAGGCCGAGCACGGTGCGCGCCGTGAGCGACTTGCCCGAGCCCGACTCCCCCACGAGTCCCACGGTCTCGCCCGCCTCCACGGCGAGCGAGATGCCGTCGAGCAGCCGGGTGCCGTTCGGCAGGTCGAGCGTCAGGTCGGAGATGTCGAGCAGGCTCATGCGGGGATCTCGCCTCCGATGCGGTCGGAGAGCTCTTCTCCGATGATGTTGAACGCCACGACGACGAGCACGACGCAGATCGCCGGCTCGAGCGCGGGCAGGAAGTGGCCGCCGACGATGCCCGCCTGGGCCTCGTTGATCATCGCGCCCCAGTCGGGTGTCGGCGGCTGGACGCCGAGGCCGAGGAACGACAGGCCCGCGAGCTCGGCGAGCACGTAGCCGAAGTTGAGGGTCGACTGCGCGCCGACGATCGGGGTGACGTTCGGCAGCACCCGGCGCAGTGCGATCCACGGGCCGCTGAAGCCCTGCACGCGGTAGGCGGCGACGTAGGGACGGGTGCGCTCGGCCTTGATGAGGGCGCGGGTGAGCCGGGCGACGAACGGCGCGTAGGCGATGCTCATCGCGATCACCGGGGCGACGAGCCCCTTGCCGAAGAGCGCGACCGCCATGATCGCGAGCAGCAGCGAGGGGAAGGCGAACAGCACGTCGAAGATGCGGCCGAGCACCGCGTCGATCCAGCCGCCGCGCCAGCCCGCGATGAGGCCGAGCAGCATGCCGATGATGGTCGAGCCGATGACGACGAGCAGGGGCCCGAGCAGGGCTGTCCGCGCGCCGAAGATGAGCCGGCTGAGCAGGTCGCGGCCGAGGCCGTCGGTGCCGAGCCAGTGCTCGGGGCTGGGCGGTGCGTAGACCGCGGCGAAGTCGAGCGCGTCGGGCGGGTACGGCGCGATGAAGGGCGCGAAGACCGCGGCGAGCGTCATCACGGCGATGACGCCGACGGCGATGCCGAAGGTCGCGGTCGCGGGCCTCAGCCTGGGCGCTCGCATCACCTCGACGGCGAGGGTGTTGTTCGAGACGGTCATCGTGCACTTGCTCCTGCGGCGGATCGCGGGTCGATGAGAGGTTCGGCGATGTCGATGACCGCGTTGACGACCACGAACGTGGTGACGACGAGCATCACGATCGCCTGGACGACGGGGAAGTCGAGGCGGTCGACCGAGGCGACGAGCAGCGAGCCGATGCCGGCGATGCCGAACGCGGCCTCGACGATCGTCGAGGCGACGATGAGGCCGGCCACGAGCACGCCCGAGACGGTGAGGATCGGGCCGAGCGCGTTGCGGAACACGTGCCGCCGGATGACGGTGCCGCGCTTGAGACCGCGGCTCGTGGCGACCTCGACGTGCTCGCGACCGAGCTGCTCGACCATCGACGAGCGGGTCACCTTGCCCACGAGCACGACGAACACGATCGCCAGGGCGATCGACGGCAGCACGAGGTGGTAGACCGTGTCGGCGAAGCCCTCGCCCGAGCCGAAGGTGGGGAACCAGCCGAGCTGCACCGCGAAGACGGCGATGAGCACGATCGACCCGACGAACGAGGGGATGGCGCTCAGCACGGTCAACCCGATGAGGGTCGCCCGGTCGAGCACCTTGCCCTTGTTGAGCGACGCGACGATGCCGGCGGTGAGGCCGACGATCGCGATGAGGACGCCCGACATCACGACGAGCATGAGCGTGACGGGGAGGCGCTCGCCGATCACGGTCGACACGTCCTGGCGGTACTGGAGCGACCGGCCCCAGTCGCCCTGCAGCGCACCGAACAGCCAGTCGAGGTACTGCTGCCACGGCGGCAGGTCGAGTCCGTACTGCTCGGTGACCTGGGCGACGGCCTCGGCGCTCGGCTTGCGACCGCGGAGGAGGAAGCTCACGGGGTCGCCCGGCACGAGGAACCGGGAGAAGAAGACGAGCAGGGACGCGAGGAAGAGGGTCAGCGCGAGGCTGCCGAGCTTGCCCGCGATCCGCCGGACCGCGGCGGCCGTGTGGCCGCCGCGGCCGGGACGGGCGGCCGCCGCGCGCTGCGCGGCGACCGCCTTGGTGGAGCTATCGAGCGCCAATGGTGGCCGCCCACGGGTAGTAGAGGAACGCGATCGACGGCGAGGCGCCGGTGATGCGGTCGTTCATGTACATGGTCATGGGGCCGGTGAACAGCGGCAGCCACGGCAGCTGCTCGTTGGCGATGTGCTGGAGCCGGCTCGTGAGCTTCGCGCGCTCCTCGGAGTCGAACGTGCCGACGGCCTGGGTCGCGATCTCGTCGAACTCGGGGTCGGACCAGTTGCCGTAGTTGCTGAACTCGCCCGTGCGCAGCACGCCGTACATCTCCAGCGGGTCGGGGCTCGAGAGGTACCAGACCGTGTAGAACATGTCGATGCCCTCACGAGCGCTCGGGTCGCTGAACAGCGCCGTGTAGGCGTTCGGCGTGACGGTCTCGATCTTGGCGTCGAGACCGATCGACTGGGCGGCCGCGACGGTCGCCTGCGAGATCACGGAGAAGTCGTTGCCGATCGGCGCGGTCGCGAAGACGAGCTCCTCACCGGTCGCGCCGGCGTCCTCGACGAGCTGCTTCGCCGCCTCGAGGTCGTTCGGGTACTCCTCGAGTCCGCTGAACGCCTCGTCGCGAGTGGCATCGGTCGCACCGGTCCACACGGACTCGGTCGTGAGTGCGTCCGTGACCTCGCCGTAGCCCTTCAGTGCGGCATCCAGGATGCCCTGCCGGTCGAGCGCCATGAGCAGCGCCTGACGGACGCGCTGGTCGCCGAGCGGGCCGTCGAGGTTCGAGATGATGAGGCTCGACACGGCCGAGGTGAGGCCGAAGTACACGTCGCCGTCGCCCGAGCCGCGCAGCTGGTCGATCGCGTCGACCGGGATCATGAAGCCGCCGTCGACGTCGCCCGACTTGAGGGCGTTCGTGCGGGCGTTCGCGTCGTTCATGAAGACGATCTGCACCTCGCCCGACTTGGCCTTCAGCGAGTCGTCCCAGTAGTCGTCGTAGCGGGTGAGCGTGACCGACTCCCCCGACTTCCACTCGGTGAGCTCGAACGGGCCGGTGCAGTTCACGAGTCCGGTGGAGTTGCCGTAGTCGGCGCCCTTCTCGGCGAGGGTCTTCGCCGACTCGACGACGCCGGCCGAGCCGCCGAGCCCCTGGTTGAACTGCGAATCGGGGATCGTCGTCGTGACGGTGACCTCCATGTCGCCGGTCTGCTCGATCGAGGCGACGTTCTGGTACACCGAGTACCACGACGAACCGACGGCGGGGTCGAGGTGGCGCTGCATCGAGGCGACGACGTCGGCCGCGGTGAGCGGGCTGCCGTCGTGGAAGGTCACCCCCTCGCGGATCTCGTAGACCCACGTCAGGTCGCTCGTCTGCTCGTACGATTCGGCGAGCCCGGGCGAGAGCGTGTAGTCGGGGTTGAGGCGCAGCAGCGACTCGCACACGTTCGCGAGCACCTGGTTGTCGGCGTAGTCGAACGCGTACGCGTAGTCGAGCGAGTACGGCTCGGCGTACGACGCCCAGCTGAACGAGTCGATGTCGCCCGACGGTGCGGGCGTGGTGTCGGTGATCTCCCAGTTCGCGGATCCGGTCGGCCCGTCGTCGGACGAGTCGGCCGTGCAGCCGGTCAGTGCGATGAGCGCCGCGGTCGCGCCCGCGACGAGCGCGACGCTGCGCCGTCCGGCCGGGGTTCGGGCGATTCTGGTGGGGTTCGGGGACATCGGGGTGGCCTCCTCGAGGTCAGGCGGTGAGGGTCGGTTCGGTGGACGAGGTGGTGCGCGGCAGGGCGTCGGTCGATCGGGTGTAGACCGGCTCGCCCTCGATCCACGTCGAGGCCACCGTCGTGCGGTGCAGCTCCTCGGCGGGAACGGTGAAGGGATCTGGTTCGAGCACGACGAGGTTCGCGAGGTAGCCCTCGCGGACGTACCCGGTGTCGTGTTCGCGGTGGTTCACGTAGGCGGTGCCCGAGGTGTAGGCGGCCATCGCCGTCGCGAGGTCGAGGCGCTGGTGGGCACCGCCGAGCGGTTGCGCGTCGACGCCGGGTGCGACGCGGGTCACCGCGATGTGGATCGCGGCCATGGGATCGGCCGACGAGACCGGCCAGTCGCTGCCGGCGGCGAGGCGGGCGCCGTCGCGCACGAGGTCGCCGAAGGGGTACTGGCGCGCCTCCTGGCCGTCCTGCAGGAACGGCAGGGTGAGGTCGTCGATCTGGTCCTCGTGCGTCGCCCACAGCATCTGCAGGTTCGCGACGGCGTCGAGCTCCGCGAAGCGGGGCGTCTCGGCCTCGGCGACGACCTGCAGGTGCGCGAGGTGGTGGCGGGCGTCGCTCGGCCCGTTCGCGGCACGGGCGGCGGCGACGGCATCGAGCGCCTCGCGCACGGCGCGGTCTCCGAGGGCGTGGAAGTGCACCTGCTGGCCCTGCGCATCCAGTGCCGCGACGGCCTCGCGCAGCAGCGCGGGATCGACGAACGAGATGCCGTGGTTGTGCGTGTCGTGGCCGTGGCCGTCGCGGTAGGGCGTGAGCATCGCGGCGGTCTGGTTCTCGGCGACGCCGTCGACCATGATCTTCGTGGTGCCGAGCGAGAGCCGCTCGGGCCGGCCGAGGGCGTCGATCTCCTCTCGGCGGCGCACCATCTCGGCGACCTGCTCGAGGCCGCCGTCGCGCTCCCACCACTGGGCACCGACCACGTGCACCTCGAGCACGCCCTCGTCGAGCGCCCGCCGGTAGGCGGCGAGCCCGTCGGGGACGCCGGCGGCCCCGCCCGCGACCATCGCGTCCTGCCAGCCCGTGATGCCGAGCGCGATCAGCTCCTCCTGCGCCCGCAGCAGGCCGCGGTAGACGAGCTCGGCGCTCGGTGCCGGCCGCACCTCGGCGAAGAACTCCATCGCGCCCTCGTGGAACGTGCCGGCTGGTGCGCCGTCGGCCTCGCGCTCGATCCGGCCGTCGGCCGGGTCGGGGGTGGATGCCTCGAGGCCGGCGAGCTCGATGGCCTTCGTGTTCGCCCACGCACTGTGGTGGTCGCGGCTCATGAGCAGTACGGGGCGGTCGGGCAGGATCGCATCGAGCAGGCCGCGCACGGGGGCACCGCCCGGGAAGTGGTCCATCGACCAGCCGCCGCCGAGGATCCACGGCTCGCCGGGGTTCGCGGCGGCATAGGCGGCGACGGACGCGACCGCCTCGTCGGCGCTCTCGGCCTCGGTGAGGTTGCACTGGAGCAGCTCGACGCCGCCGCCGACGGGGTGGATGTGCGCGTCCTGGAATCCGGGGCTGAGCAGTGCGCCGTCGAGCTCGACGATGCGCGTCGCGTCGCCGACGAGGGCGGATGCCTCGGTCTCGGGGACGATCGCGGTGACGCGATCGCCGGTCACGGCGACGGCGTGACCGCGGAGCGGCTCTCCCGTGCCGGTGAAGACGGATCCCCCGGTGAACAGTACGTCGGCAACAGGCACTTCGCCCCTCGTTCCTCATCGAATGCGTCGGACGAGGTGACGATAGCCCGGTGAAACTCGCGCTGTCAACACTGTTGACAGCGCCCTTGACCTGATTGTTATGCTGTCGGGGCTGCCACGCTCGCGAGGTCTTCGCGACACAGGGGTCGCGGGCGTGGCAGCATGAACAGGGGCGCAGCAGCCGAAGGGAGATCCGATGCCGACGAGCACCGCACGACGTCGCGAACCCTCGGGCTCGACGGGCAAGACCCGCCTCGATCGCGAATCGATCATCGCCGCGGGCCTCGAGCTCGCCGCCACCGCGTCGACCTCGCTCTCGGTGCGCGAGCTCGGCGCCCACCTCGGCGCCGACCCGACGGCCATCTACCGGCACTTCCGCAACAAGGACCAGTTGATGCAGGCCCTGCTCGACGAGTTGACACGGCGCAGCGTCGAGTCGGTCACCGCCGACCGTGACGACTGGCGCGGGCGCCTTCGCCAGATGGCCGCCGCGACGCTCGACCAGTACTCGAAGCACCCGCCGATCGGCGTCGAGGCGACCGTGCTCACGACCCACGGCACCGGCGAGCTCGACGCGATCGAGCTCATGCTCGACTGCTTCACGATCGCCGGCCTGAGCGGCGACGACCTCGTGCGCCACTACGCCCTGCTCGCCTCGCACGTGCTCTCGAGCGCCGCCGGTATCGCGCGCGCCCGCGGCGAGCAGCGCGAACACGGCATCACCGACGACGAACCGAGCCCCTGGTTCGACGGGCCGCTCCTGGCGGATCCGCGTCGTTACCCGCTGATCACCTCGATCAACACGCGGCTGCTCGACCTCGAGGATCGCGAGCTGTTCATGCTCGGCGTCGAGGCCGTCATCCAGTCGGCCGAACGCACCGTCGAAGCCCGCTCCTGACACCGCTCCCCTCAGGGCCTGCACTGATTTCGAAGAAATCTGAGAAATCGCCTTGCGGTCGGCGTGAGTTCCCCGCTAGTGTCTGATTCCGGTGCGAAACGCGCCGGAGACGAAGAGAGGAGTTGATCCCAATGATGAAGTACATCTTCACGCCAGCATTCACCGCCGGCCGCTCGGTGATCCTCCTCACCGCTCCGGCCTGCTAGTTCTCCGCCCCGGGCTTCGCCGATCGCTCTGATCCGCTGACGCCCAGCCACCTTCGAGGTGCAAGCCGCGGCATCGCCGCAGCATCCGTCACACCCGACCCTCCGTCGGAGCAGACGATCGGATGCCGTGCTTCCGCCCAGTCGGCCAGCGGCTCCGCCGCGACTCACCCGGCGACCGGACCAGACGTCCGCATCGCCGCATCACCCCCTCGATGTCGTCGCCGCGACCGTGGCGATGCACTCCGCACCGACCGGTGCACCATCCAACACCACCCTTGAATGAAGGACACACCGTGAACACCAGTTCTCTCGCCCTCGGCCAGTCGCAGCGACAGGCCACCGACGTTCGCGCCCAGGCGCAACGACTCAACGAGCGCATCGCCCTCCGCGCCGGACTCGCGCTCATCGCGTGGAGCCGCCGCCAGAGCGAGCGTCTCTCGCACGAGGCCGTGCTCCTGCGTCAGCAGAACACCCGCCTCGCGCACCGGGTCCGCGGCGGCGACGTCCAGCGCGTCGCCCTCGTCGCCCACCACCTGTGATCGGACACCTCGCATGTCCAGCACGATGATCACCCCCACCGACGGCGCCGCCGCCATCGCGGCGGCGCCGTCCCCCCTCGCCCACTCCCCCGCCCGGGATGCCTCGACAGCGCTCACGGCTCCCGCGGCGCCGGCACGTCGCCGGCGGTTCGACCTCGGTCGGAACGTCGACGTCGTGCCGGCGCCCCGCGCCGCCTGACCCCCGCGCCCTCCCGGACTGGGGGCACGGCACCAGTACGACGCGCGTAGCCTCCGTGCCATGGGCCCGCGGCCAGCGGACCGCGCGGAACGGAGCCGACCATGCGACCGACGTCTCGACCACCTTCTGGCCGCCGCATCACCCGCGGCGCGCTGACCGGCATCGCCGTCGCGGGACTCGCCGCGGCGCTGCTGGCCGTCGGCGCACCCGCCGAAGCACGGAGCACGACCGACCGCTATCCCGTCGCCGACTCCTACGAGTACGTGAACTGGGACTGCGGCTATCCGATGGAGGTCGCGGGCTCGCTCACCGGCAGCGTCGTCGAACGCCTCGACAGCCGCACCGACTTCATCTACGCGACCTCGAGGCTGCGTCTCAGCGAACGGTGGACCAACGCCGATGGCGAATGGTTCGACCTCACCGTGAACGAGGCCTTCGTGAATCTGCCGGCGAAGAGCATCGGCGACGGACGCTACCTCGCCGCCTCGCAGGAGGCCGGTCAGCCGCTGGTCGTCACCGACTCGAGCGGCACGGTCGTCTCGCGCGACCGCGGCGGAATCCGGTTCTCGTACATCCTCGAGCCGCCCGACGGTTTCGAGTTCCTGGATGCGCGCGTCGCCGCGCCGCATCCCGGATTCTTCGAGGACCTGTGCGCGATCGTCGCCCCGCTCGTGGGCACCGACTCGGCGACGCGGCTCACCGAGCACCCGCTCGGCACCACCGATGCCGGCATGGGCTACGTCGAGTACCTGCCGCCGGACTACAGCCCGAACGGCGCAGGCAGTCCGCTGCTCATCGCCGCGAACGGCTACGGCGAGAACGGCGACGGTTCGGCCGAGCAGCTCGGCAACCTCTACGGCACCGGCATCCCGCGCTTCATCGCCGTCGGCGGCTGGCCGGCCGACCGCCCCCTCGTGGTGCTCGCGACCCAGCACATCGATGGCGGCTCGGCGGCTCCCTGTTCGGACAGCGACCCGTGGCCGGGCTCGTGCGTGATGCAATGGCAGCACGACGAGGACCACGCCGCACCGACCGCGTGCACCACGCCCGACGAACTGCACGACTTCATCGCGTACGCCGTCGCGAACTACCACGTCGACCCGACGCGGGTGTACGTCACGGGGCTCTCCTGCGGCGGCTTCGGGGTCTGGGAGTACCTCGCGAAGTACGGCCACGAGCAGGTCGCGGCGGCCGTACCGGTCGCCGGCGAGGGCCGGCCCGCCTGGGCGACCGCCGCGTGCGGGCTCGATGCGGTCGGCATCTGGGCGTTCCACGGCGAGGTCGACGACATCGTCGACCCGCGCGGCAGCGTCGAGCCCATGACCGGGCTGCAGGCGTGCGCCGGCGTCGACCCCGAACGGGCGAAACTCACGGTCTACCCAGGACTCGACCACGCCGGCTGGGACCAGGCGTACAGCGGCAGCGAAGGCGACGACATCTACGGCTGGATGCTCGCGCAGACGAACTGATCAGGCGAGCGAGCCCCGTGAACCGGCCGGCGGCACGCCGTCGGCCGGTTCGGCATCGTTCAGCCGGAGCGCGATGTCGACGAGGCTCACCCGCTTGAGCCCCGAGACCTCGCCGAGCGGGACCCATCGTGCCTCGTCGCTCGAGCCGCCGACCTCGCTGCGGAGCTCGCCGCCCACGACGCTCGCCCGGTAGATCACGCGCATCGCGTAGAGCGGCACCGCCCCGGTGTGGCGTTTGGCCGCGGGGATGACCATCGTGTCGATGCCGAGCAGGCGATCGACGGATGCCTCGTACCCGGTCTCCTCCGCGATCTCGCGACGCGCGGCCGCCGTCGGATGCTCATCGCCCTCGATGCCGCCGCCCGGCAGCGTCCAGCCGGACCGGCCGTGCTCGTTCCAGTGCGACAGCAGGATCTCGCCGTCGCGGATGATCACGCCGTACGCGGCGATGCGGATATCCATCCCGTCACCCTACCCGCGCACTCCGGCGTCGAGCCGGGATCAGCTCTGGATCATCGAGTCGTTCTGCACGGTGTCGTACGACGACGCGCTCAGCGACGGGTCGCCGCCGAGGGCCTGGGCCTTCGCGACCTCGGGGGTCACGCTCGCCTGCGAGACGTTGCCGCGGTCGTCGATGTACTCCTGCTCGATGCGGCGCTTCGCCCGCTCGCGCTCGGCGAGCCCCTTGCCTCGGGCGATGACGTACACGAGCGCCGTGAGGAACGGCACGAAGACGAGGAAGATCAACCAGATCGCCTTCGCCCAGCCGGCGAGCTTCGGGTCGCGGAACAGGTCGAGCACGATCGTGAAGAGCACCACGAGGTACGCGATGAAGACGAAGACCCCGAAGAGGCCGCTGAAGATGTTCCAGAAGTTCGTCCACATGTCCATCGTGGTCGCCTTTCGCTGTGATCGAGACGCGCCAGGATCGCCGGTGCGTATGGCTCAAGATTAGCGGACGGGGACCCGTCCGACCGAGCGAGAAGATCACGCGCTTCGCACGAAATGAGGGTGGAGCCTAGGAGAATCGAACTCCTGACATCCTGCTTGCAAAGCAGGCGCTCTACCAACTGAGCTAAGGCCCCTCGGCAGGTGCCCGAGGGGCACCTGCGATGTGGAGTTTTGGAGTGGGGATACGAGGACTTGAACCTCGGACCTCTTCGTTATCAGCGAAGCGCTCTAACCGCCTGAGCTATATCCCCGAATTTCGGCCGAAGGACAGACTACCCGACTCCGGGCGAAAGTCCGAATCGAGCCGAAACGACCTAGTTGTTCGTGAATCCGACGAGGATTCCGCCCGTGATCTTGACGCTCAGGTTGTACAGCACGGCGAGGATCGCGCCGAGCGCCGTCGTCACGACGAGGTTGAGGAGCGACGCCACGATCGCGAAGCCCATGACGTTGCCGAGCGACAGCACCGACGACAGGTCGCCGCCCGTGCCCGCCACGTCTTTCACGAGCTCGTTGAGCTTGTCGAAGACGTCGGTCGAGTTGAGCACCGTCCAGATGAGGAACGTCGCCACGATCGACACCACCGCGAGGCAGACCGCCACGAGGAACGACAGCTTCACCGCCGACCAGAAGTCGATGTAGACGAGCCGCAGGCGCACCTGCTTGGCCGGGGGGCGCTTGCTCGACTTGCGGGCCAGCTTCTCGGCGACGCTACTCATAGACGATTACTCCTCTCCCGCGGGTTCTGCCGCCTCGGATTCGGCGGCCTCCTCCACGAGATTCCGTTCGGAATTCTTCGCGATGGCGATGATCTTGTCGTCCTCGGCGAACTTCGCGAAGACGACGCCCATCGTATCCCTGCCCTTGGCCGGGACCTCGGCGACATCGGAGCGTACCACCTTGCCGCTGGCAAGAACCACCAGCACCTCGTCGTCGGACCCGACGATGAGGGCGCCGGCGAGGTCGCCGCGGTCTTCGCTCAGCTTGGCGACCTTGATGCCCAGGCCGCCGCGGTTCTGCAGGCGATACTGGCTGACCGCCGTGCGCTTCGCGTAGCCGCCCTCGGTGACGACGAACACGTACTGCGCATCCACGACCTCGGCCGCGGCATCCACCGCATTCTCAGCCTCTTCACCGGAATCCGCCCCGGAGCCGGGCACGACGTTCGCGGCGAGCAGCGCGTCACCCTCGCGGAAGGCCATGCCCTTCACGCCGGAGGTGGAGCGGCCCATCGGGCGCAGTGCCTCGTCGGTGGCCTCGAAGCGGAGCGACATGCCCTTCTTCGAGACGAGCAGGATCTCGTCGTGCTCGTCGGCGAGCATCGCCGAGACGAGCTCGTCGCCGTCGCGCAGGTTGATCGCGATGACGCCGCGCGAGCGGTTCGTGTCGTAGGCCGTGAGGTCGGTCTTCTTGACGAGTCCGCCGCGGGTCGCGAGCACGAGATACTTCGCGGCCTCGTAGTCGCGGATGTCGAGGATCTCGGCGATCTCCTCATCGGGCTGCATCTCGAGCAGGTTGGCGACGTGCTGGCCCTTCGCGTCGCGGCCGGCCTCCTGGATCTCGTACGCCTTCGCCCGGTAGACCCGGCCCATGTTCGTGAAGAACAGCAGCCAGTGGTGGGTCGTCGTGACGAAGAAGTGGTCGACCACATCGTCGGCGCGCAGCTGCGCGCCCTTCACGCCCTTGCCGCCGCGGTGCTGCGAGCGGTAGTTGTCGCTGCGCGTGCGCTTGACGTAGCCGCCGCGGGTGACCGTGACCACCATCTCCTCTTCGGGGATGAGGTCCTCGACCGACATGTCGCCGTCGAAGCCGGGCACGATGTGCGTGCGGCGCTCGTCGCCGTACTTCTCGACGATCTCGGCGAGCTCCTCGGAGACGATCGTGCGCTGGCGCGACGGCGTCGCGAGGATGTCGTTGTAGTCGGCGATCTTCGCCTCGAGCTCGTTCGCCTCGTCGATGATCTTCTGGCGCTCGAGGGCGGCGAGCCGGCGCAGCTGCATCGCGAGGATCGCGTCGGCCTGCAGGTCGTCGATGTCGAGCAGGTCCTTCAGACCGTCGCGCGCGACGTCGACCGTGGCCGACGCGCGGATGAGGGCGATGACCTCGTCGAGGGCATCGAGCGCCTTGAGGTACCCGCGCAGGATGTGCATGCGCGCCTCGGCCTCGCGCAGCAGGTACTGCGTGCGGCGGACGATGACCTCGATCTGGTGGTCGACCCAGTGCGCGACGAACCCGTCGATCGAGAGCGTGCGAGGCACGCCGTCGACGATCGCGAGCATGTTCGCGCCGAAGTTCTCCTGCAGCTGGGTGTGCTTGTACAGGTTGTTGAGCACGACCTTCGCCACCGCGTCGCGCTTGAGCACGATCACGAGGCGCTGGCCGGTGCGGCCCGAGGTCTCGTCGCGGATGTCGGCGATGCCCGAGATCTTGCCGTCCTTCACGAGGTCGGCGATCTTGATGGCGAGGTTGTCGGGGTTGACCTGGTACGGCAGCTCGGTGACGACGAGACACGTCCGACCGTGGATCTCCTCCACCTCGACGACCGCACGCATCGTGATCGAGCCGCGACCCGTGCGGTAGGCGTCGGTGATGCCCTTCACGCCGAGGATCTGGGCGCCCGTCGGGAAGTCGGGTCCCTTGATGCGCTGCAGCAGCGCCTCCTGCAGCTCCTCGCGGGATGCCTCGGGGTGTTCGAGGTACCACTGGGCGCCGTCGGCCACCTCGCGGAGGTTGTGCGGCGGGATGTTCGTCGCCATGCCGACGGCGATGCCGACGGAGCCGTTGACGAGCAGGTTCGGGAACCGGGCCGGCAGGATCGAGGGCTCCTGCGTGCGGCCGTCGTAGTTGTCCTGGAAGTCGACGGTCTCCTTGTCGATGTCGCGCACCATCTCGAGCGCGAGCGGAGCCATCTTCGTCTCGGTGTACCGGGGGGCGGCCGCGCCGTCGTTGCCGGGCGAGCCGAAGTTGCCCTGGCCGAGCGCGAGCGGGTAGCGCAGGCTCCACGGCTGCACGAGGCGGACGAGTGCGTCGTAGATCGCGGTGTCGCCGTGCGGGTGGAACTGGCCCATGACGTCGCCGACGACACGTGCGCACTTCGAGAACGCCTTGTCAGGACGGTAGCCGCCGTCGTACATCGCGTAGATCACGCGGCGATGCACGGGCTTCAGTCCGTCGCGCACGTCGGGCAGCGCACGGCCGACGATGACGCTCATGGCGTAGTCGAGGTACGACCGCTGCATCTCGAGCTGCAGGTCGACCTGGTCGATCTTGCCGTGGATGCCGGGGCCCTCGCCGTTGTCGGCGCCGGGTTCGATCACATCAGATGTCAAGGAAACGCACGTCCTTCGCGTTCTTCTGGATGAAGTTGCGGCGGCTCTCGACGTCTTCGCCCATCAGGGTCGAGAAGATCTCGTCGGCGGCGGCCGCGTCGTCCATGGTGACCTGCAGCAGCGTGCGGGTCTCGGGGTTCATCGTGGTCTCCCAGAGCTCCTGGTAGCTCATCTCGCCGAGGCCCTTGTACCGCTGGATGCCGTTGTCCTTCGGGATGCGCCATCCCTTCGCCTGCCCGTCGACGAGCAGCGCGTCGCGCTCGCGGTCGGAGTAGACGAACTGGTGCTCGGCGTTCGACCACTTGAGCCGGTACAGCGGCGGCTGTGCGAGGTACACGTAGCCGAGCTCGATGAGCGGGCGCATGTAGCGGAACAGCAGCGTGAGCAGCAGGGTCGTGATGTGCTGGCCGTCGACGTCGGCGTCGGCCATGAGCACGATCTTGTGGTACCTGGCCTTCTCGGTGTTGAAGTCCTCGCCGATGCCGGCGCCGAACGCCGTGATCATCGCCTGCACCTCGTTGTTCGCGAGGGCACGGTCGAGGCGGGCCTTCTCGACGTTGAGGATCTTGCCGCGCAGCGGCAGGATCGCCTGCGTCTCGGGGTTGCGACCCTGCACGGCGGAGCCGCCGGCCGAGTCGCCCTCGACGATGAAGATCTCGGAGATCGACGGATCCTTCGACGAGCAGTCCTTGAGCTTGCCGGGCATGCCGCCCGACTCGAGCAGGCCCTTGCGACGGGTCGCCTCCCGCGCCTTGCGCGCGGCGATGCGGGCGGTCGCCGCCTGGATCGCCTTGCGGATGATGTCGCGCGCCTGCGTGGGGTTGCGCTCGAACCAGTCGCCGAGCTGGTCGGCCGTGACCTTCTGCACGAACGACTTCGCCTCGGTGTTGCCGAGCTTCGTCTTGGTCTGGCCCTCGAACTGCGGCTCGGAGAGCTTGACCGAGATGACCGCCGTGAGGCCCTCGCGCACGTCGTCGCCGGAGAGGTTGTCGTCCTTCTCCTTGAGGATGCTCTTCTCACGGGCGTAGCGGTTCACGAGCGTCGTCAGTGCCGCGCGGAAGCCCTCTTCGTGGGTGCCGCCCTCGTGCGTGTTGATCGTGTTCGCGTACGTGTGCACCGACTCGGTGTACGCCGTCGTCCACTGCATCGCGACCTCGAGCGCGATGTTGCGCTCGGTGTCCTCCGCCTCGAAGGAGATGATCTCGTCGTTGACGAGTTCGGCCCGCTTCGACTTGTTGAGGTACTCGACGTAGTCGCTCAGGCCGCGCTCGTAGAGGAACGTGTCGGTGCGGGGACCCGACGACGCGGCATCCGCCTCGACCTCGGGCGTGTCGTCGGGGTCGACGACATCGTGGCCGGCGCGCAGGTCGGTCAGCGTGATGCGCAGGCCCTTGTTGAGGAACGCCATCTGCTGGAAGCGCGTGCGGAGTGTCTCGTACTCGTACTCGACGGTCTCGAAGATGTCGGGGCTCGCCCAGAAGGTGGTCGTCGTGCCCGTCTCGTCGCTCGCCTCGTCTTGCGAGAGCGGGGCCAGCGGCACGCCGATCTCGTACGCCTGCCGCCACACGTGCCCCTCGCGGCGCACCTCGACCTCGAACCGGGTCGACAGCGCGTTCACGACCGAGGCGCCGACGCCGTGCAGGCCGCCCGAGACGGCGTAGCCGCCGCCGCCGAACTTGCCGCCGGCGTGCAGCACGGTGTGCACGACCTCGACGGTCGACTTGCCCTCGGTCTTGTGGATGCCGACGGGGATGCCGCGGCCGTTGTCGACGACGCGCACCGCACCGTCGGCGAGGATCGTGACGTCGATCTGCGAGGCGTACCCCGCGAGCGCCTCGTCGACGGAGTTGTCGACGATCTCGTAGACGAGGTGGTGGAGCCCTCGGGGCCCGGTCGATCCGATGTACATGCCGGGCCGCTTGCGTACCGCTTCGAGGCCCTCGAGAACCTGGATCGCGTCTGCGCCGTATTCGGGCGCACTCTGGGCCTTCGTCGGTTCCGCTGTCATGGGTGAATCGGGCTCCAAACCGTCGTTCTGGCGACAGTCGATCCTATCAAACGGACCCTTGCGTCCGGCCGCCGACGGGCCCTCTCAGGGGATAACTCGGGTCGAGCGACCGTTTTCGTCTCGTCAGCCGTAGGTATCGCGAGGACCGCGCCCTGGAACCGATCTGGGACCCTTTTTCCAGGTGGGGGCGTCGGGCCCCTGAAAGCGGATGGTCTCGACGCCCGCCGCGGGGAACCTCGAGACGATCTCGGTCACGAGCTGCGTGCGCATGAGCCGCAGCTGGGTCGCCCAGGCGGTCGACTCGCACTTGACCTGCAGCACGCCGCCCTCGATCGCGATCGCCTCGGCGTGCCGCGCGGTCTCGTCGCCCACGATCTCGGCCCACGACGCGAGCACGTCGTGCTGCGACAGCGGGCCCGTCCAGCCGAGCTGCGAGCTCAGCCCGTCGAGCGTCGCGGCGAGCGGCTTCGGGTCGCGGCCGGGTGCGAAGGGCTGGCTGCCCGACTCGTCGCGCGTGCGCACCCTGACCCGGCCGGGCCGCACTCGCGGCTCGCCGCCGAAGACCTCGCGGAAGTGCCGGTAGACGCGCACGGACTCGGACACGTCGGTCATCGGTCGGACTCCTCCTCGTCGAGCTCGGTCGCGACGGGCGACGCGTCGTCGCGGTCGTCGTGGACGTCGTTGTCGACGTCGTTGTCGTTGTCGTTGTCGACGATGCGGCCCGCGTCGATGTGCACGATACGCGCCGTGAGCGGTGACGGCACGTCTTCGAGCACGGCCGCGGTGACGAGCACCTGCTCGAAACCGCCGATCGCCTGCGCCAGGCGTTCCCGGCGCAGGCGGTCGAGCTCGGCGAACACGTCGTCGAGCACGAGCACCGGATCACCCGTCGCCGAGTCGCGGCGCAGCAGCTCGGCCGAGGCGAGCCTGATCGCGAGGGCGAACGACCACGACTCGCCGTGGCTCGCGTACCCCTTCGCCGGCAGGCCGTTGAGCAGCAGCAGCACGTCGTCGCGGTGCGGGCCGACGAGCGTGATGCCGCGCTCGAGCTCTTTGCCGCGCAGCGCCCGCAGCGCGCCGGCGAAACGTTCGGCGGTGGTGCTCACTTCAGCGGGCCGAGCGGGCGTCGTCGCCGGTTCGGAACCCCCGCCCGCCCCGTCGCCGTCGACATCGGCGCCGTCGATCGACAGCACCGCACGCAGCTCGGGGCGGTGGTCGGCGTCGACGATCGATCGGTAGGCCGCGGCGACGGGTTCGCCCAGCTCGTCGACGAGCTCGAGCCGCTGGTCGATGAGCTCGGTGCCGAGCGCGACGAGCCGTTCGTCCCAGATGTCGAGGGTCGTGAGCTTGTCGGCCGCGAGTCCGCGGGCGCGAGCGCTCTTGAGCAGGGAGTTGCGCTGCTTGAGCACGCGGTCGTAGTCGGCCATGACACCGGCGAGGCGCGGCGATCGCTGCACGAGCAGTTCGTCGAGCATGCGGCGGCGCACCCCCGGCTCGCCGCGGACGATCGCGAGGTCTTCTGGCGCGAACAGCACGCTGTGCGCGTAGCGCGGCAGTTCGCGGGTCTTGACCGGCGACCGGTTGAGCTGCGCCCGGTTGGCGCCCTGACGGTTGAGCTGCAGCTCGACGAGCACGCGCCGGTCGCCGTGGGCGAGCTGCGCTCGCACGATCGCCGCGTCGGCGCCGGCCCGGATGAGCGCCTGGTCGCTCGAGACCCGGTGCGAACCGAGGGTCGCGAGGTAGCCGATCGACTCGACGAGGTTGGTCTTGCCCTGGCCGTTGCGACCGACGAGCACCGTCGCGCCGGGACCGAGCTCGAGCTCGGCTCTGGCGTAGTTGCGGTAGTCGGTCAGTGAGAGGCGTGCGACGTGCACGGGCACCACTCCTCTCGATCGACCACGACAACGCTACCCGCGGCCGCCGACACGACCACCCGCTGGTTGACGAGCGGCGACGCGGAGCGGCGACGCGCCTCGAAACCCGGCGAGCGACGTTCGGAGACCGGGATCACCAGGTTTCGAGACGCGTCCTCCGCCGTCGGGCGCTCCTCGACCAGCGGGCTGGCGCCGGCTCAGCGCAGCAGCAGGTTGGGCTGCAGCAGGTAGCGGTAGCTGTCGGAGCCGGCCTGCTCGCGCGACGTCTGGCTCGTGATGAGCACGGGGCCCGGCTTATTGGGGTTCTCGGTCTTCGTGAACGAGATGCGCACGAACTCGGAGTGCACGGCCCCGAGGCCGTCGAGCAGGAACTGGGGCTTGAGCGACACGACCGTGTCGTCGCCCGTGAGGATCGCGTCGATCGACTCGGATGCCTGCGCCTGCTCGGAGCCGATCGCCTCGAGCGTGAGCCCGTCGGCCGAGAAGCTGTACCGCAGCGCGGCCTCGCGCTCGAGCACGAGGGCGACACGACGGGTCGCCTCGATGAGGTCGGCCGTGTTCATGACGGCGTAGTTGTCGACCGTGTCGGGGAAGAGCCGACGCACGGGCGGGAAGTTGCCCTTGATGAGCAGCGACGTGACGGTCTTCTTGTCGGCGCTGAAGGCGATGAGCTCTCGATCGTCGCGACTCGTGATCGCGACGGAGATGTTGCCCGAGTGGCCGAACGTCTTGCCGACCTCCTGCAGGGTGCGCGCGGGGACCAGGGCGGTGACGGGCTCGCCGTCGCCGCTGACGACGGTACCGCCGTCCCAGTCGATCTCGCGCACGGCGACGCGGTACCGGTCGGTGGCGACGAGCCCGAGGCTGTTCTCGCGAACCTCGAGCTGCACGCCCGTGATGACGGGTGTGACGTCGTCGCGCGACGCCGCGACGGCGACCTGCGCGACGGCCGACGCGAACTCCTCGGCGGGGACGAGGCCGGACTGCTCGCCGATCTCGGGAATCGACGGGTACTCCTCGACCGGCATCGACAGCAGGGTGAAGCTCGCGGAGCCGCAGCTCACCGAGATGCGGCTCTCTTCGGTCGCGACGCGCACGGGCGCGTTCGGCAGGCGGCCGGCGATCTCGGCGAGGAGCCGGCCGGAGACGAGCACGGTGCCGGGCTCTTCGACGTCGGCCTGGATCTCGGTCTGCGAGGACACCTCGTAGTCGAAGGAGGAGAGCACGAGGCCGTCGGCGTTCGCCTGGATCAGCACGCCCGAGAGGATCGGCAGCGTGGTCCGCTGCGGCAGCAGCTTGACGGCGAAGGAAACGGCCTCACTGAAGACGTCGCGATTGACCTGGAACTTCACGGTTCTCCCGTCGTGGATGTCGCTTGGTGGCTCCCATGCTATCCGCAGAGCCGTTCGCGGCGACGGTGAATCGAGCGTGCTGACGCGAACGGGCGACCCCGTGCAGCGTTTCGAATCGACGCGCTCGGCCGCTCGTTCGACGCTCGCCGACGTCGAGGTTGTGGGAATCGACCCTTAATCAACTCTCTCTTAACGGTGTTAACCGTTGTGGAAACTGTGGATGGTGTTCGGAGACCCGCGGAACCATGCCGATCGAGGCGGTTCTCGTCTGTGCACACCGTGTGGAATCGTCGGCGGATGCCTCGAGCCGGCGTCGATCGCCGAACGGTGTTCTGCACAGGGCGCAGAACGGTGTCAACAGTCGCGTCGCGGTTGCTCGTTAACAATCCACAGGTTCTCCACAACTGTGGGAACCGTTCGGAGATGGGTCTGCAGCGGGTGTGCAGAGCTCACTCGAGCGGGTTGAGGAACGACGGAGGAGCGTCTCGAAACCCGGATGGCTGGAACGCGGTTTTCGAGACGGTCGCTGCGCTCCCTCCTCAACCCGCGCAGGCGACTCAGCGGTAGCGCGTCGTCTGCTTGATGCGTGCGGTCAGCTCGGTGACCTGGTTGTAGATCGAGCGGCGCTCCTTCATGAGCTCCGAGATCTTCTTGTTCGCGTACATCACGGTGGTGTGGTCGCGGTTGCCGAACAGCTGCCCGATCTTCGGCAGCGACAGGTTCGTCAGCTCGCGGCAGAGGTACATCGCGATCTGCCGAGCCGTCGCGACGGCCTGCGAGCGGCTCGAGCCGTAGAGGTCGTCGACCGTGAGCTTGAAGTACTCCGCCGTCGCCGTGATGATGTCGACCGGAGCCACGACGTTGTCCGAGTCATCCGTGATGAGGTCTTTCAGCACCGTCTGCACGAGCGGCATGTCGACCGGCGTGCGGTTGAGGCTCGCGAACGCGGTTACGCGGATGAGCGTGCCCTCGAGCTCGCGGATGTTCGACGAGACCTTCGACGCCATGTACTCGAGGATGTCGTCGGGAACCTGGAGCCGGTCGGACTGCGCCTTCTTGCGGAGGATCGCGATGCGGGTCTCGAGGTCGGGCGCCTGCACGTCGGTGATGAGGCCCCACTCGAACCGGCTGCGCATGCGGTCCTCGAAGCCCGTCAGGTGCTTCGGCGGCACGTCGCTCGTGATCACGACCTGCTTGTTGTGGTCGTGCAGCTGGTTGAAGGTGTGGAAGAACGCCTCCTGCGTCTCCGCCTTGCCCTGCAGGAACTGGATGTCGTCGATCAGCAGGATGTCGATGTTGCGGTACCGCTGCTGGAAGAGCGAGCCGCGGTTGTTCGCGATCGAGTTGATGAAGTCGTTGGTGAACTCCTCGGACGAGACGTACCGCACCCGGATACCCGGGTAGAGGCTCATCGCGTAGTGGCCGATGGCGTGCAGGAGGTGCGTCTTGCCGAGGCCCGAGTCGCCGTAGATGAAGAGGGGGTTGTAGGCCTTTGCCGGCGCCTCGGCCACGGCGACCGCGGCGGCGTGGGCGAACCGGTTCGACTGGCCGATGACGAAGCTGTCGAACGAGTACTTCGGGTTGAGCCGGGTGTCGCGCGGCGAGACCGGGCTCGTGTTCTCGAAGACCGACTGCGGCGACGCCGGCAGTTCGACGGGGTCGGGCTCGGTCGCGTAGCCGACCTGCTGCTCGGCGGCCGCGCGGACCTCTTCGAGCTCGGGGTTCACGACGACGTAGAAGGAGGTCACGGGCGACGGCGCCTCGACGGCGCTCATCGCCGACAGGAGGGAGACCCGCATGCGCTGGTTGAGCATGCTCGCGGTGAAGTCGTTCGGCACCTCGAGGTAGAAGGTGCCGGCTGCGATGCCCTTGGGTTCGACCAGGTTCAGGAAGCCCTGCAGCATCGGGGTGATCGCGTCGTCGTCAGACAGTCGATCGAGGATCGTCGCCCACGTCTCTGAGATGGGCTGTTCGGTCATCGTTCCCCGCAATCAAGTTCGGTAGCTCTCGTGTGCCGCTCATCGATCCCCCATCGACGAGCCGAGCGGCGCGAGGCGAGTGTTCACAACGTTCTCCACCGCCTGTGGGGAGATTCGGGAACTCGCCCGGGATTCCGCGCACGAAGCTGGGGATAACTGGTGTCAAACGCTATCCGAGGAAGCCGCCCCCGACAAATGCCGGAAGGAGGATTCGACAACGCGGGCGTGTCGTTCCACAGGAGGTATCGAGGTTCGGGCGATACTGTGGGGTTCGAATTGCGCCCTGGTTCGCGGCCCTCGGTTTGACCGCGGGCCGTCGAGGCCGTAGTTTTAATCAGTTGACCCCAGCCCTTTCGGGCACCCAGTTTTCCCGCCGCCGCGCTGCAGCACGTGTCGCAGCCACTTCCCGGCGAGGAGATCCGACAGCCGGAGAAGAAGAATGAGCAAGCGTACGTTCCAGCCGAACAACCGTCGTCGCGCCAAGAAGCACGGCTTCCGCCTTCGCATGCGCACCCGCGCGGGTCGTGCCATCCTGTCGGCACGCCGCGCCAAGGGTCGCACCGAGCTGTCCGCGTAATTCCTCGGTGCTCGCCAAAGCCAATCGCATCACGAGCGCCGACGACTACCGAGTCATCGTGCGCCGCGGTGCGAAGGTCGCCGGTGCCCACACCGTGAGCTACATGCGCTCACGGGAGTCGGGCACCGACGCGCGCTTCGGCTTCATCGTCTCGAAGAAGGTCGGCGGCGCCGTGCGCCGCAACCTCGTGCGCCGTCGCCTCAAGGCCGCGTGTTACGAGGTGCTCGGCGACGGCTTCGCGGGCACCGACGTCGTGGTCCGAGCGCTTCCCTCTGCGGCCGACGCCGATTGGGCGGCGCTCAGGGCGGACGTGGTCCGGGCCGTCGAGAAGCGCAGGGCGCGTACGGCGTCGACGAAACAGCAACAGGGCGGGTCGCATGCGTGACCTCGCCCTTTTCGTCGTACTCATCCCGCGCAACCTCGGGGTGCTGCTCATCCGCGGGTACCGCGCAGTGATCTCGCCGCTCTACGGCGACGTCTGCCGCTACTACCCCTCATGCTCGGCCTACGGCCTCGGGTCCGTGCAGCAGCGCGGGCTCCTCATCGGCTCGCTGCTCACCGCGTGGCGCATCCTGCGCTGCAACCCCTGGTCGCCCGGCGGCATCGACGACGTGCGAGCGGCCCGCCACGACCGGTACCGCGTGACCCGCTTCGGCTGGGTGCTCCCGGCCGCGTACGTCAGCACGGATGCCTCGGCACCCGCCCCTCACGTCCATGACGGGTCGCACGCCGGCCACGAGGCATCCTTCGAATTCACGGCGCAGCGGGTGCCGCCCGCCGCAGCCGTCATGATCTCCTCCCCCAGCCCGTCCCGAAAGGACTGACCGCCGCCCATGGATCTCATCAGCCTGGTTCTCTGGCCCATCAAGTGGGCCGTCGAGCTGATCCTCGTCGCCTTCCACTCCTTCTGGGACTTCCTCGGGATGGACCCGAACGCGGGCGTCACCTGGGTGCTCTCGATCGTCGGCCTCGTGCTCGTCGTCCGTGCCGCGCTCATCCCGATCTTCGTGCGCCAGATCAAGAGCCAGCGCCGCATGCTCGAGGTGGCGCCGCAGCTCAAGAAGATCCAGGACAAGTACAAGGGCAAGAAGGACCAGCTCTCGCGCGAGGCGATGTCGCGCGAGACCATGGAGCTCTACAAGAAGACGGGCACCAACCCGCTCTCGTCGTGCCTGCCGCTGCTGCTGCAGATGCCGATCTTCTTCGCCCTGTTCTCGGTGCTCAACGACGCGCAGCACGACAAGGCCGGCGTCGGCCTGCTCACGCAGGAGCTCGCGAACTCGTTCGCCAACTCCGAGTTCCTCGGTGCGCCCCTGAACTCGACGTTCATCCAGCAGTGGAACCTGATGATCGCGGGTGAGCCGTTCAGCGTCAACACGATGATCATCGCCCTCGCGATGATCGTGCTCATGACCGCCTCGCAGTTCATCACGCAGCTGCAGATCGTCTCGAAGAACATGTCGCCCGAGACCAAGGCGAGCCCCATGTTCCGTCAGCAGCGCATCCTCCTCTACCTGCTCCCCCTCGTGTTCGCGTTCTCGGGTGTCGCCTTCCCGCTCGGCGTCATGTTCTACTGGCTCGTCTCGAACTTCTGGACCATGGGCCAGCAGTTCGTGGTCATCCGCAACATGCCGACGCCCGGCAGCGAGGCGGCGAAGGCCCGCGAGGCGCGCCTCGCCAAGAAGGGCAAGCTCGTGGTCGAAGACCAGGGCGACGCGACGACGATCGTCGTCGAAGAGAAGAAGACGCAGCGCCAGCAGCCGATGAGCAAGTCGCGCGCGAAGAAGCAGGGAAAGTAGAACGATGACCGACGTGCAGCACGAGGCCGACCAGCGCTCGACCGCCCAGCTCGAAGAAGAGGGCGACATCGCAGCCGACTACATCGAGGAGCTGCTCGACATCACCGACCTCGATGGCGACATCGACATCGACGCGCGCAATGGCCGCGCGTACATCTCGGTGAACGCCGGTGAGGGTGCGAACCTGAGCCTGCTCTCGAAGCCCGAGACCGTGAGCGCCCTGCAGGAGCTGACCCGCCTCGCCGTGCAGACGAAGACCGGTGCGTTCTCGCGCCTCATCCTCGACATCGGCGGCTCGCGCGACGCGCGTCGCGATGAGCTCGCGACCCTCGTGTCGCGCGCGGTCGAACGCATCGAGGGCGGGGCCGCGGAGGCGGCGCTCCCCCCGATGTCGTCGTACGAGCGCAAGCTCGTGCACGACCTCGTCGCCGAGCAGGGCTTCCACTCGGAGTCGCGCGGCGAAGGCGCCGACCGGCACACCGTCATCACCCGCGTCGGCTGACACGACGCTGACCGACGTTTCACGTGAAACGATGACGATCGACGGACTCGAACCCGAACCGGCCGGCGCAGCTCAGCTCTTCGGCGCGCACCTGGAGAAGGGCCGCGCCTTCACGACTGCTCTTGCCGAGCACGGCGAAGAGCTGGGTCTGATCGGCCCGCTCGAACTCCCCCGCCTGTGGACGCGACACATCCTGAACAGTGCACTGGTGGCTCCGCTGCTGCGGCCCGGCAGGGCGGGCGACGTGGGCTCGGGTGCCGGCCTGCCGGGCCTCGTGCTTGCGATCATCCGGCCCGACGTGGACTTCGTGCTCATCGAGCCGATGGAACGACGCGTCGCCTGGCTCGAGCGCCAGGCTTCTGAACTCGAGCTCTCGAACGTCAGCGTGGTTCGCGCGCGCGCCGAGGAGTCGAAGCTCTTCGAATCACTGGATCAGGTCACCGCCCGCGCCGTGAGCGCGCTGCGCACCCTCATCCCCGTGACCGCTCCCCTGGTGCGGCCCGGTGGTGAGCTCGTGCTCATGAAGGGTGCGAGCGTCGAGGCCGAGATCGGCAAGGCCGAGAAGGTGATCCGCAAGTTCGGCCTGAGTGACGTCGAGGTGCTCGTGCTCGGCGAGGGCATCGTGCCCGAGTCGGAACTGACCCGCGTGTTCCGCGCGACGGTCGACTGACCCGTCGAATCTCGGTCACTCCGTACGCGGGGTGATGTCGCCCGATTGTCGATCAGGGTCGCGGATGGTCTCGTCGGTCGACCCGGCCGATCGGACCGATGGTGCGAGATGCGTTGCAGACGCATGAGTTCCGCGCCTGCAGTTGCGCCGTTGCGCCGAGCAATGTTTCACGTGAAACGGCCGCGCTCGGAGGACACCGGCTGAGGGACCGGCGACCGCGTCGTGTCTCGGAGAGGTCGGCGACCGCTGGCGGGAGTGTTGTTCTGCGTCGGCGACGGTGACGCGTGATCGACCGTGCTGTTTCGGAAGGAGCCCGCGGCAGTCGCCTGCGGGGCCGAGGGCTCTCGGTCGCGCCCTGCTGGGTCGGCCGTGGCCGGCGGGTGGGCCGCCGCAGGCACGTCGCTCGGCTCGAGGTCAGCCCTGGTCGACGTGGTGCGGCGGCGGTGTGGGCGTCGGCGCGGTTGCTGAACTCGGTGATGATGCCGTCGGTTCGGTGCGGACGTCGAGGCCGGTCGCATGGTCGATCTGGAGAGGTGGTGCACTCCCCCGCCACGGGCCATCATCGCGTCGGCCGGCTGGGCCGGCAGGCCGCGGCGTCAGGAGACACCCGTCGACGGGCGGGGTGTTCGTCATGGATGGCTGGATGAACGGAAGCGGTGCACGGTGTCGGATGAGTTGCGCCTCGCGCCGGCGGGACGAAAGTACCCGTCGTTCTCGGCGGTGGCCTGTTGCACTGCAGCCTCCGATCGCCGGTCAGGTACGGTCCTTGTTCCCATCAGCGGCTTGCACGTTCTGCATGGCGCACGTCGCGTCGACGGCTGTCGCCGGTCTCCGCGCCGGGCGACCCGGACCGGATCGGTCTCGAGGACGCTTCCCCACATGCTTGTGCGGCACCTCCTTCCGGGAATCCGCGCTGCCGCGAACGCTCGGTGATCATCCGAGGGGCCGACTCGGCGGTCGGGGCAGTGTGTTCTTCTGGTGCGGAGCGCTGTCAGCCAGACGCGATGCTCCCACGTGCGTCGGCGATCGGTAGCGTGGATGTGCCGGCAGACTTCACGTCGATGCGAACTCGTGTGATTCGGGCAGCATCTGCGCCGTGGCGCGAACAAGACGCGCTGCACGAGTCCAGCGATCGGTCACCGTCCCGCCGACGAGCTGCTGGATACGGGCGTCATGAGACAGACGGGCCGGCGTGGGACCGCACGACCCGGGCGCTGCTTGCGAGCGAGCCGTGGAACGTTCGAGATGACCGACGGGGTGATCGACCTGCCCCTCGGCGGAAGTCGCCGTCATCCAGGTGCATCCAGGTGACCAGCCCTCGCGCACGTGTTTCACGTGAAACACGTCGACCACCCCGGGATCGCTGAGAGCCGAGCGGAGCCGGCAGGGTCGAGGGTTCGGGCCGCCGCGCGTGGGTGCGAGATGACCGTGGAGTTGACGCAGCCGTCCGTTGGATCCGCGCGGGTAGAGCTCGGAGTGCGCGTGGGGCCGTAGTCGCCCTGCGTGCGACGTGCAGCGCGTCGATACGAGACGGCACCCGGACATCCCGTCGGATCGACGATGACGTGTGGCCGGCTATCAGAAGTCGACAGCCACACCGGATGAGCTGCCAGCCATCCCCCGTTGGGCGGACGATCGCGTTGTGTGCCGGGCCGCGGAGCGTGGAACGGCGATCGCGCCATGGGGCCTGCACTGCGCCTGGTGGAGGGGGCGAAGGGTGGCGCGGTGCACGTTCCTCGCGGGCGACCGTGGCTTGACTACGCGCAGGGAGCTCATCGCCGGCGTTTCCGCGGTGACTTCGAGCGCCGGGCGGCCGGTTCGGGCCCCGACTCATCGGCCTCGACTCGAACAGGCGTCGCTCGGATTTTGTGCGCGCGCGCGCCGCCGCGTGCGGATGCAGCTCGAGCGTTGGTCACTTCCTGCGTGCGACGGGCATCGGGTGTGTGTGGTCCGTGTAGCGGTTCGAGTGATCACCGTGCGAGCTGGCGCTCCGGGCGACCACCCGACACACGTCATCGACGTGCCGACGCGACGGTACCGGCCACGGCCCGTGTACTGCGAACGCTGGATCCACGCTGTCGATCCGATCGCCAGGTGCACCGTTGACGGGCAGAAGCGGGGAGTGAGGAACAGAACGCGGCCGGCCGATCTGCGATCACGCGGCCCGCGTTACCGGACACAGCTGCCTGAGGGGATCGGCTCGCTCTGGCAGCGGCGCGACCGAGTCTGTCACGCAGACGCCCCGCGCAGTCCCCCGCGGAACCACGCGACAAACGCACCTCCGTCACTCCCGAAGATCGGGCCGTTGGCGTTTCACGTGAAACGCCAAGGGCGGCGTAGCGAGATGCCACCGGCCCTCGTCGTGCGGGGCCAGGTCGGGGCACGCTCGCCATCTCCAGTTGCGGCGAGCTGGTCGACCGCGACGGATGTTTCACGTGAAACCCTCCGTACGCCGTCGAGTGCCGATCAGACTCGCCCAAGCTGACAGCCCCGCTGCCACCACGTCGCCACACCCCTGCGACTCGAGTGCCCGACGTGCGAAGCGGTCCACGACGCACATTCCACCGGAAGGGCGAGTGACCCGAGCAACCAGGCTCGAATGCGGCAACGTCGGAAGCGGAAAGCGCGCTTGGCCGAACACCTGGGAAAGGATGTCCTGAAGGTCGCCATCGTTTCGTTTCACGTGAAACACGTCGGAGCGGACCGCCGAGCTCGCCGGCGACGAGGCGGCTCCCCATCCCGCAGCCCGCGTGCCGGCAGCTGTTGACGTTCGTGTTTCACGTGAAACATGGCAGCCGCACGATCGAACCGGTCCGAGAACCCGATTCAAGCGGGCGCTCGTCGGCGCCGACGGTTAAGCTTGTCTCTCGGGTCGTGGTGCATTGTCACCCGACGGATGGCAGTGGTTGGGAGACGACGGTATGACGCCTGGTGGGGGACGAGGATGGTTCCATCGTCGACGCTCCCAGCAGAGCGAACCACAGGTCGAGGCGCCGGTCGAGGCGCCGGTTGAGCAGCAGCCCGAGGTGGCGACCGCGCCCGTCAGTTCCGATCCGAAGCCGACGCAGACTGCGGCCGGCGACGCACCGATCGGCGTGCCTGCGCCGCCGGTCACCGATCCGCCGATCGAAGCGAACGCCGCTGGGCTCGCCGCCACGCCATCGTCGGCCGGTGCCGCCGCGACGGGAGCATTCGACTGGGATGCCGCAACCGCAGCCGCGCTCACCGACGAGGCCGAACGCGTCGTCGCCCCTGTCCCGCACCCGCTCGAGGTCGACCACGGTCCCGATCGCCTGCTCGAAGACCTGATCCGCGAGATCGTCGGCGATGCTGCGGTCGACACGGCGACCGCACTGCAACCGGCGGTGAAGATCGATGATCGATCGGCCTCGGCCCCGGCCTCGGCCTCGGCCTCGGCCTCGGCCCCGGCCCCGGCCCCGGCCCCGGCCGCGCCCGCCCCGTCCGCGCCCGCCCCGCCCGCGCCCGCCCCGGCCGCGGAACGCGATTCGGAGGCGTCACCGGTCGCCTCCGTCGACCAGGCCGCACCGACGATCGCAGCACCGGAAGCGATCCCGACCTCGACCGAGTTCGAGCCGGCCACTCTCCCTGCGGCAGTGGATCTCCCCGCGTCCGCGGCGCCCGAAGCCGATGTGAGCGGTGCGCTCGACGCCTCGGCGACATCCGAAGGCATGCCCTCGGATTCCGGTGCGATTCCTCCGAGCGCCGCTGCTCAGCCGGCCGTACCGCAGCCCCCGCATGCACCCGAGGCGGTTCACGCACCCGAGGCGTCGCTGCCTCACGAGCCGTCGACTGCTGAATACGATGGGCCTGCGCCCTCGTCACCGCGGCCATCGACCGAGGCAACCGACACCGCCCGAGCATCCGTATCGGGCGTGGCCGAGCCCGCCTCGCAGACGAACACCACCCCCGATGTTTCACGTGAAACGTCGCTCGATCACGGAGGAACTCCCCTGGCTTACGAACTTGCCGACGAAACACGCCGGCGCATCGCGCTCGAGGAGGCCGTGCTGCCCAAGCCGGCGAAGACTCGCGTGCTGACGATCTCGAACCAGAAAGGCGGCGTCGGCAAGACCACCACTGCGGTCAACCTCGCCGCCGCGCTCGCCCGCTCCGGTGCTCGGGTGCTCGTCATCGACCTCGATCCCCAGGGCAACGCGTCGACGGCGCTCGGGGTCGACCATCGCTCCGAGCAGAAGAGCGTGTACGAGGTGCTCGTCTCCGACCTCGCGCTCGCGGAGGTCATCCAACCGTCGACCGAGCACGAGGCTCTCGACTGCGTGCCGGCGACCATCCACCTGGCGGGCGCCGAGATCGAACTCGTCTCGCTCGTCGCGCGCGAGCAGCGGCTGCGGCGGGCGCTCGACGCGCACCTTGCCTCGATGGACGAGCCGTACCACTACGTCTTCATCGACTGCCCGCCGTCACTCGGCCTCCTCACGATCAATGCGTTCGTCGCCGCCCGCGAGGTGCTCATCCCGATCCAGTGCGAGTACTACGCCCTCGAGGGCCTCTCGCAGCTGCTCAGCAACATCGAGCTCATCGAGAAGCACTTGAACCCCGAGCTGCGACTCTCGACGATCCTGCTCACGATGTACGACTCCCGCACGAACCTCGCGCAGCAGGTGGCGCAGGAGGTTCGCGAGCACTTCCCCGCCCAGACGCTCGACACGATCATTCCGCGATCCGTGCGTGTCTCTGAGGCACCCAGCTATGGACAGAGCGTGATCAGCTACGACTACGGGTCGAGCGGATCGCTGTCGTATCGAGAGGCAGCGGCCGAGATCGCCCGACGCGGCGCTGCGAAAGCCGAGGAGTCGAACTGATGGCAAGCAAGCGAACCGGACTCGGCCGAGGAATCGGCGCACTCATCCCCACGGTCGACGACTCCTCGCGAGCGAATCGACCCGTCGACGTCTTCTTCCCCGACGCGGACTCGACGCCGGCAACCGCGGTCGCGGCGGTCGAGCAGGCCGCGGCCGCCGAAGACCTCATCGCGGTGCCGGGCGCCCGACTCGCCCGACTCGACCCGAACGACATCGTGCCCAACGCGGTGCAGCCCCGCAGCGTCTTCGACCCCGAGGACCTCGCCGAGCTGGTGCACAGCGTGCGCGAGTTCGGTGTGCTGCAGCCGATCGTCGTACGCCCCCACCCCGACCAGGACGGCAAGTACGAACTCGTCATGGGTGAGCGTCGACTGCGGGCGACGAAGGCCGCCGGGCTCGACACCATTCCCGCCGTCATCAAGGACACGGCGAACGAGGACATGCTGCGCGATGCGCTGCTCGAGAACCTGCACCGGTCGCAGCTCAACCCGCTCGAAGAGGCATCCGCCTACCAGCAGCTGCTCGCCGACTTCGGCATCACGCAGGAGGAGCTCGCGAACCGAATCGGACGATCGCGACCCCAGATCTCGAACACCCTCCGTCTGCTCAAGCTGCCCGAGCCGGTGCAGGTTCGCGTCGCCGCGGGCGTGCTGAGCGCGGGTCACGCGCGCGCGATCCTCTCGGTCGGTGACAGCGAGGAGATGCAGCGATTCGCCGACAAGATCGTCAACGAGGAGCTCTCGGTGCGCGCGGCCGAGTCGATCGCCTCGAAGGAGCCGAAGTCGGCTGCTCGCACCAAGCCGTCGGCCGGCAAGCGGCAGGACTTCCTCGACGACCTGGCGACGCGAATGGGAGATCGCCTGAACACGCGCGTCAAGATCGCCCTCGGGGCGCGAAAAGGCCAGATCAGCATTGATTTCGCCACCGTTCAAGACCTTCGGCGCATCCTCACGGAGCTCGGCGAGGAACTCGAAGGCGTCTGATCGCGAATCGTCGGGAGAATCGCTCCTGACGAACTGAAATCACCCGATTTCGAGGGCCCGCTCGTTCGACGCGGGCCCTCGGTCGTCGGTCTACCGAGCGTGGGCAGCCAGCACGAGTCGGCTGTACAGCTCGGACGCCGTCGAACCCGACGCCTCGATCGCGAGCGGCACGAGCGACGTCTCGGTCAGCCCGGGCAGCACGTTCGCCTCGAGGAACCACGGCGTGCCCGAGGCATCCACGATGAAGTCGACCCTCGAGAGATCGCGCAGGCCGAGCGTCGAGTGCGCGGTGATCGCCGCGGCGGCTGCGGTCGCGAGTTCTGCGTCACCCAACCGCGACGGTGCGTAGAACGTGGTCTCCCCCGCGTTGTAGCGAGCGTCGAATCCGTAGACGCCCGCGGTCGGCTCGATCTCGACGGCGGGAAGCGTGCTCGGGCCGTCGCCGGCGTCGACGACGGTGACCGCGATCTCGGTGCCGATGATGCGACGTTCGACGACGGCGACATCGTCGTACGTGAACGCCTCGACCATCGCCCGGGCGAGTCCGTCGGCATGGTCCACGATCGAGACGCCCTGGGCCGATCCACCGGACGCGGGCTTCACGACGAGATCTCCCTCGAGCTTCTCGCGCACGACCTTCAGCACGCTGGCCGCCCCGAGCTCGCGGAACGCCTCGTGCGAGAGCACGATCGACTCGGGTACCGCGAGGCCGGCGTCGGCGACGAGGGAACTCGCGATCGGCTTCGACCAGGCGCGACGTGCCGCCGCGCCGCTCGAGCCGACGGTCGGAACCCCGATCGCGGCGAGCAACTCGAGCAGCGAACCGTCTTCGCCGCTCGACCCATGCAGAGCCGGGAATACGACATCGGGTCGCTCGGCGGCGAGGTGGGGAAGCAGCCCGGCGTCGGGGTCGCGCAGCACCACACGGTGGCCTGCCGCCGTGAGCGCGTCGGCGACTCGGCGACCCGAGCGCAGCGAGACGTCGCGCTCGTGCGAGATGCCGCCCGCGAGGACGACGACGTTCAGACCGGCGAATTCGCTCATGATCGGGTATTTCTCCAGTGCTCGAGCCGACAGGCGGTGGATGCTTGCTGAACTACTTGAGGTCGGAGGGCGGCGCCTGCTCGACGCCGGGGGTCGGCGGCAGCTGCAGGGTGCCGGTGCCGGCGAACGTGTCGAGCAGGTCGAGCTCGCCGTTGACGACGGTCGCGAGACGGCGGATGCCGAGGCGGATCGCGTCGGGGGTCGGGTAGCAGAACGAGAGCCGCATCGCGTGCCGGCCTCGGCCGTCGGCGAAGAATGCCGTTCCGGGCGTATACGCGACCAGTTCCTTCACGGCGCGCGGCAGCATCTGCTTCGAGTCGAGCATGTCGGGCATCGTGACCCAGACGTAGAACCCGCCGTTCGGGTTCGTCCACGACAGTTGCGGAAGGTACTCCCCCAGCGCCTCGATCATCGCGTCTTTGCGTTCGCGGTAGACGCCGCGGAACGTGTCGATCTGCGCGCGCCAGTCGGCCGTGGCCAGGTACTCGGAGACGACGAGCTGGCTGAACGACGACGGCGAGAGCACTGCCGACTCGGCGGCGAGGATGAGCTTCTCGCGGATCGCGTGCGGAGCGAGTGCCCAGCCGACGCGGAAGCCCGGCGCGAGCGTCTTGGAGAACGAACCCAGGTAGATGACGCCGTCGGGATCGAGCGATCGCAGCGCGTTCGGTGCCGGCTCGTCGAAGTGGAGCAGCCCGTAGGGGTTGTCCTCGAGGATGAGGATCTCGTTCGCGCGGCAGATCTCGAGGATCTCGGGACGGCGCGACGCAGAGAGCGTGACGCCGGCGGGGTTGTGGAAGTTCGGGATCGTGTACAGGAACTTGATGCGCCGGCCCTGCCCGCGCAGGTGCGCGATCGTCTGGCGCAGCGCCTCGGGGATGAGGCCGTGCTCATCCATCGCGACGTGCACGACCGACGCCTGGTACGAGCGGAACACGCCCATCGCCCCGACGTACGACGGGGCCTCGGCGAGCACGACGTCGCCGGGGTCGAGGAACAGCTTCGCGACGAAGTCGAGCGCCTGCTGCGAGCCGGTCGAGGTGACCACGTCGTCGACGGTTGCCCCGATGCCCTCGAGCGCCATGACGTCGAGGATCTGCTCGCGGAGCGCGGGGATGCCTGCGCCCCCGCCGTACTGCAGGGCGACGGGGCCCTGCTCGCGCATGACCTTCTCCATCGACGTGGTGATGAGGTCTTGCGGCAGGGCCGAGACGAACGGCATGCCGCCGGCGAGCGACACGACCTCGGGCCGGGAGGCGACGGCGAAGAGGGCTCGGACTTCTGAGGCGGCGAACCCGGCGGCTCGCTCGGCGTAGTTCGCGTACCAGGGGTCGAGATTGTTGCCGGTCCGCTGGGGGACGCCGTCAGAGGTCACTGCGATATCCGTTCTGCTCGGGAGTTCAATGCTAGTTGCCGGTGAACCGGCGTCATGACGGGGGCCGGAAGTGTGACGCGGCCGGGCGGGCGCGCGCCACGAGACATCCCCGAGGCGACGAAAAACCCGCCCGGCTGGGAGCCGGACGGGTCTTGCGAACGAGGCGACCGCCGACTACGAGATGTAGGCGGCGAGGTCGGCCTCGAGGGCGGGCTTGGGCTTGGCGCCCACGAAGCTCTGCACGACCTCTCCGCCCTTGAACACCTTGAACGCGGGGATCGCGGTGATCTGGTACTTCATGGCGAGGCTCGGGTGCTCGTCGACGTTGAGCTTGACGATGTCGATCTTGTCGGCGTGCTCGGTGGCGATCTGGTCGAGGATCGGGCTCACCGCGCGGCACGGTCCGCACCACTCGGCCCAGAAGTCGACGATCACCGGCTTGTCGTTCTTGAGGACCTCCTGCTCGAAGGTGTCCTCGGTCACAGCGCGTGCGCTCATTGCGTTCTCCTTGGTTGAAACGTCGTGAAACCGGATGATCCGGTGTCGCTGGAATGCCTCGTGTCAGTCGACGACGGCGAACTCGCTCTCGAGCACGGCCTCGGCCGCGTTCTCGTTGCCGATCGAGGCGAGGTAGTGCTCGGCGTCGAGCGCGGCGGCCGCACCCGAACCGGCGGCGGTGATCGCCTGGCGGTAGTGCGGGTCGATGACGTCGCCGGCGGCGAACACGCCCTCGATGCTGGTCTTGGAGCTGCGTCCGGCGACCGCGACGGTGCCCTCGGGGGTCAGGTCGAGCTTGCCGTGCACGAGGTGCGTGCGGGGGTCGTTGCCGATCGCGACGAACAGGCCGTCGAGCGGAAGGTCGCGCTCCGCGCCGGTCTCGGTGTCGCGCAGGGTCACACCGGTCACGGCGGTTTCACCGAGCAGGCGGGCGACCTCGGCGTTCCAGACGAACTCGATCTTCTCGTTGTCGAAGGCGCGCTGCTGCATGATCTTCGACGCCTTGAGCGAATCGCGGCGGTGGATCACGTAGACCTTGTCGGCGAAGCGGGTGAGGAACGTCGCCTCCTCCATGGCCGAGTCGCCGCCGCCGACGACCGCGATCGTCTTCTGGCGGAAGAAGAAGCCGTCGCACGTCGCGCACCACGACAGGCCGTGGCCGGAGAGCACGTCTTCTTCGGGCAGGCCGAGCTTGCGGTACGCCGAGCCCGTGGCGTAGATGATCGTGCGCGCCTCTTCGACGCCGCCGTTGCCGAGCTTGACGCGCTTGACGGGCCCTTCGAGCTCGAGCTCGACGACGTCGTCGTACACGACCTCGGTGCCGAAGCGCTCGGCCTGCTGCTGGAACGCCGTCATCAGGTCGGGGCCCATGATGCCCTCGGGGAAGCCCGGGTAGTTCTCGACCTCGGTCGTGTTCATGAGCTCGCCGCCGATCTCGACGGAGCTCGCGATGAGCAGGGGTTTCAGCTGCGCGCGGGCCGCGTAGATCGCGGCGGTGAACCCGGCCGGGCCCGAACCGATGATGATGATGTCGCGCAACGGGTGCTCCCTCTCGTGCAAGTGGCATCCGAGGCATCCGGATGTCACGCCATGGTCAACACAGTCTAGGCGGCGGGTATTCCGCCGGCCTGTTCGCACCGCCTTCATGACGGGATGCCGCGGAGCGTCGCTCGGCGTCGCGGAAGCGGGGGCCGCTCAGCGGCGGCGGAGGCGGGCGAGGGCCGGCTCCGCGAACCCGCGGAACTCGGGCGAGCGCAGGAGCCAGAGGCCGCCGAAGTAGAGTGCGGACATCACGACGCCGATGACGACCATCGAGACGATCGCACCGAGCCGTCCGGAGACGGCGAAACCGCCTTCGGTGGTTCCGCCGAGTGCGACGAGCAGCGCGAGGCCCGCGATGACCGGGAGGACGAGTGCGAGCAGCGAGCGCAGGAGCGCCACGCCGATGCGCCGGCCGTCGAGGCGCGACAGCCGACGGCGCAGCAGCAGCGTCGCCAGGGTGAACTGCGCGATGACCGCCACCGTGGTCGCGAGCGCGACGCCGACGCCGATCCAGGCGAGCGGCAGGGCGAGGCAGGCGAACGCGGCGATCGTGAACACGACCACCTGGAACAGCGTGAAGAAGAAGGGGGTCTTGGTGTCGTTGAGCGCGTAGAACGTGCGCTGCACGACGAACAGCAGGCTGAAGGGCACGAGCCCGAGGGCGAAGGCGATGAGGATGTTGCCGATCGCGGATGCCGCGGCGAGGCCGGTCTGGAACACCGCGCCGAACGGGTAGGCGACGACCATGAGCCCCGCCGCCGCGAGCATGAGGATGACCAGGACGCCGCGGATCGCGCTCGAGAGGTCGGAGCGCACCTCGCCGAGGTCGTCGCGCGCGGCGTGCTCGCTCATGCGCGTGAAGTAGGCGGTCGCGATCGAGACCGTGATGACCGAGTGCGGCAGCATGAACACGAGCCACGCGGTGTCGACGGCCGCGACCGAGGCGCCGTAGCCCGACGCGATGGAGAGCACCCGGGACTGCACGATGCCGGCGAACGTCGTGAGCAGGAGCATGCCGAAGGTCCAGCCGGCGAGCTTGCCCGCGGTGCGGAGGCCCGCGCCGCGCCAGGCGAAGTCGGGGCGGAAGCGCAGGCCGACCCGACGCCAGAACCAGAACAGCACGAGCGCCTGCACGGCGATGCCGAGGGTCGCCGACCCGGCCAGGAGGGCGACCATGCCGCCGGTCCAGTCGGCGACCTCGCGCTGTCCGTCGGGGTCGAAGCCGAACACGAGCCCGAAGACGAGGAGGCCGGCGATGGCGACGATGTTGTTCAGCACCGGGACCCAGGTGAACGGGCCGAAGCTGCGCCGTGCGTTCAGCACCTCGCCCAGCAGCGTGTAGAGGCCGTAGAAGAAGATCTGCGGCATGCACCACCAGGCGAAGGCGATCGCGAGGGGCAGCATCGTCTCGTTGGTGCCGGCGTAGAGCGTGGTGAGCAGCGGGGCGAGTGCCGTCGCGACGATCGTGGCGCCGAGCAGGATCACCATGGCCAGGGTGAGGAGCTTGTTGATGTAGCCGCTGCCCCCGTCGGCGTGCGCCGAGGCCCGGACGATCTGCGGCACGAGCACCGCACTCAGCACACCGCCCGCGACGATCACGTAGACGGTGTTCGGCAGTCCGTTGGCGACGGCGAACGCGTCGGCGCTGACGGAGCCGACGACGCCGATCGTGCCCGCGAGCACGATCGCCTTGACGAATCCGAGGATGCGCGAGACGAGCGTTCCCGAGGCGAGGAAGAGACTCGCGCGGCCGATTCGGTCGTCAGTCACGCTTCGGGTCCTCCTGGTCGGGGGTGGGGTCGGGGTCGGCATGCTCCGACGGGTCGGGCTCGTCGTCGTTCGTGGCGGTATCGGCCGGGGCATCCGTGCCGTCGCCGGCCACCGGCGCGTCGTCGATAACCGGCTCGACCGGTGTCGGCGCCACTGCCGCGTCAGCCGCCTCCGCGGCCCGCTGCTTGCGGCGACGCCGGATGTTGCGCCAGATGCCGAAGCCGAAGAAGAGCACGACCGCGGTGGCGAGGATGACGGCGCCGAGACCCTCCCAGTCGGCCTGCACGTTGCCGCTGATGAAGACCGTGCGTCCGATCGCGACGCCGGTGGGCGAGGCGAGCGAGATCGCGATCGTCACCTCGCCGCGGCCGACGCCGGCCGCGATCGGCACGTTGACCGTGCTGCGCGACTCGGCGGGGATCGTCTCGGTGACGCTCTCCTCGACGACCAGGCGGCCGTTCGAGGGATCGGCCGACACGACGACGGTGACCGGATACGGCAGGGCGTTCAGCACCGTGATCGGCAGCGGCGTCTCGCGCGCGAAGATGTTGACGCTCGACGAGGGCACCACCGAGACGCCCGCGAGCGTCGCCCGACGGTCGGCGAGCCATTGCGCGGCGGCGGCGTCCCACGCCGTGGGATCGGCCAGCCACGCGACGTCGAGCAGGGCCAGCAGGTCGCGACGCACGGGGCCGGTGAGCAGGCGCGGGTCGTCGAGCACGGTTGCGAACTCGCCGGTCTCGGCCTCGAGATCGAGCATGCGCTGGGTCGTCGCCACGCGCTGCGCATCCTCGGGCTCGTCGACGAGCACGCGCGCGACCGGCGGTGCGCCGATCGCACCCGCCAGGCCCGTCGGCTGCACGGCGGGGTCCCTGGTGAGCTGGTCGAGCGTCGCCGCGATGCGGACCGAGTGCTCGCCCGCGTCGCGATCGAACGTCGCGAGCAGCGCCGGCTGACCGGTCGACGGTGCGATGGCGAACTCCGCGAGCAGGTTGCCCGTCGCCGAGCGCCACTCGGTCTCGCTCTCGGCCTCCGACGCCTCGCGCAGCGGGGCGTTGAGCCGCCCATCGGCGACGAGGGCGGTCGAACCGTCGATCGAGGCGGTCGCCGAGACCCGGGTCGCTGCCGGTGCGACGTTGCCCGGGGCGAGGATGGCCGTCGTGAGTCCTGCGGCGTCGAGGTGCTCGAGGTCGCCGGCTGCGACGGTGTCGTCAGCCGGCCAGGCGAGGTCGTTGCGGGTGTACGGCCAGGCGAGCAGTGCCTCGGTCGTCGGGAGCTCACCGGGGGCCGGGGCGGTCTCGGTGGGCGTGGGGCTGGGCGACTCGGCGGGCGTGGGGCTGGGCGACTCGGCGGGCGTCTCGGTCGCACCGGGCGTCGGTGCGACCGTGGCGGGCACCGTGGCGTCGGTCGACGGGGTCGGCTCGTCGACCGGCGCCTGGCCGTCGCCGCCGTCGCTGCCGCCGCCGCTGCCGTCGCCCTCGCTGCCGTCGCCGCCGGGTTCCGGCGCGACCGGTGTCGCGAAGTCGGCCGGGTCGAGCACATCGCTGAAGCTGGTCGGCTCCAGCATCGTCGTCAGACCCAGCTGCGCCTGCAGCGCGACGTCGGCGTCGGCATACGCGAGCGGGAATATCTCGTTGGTGACGGCGCCGAGCCGCTCCAGCCAGGCCGTCGCCGACTCGGGTGCTGAACTGCCGAGCGCACGGATCGAGGCGATGATGCGGGGGTCGATGCCGATCGCGACCGGCTTGTCGGCGACCGCGTCGAGCTGGCGGTCGAGGAGGCCGAGCGGCGCCGTCCACTCCTCGAGCGTCGCGGCGTCGATCATGCCAGTGGTCTGCTCGGGCACCGTGAGCGGATAGATGAACGAGACGGTCGTCTTCGGCCCGGCGGTGCCGGCGGGAGTCGCGAAGGCGTCGGAACCCGTCGCGACCGTCGAGCCGTCGACGACGAGCGAGACACCCAGCCCGATGACCGGTGCGCCGAGGTCGCCGAGCGCGCTCGAGGGCACCGTGAACGAGACCATCGACGACGCGCCGGCCGCCGTCGCGCGCGACTCGGTCGAGCCGAGCTGCACCGAGCCGGCCTGAGCCTCGCCCGTGCCGAGCCAGGCGTCGAGCTCGTCGGCGTCGTCGATCGGCGCCTCGGCGCGGGTCAGCACGACCGTGCCGCGCGCCAGCTCCTCGGCGGTCGCGTTGTCGATCTCGACCTGCACGGTCAGGGGTGCGCGCGGATCGATCGTCGTCGACGTCGCTGGCGCGATGTGCAGCCGGACGCCTGCTTCGTCGGCCGAGGCGACCTGTGCGGCGACGCCCGCGCCCGCCGAGCTGGTCTCGGCCTGCCCCGCGACCGAGGACCCGGTCGCCGAGGAGGCTGCGCCTGAGGCGGCGAGGGCACCGAACGGCGCCGCGACGGCCGCGATGGCCGCGGCCGCGATGCAGATCGCCGCGCCGCGCCGCTTCGAGATGGGGTTGCCGCTCTCGGGCATCGCAGCCCCCGCCGATTCGCGGGAATGCCGATCGCCGCGCGCGCGCGCAGGGGTCGAGTCGGCTGCCATGCAGGCGATTCTACGGGTCGGGCGCCGGGCGTCCGCTCGGAATCGGGGGTCGCCGGGGCGGTTCGCCGCGCCCGCTTAACATAGGGGGCATGCAGAGTGTCGCGGCAGCCCTCGACCGTCTGGCCGAGCAGGCGGCTTCGCCGACCGTCGCTCCCCTCGCCGAGGCCTTCGCGGCGGCCGGGCGCGAACTCGCCCTCGTCGGCGGTCCCGTGCGCGACGCGTTCCTCGGCCGGTCGACGAACGACCTCGACTTCACGACCGACGCGAATCCCGACGAGATCCTCGCAATCGTGAAGCCCATCGCCGACGCGCACTGGGACATCGGCCGCCAGTTCGGCACCATCGGCGCGCGCATCGCGGGCGAGACCGTCGAGATCACCACCTACCGCGCCGACTCGTACGACGGGGCGTCGCGCAAGCCCGAGGTGGTCTTCGGGGACTCGCTCGAGGGCGACCTCACCCGGCGCGACTTCACGGTCAACTCCATGGCGCTTCGGCTGCCGCAGCTCGAGCTCGTCGACCCGTCGGGCGGCATCGAGGACCTGCTCGCCGGGGTGCTGCGCACGCCGTCGCCGCCCGAGCAGTCGTTCGGCGACGACCCGCTGCGCATGATGCGGGCCGCTCGCTTCGCCGCCCAGCTCGAGTTCGAGGTCGAGGCCGGCACGCTCGCCGCGATGTCGGCGCTCGCGCCCGAGATCGACCGCATCTCGGCCGAACGCGTCCGCGACGAGCTGTCGAAGCTGCTTTCGACGAGGTCGCCGGCCCGAGGCATCCGCCTGCTCGTCGACACCGGCATCGCCGAACGGGTCCTGCCCGAGGTGCCCGCCCTGCGCCTCGAGCGCGACGAGCACCACCGCCACAAGGACGTCTACGAGCACAGCCTGACCGTGCTCGATCAGGCGATCGACTACGAGATCGAGCGCGGCGTGCTCGACTCCCCCGACCTCGTGGTGCGGCTCGCCGCGCTGCTGCACGACGTCGGCAAGCCCGCGACCCGGCGTTACGAGTCGGGCGGAGCGGTGAGCTTCCACCACCACGACGTGGTCGGCGCGAAGCTCGTGAAGAAGCGGCTGCGGGCCCTGCGGTACGACAACGACACCGTGGCCGCCGTCGCCCGGCTCGTCGAGCTGCACCTGCGATTCTTCGGCTATGCGGATGCCTCGTGGTCGGACTCGGCCGTGCGCCGCTACGTGCGCGACGCCGGCACCGCCGACCAGCTCGAACGGCTGCACATCCTCTCGCGCGCCGACGTGACGACGCGCAACCGCCGCAAGGCCGACCAGCTCGCGTTCGCCTACGACGACCTCGAGGAGCGCATCGCGAGGCTCGCCGAGGAAGAGGAGCTCGCCGCCGTGCGCCCCGAGCTCGACGGGCAGCAGATCATGGCCGCGCTCGGCATCAGGCCTGGCCCCGTCGTCGGCGAGGCCTACAAGTACCTGCTCGACGTGCGCCTCGACGAGGGACCGATCGGCGAGGATGCCGCGCGCGAGCGCCTGCTCGCCTGGTGGGCGGCGCGCGGCGCCTAGTGCGCCCGGCGCGCGCCCGGCGCCCGGCGCCCTGCGCCCTGCTCGCGCCGGCGCGCCCAGCGCCCTGCGCGACGACTGTGACCGTTTCGACCGAGCGTGGCCGAGCGATCGGCAACGCTCGGCCGGAACGGCAACAGCCGGGGGCGGGCGAGCAGACGTCCCACTCGTCCTCCACAGGGGATGTCTCGGCGGGATGATCCACGGGATCTGACCCACCGCGGGAAACGGGCGCGCTGCGTGCCAGCGTTGCCGCGTGGACTCGACGGGCAGGCGCGCGACCGACCTCATCACGACGCGGGCGCTGGCGCTCGAAGGGCGCGACCCGCGGGCAAGCTCCCGAGAACTCACTCGCCTTCGCCGCGGGGTCTTCGTGAGCTCGGAGGCGTGGGCTTCGGCGGGCCATGACGAGCGTCACCTGCTGAGGCTCAGGGCGGTGCTCGAGACACGGCGAATCGACGCGGTGCTCTGCAACGTGTCGGCCGGAGTGGTGTGGGGCCTCCCGATCATCGGACCCCATCGCGACTCCGTTCATCTCGTCGCACCGGCGCGCTCGGGTGTTCGCACCAAGAACGGCGTCGTCTGGCACCACGAACCCGTCGCCGATGACGAGATCGTCGAGCACAGCGGGTTCCGGGTGACGAGCTTCCGACGAACCGTCATCGACCTCGTGCGGTCGCTGCCGTTCGCCGCGGCGGTCGCAGTCGTCGACGTCGCGCTCGATGCGGGGTCACGGCATCCCCAGCATCGGTCGCTCGTCGGCGTCTCGCGCGAGGAGCTGTTCGGGGCCGTCGAAGCGCTTTCGGGGAGGCGCGGGGTCCGATCGGCGCGCGCCGTCGTGGAGTTCGGCGACGGCCGGTCGGGATCGCCGGGCGAATCGATCAGCCGCGCGAACATGCACCTGCTCGGGTACCCCGCACCTGAGTTGCAGGTCGCGTTCCCACGCGATGGCCGCGGCCGCGACATCGTCGATTTCGACTGGCCGGAGTTCGGGGTGTTCGGGGAGTTCGACGGACTCGGCAAGTACCTTCGGCCCGAGTACCTGAACGGGCGTACGACGGCCGAGGCCGTGCTGCTCGAGAAGGAGCGGGAGAACCGCGTGCGTCACCACCGTCCCCTCGGAGCCCGCTGGGACTGGGTTGCGGCATTACGGCCCCCGCTGCTCGACGCCGAGCTCCGCCGCGCGGGGTTGCGCCCTGTTCGCGGTCGGAGATGAGCACCAACCCGTATGCGGCGAGTGTTTCCGTTTCGACCGAGATGTATCGAGCTCGCGACGGCACTCGGTCGAAACGGAAACACTCGCGGGAGCGGGAGCGGGAGCGGAAACACTCGCGGGAGCGGGAGCGGGAGCGGGAGCGGGAGCGGGAGCGCGGCGCCGGCGGCCGAATGGCGCGGGCGCGAGGCATCCGTTACCATGGACAGGTTGCCCGTGCGCCTCGATTGCGAGGCCTCCTCGGTGCGACGTATGCACAACCCTCCTGCTGCAGAGATCCTGTAGCCGCTGAGTCCGAAGGAGGTGGGTTAGTCATGCACCAGTACGAGCTGATGGTCATCCTCGATCCCGAGATCGACGAGCGCACCGTTGCTCCCAGCCTTGACAAGTTCCTCAACGTCATCCGTAACGATGGCGGCACCGTCGACAAGGTCGACATCTGGGGACGTCGTCGCCTGGCTTACGAGATCAACAAGAAGTCCGAGGGCATCTACGCCGTCGTCGACTTCACCGCCGAGTCGGCGACCACCAACGAGCTCGACCGCCAGCTGAACCTCAGCGAGGCCGTCATGCGCACGAAGGTGCTCCGCGCCGAAGAGGCGATCGCCCAGGTCGCCGCGCACGCCAAGGCGCAGGAGGCGAAGGCCGCCAAGAAGGCCGCCGCCGCTGCGAAGAAGGACGCCTAGTCCCCATGGCCGGCGAGACCATCATCACCGTGGTGGGCAACCTCACTGCAGATCCCGAGCTGCGCTACACGCAGAACGGGCTGGCGGTTGCCAACTTCACCATCGCCTCCACTCCCCGTACGTTCGACCGTCAGGCGAACGAGTGGAAGGACGGTGAAGCGCTGTTCCTGCGCGCGAGCTGCTGGCGTGAATTCGCCGAGCACGTCGCCGGATCGCTCACCAAGGGTTCGCGGGTCATCGCTTCCGGGCGTCTCAAGCAGCGTTCCTACGAGACGAAGGAAGGCGAGAAGCGCACCACCATCGAGCTGGAGGTCGACGAGATCGGCCCCTCGCTCCGGTACGCGACCGCCCAGGTCACTCGTGCGCAGTCGAACCGCGGTGCGGTCGGCGGCGGCTCCTTCGGGGGCGGCCAGTCCGACGACGCGTGGGCTCCCTCGGCGCCCGCCCAGCAGGGCGGCGGCGACGTGTGGAACACCCCCGGCACCAACTACGGCGACGAGACGCCCTTCTAATACTCACGCGGGTGAGTGTCGCGGCCGGGCCGCGCACCGACACCCGCAACACCTAGACAGGATCAGAAATGGCTGGAAAGAGCAGCGGCGACCGCCGCAAGCCTCGCGGCGGCAAGGGCGCGAAGAACGCCGCCCCCGCGAAGTCCATCAAGGTCGGCGTCATCGACTACAAGGATGTCGCCACCCTTCGCAAGTTCATCTCGGAGCGCGGCAAGATCCGTGCCCGTCGCATCACCGGTGTCTCCGTGCAGGAGCAGCGCCTCATCGCCCGCGCCGTGAAGAACGCGCGCGAGATGGCCCTCCTGCCCTACTCGGGCTCCGGCCGCTAAGGAGCACGACAATGGCAAAGGTTATTCTCACGCACGAGGTCTCCGGCCTCGGTACGGCCGGCGACGTCGTCGAGGTCAAGAACGGCTACGCGCGCAACTACCTGGTTCCCCAGGGCTTCGCCACGCCGTGGACCCGCGGTGGCGAGAAGCAGGTCGAGCAGATCAAGGCGGCCCGTGCCGCTCGCGAGCTGCACTCGCTCGAGGACGCGCAGGCCCTCAAGGCCAAGCTCGAAGAGGGCAAGGTCAAGCTGGCCGTCAAGGCCGGCCTCGGCGGCCGCCTGTTCGGCTCGGTCAAGACCTCGGATGTCGCGGCTGCGGTCGAGGCCGCCGGCCTCGGCTCGGTCGACAAGCGCAAGATCCAGATCCCGTCGCCGATCAAGTCGGTCGGCGACCACGAGGCGACGGTTCGTCTGCACGACGAGCTCACCGCCACGATCACCCTCCAGGTGGTCGCCGCGAAGTAACTTCGCACACGATCGCGAGCGGCGGTCGGGGGCTTCGGCTCCCGGCCGCCGCTTCGTCATGTTCGGGATGCCGCCACCCGCGCCGTACCCCGGTCGCAGGTGCCCGATCGGGGTACGGATCCGTCCCCCGTGGGAGCGGTCCCCCGGCGCTCCGCGAAGCCGCGTTTTCTACACCCGCGGGGCCGTCGCCCGCAACCCCACTTGCGGGTTTCCTGTGATGGTTGTGCACAGGTGGAGAACGGGGTGTGGAGATCTTTCCAAGAAGTTTTCCCCCACAGGTGTGGAATCCGAGAATCCCTGATGAATCCAGAATTCAACTCGTGTAATTCACAAGATTTCCACAGTTGTCCACAGGTGGAGTGCACATGTTGATCGGCGTTTCGCCCAGATTGTCCCCAGAGTTATCCACAGGCTGGCTTGTGCTGTGGACGAGGCTTCCATATCGTGAAGCAGCGTCCCTCGATCAGTGAGTCCCCCCGAGGTCCGAGAGCACCGCCGGCAGGCATGTCGGCGGCTCCGGCGAGACTGAATCACGGGCGCGGGTCGCACGCCCGCCACAGGGGTCTGAATCGGAGGTCATGGAGTTGTCGATCGCGCACATCGGACTCGCCGAACCGGTCGACGAAGGTGCTCCCCGCGGCGAACGCGTTCCGCCGCACGACCTGCTCGCCGAGCAGAGCGCGCTCGGCGGAATGATGCTCTCGAAAGACGCGGTCGCCGACGTCATCGAGACCATTCGCGGCGTCGACTTCTACGTGCCGAAGCACGAGGTCATCTTCAACGCCCTGCTGACCCTGTACTCGCACGGCGAGCCGACCGACGTCATCGCCGTCACCGACGAGCTCACGAAGACCGGCGACCTGCAGCGCGCCGGCGGCGTCGAGTACCTGCACACGCTCACGAGCCTCGTGCCGACCGCGGCGAACGCCGGCTTCTACGCATCGATCGTCGCCGAGCGGGCACTGCTGCGCCGCCTCGTCGAGGCCGGCACGCGCATCGTGCAGATGGGGTACCAGGGCGAGGGCGAGGTCGTCGACCTCGTCAACAACGCCCAGGCCGAGATCTACTCGGTGACGGGCTCGGTCGAGACCGAAGACTACGTGCCCCTGTCCGACGCGATCGGCGTCGCCATCGACGAGATCGAGGCCGCGAAGCACACCGACGGCAAGATGGTCGGTGTTCCGACCGGGTTCGCCGACCTCGACGACCTGACCAACGGCTTCCACCCCGGGCAGATGATCATCGTCGCCGCGCGTCCCGCGATGGGCAAGTCGACGCTCGCCCTCGACTTCGCGCGCGCGGCCGCGATCACGAACGACCTGCCCGCCGTGTTCTTCTCCCTCGAGATGGGCAAGAGCGAGATCGCGATGCGCCTGCTCTCGGCCGAGGCATCCGTGCCGCTGCAGAACATGCGCAAGGGCACCGTCGACTCGCGCGACTGGACGACCATCGCCTCGACCCGCGGGCGCATCAACGACGCGCCGCTCTACATCGACGACTCCCCCAACATGACGCTCGTCGAGATCCGCGCGAAGTGCCGCCGGCTCAAGCAGCGCGTCGGCCTCAAGATGGTGGTCATCGACTACCTGCAGCTCATGACGAGCGGCAAGCGCGTCGAGAGCCGCCAGCAAGAGGTGTCGGAGTTCTCGCGTGCGCTGAAGCTGCTCGCGAAAGAGCTGCAGGTACCGGTCATCGCACTGTCGCAGCTGAACCGTGGCCCCGAGCAGCGCGCCGACAAGATGCCCGCCATCAGCGACCTGCGCGAGTCGGGCTCGATCGAGCAGGACGCCGACATGGTCATCCTGCTGCACCGCGAGGCCGCGTACGAGCGCGACAGCCCCCGTGCCGGCGAGGCCGACCTGATCGTGGCCAAGCACCGCAACGGTCCGACCCGAACGATCACGGTCGCGTTCCACGGGCACTTCTCGCGCTTCGCCGACATGGTGCAGGTGTAGCTCGCGCGCGTGCCCCGTCGTGTTGACGGGGCGACCGCTCAGCCGGCGGCCTTGCGGATGTGCTCGGCGACGCGCTTCTCGGTCTCGGGCGTGAGGGCGAGCAGTGCGAACGACGTCACCCAGATGTCGCCGTCGTCGAGCTGGGCGGCCTCCTCGAAGCCGAGCGTCGCGTATCGCGATTCGAACTTCGACGCGGGCTTGAAGAAGACGACGATCTTGCCGTTCGCGTCGGCGTACGACGGGAAGCCGTACCAGGTCTTCGGCACCAGGTGCGGAGCGACCTCCTTCACGATGCGGTCGATGCCCTCGGCGATGGCCCGGTCGTCGTCGGGCAGTGCGTCGATCGCCTCGCGGATGGCCTTCTCGCCGGCCTCGCGGGTCTCGCCGGCCTCGCGGGTCTTGCCGGCCTTCGCCTCGGCCCGCAGTTCTGCGGCGCGCTGCTTGACGGCGGCGCGTTCGTCGGCGGACAGGCCTTCGGTCTTCGTAGCCACGGGAGTGCTCCTTCTCGATTCGCAATGTCTGTTCTCGATCTGCCTTCACGCTACGGAATCGAGCACGGCGGCGCTTCTCGAATCCTGATCGGCTCGCCGGACCGGGTGCAACCCGTACTCAGCTTCGACCGCCGTACCGTGCGAGGAACAGCGCCACGGCCCTCGACGAGGCATCGGCCGCAGGTGCGGCATCGACGCCGAGCAGCGCGGCGTTCAGCGGGGCGCCGACGATGAGCCAGGTGAACTCCTCGGCCGCCGCGGTCGGGTCGTCGACGGTGAGCTCGCCGGCTCGGCGCAGCTCGTCGAACGTCTCCGCGAGGGCGGTGATGTTGCGCTGCCAGCTCTCTTCGAGATACCTCGCCGCGACCTCGGGTTGTTCTGCCGCCTCGTTGATGACGAGGCGACGCATCGCGACGACGGGCGGCGAGAGCACGCCGCGGAGGAGCGCGTCGCCGAGTTCGACGAGGCCCTGCTCCAGGTTGCGAGACCGCGCGAGCCGGTCGAGGGCGGGCCGCATCGCGTCGCGGCCGGCCGCCGCCCAGTCGGTGACGACGGCGCGATAGAGCGCGGACTTCGACGGGTGATCCCGGTAGAGCGAACTCTTCGAGATGCGCGCCCGCGCGGCGACCTCGCTCATCGTCGTGGCGGCGTAGCCGCGCTGCAGGAACACCGCGCGCGCCTCGGCGAGGAGCGCGGTGCCGGTCAGTCCGGGCGGTCGACCGCGGGCAGGAGTGGGAGCCGACATGAGCGCAGTTTAGTACTTGACAGGACTAAAAGATCGGGCGTACCGTAATCAGTACTCACCGGTACTGAAAGGCGGGAGTCCATGGCCATCGTCGGCGTCGCGCTCGCGACGATCATCTCGTTCGTCGCGAGCGCCGTGCTCTACGCACTTCCGCCCGTCTCGCGCCTCATCGCCGCCCACAGCACCGCGCGGCCGGGCGTCCCGGTCGTCATCCAGATGCTGCTCGTCGTCTTCCGCAGCCTCGTCGTGTCCTTGTTGGTGCTCGGGCTGATGGCCGCCGGCGGCTGGCACGGCACCGCGGCCGGCGCACTGCTCGGGCTGGCGCTCGCCTCCCTCCCGGCCGTGCTGCTGCTCGGCTCGGTGGTCCACGAGAACACCCCGATCCCCGTGGCCCTCGTCCACTTCACCGACTGGCTGCTGAAGCTCGTCATCATCGGTACCCTCGTCGGCGCCTTCATCTGATCGGAGCACCGAAATGACCGACACGAGCGGACCGCTCGACATCACCTTCATCTCGACCCTCGGCAAGGTGCGCGAGGGCGACACCTGGACGTGCGCCCAATTGCCCGACTCGGCGACGATCTTCGGCACGCGAGGCCTCGTGAAGGTCGCGGGCACGATCGACGGCGAACCGTTCGAGGGCGCATTCATGGCGCTCGGCGACGGCACGCACAAGCTGCCGGTGTCCGCAGCGATCCGCAAGCGCATCGGCAAGTCCGACGGCGACTCGGTCACGATCCATCTCACGCGGCGCCGAAACTGAGATTCGGAATCCCTATTCCGCTCAACGGAATCATGAGGTATGTTGAATCCGCCGTCCGGGCCGGTTGGGCGCCAGCCCGGGAGCGACGCCGCGACACCGGTGTCGGGGCCGCAGAGGCATGACGCACGGCGGTGGCGCCGACTCCCTTCGATGCCACCTCTTCGCCGCGGATGCCTCACCACTGAGACCCGCTGACCCGAGCGGGGCGGCTGAACTGATCGGTGCGGCCGGTCCGGATTGAGTACCCGGACCGGCCGCATTCCATTACGCCACCACGGCCGGACTGCCCGACGCCCGTCAGTCGAGCTCGCGCAGCGGCGAGGTCCGCTCTCCGCCCGCATCGCCCGTGTTGACGGTGCCACGCGGCTCGAAGAGCACGGCATGCACCTCGGTGTCGGCGCGCGGGCAGTGCTCCACGCCCTTCGGCACGACGAACACGTCGTCGGGGCCGAGCACGACATCGCGATCGCGCAGTTGGATGGTGAGCTCGCCGCTGAGCACCAGGAACAGTTCGTCGGTCTCGGGGTGGCTGTGCCAGACGAACTCCCCGAGCAGTTTCACGACCTTCACGTCGTAGTCGTTCACGCTCGTCAGCCGGTGCGGCTGCCACGGCTCGGGCACGGCGGCGAGGGCCGCCCTGAGGTTGCGCACTTCATCGCTCACTCTCTTGAGCCTAGGCGCGACGATCGGGATGCCGCACAGGCATCCCGTCGACAGACGCAGCCCTGCACCAGGTCAGGGCGCTGATAGGGTTGCGTCACTCTCCAGGTCCCGTCCCCCGAAGCGAGCCCGATGTCGCGTTCCATCAGCCGTTCCCTGCTTGCCGCGATCTGCGCGCTTCCGCTCGTGCTCGGCATCGCCGTGCCAGCCGCTGCCGCGGAGTCCACGGGCACCGTTCGCGGCACGATCAGCGACCCGGCCGGCGGGCTTCTCATCCGTGATGAGACGAACATCACCGTCTCGCTCTACCGCGGCACCGAGCTCAAGACCCCCGCCCTCACGAAGGATCTCGACCCAGCCGGTTACGGAGCGTTCGAGATCACCGGGGTTCCGGCCGGGCGGTACTCGGTCAAGTTCGACGTGCACGACTGGGGACATGTCGGGGAGTGGTGGGGAGACACCCGGCGGGCTGCCGAACGGGCCTTCATCGAGGTCACCGAAGGCGGAACGGTCGATCTGGGCGTGCGACTCTCGGCCACGGTCGCGCTGAGTGGTGCCATCACGGGCCGCGACGTGCCGTACTCCTCGCGCGCGGACATCCGTGTGAGCGCCACCAGCGGTGATGCGGAGCTCGACGCGTGGATGCACGACCGGGTCGACACGACGACCGTTCCCAGCACGTACGACGTGACCGGCCCGTACTCCCTGCGGCTGCTTCCCGGCACGTACGACCTCACATTCACCGACACGACGGGCGCGCATCGTCCGCTCACGGTTCCGGATGTCGTCGTGCCACCCCAGGGGGCCACCAGGGACGTCGTCCTCACGGCAGCTCGTGCCTCGATCGCGGGGACGGTCTCATTGCGAACGGCCTCCGGTGTCGCTCCGATGACCCCGGACTTCTTGCGCCTCTACAAATGGTCTGCGACCGCGGCGGACTGGATCGAGCCCACTGGATGGTGCGGCAGCAACGGCGAGGTCTTCTTCATCGACTGCCTCGGCGCCGGCCGGTACAAGCTCGCGGTCGGGTATTCCGGGGTGGAGACCTTCTGGGGCGGGGGTGACCTCGAATCCGCACGTGTGATCGAGCTGGCCAAGGATGAGTCCCGGTCGGGCATCGAAATCGTCGTGGACGATCCGGCAAAGTACTCGGGCGTGCTCGGAGTGAGGGCGTCGGACGGAAGGGTCTTCCCGCTCGTCGACGGACAAGTTGCTGTCTGGCGGAAGACGCCGACAGGCGACTTCACGCCGCTGCCGGTCTTGGATCGGCTCGAGACCACCGACGACGGCGAGTTCTACGGCTGGCTTTCGCCGGGTACCTATGTCTTCAAGTTCTGGGACGACGACTCTCCGTATAGCGGCGCTACGTACTACCGCGGAGCGCGCTTCTTCGACGATGCCACCGAGGTCACGCTCGGATTCGGTGAGCGGCGGAACCTGGGCACGATCGTGCTGCCTTCGCCGTCATTCACGGTCGGGCGGATCGCCGGCGACGACAGGTTCGCGACGGCGGTCGCGATTTCGAAGCGAGTCATCCCCGACGGGCAGCGGGCTCCGGTCGTCTACGTCACGAACGCGTTCGACTTCCCGGATGCGCTTGCGGCCGGCCCGGCCGCGATGCGCGCCGGCGGAGTCATCCTGCCGGTCTCACAGGCATCGGTGCCCGCTGAGATCGCGGCAGAGCTGCGACGCATCCGTCCTCGCCGCGTGGTCTTCGCCGGCGGGCGTGCGGTGGTCTCGGATGCGGTGCGGAGCGCGGTCGCGAAGCTGGTGCCGTCCGACGCCGCTCTCCGACGACTCGGAGGTGCGAGTCGATACGAGACCGCCGACCTGATCGTGCGCGGCGCCTTCGCGGAGGAGGGCAGCCGCTACGCGATCGTCGCGACCGGCAGGACGTACCCGGATGCGCTCGCCGCGGGACCCGCGGCCGGTCATCTCGACGCACCAGTCCTTCTCGTCGACGGCCAGCGCGGACTCCAGAGTGCGACGAAAGCGACGATCGGCGCGCTCGGCATCACGGACGTCTACATCGCGGGCGGCACCGGCGCCGTCGGTGCGTCCCTCGAGTCGGGCCTGAACGCCCTGCTGGGCGACGCGCACGTGACGCGACTCGCCGGGTGGGACCGAATCTCCACCGCCAACGCAGTCAACGACGCGATCTTCGACGAGACCGACACCGGATACCTCGCGACGGCAGGCGGATTCGCGGATGCGCTCGCCGGGGGTCCGCTGGCCGCGAAGGAGAACGCGCCGCTCTACCTCAGCGATGCCCGATGCATCAACGGTTGGACGATCGAAGGTCTCCGATACCGACAGATCGCTCGACTCACCCTGCTCGGCGGAACCGGGGTGCTGAGCAGCGGGGTCGCGAAGCTCACCGAATGCCGGTGAGCGCCTGAAACGACCGCGAAGCGCGACCCGCCTGCGGCAGGATGGCCGCATGGCCATCCGTTTCACGTCGACCGTCGAACCGCACGAGAAGATGCGCGGCCTCGAGGTGCCGCCCGAGGTCGTCGAGGCGCTCGGCGGCGGCAAGCGGCCGAGGGTCGTGGTCACGATCAACGGGCACACCTGGCGCACGCGCATCGCGATCATGCTCGGGCGCAACCTGATCGGCTTCAGCGACGCGAACCGCGCCGCCACTGGAGCCGAGGTCGGCGACGAGGTCACGATCGACCTCGCGCTCGACGACCAGCCGATCACCGTCTATGAGCCGGCCGAGCTCACGGCCGCGCTCGAGGCCGACCCGGCGGCTCGCGGCGCGTTCGACGCCCTCACCCCGAGTCAGCGTCGGCAGCACGCGCGCGTGATCGACCAGGCCAAGGGCGCAGACACCCGCGCCCGTCGCGTCGAGAAGCTGCTCGGCGAGCTGCACGGCGCCTGAGCCCGGGCGCGGTCGCCGCGATGGTAGGAATGGCAGGGTGCCGATCCTTCCGAAAGAGCGCGATCCGCGGCTGATCACGATCCGTCGCGGCGGAACGCTGACCGACGACCACCACCGCCTGCTCGCGGTGTGGGCGATCGCCTGCTCCGAGCACGTGCTGCCCCTGTTCGAAGCGGCCGAGCCCGACGATCCCCGGCCCCGCGAGGTGCTCGAGGTCGCCCGCGGCTGGGTGCGCGGCGAGGTTCGCATGAGGGAGGCGCACCGCGCAGCCTGGTTCGCCAATGCTGCCGGCCGCGGCCAGCCCGACCCCGTGAAGTACGCGGCGATGTCGGTCGGCCAAGCTGTGGTCGTCGCGCACGTCGCCGAGCACGAGCTCGGGGCGGCTGCCTACGCCATCCGAGCGGCAGCGGCGGCGGCCGCTGCCGCTGTGGCGGCCGGCAGTGACGGTCCGGATGCCGCGGAGCGGGCCAGGCTCGCCGAGCGAGACTGGCAGCGGGCGCAGTTGCCGGCCGAGATCCGCGAGCTCGTGCTCGAGGACCAGGCTCGTCGCAGCGGCATCTGCTGGAACGTCTTCGACGACTGACACGCGCTCGGGACGTAGATGTTTCGCGGCGCAGGCGCCGAGGCCGGGTGGGGCGTGCTCGTGATGGGCTTCGGTGACCGTGGGCTCGCCGATCGCGCTGTGCCTCGTAAGATGCGCGCCGGGGCGGCCGTCGTGTTCGGCTCGATGTTCGGCTTCGTGGGCGTCGTGCTGAGCAAGCGGTCGTGATCGGGTCGATCCCGACCCGGCAGCCGGATCCTGCACCCGCCGCAATCATGGCGGGCGAGGTCGACCCCGATTCCGATCTCACGCCGAGTGCTGACCGAAACTGACGCGCGTCGCGACGGGCAGCTCTTGCCGGTACCTTGCGTCGACTGCTACCGTGCGACGCATGCAACCGGATGCCCGCACCCAGGCGAACCTCCGCAAGGGGGTGCTCGAGGGCTGCGCGCTCGCCGTGATCGGACACGGCGACATCTACGGACGGGACCTGGCGAAGCGGTTGCACGAGCTCGGGCTGCTGGCGAGCGAGGGCTCGCTGTACCCGTTGCTCGCGCGGCTGCGCGAGGCGGGGCTCGTCGAGACCCAGTGGCGCGAGTCGACCTCGGGTCCGCCGCGTCGCTACTACCGGCTGACGCCCGCCGGCAGAGACGCGGTCGCCGCGTTCGAGGCCGACTGGATCGCGCTCACCGCGTCGGTCGACGAGGCACTCGCCCCGCCTGCGGATGCGTCGAGCGGGCAGGCCGAGCCGACCGGGCCCGCCGAGTCCTTCGAGCAGTCTGAGAGGAACCGCCAGTGAACGCACCGCACACCGATGCCCGGGTCGAGGCCTACCTCGACGAGGTGCGCCGAACCGTCGCCGCGGTCGATCCCGCACAGGCCGACGACGTCACCGCCGACATCGCCGAGCATCTCCGGGATGCCGCGGCCGAGGCGGCTCGCAGCGGCGAGCCGTTCGACGTCGAGGCGGCCATCAGCGAACTCGGTGACCCTGCGGTGATCGCGGCAGCGGTCGAGCCGGCGAGCGAATCCGTTGCGGGCTCTGAGTCGGCCGCCGGGCACGGCGTTGCCGGTGTCGCGGCGCCGGGCGCACCAGGCACGACCGGCAAGCAGGGCGAGTCCGACCGATCGGTGTTCACGCGCTTGCTCGGCTCGACGCCGGCCGCGGCGCTGACCCTCGCATGCTACCTCACGGGCATCTTCGTCTCGCCGGTGCTCGTGCTCATCGCGGTCGTGCTCGTGTGGTCGAGCCCGCGCTGGCGCGTCGGCGACAAGATCGTCGCGACGGTCTTCAACCCGGCCGTGATCGTCTTCGGCCTGCCGCTGCTGCAGCTCGGAATGCCGATCGGCTGGTCGGTTGCGGTTCTCGCGGCACCCGTCGTCACCGTCTACCTGGTTCTGCGTCTTCGGCGTCCCGACGGCGACCGCGTGCTGCGCGTCCCGCGCGCCGATCCGGGGCGGATGCCTCGTGGTGGACGCCTCGCGATGCTCGATCGGCCGATCGCCGCTGCGGTCGCCACCGCCGCGGTACCGCTCGCGCTGCTCGTGGTCGTCGTGCCGGCGCTCGTCGCCGGCGACTGGGCGGCGCTGCCGGTCACCGCATCGCTCGCCACGGTGGTGCTCGCTGCCGGCCTCGCGGTCGTCATCGCCTCGAACGGCTGGAGCACGGCTGAACGCGCGATCGCCGTCGCCGTGTTCGTGCTCATCGGCTTCGCGGTCGCGCTCGTCGTGCGGAACGTGATCGCGGACGTACCCGTGATCGAGCTCTGCCGAGGCGCGTCGTGCCGGTCGCTGCCCCCCGAACTCCGCGACCCGGCCGCACTCCTCGATCCGCTCGCGAGATGGGTGCTGCCGCTCGTGCTCTTCGCCGCGGGCTGGGTCGCCGCCCGCTTCGTGCCCGCGGCCCCGCATCCGGGTGGGGCCTCCGGCCCGACGGCGGCTCCGGCCGTGGCGCAGCTGCCGATCATCACCGCCGCCTGCTCGGTGGTCGGCGCAGCGGCCGCACCGGGTGTCGTCGCGATGAGCGCGGGCGACCTGCTCGGGTGCGTGCTCGCCGTCATCGGGCTCGCCGCCTGGCTCGCTGCCGCGGTCGTCGTGCTGCGCTCATCGCGCTGGGGCGAGGCCGATCGATGGCTCGCCACGCTCGTGCTGCCCGCGATCACGTGGTTCACCCTGTACTTCTTCGTCGCCCCCGACGACCCGGCGGCGACCCTCACGCAGCGGTACGCGTCGCTGCCGGCGCTGCCGCCCTTCCCCGCGGCGGAGGTCGCGCCGACGATCGCCGTGGTCGCGGTGATCGTGCAGCTCGCGATCGCGGTGCGGCTGCTCGTCGCCGCGCGACCGTCGCGGCGTCGCGACGGGGTCTAGCCGGGCACCGGCGACGCGCGTAGCGTCGAGCCCATGGCGAAGCTCATCGAGAACCTGGCGGAATCGGTGCCTGCGTGGGGCGCGAAGGTGGCGTACGGCGAGAAATCGACGATCGACGGACACGAGATCGTTCCCGTCGCGCTCGTCGCCTTCGGCTTCGGCGGCGGCGAAGGGTCCGGCGACATGCCGGAGACGGAGAAGACCCCGGGCGGGCGGGGCGAGGGCAGCGGCGGCGGAGGCGGCGGCTACGCCCTGCCGATCGGCGCGTACATCGGCGGTGCCGACGGTTTGAGATTCCGCCCGAACACGATCGCGCTGGCGGTGGCGGCGGTGCCGCTCGTCTCGGCGATCGGCGCCGCGCTCGCGATGATCATCGGCGCGAGCCGGTACACGCGCGGCAACTGACGACAGCCGAATACGAGCCGCGACGCCGCGGCTTGCGCTGCACCATGCCACGATTTACCATTACCTCGCGCGATAAACGAATAGCACGTTCGATTATCGAACAGCACGAGGCATCCATCACCTGAGCACCGGTGCCTCGTCACGACGATGTGAGGAGCCCACCGTGCAGTTCCACCACCACGGCTACGTGTCCGGAGACCCCCGGGTGCTGCCCGCCGCCGGCGTCGGCCTCGACCGGCCCGAGGAACTGCCCGACGAGATGGACGTGCTCATCGTCGGCTCCGGCCCCGCCGGCATGCTGCTCTCGGCGCAGCTCTCGCAGTACCCCGACGTGGTCACCCGCATCATCGAGCGCCGCGACGGACGGCTCGTGCTCGGGCAGGCCGACGGCATCCAGCCGCGCAGTGTCGAGACGTTCCAGGCGTTCGGCTTCGCCGAGCGCATCATCGCCGAGGCCTACAACATCGGCTGGATGAACTTCTGGGGCCCCGACCCCGCCGACCCGCAGAACATCATCCGCACCTCGCGCACCGAGGACTACGGCTACAAGATCAGCGAATTCCCGCACCTCATCGTGAACCAGGCGCGCGTCCTCGACTACTTCGCCGAGGCGGCCGCGCACGGCCCGGGTCGCATCGTGCCCGACTACGGCGTCGAGTTCGTCGGGCTCACGGTGCACGAAGACGGCAGCGAGGGCGCGGCGTCGGGCTACCCCGTCGAGGTGCGCGTGCGCTACACGGCGGGCGAGCGCGCCGGCGAGGAGCGCACCGTGCGGGCCAAGTACGTCGCGGGCTGCGACGGCGCACGCAGCGGCGTGCGCGAGGCGATCGGCCGCAAGCACGTCGGCGGCATCTCGGCGCACGCGTGGGGCGTCATGGACGTGGTCGTCAACACCGACTTCCCGGACTGGCGCACGAAGTGCGCGATCAACTCCGAGGCCGGCAACATCCTGCACATCCCGCGTGAGGGCGGGTACCTCAGCCGCATGTACATCGACCTCGGGGCCGTGGCCGAGGACGACGACCACGAGGTGCGCAAGACGCCGATCGAGGCCATCATCGCGAAGGCCAACGACATCCTGCACCCCTACACGCTCGACGTGCGCGAGGTCGCCTGGTTCAGCGTCTACGAGGTCGGTCACCGGGTGACCGACCACTTCGACGACCGTGCCGACGAAGGGGATGCCTCGCCGCGGGTCTTCCTCACGGGCGATGCCTGCCATACGCACAGCGCGAAGGCCGGGCAGGGCATGAACGTCTCGATGCAGGACGGCTTCAACCTCGGCTGGAAGCTCGGCTCGGTCGTCACCGGCCGGGCGCCCGCGTCGCTGCTCTCGACCTACTCGGCCGAGCGGCAGCCCGTCGCGCAGCAGCTCATCGACTTCGACCGCGAGTGGTCGTCGCTCATGGCGCGCAAGCCCGAGGAGATCAGCGACCCGCAGGAGCTCGCGACGTTCTACCTCGGCACCGCGGAGTTCCCGTCGGGGTTCATGACGCAGTACGCGCCCTCGATGATCACGGGTGACGCGTCGCATCAGGACCTCGCGAGCGGGTTCCCGATCGGCAAGCGCTTCAAGTCGTCGCAGGTCTCGTTCGTGTGCGACGGCAACGTCGTGCACCTCGGGCACCACGCCAAGGCCGACGGCCGTTGGCGTGTCTACGCCTTCGCCGACGCGCCGGCCGCGGGCGAGGCATCCGCCCTCGCCGACTGGGCCGAGTGGATGGCGTCGCCCGAGTCGCCCCTCGTGCGCTTCACGCCCGCCGGCGGCGACGTCGACGCCGTGTTCGACGTGAAGGTGATCTACCAGCAGTCGCACGTCGACCTCGACATCACGCGTGCGCCCGAAGTGTTCCGGCCGAAGACCGGGCCGCTCGCGCTCATGGACTGGGAGAAGGTGTTCGCCGCCGGCCCGAGCGTCTGGTGCCCGACCGACATCTTCGAGGAGCGCGGCATCTCGCGCGACGGCGCGGTCGTCGTCGTGCGCCCCGACGGGTACGTCGCGCACGTGCTGCCGCTCACCGCGACGGCCGAGCTCGGCGAGTTCTTCGCGGGTCAGATGCTGCCGCAGCGCTGAGCCATTCCCATCGAGAGTGCACTTCTCGCCCTGATGTCGGGCGAGAAGTGCACTCTCGGCGTTCGCGCAGAGGATCAGATTCGACGAGCCGGTGACGAAAGTGCAGTCCTCGCCCTGCAATGGGCGACGAGTGCACGCTCGGTGAGGGGGATCCCGCTGCTCGCGCGTCAGGCGCCCGATGCGCGGCGCAGGTTCGCCGCGGCGACGAGCAGCCGCTCGGCGAGCTCGGCCTCGGGTCTCGGGAACGACACGTGGATCACCGCGATCGCGGCGGGCGGCTGACCCGGCAGGGTGAGCGGCACCGCGACGGAGCGCAGCGACGGCACGACCTCGTCGTGGCTCACGGTGTATCCACGGTCGCGGCTCTCGGCGATCTCGGCCCGCAAGGGCTCGGGCACGTCGGCGGGCCAGCGCGACTCGGGCAGTCCCATGAGGATCGCCTTGCCCGGACCGCCGCGCGTGATCGGGTGCCGATGACCAGGCCGGTACGACACGGCGGCCGTGCGCCTGGGCGACGCGCTCACGAGGGTCACCGCCTCGTCGCCGTCGAGCAGCACGGCGAGCAGGCACGTCATGCCGAGCTCCTCGGCGACCTCGGCGAGCTCGGGCAGGGCGAGCTGCTGCAGGTCGCGCTGGACGCCCGCGGCCAGGGCGGCGAGACCTGCGCCGAGGCCGATGCGCCCCGCGGCATCGCGCGTCGCGAGCCCGTGGTGCTCGAGCGTGCGCAGCAGGCGGTACGCGACCGAGCGGTGCACGCCGAGTTCGGCGGCGACCTCGTCGATCGAGAGCGTGCGATCGGCGTCGGCGAGGATCTCGAGGATCCGGATGCCTCGGCTGAGGGTCTGCGAACCCGCCTGGTTCGCCGTCGTGTCTGGCGCCATGCGTCCGATACTAGAACGCACTGATCGATCATCGGACGATGGCGTGATCGAGGGCATCGGTGCGAGACTGACGGCGATGACCGCACACGAGCCTTCGGGCGAGCCCGAACCCTCGATGGAGGCCGAGACCGAGGCCGGGCCCGTCGGTGAGCCCGCGCCCGAGCCCGCGCTCGCGCGAAGCGCGCAGGGCCTCAGCGAAGACGAGGAGATCACCGGGGAGCTCCTCAAGGAGCCCGGACTCGCCGACGAGTGGATCAGGCAGAACACCCTCATCTACGGCGGCCTGATCGGCCTCGGCGTCGTGCTCGTGCAGCCGTACCTCGCCGCAGGCGATCCCCCTCTCGCGGGACTGATCGCCGTCGTCGCGTTCGCCGTGGCGATCCCCCTGCTCGCGATGCTCATGCTGCTCGCCAGCCAGGAGGCGTATCGCCACCGTGCGAGCCGCTCCGCCGGCGTCGGCGTCGCACGCGCGGTCGCGATGGGCGCGGCGTGCATCGGCACGGTGGCGGCGTTCTGGCAGATCAGCTGGATCGCGGGGGTCGTCATCGTCGTGAGCGGCGCGGTCGCCATCGGCGTGCACAGCGCCGGATACGTGCGGCTCGAGCCCGAGATGATGCGGAGGGCCGAGGACATCTCGCTGCGGCGAATGGCGGCCCGGCGGCGCGCGAAGCGGTCGGCCCCGCGCGAGACGAAACCTCAGGGCTGATTACGATGAGGGCGGCCGCGGTCAGTCGATGCCGAACTCGGCCGCCCGACGACCGATCTCGCGCCGGCTCGACAGGCCGAGCTTCGCGAGGATCGCGGAGACGTGGTGGTCGGCGGTCTTCGGTGAGATGTACAGGCTCGTCGCGAGCTCCGCGTTCGTGAGCCCCTTCGCGACGAGGCGGGCGACGTCGAGCTGCCGGTTCGTGAGCCCCGACGGGTTCGACCGTGTGCTCGCACGCCGGGCGGGCGGCAGCCCGCGTACGCCCCGATCGGCGAGCAGGCCGCGGGCGCGGGCGGCCGAGGCATCCAGCCCCATCTCCTCGAGCCGCACGAGCGCCGCGATCGCCGAGCCGTCGTCGTCGCCGTGCAGGTGCGACAGGGATGCCTCGAAGGGCGAGCCGAGCGCGAGCCAGGCGGCGGCGGCGGCGTCGTGCCGCCCGGCGAGCTCGAGGCGGTGGGGTTCGGCGATGCGGCCGAGCGCTCGGGGGTCGACGGCGCGGCCGATCCGGGCGAGCCAGACCGCGAGCTCGCCGATCGCCCACTCCATGCCGGGCAGTGCGGCGGCGTCGTCGAGCCGGGCAGCCGACTCGGCGAGCCGGTGGTCGTCGACGCCGCTCGTCCAGCTGCGTTCGGCGATCGCCGCGAGCGTGCCGAGGATCATGAGCGACTCGCCGAGCTCGAGGGCGAGCGCCCACGCGGCGTCGAGGTGCTCGGCGACCGTCGGATCGTCGCCGCCCGTGCGCAGCGCGACGAGCGCGAGCACGAGGTTCGGCCACACCGACGCGAGCGGCGCGCTGCCGGCGTCGAGGATGGTCGCGGCATCTTCGGCGGACGCGGCCCAGTGCCCGCGCAGCAGGTGGAGGCGGGCGCGCATGCCCGTCTGCCACTGGTAGCAGATGGGGATGTCGCGCTCGATGGTCAGCGGGATCGACCGGGCCAGCACGTCCTCGGCCTCGCGGAAGCGGCGGTGCTCGATGTCGATCGCGGCGAGGTTCGAGAAGGCGGTCGTGCCGACCTCGTCGAGCGAGCGGTCGAGTGCCTGCGCGGCGCGCAGCAGCAGCCGCGGACGGCCCGACGGCTCGCCCTCGACGAGGTCGGCGGCCGCCTCGGTGATCGCGAAGCGGATGGCGGCGGGATCGTCGTGCGGAACGCCGTCCATGCCTCGCTCGTGGGGATCCTGCCCGGCCTCGACCACGTGCTCGGCATCGAGCAGGATCGCCCGCGCCGCCGCGAGGTCGTGGCGGCGGTAGGCGAGGTAGGCCAGGGTGGCTCGGGCGGAGGCACCGTTCATCGAGCCGTCGGCCTCGGCCACCGCGAGTTCGGCGTGATGCTCGGCCGCACGGCGGCGCGCCGAGTAGTACTCGACGACCGCTCGGCGGTCGTGGGCGGCCGCGGCGCCGTCGCGGTCGCCGAGCCGTTCGCGCAGCCGCAGCGCCTGGTCGATCGACGCGATCGACTCGGGCAGGCGCGACACCATGTACTGCTCGGTGCTGAGCAGCTCGAGCATCTCGGCGCGCTCGCGCAGATCGTCGTCGGCGCCGCCCAGGTGCGCGAGCGCGAGCTCGAGGAACGCGACCGCCTCGGTGTGCGAGCCCGTGCGGGTCGCGACGTCGGCGGCGAGGGCGGCGTACCGGCGGGTGCGGGCGTCGTCGCCCGCGGCTTCGGCGTGGTGGGTGAGCACGGCGTAGTCGTTCGAGCCGAGCGCCTCGAGCGCCTCGAGCAGTCGCCGGTGCAGCAGGCTCGCACCGCCCGGGCCCGCCGAGTCGAGCACCGCGAGCCGGGCGAGCTCGTGGCGGAACGCGATGCCGCGTCGCGCCCGCACGATGAGGCCGGTCGCCTCGAGCCGTCGCAGCCGGGGCAGGTCGATGCCGAGCCCCGGCAGCAGCCGGTCGTCGAGGGCGTCGGGCGCGGTCGCGACGAGCTGCAGCGTCTCGAGGTCGCCGGAGTCGAGCGCGGTCGTCGACGCGAGCACCGCGTCGCGGATCGTCGAGGGCAGCCGCTGGTCGGGATGCCGGGCGATCTCTCCGAGGTAGAAGGGGTTGCCGCCCGTCAGCTCGTGAGCGTGCACGGGGTCGACCCCCGTGCCGTCGAGCACGGCTGCGACCGAAGCGGGCGAGAGGGGCCGCACGGCGATCGTGGCCGAGGTGTCGAGCCTCGCGATGTCGCCGAGCAGCGGCAGCAGCGGGTGCCCGACGCCGACGACGGTGTCGCGATAGCTGACGACGAGGAGCACCGGGAGCGCGTCGATGCGGCGCACGAGATAGCGCAGCATCTCGACCGAGGCGGCGTCGATCCACTGCGCGTCCTCGATCACGAGCACGGTCGGGCGGTCGGCGACGGCCGCGACGAAGTCGGCTTCGCCGTCGACCGGGGATGCTCCGCCGGGGAGCCCGGCGACGGGCGAGCCGCCGCGCACCCGGGCGGCATCGAGCTCGCCGAGCGCGTCGGCGATGGGGCCGAGCGGGCGCGGGGTGCTCAGCGGGTCGCACAGTCCGCGCAGCAGGCGCGGCCCGGAGGCCGTGGGCACGTCGTCGGTCGCTGCGCGGATCAGGCTCGTCTTGCCCGCGCCGGCATCGCCGGTCACCGTGACGACACGGCCGGCCTCGTCGATGCGTCGCAGCTCGGCGCGGAGCGTCGCGAGCTCGGGCTCGCGCTCGAACAGCCCCATGACAGCAGCGTACGTGCCATGGGGCTGTTGCGGGCGGGCGGTTTCGAGCATGCGCCGCGATCGGGTCAGACGACCCGGGCTGCGGCGGCACCGCCCTGCGACTGCGCGTGCAGCTCGCGCGCGATGCGCCGGTTCTCGAGGTCGAGCCCGACCGACTCGTGCGTGAGCGGCTCACGTCGTCGCCGTTGGCGGGCGAACGCGACCATCGCGCCGGCGGTCGCGGCGAGCCGGGCGAGCAGGCGGTTGCGCAGCGCGTCGACGTGCTCGGCCGCGGCGGCGCCCGATGCGAAGACCGAGACAGGGCTCGTTGCGGCGTCCATGGCGATCACGCCGCCTCGGCGGCCGTCTGCGGGCCGAACTCGGCGACGACCTCCGCGACGAGGTTCGCGGGGAACCCGCCGCGCCGGGCGTGCTCGCGCACCGTCTCGGCGTCGTCGGTGCGGTGGACGCAGTACATCTTGTCGCCGGCGACGTAGGTGGTGACCCACTCGTACTCGACGCCGAGCGACGCGACGGCGGCGTTCGACACCTCCGAGATCTGCTTCAGCTCCGCGTGGCTGAGGAGCGACGCACCGGGGACCTCGCGTTCGATGATGAATGTCTTCATGATTCCGTTCCTTCTGAGTGCGCCCGGCGGTCGCCGGACGAGTCAATGGTCGGATTCGAGGGGGTCGCGGAACATCGGGAGAACCTCCCCATGTTCGGCCGGCGTTCACCTCCCCGCATCCGGATCTGCACATTCGTGCGGGTGCAGCGGAGAGGTCGGGCGGTAGCGTCGGAAGCGGTGCGCTGCGCATCGTCGCGGCGCGACGAAGGGGGAAGCATGTACTACAGCAGCGGCAACTACGAGGCGTTCGCGCGTCCGCGCAAGCCCGAGGGGGTCGACGGCAAGTCGGCGTGGTTCGTCGGCGCGGGGCTCGCGTCGATGTCGTCGGCGCTCTTCATGATCCGCGACGGGCAGATGTCGGGCGATCGCATCACGATCCTCGAGCGACTGCCGCTGCCGGGCGGTGCCCTCGACGGCATCAAGCGCCCCGAGAAGGGCTTCGTCATCCGCGGCGGCCGCGAGATGGAGGACCACATGGAGTGCCTGTGGGACGCGTTCCGCACCGTGCCCTCGCTCGAGATCGAGGGCGCGAGCGTGCTCGACGAGTTCTACTGGCTCAACAAGGACGACCCGAACTTCTCGCTCTGCCGCGTCACCGAGCAGCAGGGGCAGGACGCGCACACGAACAAGCTCTTCGGCCTCAACGACGCCGCGCAGAAGGACATCGTGAAGGTGTTCATGGCGACGCGGGAGGAGATGGAGGACAAGCGCATCGACGAGGTGTTCTCGAAGGACTTCCTCGAGAGCAACTTCTGGCTGTACTGGCGCACGATGTTCGCCTTCGAGGAGTGGCACTCCGCCCTCGAGATGAAGCTCTACATCCACCGATTCGTGCACCACATCGGGGGCCTGCCCGACCTGTCGGCGCTGAAGTTCACGAAGTACAACCAGTACGAGTCGCTCGTACTGCCGATGTACAAGTGGCTCCTCGACCAGGGCGTCACGTTCCACTTCGACACCCAGGTGACCGACATCGACTTCGCGTTCGAGGGGGGCGACGGGCAGGGATCGGATGCCACGAAGCGGGCGACGCGCATCCACTGGGTGCAGGGCGGCGTCGAGGGCGGCGTCGACCTCGGACCCGATGACCTCGTGCTCGCGACCATCGGCGGCCTCACCGAGAACTCCGACGAGGGCGACCAGCACACGCCCGCGAAGCTCGACGAGTCGCCCGCGGCGGGGTGGGCGCTCTGGCAGAACATCGCGGCGAAGCATCCCTCGTTCGGGCGGCCCGAGGTCTTCTGCGGCGACATCCAGAAGACGAAGTGGGAGTCGGCCACCGTCACGACGCTCGATGCCCGCATCCCCGCGTACATCGAGAAGATCGCGCAGCGCGACCCGTTCAGCGGCAGGGTGGTCACGGGCGGCATCGTCACCGCCCGCGACTCGGCCTGGCTCATGAGCTGGACGGTGAACCGCCAGCCGCACTTCACACAGCAGCCCGCCGACCAGATCGTCGTGTGGGTGTACGGGCTCTTCGTCGACGTGCCGGGCGACTACACGGGCAAGACCCTGCAGGAGTCGACGGGCGAGGAGATCACCCGCGAGTGGCTCTACCACCTCGGCGTGCCCGTGGACCAGATCGATGAGTTGGCCGCGAACGCGGCGACGGCCGTGCCCGTGATGATGCCCTACGTCACGAGCTTCTTCATGCCGCGCAAGGCGGGCGACCGCCCCGACGTGGTGCCCGCCGGGGCGCAGAACTTCGCGTTCATCGGCCAGTTCGCCGAGACCACCCGCGACTGCATCTTCACGACCGAGTACTCGGTGCGCACGGGCATGGAGGCCGCCTACCGGCTGCTCGGCATCGACCGCGGCGTCCCCGAGGTGTTCGGCTCGACCTACGACGTGCGGCACCTGCTCAAGGCGACGAGCCGGCTGCGCGACGGCGCGGAGGTCGGGCTGCCGGGCCCGAAGTTCCTGCGCGAGCGGCTGTTCACGCGGCTCGACGGCACCCAGGTGGGCGAGCTGCTGACGGACTTCAAGCTCATCCCCGAGCGCGACGGCACGGTCGTGCGCGAGCGCGCCGACGACGCGATCGAGTAGCGCGCGCCACCTGCTCGGATTTCCGCCCGGCGAAAGATCCGCAGATCCTTCGGCGGATTCCGGCGGAAAAGTCTTCGTCGACGACCTGATGCGCGTCTACGCTGATGCCGAGCCCCACCGTACGGGTCACAGACACGCGCACTTCCGCATAACGGAACGTAACTTTCGCATTAAGGAAGTCGTGTGCCCTACAGTGGGTGCTCGGCATGCAGCACCGTCGCCGCAGCGGGTTCGCCCGTCCAGCGTCGAAGGTGACGCGCGCTGAGACGCCCGCACCCGGCGGGCGCCTCGACGAGGAAGACGAGAAGGAGCACCGCATGACGCGCATCGGGGTCGTCACCGAGCAACCGCCCGAGACCAGGGTCGCCGCGACGCCGGCGACCGTGAAGCAGCTGATCTCGCTCGGCTACGAGGTGGTCGTCGAGGCCGGCGCGGGCGCCGCCTCCGCGTTCCCCGACGAGGCCTACATCGGGGCGGGGGCCAGGATCGCCGCCGCCGAGGAGGTGCTCGCGAGCGGCGTCGTGCTCAAGGTCAACGCGCCGACCGACGCCGAGATCGCGGCCCTGCAGCCCGGGACCACGATCGTGGGGCTGCTCGCCCCGGCGTTCAAGCCCGAGCTGCTCGAGGCGCTCGCCGAGCGGGGCGTCACCGCGCTCGCGATGGACGCGGTGCCGCGCATCTCGCGCGCGCAGTCGATGGACGTGCTGAGCTCGATGGCGAACATCGCGGGCTACCGCGCCGTCGTCGAAGCCGCGCACGAGTTCGGCCGGTTCTTCACGGGCCAGGTCACCGCCGCGGGCAAGGTCCCGCCGGCGAAGGTCCTCGTCGCGGGCGCCGGCGTCGCCGGTCTCGCGGCGATCGGCGCGGCATCCAGCCTCGGTGCCATCGTGCGCGCGACCGACCCGCGCCCCGAGGTCGCCGACCAGGTGAAGTCGATCGGCGGCGAGTACCTCAAGGTCGAGGTCGCCGTCGAGCAGTCGACCGACGGCTACGCGAAGGCGACGAGCGAGGCGTACGACCGCCGCGCCGCCGAGATCTACTCCGAGCAGGCCGCCGACGTCGACATCATCATCACGACCGCACTCATCCCGGGGCGGGCGGCGCCGCGGCTCATCACCGCGGCCGACGTCGCGAGCATGAAGTCGGGCAGCGTCATCGTCGACATGGCGGCGGGCATGGGCGGCAACGTCGAGGGCTCCGTCGCGGGCGAGCGCGTCGTCACGCCGAACGGCGTCATCATCCTCGGCTACACCGACCTCGCGTCGCGCCTGCCCACGCAGGCGTCGCAGCTCTACGGCACGAACGTCGTCAACCTGCTGAAGCTCATCACCCCCGGCAAGGACGGCGAGCCCGCGCTCGACTTCGACGACATCGTGCAGCGGTCGGTCACGGTCGCGAAGGACGGCGCGGTCACCTGGCCGCCGCCGCCCGTGCAGGTCTCCGCCGCGCCCGCCGCGGCATCACCGAAGCCGGATGCCTCGGCCGAGGCATCCACGACCAAGAAGCAGCCCATGTCGGCGGGAAGGAAGGTCGCGCTCATCGCCGTCGGCATCGCCGCGCTCTTCCTCGTGAACGCCGTCGCGCCCGCGCCCCTGCCGCAGCACTTCACGGTGCTCGTGCTCGCGGTGGTCATCGGGTTCTACGTCATCGGCAAGGTGGCGCACGCGCTGCACACGCCGCTCATGAGCGTGACGAACGCGATCTCGGGCATCATCATCGTCGGCGCCATGGTCCAGATCACGAGCGACCAGCCGGTCGTGCAGATCCTGGCCGGTATCGCCGTGCTGCTCGCCAGCATCAACATCTTCGGCGGCTTCGCCGTGACCCGACGCATGCTCGCGATGTTCGCGAAGGGCGCGGCGCCCGCTGCGCCCGCCGCGGGCGCCGCCGCAGCCGCCGCGACCGTCGCCCCCGCGGTGAAGACTGGAGCCGACCGTGCCTGAGACCACGACCCTGCTGACCCCGGCGTCGATCGCCGGAGCCGCCTACATCGTCGCGGCCCTGCTGTTCATCATGAGCCTCGCGGGGCTCAGCAAGCACGAGACCTCGAAGGCCGGTGTCGGCTACGGCATCGCCGGCATGGCGATCGCGCTCGTCGCGACCGTGTGGGTGACCTTCGCCGGCGCGTGGGGCACGCCCGCCGTGACGACCGGGCTGATCCTGCTCGTCGTCGCCGTGATCGTCGGCGCCGCGATCGGCCTCTGGCGGGCGCGCCGCGTCGCGATGACCGGCATGCCCGAGCTCATCGCCCTCCTGCACAGCTTCGTCGGCCTCGCCGCGGTGCTCGTCGGCTGGAACGGCGCGCTCGACGAGACCGGCATGACCGGCGCCCTGCTCGACATCCACCACGCCGAGGTCTTCATCGGCGTCTTCATCGGCGCCGTGACCTTCACCGGGTCGATCGTCGCGTTCCTCAAGCTGTCGGCCCGCATGAAGTCGGCGCCGCTCATGCTGCCCGGCAAGAACGCGCTCAACCTCGGCGCGCTCGTCGCGTTCGTCGTGCTCACGGTCTGGTACGTCATCACGCCCGAGCTGTGGCTGCTCGTCGTCGTGACCGTGCTCGCCCTCGCGCTCGGCTGGCACCTCGTCGCCTCGATCGGCGGCGGCGACATGCCCGTCGTCATCTCGATGCTCAACAGCTACTCGGGTTGGGCGGCCGCGGCCGCGGGCTTCCTGCTCAACAACGACCTGCTCATCGTCACCGGTGCGCTCGTCGGCTCGTCGGGTGCGTACCTGTCGTACATCATGTGCAAGGCGATGAACCGCTCGTTCATCTCGGTCATCGCGGGCGGCTTCGGCATCGCGGCGCCGTCGTCGAGCGGCGAGGTCGAGGGCGAGACCCGCGAGGTCGACGCCGAGGCCGTCGCGGCACTCCTGACCGATGCGCAGACCGTGATCATCACCCCCGGCTACGGCATGGCCGTCGCCCAGGCGCAGTACCCGGTCGCGGAGCTGACGAGCCGGCTGCGCGAGCGCGGCGTCGAGGTGCGCTTCGGCATCCACCCGGTCGCCGGCCGACTGCCCGGGCACATGAACGTGCTGCTCGCCGAGGCGAAGGTGCCGTACGACATCGTCGAGGAGATGGACGAGATCAACGACGACATCGCCGCGACCGACGTCGTGCTCGTCATCGGCGCCAACGACACCGTCAACCCGGCCGCAGCGGAGGACCCGGGCAGCCCGATCGCGGGCATGCCGGTGCTGCGGGTGTGGGAGGCGAAGAACGTCGTCGTCTTCAAGCGCTCGATGTCGGCCGGCTACGCCGGCGTCGCCAACCCGCTGTTCTACCGCGACAACGCGCAGATGCTGTTCGGCGACGCGAAGCAGCGCGTGGAGGACATCCTGCGGGCGCTGTAGCCGTGAACGAACGGATGCCCCGTGCCGCACGTCGGCGCGGGGCATCCGTCGTCTCAGGCCGGGTTCACCGCCGGTCGTCGTCCGGGCTGACGACCGTGAGCGGTCCCTCATCGGCGGTCGGCGGCTCGAAAGCGTCGAAATACGCGCCGGCCAGCGCCTCGTCGAGCGGGAAATCGTCGGCGTGCTCTGCACCGCGCGCCAGCACGCGTCGCACGACGACGTCGCGAGGTGCCGCCACGTACACGGTCTCCGGCTCGATTCCCTCGCTTCGCACGAGCGCCCGGTACCGATCGCGGTCCTGACGCGACCAGAACGAGAAGTCGAGCACGACGTCACGTCCCTGCTCGATCGCGCGCTGAAGTCGGGACTGCAGTTCGGACTCGATCTCGGCGTGCACGTCGGGCGCGAGCGGCATGCTGCGGATGCCCCGTCGCCATGCCTCGACGTCGAACGAGAGTCGGACCATGCCTTCGGACTCGAACCGCCGGGCGATCGTGGACTTGCCGGAGCCCGCCGGGCCGCACATGAAGAGGACCCGGCTCATGCGTCAAGCCTAGTGGGGCGGCCGCGTCTGCGATCGCCCCGGGCACGCGCTCAGCCGCGCCCACGTAGGATAGATCGGTACTCCCCTCCGATGTGAAAGAGGTCGCCGTGGCCACCGCCCGCGATGCAGCCCCGGAGCGCCCCCACTACTGGGTCGTCCCGGTCGTGCGCGGACTTCTCGCGATCGTCCCCGCCGCCGTCATCACCTTCTCGCAGAACCACTCGGCCGACTTCGGCCTCGTCGTGTTCGGCACCTGGGCGGTCGTCTCCGGCCTCGTCGTCGGGGCGCTCAGCCTGCGGCTGCTCGATGGCCGAGGCATCCGCTCGCTCTTCGCGATCAACGCCGTCGTCACCGTCGTCGCCGGCCTGCTCGCCCTGACCGTGCCGGGCGGCCTGCCCTTCCTGCTGTACCTCGTGAGCGTCTGGGCGGCCGTCACCGGCTTCGTCGAGCTCTACGCGGGCCTGCGCACGCGCGGCCGTTCACCCGTCGCCCGCGACTGGATCGCCGTCGGCGGGTTCACCGCGGTGCTCGCGATCGTGTTCCTGCTGCTGCCGCCCGACGACGTCACCGCGGTCGGCCTGCTCGGCGGGTACCTCGTGATCGTCGGCGTCTTCCTCGTCATCGGCGGCCTCTCGCTGAAGTGGGCCGCGAACCAGACCACCGAGGGCGCACCCTCGACAGGATCGGAGCAGCAGTCGTGACCCACCCGTCCGGAGAGTTCAAGCCGAGCCGGAGCGACCGCCTGCGCCCCGTCGAGTACGTCGGGGGTGCGGCGATCGCCGCGATCTTCGTCGGCCTCATCGCGCTGTTCACGACCCGCGACTGGACCATCGCACTCGTCGGCACCGGCGGCGTGTTCATCGTCGTGCTCGTCGTGCTCGCGCTCCTGCAGATGGCGATCAAACCGAACGCCGAGGAGCAGGCCGAGCTCGGCGAGGGCGACGACTCCGCCGGCGACGGGCCGAAGGGGCCCGCGCACTAAGCGCGTTCCCGCGCGCTCGCTCAGCCCCCGGCGCGCTCGAGGCGCCCGAGCTCCTCGCCGTCGTGGTCGAGCAGCACGAGCTGCGTGTCGTCGAACCCGGCGAGGCTCGCCCCGCCGACCCAGAGTGGCACCGGTGCGCCGTCGCAGCCGATGAGCGTCGAGGGGCCCGAGGTTGTGAGCAGCACGCCGTCTCCGTCGAGCAGCCAGCGGCCGCCGTTGCCGTTGCACCCGTCGCTGCCCGACCAGGTACCGGACGCCGCGAAGAGCGCATGCGGGTCGGACTGGAACGAGCCTTCGGCGGGCACCCACCGCCCCACGAGCTCGTCGGCGGTTGCCGGAGCGAGCGAGCCCGGCAGGGGAATGGGTGGAGCGACCGCGGCACGAATCGCGTCATCGACGACCGGCGGTTGCGCGAACGACTCATCGGCGGTCTCGATCGGCTCGGGTGCCCCGTCGATCGAGAGCGAGGCGGTCGTGTCGCCATCGGCGTCGACGAGTTCCCAGCCGTCGTCGGTGGGGCGGTACGACGTCGTCGCGTCGAGCCACGCGACCTTGTCGAATGAGTCGCTCGCGCAGCCCTGGCTCGCTTCGAAGACCTTCGCAACGAAGGCGTGACCACCCGCTCGCCACCCTCCGCCGAGCATGCCGCACTCGCGCCAGAGCGATAACTGTCCGCCACCGAGCCGCAGCCATGTGTCGACGCCCTCGCCCAGGGCGCCCGAGACCCGCCAGAGCCCGACGAGCCCGATCGGGTCGTTCGCGGCTTCCGTTGGCGAGGGTCGCGAGTTTCGCGATCTTGCAGCGCCTCGGGCCGAAATCCGGCGGGAGCGCCCCCTACGGCAGCCGGTCGACCAGCTCGTCGGCGATGCCGACGTACGACGCGGGCGTCAGCGCCATCAGGCGCTGCTTCGCCTCGTCGCCGATCTCGAGCCCGTCGACGAACGCGGCGAGGTCGGCCGCGCCGACGCGCTTGCCGCGGGTGAGCTCCTTGAGCAGGGCGTACGGGTCGCTGATCGTCGAGCGGCCCGCGACGACCTCGGCACGGATGACGGTCTGGATCGCCTCGCCGAGCACCTCCCAGTTGCCGTCGAGGTCGGCGAGCAGCAGCTCGCGGTCGAGGTCGATCTCGCCGAGGCCGCGCTGGATGTTGTCGAGCGCGAGCATCGAGTGCCCGAAGCCGACCCCGATGTTGCGCTGGGCCGACGAGTCGGTCAGGTCGCGCTGCAGGCGCGAGGTCACGAGGGTCGCCGCGAGCGAGTCGAGCACGGCCGAGCTGAGCTCGAGGTTCGCCTCGGCGTTCTCGAAGCGGATCGGGTTGACCTTGTGGGGCATCGTCGACGAGCCCGTCGCACCGGCTGCGGGGATCTGCCGGAAGTAGCCGAGCGAGATGTAGGTCCAGATGTCGGTCGCGAGGTTGTGCAGCACGCGGTTGGCGTGCGACACCTTGCCGTAGAGCTCGGCCTGCCAGTCGTGCGACTCGATCTGCGTCGTGAGCGGGTTCCAGGTGAGCCCGAGCGACTCGACGAACTCCTGCGAGACGGTCGGCCACGCGACGTCGGGCGCGGCGACGACGTGCGCCGAGAACGTGCCCGTCGCCCCCGAGAACTTGCCGAGGTACTCCGTCGCCTCGACCTGGGCGGCGATGCGCGAGAGGCGGTGCACGAAGACCGCGAGCTCCTTGCCCATCGTCGAGGGGGTCGCGGGCTGGCCGTGCGTGCGACTCAGCATCGAGGCATCCCGGTGCTCGATCGCGAGCGCCCGCAAGGTCTCGATGACCGCGCGGTACTTCGGCAGCCAGACCTGCTGCACGGCGTCGCGCACGGTGATCGCGTACGAGAGGTTGTTGATGTCCTCCGACGTGCACGCGAAGTGGGTGAGCTCGGCGATCGCGTCGAGGCCGAGGTCCGAGAGACGGCGGCGCACGTAGTACTCGACGGCCTTCACGTCGTGGCGGGTCGTCGCCTCGAGCCCCGCGAGCTCGTCGATGTCGGGCTGGCCGAAGTCGGCGACGACCTGGCGCAGCGCCGCCTTCTGGTGGTCGCTCAGCGGCTGCGAGCCGAAGAAGCCGCGGTCGGTCTGGGCGATGAGCCACTCGACCTCGACGTGCACGCGCGCACGGTTGAGGCCCGCCTCGGAGAGGTGCTCGCCGAGTTCGCCGACCGCCGAGCGGTAGCGTCCGTCGAGGGGGCTGAGCGGCTGGGGAGGCAGCGAAGTCATCGGATTCCTTGTCTGAGAGCCGGCGCGAGTTGCCGGAAGAGCGCCGTGGTCGACCGTTCAATCATCTCAAGGACCCGATCGAACATCGCATCGTCGGAGTAATAGGGGTCGGGCACGTCCTGCTGCTCGACGAGAGAGGGCTCGAACTCGAGCAGCAGCCGCACCTTGTGCTCCTCGACCGGGCCGGCCGCCCAGTTGCGCAGGATGCGCGCCTGCCCGCGGTCGAACGCGACGACGAGGTCGAGCTGCGGGAAGTCGCCCGCGTCGAACTGCCGGGCGCGGTGGTGGGTGCCGTCGTAGCCGGCACGCGCGAGCGCATCGATCGTGCGCTGGTCGGCGGGCTCGCCGACGTGCCAGTCGCCGGTCGCCGCCGACTCGATCGCGATCTGCGACGAGAGCCCGGCGCGCTCGGCCTGCGCACGCAGCACCACCTCGGCCATCGGCGAGCGGCAGATGTTGCCGGTGCACACGAAGGACACCCGGAAGGGCTGCGCGGCCTCCCCCGCGGGCTCCGCGCTCATGGGTTCCATTGTGGAGGAGAATGCCCTTTTCAGGAATGGGTCGGAAGAGAACATGACGGATGCCCCGGCGCCCGACTTCGACGTCGACGAGACGCTCGCGGCGCGGCTCGTGCAGCGCCAGCATCCCGACCTCGCGGGCCCCGTCGAACTCGTCGCGAACGGCTGGGACAACGCGGTCTTCCGGCTCGGCGACGACCTCGCGGTGCGGCTGCCCCGTCGCCTGGTCGCCGTGCCGCTCATCGCGCACGAGCAGCGCTGGCTGCCCGAGCTCGCACCGCGGCTGCCCGTGCCCGTACCGACCCCGGTGCGCGTCGGCCGGCCCGCGCCCGAGCTCGGCTACGCCGCGCCGTGGAGCATCGTGCCGTGGTTCGACGGCGTCATGGCCGCGGAGACGCCGCCGGCGACCCGTACCGGGTTCGCCGCCGCGCTCGCCGCCTTCGTCGACGCGCTGGCCCTGCCCGCACCGGCCGGCGCACCGCGCAACCCGTACCGCGGCGTGCCGCTCGCCGCGCGCGACGAGGCGGTGCGCGGTCGGCTCGATCGGTTCGCCGACCGCGGCGCGGGCAGCGGCAGCGGTCTCGACGTCGCGGCGCTGCGCGGGCTGTGGCGCGACGCGCTCGCCGCGCCCGCGTGGGCGGGGCCGCCGCTCTGGGTGCACGGCGACCTCCACGCGGGCAACCTCGTGCTCGCTCCCGAGGGCGGCGCGGGCCCCGGCCACGGCGTGGATGCCGCGGCCGGCCGCCTTGCCGCGGTGGTCGACTTCGGCGACCTCACCGCCGGTGATCCCGCGACCGATCTCGCGACCGCATGGCTGACGTTCGACGCCGCCGGGCGAGCCGGCTTCCGCGCCGAGATCGAACGGCGACGAGCCGTCGACGAGGCGATCTGGACCCGCGCCCGCGGGTGGGCGCTCGTGTGGGGCACCGCGGTCGTCGACGAGCTCGCGAACGGCGGCGGCCGCGTCGACGGCGACGGCACCGGCGGCGACGGCCCGATCGCGAGGCTCGGCCGGTTCGCCCTCGAGCAGGTGCTCGCGGAGTGACGGCAGGCGCCCGACCCGTCCTCCACAGGAACCGGTCGCGGCAGTTCGCGCACCGCTTCGTCCGCCCCGCGGCTCGGGCCCCCTCGCCGCGGCAGGCTGGCCGACATGGATGCCTCAGACCAACGACTGCTCGCGGCGCTCATGGGCGGCGCGACCACCCGCGAGGAGCTCGATCGGGCGGTCGGGCTCCGCGCACGGTTCGCGCCGCTTCGCACGGCGATCGGGCACGCCGCGGCGATGCTGCCGCCCGACGGGGGCGAGTGGCGCTCGCAGGCGGCCGACCGCTACGCGGCACGGCTGCACGCGCTCCGATCGGAGGCGCTCGGCTGCGTGCACCTGCTCGACCAGGCCGTCGCAGACCTCGACGAGAGCATCCGGCGACTGGGCGACGCCGTCGCGGCCTTCGAGGCGGAGGAGCGCGCGGCACTCGCCGCCGCGGAGGCGGCCCGTGCGGTCGCCCTCGCCGAACAGGAGCGAATGCTGCGCGCCGCCGACGAGCGGCAGGGGGCGGCGTGAGCGACTCCATCACGATCTCGGGCGGAGGATCGACCGCCGTCGCGACCGACGAGCTGTTCGCCGACGCCGCCCGCCTCGGCGCCGCCGCGACCGCGCTCGACGCAGCGTCCAGCGAGGCCTCCGCGCTCGCCGCGGAGCTCGAGGCGCTCGGCATCGATCGGGGATCGCTCTGGTCGGCACCGCGACCCGCATCCGCGACGCGGCAGGTCGAACGCTCGCTCGCCCGGTGCCGGGGCGAGGGCGATGAGCTGCGCGGCGCACTCGTCGCGAGCGCCGAGCGCTACGGGCTCGCCGAGCAGTTCGTCGAGGGCGCGTGGCGCATCGGCGGCGGGCTCGTCGGGTTCGCGCTCGGGCGGCTCGCCTTCTCACCGGCGGGGTTCGCGCTCGCCGCGGGCGCGGCCCTCGCCGCCGGTGCGAATGCCGCGGCCGAGCAGGTGCTCGGCTCGACCCCGTTGAACGAGTGGCTCGCCGCCAATCGTGCGCTGCTGTCCGACCCGCTGTTCGTGCGGGCCGTGCGCGCCGCCGTCGACTCGGTCGACGAGTTCGCGCTCGGTGCGCTGCCGGTGCCCGGCAGCGGCGCACCCGCGGCAGCGCTCGGATCGCGGATCGGTGCACCCGAGAGCGCCTCGGTCGCGCTCGCGCTCGCGGCCCTCCTGCGCTCGCCGGCGCTCGTCGATCGGGCGGTGAGCGTGCGGCGCGCCGACCGCTCCGACCGCGCGGGCGATGGGCAGCCGCCGGGCGGCCATCCGGCCGAAGGGCCCCAACGCACCGTTCTGGCGCCCGCCGGCTTCGGCGACCTCGCAGCACGCATCCCGGGCGGCGGGGGGCCGCAGATCCGCATCGAACGCTACGGCGACCCGGGCGACGCACGCTGGATCGTCTACGTGAGCGGCACGGTCGACCTGGCGGTCGTCGCCGGCGAGCAGCCGTTCGACATGGTGAGCAACGTGCACGGCATCGCCGACGACTCCCCCGTCGACGAGCTGCGACGAGCCGGTGCGGCCTCCGGCGCGGGCGAGCGCGCGGTGCGCGCGGCGATGGCGGCGGCCGGCATCGCACCGGGCGACCCGGTGCTCGTCGCGGGCCACTCGGGCGGCGGCATCATCGCGGCGAAGCTCGCGAGCGACCCCGGCCTCGGCGTGATCGGCGCGCTCGACCTCGGCGGACCGAACGCCTCCGCCCCCACCAGGCCCGGTGTGCCCGACGTCGTCGTCGCGCACACCGAAGATCTCGTGCCGGCGCTCGGCGGCTCCGGACACCCCTCTCCCGATCGCATCGTCGTCTCGCGCGACGCGCTCGAGCCCGCGAGGTCGTACGGCGACGAGACCCTGCCCGCGCACGCGCTCGAGCGCTACCGGCAGACGGCCGCCCTCATGGACGAGTCCGACGATCCGCGACTCGTCGAGTTCCGCCAGCTGCTCGCCGTCGCGGGCGGGAGCGAGGGGGCCGTGAGCGAGTGGATCGCGCGGCGGAGGTGACGGGCGGGTCAGTCGCGCGACGGCCGCACGACGAGCCCGATCAGCCAGCTGATGAGGCCGAGCACGAGGGCGCCGAGTACGCCCCACCAGAAGCTGTCGACCACGAGCCCGAAGCCCATGAGGTCGCTGATCCAGTCGACGATGAGCAGCAGCAGGCCGTTCACGATGAACGAGATGAGCCCCAGCGTGATCACGTAGATCGGAAAGGCGACGACCCTGATGAAGGTGCCCACGATCGCATTGACCAGGCCGAAGATGAGCGCGACGAGCAGGTAGGTGAGCACGTTCGCGAGGTCGGTGTCGTCGTACGGCACGACGTTCACGCCCGACACGATGAGCGTCGTCAGCCAGAGCGCGAAGGCGATGACGATGACCTTGACGATGAAGCGCATGCCTCCACTCTGTCAGAACCGACGCAGCGGGCGAAGGGCTTGACCGGCGAAGGGGCCGGCGCGGGCGAAGGGGTACGGTGGAACGCGTGACCGCACCGGAGCTTTCGCGCGCAGGCGTTCGCCTGCGCCCCGAGATCGCAGCCCTCCCCCCGTACCGTCAGGGCCGTCCGGCCCCCGCCGACGGCTTCAAGCTGTCGAGCAACGAGAACCCGTTCGATCCGCTGCCGTCGGTCGCCGCGGCGGTCGCCGCCACGGGTGCGACGGTCAACCGCTACCCCGACGCCACGGCGCTGAGGCTGCGCGAACGCCTCGCCGAACGGTTCGGCGTGACCGCCGACGAGGTGCTCGTCGGCGCCGGGTCGGTCGCCCTGCTCGCCGCGTTCATCCAGGCCGCCGCCGCCCCGGGCGACGAGGTCGTGTACTCGTGGCGCTCGTTCGAGGCGTATCCCGGCCTCGTCACCGTCTCGGGCGCCACGAGCGTCCCGGTGCCCAACCGGCCCGACCACGGCCACGACCTCGACGCCATGGCCGCCGCGATCAACGACCGCACGCGAGTCGCGATCGTGTGCTCGCCGAACAACCCGACCGGCGTCATCGTGACGGCGGCCGAGTTCGAGGCGTTCATGGCGAAGGTGCCCGCCGACCTGCTCGTGCTGCTCGACGAGGCGTACATCGAGTTCGTCGACCGCGGCGGCGACCCCGACGAGGCATCCGCCTCGGTCGGCGAAGCCGTCGACGGCCGAACCCTGCTGGGGCGCTACCCGAACCTCGTGATCCTCCGTACCTTCTCGAAGGCCTACGGCCTCGCGGGCCTCCGGGTCGGCTACGCGATCGGACCGGTGCCGATCCTCGACGCGGCGCGTGCGACGGTCATCCCCCTCAGCGTGACCGCCGCCTCGTCCGAGGCCGCGATCGCGTCGCTCGAGCCGGCCGCCGAGGCCGAGCTGCTCGACCGCGTCGCAGTGATCGCCGCTCGCCGCGACGGCGTGCGCGCCGCCCTCATCGCGCAGGGCTGGCCGATCCCGCAGGCGCAGGGCAACTTCGTCTGGCTGCCGACCGGCGACGCCACGACCGAGGTCGCCGACCGCCTGTTCGACGCCGGACTCGTGACGCGCGCGTTCGTCGGCGACGGCATCAGGGTCTCGATCGGCGAAGAGGAGTCTGTCGAAACCCTCCTCACGATTCTCAGTGAGCTTGTACCGACGTCACAAGAAGGGCGTCCCGCATAGCGGGTAGCGTGGAACGGTGGCAGCCCGCGAGAGAGATTTCACCGCGCCGACGGTCCAGCTCCTGACCCCAGAGGGTCGGCTGCAGCCGACCCCCGAGGCCGAGCCGTACCTGCCCCTCGTCGAGGCGCTCGACGATGCGACGCTGCAACGCTTCTACCGCGACATGGCGGTCTCCCGCCGCCTCGACCTCACGGGCGCGAACCTGCAGCGGCAGGGCCAGCTCGCGCTGTGGGTGCCGAGCCACGGCCAGGAGGCGGCGCAGGTCGGGTCGGCGCACGCCGCCCGCCCGCAGGACCACCTGTTCCCCTCGTATCGCGAGCACATCGTCGGCATGATCCGCGGGCTCGACCCCGTCGGCATCCTGTCGCTGCTGCGCGGCGTGACCCAGGGCGGCTGGAATCCCGAGGAGAGCGGCAACTTCCACCTCTACACGCTCGTGCTCGCGTCGCAGACGCTGCACGCGACGGGCTACGCGATGGGCCTGCAGTTCGACGGCGCGACGGCGACGGGCGACCCCGCGACCGATGCCGCCGTGCTCGTCTACTACGGCGACGGGTCGACCTCGCAGGGCGACGCGAGCGAGGCGCTCGTCTTCGCCGCGAGCTACCAGACCCCGCAGGTCTTCTTCGTGCAGAACAACCAGTGGGCGATCTCGGTGCCGGTCTCGCGGCAGTCGCGCAGCCCGCTGTCGCTGCGCGGCGCCGGCTTCGGCATGCCGAGCGTGCGCATCGACGGCAACGACGTGCTCGTCAGCTACGCCGTCACGCGGCAGTCGCTCGAGGAGGCGCGCGCGGGCCAGGGGCCGAGCTTCATCGAGGCGCTCACGTACCGCATGGGCGCGCACACGACCGCCGACGACCCCACGAAGTACCGCACCGACGACGAGGTCGCCTACTGGGCCGAGCGCGATCCGATCGTTCGCTATCGCACGTGGCTCGAGAGCCGCGGCGCCTCTGCCGCGTTCTTCGACGAGGTCGACCTGGAGGCCGCCGATCTCTCCGCCGACGTGCGTCGCCGCACGCTCGAGCTCGAGGCGCCGACGCGCGAGACGATCTTCAGCCACGTCTACAGCGAGCCGCACCCGCTCATGGCCGAGCAGCTCGCCTGGCTCGACGACTTCGAGACGTCGTTCGAGGGGGGCGAGGCATGACCGGCATCGACGAGGAGGTTCGCGTGAGCGACACGACGGCCGAGGCATCCCCCACCGGGTTCGAGACGCCTGCGCCTGCTCGACCCGGTGCGGAGGCCGTGCGCGGCGTGCACACCATGTCGATGGCGAAGGCCATCAACGCCGGCCTCGCCGACGCCATGCGCGCCGACGAGAAGGTGCTGCTCATGGGCGAGGACATCGGCCCGCTCGGCGGCGTGTTCCGCGTCACCGAGGGTCTCTCGGCCGAGTTCGGCGAGAAGCGCGTGCTCGACACGCCGCTCGCCGAGTCGGGAATCGTCGGCACGGCGATCGGCCTCGCGATGCGCGGCTACCGTCCGGTCTGCGAGATCCAGTTCGACGGCTTCATCTTCCCCGCGTTCGACCAGATCACGACGCAGCTCGCCCGGCAGACCCTGCGCCACGAGGGCCGCGTGTCGATGCCCGTCGTGATCCGCGTGCCCTACGGCGGCCACATCGGCTCGATCGAACACCATCAGGAGAGCCCCGAGGCCTACTTCGCGCACACCCCCGGCCTGCGCGTGGTGAGCCCGTCGAGCCCGCACGACGCGTACTGGATGATCCGCGAGGCGATCGAGTCGAGCGACCCCGTGCTGTTCTTCGAGCCGAAGAGCCGGTACTGGCCGAAGGGCCCCGTCGACCTCGACCACTCGGGCCTGCCGCTGCACGCGAGCCGCGTGGTGCGCCAGGGCACCGACGTCACCGTCGTCGGCCACGGCGCCATGGTCTCGACCCTGCTGCAGGCGGCCGACATCGCCGCAGAAGAGGGCACGAGTCTCGAGGTCGTCGACCTGCGCAGCCTCTCCCCCATCGACTACGGGCCCCTGCTCGACTCGGTGCATCGCACCGGGCGCCTCGTCGTCGCCCAGGAGGCGTACGGCAACGTGTCGGTCGGCTCCGAGATCGCCGCGACCGTCGCCGAGCGAGCGTTCTACTCGCTCGAGGCTCCGGTGCTGCGGGTCTCGGGCTTCGACGCGCCGTTCCCGCCGGCCGCGCTCGAGACCGAATACCTGCCGAGCCCCGACCGGGTGCTCGAAGCCGTGGATCGCGCCCTGGCGTACTGACCCGCGGAACGTATGACGCCGACGGCATGACTCGACTGCGAGGGTAAGACAGATGAGCGAGATCCGATTCCCACTTCCCGATGTCGGCGAGGGCCTCACCGAGGCCGAGATCGTGCAGTGGCGCGTCGCGCCCGGCGACCGGATCGCGCTCGACCAGGTCTTCGTCGAGATCGAGACCGCGAAGTCGCTCGTCGAGCTGCCGAGCGCGTTCGAGGGCGTCGTCTCCGAGCTGCTCGTCGACGAGGGCACGACCGTCGACGTCGGCACGCCCATCCTCGTGATCCAGACGGATGCCTCGGGGCCGGCCGCCGCCGCGCCCGAGGCCGGCGCTCCCTCCGTCGCCGACGCCCCCGCGGCCGCACCGGCGGCGCCCGCCGCGACGGCCGACGAGGGCAGCGGAGCCGTGCTCGTCGGGCACGGCTCGTCGGGGCCGACGGCCACTCGACGTCGTCGCCACCCCGCACCGAACGGCGCCCACGTGAACCTCGCGGCGCACCCCGCCCCGGCCGCGGCGGCACCGGCGCCCCCGGTCGCACCGGCGCCCGCTCCCGCTGCGGCGCCGACCGCGGCGCATCCCGCCCCCGCCGCCCGTGCCGAGGCGAAGCCCGAGGCGCACGTGCCCGTCATCGCGAAGCCGCCGATCCGCAAGCTCGCGAAAGACCTGGGCGTCGACCTCTCCCGCGTCGCGCCCACGGGGCCGATCGGCGACATCACCCGCGACGACGTCATCCGTGAGGCGAGCCAGGCGAGCGTCTTCCGCAACATCCAGACGCCCGAGGCGCCGGCCGACCGCGAGACCCGCATTCCCGTGAAGGGCGTGCGCAAGGCGATCGCGGGCGCGATGGTGCAGAGCGCGTTCTCGGCGCCGCACGTCTCGGTGTTCGTCGACGTCGACGCGACCCGCACGATGGAGTACCTCAAGCGACTGAAGGCCTCTCCCGACTACGCGGGCATCAAGATCTCGCCGCTGCTCATCATGGCGAAGGCCATCATCTGGGCGGTGCGCCGCAACCCCACGGTCAACGCGCAGTGGACCGACGACGAGATCATCGTGAAGCACTTCGTGAACCTCGGCATCGCGGCCGCGACGCCCCGCGGGCTCATCGTGCCGAACGTGAAGGAGGCGCAGGCGATGTCGATGGTCGAGCTCGCCACCGCGCTCGAGCAGCTCACCCTCACGGCGCGCGAGGGCAAGACGTCGCCGGCCGAGATGCAGGGCGGCACGATCACGATCACGAACATCGGCGTGTTCGGCATGGACACCGGCACGCCCATCCTGAACCCCGGCGAGGTCGGCATCGTCGCGCTCGGCACGATCAAGCAGAAGCCGTGGGTCGTCGACGGCGAGGTGCGCCCGCGCTACGTCACGACGATCGGCGGCTCATTCGACCACCGGGTCGTCGACGGCGACGTCATCTCGCGCTTCGTCGCCGACGTCGCATCGATCATCGAGGAGCCGGCGCTGCTGCTCGAGTAGCGCCGGTGCCGCCGCGCGTCGGGCGCGTTGCGAGGGTGCAATTTCGCAGGATTCGGCCCGAACCTCCGCCGGAGCTGCGCGAAGCACCCTCGGAACATTCGCTGTGCGCGCAGCAGGACTACAGGCGGATCTCGTAGGTGATCGCGTCGGCCTCGCGAGCGGCCTCGGCGAAGCCCGCGCGCTCGAGGGTGCGGCGGGCGGGCAGGTTCGAGATCTCGGCCCCGGCGCGAACGATGCGGGCGCCGACCGACCTCGCGAGCTCGACCGCCGCCTCGACGGTGTGCAGCGCCAGGCCCTGACCGCGCACGGCGGGCACGAGGCCGAACACGAACTCGACCGCCCCGTCGGCGTCGGGCGGCCCGAAGAGGTTCACTCCCCCGATGGCCGGGCCGTCTTCGCCGCGGTGCACGAGATACGGACCGAACGGTGCAGGGTCGCCGCTCTCGCGAGCCGCCCCCACGTACTCCGCGAGGAGCTCGGGCTCGTCGGTGAAGGCGTACCCGCCCTCCCACCCGTCGTGCGGATCGACCGCACCGGCGAGCACTCGCTCGGCGTCGGCGACGGTGAACGGAAGCAGGGTGATCGAGGGCGTCGTCGTCGGGTGCACGTACTTCACTCTCGCACGACCCGCCGACGGGCGCCACGGGTTGTCCACATGTGACGGTTCCAGATGGTTTTGACAATCATTATCAATAACGCGTAGAGTCGTCGCATGCGCTCGCTCCCCCGATCCGGTCGTCCCTTCGCCCTCGCGGGAGCCGCCGCGCTCGCCACCACGGCGGCGCTCGTGCTCGCGGGCTGCGCGGGGCCCGGGGCATCCGGTGCGGCCGACGACGGCCCGCAGATCGTGGCGACCACGACCCAGGTCGGCGACTTCACGCGCGAGCTCGTCGGCGACGGCACGGCCGTCACCCAGCTCCTCGCCCCCGGCCAGAGCGCGCACGGCTTCGACCCCTCCGCCGCGCAGCTGCTCGCCCTGAGCGACGCCGATGCGCTCGTCGTCAACGGCGCGGGGCTCGAGAGCTGGCTCGACGACGCGATCAGCGCGTCGGGCTTCGACGGGGTGCTCATCGACGCGAGCACGGGCATCGAGCTGTACGGTACCGACGACCACGATCATGAGGATGAGCACGAGGGCGAGGGCGAGGCTGACGCGGGGCACGACGACCACGGTCACGACGGTGGCAACCCGCACATCTGGACCGACCCCGACCTCGCCGAGCACATGGTCGAGAACATCGCGACTGGCCTCGCGACCGTCGAGGGCGTCGACGCCGATGCGCTCGAGGCGAACGAGGCCGTCTACCTCGCCGAGCTCGAGGCGCTCGACGAGTGGATCGGCGAGAACGTCGACCGCGTGCCGGCCGGAGACCGGCTGCTCGTGACGAACCACGACGCCTTCACCTACTTCGTCGACGCGTACGACATCACGTTCGTCGGCAGCATCATCCCGAGCTTCGACGACAACGCCGAGCCGAGTGCCGCCGAGATCGACGACCTCGTCGCGAAGATCCACAGCACGGGCGTGAAGGCCGTGTTCTCGGAGGCGTCGATCTCGCCGAAGGCCGCCGAGACCATCGGCGAGGAGTCCGGCGCGAAGGTCTACTCGGGGCCCGACGCGCTCTACGGCGACTCCCTCGGGGCGGTCGGCACCGAGGGCGAGACGTACATCGGCAGCCAGGTGCACAACGCCAGCCTGATCCTCGAGTCGTGGGGCGTCGAGCCTTCCCCGCTTCCGTCGGTGCTGGCAGGATGACGGCATGGCGGGCATGACCGACTCCCCCGTGCTGCGGCTCACCGACGCGGCCTTCACGCATCCCGGCGGCGCCGGCGTCGCCGGGCTCGACCTCGAGATCGCCCGCGGCGAGGCGCTCGCGCTCATCGGGCCGAACGGCGCCGGCAAGTCCACCCTGCTGAAGGGCATCCTCGGGCTCGTTCCGCGCACCGCCGGGGTGCTCGAGCTGGGCGGCGTCGCGGCGCCGGGGCGCCCATCGCATTCCCGCAACGGCATGGTTGCGTTCCTGCCGCAGTCGGCCGACCTCGATCCCGACTTCCCGATCACCGTCGAGCAGGTCGTCATGCAGGGCAGATACCGCGCTCTCGGACTCCTGCGCTGGCCGGGCCGCCGCGACCGTGCGGCCGTCGCGCACGCGCTCGAGCGGGTCGGCCTCGAGCAGCTCGCGAAGCGGCCGTTCGGCGAGCTGTCGGGCGGGCAGCGGCAGCGCGGCCTGCTCGCGCGCGCCCTCGCATCCGAGCCCGCGCTGCTGCTGCTCGACGAACCGTTCAACGGGCTCGACCAGGCGAACCGCGACGCGCTCGTCGAGACGCTCAGGCAGCTCAAGCGCGACGGCGTCGCGGTGCTCGTCTCGACGCACGACCTCGAGCTCGCACGCCTCGTCTGCGACTCGGTGCTGCTCGTCAACGGCCGGCAGCTCGCGTACGGAGCCGTCGACGACGTGCTCACGCTCGGCAACGTGCAGGAGTGCTTCGAGGGCGTCGAGGTCGAGATCGACGAGCACACGCTCGTCGTGCCGGGCCACGAGGGACACTGATGCAGCGCTCGGCATACATCCCCCGCGTCGCGGCGGACGGCGCTCGATGACGGCCGTCGACGCACTGTTCTCGGCGTTCACCCTCCCCTTCATGGCGCGAGCGCTCGTGGTCATGCTCGTCCTCGCGGTCGTCGCGGGCGTCGTCGGCGTGCTCGTCAACCTGCGCGGCCTCGAGTTCATCAGCGACGGGCTCACGCACGCGGTCTTTCCCGGGCTCGCCATCGGGCTCGCGATCGGCGGCGCGAGCGGCCTCATCCCGGGTGCGGCCGTGGCCGCGCTGGTGGGCGCCGTCGCACTCACCTGGCTCGACCGGGCCGGCATCACCTCCGACGCCGCGATCGCGATCGTGCTGACCGCGGCGTTCAGCGTCGGCGTCATCGTGGTCTCGAAGAGCGACGACTACGCGGGCGAACTCGAGGCGCTGCTGTTCGGCCGGGTGCTCACGATCCCGCCCGACCAGGTGATTCCGCTCGTGGTGGTGAGCGGGATCGCCCTCCTCGCGGTCGTCGTCACGCTCAAGCAGCAGCTGTTCCGTGCGTTCGACGCGCGGGGGAGTCGTGCCGCGGGAGACTCGGCCCTCGTGCTCGACCTCGTGCTCAACGCGTCGATCGCGCTCGTCGTCGTCGCGGCGGCGAGCACCGTGGGCACGCTGCTCGTGCTCGCGCTGCTGATCGTGCCCGGCGCCGTGGCCAGGCTCGTGACGCGGCGTCTCTGGTGGCTGTTCCCGGTGGCGGCGGGCTTCGCGGCGCTCGGCGCCTGGCTGGGCCTCGCGACCGGCTTCGCGGTATCGGTCGGAGCCGGCGTCGACGTGCCGGCCGGATCGACCATCGTCGCGGTGTTCGTGCTCGGGTACGCGCTCGTGCTCGGGGTGTTCGGTCTTGCGAAGCGGGTGCGGGGGAGGGGAGCGGGTGCGGCGGGTTTCGAGACGCGTCCTCGCTCGTCGGGCGCTCCTCAACCGGCGGGGGGCTCGTCGGGCGCTCCTCGACGGGTGGGAGGCTCGTCGGGCGCTCCTCGATCGACGCAACGTGCGGCGGGCGCCGCAGCCGGGGAGGGCCGCTGATGGGCTACTTCGAGCGGGCGCTCCTCGCGGCCATCGTGATCGGCGTCGGCGCCGGCTTCGTGGGCGCCCTCGTCGTGCTCCGCAAGCGAACCTTCTTCGCGCAGGCGCTCACGCACGGCACCTATCCCGGCGCGGTCGCCGCGGCGGCGCTGGGCGTGAGCGTGCCGGCGGGCGCGGCCGCCGCGTCGGTCGTTCTCGTCCTGGTGATGGCGGGCATCGCGCGGGTGCGCCGCCAGGGCGCCCAGGTGGCCGCGGGCATCGTGCTCACCGGTGGTTTCGCGGCGGGCGCGCTGCTGCAGGCGCTCATCCCCGGGCTTCCGGTGCGCGCCGAGAGCCTGCTCGTCGGGTCGATTCTGACGGTCAGCGACGGAGACATTCTTCTTGCGGCATGCGTCGCCGTCGTCGCGATCGCCGTCGTCGCGGTGATCGGCAAGGAGATCGCGTTCTCGACGTTCGATCCGGCGGGGTTCCGCGCTGCCGGGTACCGCGAATGGCCGATCGAGCTCGTCGTGCTCGCGCTCACGGCCGCATCGGTCGTGAGCTCGCTCCCGGCGGTCGGGGCCATCCTCGCGATCGCGCTCATCGCGGCGCCGGCCGCGGCGGCGCGGCTCGTCGTGGGCACCTTCCGCGGGGTGCTGTTCACCGCGCCCGTCATCGGCGCCGCATCGGGCGTCATCGGCGTCCTCGTCTCGCGGGCGTTCGCGGTCGCCGCGGGTCCGGCGATCGCCCTCTCCGCGACCGCCTTCTTCCTGCTCGCACTGGGGATCTCCAAGCTGCGCGCGCTACCGTGGAAGCGGGCCGACATCCCCGTCGAGACCGCGGAAGGCGCACGGATCGCATGATGAAACGCAACACCTGGCAGCGCGAGGCCGTGCGCGAGGCGCTCGACACGACCGAGGGATTCATCAGTGCCCAGGCGCTGCACTCGGCGCTGCACGCGAGCGGTTCGCCGATCGGACTCGCGACCGTCTATCGCGCACTCGGCGACCTCGCATCGAGCGGCGAGGCCGACTCGCTGCAGTCGCCCGAAGGCGAGGCGCTGTACCGCGCCTGCTCGACGACGGGCCACCATCATCACCTGATCTGCCGCAACTGCGGACTGACCGTCGAGATCGAAGCCACCGAGGTCGAGGCCTGGGCGAAGGGCATCGCGGCCGAGCACGGGTTCACGCAGGCGGCGCACGTCGTCGACGTCTTCGGCCTCTGCGCGAACTGCACCGAGCTGGCTGCCGACGGCGCGTAGCCCAGTGCGACCTGCACCGCGACATCGGCGAAACCGCAGGTCAAGCGCACTAAAGCCGAACTGAGTTTGGGTTCCGGCTGGAACCTCGTTACGGTGGAGAACGGTCCTGCACGACCGATCCGCCCAGTCCGCGCTCAGATATTCCTCAACGGGAATCGTCGGAGCGTATGGTTGCGCGGTGAGGCATCCGGCCCCGATGGCCGGATGCTGGACGGCCCTGATTCGCCCGACGAACGCACCACGCGCCGGGCTTGAGCACGGGGCATCCGACTCACCGTCAACCCGGCCGCAACCCAAGAGTCCGGCGCGCCCGGATCCGACCGCGAGACGCCCCGCGTTCGCGGTGTTCGGCGCGCCCTCGGGGAGCCCTGCATGTCCGACACATCCGCACTCGAAGTGCGCCACCTGACCAAGTTCTTCGGCCGGAAGCCGCGCGAGGCCCTGCAACGACTGCAGCAGGGGGCCGGCCGCGACGAGCTGGCCGAGCTCGGCACCGCCGCCGTCATCGACGCGGACTTCGAGGTGCGCCGCGGCGAGATCTTCGTCGTCATGGGGCTCTCGGGCTCCGGCAAGTCCACGCTCATCCGCATGCTCAACGGGCTCGTCGAGCCGACCGGCGGCTCGGTCACGGTGATGGGGGAGGAGATCACCGGCGTCGCGCCGAAGCGACTGCGCGCGGTGCGCCGCCGTCGCGTCTCGATGGTCTTCCAGCACTTCGCCCTCCTGCCGCACCGCACGGTGCTCGAGAACGCCGCGTACGGGCTCGAGATCCAGGGGGTCCCGGCGCCCGAGCGGCGCGCCCGCGCCGAGCGCATCCTCGAGCGCGTCGGACTCGGCGGTTGGGGCGAGAAGCTGCCCGCCGAGCTCTCGGGCGGCATGCAGCAGCGCGTCGGCCTCGCTCGCGCCCTCGCCGCCGACACCGACATCCTGCTCATGGACGAGGCCTTCTCGGCGCTCGACCCGCTCATCCGGCGCGAGATGCAGGAGCAGCTCGTCGAGCTGCAGCAGGAGCTCGGCAAGACCATCGTCTTCATCACGCACGACCTCAACGAGGCGATGTTCCTCGGTGACCGCATCGCGATGATGCGCGACGGGCGCGTCGTGCAGATCGGCACCGCCGAGGAGATCCTCACCGACCCGGCCGACGACTACGTCGCGCAGTTCGTGCAGGACGTCGACCGCGCCCGGGTGCTCACGGCGGGCAACGTCATGGAGGCGCCGCGCGCCGTCGCGACCGCCTCCGCGGGGCCGCGTGCGGCCCTGCGCACCATGCGCGACCTGCAGACGTCGATGGTCTTCGTCGTCGGCAACGGCCGGCGCCTGCTCGGCGTCGCGCACGACCGCGACGTGCTGCGACTCGTGCAGCGCGGCGAACGCGACCTCAGCGTCGCCATCAGCGACGACCATCCCGTCGTCGGCGTCGACGAGCATCTCGCAGAGCTGCTCGGCAGCGCGGTCGAGAGCCAGCTGCCGCTCGCGGTCGTCGACGGCGAGGGGCGCCTGCTCGGCGCGGTGCCGCGCGTGACCCTGCTCGCGGCGCTCGGCAACGTGAGCACCGACACCGCCGAGCAGGCCATCATCGAGACCCCGGTGACGATCCCGATCGACGTGATCACCGAGACGCTGCACCGCACCGCCGGCGTCGATGCGGCGGTGGCCGATGCCGTGCCCGTCGCGGCGACGGGGGAGAGGAGCCCGGCATGAACGAGTTCCGCCTTCCGCTCGGCGAATGGGTCGCCGCGTTCATCGGCTTCGTGACCGACGTGTTCGGCGGGTTCTTCCGCGTCGTCCGCGACGTCTTCGCGGGGTTCTACGACCTCGTCGAGCTCGTGCTGCAGGCGCCGCCGTTCTGGGTCGTCATCGCCGCGATCGTCGCGCTCGCCTGGTACGCGCGGGGCTGGAGGCTCGCCGTCGGCTCGGCGATCGGCCTCCTCGTGATCGTCGGGGTCGACCAGTGGGACAACGCCATGGCGACGCTCGCGCTCGTGCTCGTCGCGAGTGCCATCGCGGTCGTCGTGGCCGTGCCGGTGGGCGTGCTCGCGGCCCGTTCCGACGCCGCATCCCGCGTCATCCGTCCGATCCTCGACTTCATGCAGACGATGCCGGCGATGGTCTACCTGATCCCGGCGCTCATCCTCTTCCGCGTCGGCGTCGTGCCGGGCATCGTGGCGACGATCATCTTCGCCATGGCCCCGGGCGTGCGCCTCACCGAGCTCGGCATCCGCGGGGTCGACCGCGAGGTCGTCGAGGCGGGCCAGGCGTTCGGGTCGTCGCCGTGGCGCATCCTGCGCCAGATCCAGCTGCCGCTCGCGATGCCGAGCATCATGGCCGGTGTCAACCAGGTCATCATGCTCTCGCTGTCGATGGTCGTCATCGCGGGCATGGTCGGCGCGGGCGGCCTCGGCGGCGACGTCGTGCAGTCGCTCACCCGCATCGACGTGGGCCTCGGTTTCGAGGCGGGCGTCTCGGTCGTGATCCTCGCGATCATCCTCGACCGCATCACGGGTGCGCTCGGTGCGCCGCGGCCTCGTCGCCGGTCGCGGGGGGATGCCTCGGCGGCGGCGTCCACCGCAACCGGCGAAGCCGGTGCCGACGACGCGCGACCCGAGCCCGTCGCGGCCGGCGACCGCCCCGAGGCATCCGCCCCGACCGCCTGAAGCACCGGCGCGGTGGCCTCGATACGCGCCCTCCTCCGTCGGGCGCTACTCGACCGACCGTGCCGACCACGGACCTCACCCCAACGCCCGCGACCCTGCGCGCGGGAGGAAAGGAATCACATGAAGAAGCGCATGCTCACCGGAGCACTCGCACTCGGCGCGGTCTCCGCGCTCGCACTCAGCGGCTGCGCCGGCGGCGCCGCGGCGGAGACGCTCGACAACGGCGACCGCAAGGACGTCACGATCGCCGTGTTCAACGGCTGGGACGAGGGCATCGCCGCGAGCGAGCTGTGGAAGGCCGTGCTCACCGAGCAGGGGTACGACGTGACCCTCGAGTACGCCGACCCCGCGCCCGTCTACTCGGGCCTCACGACCGACGACTACGACGTGACCCTCGACACCTGGCTGCCGATCACCCACGCCGACTACATCGAGCAGTACGGCGACGACCTCGTCGACCTGGGCGCCTGGAACGAGGACGCGAAGCTCACGATCGCGGTCAACGAGGACGCCCCGGTCGACTCGCTCGACGAGCTCGCCGCGAAGGCCGACCTGTTCGGCAACCGCCTCGTGGGCATCGAGCCCGGCTCGGGACTCAACCGGGTGACCGAAGACGAGGTGATCCCGGCGTACGGCCTCGAGAAGATGGAGTACCTCACGAGCTCGACACCCGCGATGCTCGCCGAGCTCACGGCCGCGACGAAGGCGGGGGAGAACATCGCCGTCACGCTCTGGCGCCCGCACTGGGCGTACGACGCGTTCCCGATCAAGGACCTCGACGACCCCGAGGGCGCACTCGGTGACGCCGAGGGCATCCACGCGTTCGGCGGCAAGAGCTTCGCGGAGTCGTTCCCGACGCTCCGCGGCTGGCTCGAGGACTTCGAGATGGACAGCGAGCTGCTGTTCTCACTCGAGAACGCGATGTTCAACGAGTCCGACTCCGACGACTACGGCCCCGTCGTCGAGCAGTGGATCGACGACAACCGCGACTACGTCGACGGGCTCACCGACTAGGTGCGTCCACCGCTGCTGACCTGACCACGGCGGGTGACGGACGGCTCGCGGCCTTCCGTCACCCGCCGTCGATGCGCCTGCGTGCGGAACCGTGCGCTCAGGCGTCGCCCCTGAGGCGTCGCACCGCGCCCGCGATCTCGTCGGGTCCGTCGAGCAGGCGGATCCGCTCGAAGAGGTCGACCATCTCGGGCTGCATGAGGCCGAGCGTCGCCAGGTCCTCGTCGACGGCGTTGAGCATGAAGACCGCGTCGCGGGCCGCGGCGACGGTGCGGATGCTGCCGGCGACGCCGGACACGCGTCCGGCCTCGGGATCGGCATGGCCGGCATCGCCGTCCGCGACGCCGTCGGCGACGTCGGCGAGCCGGATCGTCGTCGCCGACTGCACGACCGTGCCGAACACCTGCGAGGGATGCCGCGTCAGCTGCGGCGGCGTCTGCGAGTCGAGCTCGTGCCGCGCGAGCGCCTCGAGGTCGACCGTCTCGCCCGCGGCGTCGGCGACCGTGAGGAACGCGATGCCCATCGTGCTGCCGTCGGCCGGGGCGAACCACAGCACGTGGTCGACGCCCGGCGGGTGGACGCCCGCCACGCCGAGGGCGGCCGTCTCGAACCGCTCGCGCCGTTCGGCGTCGTCGGGAACCGCCGCGGCGGCGAGGTCGGCGGCCCACGAGGCCGCGTCGTCCCACTGCCCATAGGGGAATCCGGGCGGGATGCCGATCCAGAGGTCGTCGTCGAGCTCGATCACGTAGTCGATCACTGCGCACGCCCCCACTGGAAGGTGCCGATGATGCCGTGCCCGAGGGACTCGAGCGCGCGGGTCTCGTCGCTGCCGCGGTCCTCGGCGAGGGCCACGAGCGCGTAGATGAGCTGCAGGCCGGCCTCGCCGTCGCCGCCGGGACGCGGGAGCACGTAGTGCAGCGACGTCGAGATCGCGTCGCGGTCGCCGTCGAGCTCGTCGCTGCGCTCCTCCCAGCGGAACCAGGTCGTGTCGTCGACCGGCAGCTCCTCGACCGGGTTGCCGCCCGAGATCGTGCCGACCGTCCGCGCGAGCGTCGAACCCGCCGCGACGCGCACCGGTACGACGGTCAGCGACACCGGAAGCGCGCCGCCCGCGAGGGTCTCGACGGGCAGGTGCACGCCGATCGCCCTGCGCCGCCGGAGCCCGTCGAACATGCGGTGCACGTACTGGCGGATGGCGAGCACGACGTCGGCTCGACCCGCCTCGCGGGCGGCCGCGGTCGCGAGCTCGGTGAGCTCGGCCTCGCCGGCGGCGTCGGCGCGGAACTCGCGCCAGCCCGGGGGGAACAGCATCGAGAACCCGATGCCGCGGGGTGCGGTCGCGGCGTCAGCCATCGGTGCTCCGATCGGTCGTGCCCGACGGGGTCGGCCCGATAACGCCCTCGGCGGCCGCCTTCGCCGCCGCCTCGCGCGCATGGAGCTCGGCGAGACGCTCGTCGAGCGTCTCGCGGATCTTGCGGTTCGTCCGCGCCTTGCGTCGGAGGGCGATCTCCTCCTCCTCGAACGAATCGAACTCGCGTTGGGGCACGGCCGTCTTGCGCAGGGTGACCCGTCGCACGATCATCGCGACGATCGCGGCGAGCACGAGCACTGTGCCGATCCAGTGCCAGCCGTATGTACGGTCGCCGTTCGCGAAGGGGCTCGGCTCCGCATAGGTGCCGGCGAGGAGCAGCGGGAGCAGCAAGTAGGCCGTGCAGAAGAAGGTGAGCAGGTTCGACAGCAGCGGACCGTGCCGCTCGTCGACGTTGCGCCAGATGAGCGCGGTCGTCAGCAGCGGGAGGCACGACAGCGCGAGGATGAGCCATGACGGCACCATGATGAGTGGGAAGGGCTGGTCCGAGTCCCACGCCGTGGTGCCGGTGGCGAGGTTCGGGATGCCCGAGACCAGCAGGTTGAGCACCGTGACGGCGATGACCACCCCGTAGCCGACGAGCCCCAGCGTCGTCGGAAGGACCGCACGGGTCACCCGGCCTTCACGACGTTGATCGGCCTTGTCGCCGACGTCGTAGTCGAACGGGGATCCGGAGCGACGCTTCACTGCGCGAAGATCCCGCGCAGGTCGGCGTAGTCGGAGTTGACCGCCGAGCCCATGAAGTCGGAGTTCGCGAGCCAGGTGCCGGCCGACTCGAACTTGTTGGCGATGGCGGAGAATGCCGACGGTGCCGCCGAGCTGACCTCGCGGGACGCCGCCCAGGCCTGCGCCGCCGCCGTGCCGCGACCACCGCCCGAGAGCAGGAAGTTCGAGAAGCTCGTCACCGAGTTGTGTCCGCCGCGGAGCAGGTTCATCACGGGACGTGTGACGAACAGGTCCTTCAGGCGGAACTCGGTCATCAGTCCACCGTACCGAAGCCTCGCACCGAGGTTCATGACCCCGTTGCCGACGCCCTTGAAGAGGTTGCCGGTGCCCTGGGCGAGCATGCGGAAGGGGCCGCCCGAGAGCGGCGTGATGCCCCAGCGCGGCAGGCCGGCGCGGATCGAGGTGCGCAGGATGCCGCGACCGGCGCTGAACAGCGCCGTGGTTCCGCGGAGTCCGGCGAGCCCGGCGCGGGCGCCCTGGATCAGGGGTCGCGCGAACGGGATGAGCCCGACGATCGACATCGTGAGATCGAGCCAGTTGCCTCGGCCCTTCGCGAACTTGAGGAGGTTGATCGTGAGCATCACCGCCGCGACGACGGCGCCGATGGCGGCGATCGCGAGCGCGATCGGCCCGGTCACGAACAGCGCGACGACGGCGAGCCCGACGGCGATCCAGCCGAGGATCGGCAGCAGGTCCTCACCCCAGGCGTCGTTGTTGTCGGCCGCGTCGAAGGCGTCCTCGATGCCGTCGACCGCGTCGTCGTAGGCATCGGACCACGTCGAGAAGGCGCGGTCGAACTGGCCCCAGAGCTGCTCGAGATGGGCCTCCGCCCGACCGGTCGCACCCTCGGCGCCGTCGAGCGTCGCCTGGTCGGCGTGCTTCTGCTGGTCGCTGACCTCGTCCTCCCACGGCATCGTGATCCCGTTGTCGCGCACCTTGCGGCGGGCGTCGCGCTCGGTCTCGCGGGCGTCGTCGACGTCGCCGTGCGCGGTCTGGATGTCGTCGATGAGCGGGTGGATCGTGTTCTGCGCGGTGCGGAGCGCGCCGCCGTACCTGATGAGGACGGCGCCGGTGTCGTGGTACCTGGTCGACGCCTTCTCGAGGTCGGGGTAGGTGTCGCCCGCCTTCTCGCGGATCTTGTCGACCGACACGGCGATCGCGATGTCGCGGGTGCCCTCGCTGATCTTCTTGAGCTGGTTCGCCGTCGTCGTCATGACCGCCGCCGCCGATTCGAGGTCGCGTCCGTACTGCTCGATGTCGTCGGGGCGGCCCTCGAGACGGCGGAGCACGTGGTGCTGGGGGGAGATGAGCGTCATCGTCGGCTCCTATCGCGGCTGGTGGGCGGCCGGGTCGTTGTCGGGACCGTTGGACTGCAGCGCGGCGGCCGCCTCCTCGTCCCAGTCCTTCCAGCCGTCGATGATGTCCTGCAGGTGCTGGCGGATCTCGTCCAGGCTCGACTTCAGCTCGTCGCGCGTGTGGTTCCAGTCCGACTCGAAGTCGTCGACGCGCGAGCGCAGCGAGCCGCGCCCGTCGGGACGACCGATCGCGTCCTGGATGCCGTTCGACACGTCGCCGGCCTCGTCGAACTCGGTGATCGAGGTCTTGAGCCCCGAGAGCACCGCGTCGAGCTCCTGCATGTTCAGATACACGTCGGGCATTCCGCACCCCCTGGTGGAAGATCGTCAGCTGGTCGAAGATCGAGGCCGCGCCGCCGGAACCGGGATCGGTGGGCGGCGCGGCCTTCGGCTGCGTGGGGACTAGTTGCCGGCGAGGGCCTGGTCGGTGTCCTTGATGGCCTGCATCATCTTGCGCAGGGACTCGCCCATGTCGCTGATGCCCTCGATCGCCTTCTCCAGACCCGTGGTCAGCTCGGTGTACCCCTCACCGAACTTGCCCGACGCGTGCTGCGTCTTGAAGTCGTCACCGAGCAGACGGTCGACGTCGTCCTTCAGGCGACGCAGCACGTCGCCGATCTCCTCACGACCCGTGTCGAGACGGCCCGCCATCGACTCCATCTCACCGTACGACGCCTTGAAATCAGCCATCATCAACCCCATCCGTAGAAACCTTCGTCAGCCCCGATCGGGGGACTTCAACGAGGCTAACCGTTCGGCCGAATCGACTGAATGGGCAGCACTCCCCATGCTCGCCCGAGGGCGGCGAGCTCGCCGTTCGGGGGACGGGCACCCCCCGAACGAGGGTCATGCACGGCGCGCGGTTCATGCGATCTGCGTGACACGGTCGCCACCCGTCGAGGAATAGCATCGCGAGCGGATGCGACGTTCGGGGGAACGGCTCCTCCCGATCGCGCTCCGCGATGTCGCGCCGACATCGCGCCCGGCAACGCACGGAGGGATGACGATGACCGAGCAGCTCGACAACGAATACACGCCGAGGTTCGCGCGACCGGGGGAGGCGACGGTCACCACGGGGCACCGCATCCCCGAGAACGAGTCGCTGCCGCAGACCGCGTACCAGATCATCCGCGACGAGGTCATGCTCGACGGCAACGCGAGGCTCAATCTGGCGACCTTCGTGACGACGTGGATGGACGACGAGGCCAAGGCGCTCTACACCGAGGCCTTCGACAAGAACATGATCGACAAGGACGAGTACCCGCAGACGGCGGCGATCGAGGAGAAGTGCTGGCGCATGCTCGCCGACCTGTGGCACTCGCCCGACCCCGACGGCACGATCGGCACCTCGACGATCGGCTCCTCCGAGGCCGCCATGCTCGGCGGCCTCGCGATGAAGCGCCGCTGGCAGCAGGCCCGCCGGGCCGCCGGCAAGGACGCCTCGAAGCCGAACTTCGTCATGTCGAGCGCCGTGCAGGTCTGCTGGGAGAAGTTCTGCAACTACTTCGACGTCGAGCCGCGCTACGTGCCGGTGAGCGACGAGTACCCGATGCTCGACGGTGCACAGCTCGAGGAGTACATCGACGAGAACACCATCGGCGTCGTCGTGATCATGGGCGTCACGTACACGGGTGCGTACGAGCCGGTCAAGCAGATCTCCGAGGCGCTCGACGCGCTGCAGGAGAAGACCGGACTCGACATCCCGATCCACGTCGACGGCGCCTCGGGTGCGATGATCGCGCCGTTCATCCAGCCCGACCTCGAATGGGACTTCCGGCTGCCGCGCGTGCACTCGATCAACACCTCGGGTCACAAGTACGGGCTCGTCTACCCGGGTCTCGGCTGGGTCGTCTGGCGCACCGCCGACGTGCTGCCCGACGACCTCATCTTCCGGGTGAGCTACCTCGGCGGATCGATGCCGACGCTCGCGCTCAACTTCTCACGCCCGGGTGCGCAGGTGCTGCTGCAGTACTTCCTGTTCCTCCGGCTCGGCGTGAAGGGCTACGCCGCGGTGCAGCAGGCCTCGCAGGACGTCGCGGTGTACCTCTCCAAGGGCATCGCCGAGATCGGCGCCTTCGAGCTGATCAGCGACGGCACCGACATCCCGGTCTTCGCCTGGCGGTTGAAGCCGGGGCACACCGACAACTGGAACCTGTACCACCTGCAGGACCGCCTGCGGCAGAAGGGGTGGCTCGTGCCCGCGTACCCGCTGCCCGACAACATGGCCGACCGCACGGTGCAGCGCATCGTCGTGCGCAACGGGCTCAGCATGGACCTCGCGGCGGACCTGCTCCGCGACATCCAGGCCGAGACCGCCTACCTCGACCAGCTCGAGTCGCCGATGCCCGTCGAGGGCAACCGTCCCGCGTTCCACCACTAGGAGGCGAGTGAGATGACGAAGCAGGCGACCGAGTCGCCACGGCTCGGGAAGAACCACCCGCTGGCGCCGAAGACGGCGCACACCGCCTACCTCGGGGCCGGCCAGCTCGCCCTGCTCACCGTCGTCGTCGTCGCGAGCCTGCGCTCGCTGCCGGCGATGGCGGTCTACGGGCTCGGCAGCGTGACGCTCTACATCATTCCGGCGATCTTCTTCCTCATCCCGACCGCGCTCGTCGCGGCCGAGCTCGCGACGGGGTGGAAGGGCGGCGTGTACGTCTGGGTGCGCGAGGCCTTCGGCAACCGCTGGGGCTTCACCGCCGTCTGGCTGCAGTGGATCCAGAACGTCGTCTGGTACCCGACGCAGATCGCCTTCATCGCGGCGGCGATCGCGTTCGTGTTCATGGACCCGTCGCTCGCGAACTCGGGCCTCTACACGGCGATCATCATCCTCGTGCTCTACTGGGGCTCGACGCTCATCGCGCTGCGCGGCGGCAACCTGTTCGCGAAGCTCGGATCGTGGGGCGGCATCCTCGGCACGCTCTTCCCGGCGGGGCTGCTCATCGTCTTCGGCTTCATCTGGCTGGGCACGGGCGAACCGAGCGAGGTGCCGCTCGGCGCGGCGAACATGATCCCGCCGTTCACGGGCATCGCGTCGATCGTGCTGATCGTCTCGAACATCCTCGCCTACGCGGGCATGGAGGTGAACGCCGTGCACGTGAACCAGATGAAGAACCCGGGCAGCGGCTACCCCAAGTCGATCCTGCTCGCCTCGGTGCTCATCCTCGCGGTGTTCATCCTGCCGACCATCGCGATCGCGATCGCCGTGCCGAACAAGGACCTCGGGCTCACGAACGGCATCATGCTCGCCTTCCAGCAGTACTTCGACACGTTCGGCATGTCGTGGGCGACGCCGATCATCTCGGCGCTCATCGCGGCGGGCGCGCTCGCCTCGGTGCTCACCTGGATCGCCGGCCCCTCGAAGGGCCTCTTGGCCGCGGCCGAGTCGGGCCTGCTGCCGCGCGGACTCCAGAAGCGCAACAAGGAGGGCGTGCAGTCGGGCATCCTCATGCTGCAGGGCACGATCGTCACGCTGCTCGCGGCGATGTTCATCTTCATCCCGAACGTGAACTCGGCGTTCATCGCCCTCGTCGACATGGCGGCGGCGCTCTACCTCGTCATGTACATGATGATGTTCGCGGCCGCCATCCGGCTGCGCCGCAAGGAGCCGAACGTCAAGCGCACGTACCGAGTGCCCGCGATGGGCTTCATCGCCGGCGTCGGCTTCCTCGGATGCCTCGCCGCGTTCTGCCTCGCGTTCATCCCGCCCGACGGCTTCGACTCGATGTCGGCCGGCATGTACGCCCTCGTGGTGCTCGGCGTCATCCTGCTGCTCGGCCTCCCGCCGCTGCTCTTCTACGCGTTCCGGCGCCCCAGTTGGGACCTGCGGTCCGACGCGGAGAAGGCGATGCGCGGCACCCACGAGGAGGACGAGGCGGCACCGGCTGCACCGGCCGCGTCGCCGGCCCCGCCGGGCGATCCGGCGACGACCGGCTGAGCGCCTCCCGACGGACGGCCCACGGGTGCTTCCCGTGGGCCGTCCGGCACCACCCATCACGAACTCCATGCAGCAACAGAAAGGGCCGTCATGCTCATCGAGTTGAGCGCCACTCCCATCACGTTCGGCGACTTCACCTGGACGGGGAGCTTCACGACGATCGACCTCATCGCGGCGACCACCAATGCCCTCAACGGCGCGCTGCTCGCCCGCCGGCCCGACCACTATCGCAACTACACCATCGTCGGCATCCTGCTCATGGCGCTCGTCGGCGGCATCGGCGGCGGCGTCGCGCGCGACGTCCTCCTCGGCGACGTCCCGTCGGCGCTCACCAACCCGGCCTACATCCTGCTCTGCCTCGCCGCGGGGCTCCTCGGCTACGCGATCGCCTTCAAGGGCGGGCAGCTCTTCCGCGAGGGGCTGTTCCAGTTCATGACCTCCTTCTCGCTGCCCTGGTACGCGATCGTGGGCGCGCAGAAGGCGGTCGAGGCCGGGCTGCCCGTCCTCGGGGCGCTCGCGCTCGCCGTGGTCGGCCCGACGGCGGGCCGCTACTTCATCGACGTCACGAGCGGCGTGCCGCCGAAGCAGTTCATCCGCGGGGAGTGGTTCGTCGGCATCGCGGTGCTCACCGGCCTCGTCTGGATCGTCTGCGACGCCTTCGGCCTGAACGTCTGGGTGAGCACCGGCATCGCGTTCGTCATCGGCTTCACCGTGCGGGTGATCGCCCTCTACCGCGGCTGGGAGGAGCCGCTCGCGAAGGAGCCCGCGGGCGTCTACCAGCACAGCAACGGGCGACCGCTGCTCGGCCGCAAGCTCGCGGGCAAGTCGGTGCGCGAGATGCGCGACCTCGGCCTCGTGGTCGAGACCGCGTCGCCCGGCGATGCGAAGTAGCGGCCCGGCCGCCCCGGCGGGGGCGCGCATGCGCCAAGATGAGGGCATGCCACGCGACACGCCATCGCCGGAGCGGCACGCGCCGCCCTCCGACCGCCGCCTGCGTCGCGAGGCATGGGGGTTCGCGCTCGGCTCGATCTGCTTCTTCGTCGGTCCCTGGCCCGCCTACGCCGAGTGGGCGGGCGATGTCGGCGTCGCGGTCACCTTCTTCATCGGCTCGCTGCTGTTCACGACGGCGGGGTTCATCCAGCTGAGCCTCAGCGGCCGTCGCCCGCCCCGAAGGGGCATGAACGCCGCCGACCGCGCCGACTGGTTCGCCGCGGCCATCCAGTTCGTCGGCACGCTCTTCTTCAACGTGAGCACGGGGCAGGCGCTCGTCGCGGCCGTGCAGCAGCCCGACGCGGTCGGCGTCGGCTGGCGGCCCGACATGCTCGGCTCGATCGCGTTCCTCGTGTCGAGCGGCCTCGCCGTCGTCGCCACGAGGGACCGCGGGCAGCTGTGGGACCGCGACGCCCGCACCTGGCACGGCACCGGCCTCAACATGCTCGGCTCGATCGCTTTCGGCGTCTCGGCGGTCGCCGCATACGTCGTCCCGACGACCGGCGACCTCGTGAGCCTGTTCTGGACCAACCTCGGCACCGTCATCGGCGCGCTCTGCTTCTTCGTCGCGGCGGTGCTGTCGCGGCGCACGGTGCTCCGCGAGGAGCGGGCGTCGGCCGCGGGCTCCTGATCCGGCTCGGGATGCCGCCACGCCGACGTCCGACGCGGCGCCGGCGCGGAGGCATCCGGCCGCCGGATTTCGGCCGCGACCGGGCCGTCTGGTAAGCTGGCTCGTTGGCTGGGTACTTCCACTGCCCAGACCGCGACAATCCCACCCCGATCATCGCGAGAAATCGCGCGGTTCGGCGTGTGAGCGTCAGCAGACAAGAGACCTTGGGAGGGGCATCCGCCCCTCGGTATTGGAGGAAAGACCAATGGCAGCAGTGTGCCAGGTGACCGGAGCCGTTCCCGGCTTCGGACACAACATCTCGCACTCGCACCGCCGGACGAAGCGCCGCTTCGACCCGAACGTGCAGAAGAAGACGTACTACGTGCCGTCGCTTCGTCGGAACATCACGATCAACGTGTCCGCCAAGGGCATCAAGGTCATCGACGCCCGTGGCATCGAGGCCGTCGTTCGTGACATGCAGGCTCGTGGGGTGAAGTTCTAATGGCGAAGCAGCAGGACATCCGTCCCATCATCAAGCTCCGTTCGACGGCCGGCACCGGGTACACCTACGTGACCCGCAAGAACCGTCGCAACAACCCCGACCGCCTCGTGCTCAAGAAGTACGACCCCGTGGTGCGCAAGCACGTCGACTTCCGAGAGGAGCGCTAAGACATGGCCAAGAAGAGCAAGATCGCGCGCAACGAGCAGCGCAAGGTGATCGTCGACCGCTACGCGGCGAAGCGCCTCGAGCTGAAGAAGGCGCTCATCGACCCGAACGGCACCGACGAGAGCCGCGAGGCCGCCCGCGTCGGCCTGCAGAAGCTTCCCCGCAACGCCTCGCCGGTGCGCGTGCGTTCGCGCGACGCCATCGACGGTCGCCCCCGCGGCAACCTCTCGAAGTTCGGCATCTCGCGTGTCCGCTTCCGCGACATGGCGCACCGTGGCGAGCTGCCCGGCATCACCAAGTCGAGCTGGTAAGCAGCTGTAGCTCCACGCTTCACGCTTCACGCTTCACGAAGAGGGGCGCTCCGGATTCTCCGGGGCGCCCCTCTTCGCGTCTCTGAAGCTCGCACCGGGGTACATCGACGAGGTGGAACGGGGGATTCCCCGTGCGGGTGCCACCACCACGGGGGCCTGCCCGGCCGGCCCGGTTCACCCCTACCGTTGACGGACTTGCAGGAGCATGCGTGCGCATGCGTCCGCCGAAAGTGGAGGGGTGGCTCGATGAAGCGCTGGAGTGGTTGGAGCAGATCGATCGCCGGGGTGGCCGCGGTCGCCGCGCTCGTGCTCGGAGGGGGCGCGATCGCCTATGCCGACGACATCGAGTGGACCACGAGCGACGACCTGGTCGTCTCGACGCCCGAGATCGACCTCGGAGAGCTCGAGTGCAACACGACCGAGGACGTCGTCGTCGAACTGAACCTCGATCGCGGCGGCAACGGCGACGCCACGATCTTCCAGAGCGGCTCCGACGTGGGCTTCTCGCGAATCGCCCAGTCGAACGTCTCAGCGACGCAGCCCTCGCCGACGACCATCACCCTGCCCGACGGCTGGGCCGACCTCGACAAGAACTCGACCGTCGACAGCGCACAGACCAGCTCTACCATCACGGTCACGGCCGGCAGTACCGATGGCCCCGGCAGCGGCACGGTGAGCTACCGGGCGACCGGCAAGGTGCTCACCGGGGACACGAAGAACCGCGACGCGACCGTGTCGCTCAGCTGGACCGTCGTGGACTGCGACGTCGAGACCCCCGCCGACACGACGGGGCCCGTTGTGACCGTCGTGTGCCCGACCGACCCGATCCCGCAGGGCGAGGAGGCGTACGCGACCTGGACCGCGACCGACGAGGACGGCGGCTCCGGCGTGGCCGCCGGGTACGAGAGCGGGCAGATCCTGCTCGACACGTCCGCGCTCGGCGTCGACCTCGTCGCCGTCGCCCCGGAGGGCACGGCGCTCGACAACGCGGGCAACCCGTCGGCCGAGGCCTCCTGCACCTACACGGTCGTCGACGTGACGCCGCCGGTGGTGACGCTCGTGTGCCCGGTCGGCCCCGTCATCCTCGGGTCCGTCGCGGAGGCGACGTGGACGGCGACCGATGAGGTGGGCGGCTCGGGTGTCGCCGCGGGCTCCGAGAGCGGGTCGATCGCGCTCGACACCACGAGCGTCGGCGCGAAGACCGCCGTCGCCGCCGAGGGCACGGCCGTCGACAATGCCGGCAACCGTTCGGTCGAGGTCTCGTGCGACTACTCGGTGATCTACGACTTCGACGGCTTCTTCCGGCCGGTCGACATGGACGGCGTGGTCAATTCCGTGAAGGCGGGAAGCGCGGTGCCGATGAAGTTCAGCCTCGGCGGCGACCAGGGGCTCGACATCATCGCGGCCGGCTCCCCGAAGCTCCTGTTCACCGCCTGCGCGACGGGCGTCGAGACCGACGTGATCGAGACGACTGTCACGGCGGGCGCGAGCAGCCTGAGCTACGACCCCGTGGCCGGGCAGTACGTGTACGTCTGGAAGACGGACAAGGCGTGGGCCGGCAAGTGCGGCACGTTCGCGCTGCAGCTCGACGACGGCACGACGCACACGGCGAAGTTCAAGTTCCTGAAGTAGCCGATGGGCCCGGCGCATGACACGCCGGGCCCGATGGCTCCGAAAACCCCGGAAATCCGCGTGTTTCCGGGGTTTTCTGTTACATTCGAGGCGGCCGGTTGGCCACGGGGGCGGTTGAACGATCGTTCCCGAGTATTTCAACTCAATGCTGTTGCATACAGCGAACGTCCGAGGAGGACATTCAATGGCTGACAAGTCGCTGAACAAGACCGAGCTCGTCGCGAAGATCGCTGCGTCGACCGGCCAGAGCCAGGCCACCGTCGACGCCGTGCTCGGCGGTCTGTTCGACGCGCTCGCCGACTCCGTGGGCTCGGGCACCAAGGTCTCCATCCCGGGCTGGCTCGCCGTCGAGCGCACGCACCGCGCTGCGCGCACCGGCCGCAACCCGCAGACGGGCGCGACCATCGAGATCCCGGCCGGCTACTCGGTCAAGGTCTCGGCCGGTTCGAAGCTCAAGGCTGCTGCCAAGTAACCAGCTGCTTCACGGAGGGGCGCACGGCGAGAAGCCGTGCGCCCCTCCGTCGTCGTGGGCGGGCGGATGCATCGGGGCGGGCGCACCCACGGGGCATCCAGTCATCGCCGTCTAGGCTGGTTCGGTGCCCCGCTCCGTCCGCGTGCTCGGCCCTGCCGTGCTCACCGCCGTCGCCCTCGTCGCGACGTTCGTCGCCCTCGCGTACGGCGGCGGCGCCGACGAACAACTGATCCAGGATCCGGGGCCCGTCGCCCGCTACGGCGTGCCCGTCGCGAAGCTCTTCGTGAACCTCGGCGCCGCGGGCATGATCGGCGCGCTCGTGCTGGCGGTGTGGGCGCTCAGCCCGAAGCGTCGCGAGTTCGACCTCGCACTCGACGTCGCCGCCGCGTCGGCCGCCGTGATGACCGTCGCGAGCGCGGCCACCGGGCTCTTCACGTTCGTACTCGTCACGGCGGTGCCGTTCGACCTCAGCGACGCCTTCGGCCAGAAGCTCGGCCAGTTCGTGACGACGATCGAGCTCGGCCAGTCGTGGCTCATCACGACCCTCGTCGCCGCGACCGTCACGGTGCTGTGCTTCGCGGTGCGCAACCACACCGCGCTCGTCTTCGTGACCGTGCTCGCGGTCGCCTCGCTCGTGCCCATGGCGCAGCAGGGGCACGCGGCCGGCGCGGCCGGCCACGCGGCCGCCGTCACGAGCCTCGGACTGCACCTCGTGTTCGTCGCGATGTGGCTCGGCGGCCTCGTGACGCTCGTGCTGCTCAGGCGCGAGCTCGGACCGAAGCGACTGCCCGTCGTGCTGGCCCGGTACTCGACGGTCGCGCTCATCTGCTTCATCGTCGTCGCGATCTCGGGCTACGCGAGCGCGGCGCTGCGCATCGGCACCTGGGACCAGCTCGCGACGCAGTACGGCGTGCTCGTCATCGCGAAGGTCGCCGTGCTCATCGCACTCGGATGCTTCGGTGCGATGTACCGCCGGTTCCTGATCCGGAGGATGTCGCGGGGCGGTCTCGAGACGCGTCCTCCTTCGCCGGGCGCTCCTCGACCAGCGGGGGGCGCGAGGAACTTCTGGTGGCTCGTCGTCGCGGAGCTCGCGTTCATGGGCATCGCGTCGGGCGTGGCGGCGGCCCTCGCGCGCACCGCGACGCCGGTGTCGGAGGAGGCCGGCGAACTCGCCCGCACCCCCGCCGAGATCCTCACCGGCACGCCGCTGCCGCCGTGGCCCGAGACGTTCCGCTACGTCACCGAGTGGAACCCCGACCTCATCTGGCTGCTCGCGTGCGGGTTCGGCATCTTCTTCTACCTGGCCGGGGTCTTCCGGCTGCGCAGGCGCGGCGACAAGTGGCCCGTCTACCGTGCCGTGCTCTGGGTCTCGGGCCTGCTGCTGCTCGCCTACGTCACGAACGGCGGCATCAACGTCTACGAGCAGTACCTGTTCTCGGCGCATATGCTCGGCCACATGGCCCTGACGATGGCCGTTCCCGTGCTGCTCGTGCCGGGCGCGCCCGTGACGCTCGCCGCCCGGGCGATCCGTCCGCGCAAGGACGGCTCGCGCGGCGGGCGCGAGTGGATCCTGCTCGCCGTGCACTCGAGGTTCGCGTCGATCATCGCGAACCCGATCGTCGCGGCCGTGCTCTTCGCGGGGTCGCTCTGGGTGTTCTACTACTCGCCGCTGTTCCGCTGGACGATGCTCGACCACATCGGGCACGAGTGGATGGTCGCGCACTTCCTCATCACCGGGTACCTGTTCGTGCAGTCGCTCATCGGCATCGATCCGGTGCCGTACCGCCTGCCCTACCCGTTCCGGCTGCTGCTGCTGCTCGGCACGATGGCGTTCCACGCGTTCTTCGGTCTCGCGATCATGACGGGCACGGGGCTCATGCTCGCCGACTGGTACGGGGCGATGGGCTGGGGCACCGACGCGCTCGCCGACCAGCAGCTCGGCGGCGGCATCGCCTGGTCGATCGGCGAGATCCCCACCGTCGCGCTCGCGATCACGGTCGCGTTCCAGTGGTCGCGCAGCGACGAGAAGGAGTCGAAGCGCCGCGACCGGCACGCCGACCGCACGGGCGACGCCGAGCTCGAGGCCTACAACGCGCGGCTCGCGGCCATCGCCGAGCACGACAAGAGTTCGTCGGTCGAGTAGCGACGGAGGAGCGTATCGAGACCACGACCGCGGGGGTGGTTCCGATACGCGTCGCCGCTCCGCGTCGGCGCTACTCAACCGGCCTGGGGACTACTTGAGCTGGATCGCGATCGACCCGTCGGGGCGGATCGTCGCCGAGAGCGCGAGGTTGAACGGGCGGTCCTCTTCGAGGGTGTAGTAGTGCCCGTCGAACAGGTCCTGCACCTCGACCGAGATGTGCGCCACGCCCTCGGTGGGCGGCATGTCGAACGACGTCTCGCCCGCGGTGAGGGTGACCTGCGGCGTCGACACGATGCTCCACTGCGGCTCGCTCGTGACGCGGTCGTCGATCTCGATGCCGAACGGGCAGTCGGCCGGCTGCAGCACGTGCTGCGCGGCGCAGGCGGCGAGGTACTCGTCGACCTTCGTCTGCACGCGCTCGACGAACGCGGCGGTCGGCTGGGCGTCGACCTCGACGCTCACCTGCTCGCCCGCGTCGACCGGCACGACGACGGGCGCTGCCGCGAGCAGGGTCGACTCGTAGTGGAACTGGTACACCGCCGGCGCGATCGCGAGGTACGGCGTGACCTGGGTGAAGCTCGCGAGCTCCTCGGGCGGCTTGGTCGCGCGGGCGTCGAGCGTGAGCGTGCCGACCGTGAACAGCGGGTTGTGGGCCGCGGTCACCTCGATGACCGCGAGCGGGCTGTCGGCGAACTCCCAGCGGTTGAGCAGGCCGTAGAGCGGGTCGATCGGGCGCACTTCGAAGGTCGACTCGGCGATCTCGGTATCGAGCCGGTAGCTCGCGGTCACCGAGTGGGTGCCGTCGGGGTTGGCGATGTCGCTCACGATCGAGACGTCTTCGGGGCCCGACTCGACCACGCCCGACCGCAGCATCGCCGTCGAGATGTCGGCGGGCAGGCCGAGCTCCTCGAGCTCGGCCGCGTCGAGCGCGACGCCGGGGGTCGCGGCGGCCGTGCCGATGTCGTCGTCGGCGATGGCCTCGAGATAGCGCTCGACGAAGCTCGATGCGCCGTACAGCGACTGGTTGAGGCCGCCGAGCGCGGCGAGGAAGGTGCCGCCGAGCAGCACGGCGAGACCCGCCCAGGCGATGACCGCGCGCGGCGAGACGCGCGTCCGCTCACCGCCCGCATTCCCCACGCGCCCAGTCTAGGGTCGGGCGCGCGGCGAACCTGAGGATCTCCGCAGTGGTTACAGTGGGAGCGCCGCCGCCCGCCGCGCGCGGCGTCGACCCCGAGGCATCCGCCCCTCATCGAAAGACCCGCCGTGCAGAACGTGACCCTCTCCCGCGAACAGGCCGCGGTGTTCCAGGCGATCGAGGACACCCGCGAGCACGTCTTCGTGACGGGGCGCGCCGGCACGGGCAAGTCGACGCTGCTGAACCACCTCAACTGGCACACGAAGAAGCAGATCGTGATCTGCGCACCGACCGGGGTCGCGGCGCTCAACGTCGGCGGGCAGACGATCCACTCGCTGTTCCGGCTGCCGATCGGCGTCATCGCCGACCACGACATCGACCAGAACGACACGGTGCGCAAGATCCTCAACGCGATGGACACGCTCGTCGTCGACGAGGTGTCGATGGTCAACGCCGACCTCATGGACGCGATGGACCGCTCGCTGCGGCAGGCGCGGCAGCGCCCCCTCGAGCCGTTCGGCGGCGCGCAGGTCGTGCTGTTCGGCGACCCGTACCAGCTCGCGCCCGTACCGGGCGACGGCGACGAGCGGGCCTACTTCGCCGACACCTACGACTCGATGTGGTTCTTCGACGCGAAGGTGTGGCACGAGGCCGACCTCAAGATCTTCGAGCTCGGCGAGATCCATCGGCAGCACGACGACGAGTTCAAGCAGCTGCTCAACGCGGTGCGGCACGGACGGGTGACCGCCGAGATGGCGGGCGTGCTCAACGGCGTCGGTGCGCGCCGCCCGCTGCCCGAGCAGGGCGCGATCACCCTCGCGACGACGAACAGCACCGTGAACCGCATCAACGCGACGGCGCTGCACCGGCTGCCCGGCACGTCGCAGGCGAACGAGGCCGAGGTGAACGGCGACTTCGGCGGGCGCGCCTTCCCGGCCGACGAGCGGCTCGAGCTCAAGGTCGGCGCGCAGGTCATGTTCCTGCGCAACGACACCGCCGTCGGCCCCGAGGGGCAGCGCTGGGTGAACGGCACGATCGGCACCATCACCTCGCTGAAGCGCGAGGTGCGCGTCGAGATCGACGGCGAGGAGCACGAGGTCGAGCCCGTCACCTGGGAGAAGTACCGCTACAGCTGGGACCCGGTGCGCAAGAAGCTCGAGAAGGAGATCGTCGCCGAGTTCACGCAGTTCCCGCTGCGGCTCGCGTGGGCGGTCACGATCCACAAGTCGCAGGGCGCGAGCTACGACACGGCGATCGTCGACCTCGGCCCCCGTGTGTTCAGCCCCGGGCAGACCTACGTCGCGCTCAGCCGGCTCACGGCGCTCGACGGGCTCTACCTGCAGCGGCCGCTGCGGCCGAGCGACATCATCGTCGACCGCAACGTCGAGCGGTTCATGGCGGGCGCCGCGCGCGAGATCGGCACGGCCGCTCGCTGAGTCGCGGCCGTTCGGGAACCTTTCGGGCCGATCCGGACATACACCAGTACGAGGGGTGCACGCGCCGCTCGTACGGCGCCCGTCCAACCGGGTGCCACCGCCTCGGCGGGTTACAATTTCTGCGGACACACGGCTTGAGGGGGCACGGTGGCTGACCGACTCGGGGGCAGGCGGCGAGTGGCGAGAGCCGTCGCGGCCTCCGTCGCGACGCTCGTCGCGGCGCTGACCCTCTCGGGGTGCACCGGCGGCAGCGTCGACCCGTCGAGCCGGTTCGAGCCGGTCGACGCGCAGTACGACGATGCGCTCGTCGAGAAGCTGCAGGCCACGCTCGACCAGGCGGTCGCGCTGAGCGGCTCGAGCGGGGGCGTGGCGGGGGTGTGGGCGCCGTGGGCCGGTTCGTGGACCGGCGCATCGGGCAACGTCGACTTCACCGAGAAGGCGCGACCCGTAACCGCCGACACCGGTTTTCGCCTCGCGACGGTGACGAGCGAGATCACCTGCACGGTACTCATGCGATTGGCCGAGACGGGCACGGTGTCGCTCGACGATCCGGTCGCGGAGTACGTCGACCGGGTGCCGGGCCTCGAGGGCATCACCCTCGAGCAGCTCTGCCGCAACACCTCGGGCCTCGGCGACTACTACCCGGGCCTCGAGGCCCAGTTCATCCAGAACCCCGAGCGCATCTGGTCGCCGAACGAACTGCTCGCGTCGGGGCTCGCGGCGAAGCGCACCGGCCAGCCGGGCGACGAGTACGCGTACTCGCGCACGGGCGTGCTGCTGCTCTCGCGGGCGCTCGAGGAGGCGACCGGCGACACCTGGTCGGAGCTCGCCGATCGGTACGTCTTCACGCCGCTCGGCCTCGACGACACCGAGCTGCCGGCGCCCGAGCGCTCAGGGCACGCCGGCCTGCTGGGCGGGTACGCCTCGGAGACGAGCGGCGGCAAGGCCGTCTGCGACTCGGTGCACGACGACTCGTCGCAGTCGAGCTCGATGGGTGCGGCGGCTGCGGGTGCGGTGTCCGACCTCGACGACACCCGTCGCCTGAGCGAGGCGTTCGCGACGGGGGCGCTGCTCGGCGAGCACGGTGCACGCACGCAGTGGACGACCGATCCGGTCGGCGGCGACGCGCCCGGCTGGTACTCGTACGGGCTCGGCGGCTCGGAGTACGGCCCGCTGCGCGGTACCGCCGGGGAGACGGCCGGTGCGCTCACGGCGGCCTTCACCGATCCCGAGACCGGGCTCACCGTGGTGATCGCGCTCAACAACTCGACGTCCGGCAGTGAATTCGTGCGCGAGGCCGCATTCGCGCTCGCCTCGGCCGGGTCGAAGGCGACCGCGACGGCCGACCGCGAGCAGCCGTTCGTCGAGCTGCCGTGGTCGTACGACCAGGCGACCGAGAAGATGACGAAGCTCGCCGCCTGCCCGCGCGAGCAGCCCGCCGCCGACTGAGACCCTGTCGCGCCGGCTCGATCGGGCGTATCGTCGGCTCCGTGGCGTCCGTAACCGTCATGGGAGGTGTGGGCTCATGTGCCGTTGGCTGGCCTACTCGGGGGAGCCGATCCAGCCGGCGCGGCTGATCCTCGACACCGAGAACTCGCTCGTCGCCCAGTCGCTGAACTCGCCGCTCGGCGCCGAGACGGTGAACGGCGACGGCTTCGGCGTCGGGTGGTATCCCGACGGCTCGAAGTCCGGCACCGAGCCGTGGCTGTTCCACAGCATCGAGCCGGCATGGCACGACGAGAACCTGCGCGAGCTGACGCGCGCGATCGAGAGCCCGCTCTTCTTCGCGCATGTGCGAGCCGCCGCCGGCCCCCCGATCCAGCAGACGAACTGCCACCCCTTCCGGCACGAGAACTGGCTCTTCATGCACAACGGCGGCCTCGGCGGGTTCGAGGGCGTGCGCCGCGACCTCATGCTCGCCGTCGACGAGTCGTTCTTCCCGCTCATCAAGGGCACGACCGACAGCGAGGTGCTCTTCAACCTCGCCCTCACGCTGGGCCTGCGCGACGATCCGGTGGCCGGCATGACGAAGGCGATCCGCAAGGTCGAGGAGGTCGGGCACGCGCACGGCGTCGAGTTCCCGATGCAGGGCACCGTCGCGGTGTCCGACGGGGCGACCGTATGGGCGTTCCGCTACTCGAGCGCCGGCCGCACCCGTACGCTGTTCCACTCGATCGACATGACGAGCCTCCAGCAGATGTACCCCGACTCGGAGCAGCTGCGAGGGTTCGGCAAGACGGCGCGGGTCATCGTGTCGGAGCCGCTCACCGACGTGCCGGGCGTCTTCGTCGAGGTGCCCGAGGCGACGGTCGCGATCCTCGACGCGGGGTCGTACCGCCACGAGCCGTTCCTCGAGGAGCCCGAATAGGCGGGGGATGCCTCGGGCCGGGCCCCTCGGGAACGGTCGTGCATCGGCCGACGCGTCGAGCGTCGGCCGATGCCGCGGTCGTCGTCAGACGCTGCTGTTGCGGCCGGCGATCGCCCGGATCAGCCATGCGATCACCGCGATCGCGAGCAGCACGAGTCCGACCCACAGCAGGAAGTTCAGCGACTGCACGAGCCCGCCGGTGATGGCGAGGATGATGGCGATGGCGACGATGACGATCAAGAGGATGTTCATCGGGGAATCCCTCCTTCGGGGAGCGCCGGGGCCGCTGGGTCGGACCCCGTTCGGTCGGGTCGCGGCCGGTCGGGTCGCGACGGTTCCACGGTAGGGACGCGCGGCCTCGTGCGGCAGGGGGTTGACTTCGCGCCCCCGGGGCCGGAATCCTCCGCGCGAGGCGGGTGTCAAGCCCTCGCACCGGTGTGACCGGGTCGCGACGATGAGGGTATGGGATCGCTCTGGCGGCAAGGCACCGACGCCGGCGCCCTCGACCGGTTGCCGGCCGATGCGTCGCACGACGTGCTCGTCGTCGGCGCCGGACTCGTCGGCCTGACCGTCGCCGTGCAGCTCGCCCATGCCGGGCGACGCGTGACGGTGATCGACGCGGGCGACCCGGGCGCGCTCACGACCGGCGGCTCGACCGGCAAGGTGACCCTGCTGCAGGGCGCGAGGCTCTCGACCGTGCGAGACCGCAACTCGCTCGACGTCGCCGCCGCGTATCTCGAAGCCTGCCGGACCGGGGCCTCCTGGCTCAGGGCGCTGCTCTCGGGTCACGACGAGGGCTACGAGCAGGCGACCGCCTACAGCTTCGCGACGACGGCTGCGGGCGTCGAGCGGCTCGAGGCCGAGCACGCCGTCGCGCGAGCGCTCGACCTCGGGGTGCGGTGGGCGGCGCCGGCCGAGTCGCCGGTGGGCGCGCGCGAGGCGATCGCGCTCGACGGGCAGTTCATGCTCGACCCGATGGTGCTCGTGCGCCGGCTCGTGACCATCGCACGACTGGCGGGCATCCCCGTCGTGGCCGGATGCCGCGTGCTCGAGGTGCGCTCGGCGGCCGCGGGCCACGAGGTCGAGACCGAGCAGGGCACTCTCCATGCGGAGGAGCTCGTGCTCGCGACGGGAGCGCCCATCATCGATCGCGGACTCACGTTCGCCCGCACGTCGCCCTCGCGGTCGCACGTCGCGGCGTTCCGCACCGGGAGCCGTCGGATCGAGGGCATGCACCTCTCGATCGACGGCGAGACCCGTTCGCTGCGGCCGGCCCGTCGTGGCGGCGAGGAGTACCTGATCGTCGCGGGCAACGACGACGCGGTCGGCCGGGTGTCCTCGACGGCCGAGCGAGCGGGTGAACTGCACCGCTGGGTGGGCGAGCGGTTTCCCGGCGCGACGCTCGTGCATCGATGGGCGGCGCAGGACTACGACTCGCTCGACGGCGCACCGTACGCGGGAAGGCTCGGCACGGACGGCCCGTGGTTCGCGAGCGGCTTCGGCAAATGGGGCCTCGCTGCCGGGGCGGCCTCGGGCATCGCGATCGCACAGGAGCTGAAGGGCGCCCGCCCCGACTGGGCGGCCCGGCTCTACGACCGGCCGGGCACCGTGTCGGATGCCGCGGCCGCCGTCGCCCGCAACGCCGCCGCGGTGGGGCAGCTGCTCGGCGGCGTGGCGCGGGCCGCCGTCGGTGCCGAGGCGGAGCCGCCCGCCGAGGGGCGCGGGCGGGTCGACCGCGGTGTGCCGCCCGTCGCCGTCAGCACGGTCGACGGGGTCACGCGCCGGGTCACCGCGGTGTGCACCCACCTCGGCGGCATCGTCGCCTGGAACGACGAGGAGTGCACGTGGGACTGCCCGTTGCACGGCACGCGGTTCGCCGCCGACGGCCGTCGGCTCGAGGGGCCGGGCCGCGCCGACCTCGCCGCGGAGCCGTGAGCGCAGCCCTGCCCCTCGTGTCCGGTTTCCGCGCCTCGCGCGCGCCCGCGTCGGCACATCGTGCATGGGCTGTCAATCCCTTGAGGGGCCATGGGGCCGGTGCGAGCGTGGAAGGCAGGTGCTGCACCCGGCAGCCGTGCCGACCCGAAACGGCGCGGTGCCGGGTTCGGCATCCGGGACTCGAACAAGGAGGGCGAGGACGATGGGAATCGGAGACAAGGCCAAGCACCAGGCCGAAGAGGCGGGCGCCAAGATCAAGCAGGGCGTCGGCAAGGTGACCGGCAACGAGGAGATGGAGGCCGAGGGCCACGTCGACGAGGCGAAGGCCGACATGAAGCAGGCCGGCGACGAGGTGAAGGACGCGGGCGAGCGCGCCAAGGACGTCTTCACCGACCGCGACTGAGGTCGCATCATGGTCAAGCAGAGCCTCGAGAGCCCTGGCGACCTGCTGCACTTCCAGCTGCGCACGGCGCTCACGATGGAGAACGACTCCCTCGCGGCGCTCGGTGAGCTGGCCACGGCGGCGAAGAGCGCCGAGGTCAAGAAGCTCTTCCGTCACCATGCCGACGAGACGCGCGAGCAGCTCGCGAACCTGCAGGAGGTCTTCCGCCTGCTCGAGCTGCGCGAGTCGACGGCGCCGTCGCCGAGCACGAAGGGCATCAGCCGGCAGGCGGCGTCGCTGCTCGAGCGGAGTGCGCCGAAGCTGCGCGACCGGGCGGCGCTCGCGAGCGCGCTCGGCAACGAGCACTACGAGATCTCCGCGTATGAAGCCCTGCTCGCGCCGGTCACGGCGATGGGCGCCTCCGAGGCCGCCGCGCTGCTGCAGGCGAACCTCGACCAGGAGACGCACACGAGCGAGGAGATCCGCACGAGACTGCAGTCGATGGCGGGATGAGACGCGTGCTCGGGCGGGGGTCCGAGGACGGTCGGGACGGCCAGGGGTGAGCGGTCGCGACACGACGACGGGGACGCACCGAATGGTGCGTCCCCGTCGTCGTGCCCTTCACTCGCCGGCGTCGCGCGCCTTCGCCGCGATCGACTCCTGGTAGCGGTCGGCGTACGTGGGCGTGTCCTTCACGAGGTCGTCGGCGAACGCCGCGACGTCGTCGCCGATGAGCTCGATCGCGCCCTTGCCCTGCGCCGCGCCGTCTTCGAAGAAGTCGACGATTCCCGTGAGCAGCGTGCCGTCCTCGAGTCCGACGGGCCCGATCTTGAGGTAGTACTTCTGGATCTCGCCGTAGACCACCTGGTAGTCCTTCGGCAGGGCCCGCACCCGGGCCAGGTGGGCCCGCCACTCGCGCTTGCCCTCGATGATGTCGTGGATTCCCATGGTCAGCCTCCCAGTCGTGCGAGCTTCTTCGCGACGTTGCGGTTGAGCTGTTCGCGCCATTTGTCGCGGAAGCCCTTCGCCCCCTCGCCGCCGGCGAGCGCCTGGCAGAACCCGGGGATGTCGTCGCCGAGCACCTCGTCGATGCCCTGTCCTTCGGACGCCGTCTCCTCGAGGAGCCCGAGGGCGCCGTCGAGGATCGGCATCAGGTTGCGGCCCGTGAAGTCGGAGTAGCCCCACAGCTGGAGCTTGATCTCCTCGAATGCCGCGCGGAAGTCGGCCGGCAGCGCCTCGGCGCGGGCGTCGAACGCCTTCATCTCCCGGCGCAGGTCGTTGCCGGTGATGGTGTCCCAGAAGTTCATGTCGTTCCTCCTCGATGTGCGAGACGGGGGATGCCGCGGCGCAACCGCCGCGGCATCCGGTCGTCAGCTGAGCTTGCGGCGGTAGGCCGCCAGCGCCCCGATGTAGCCGATGACGATGATGCCGACGAGCCAGGCCAGTGCGACCCAGATGTCGCTGCCGACGGGCTGGCCGCTGAACAGGGCCCGCGTCGTGTCGACGATCGAGGTGACCGGCTGGTTCTCGGCGAACCAGGCCACGGGCCCGGGCATCGAGTCGGTCGGCACGAACGCCGAGCTGATGAACGGGAGGAAGATCAGCGGGTAGGCGAAGGCGCTCGCGCCGTCGACCGTCTTCGCCGAGAGCCCCGCGATCACCGCGAGCCAGGTCAGGGCGAGCGTGAACAGCACGAGGATGCCCACGACCGCGAGCCATGCCCAGAGGTCGGCCCCCGTGCGGAAGCCCATGATGAGCGCGACGCCCGTGACGATCGCAACCGACACCAGGTTCGAGACGAGCGAGGTCAGCACGTGACCCCACAGCACGCTCGAGCGGGCGATCGGCATCGACTGGAAGCGGTCGAAGATGCCGCCCTGCAGGTCGAGGAACAGCCGGTACGAGGTGTACGCGACGCCCGACGCGATCGTGATGAGCAGGATGCCGGGCAGCATGTAGTCGATGTACGACTCGTTCGACCCGGTGTTGATGGCTCCGCCGAGCACGTACACGAACAGCAGCATGAGGGCGATCGGGGTGACCGCGGTCGTGATGATCGTGTCGGGGCTGCGGAGGATGTGGCGCAGCGAGCGGCCGGTGAGCACGGCGGTGTCGCTGATGGCGTGGGTGGTCATCGTGCTGCCTCCTTCTGGGTTTCGTTCTCGTCGCCCGACTCGTCGCCCGTCTCGCCGACGAGGGCGAGGAAGACGTCTTCGAGCGAGGGCTGCTTCTCGACGTACTCGACCTTGGCCGCGGGCAGCAGCCGCTTGAGCTCGTCGAGCGTGCCGTTCTGGATGATGGTGCCCTTGTGCAGGATCGCGATGCGGTCGGCGAGCTGCTCGGCCTCGTCGAGGTACTGCGTCGTGAGCAGCACCGTGGTGCCGCCGTCGGCGAGCTGCTTGACGGTCTGCCACACCTCGATGCGGGCCTGCGGGTCGAGCCCGGTGGTCGGCTCGTCGAGGAAGATGATCGACGGGGCGCCGATCAGGCTCATCGCGATGTCGAGCCGGCGGCGCATGCCGCCCGAGTAGGTGCCCGCCCGGCGGCCGCCGGCCTCGGTGAGCGAGAACCGCTCGAGCAGGTCGTCGGCGATCTTGCCGGGCTGCTTCTGGTGACGCAGCTTCGCGACGAGCACGAGGTTCTCGCGGCCCGTGAGCACCTCGTCGACCGCTGCGAACTGGCCGGTCAGGCTGATCGCCTCGCGGACGCCGGCGGCGTCGGTCGCGACATCCCGCCCGCCGACCGTCGCGGCGCCCGCGTCGGCCTTCAGGAGGGTCGAGAGGATGCGCACCAGGGTGGTCTTGCCGGCGCCGTTCGAGCCGAGCAGGGCGAAGATGCTGCCGCGCTCGACGTCGAAGTCGACGCCCGTGAGGACGTGCAGGTCCTTGAAGGACTTCTCGACGCCCTGCACCCGGATGGCGGGTTCGGTGACGGTGGTCATGACTGCTCCTTCTTCGCGTCGTCGATCGCCGTGTTGAGGCGAGCGCGCTCCTTGTCGATCCACCGCTTGCCGCCGTATGACTGGGCGAACGTCTCGGTGAACTCGACCGGGTCGTCGCCGACCACGTCGGCGACGGGGGTGCCGTCGATCGCGGCCCGCTCGAACAGGTCGGCGAGGTCGACGATCATCTGCACCATGGTGTCGCCGTCGGTGACGTCGCCCGAGTACAGGAGGTACCGCTGCACGGCTCCGGCCGCCGCGGCGTAGGGTGCGGGGAGGCCGTCGATGCGCGCCTTCGCCTGCTTGTACTGCTTCTTCTGCTCGAGCGAGCCCGTGAGGGCCTCGATCCACTTGGCAGCCATGGTCAGTTCTCCTTGTCGATCTCGATGTCGGTGCGGAGCTGTTCGATGCGTTCGGCCAGGAAGCTCCACGTTCCCCAGAACTCGTCGAGTTCGCCGCGGCCACGCTCGTTGAGCGTGAACACCTTGCGCGGCGGGCCCTTCTCGGAGGGCACCTTCTCGACGTCGACGAGCCCGCGCTGCTCGACCCGCACGAGGAGGGCGTAGATGGTGCCCTCGGCGATGTCGGTGAAGCCGTGCTCGCGCAGTCGCGCCGTGATCTCGTAGCCGTAGGCCGGTGCCGTGGCGAGGATCGCGAGCACGATGCCCTCGAGCGTGCCCTTCAGCATCTCGGTCATCTGCTTGCCCATCGGGCCACCCCCTTCTTGCTATTCAGTGTTGCTGGTAATCAGTCTTGCTAGGTACCGCTAGAGAGTAACACTGAGTACCGGTACTTAGCAACACCGAATACCAACTTTTCCGTGATTTCTTTTCGAGGGGTGGGATGCCGCGCAGGGACGTGCGGCCGCGGGTGCGTGCCGCGCGGCCCGCTGCGGGGGTGCATTCCCGACGAGCTCGCGGCGTGTCGCCGGCGGTTTCGTCGGGAATGCACCCCGGAACGGTGTGCCGTGGTCGCGGCGGCCCGGGCGGGCGGGCGGTGCCGCGAGCGGATTTCACGTGCATGGCATGAGGCGGCGGCGAACGCAGCGGTGCGAGGCTGGGCCGAACCCGTCACGACCGAGCAGGGAGCCGCGCATGAAGACCGATCGCACGACGACGCGGGTGCGTCTCCTGGCCGCCGTGGCGTGGATCGGGGTCGCCGCGGCGGGCCTCACCGCCTGTTCGGGCGAATTGAGCGATCTCGACCGGGCGCAGGCGCAGGTCGCCGCCAAGGAGAAGGCGCTGACGCAGGCCGAGGCCGACTTCGGTGACGCGTCGGCAGCGTTCTGCGAGGCGAGCAAGAGCTACATCGCGGCGCTCGACCAGTACGGCGACGTGCTGCGGTCGACCGCCCCGACCGTGGGCGACGTGCGGTCGGCGGGCGCCGACGTGGCCGAGCCGCGCGACGACGCGTTCGCCGGCGCAGAGGCTGCGGTCGAGGCCCAGCGGGCGCTCGCCGATGCGCAGCAGGACCTCGCCGACGCCCAGGCCGTGCTCGCGACGGTCGAGGCCGGTTCGACCGGCAGCCCGAGTGCGGCGGCGACGCCGGTGCCGACCAGCACACCCGCCGTGGCGACCGAGGCCGTCGACCGGGTCGAGCAGGCCGAGGCCGACTTCGCCGACGCACAGGCCTCCCTCACCGACGAGACGCCGCTCGCCGAGGCATCCGAGCAGTTCAACGCCGCGGTGGTCGCGCTCGAGTGGGCGTGGCTCGCCCTGTTCGCCGACGCCGGGTGTCTCACCGACGACCAGCAGGTCGAGGCACAGGCCGCGGTGAGTGCGTACGTGCTGGCACTGCAACAGGACCTCGCGGCCGCCGGCTACTACACCGGCACCGTCGACGGCATCGTCGGCCCGCTGACCGTGCAGGCCGTCGAGGACCTTCAGCGGGCGAACGACCTGCCGGTCACGGGCACGGTCGACCGGGCGACCGCAGCGGCGCTGGAGGCCGAGCTCACGGCGAAGGGCGAGGCGGCGGCCGAGGGCTCGATCGCCTCGACCGCGGCGGTGCAGCAGACGCTGAAGCTCGCCGGCTACTGGGACGGCCCCGTCGACGGCGTGTGGACCGACGCGCTGACCGACGCCGTGAAGGCGCTGCAGACCGATCTGGGGGTCGCGGCGACCGGTGCCGTGGACGCCGCGACGATCGCCGCGTTCAGTGAGGCGATCGCCGCGCTCGAGCAGCCGGATGCGGAGACCGACGAGCCGGTCGAGACGCCGGAGCCGACCCCCTCGAGCGCGCCCTCGGCATAGCGACGCCGGCCTCACCGGCCGCGCCCGTCCGTTGCGGGGGTGCATTCCCGACTGTGCGGCGTCCGACACGCCGTCCGGCTGACGGAAGAGCACCCCCGGAACGTCGCGCTCCGCGCCTCAGCGCAGCTGGGCGAAGGCCTCCGCGTTGGCTGTGGGCCCGACGACGAGGATCGTGTCGCCGGCGTGCAGGGTCGTCGCGTTGTCGGCGTTGCGCCAGGCCTCGTCGCCGTGCTGGAAGGCGGCGATCGTGATGCCGTGGCTCGCGCGCACGCCGGTGTCGCCGAGTCGCTTGCCGTGGAGCATCGACGGGGCGGCGGTCTTCACGAGCGCGTACCCGGGTGCGACCTCGATGTAGTCGAGCGCGGCGCCGCGCACGAGGTGCGCCACCCGGCGGCCCATGTCCTTCTCGGGGTAGATGACGTGGTGGATGCCGAGCTGCTCGAGGATGAGGCCGTGCTGGTCGTCGACCGCCTTGGCCCAGATCACCGGGATCTGCATGCTGAGCAGCACCGAGCACGTCAGGATCGACGCCGACACGTCTCCGCCGATCGCGACGACGACGCGATCGAACTCGTCGATCGCGAGCTGCCGCAGCGCCTCGGCCTTGGTCGAGTCGGCGCGCACGACCTGCGTGAGCTCGCCGTTGTGGGCCTGCACGAGGTCTTCGTCGACGTCGATGCCGAGCACCTCGGTGCCGCCCGCCATGAGCTCGAGGGCGAGGGCGCTGCCGAACCGGCCGAGCCCGATCACGGCGACCGAGTCGGCCTCGGCGATGCGGCGCGCGGGGTCGCCGCCGAAGATGGGGAACCTAACCAATGGCCGGCCTTTCCTTGGGGAGTTCGTAGAGGAGGCGTCGCTCGCGCAGCGCGATGGCGCTGCCGAGCGTGAGCGGCCCGATTCGGCCGAGGAACATCAGCAGCACGAGCACGATCTTCGCGGCATCCGGCAGATCGGCGGTGATGCCCGTCGAGAGGCCCACGGTGCCGAAGGCGGAGACCGCCTCGAACAGCACGCGGTCGAGGTCGAGGCCGGTCAGGAGCAGCAGCACCGCGGTGCCGGCGACGACCGCCGCGACGGCGATGAGCACCACGGTGATCGCCTGGCGGTGGACGACGCGCTTCCGGGGCGTATCCGCCCGTATGTCCGCCGCCAGTCCATAGACTTCGATCTATGGATTCGGTCGAGCCGACTGCCGACGCCGCGGCGATCGCCGCGCTGATCGCCGAACCGACGCGCGCCCGCCTGCTGCGGCTCGTGCTCGCCGACGGACGATCGACCGTGACGCGCCTCGCCGAACGGCTCGGGCTGCGGCAGCCGACGGTGACGCACCACGCGAAGCTCCTGGCCGAGGCGGGCGTGCTCGAGCGCCGCCCCGACGGCCGGCGGGTCTGGTACTCGATCGCGCCCGAGCAGCGCGACCGGGTCATCGGGCTGCTCGGCGCCGAGGCCCCACCGCCCGGCGATGCCGTGTTCGCGCGCATCGCCGACGACCTCACCGATCGCTTCGCCGGCACCTTCAACCGCGAGACGGTCGAGCGGTTCGTCGACGAGAGCCGGCGGCTGCTCGAGGGCGCGGGCGCCGACACCCGGCTCGCGTCGCGGACGGCGGAGTTCGCGGCGCAGCGCCTCGCCGCCGTCGCCTCGCGCAACGCGCCGCGCGAGGCCGTGCCCGAGGTGCTGTTCGTCTGCGTGCAGAACGCGGGACGGTCGCAGATGGCCGCCGCGCTGCTGCGGCGGCTCGCGGGCGACCGGGTGCGTGTGCGCACCGCGGGCTCGGAGCCGGCGTCGGCGGTCGCGCCCGCGGTGGCGAGCGTGCTCGAGGAGGTCGGGGTCTCGATCGCGGGCGAGTTTCCGAAGCCGCTGACCGACGAGGTCGTGCGCGCCGCCGATGTCGTGGTCACGATGGGCTGCGGCGATGCCTGCCCCGTCTACCCGGGGACCCGGTACCTCGACTGGGAGCTCGACGATCCCGTGGGTCAGCCGGTCGAGCGCGTGCGCGAGATCCGCGACGACATCGAGCGCCGCGTGCGCGGCCTCATCGCGTCGCTCGCGGACTCGGCCGCGTGAACTCCTGCTGAACGGACGGCGGCGGCCTGCGGCATCCATAGATCATCATCTATGGTTAAGGGGTTCGAGCCGGAGAGAGGTCCAGCCATGTCCGAGAAGCCCACCGTCCTGTTCGTGTGCGTGCACAACGCCGGTCGCTCGCAGATGGCAGCCGGCTTCCTGCGCGAGCTCGGTGGCGATCGCGTCGAGGTGTTCTCGGCCGGTTCCACGCCTGCGGACCAGGTCAACCCGGTCGCGGTGCAGGCGATGGCCGAGCAGGGCATCGACATCGCGAACAACGTGCCGAAGGTACTGACCACCGAAGCGGTCCGCGACTCCGACGTCGTGATCACGATGGGGTGCGGCGACGCGTGCCCGATCTTCCCCGGCAAGCGCTACGAGGACTGGAAGCTCGACGACCCCGCCGGCCAGGGCATCGAGGCCGTGCGCCCCATCCGCGACGAGATCCGCGGCCGCGTCGAGCAACTGCTCGCCGAGCTCCTGCCGCAGGGGCGCTAGGCGCGCCCCTGCGGTCGAGCGGCGAAGGGCAGGCTCAGCAGCCCGAGGTCGAACAGCAGCTCGACGACCCTCCGAGGTCGGTCGAGCAGACACCGGTCGCCGGCAGCACGAGCTCGACGTTCATCGCCGACGCGAGGTCGCCCGCGAGCCACGCGGTGACCGAGCGCACCTGCTCGTAGCCCGTCGCGAGCAGGAACGTCGGGGCGCGGCCGTACGACTTCATGCCGACGATGAAGAAGCCGCTCTCTGGGTGGGTGAGCTCGGCGAAGCCGTGCGGCTCGACGGTGCCGCACGAGTGCACGTTCGGGTCGATGAGCGGTGCGAGCCGCTTCGGGGCCTCGACGATCTCGTCGAGGTCGAGACGGATCTCCCGCAGCAGGTCGAGGTTCGGGCGGAAGCCGGTCGCGTTCACCACCAGGTCGGTCTCGTGCACCACGAGTTCGCCGCGCCGCTGGCCGACGAGCTCGATGCCGTCTGCGCCCGCGTCCCCGTCGGCGGCGCGACGCGCGCGGAGGATCTCGAACCCGTCGACGAGCTCGATGTCACCGCGGCGCACGGCCGCCGCGACCCGACCGCCGAGCTTCGCCCGGTCGGCCAGCTCGTCGTCGGCCGACGACGACACGCGCACGGCCTGCGCGTTGCGGATGAGCCACGTGACCCTGGTGCCCGGCACCTCGCGGGCGAGCTGCACGAGTCCGAGCAGCGTGTTCGCGGCGGAGTGCCCGGCGCCGACGACGGTGGTGTGCCGACCCGCGAAGGCGTCGCGGTCGCGGCCGAGCACGTCGGGCAGGGCGGGGTGCACGCGGTCGGCGACCTCGTCGAGGCCGAGCAGGCCCAGCCCGCTCGAGCTCAGCGAGTTCGGCGTGCGATAGGTGCCGGAGGCGTCGATCACGGCGCGGGCCGTGAGCTCCTCGACCCCCGCCGTCGTGCGGAGCCGCACGAGGAACGGCGTCGCCGAGCGGTTCGTCGTCCGCGTGCGATCCATGCCCTCGCGGCTGACGGCGAGCACCTCGGCACCCGTACGGACGCGGGAGGCGATCGACTCGAGCCGGCTCAGCGGAACGAGGTACTCGTCGACGAGCTCGCGACCCGATGGGGCGCGCTCGGGGCTCGGCAGCACCCAGCCGGTCGCCTCGAGGAGTCGCTGCGACGCCGGGTCGACGAGATGCTTCCACGGCGAGAAGAGGCGGGTGTGGCCCCAGGCCCGGACGCTGTCGGCGATGTCGGAGCCCGCCTCGAGGACGACGAAGTCGATGCCGCGTTCCACGAGGTTCGCCGCAGCGGCGAGCCCGATCGGGCCGGCGCCGATGATCACCACGGGCAGCGTGGAGAGCCGGTCGTTCGTCACGGGCCGGGCGGTCACGTCGAGCAGCGTCACTGCGTCCTCCTTGGATATCGACGGATATCGATGAACTGCGATGCGATCAGTATGGATCGATATATCGATGGATGTCAATATCGAGTAGTATCGATGCATGGTCACGATGCTCGAAGTCAGAGACGTCTCGTCGAACGCCGGCACCGAGCTGTGCTGCGCACCGCTCGTGCGCGAGCCGCTCGCCGCGTCCGACGCCGAGCAGCTCGCTCAGACCATGAAGGCGCTCGCCGACCCCGCGCGGTTGCGCCTGCTCTCCATCGTGGCCGCGCACGACGGGCAGGAGGCCTGCGTGTGCGACCTCATCGAGCCGGTCGGCCTCAGCCAGCCGACGGTGTCGCACCACCTCAAGATCCTGAGCGAGGCCGGGTTCCTCTCGCGGTCGAAGCGTGGAACGTGGGCGTACTACCGCATCGTGCCCGGCAGCCTCGAACGCATCGCGGGGCTGCTCGCACCGGCCTGAGATTCAGGCGGTCTCGCGGATCGCGTCCTGCGCGTCGGCGAGGTCCTGGCGGGTGCAACGGCGGGCGTTTCCCCAGATGCGCGCCCAGCGGTTCGCGCGCTCCTGGTTCGCCGGATCGTCGGCGCGGAGCGTGAGCACCTTACCCGTGCGCACGTTGAGGAGCGCCCACCCGGCGATGTTGTTGCCGTCGACGCTGTCGGTGACGAATAGGAGTTGCATGGTGTCCTCCTCGGAGGTGGCTTCGTCGTCGCCTGCAGGGAGAGCGCCGAACGACATGAATCGCATCGGGTCGATGACGGGCACGGTGCCGGGGTCGCCGTTCTCGCGCGACGCCGTCATGTGCAGGTGCGCGCCGAAGGCCGAGCCGCCGGTCTCGCCGATCTTGCCGACCATCTCGCCGCGTCGTACGGCCGTGCCGACGGCGGGCCCCTGCTCGAAGAGGTGGCAGTAGCCGATGAAGACCTCGTCGGAGGGGTACTCGACGACGATCTCCCAGCCGAGCGCGTCGTTCCAGTTCGACCAGACGACGGTCCCCGCGCCGGACGCGGGAATGCGGGTTCCCTCGTCGAGACCGTTCCAGTCCTGGCCTCGGTGGGGGCCCAGGCCGTGGTCCTTGCGCCATTGCGGCCAGTCCCCGAAGGGATCCGAGAGCGTGTTCTTCGTGAAGGGTGCAGTCAACATGATTCCTCCCCGACCTGCGCGCGGGACGAACCACTTCGCCTCGAACGCGTCGTCCGAGATGTATTCCGGCGTGAACGCTACGCCGGATTCCTGCGGTCCCGACAGCGGGCCAACCCTGATCTTGCAGCGGGGCAGGCCCCGATCAGGGTGGGGCGGACCCCGCCTGGGCTGCGGCCCTCGAGCGCACCGTCCTCGCCCGGACTGCGGGCTGACGGCGAGCTCGCAGTCGTCGTCTACCTTCTGTCGCGGCGGCGCCGCCCGAGCAGGTAGCCGGCAGTGGCGGCCACTCCCATCAGTCCGATGACGGCGACGACCCCGCCGGCGACGGCCGACGGGGTCAGCACGACGAGCGAACCCGGCAGGAACAACGAACCCGACATCGGCTGGTAGGCGAACCACCCGAACGACGCGGGCGCCCGGTTCGAGACGACGAGGAGCACCGCACCGCCGACGACGAGTGCGCCCGAGACGATGAGTGCGACGAGGGTCGCCGGGTGGATGCGCTGCATGGCGCCACCCTATCGAGCGGGTCGGCCGGCCCGCGTCGTCGGGCGGCCCGTGCTCCGGGGGTGCGATCCCGACTCATCCTCCGGCGACACGCCGTGACGATGGCGGGAATGCACCCCCGGAACGAGGCAGTTCGTTCGACGCGATCAGTGGTCGCAGACGGCGGCGTCGAAACCGCCGCCGTTGAGCGGCACGTTGCCGCCCATGGTGATGGGGATGACGCCCGAGAGCGGCCCGCCCTCGGTCGCGGTGGCCGGCGTGGAGTTGGTCTGGTTCGCGCCGGCGTTCGCGGGCGCCGACGTGCACCGCAGCGGGGTGATGCCGTGGGTGTGCGCCGACGCGGCGGCGACCGGTGCGAGCACGAGCACGGCCGCGGCGACGCCGGTGCCGATCAGGATGCGCAGGTGTGACATGAGTCCCTCTCCTCTTCGAGTGGCGACGCCGTCGGCTCGTGAGCATCGAGCCGTGCGTCGCGGGGACGCGCGTCGGCTCCCCACCCTGAGAACGGGGCGGGCCGGGGAATCGTTCACCGGCGCCGGGTTCGCGGCGACCGCGGCGGCCGCGGGGCCTCAGTACCAGTCGTCGGCGCCGGTCTCCCACAGGTCGTCGAGCAGGCGGCCGTCGACGGTCTCCCCGACCGACGGCTGGTCCGAGACGCCCGGGTCGGCCATCATCTGCGCCGGGGCGGTGCCGCCGACCGCGGCCAGGGCGAATCCGGTGATCACGGCTGCGGCGGTGAGCATGGCGCCGCCCACCCTGAGCACCGTGCGGATCTCGTCGGCGGCCGGGCCGAAGAGGCCCTCGAACCGGCCGGGCTGTCGTGCGGGAGACCCGAGTGGCGGCGTCCGTTCGACGGGTCCTCGAGCGCGAGCCTGCGAGCGCGAGGGTGCTGCATCGGGTGCGGCATCCGACCGGCCGGTCTCGCCGTCGAGCATCGCCGCGACCAGCACGTCGAACTGCGCGGGGCTCAGCCGGTCGAACTCCGACGCGAGGCGCTCGTCGAGGCGGCCGCCGTTGTCGTCGAGCGCGTGCAAGTAGCGTGCGACGGCACGTCGATCGGCCTCGCCGAGGGCGGTCATCAGGCCGCCTCCTCGTCGTCGTGGACCGCGTCCTCGCTGCCGCCGTCGCCGAGCGCCGGCCGTCCGTAGGCCTCGAGCAGGCGCAGCCAGATCTCGCTCACGGTCGGGAACGCGGGCACGGCATGCCAGAGCCGGCTGATCGGAACCTCGCCGACGATCGCCGTCGTCGCGGTCTGCACGAGCTCGGCGACCTCCTGCCCGGTGAACGTCGCACCGACGATCACGCCGCGGGCCTCGTCGACGACCATGCGGGCCGTGCCCGAGAACCCGTCGCGCGAGATCGACGCGCCCGAGACGTGCCCGATCTCGGAGTCGACGACGCGCACGTCGAGTCCCGCGTCGCGTGCGGCGGCCGCCGTGAGCCCGACGGCGGCGACCTCGGGGTCGGTGAACACGACGCTCGGCACCGCGACGTGATCGGCGGTGGCGACGTGCGCGCCCCACGGCGCGTCGTCGACCGGGTATCCGAGGGCGCGGGCCGAGATCGCGTCGCCCGCGGCGCGGGCCTGGTACTTGCCCTGGTGCGTGAGCAGGGCGCGCCCGTTCACGTCGCCGACGGCGTACAGCCACTCACTGCCCGCCACCCGCAGGGTGTCGTCGACCTCGATGCGCCGCGCCGGGTCGAGCCCGGCGGTCTCGAGGCCGAGCCCGTCGACGGCCGCACGGCGGCCGGTCGCCACGAGCACCTCGGATGCCTCGACGGCACCCCGATCGGTCGTGATCGAGACGCGGTCGCCCACCCGCTCGACCCGCTCGACCGCGGTGTGCTCGAGCACGGTCACGCCGAGCGCGCGGAGCCCCGCGGCGACGTGCTCGCCGGCGAACGGCTCGAAGGCGCCGAGCAGCCCGCTGCGGGCGATGACGGTGACCTCGCTGCCGAACCCCGCGAACGCCGTGGCGATCTCGACCGCGCTGACTCCGCCGCCCAGGATGGCGAGCTGTTCGGGCGCGCTCGTCGCGCTCGTCGCGTCGCGAGTCGTCCAGGGCTGCGCGTCGGCGAGCCCGGGCACCTCGGGCAGCACGGGCACCGACCCCGTGGCGAGCGCGACCGCGTGCCGCGCGGTGACGACGGTCGTGACGCCGTCGTCGCCGACCACGGTGACTTCGCGCGGGCCGCTGAGCCGGCCGCTGCCCCGCAGCAGGCCGATGCCGGCACTCTCGAGCCAGGCGACCTGCCCGTCGTCCGAACGGTGACCGGTGAATCGGTCGCGCCGCGCCAACACGGCGGCGACGTCGAGCTCACCGGTCACGGCTTCAGCAGCGCCGGGGACGGCCCGGGCGAGGCGCAGCACGTGGCCCGAACGCAGCATCGCCTTCGACGGGATGCACGCCCAGTACGAGCACTCGCCGCCGACGAGCTCGCGCTCGACGATGAGGGTGTCGAGCCCTGCCTGTGCGGTGCGGTCGGCGATGTTCTCGCCGACCGGGCCGGCTCCGATCACGATGACGTCGACGGTGCGGCGGTTCATGCTTCATCTCCTTCTGGTGCGCCGGCCTGCGCCGGCGCGTCGTTCGGGTTCGTTCCGAGTCGGATGCCTCGGGCATCGAGCGCTTCGGCCAGGTGCCGGGCGTACCACGCGGGCCACGCCTCGTCGTACGCACCGCCGAGCTGCTCGGCCTCGTAGACGCCGTGGGCCGCCGCGGTCTCGATGAGCAGCCCGTGCAGCAGGCGCTCGGCGTCGATGGCGGTCGATGCGGTCATCTCGCTCATCCTCCGCTCGTGCGCGCCGATCAGCGACCCGGCGCGCGGGTCACGATCTCCTGCAGCACCCACCCGTTGCCGTCGGGGTCCTCGAAGGAGGCGAACGAGCCGTACGACGCACGCCCCGGGTGCGGACCGCTGATGCGGCCGACACCGCCGGCACGATGGAAGGCTCCGGCGCTGTGCCAGACCTCACTGATGGCGACGCCCTTGGCAGCGATCTCGTCGTGGGCGGCGACGATGTCGGGGACCACGAGGTGCAGCTCCTGCACGGTGCCCGGGGCCTGATCGGTGATGCCCGAGCCGAAGATGATCGACGCGGACGAGCCGGGAGGTGTGAGCTGCACGACCCGGAAGCCGTCGTCGAACGCGAAGTCCGCGTCGAGGCGGAAGTCGAGCCGACGGTAGAAGGCGATGCTGCGGTCGACGTCGGAGACGGGGAGGACGACGACTTCGAGTTTGAGTTCCATGGGTGCTCCTTGATCTGTGCGACTGGTGCGTCACTGGTTGAACTGGTGACGATGCTGGCACGTCTATCGTCACCTGTCAAGAAGGTGACGCATCGGAATCATGAACTTGCAGAATCGGTGCTCACCGGTCAGACTGGTGACATGCAATTCGCGTTCCCGTGCGGTCATCCGGCGCTCGACTTCGTCGGCACCCTGCAGGCGCGGCGTGATCCGGCTCCGGTCGAGCGCTTCGAGACGTCGGCCGACGTCGACACCTGGTTCGTCGAGTCCGGGGTCACCGAGGGGGCACCGGGCTTCAGCGCCCGCGACCGCGAGCACGCCATCGCCCTGCGGGAGGCGATCTACCTGCTCGTGCGCGAGCGCATGAACGGGCGCCCGCTCGACGACGAGGCGTGCGACGAGCTGAACCGCATCGCCTCGGCCCGGCCCGCGACGCTGCGGCTCGGCGAGGCCGGCGTCACCATCGAGGCGACGCCGGCTCAGGCGCTGTCGACCCTCGCGCGTCAGGCGATCGAGCTCATCGCGGGGCCCGAGACCTCGAAGATCAAGGAGTGCGGTCGTCCCGTGTGCACGCAGGTGTACCTCGACGACTCGCGCGGCGGGCGCCGTGAATGGTGCTCGATGGACACGTGCGGCAGCCGCATGAAGGCCGCGGCGTACCGGGCGCGCAAGCGTGCCGTCGCGGCATCCGCCTGACGCCGTTCAGTTCGGTCGAGGCCGGAGTTCCCGTCGAGCCGGATCGGCCGTCGGCGATAATGACGGCGTGGAGTACGTGTCGAGGGTGCCCGGCCCGCCACTGGACGGGCTGGTCGACGACCTCTACTACCTGGAGGGCGTGCCGCCGTACTCCCGGCTGTTGCTGCCGGCCGCGCCCGCGCCGCTGCTCATCGTCGACCTCGGGGCGCCGTTCCGCATCCGCGCCGGCGGTTCAGCGGAAGCCGTGGAGTACGCCGACGGTTGCGCGGTCACCACGCCCACCCGCGCGTGGGAGTTCGCCTACCCCGATCCGACCCGGTCGGTGGGCGTCCACTTCAAGCCGTGGGGGCTGGCACCGTTCCTTCCGATGCCCGCGGCCGAACTGTGCGACCGACCGGCGACCGTGGAGCAGATCTGGGGCGAGCCCGCTGTCTCCGAGCTGCGGAACCGACTCGTCTCGGCGGACGCACCGCACGAGATGCTGCGGCTGCTCGAGGAGGAACTGGTGCGACGGCTGCGGCCGATCGACGGCCTGGAACTCGTCCGCCGGATGAGCCGCACCATCGCGGAGACCGGCGGAGCGGTGCCGATCAGCGACCTCGGGGTCGCGGTCCGCGCCGGCGGCACGTACGTGGCGAAGCGGTTCAAGGAGATCGTCGGCATCACCCCGAAGCGGCTGGCACGCAGCTACCGGTTCACCCTCACCATGCTGGCGATCGACGTCGCTGGGCCGATCGACTGGGCCGACGTCGCCGCTCGCGCCGGCTACTACGACCAGGCTCACTTCGTGCACGAGTTCCGGGAGTTCACGGGTCTCACACCGACCAGGTACGTCGAAGTCCGGCAGCGCTTCCTCCGCGAGCATCCTGATCACGCGCTCGACGGCTGGCCGCTGCCGGCCGAGTGATTTCCTACAAGCGGGCGCGTCCGCCGCGCACGAGACTCGGGAACCGGACGGAGGAGGAACCCATGGGGAAAGTGGTCATGAACGCATCGGTCTCGGTGGACGGCTTCATCGCGGCTGAGAACGACGACCCCGGCCCGCTCTTCGAGTGGTTGGTGAGCGGTGACGTGCCGCTGGACGACAGCGGCGCGCTGAACGTGTCGCAAGCGTCATACGACCACATCCGGCCGTACTGGGACGAGATCGGGGTGACCATCGCCGGCCGCCACGTCTTCGACCTCACGGACGGCTGGGACGGGACGCCTCCGAGCGGGGTCGACCACGTCGTCGTCGTCACGCACCGACCGGCACCCGAGGGGTGGGATCCCGGGGCGCCGTTCCATTTCGTCGACGGCATCGAGGCTGCGGTGGCCAAGGCGAAGGAGCTCGCGGGTGACCGCACGGTGGAGATCGCCGCCGGCGACGTCGGCGGCCAGGCACTCGCAGCGGGTCTGGTCGACGAGGTGCGCATGGATGTCGCGCCCGTCGTGCTCGGATCCGGCAAGCGCTACTTCGGCTCCGTCGACGCGCAGCACCTGCTGGAAGACCCCGACATCGTCGTCCGGGGCGATCGGGTGCTCCACCTGCGCTTTCGGGTGCGCCGCTGACTCGGCTTCCCGCGGAGCGGCACGCGTTGATCGTGCTCGTGGAGACTCTGGTGCGCGGCCACGCCCGTCGGTAACGTCGGCGGGGTGTCCTCGCGCCGTCCGGGCGGGGACGACCGACGAAGGAGAACGATGCCCTCGCAGATCGATGCGATCAACATCACCGCACGCGACCACGAGTCGCTCGGCGCCTTCTGGCAGGCGCTGCTCGGCCTGAAGGAGGACCCGAACGATCCGAACAATCCCGGCGACCCCGTGACGGTGTATCTCACCGAGCCGGTGGCGATCCGCATCTACATCCAGCCCGTCGACGAGGGCAAGGAGTTCGCGCCGCGAATCCACCTCGACCTCTCGCCGGTCGGCACCACGCGGGATGCCGAGGTCGAGCGGCTCGAGCAGCTGGGTGCGACGATCGTCGCCGACCGGCGTCGCGAGAACGGCAGCGGCTACGTCACCATGAGCGACGTCGACGGCAACGAGTTCTGCGTGCAGCGCAGCGCCGAGGAGGTCGCCGCCGGCGGGCGATGAGGTCACGGCGGCCTCGGGCTGCTCGTGCCAAGACACCTGAGAGAGCCGATGACGGGAATCGAACCCGCGCTGTCTGCTTGGGAAGCAGAAGTTCTACCATTGAACTACATCGGCGCACGCCGCTCGGCGACGTGGAACTCATCCTAACAACGCCGACGTGATTCGCCGCATCCCCGCTGCACCGCCGTCTCCCTCATGATGGTTGCCATGCGACCGGATGCATCGCTCCACCGTTTCGCGACCTCCACCCGGGTCACGACCTTCGAGTTGTTCTTCGACCTCGTCTTCGTGTTCGCATTCACCCAGGTCAGCAGGCTCATGGCCGAGATGCACAGCCCGCTCGGCATCCTGCAGGCGTTCATCGTGCTCGCGCTGCTCTGGGTGTGGTGCGCCTACGCCTGGCTCGGCAATCAGGCCGCGGCGGATCGCGGCCCGGTCCAGGTGGCGATGGCGCTCGCGATGGTGACGGTGTTCATCGCCGCCCTCACGATTCCCGAGGCGTACCACGACTTGCCCGGCGGCTTCAGCGGGCCGCTCGTGCTCGCGCTCGCGTACACGGTGGTGCGCCTGATCCATGCGGCGGTCTACGTGGTCATCGCGGGTGACGATCGCGCTCTTCGCCTGCAGGTCCTGCGCACGCAGGCCGTGGGCCTCGTGCCGGCCTGCACGGTGCTCATCGTCGGAGCGCTCGTCGGCGGCGAAGCGCAGACCTGGATCTGGCTCGTCGCCGTCGTCTGGGACTCCGGGGCGACGTGGTTGAGCTCGCGAGGCGGCGGTGCCTGGCGCATCCACTCGCTCGAGCACTGGGTCGAACGGCACAGTCTCGTCGTGATCCTCGCCCTCGGCGAATCGATCGTGGCGGTCGGCGTCGGGGTCGCCCAGGAGCCGATCGACGCGGCGATCACCGCGGGGACCGTGCTCGCCGTCGGCATCTCGATCATGCTGTGGTGGTCGTACTTCGCCCGGATCCCGGCGGCCGCCGAGGCGGCGCTCGAGCGGCGCGCCGACGCTGCCCGGGTCGACCTCGCGATGCGTGCGCACACGTACGCGCACCTGCCGCTGATCGGGGGAGTCATCCTCGCCGCGCTCGGCGTCGAGGATGCGATGGCCCACATCCACGAGACCGAGGCGCTCGGCTGGTTCGGCGCCTCGGCGCTCGGTGCGGGGCTCGCGCTGTACGTCGGGTCGACGGCGCTCATCGGCCGGCTCTTCGAGGCCGGGGCGGTCGGCTGGCGCATCTCCGGCTCCGTCGCGCTCGCGACATCCATACCGCTCATCGCATACGTGCCGCCGATGGCGGCGCTCGGCATCGAGTTGGTGCTGCTCGCCACCCTCGCGGTCGGCGAAGCCGTCACGACGCGCCGCGCATCGTTGCCCGCTCGGTAGGCTTGGCGCGTGCTGCTCTCCGACCGCGACATCCGTTCCGAGCTCGAGCTGGGGCGCATCGCGCTCGAGCCGAGCGACCCGTCGATGCTGCAGCCGTCGTCGGTCGACGTACGGCTCGACCGGTACTTCCGGCTGTTCGACAACCACAAGTACCCCTACATCGACCCGGCCGAAGACCAGCCCGAGCTCACGCACCTCATCGAGGTGAAGCCCGACGAGCCGTTCATCCTGCACCCGGGCGAGTTCGTGCTCGGTTCGACGTACGAGCAGGTCACCCTGCCCGACGACGTCGCGGCGCGCCTCGAGGGCAAGAGCTCGCTCGGTCGCCTGGGCCTGCTCACGCACTCGACCGCGGGCTTCATCGACCCGGGCTTCACGGGCCACGTGACCCTCGAGCTCTCGAACGTCGCGACCCTGCCGATCAAGCTCTGGCCGGGCATGAAGATCGGGCAGCTCTGCTTCTTCCGCCTGTCGTCGCCCGCCGAGCAGCCCTACGGTTCGGCCGCGTACGCGAGCCGCTACCTCGGCCAGCGCGGGCCGACCGCGTCGCGCTCGTTCCAGAACTTCCACCGCACCGACGTGGGCGTCACCGACGCCGGCGCGAAGGGCGAGTAACCGGCTCGACGGGTCATCGCGTCGAGGGCGCTGCAGGGCGGCGGGCGCGGATGCCTCGCGCCCGAGTCGCACGAGCGCACGAGTGCGCCGCGCAGCCGACTGCCCTACACTCTTGCGACCATGGGCGATTTCGACGGTGTGCTCGCACACGCGGCATCCCGGGGCTGGGCGGCGCCGCGGGCCGCGAGCGGCGGCGCTGAGGCGGCCGACGGGTTCGAGACGGTGCTGCTCGCGGCGAAGGCGGGCGCCCCGTGGGCGTCGGCCGAACTGTGGAACGCCCATGCGGGCGCGGTGGCCGGGTTCCTCCGGGCACGGGGCTCGTCCGAGCCCGACGACCTCACGAGCGAGGTGTTCCTCGCCGTCTTCGACGGGCTCGACCGCTTCGAGGGCGGCGCGACGGAGTTCCGCACGTTCGTGTTCACGATCGCGTACCGGCGGCTCGTCGACGAGCTGCGCCGCCGGGCACGGCAGCCGTCGACCGAGGAGTGGGCCGACGAGGCCGATCCGCGGCGGGCCGCCAGCGCCGAGGAACAGGCCATGGGCCGAATCGGGGATGCCGCGGCCAGGGCCATGCTCGATGACCTGCCGCCCGACCAGCGCGACGTGATGGTGCTGCGCATCGTCGGCGACCTCACCGTCGAGCAGGTCGCCGAGGTGCTCGGCAAGCGAGCGGGCGCCGTGAAGGCCCTGCAGCGACGGGCGCTCACGGCTCTTCGAAAGAAATTCCCCGCAGGGCGTACCCCTGCAGGCCGCTCCGTCGATAGCAGGTAGTGAGATGAGCAACCACCGCATTCACGACGACGAGGCCGCAGCCCTGCTGCGCGGCGAAGTGCCGCCGCAGCGCGCCGACCTCGCGGCCGTGGCCGACGCCGTGGCCGGCCTCCGGCGCGCATCGGCGCCGGTGGCACCGCGTCCGTCGGCCGAGCTGCTGGCGCGGCTCGACGCCGAGCGCGTCGCGGCGGGCTCGATCTCATTCGACCCGAACGCAACGACTGCGGCGACGAGCCAGACCCCCAGTGGCTCGTCGCCGAAGATACGGAGAAGAAGAGTGGCATTCACGGGAATCGCCGGGCTCGGCCTGGCCGCGAAGATCACGATCGGAGCGGTCGCCGCGACCGCGGCGGGCGTCACGGGCGTCGGCGCGGCGGGCGCCGCGGGCGTGCTTCCGGCCCCCGCGCAGGAGGTCTTCGACGGCGTCACCGGCCAGCACGCGGGCGGCCAGGAGGAGCCGGGCGGCGAGCACATCAGCGACTCGGGTGCCGAGCACCGCGAGTTCGGCCAGCAGACCGCCGAAGACGCTCGCCAGAATGGCGAGGAGAAGCGCGACGCCGCGCACGAGAACGCCGAGGAGAGGCGCCAGGCGGGCCTCGACACGGCCGACGAGCACCGGCAGAACGGCGCGGCGCCCGGCGGCGAGGCATCCGAGACCGGCCAGCAGGCCGCCGAAGACGGTGCCGCCAACGGCGACGAGAACAGCCAGACCGGGCAGGAGGTCGCCGACGACGCGACCTCGACCGGTGACGAACGCAGCGGTGACGGTCAGTCGACCGCTGACGACGCGCGTGACGGCGCCCCCACCCCCGAGCGATGAACCTCTGACGTTCTCGCACTCGTCACGACGCGACCCGCGAAACGGGCTCCCGACCGGCTGGGAGCCCGTTTCGTGTTTCTCCTGTCGGTCGGGTGAAGTCGGTCGAGGAGCGCCCGACAAAGGAGGGCGCGTATCGAGACCGCGCCCCGGTTTCGGGTCGGGGAAAGTTCTCCACAGGCTTCGAATATTTCTTCGAATAACGGTGTGTTTCGGCTAGACTCGAGCCATGCCCGGACCCGCTGAAATACCCGCTCTGACCGGGATTTCAGACCTGATCATCGGGCTCGGCGAGGCGTGGCTCGGTGCGCTCATGGCAGGCGCTGCGGGTTCGCCCGATGCGGCCGGTGATGTGCGCCTGATGAGTGACGACGGGCTGGTCCGGGTGACCGAGGCGCTGGGCGAGTTGTTCCGCCGCGTGCAGGCGTTGCAGGCGCCCGTCGCGGCCGAACTCGCGGCCCGCTCCCGATCCGGCGGGGGTGACGACGTCGCGCGCAAGCACGGGTTCTCCTCGGCCGAACGGCTGATCGCATCCACGACCGGCGGCCGGTACCAGGAGGCGGTGAAACTCGTCGCGGTGGGCGCTGCCACGGCGCCGCGGGCGGCGTTCACCGGTGAGCTGCTGCCGCCGCGGCATCCGCATCTCGCGGCCGCGGTCACGGCGGGTGCCGTGTGCGTCGACGCGGCGGAGGTGATCCGCCGGTTCCTCGACGGCATCGCGCCCCGCGCCGATCGAGCCGAGCTCGGCGAAGCCGAGCAGTTCCTCGTCGAGCGCGCCCCGATCGTCGGGGCCGACGGGTTGCACCGCCTCGTGAAGCTGCTGCAGGCGCGACTCGACCCCGACGGGGTGAAGCCCCGGGAGGACGAGTTGCGGGCGGCCCGTGAGTTCCGCATGTGGGAGGACGAGCACGGCATGATCCGGTTCAAGGGTGCCGCCGACCCCGTCAACGGTGCCCCGATCAAGCTCGCGATCGAGACCCTCGTCGGTGCCGAGCTCCACACGGCGCGCGATGCGAAGCGACCTGCTTCGGCCGCGGGCAGCGACGCCGACGACGCGGTCGCCGAGCAGCGCACGATCGCGCAGATGAACCTCGACGCCCTCGCCGACCTCGCCCGCCACTCCCTCGCCGCCGCCGACGGGCCGGCACCGCTGCGACAGGCGACCGTCGTCGCCCGCATCGACGCCGACGCACTCCAGACCGGGCGCGGATACGGCACGATCGATGGCATCGACCAGCCGGTCTCGATCCCCTCGATCGAAGAGCTCGCGATGACGGCCGGGATCGCACCCCTCTACGTCGGCGACGGGTGCGAGCGGGTCCAGTTCGGCCGATCCCGCCGGCTGTTCTCCCAAGCCCAGAAACTCGTCCTCATCGAACGCGACGGCGGCTGCGCCTGGCCCGGCTGCACGAGGCCTCCCTCGCACACGCAGGCGCACCACATCAGGTGGTGGGATCGACACCACGGTCGCACCGACCTCGACAACGGCATCATGCTCTGCAGTCATCACCACCATCGCATCCACGACGACGGATGGATCATCGTCGTCGAGCACGGATTCACGTGGTTCGTGCCGCCCGTGCACCTCGACCCCACCCGAAGGCCGCGCCCCGGCAACCGACGACGGCCCACGATCGCACCACCATCACCCGACATCACCACACTCCTTACGGCGGCTGCCGCCTGAGCGTCTCGTCGAGGCGGCGGCCGTCAGATCGTCGCGGCGGCACCGGTCCGGGGAACGACCTCGTCGACCCCCGCGAGCCCGCCCGTCGCGAACGCGGTGACCGCGTCGAGCACGGGGTCGGCACCGAGCACCCGCACGTGCCCGTAGCCCTCGGTCAGGAGCAGTCGTGAGCGATCGCCGTGGGCCGCGTGCAGGCGAACCGACTCGCTCGACGCCACCTCGCGATCGCCGCGGTCGTGGGCGATGAGCAGTGGAACCCCGTCGGGCAGCGGCGAGCCGACGGAGTCGAAACGGCCGTACGTATCCGGCACCTCGGGCAGCACGCGACGCGCGAACCCGCGCGCGAGCGCATCGGCCGTGGCCGGCCGCAAGCCGAGCCGCGACGAGAACGAGTCGACCAGGTAGCGGGCATCGGCCATGCCGGCGATCGCGGCGACGCCGCTCGCCGCGGTGCCCTCGCGCACCGCCGAGATCGCGGCGAGCGCCCCGAACGAGTGGCCGACGATCAGCCGGAACCGCCCGTGCTGCTGCTGCAGCGCCTCGATCGTGGCGAGGTAGTCGCGGATGTCGGTGCGCCGCCCCCTCGAGTCGCCGTTCGCGGGCGCATCGAACGCGACGAGGCGCATTCCCTCGGCGCGGAGCTCGCGCACGATCGGCGCGAACTGCGACGCGCGCCCGCGCCAGCCGTGCACGAGCAGCACGGTCTCTGCGCCGTGCCCCCACGAGTACGTGACGACGTCGCGACCGCGTACGCGAACATGGCCCCGTTCGGCGTGCTCGTGGACGGCCCGGTCGTGGTCGCGCACGGTGAGCGCCGGTCGGACCCGGCGGAACAGCGGCAGCGCGGCCCGGGCGCCGAGCCCCGGCGAGACGCGATCGGCGGCGCGGATGGAGGCCACCTGGGCGGCGAGGAGAGCGGGCATCGGTTCCTCCTGGGCATCGGGGGTGGCCTCCGCGTCAAACAGACACCAACAATGAATACGAACGATCGTACGCCCACTATACGCACAATCGTGCGTAAAATCGAGAGCGTGAGCGAGATGACGGTCGCCGTCGACGGGCGAAGGGCGCGAGGGGATGCCTCGCGGCGCGCCGTGCTGGGCCACGCCGTCGACCTCGCCTCGGTCGAGGGGCTCGACCAGCTCTCGATCGGCCGCATCGCGATCGCCGCGAACGTCAGCAAGTCGAGCATCGCGACGCTCTTCGGCAGCAAGGAGCGGCTGCAGCTCGCGTCGGTCGAAGCCGCCCGCGAACGCTACTTCGAGACCGTCATCGCGCCAGCCCGCGCGAAGCCGCGCGGCCTGTCGCGCGTCGTCGCCCTTCTCGACCGGGTCGTCGCGTACTCGCAGGACCGGGTGTTTCCCGGCGGATGCTTCTTCTCGGCAGCGGCTGCCGACTTCCACGCGAAGCCCGGCGTCGTGCGCGACGCGATCATCGCCCAGCTCGACGACTGGCTCGGCTACCTCGCCGTGCAGGTGCGCTACGCCGCCGAGGCCGGCGAGATCGACGGCATCACGGGGCCCGACGACGCCGACCAGTTCGCGTTCGAGGTGCAGGGCGTCTTCGAGTGGATGAACCAGCTCGCCGTGATCCGCGACTCCGACGAGCCGTACGTGCGCGCGCGTCGCGGCTTCCGCGCCCGGCTCGTCGCGATCGGGGCCGACCCCGCGGTCGCCGACCTCGTGCTCGAGCCCGGCGCCGCGATGCGCTGACCGCTACCCGCGCGCCGGATCGTCGAGCACGGCCGAGAGGCGAACGAGTGCGGCGACGATCTGCTCGGGGCTCTGTCGTCGTGCTCGGCGGAGGTGGGCGTACGCGTCGGGTGCGAGCGGAGCGAGCAGGACGTCGGGCAGTGCCGTGTCGTCGACGCCCGCCGCCCGGACCTGCGCCGCGACGAAGCTGCGCCAGAACCCGTAGGCGCCGGTCGTGTACCGGGTGGCGCCCTGCTCGGCGCCGAGTGCGAGCGGCAGGTGCCGCTCGAGGAGGTCGACCATGGCGCCGTAGAACGCTCGGAGGCGCTCGGCAGGTGATGCGCCCGGGCCGAGGGGCGGCGGGCCGTCGAAGAGTCGCTGCTGCAGCGCGCGCTCGTGCTCGTCGAGCAGGGCGACCGCGACCGCGGCCACGTCGGGGTATCGGCGGTAGAGGGTGCCTCGGCCGACGCCGGCGGCCGCGGCGAGTTCGGACATCGTGAGATCGGGTCCGCGCTCGGCGAAGAGTCGCTCTGCGGCGACCAGGATGCGTCGCCGGTTCGCGGCGGCATCGGCGCGCTCGGTCGGCGGCTCGCTCATCGGATCCATCCCCCGAGTATAAGTGGACGACGTGTCCGATTTCTGTGGCAGACTGAACTGGACACGATGTCCGTTTCGGGAGGAGTCAACTCGATGAGCGCAGGATGGATCGCCCTCGTCGGAGCCGGGTTGCTCGAGATCGCGTGGGCGCACAGCATCCGCCTGACGGAGGGCTTCACGAGGCTCGTCCCGACGATCGTGTGCGGCGTGCTGACCGTGGCCGTGCTGGCGCTGCTCGAGATCGCGATGAAGACGGTGCCCGTCGGAACCGCCTACGCCGTGTTCGTCGGGATCGGCGCGATCGGCACCGCCCTCGTCGGAATGATCTGGCTCCACGAGCCCATGAGCGTGCTCCGCGGGCTCGCCCTCGCGCTCATCGTCGGCGGCGTGGTGCTGCTGCGGCTGACCGACGTCGCTTCGACGGCCGCCTGACGCCGACGCCGGCCCGCAGGCTATTCGCCCTGCGGCGCGAGCGCGGCGACGATCGGGTGGTCGAATGCGAGCGAACCCGTCTTCGCCGCCCCGCCGGGCGAGCCGAGCGGGGCCCCGCCCGACGCGCCGGCCGGGGTGATCTCGAAGAACTCGACGTTGGCCTTGTAGTAGTCGGCCCATTCGTCGGGCAGGTCGTCTTCGTAGTAGATCGCCTCGACCGGGCACACCGGCTCGCACGCCCCGCAGTCGACGCACTCGTCGGGGTGGATGTAGAGCGAGCGCTCACCCTCGTAGATGCAGTCGACCGGGCACTCGTCGATGCACGCCTTGTCCTTGACGTCGACGCACGGCAGCGCGATGACGTACGTCACGACAGCGCCAGCACGTCGTCGCGCGAGATCGACACCTGCTCCTCGCGGGGCACGACCTTGACGCGCTCGCGCACGACGCCCGCGTACTGCGCCGGCGCCTCGAAGGCGTCGCCCAGCGCACGCTCGTGCGCGTCGAGGGCGAGCCAGCCCTGCCAGCTCGTGTGCTCCACGCCGCGGGCGTCGAGCAGTTCGAGGATCTCGGCGCCGTCGGCCGCGTCCACCACGGGCGCCGTGAGCACGCCGGCCGCGGCATCCTCGACGAGGTTGGTGATCGTCTCGAGTGCGTCGCCCTTCGTGTGGCCGATGAGGCCGACCGGGCCGCGCTTGATCCAGCCGGTCGCGTAGACGCCCGGGATCGGCGACCCCGCGGCATCCACGACCCGCCCGCCCTCGTTGGGGATGACCGCGGCCCGCTCGTCGAACGGCACATCGCGGATCGGCGAGCTCGCATAGCCGACGGCGCGGTACACCCCCTGAACCGGGTACTCGACGAACTCGCCGGTGCCCTCGACCGAGCCGTCGCCGACGGGCCGGGTGCGTTCGAAGCGGATCGCCTCGACGCGCCCGTCGCCCGTGATCTCGGCGGGGGAGTGCAGGAAGTGCAGGTGCAGGCGGCGCGAGGCCGTGCCGGTGCCAGTCGAGCCCGGCGAGGTGCGCCAGCCGTTGAGCGTGCGAGTCATGACCTTGACCTGGTTGTTCGACGCATGCAGCGCCTCGGCGTGCGCGTCGCCCTCCGCGCGCACGAAGTCGTCGTCGTACACGACGATGTCGACGTCGGGCACCTCGCCGAGCTCGCGCAGCTCGATCGGCGTGAACTTCACGTGCCCCGGTCCGCGACGGCCGAACACGTGCACATCGGTGACGGGGGATGCCTCGAGGCCGGCGAGCACGTTGGCGGGGATGTCGGTCGAGAGGATGTCCTTCGGGTGCTTCGCGAGCACGCGCGCGACGTCGAGCGCGACGTTGCCGTTGCCGATGACGGCGACCTCGCGCGCCTCGAGCGGCCAGCTGCGCGGCACGTCGGGGTGCCCGTCGTACCAGGCGACGAAGTCGGCCGCGCCGTACGAGCCGGGCAGGTCGATGCCGGGGATGTCGAGCGGGGCGTCGCGCAGGGCGCCCGTGGCGAAGATGACCGCGTCGTAGCGCTCCTGCAGTTCACCGACCTCGACGTCGCGACCCACCTCGACGTTGCCGATGAGGCGGATGTCGCCCGCATCGAGCATCTCGTGCAGGGAGTTGACGATGCCCTTGATGCGGGGGTGGTCGGGCGCGACGCCGTAGCGGATCAGGCCGTAGGGCGCGGGCAGCGACTCGAACAGGTCGATCGCGACTTCGCCGCCCTGTTCGGCGACCTGGCGGCGGAGGATGTTGCCGGCGTAGATGCCGGCGGGGCCGGCGCCCACGATCGCGACGCGGAGGGAGATGGTCATGGGGTCATGGCCTTTCGTGGGGGAACTGAGCGGGTTGAGGAGCGAGCGCAGCGAGCGGCTCGAAACCTGCGGCGTACGGGCTGAGCGTCACGACGTCGCCGACCACGACGACCGCGGGCGAACGCACGCCTCGGCGGGCCGCCTGCAGGGCGATCGAGTCGAGCGTGCCGATCGTGACGCGCTGGTGCTCGCCGTATCCATCTTCGACGATCGCGACCGGGCATTCGCCGCCGCGCTCGCCGCGGGCGAGGGTGATCGCCGAGTTCGCGAGCGTGCCGATGCCCATGAGCAGCACGACCGTGTGGTCGCGGCCGCCGCCGAGCGCCTGGATCTGGTCGTGGCCCGTGACGACGGTGAACGTCGTCGCGAGGCCGCGGTGCGTGAGCGGGATGCCCGCGATCGCCGGCACCGAGATCGCGCTCGTGATGCCGGGCACGACCTCGACGTCGACGCCGTGGTCGCGGCAGTACGCGAGCTCCTCGCCGCCGCGTCCGAAGATGAACGGGTCGCCGCCCTTCAGCCGCACGACCTGCTTGCCCTCGCGGGCGAGCGCGACGAGCAGGGCGTTGATCGCGTCCTGCGGCACCGCGTGGTGGCCGGGCAGCTTGCCGACGTCGACGACCTCGGCGCGCAGTTCGACGCCCTCGGCCGCGAGCCCGTCGAGCACGCCGCGGGCGCCGAGCCGGTCGGCGACGACGACGTCGGCGCGCTCGAGCGCGCGCAGCCCGCGGATGGTCAGCAGCCCGGCGTCGCCCGGGCCGGCGCCGACGAGGGTCACGTGTCCGGCCGGTCGAGTCGGCGCGCCCGCGCCGTATCGAGACCCGCTCATCGGGTACCTCCCTGGAGCAGGCCGCGACGGCGCAGGATCGCGCGCTCGATCGGGGCGAAGACGCACAGTTCGACGAGGATGCCGACGAACAGGATGACGAGGATCGCGACGAACACCGCCGAGAGGTCGGCGAGCTGGCGGCCCTGGTCGAGCAGCGCGCCGAGGCCGAAGCCGATCGAGCCGCCCGTCGCGATGATCTCGGCGGCCATGAGCGAGCGCCACGAGAACGCCCAGCCCTGCTTGAGCCCGCCGACGTACCCGGGCAGGGCGGCGGGCAGCACGACGAGGGTCGCGAGCTGCGCGCGGTTCGCACCGAGCACGCGGCCGACGCGACGCAGCTGCGGCGGCACCTGGTTCACGCCCGAGATGAGGCCGTTGATGATCGAGGGCACGGCGCCCATGAGGATGACGAAGTAGACCGTCGCGTCGGAGAGCTGGAACCAGATGATCGCGGCCGGCACCCAGGCCACCGACGGCAGCACCTGCAGGCCCGAGATGAACGGACCGAGCGCACGGCGCAGCCAGTCGACCTCGGCGAGCAGCAGGCCGATCGGCGTGCCGATGACGACGGCGATGAGGAAGCCGATGATGCCCCGCTCGAGGCTCGTCACGACGGCGAGCTGCAGCCGGCCGCTCTCCCACGCGGCGCCGATCGCGGTGAACACGTCGACGGGCCCGGGGTAGAGGTCGGGGCGCGGGCTCGCGACGACGGTGTAGACCTGCCAGACGACGAGCAGTGCGCCGAACAGGATGACGGGCGGCAGCACGCTCGACGCGAACCGGCGCCAGCGCGACTCGCGCCGCGTCTCGTCGGTCTGCAGGCGGTCGAGCCCGGCGGCCAGCTCGCGCAGCTCGGCCTCGTCATGCGCGGGGGATGCCGCGCGCTCGACGAGCTCGGGGGAGGGCATGGAGCCCGCGGGGAGGTCTGACGATCCACCCGTTGGCTGGGGAGCGCCCGGCGAAGTCGGACTTTCCGCCGGTTGAGGAGCGCCCGACGAAGGAGGACGCGTCTCGAAACCGGGTGAGCCGGTCTCGGGGCCTGCGGTCTCAGGGGTCGCGGTTTCGAGACGCTCGCTGCGCTCGCTCCTCAACCCGCTCTGGGACGGGGTCTCGATCGTGGTGTCATGCGGCATTGCGGGCGATCTCCTTCCGCAGGCGCTCGGTGATCTCGATCGAGACGGCCGAGACCTCGGGGCTCTCGATACGGCGCGGGCCCGAGGCATCCAACCGCCATTCGCCGGCCACGCGGCCGGGCCGGCTCGAGAGCAGCACGACGCGCTCGCCGAGGCGGGCGGCTTCGCGCACGTTGTGGGTGACGAACACGATCGTGCGGCCCGTCTCGCGCCAGACCCGCTCGAGCTCCTCATGGAGCAGGTCGCGGGTGATCGCGTCGAGGGCGGCGAACGGCTCGTCCATGAGCAGCACCTTGCGGTCCTGCGCGAGCGCGCGGGCGAGGGCGACGCGCTGCCGCATGCCGCCCGAGAGCTCGTGCGGCCGCTTCTCGGCCGCGTCGGCGAGATTGACGACGTCGAGCAGTTCGAGCGCCTTCGCACGGCGCTCGCCCCGCGGCACCCCGCGCAGCTTCAGTGCGAGCTCGACATTGCGGCGGGCGCTCAGCCACGGCATGAGCGCCGACTCCTGGAACATGACGGCCGCGCCGTCGGCGGGCACCTCGATGGTGCCCGTCGACGGGCGGTCGAGACCGGCGATGAGGTTGAGGAGCGTCGACTTGCCGCAGCCCGAGGCGCCGAGCAGGCAGACGAACTCGCCCTCCGCGACGTGCAGCGTCACGTCGTCGAGCACGAGCGGGGCGCGATCGCCGAAGCGCTTGCCGAGCCCGTCGATGCGGATGATCGTCTGCCTGCTCATGCGCTCACTCCGTGCCGAGGCCCGCGGCTGAGACCGGCTCCTCGCCGCGAGCCTCGAGCACGCGGTTCAGGATCGCCAGGTCGAAGAGACCGTCGATCGAGCCGTCCTTCGCGGTGCCGGCGGCGACGCCGTTCGCGAGCACCTCTTCGAAGGTGTCGGCGACCGGGTCGACCGTGAATCGCACGTGCTCGAGCGACCGGGCGAGCACCTCGTCGCCGAGCGGCTTGCCCGTGTCGGCCTCGAGCTGCGCGTTGATGTCCTCGGCGGCCTGGGCGGGCTCGTCCTCGATGAACTGCACGGCGTCGGCGTGGCCCTCGACGAGCGCCTCCACCGTGGTCGGGTGCTCCGCGAGGAACTGCTTGGAGACGAGCAGCACCGTCGTCGGGAAGTCGCCGTCGTCCCACAGGTCGGCCTCGTCGACGAGCACGTGCGCGCCGCCGTCGATGATGAGTCGCGACACCCACGGCTCGGGCAGCCACGCGCCGTCGAGCTCGCCCTGCTGGAAGAGCGTGAGCGTCTGCGAGTTCTCGGTCGGGGTGATGTGCACGTCGCCGCCGCCCTGGGTGTCGGTCGTGTACCCCTCGTCGGCAAGCCAGGTGCGCAGCGCGACGTCCTGGGTGTTGCCGAGCTGGGGGCTCGCGAGCGTCGTGCCCTGCAGGTCGGCCGGGTCGTCGATGCCGTCGGCGACGACGAGTGCTGCGCCGCCCGAGGCGACGCCCGACACGACGACGGCCGACTCGCCGCCGCTCTTGACGAAGGTGTTGATCGCCGGGTTCGGGCCGATGTAGGCCGCGTCGATCGCGCCGGCCGAGAGCGCCTCGACGGCGGCCGGGCCGGCGTTGAAGACCTCGGTCGAGAGCTTCGTGTCGCCGAGCGCGTCCTGCAGCAGCCCCTCCTGCAGGCCGACGAGGGCCGGCGCGTGGGTGACGTTCGCGAAGTACCCGAGGCGCAGCTCCTCGGCGGGCGTGCCGCCGAGGGCCTCGTCGGAGCCGGCCGGCGGTGCGCCCGCGGCCGAGGCGGCGCAACCGCTCAGCATCATGGCCGCCACTCCAAGAGCGGTGATCGTCAGGGTCGTGCGGATGGTGCGGGTGGTGCTGTTCACGGTTGTCGCCTCCTTACTGTTCGGTGATGCCGGCGGCCAGGGTGCGGCCGTCGGCGGGGTGGATGACGAGGAACGAGCCGGCGTGCCGGTTCGCCTCGTACCTCTCGAGGGGCAGCTCCGCGGCGATGCGGAGCGTGGCCCGGCCGATGTCGTTCACGTCGAGCGACTCGGCTGGCACGTGCGCGAGGGTGTCGAGGTCGCGCTTGGACTCGATCGAGGCGACGAGCCCCTGCACGGTCGACGTGCCGTGCTTCACGAGCACCCGGGTGCCGGGCACGAGCGCCCGCGGGTCGAGCTGGAAGAGCTCGGCCTCGATCTCGCGCCGCGGTGCGGGCAGGGTGCCCGCCGCCGCGATCACGGCGCCGCGGGCGGCGTCGACGTCGTCGGCGAGGCGCAGGGCCACCGACTGCGGCGCCACCGCCTCGGTGAGGGATGCTCCGGCCTGATCGATCGCGGTGACCGTCGTCTCGATGCCCGAGGGGAAGACCGTGACCCGGTCGCCGACCCGCACTCGGCCCGAGCCGATGCGACCGGCGAAGGCGCGGTAGTCGCGGTACTCCTCGGCCTGCTCGGCATCGGCGGCGAGCTCGGGCGAGAGACCGCCCTGCGGGCGCAGCACGAGCTGCACGGCGAGGCGGAACGGGTCGAACTCGGTGTCGAGCTCGTCCTGCGAGGGCAGCGACTCGAGCAGCTCGAGGAGGGCCGGACCCTCGTACCAGGGTGTGTTCGGCGACCGCTCGACGATGTTGTCGCCCTCGAGCGCCGAGACGGGGAGCACGTGCACCTCGCCGAGCCCGAGTTCGCCCGTGACGCGTCGCACGTCGGCGGCGACCTCGGCGAACGCCTGCTCGTCGTAGCCGAGCAGGTCGATCTTGTTGACCGCGACGATGACGTGCGGCACGCGCAGCAGCGCGACGACCGAGAGGTGACGGCGGGTCTGCTCGAGCACGCCCTTGCGGGCGTCGATGAGCACGACGACGGCGTCGGCGGTCGTCGCGCCCGTGACCATATTGCGCGTGTACTGCACGTGGCCGGGGCAGTCGGCGAGGATGAAGCTGCGCGCCCCCGTCGAGAAGTACCGGTACGCGACGTCGATCGTGATGCCCTGCTCGCGCTCGGCGCGAAGCCCGTCGGTGAGGAGGGCGAAGTCGAAGCCCGTGCCGGCGCCGAAGCCGCGTTCGGCCGACGTGCGGGCGACCGCCTCGAGCTGGTCGGCGAGGATCGCCTTCGAGTCGTGCAGCAGCCGGCCGACGAGGGTCGACTTGCCGTCGTCGACCGAGCCCGCGGTCGCGAAGCGGAACAACGTCGCCGGTTGAGTAGCGCCCGACGGAGTCGGACGCGTATCGAAACCAGTGCTCATCAGAAGTACCCGTCCTTCTTGCGGTCCTCCATGGCGGCCTCCGAGATGCGGTCGTCGGCCCGCGTCGCGCCGCGTTCGGTGAGCGTCGACTGCGCGACCTCCCGCACGACGGCCGACACGTCCGCCGCATCCGATTCGACGGCGCCCGTGCAGCTCATGTCGCCGACCGTGCGGTACCGCACGGTGCGCCGTTCGACGTGCTCGTCGGGCCGCGGCTGCGAGACCTCGCCGACCGCGCGCCACATGCCGTCGCGGCGGAACACCTCGCGCTCGTGCGCGTAGTAGAGCGGCGGCAGCTCGATGCCCTCGCGCTCGATGTAGCTCCACACGTCGAGCTCGGTCCAGTTCGAGATCGGGAAGGCGCGCACGTGCTGGCCGGGGGTGTGCCGGCCGTTGTAGAGGCTCCACAGCTCGGGGCGCTGGTTGCGCGGGTCCCACTGGCCGAACTCGTCGCGCAGCGAGATGATGCGCTCCTTGGCCCGGGCCTTGTCCTCGTCGCGGCGCGCGCCGCCGAAGACCGCGTCGTGCTTGCCCGCGGCGATCGCGTCGAGCAGCGGCTGCGTCTGCAGCGGATTGCGGGTGCCGTCGGCGCGCTCCTGCAGCCGGCCGTCGTCGAGGTAGTCCTGCACGAGGGCGACCTCGAGCCGGAGGCCGAGCCGCTCGACCGTGGCGTCGCGGAACGCGAGCACCTCGGGGAAGTTGTGCCCCGTGTCGACGTGCAGCACCGGGAACGGCACGCGGCCCGGCCAGAACGCCTTCGCGGCGAGGTGCAGCACGACGACCGAGTCCTTGCCGCCCGAGAAGAGCAGCACGGGGCGCTCGAACTCGGCGACGACCTCGCGGATGATGTGGATCGCCTCGGCCTCGAGCAGGTCGAGCGTGTCGAGCTTGGCCGCCGGGGCGGTCAGTACATCGGTCATAGGTGCAACCCGCATTCGGTCTTGTCGAGGCCGGCCCAGCGGCCGGACCGGGGGTCTTCGCCCGCGGCGACGGGCTTCGTGCACGGCTCGCAGCCGATCGAGGGGTAGCCCTCGGTGAGCAGCGGGTTCACCGTCACGCCGAACGCGCCGGCGTAGTCGATGAGGTCGTCGAAGCTCCACGCGGCGAGCGGGTTGACCTTCACGAGGCCGTTGCGCTCGTCCCAGGTGACGAGCGGCGTGTTCGTGCGGGTCGGCGCCTCGTCGCGGCGCACGCCCGTGAACCAGAGCTCGTAGCCCGAGAGCGCGTGCTGCAGCGGGGCCACCTTGCGCATCGCGCAGCACGACCCGGGGTCGCGGGCGAAGAGGTCCTTGCCGTACTTCGCGTCCTGCTCGGCGACCGTGAGCTCGGGCAGCACGTCGACGATGCGCACGTCGAGCTGTGCGGCCACCCGGTCGCGCGTCTCGATCGTCTTCGCGAAGTGGTAGCCCGTCTCGAGGAAGAGCACGTCGACGCCCGGCAGCGACTGCGCGACCACGTGAGGCAGCACGGCGTCGGCCATCGAGCAGGCGACGGCCGCGGCATCCACGTCGAACTCGCGCGCCACCCAGGCGACGACCTCGTAGGCGGATGCCTCGCCGTCGGCGAGGCTCCGGAGTTCGGCGTTCCCCGCCTCGGCGAGCGCGCGCAGCTCGTCGTGCGAGCGCTTCACCCCGCGGGTTGAGGAGCGAGCGCCAGCGAGCGTCTCGAAACCCGATTGCGCGGCGTCGCGGTTTCGAGACGCTCCTTCGTCGCTCCTCAACCCGCCCGTGGTGGAGCCGAGGTTGCGCGCGCTCATCGCAGTTCCTCCTCGTCGGCGCGGTGGGCCCACTCGGCGAACGTCTCGTCGGCGGCGGCATCCCGCTGCTCGATGAACCGCAGCACGACCTTCTCGACGTAGTCGGCGAGCCCGTCGGCGGTGACCTTGAGGCCGCGCACGGTGCGGCCGGTGCCGGCCTCCTCGCGCGTGGTCGACGCGAGCCCGCCGCCGAGGTGCACCTGGAAGCCGGGGGTCTGGCCGCCGTCGCCGTCGGGCAGCAGCTGCCCCTTCAGGCCGATGTCGGCGGTCTGGATGCGGGCGCACGAGTTCGGGCAGCCGTTGACGTGCAGGCTGATGGGGTGCGGCAGGTCGATGCCGGCGAGGCGCTCCTCGAGGGCGAGCACGGCGTCGGTCGCGGTCTGCTTCGTCTCGACGATCGCGAGCTTGCAGAACTCGATGCCCGTGCACGCGATCGTGCCGCGGCGGATGAGGCTCGGCCGGGCCTGCAGCCCGAGCTCGTCGAGCCCGGCGACCACCCGCTCGACGTGCTGCTCGTCGATGTCGAGCAGCACGATCTTCTGGTGCGGCGTCGTGCGCAGGCGGCCCGAGCCCACCTCGTCGAGCAGGTCGGCGAGGCGGGTGAGCACGGTGCCCGAGATGCGGCCCACGAAGGGGGTCGCGCCGATGTAGAAGCGGCCGTCCTTCTGGCGGTGCACGCCGACGTGGTCGCCCTGGGCGAGGGGCTTCGGGGCGGCGGGGCCGTCGGGCAGCGGCGTGGCGAGGTACTCGGTCTCGAGCACCTCGCGGAACTTCTCGGCGCCCCAGTCGGCGACGAGGTACTTGAGCCGGGCGCGGTTGCGCAGGCGCCGGTAGCCGTAGTCGCGGAAGATCGAGGTGACCCCGAGCCACACCTCGGCGACGCGCTCGGGCGCGACGAAGGCGCCGAGCCGCACGGCGAGGTGCGCATTGGTCGAGAGGCCGCCGCCGACCCAGAGGTCGTAGCCGATGCCGAGCTCGGGGTGGTCGACGGCGACGAACGCGACGTCGTTGATCTCGTGCACGACGTCCTGGCTGGGGTGGCCCGTGATCGCCGACTTGAACTTGCGCGGCAGGTTGGCGAGCTCGGGGTCGCCGATGTAGCGCTCCTGGATCTCGAAGATCTGCGGCGTCGGGTCGATGAGCTCGTCGGCGGCGATGCCCGCGACGGGCGAGCCGAGGATGACGCGGGGCACGTCGCCGCACGCCTCGGTGGTGCTCAGGCCGACCGACTCGAGGCGACGCCAGATCTCGGGCACGTCCTCGACGCGGATCCAGTGCAGTTGGATGTTCTGGCGGTCGGTCAGGTCGGCGGTGTCGCGCGCGAACTCGGTCGAGATCTCGCCGATCACGCGCAGCTGCCCGGTCGTGAGCTGGCCGCCGTCGATGCGCACCCGCAGCATGAAGAACTCGTCCTCGAGCTCGTGCGGCTCGAGGGTCGCGGTCTTGCCGCCGTCGATGCCGGGCTTGCGCTGCGTGTACAGCCCCCACCAGCGGAAGCGGCCGTGCAGGTCGGTGCCGTCGATGCTCTGGAACCCTCCGGCCGCATAGATCGTCTCGATGCGCTCGCGCACCGCGAGGCCGCCGTCCTCCTGCTTCCACTGCTCGTTGGCGTTCAGGGGCTCGGTGCCGTCGACCTTCCACTGGCCGTTGGGGCGGTTGGCGCCGGGGCGGGCGGGTCGGCCCTCGGGGCGCGCCGGGCGCTCCGGCCGTGCCGGTCGCACCGTCTCGCTCAACGTCACGAGGGCCTCCTGAGGGTCGAATTTCACGGCGGATGCCCCGCCGATGAGCCGACGCTAGGCGAGGCATCCTCGGGCGGCACCTTCGTGACGGAGGCCCCCGTCACGTTCTGTCACGACCCGTCGCACAGCGCCGCATTGCGTCACATGCTTGACATGCGAGGCCCGAACCAGCTCCAGAGCAGCGGCGCGGTGGAGACCAGGAGGATCGCGAAGAGCGTCTGGTTCACGACCCCGAACAGCGGGATGCCGAACGTTGCGAACACGGTCCAGTTCACCGCGATGTCGAGCACGATCACGACGAGCGCGAGCACGATACCGGCGCGGCGGCGCAGCGCGAGCAGCACGACCGTGATCGGGTCGAGCAGGGTCAGCGACATCCAGAAGACCCGTGCCGGGAGCGGGAAGCCGGCGTAGGCGTCTGCGCCGCCGACGACCAGGTCGATGACGTGCGTCGTCGTGCCGATGAGGAACCCCGCGATCCAGACGACGAGGATCACGGTGCGGGCGGTGTCGGAACGATTCCGGGCCACTCGCCCAGCATACGGAGCGGTGCGTGCGGGCCCGTTTCGAGACGGGCGCTGCGCACCCTCCGGGTCTCGATACGCTCCTGCGTCGCTACTCGACCGGCCGGTTACCGCCCGCTATCGTGAGCGCATGCCGACCACCGCTGGGACCGGGATGCCGCTGCGGGACTACCGCGTGCATCGCTACGTGAACGCGTTCTGCCCGCGGTGCCACGAGGAAGATCCCGAGCGTCCGCTCGCCGAGGTCGCCCGGCTCTCGGGGTGGCTCGCGATCCGCGACGACCGGGTGTGGCTCGAGCGCGGCTGCCCGACGCACGGGCTCATCTCGACCATGTACGACGAGTCGCCCGAGATCCTGCAGTACCTCGAGCAGTGGACCGCCCCGACGAAGGTGCACACGCCCGACCTCGCCGGCAACTTCAAGCCGGTCCCGTCGGCCTACGAAGACGGTCTGCCCGAGATGCAGACGCAGCACACGTGCATCCTGCTCGAAGACCTCACCGACCACTGCAACCTGCGCTGCCCGACGTGCTTCGCCGAGTCGGGCCCCGCGGCGACCGCGGTCGCGCCGCTCGCCGAGGTGCTCGCCTCGGTCGACGCGAAGCTCGCGCGCGAGAACGACCGCATCGACGTGCTCATGCTCTCGGGCGGAGAGCCCACGCTCTACCCGTGGCTCGAGCAGCTGCTCGACCATCTCGTCGCGCGGCCGGTCGTGCGCATCCTGCTCAATTCGAACGGCCTGCGCATCGCGCAGGACGACGCCCTCGTCGAGACCCTTAAGAAGCACCGGGAGCGCGTCGAGGTGTACCTCCAGTTCGACGGCGAGAGCGCCGAGGCGTCGGCCTACCACCGCGGTGCCGACATCCGTCGCTTCAAGGACCGCGCGCTCGAGCGCCTCTCGGAGGCGGGCGTCTTCACGACCCTCACGATGACGGCGGCGCTCGGCGTCAACGACGGCGAGATCGGGGCGGTGATCCGCCGCGCGATGACCACGCCGTACGTCGGCGGCGTGACCATCCAGCCCGTGTTCGGCTCGGGCCGCTCGGCCGGCATCGACCCGAACGACCGGCTCACGCACACGGGCGTGCTCGCGCGGCTCGAGGCGCAGACCGACGGCGAGGTCACCTGGCGCGACCTCACGGCGCTGCCGTGCAGCCATCCGCACTGCTGCTCGGTCGGCTACCTGCTGAAAGACGACTCGGGCACCTGGAACTCGCTCACCTCGCTCGTCGGCCACGACCGCCTCAAGGAGTTCCTCGACCTGAACCCTGACCTCATCGCGAACCGCATCGCCGACAGCAACATCAACCAGGCGCTGAAAGACAGCGTGAAGCAGTCGCTGCTCGACCTGCTGAGCGAGCAGTCGTCGCTCTCGCATCCGTCGATCGGCTCGTTGTGGAAGGACATCTGCACGGGCTGCGACCTCGGCATCGGCACGCTCACGCAGCTCGCGAGCTCGGCGCTGCCGGGGCAGCACAAGCGGCTGCGGCGGTTCCTCGGCGAGCGGGTCAAGCGCATCACGGTGAAGCCCTTCATGGACATCAACACGATGATCGAAGAGCGGCTCACGCAGTGCTGCGTGCACGTCGCGACGGTCAACGCCGAGACCTCGGCCCACCAGTGCGCGCCGTTCTGCGCGGTGCAGGCGTGGGCGCCGCTCGGGCGCACGAGGATCTCGACGGCGACGGGTTCGGCCGCGGCATCCTCGTCGGCAGCGGGCGGCCGGCGGCAGCTGCCGGTCACGGTCGCGTGAGCTGATGGGCCGAAGGGGGGAGCGGGCATGACGAGCGAGGGCGGCGAGTTCGGCACCTGGGATGCCTCGGGGCTGAACCGCTTCGACGAGACCGTCGGTGCGCCTCCGGCCCCGGCCCCGTACGACCCGCTGCGCCTGTGCGTCTTCACGACGATCGCGCTCATCACGTGCGTGCTCGGCCCGATCTCGCTCGCGGTGTTCGCGGGCATCGCGATCGCCGGCTACGCGAAGGCGCGCCGGGCGGGCCTGCTGCGTTCGAAGTGCAAGCTCGGCGACACCCGCAACGTGCTCGCCTACCTCATCGTGGTCGAGGTGCTCGCGCTCGTCGCCGTGCCGTTCTGGGTGCTGCTCTGGGCCAATGCGCTCGCGGGGATCGGGGCCTGACCCGTGTATCCGACGCTGCCCGATCTCTTCGGCTGGGGCCCGCCGATCGACACCCATTCGTTCTTCGTGTCGCTCGCGATGCTCGCGGCCGGCCTCGTCTTCGTCGTCGAGTCGCGCCGCCGCGGCCAGACCGACGCACGGGTGGCGGCGCTCGTGCTCGGCGCGCTCGCCGGGGCGGCGATCTTCTCGCGCCTCGGCACCTGGGTGCGGCATCTCGACCCCTCGCAGAACCTCGACCTCGTCACGCAACTCACGCAGGGCAACGCCTCGGTGCTGAGCGCCCTCGTCGGCGCGTGGCTCGGCGTGCACGTCGCGAAGCGGCTGGTGAAGTACCCGCTGCGCACGGGCGACCTGTTCGCGCCCGCGGTCGCGCTCGCCATGGCGATCGGCCGGTTCGGATGCCTCTTCACCGAGCTGCCCGGAACGCCGACGGGTGCCGACTGGGGCATCGTGCTCGACGAGGCGGCCGCCGCCCGGGTCGGCGGACCGGCCGGGGTGCCGCTGCACCCGAGCTTCGTGTACGAGATCGTCTTCCAGGCGGTCGCGTTCATCGCGCTGTGGTTCTGGCTGCGGCACCGGCCCATCGCGGCCGGCGAGACGCTCACGATCTACATCGCGGCCTACGCGATCTTCCGCTTCTTCGTCGAGTTCGTGCGCGGCAACGAGGTCGCGTGGATGGGGCTCACCCGTCCGCAGATGTTCCTGCTGGTCACGATTCCACTCCTGCTGGCCCGCCTCGCCTGGAAGGCGTCGCGCGGTCGGCTCACCGCGAACCGAGAGAGGATGGCCGTCAATGGTGCCGGATCCTGAAGAGCCCACGCCCGACGAGCCCACGCCGGCCGAGCCCGCCGCCACGCCGGCGGAGCCCACGCCCACCGGGCCCGCACCGGGGGAGCCGGAACCGGGGGCGGTCGCGCCGGGAGAGCCCGCGCCGCCGTTCGCATCACCCGGGCCCGGCGCGGACGAGCCGGCGTCGTCGGCGGCCGAGGAGCCGTCGGCCGAGGCATCCACGCCGCCGCCCGGGCTGCCGGCATACGGCCCGCCGCCACCGGTCGCGAAGCCGGGATGGGCAGCCGAGCCGCCGGCGTACGGTGCGCCGGGCGCCGCCTCGACGCCCGGGTCGGCACCGTACGACCCCGCGGCCCCGTCGCCCCGCACCGGCCTCAGCATGGGCGCGGGAATCGGCATCGGGGTCGGCATCGGCTGCGGCGCGCACGTGATCGCGATCGTGCTCATGCTCGCGACGATCTTCACCGTCGCGAGCACCAGCGGACCGTCGGTGATCGGCATCGTCTGGCCGTTCGTGCTCGTCGCGCTCGCCGCGATCGTGATGCTGTTCTTCAGGAAGACGCGCGGCATCGCGATCGGCATGCTCATCGTGGCGGCGGCCGCGTGGATCGTCGTGCTCGGACCGTGCCTCGGCATGGCGTTTGTCTGAACCGTCGACGACCCGCACCGGGTGGTGTAGCGTGCGGCTACGCCCTGCCCGAACGCCCTGCCGTTCCGCCCGCCGACGACGCCCGAGACGAGACGCCATGCACCCGAACGACTTCGCATCACCCGACGCCGACATCCGATCGAGCGGCCGCCCTCAGCGCGCGCGGGCCCGCCGCGCGGCGCTGCCCGCCGTGCTGCTCGCCGCCGCCGCGTTCGCGCTGACCGCGTGCACGCCGGCCGCGAGCGACCATCAGGAGGCGCACCCCGCGCCGGCCACGACGCCGGCCGCCGAGGTCGACCCGGGCCTGCTCGTCGAGGCCGACACCGCACACCTCTGCGGCCAGGCGAGCGCCCTCGAGGGCATCCGGTTCCGCTCCGACTGGCAGCACGAGCAGGGTGCGATCGACGACGTCGAGTACGCGTCGAGGCTCGCCTCGCTCGACGACGCCTGGACGCAGTTCATCGCCGGCGACGCCGAGGTCGCCCCCGCGATCAAGTCCGTGCAGCGCGCGGTCGCCGAGGGCGGTGCCGGACCCGAGAACGCCGAGTTCGCGTCGGCGTTCGAGAATCTCGCGGTGGCCTGCACCGAGGCCGGTTCCGTGATCGAGGTCGCGGCGCTGCCCGGGCAGGGCGGCTGAGCGGTCGGTGCGCGCCGACGATCTCGGCGCTCGCCGTGCTCGCCTCCGGCGCCCTCCCGCGCCTCGTCCAGAGTGCAGTACCCGCCCTCGCAGTGGGCGACGAGTGCACGCTCGGCGATGGGTGCGGCGGTCGCCGGACCCGTCGAGACAGCCCAGAGTGCAGTACCCGCCCTCGCAGTGGGCGACCAGTGCACGCTCGAACGCGCCTAGCGTGCAGTGCGTGCAGCGTCGTAGCGATCGAGCACGATGCCGACGAGCTCGGCCGGCGGCGGGGCATCGGCCACGAGCAGGGGCTCGGTGACGACGTCGGCGCCGGCTGACTCGGCGAGGTCCTGGAAGTACCCGGGCGCGAGCAGGTAGCTCGCGACGACGACGCGCGAGCCCGGGGCATCCGCCCTCGCCTGCGCGATCGCCTCGGGGAGCAGGGGCGCCGCCGCCGACAGGAACCCGAGTCGGACGCCGCGTCCCGTCGCCGTTTCGAGGCGGGCGCGCATGTCGTGGCAGTCGCGCACGGCGCGCGCGTCGCTCGAGCCCGCGACCGAGAGCACGACCGTGTCGTCGTCGCGCACGCCCGCCTCGTGGAGCCGCCGCGCGAGCACCGTCGCGAGCCGGTCGTCGGGTCCGAGCGCACCGGCCAGCGCGACGCGCCGTTCGGCGGTCGCCTCGACGGCCTCGGTCAGGTCGACGTGCACGTGGTACCCGGCCGACAGCAGGAGCGGCACGACGACCGCCGGCTCGCCCGGTTCGAGCGATGCGAGCGTCGCGGGCACGTCGGGCTGCTCGACGTCGACGTGTCCGAGGCGGGTCGACGCCGCGGCATCCGGATGCCGCGTGCCGAGCGCCGTCGTGACCGCATCGTGCAGCGCGCGCACCGCCCGTCGGCCCTCGGGCGACGAGGTGCCGTGCGAGATGCCGACCAGTGCGGGAACGGGCGCCGTCATCGTGACATCGTCGCAGAGGGTCGTTGCATCGGTGTTTCGTATTGCGCCGTGCGACCGGAAGCGGGCGGGGCGCCGGCCTCGGCGGGTCGGGAGGGATTCCTACATTCGTGCGGTCGCAGTCACCGTCGCCTACCCCTCGAGCACGAGCGCGAGCGAGGTGTCGCCGCACGGCACGACGATCGCGCCGCCGGGCAGCTCGGTCGACGAGGATGCCGCGTCCGAGGCATCCGCACCGCCCTCGCGCTCGCGCAGCGGGGCCAGTGCGTCGGCGAGGCCGTCGAGGCGCAGCAGTGCCCCCGTCGCACGGCGCGCGTCGGTGGAGGTGACGATGCGTCCCGACGCGTTCACGAGGGTGCACGGATGCCCCGACTCGCGCAGCACGGGCAGGAGCTCGCGCTCGAGGCTCGCCACGTACAGGTCGGTGCCGACGAGGCCCACCATCGCACCGCCGACCTCGACGGGCACCGTGATCGTGACGGTGTAGTCGTCGGTGCACAGGTAGTCGACGTACGGGCCGGTCAGGTGCCGGGCGCCGGTGCGGGCGGGCACGCGCCACCACTCGAGGCCGGTGTAGTCGCGGAACTGCTCGGAATCGGGGTCGCTCACCGCGTCGAGCCGCCGCAGGCCGGCGCCCGAGCCGAAGGTGTTCGCGCCGCTCAGCCACCACTCGAGGTGCCACGGGGCGTCGGCGAGGTAGCCGGGCGCGGCGACGAAGCCCGCGCCCGTGATGAGGCTGCCGGGGCGTTCGAGCGCGTCGCCGACGAGCTCGGCGACGACGGGGTCGAATGCGGCGGCACTCGGTGCGGGCAGGGTGGCGAGGCTCGCCTCGAGGCGGGCCCGCCAGTCGTCGATCATCGCGAAGACGGGGTCGATGGTCGAGGCGATGCGCTCCGCGATGCGGAGGGCGGCGACGTCGACGGTGACGGTCATGGCCTCGGTCCTTTCTGTGGGGGATGGGGTCTCGGTGCGCCTACTCGATCCGGCGCTCGACCACGGTGGTCGGCTCGGCCAACGGCCGGGGGGATGCCTCGAGGCGGGCCTTCTCGTCGATGAGCCATTCGACGGCCGAGGCGATGTGGTCGGTCGTCGCACGGCGGGCCTCGGCGGGATCGACCGCGCGGATCGCCTCGATCACCTCGAGGCGCGCCTGCCTGCTGCGGTCACGATACGCCTGTTCGCGCATGCACAGCCAGAGCAGCGGGCCGGCCTCCGCCTGCAGCCGCAGCTCTTCGTGCACGAGCCGGGGCGACTGGCTGACCGCGGCGATCTCGAGCTGGAACCGCCCGATCGCCCGGCGCGCACCGCCCGCGCTCGTGAGGTCGGCGCGCGCGTCGATGTCGGCGAGGCTCGCGAGGTCGTCGTCGCTCGCGCGGTCGGCGGCGACCTCGGCCGCCATGCCGGCGATCGCCGCATAATGCAGCGACAGGTCGCGCAGCTCGATGCGGCTGAGCGCCCGCACCCGCGAGTCGAGCATGCGGGCGGCGGCGTCGCGGTCGTGCGTGACGAAGCTGCCGCCGTCGCGGCCGCGACGGGTGAGCACGAGGCCCTTGTCGCGCAGGGCGACGAGCGCCTCGCGCGCGGTCACGACGGCGACGCCGAGGCGCTTCGCGAGCTCGGACTCGCTCGGCAGCCGCTCGCCGTCGCGCAGCACGCCCGCCACGATCGCGTCGGTGAGGCGCTGCTCGACGAGCTCGGCACGGCCGGCGCCGTCGAGCGGAGAGAAGACGACCGCGTGCGTGGCGTCGGCGCGGCCGGTGGCCTGGGGCATCCGACCCTCCCGTTCGCCGTCGACCAGATCTGTGACACGACCGTAACACGAGGGGGTGGACATTTACATCTGGAGTCATATGATTTGATACCGACGAACATCTGGTTCCAGATGTTTGCTCGCGACAGCATCGAACGACCGTGTTCATCGAAGGAGATGGCATGACTGCAGCACAGCCGGCGATCCGGCTCACCGGCCTCACGAAGGAGTTCGGCGCCGTCACCGCGGTCGATCACATCGACCTCGAGATCGCCGCCGGCGAGTTCTTCTCGATGCTCGGCCCCTCGGGCTCGGGCAAGACCACGGTGCTGCGGCTCATCGCCGGGTTCGAGCAGCCCACCGGCGGCAGCATCGAGCTCTTCGGCGAAGAGGTGACGAAGCGCGCCCCGTTCGACCGCGACGTGAACACGGTGTTCCAGGACTACGCGCTCTTCCCGCATATGAGCGTGCTCGACAACGTCGCCTACGGGCTGCGCGTGCGCGGCCTCGGCAAGAAGGAGCGCAACGAGCGCGCCCGCCGCGCGCTCGCGAGCGTGCGGCTCGAGCAGATGGCCGACCGCAAGCCGTCGCAGCTCTCGGGCGGGCAGCGGCAGCGCGTCGCCCTCGCCCGCGCGACCGTCGTCGAGCCGAAGGTGCTGCTGCTCGACGAGCCGCTCGGCGCCCTCGACCTCAAGCTCCGCGAGCAGATGCAGGTCGAGCTCAAGCAGATCCAGCGCGAGCTCGGCATCACCTTCATCTTCGTGACGCACGACCAGGAGGAGGCCCTGACCCTCTCCGACCGGATCGCCGTGTTCAACGCCGGCCGCATCGAACAGCTCGGCACCCCGGCCGAGCTCTACGAGCAGCCCGTCTCGCGTTTCGTCGCCGACTTCGTCGGCACGTCGAACCTCTTCGGGCCCGAGCACTCGCTCGCGCTGCTCGAACGGGAGGGGCACCACTCGCTGCGGCCCGAGAAGATGACCGTCTCGGCCGACGGCCAGACCGGCGAGGGCGTGCGCAACGCCGCCGGCACAGTCGTCGAGGCGATCTACCTCGGCAGCGGCGTGCGGCTCGTCGTCGACCTCGACGCCGGTCCGCGCGTGAGCGTGCTCGAGCAGAACGTGCGCGGCCGCATGCACGACGACGAGCACGGCGACCGCGTCGTCGTCTCGTGGCACGACGACGACGTCGTCTCCGTCGACGGCGCCGCGATCGGCCCGCAGAACCCGACACCGACCGCCGCGGTCGGCTCGGTCTATCCGGGGATCTCGGGCTGAGGCATCCGTGGTCTCGATACGGCGCTTCGCGCCGAATCGACCGACGGAGCAGAACCGACCGGCACGAACGAACCACCAAGAGAAACAGGAGAGAACCATGATGCGGATGCGGAACGCGCGACGAGGCGCGACCGTCGGACTCGCGCTCGCCTCGGTCGCACTGCTGACCGCCTGCGGCACGTCGGGCGGCGGCGGGGGCGGCGGCGACAACGAGGCCGCGACCGAGCTCGGCGAGACCGAGGGCCAGATCTCGATCCTCGCGTGGCCCGGCTACGTCGAGGACGGCTCGAACGACCCGGCCGTCGACTGGGTCACCCCCTTCGAGGAGCAGACGGGCTGCATGGTCACCACGAAGACCTTCGGCACGAGCGACGAGGCGCTCAACCTCATGAAGACGGGCGACTACGACGTCGTCTCGGCCTCGGGCGACGCCTCGCTGCGACTCGTCGCGGGCGGCGACGTCGCGCCGGTGAACACCGACCTGCTCGAGAACTACGACGGCATCTACGACTTCCTCAAGGACCAGGCGTGGAACACCGTCGACGGCGTCAACTACGGCGTGCCCCACGGGTACGGTGCGAACCTGCTCATGTACAACACCGACGTCATCACCGAGGAGCCCACCTCGTGGGACGTGGTGTTCGACAAGTCGGGCGACTACGCCGGCAAGGTGACCGCCTACGACTCGCCGATCTACATCGCCGACGCGGCGCTCTACCTCATGAAGCACCAGCCCGACCTCGGCATCGAGAACCCGTACGCCCTCGACGAGGAGCAGCTCGCCGCCGCCGTCGACCTGCTGAAGCAGCAGCGCGAGAACATCGGCGAGTACTGGAGCGACTACCTCAAGGAGGTGCAGTCGTTCCAGACCGGCGACACCGTCGTCGGCACGAGCTGGCAGGTCATCCAGAACGTGCTCGAGGGCGAAGGCGGCAAGACCGCCGTCACGCTCCCCGCGGAGGAGGGTGCGACCGGCTGGTCGGACACCTGGATGATCTCGTCGCAGGCGAAGAACCCGAACTGCGCGTACGCGTGGCTCGACTACATCTCGAGCCCCGAGGCGAATGCGGCGGCGACGTCGTACTTCGGTGAGGCGCCGTCGAGCGACGCGGCCTGCGAGTTCCGCGAGGACTGCGAGGCGTACCACGCCGGCGACGCCGACTACGCGTCGCAGATCTGGTACTGGACCACCCCGATCGAGGACTGCGTCGACGGTCGCACCGACGTGAAGTGCACCGACTACGCCGCCTGGACCTCGGCCTGGCAGGAGATCAAGGGCTGATGACGGCCACCCGTGCGGTGCCCGCCCCGCGTCGCAGTGCGGCGCGGGCGGGCTCCGCCTTCCTCAGCGCGCACCCCCGTGCGCGGCTCGCGCTGCTGCTGAGTGCGCCCCTGTTCTGGCTCGGCGTCGTCTACATCGTCGCCCTCGTGCTGCTGCTCGTCACGGCCTTCTGGTCGGTCGACAGCTTCACGGGCGAGATCACGACCGAGTTCACGCTCGACAACATCATCGAGGTCGTGACCGGTTCGCTGTACCAGACGGTCACGCTGCGCACGATCGGCGTCGCGCTCGCCGTCACCGTGATCGACGTCGCCCTCGCCCTGCCGATCGCGTTCTTCATGGCCAAGGTGGCGACGCCGCGCATGCAGCGGGTGCTGCTCATCATGGTGCTCACCCCGCTCTGGGCGTCGTACCTCGTGAAGGCGTACGCGTGGCGGTCGGTGCTCTCGCAGGACGGCATCCTCGAGTGGCTCGTCGCCCCGTTCGGCGGCAGCACCCCCGGCTACGGCCTGCCCGCGACGATCATCACGCTGAGCTACCTCTGGCTGCCGTACGTGATCCTGCCGATCTACGCGGGGCTCGAGCGCGTGCCCGACTCGCTGCTCGAGGCGTCGGGTGACCTCGGCGGCAAGACGTGGTCGACGCTGCGGCTCGTCGTGCTTCCGCTCGCGCTGCCCGCCATCATCGCCGGAACGATCTTCAGCTTCTCGCTCTCGCTCGGCGACTACATCACCGTCAACATCGTGGGCGGCACGAGCCAGATGCTCGGAAACCTCGTCTACACGAACGTCGGCGCCGCGAACAACCTGCCGCTCGCCGCGGCGATCGCGCTCATCCCGATCGTGATCATCTTCGGCTACCTCTTCCTCGTGCGCCGCACCGGCGCGCTCGACAACCTCTAGGGGCTCGGATGCGTCTGTCTCGTCTGTCTCGGACGGTGCTCGGTGTCGTCACCGGGCTGATCCTGCTCGTCGTCTACGTGCCGCTCTTCGTCGTGCTCGTGAACTCGTTCTCAACCTCGACGTCGCTCACCTGGCCGCCGCCCGGGTTCACGCTCGAGTGGTGGGGCAAGGCGTTCCAGAGCGAGGGCGCGCTCGAGGCGGTCGGCACGAGCGTCGCCATCGCGCTCGTCGCGACGGCCGTGTCGCTCCTGCTCGGCACGCTCATCTCGCTCGCGCTGCAGCGCTTCTCGTTCTTCGGGCGCGAGGCGATCAGCCTGCTCGTGATCCTGCCGATCGCCCTGCCCGGCATCATCACCGGTATCGCGCTCAACAATTTCTTCCGCACGATCATGGGGGTGCCGCTCTCGATCTGGACGGTCGTGATCGCCCATGCCACGTTCTGCATCGTGACGGTGTTCAATAACGTGATCGCGCGGCTGCGCCGCCTCGGCACGAACCTCGAGGAGGCGTCGGCCGACCTCGGCGCCGGCATCTGGACGACGTTCCGGCTCGTCACCTTCCCGCAGCTGCGCTCGGCGCTGCTCGCGGGCGGCCTGCTCGCCTTCGCACTGAGTTTCGACGAGATCATCGTGACCACGTTCACGGCCGGCTCGGGCGTGACGACGCTGCCGATCTTCATCCTCAACAACATGTTCCGCCCGGCCCAGGCCCCGATCGTGTCGGTCATCGCGGTCGTGCTCGTCGTCGTGTCGATCATCCCGATCTACATCGCCCAGCGGCTCTCGGGCGCGGAGGAACGCCGGCGCTGAGGCATCCCGGTGCTCCCGATCGCGGGCAGGGCACGAGCGGGATGCCTCGGGGCCGACGCCGGCCCCGAGGCATCCGCGCCGATCAGAAGCTCGTGACGAGGTCGCCCAGCACGTCGGTGACCTTGGTGGGGTCGGTGGCGTCGTAGAAGTGCGCGCCCGTCGCGGTCGAGATCTCCTGCAGGGTCTTCACGTCGGCGTCGGCGCCGTAGGCGAGCGTGAAGACGAGCACCGGGGACTCGTGGTGCAGGTGCTCGAGGGTCTCGAGCATCTGCTTCTTCGTCGTCGACGGCCCGAGCGTCTCGTTCTTGCCGTCGCTCAGCAGCACGATCGCGTTGATGCGCTCGGGGTCCCAGGCCTCGCCCTGCTCCTTCGCGAAGGTGTCGACCGCGGCGTAGAGGGGCGTGAACTCGATCGGCTTGAGCGCGCCGAGCGCGTCGAGGAACTTGGCGCGCTCGGTGCGGGCGTCGGCGACGGGGTTCACGAGACCCGGCGTGATCGGTCCGTCGTCGACGGCGCTGAACGCGGCCAGGCCGACGTTGTCGCCCGCGGTGAAGTGGCCGAGCGCCTTCTCGATCGCCTCCTTCGCCGCCGCGAGCTTGGTCTCGCCGGTCGCGATCTTCTCGCTCATCGAGCCCGAGACGTCGAGCAGGAACAGCACCTCGGCGCGCTTGCGCACGTCGGGGAACGCGCTGTCGATCGCCGCGATCACCTCGCGGCCGGGGAAGGCGAGCGCACCCGACGGCGACTCGGGCAGGCGTCCCACCTCGCTGACCACCGGGTCGAGCTCGCCGTTGAGGTCGTGGTACCCGGCGGCCCGCACGATCTGCTGCCCCTCCTCGGTGCCCGCGAACCGCAGCAGATCGGCCGCGGCGGCCGCCTCGGCGTCGTCGACCCAGGGGCCCGTCAGCACGGTGAAGGGGTTGTCGGCGAGGTAGTAGCCGTCGCTCGGGTAGATCGGCACGAGCTGCTCCTCGGGCGGGGTCGACTCGGTGCGGGTGACCCCGTCACGGCTCGTGATGCCGCGGTTGTAGTCCCACACCGATTTCTCGTCGACGATCACCGCGGAGAGGAAGTCGGCGACCGAACCCTTCTCCTCCGACTGGCGCGCGTGCCACAGGAAGTGCTCGGGGGTCGCCATGTAGTGGCTCGTCGCGAGCTCGTCCTCGCGCACCTGCTTCACGACCGTAGGGTTGTGGATCTCGGTCACGGTCAGGTCGGCGACCGACCCCGCCTCCGAGCCGAACTCGGTCAGCATCGCGGCCTGGCCCGAGCTCGCGATGAGCGGGCTCGTCTTGCCGAGCTTGAACGAGCCCCACTCGGGGTGGTCGAGATCGCTCCACGTGTTCTCGTCGCCGGCGGCGTCCCAGATGTCGGTCCACGTCGGGCGGGAGTCGTTCCAGCCGATGGCGTCGGCGAGCTGCTCGGGCATCGCGAGCACGATCGCCGACGAGCCGACGCTCGTGCCCTCGGCGGGCACGTTCGCCGCGCCGCCCGAGTCCTGCGCGACCGAGAGCCACGAGCTCGCGTCGGGCAGCCACACGGTCGGCTTGTCGTCGGCGGCGAGATCGGGGAAGCCCGCGGCGGCATCGGTCGCCGAGATGCCCGACTTGTCCTTCGTGGCGACGGCCTCGACGCAGCGGCCGTCGACGCTGCGCGGCTGTGCGTTGTAGCCGTCGACGAGCTGCGCGACCATCTCGGCGTTCTCGAACGACGAGAGCACCGCGAGCTCGATGCAGGGCTCGTCGCCGGCGGCTTCGGCGGGTTCGTCGGCGGGGAAGACGATGGGTTCGGCCGGTGCGTCCGATGCGGCGCCGGGCGCCGGGTCGTCGGACGGGGCCTGCGCGGTCAGCAGGAGCGCGGTCGCGACTCCGCCGCCCACGAGCAGCAGTACGAGCGCCCCGCCCGCGACCATCCAGACGCGTCGCTGGCGTCGCTTGCGCTGCTGCCGCTGCGATCGGTCGCGGCGGGGTGCGCCGTCGCCGCTCATGGCCGTCGTCCGTGCGCGACGGAGCGGCGCACCGGGGCGGTGCGCCAAGCGTCGTGGGGGTCGGTCTTCGAATCGCAGGTGACGAATGCGTCGGGCATCATGCGTCCTGGGGCTGGGTCGGGGGGGGTCAGGCGATATTATCCCGCGCCCCCGCGAGCGCCAACGAGATGACTCCGTGCGGCGCACCGCCGGGGCATCCCGTCGGTGCGCGGGCGGGCATCCGGTCAGCCCGTCGAATTGAGCATGCCGACGAGCACCGCCGTCCACCACGCGACCTGCGAGACGACCGCGCTCGCGATGAACGCGAAGCGCACGCGCGGGCCGAGTGCGCGGAACCGGGTGCGAGCGGGCAGCCGTGCGAGCTCGAACGTCCAGCGGGTGAGCGCGACCCCGTTGAGGCTCAGCACGAGCACGGCGACGAGCTTCACCTGCGTCATCGGGCTCTGCAGGTTCGGTTCGAGCAGCGCGCCGCTCGCGAGCAGTCCGGCGAGGCCGACCCACACCGGCAGCACGAGGGTGCGGTCGGCCTGGCGGAGCTCGCGCACGTCGCTCCACTCGGTCATCCAGAGCAGGCCGTGCCAGTCGATCATGAGCACGGCGCCGAAGCCGACGATGAGCGACGCGAGGTGCACGAAGAGCACGGCGGTGTGGAAGCCCTCGGGCAGGTCGACGAACGTGCTGACCCAGATGCTGAGCGCCCACGCCACGACCACGCCCGTGTAGGCGAGTGCCCGCCGGATGCGCCGGCGGCGCTGCTTCTCCCGAAGCGTCATCCGAACGGGGATGACCACCGGTTGCTCAGACATGGCGCTCGCTCTCGCCCTCGGGTTCGGGCGGGGATCAGAATACCCCCGCCCGACCCGTCGGCGGGATCAGAAGCTCGTGACCAGTTCGCCGAGCACCGAGGTGATCTTCGTCGGGTCGGTCGCGTCGTAGAACTGCGCGCCCGTCGCGGTCGAGATCTCGCGCAGTGTCTCGGTGTCGGCGTTGGCGCCGTACGCCAGGGTGAACACGAGCACCGGGCTGTCGTCTTGGAGCTTCTCGAGGTTCGCGAGCATCTGCTTCTTCGAGGTCGGGCTCGGCCCGAGCGTCTCGTTCTTGCCGTCGCTCAGCAGCACGATCGCGTTGATGCGTTCGGGGTCCCACTCGTCGGCGCGCTGCTTCGCGAACGTGTCGACCGCGGAGTACAGCGGCGTGAACTCGATGGGCTTGAGCGCGCCGAGCGCGTCGAGGAACTTCGTGCGATCGGTGCGCGCATCGGCGATCGGGCTCACGAGGCCGGGCGTGATCGGGCCGGCGTCGATCGCGCTGAACCCGGCGAGGCCGACGTTGTCGCCCTTCGAGAAGTGACCGAGCGCCTTCTCGATCGCGGCCTTCGCGGCCTTCAGCTTGGTGTCGCCGGTCGCGATCTTCTCCTCCATCGAGCCCGACACGTCGACGAGGAAGAGCACCTCGGCGCGCTTGCGCACGTCGGGGAAGGTGCTGTCGATCGCGGCGATCATCTCGCGACCGGGGAAGGCGAGGGCGCCCTCGGGGCGCTCGGGCAGGCGCCCGACCTCGCTGACGACCGGGTCGAGCTCGCCGTTCAGGTCGTGGTAGCCCGAGGCGCGCACGATCTGCTGCCCCTGCTTCGTGCTCGCGAACCGCAGCAGGTCGGCGCCCGCCTCCTTCTCGGAGGCGTCGACCCAGGGGCCGGTCAGCACGGTGAGGGGGTTGTCGGCGACGTAGTAGCCGTCGCTCGGGTAGATGGGTACGAGCTGCTCGTCGGGCGGCGTCGACTCGGCGCGCGCGACGCCGTCGGGGCTCGTGATGCCGCGGTTGTAGTCCCACACGGTCTTCTCGTCGAGGATGACCGCCGAGAGGAAGTCGGCGATCGACCCCTCCTGTTCGGACAGCCGCGCCTGTGCGAGGAAGCGCTCGGGCGTCGCCATGTAGTGGCTGGTCGCGAGCTCGTCTTTTCTGACCTCGTTCATGACGTCGGTCTTGCGGATCTGGCTCGTCGTGAGCTCGGGTACCGAGCCGGCCTCGGCGCCGAACTCGGCCAGCATCGCGGCCTGGCCAGAGCTCGCCATCAGCGGGCTCGTCTTGCCGAGCTTGAACGTGCCCCACTCGGGGTGGCTGAGCCAGCTCCACGTGGCGTCGTCGCGCGCGGCGTTGAACACGTCGTTCCAGGTGGGCCGGGTCTCGCTCCAGCCGATCGCCTCGGCGAGCGGCTCGGGCATCGCGAGCACGATCGCCGATGACGCGACGCTCGTGCCCTCGGTCGGCACGTTCGCCGCGCCGCCGGAGTCCTGCGCGACGGCGAGCCAGGAGCTCGCGTCGGGCAACCACACGGTCGGCTTGTCGTCGGCGGCGACGCCCGGGAAGCCGCCGGCCGCCGCCGTCGCCGCGGCGCCCGAGTTCTCCTCCGTGACGACCGCGTCGACGCAGCGCCCGTCGACGCTTCTCGGTTGCGCGTTGTAACCCTCGACGAGACGCGTCACGAGCTCGGAGTTCTCGCTCGACGAGAGCACCGTGAGCGAGATGCACGGCTTCTTGCCGTCTTCGGCCGAGGGCTGGTCGTCGGGGAAGACCCCGGGCTCGGCGGTGGTCGACGCGAACGGCGTCGGCCCCGACGTGTCGTTGTTCCGGGCGGTGAGCACGACCGCGGTCGCGACTCCGCCGCCGACGAGTACGAGCGCGAGGCTCGCGCCCGCGATCATCCACACGCGGCGGCGGCGTCGCTGCCGGTTCTGCCGTTTCGAGCGGTCGCGCAGGTCGGTGGCAGCGTCGGGCATCGTTGCGTCCTGGGGGTGGGAACGGGCGTGGGGGCGGGTAGGGGTCAGGCGATACTATCCTGCACCAGTCGTGCGGCCAACGGGGATGCCGCGGCGAGATGTTCGCCGCGGCATCCCCGTCGGTTCGTGGAATCGAGCGGGTCGGTCACGACCGGCGTTCGCCGTGCGGGCCGACGGGACGGTGGTCGTCGAGGTGCACGTGCACGTGGACGTGCCGGTCGGGGCGGCCGTGGTGACCGTGGGGGTGACCGTCGTGGGTGCGTCCGCGGCCGCCGCACGAGTCGTCGTGACCGTGGTGGCCACGGTGATCGTGCGATGCGCGCTCGTGGTGGTCGTGCGGCGCGTGGCCCTGGTGGCCGTGGTCGTGACCGTGGTGGTCGTGACCGTGGTGGGCCCGGCCGTGATGGCCGCGGCCCCGGTGTCCGCGGTGCGACTCGGGGCGGCGGCGGGGCATGCGCTCGCCCTCCTGCCAGCCGAGCTCGCGCGCGACGGCCTCGAGCGTCGAGAGCGTCGTCTCGAAGTCGTCGGCCGGAACGGCGCCGGCCACGCGCGATCGCAGCGCGGTCACGCGCTCGAGGAGCGCGGCGTACGACGCCTCGCCCTCCTCGGTGAGCCGGGGTGCACCCGGTTCGTCGGTGACCCAGCCGCGCTCGACGAGCGGCGTGAGGCGCTCGGGGTGCGCGGCGAGCTTCGCGAGAAGGCGGTCGTCGTCGACGGTGCCGGCGATGACGTTGAGCCGTCGCCAGTCGCGACGGGTGATGCCCTCGTCGGCGAAGAGCTCGAGCATGGCGTCGTCGAGCTTGCGGTCGACGACCCGCAGCCAGTAGCCGATGGGCCGACGTGCGGGGTCGGGGATCTGCAGGTTCTCAGGGGTGGTCATGGTGGTTCCTTTCGTGGCGCGGCAGCGCCGAAGTCATTTGCATGTCGCATGACATGTATATGTACAATGACATACATGAACGCGGCGAGTCAAGTCCCTCCCGGCGAACGTCCAGGGGCGGGCGGGCGCGAGCTCGAGGCATCCGACCCGGTCGAGGCCGTCGAGGCCGCCCTCGTGGCGATGCGACGCGACCAGGGCCGGCGTCGCCTCCAGCACCGGGCCGCGAACGGCGGCCATCACCACGGGCACGCCCCGCACGATCACGACCATCACGGCCTGCACGACCGGGACGCCCCCGGCGCGCCGCAGCGACGCGGTCGAGGGGGTCCGGGGCTCGCGCAGGCGGCGCGGTTCCGCCTGCTCGACGCGCTGGAGGCGGCGCCGCAGCCGCCGTCGGTGAGCGAGCTCGCCGACGCGATCGGGGTCGACCAGCCCCGTGCGAGCCGGCTCGTGCAGGCGGCCGTCGAGGCCGGCCACGCGCGGCGCGAGGTCGATCCGTCGGACGCGCGGCGCAGTGCGATCGTGCTGACCGCGTCAGGCCGGCGGGTGCTCGAGGGTGCCCGCGACACCCGTCGTGGCGCGGTCGAGACCGCCCTCGCGGGCTTCACGCCCGACGAGGCCGCCGAGTTCGCCCGGCTGCTGACGCGCTTCGTCGCGGCCTGGCCGCGCGACTGAGCCTCAGCGCACCGATGCGGTGGCCGACTCGGGCACCTTCACGTAGAGCATGAGCACGAAGCCCGCCGCGACGACGATGATGATGCCGAGGATGCCCCAGTACGTCGCGCCGAACAGCGCGATGAACAGCGACCACAGCATCGGCGAGAGGAAGCTCGCGGCCCGGCCGGTCGTCGCGTAGAGGCCGAAGATCTCGCTCTCGCGGCCGGCGGGGGTGACCCGCGCGAGGAACGATCGCGACGCCGCCTGCGCCGGGCCGACGAAGAGCGTGAGCGCGAGCCCGAACACCCAGAAGACGACCTTGCCCGCGTCGTGCAGGAAGAACACGAGCGACCCGGCGACGATGATGCCGCCGAGCGCGGTGAGGATGACGGCGCGCGGGCCGAACCGATCATCGAAGCGGCCCGCGAGGATGGTCGAGAGTCCCGCGAGCAGGTTCGCGGCGATGCCGAAGATCAGCACCTCGTTCGACGAGAAGTGGAACGCGACCGCCGCGATGACCGCACCGAATGCGAACACCCCGGCGAGCCCGTCGCGGAACACCGCGCTCGCGAGCAGGAACCAGAACGTCGGCCGCGAGTCGCGCCACAGCGCCCCGATGTCCTTCACGAGCACGACGTAGCTGCGCCAGAAGCCGACGCGCTCGCCGCGCGGGGCGGGCGGCGCCTCGGGCACGTAGACGAGCACGGGCCACGCGAAGAGCAGGGTCCACACCGCGCACCCGAGCGCGATCACGCGGAACGCGAGGCCGTCGTCGGTCGGCATGCCCCACCAGTCGAACTGCGTCGCGACGACGACGAGCACGAGCGCGATGATGCCGCCGATGTAGCCCAGGCCCCAGCCGAGCCCCGAGACCTTGCCGACGGTCTTCGGCGTCGAGACCTGCACGAGCATCGCGTTGTAGTTGACGCCGGCGATCTCGCTGAACACGGTGCCCGCGGCGATGAGCGAGACCCCGAGCAGGAAGAACGCGGGCTGGCCCTGCACGAAGAACAGCCCGACCATGCACGCGACGAGGAGGGCGGTCGCGCCGCCGAGCCAGAGCTTGCGCCGGCCGGCGACGTCGGCGCGCTGGCCGAGCACCGGGGCGAGCACCGCGATCAGGATGCCCGCGATCGTGATCGCCCAGCCGAGGCCCGAGGCGAGCTCGGCGAGCCCGCGCTCGTAGACCGGGTCGCCCTCGCCGAGCTCCGCGACCGCGGGCTCGAGGAACGTGCTGCTCGTGAGGTACAGCGCCGTGAACACGAACGTGAGGATGACCGAGTTGAACGGCTGCGTCGCCCAGTCCCACAGCGCCCACGAGAACACCTGGCGGCGCGGGATGCGGCGCCCCTCCTGCATCTGCAGGCCCATCACGCGAATGGCGCCGCTCTGCGCGGTGGCCGGGGGCACGGGCACGGATGCCTCGGGCGAGGCGCCGGCGGCAGGGGCGTGGTTCGGGTCGGTCATGTGGGCAGTCTCCCGGCGTCCGGTGAACGGGTGGTGTCGGCGCGCACCGGTCGGGCCGATCCGCGTCGATCGAGTGCACTGTACCGCCTCAGAACGCCACCATGCCGACGAGTTCGCCGAACAGCTCCTCGGGGTCGCACTCGAGGCGCTGCCTCGTGAACCACGAGCACACGTTGACGCAGTCGCGGTGCAGCAGGTCGAAGCCCTGCGGGTTCGCGATGAGGTCGACGACCTGCGGCAGGTCGATGACGACGACGCGCCCGTCGTGCACGAGCAGGTTGTAGGGCGAGAGGTCGCCGTGCGCGAGCCCGCCGGCGGCGAGCACGTGCATGAAGTCGACGATCTGGTGGAACAGCTCGCGCAGCTCGTCGGGCGTCGCGCGCACCTGGGCGAGCCGGGGCGCGGCGACACCGCGGTCGTCGCCGATGAACTCCATGAGCACCTCGGTGCCGGCGACCTGCACGGGGTAGGGCACCGAGGCGCCGAGCTCGGTGAGGCGCGACAGCGCCTCGAACTCGGCGTACGCCCACTGCACCTTCGCGACCTCGCGGCCGAAGGTCGTGCCCTTCGCGACGGCGCGGGCGTCGCGACTGCGGCGGGTGCCGCGGCCCTCGGTGTAGATCTGCGACCGGTGGAAGTCGCTGTGCTCGGCACCGCGGTAGCGCTTGGCCGCGAGCAGCACGGCGTTGCCGGGCGCACTCGGGTCGGCGCCGGGCACGGCGCGTTCGATGAGGAACAGGTCGGCCTCCTTGCCGCTCTTCACGACGCCGAGTTCGGTGTCGATCGCGGCGGCGGAGGTGACGAGCCAGTCGGGTCGCGGCTCGGGGCCGCGCTCCGACGGGGTGGTGGCCGGCCAGGTCGACCAGCGCTGGTCTTCGCCGGGTTCGACCTCCTGGAAGGCGAGGTCGCCCGCGTCGAAACGCGGGGTCGCGGCGGGGCGCGGTGTCGTGGCCGGGCGCGCCGAGAAGGGGCGCGCCGTGAGGGGCTGGGAATTCGCGCGCGAGTTCACGATGGAACGCACGACGGTGGTCTCGTCGAGTGACGACGTCAGATGCAAGGTGGTTTCTCCGAAGAACGCGGAGGCCACCGCCGCGGTCTGCGGCTAGCGGGCGGCCTCGCTGGATGAAGGGATCTCGAGGGGCATGGTGAAGACAGCCATGGTCATCTCTCCTCTCCTTCACCCGGATGCTCCGGGGCGTCGCCGCGTGATCGACGCAACTTCGGCAGTCTAGGGCCGATCGGGCTCCGCGTCCAGAGTCCGTTCGATTCGGCGCCGCGTCGACGCGCGCGGATGGAACTTCGCCGACGCGAGCACCGGGCCCGCGCTCGGGCGCCCGGCGATGCGGGCTTCGAGCAGGTCGAGCAGGGCCGCCGAGGTCGCGCGCGAGCTGAGCTCGAAGGCCGAGACCGCGGGCCGGCTGTGCCTCGCGTGCTCGGAGTCGGAGGCCGCGACGACCATGACGTCGTCGGGCACGTGCAGCCCGGCTTCGCCGAGGCGGGCGACGAGGCCGGCCGCATGCCGGCCGGTGCCGCACAGCACGGCGTCGGGCAGCGGCCGTCCGTGCGCCGCGGCCTCGAGCAGGCGATCGGCGGCGACGCGGCCGCCCGGCTCGCCGTCGCGCTCGGGCACCCGGTCGACGAGTGCGTCGAGCCCGTGCTCGGTGCACCACTCGAGGTAGGTGAGCTCGGCGTCGATGTTCCACGAGTTCTCGCCGGTGCCGCGCACGAGGGCGAAGGTGCGGCCGCCGGCCGCCAGCATGTGGTCGAGTGCCCGCCGCGTCGCGGCCGGGCCGTCCTCGGCGGCCCAATCGGTGAACTCGGGCCGGTCGGGGTCGCGGCCGAGGGTGACATAGGGGATGCCGCGGCGCTCGAGCAGGGCGACGACCGGGTCGTCGACGTGTGGCAGGTCGATGATGTAGCCGTCGAGCCCGAGGGCGAGGGGCGGGATCGGGGGCTTGGTGAGGTCGGGCACGAGCATCACGCTGAGGCCGCGGGTCATCGCCTGCGAGCTCGTCTCGCCGATGAAGCGCGCGAAGATGTCGACGCCCTCGGGCGCGTAGTCGCCGAGCAGGTCGAGCGAACGGATGACGAGCCCGATCGCGCCGACCGACGAACGCCGCAGGCCCCGCGCGAGCGCGTCGGCCTGGTACTCCATCTCGTCGGCCACCGCGCGCACCCGCGCCCGGGTGGCGGCGCTGAGCGTGCCCGTGCCGTTGAGCGCCATCGACACGGCCGCGATCGACACCCCGGCCTTCCGTGCGACGTCGCGGATGGTCACCCCGCCGGCCCTGGCCATCGCCGCCCTCCGATCCGGCCCGTTGCCGCCTCGTTCGAGATCGTGACGGAGATTTCCGCCGCACCGATTGTATAAAACGTTTTACGCGCCTAGCGTGATCCGCGCCACGTCGAAGTGCCCGGCGTGAAGCAATCAACGGAGACCGAGAACACGCGATGAAGCTGCATCACCTGACCACCCAGACGACCGACCCGGCCGAGCGCGGCCGCGCCATCGGACGCCTCTACGGCGGGTTCATCCGGCAGTCGAGCGAACGCTACCTCGAGCACTTCGCCGTGCTCGGAGTGCCCGACGAGCAGGTGCGCGCCATCGTCGACCGCAGTCGTGCGGCGCTCGAGGCGTGGGCCCCGGCGCTCGTGATCGAGTCCGATGCCACCGCAGCGGCCGCGGGCCTCGAGCCGTGGCAGGCGTTCGCGGTCGGTGCCCGCACCGAGGTGCTCGCCGTCGCCCCGTCGGCGGGCGAGGGCGAGTGCTCGACGGCCGTCCGCGTGCCGGCGAGCGGCGCTCCCGAGACGATCCAGACCTGGGACTGGCACGACGAGCTCGCGACCGACGGCCTCCTGCACCGCTTCGCGACCGAATCGGGCCGCGAGGTGAAGCTCTTCACCGAGTTCGGCACGGCCGCGAAGATCGGCGTCAACGACGCTGGCCTCGGACTGCACTTCAACATCCTCGCCCACCGGAGCGACAGCGACGCGGGCGGGGTGCCGGTGCACGCCATCGCGCGGCGCATCCTCGAGGAGGCGACGACGGTCGACGAGGCGCGCGCGATCGCGGCCTCCGCCGAGGTGAGCGCGTCGACGGTCTTCACCGTCGTCGCGTACCGCGACGGCGCCGGCGAGGCCGCGAGCATCGAGGTGACGCCCGCGGGCGTGGGCGTCGTGCGCCCGAACGCCGAGGGCTGGCTCGTGCACACCAACCACTTCCTCGACCCCGTGCTCGCCGCGGGCGACACGATGCGCGAGGAGTCGACCACGCGCGAGCGCTACGCCCACACGGTCGCCGCCGGCGCCGCGATGGCGGGTCTCGGGTCCGAGCGCCGGGCCGCCGCGTTCTGCGGGGCCGACGGCGCGTCCGCCCCGATCTGCATGCGCCCCGACACGTCGAAGCCGCTGCACGAGCAGTGGGGCACCCTGCTCACGATCGCCCTCGACCTGCCCGCGTTCGAGCTCGCCGTGCACGCCGGCACCCCCGACGAGGTCGCCGCGAGCGGACTGGAGCGATTCTGATGACCGCCGAGCTCTACCTGAACGCGCGCGCCTTCACCGCCGACGAGCGCCGCAGCGCCGAGGCCTTCGTCGTGGTCGACGGCCGGTTCGCCTACGTCGGCGACGAGGCATCCGCCCGCCGTATCGCGGGAGCCGACGCCCGGGTGACCGACCTGGAGGGCGCGACCGTGCTGCCCGGCTTCGTCGACGGGCACGCGCACGTCGTCGGCACCGGCGAGGCCGCCGCGCAGGTCGACCTCTGGGGTGCCGACGATCTCGGCGAGATCCAGCGCCGGGTCACCGCCTGGGCCGAGGCGCACCCCGAGGCGCCCCGCATCCGCGCGCAGGGGTGGAACCACGGCATGCTGCCGGGCGGCGTGCCCGACCGGGGCATGCTCGACGCCGTCGTCGCCGACCGGCCCGTCTACGCGCAGGCCTACGACTTCCACTCGATCTGGCTCAACAGCGCTGCGCTCGCCGAGGCCGGCATCGACGACGACACCGTCTCGCCTCCGGGCGGCGCGGTGCACCGCGACGCCGACGGGCACGCCACCGGATACGTCGACGAGACCGCCATGCACCGGCTCGTGTGGCCCGTGCTCGACGCGCTCGTGACCGACCTCGACCGCGACGAGGCGCTCGCCGCCGCGCTCGGCGGCTACGCCGAGACGGGCGTGACCGCGACGACCGACATGGCCCTCGACGAGGGCGATCTCGCCGCCATGGTGCGCGCCGACGTCACGGGCACGCTGACGACCCGCATCGTCGCGCACTGGCGGGTGCAGCCCACGGGCGACGAGGCGCAGAACCTCGCGCAGGTGGCCCGGGCGGCGGAGCTCGCGGGCCTCCACCGCGGGGAGTTCCTGCGGATCACCGGCATCAAGGTGCTCATCGACGGCACGGTCGACGGCTGCACCGCCGCGGTCGGCCTGCCCTACGCCGACGGGTCGAGCGCCGACCCCATCTGGAGCCTCGCCGAGCTCACGCCCGTCGTGATCGCGGCCGACGCCGCGGACCTCCAAGTCGCGATGCACGCGATCGGCGACGAGGCGATCCGCATCGCCATCTCCGCCGTCGAGCAGGCGATCACGGCCAACGGGCCGCGCGAGCGGCGCCACCGCATCGAGCACCTCGAGGTCGTCGGCCCCGACGAGATCGCACGGCTCGCCGCCATCGGCATCACCGCCAGCATGCAGCCCGTGCACGCCGACGCGTCGATCCAGGACAACTGGCGGGCCATGCTCGGCGACGACCGCGTCGACCGCGGCTACCCGTGGCCCGAGATGACCGACGCCGGCGCCCCGCTCGCGTTCGGCACCGACTCGCCGACCTCGCCGCACCCCCCGCTCCCGAACATGTTCGTCGCCGCGACGCGCCGCTCGGCGCTCGACCCGACGCTGCCGCCCAACCTGCCCCGGTACGCGGTGCCCCTCGCCACGGCGATCGAGCACGGCACGCGGGATGCCGCGTGGGCCTGCCGTGCCGAGCACGAGTACGGCCGGCTGGCCGCAGGGCTCCACGCCGACTTCATCGTGCTCGACCGCGACGTGTTCGCGACGCCGGTCGACGAGCTGCTCGAGGCCCGCGTCGTGCGCACCGTCGTCGGCGGCCGCACCGTCCATGAACTCGCGCCGGCCGCCGTGGCCGGCCACCCGAGCGACGAGGAGGTCGCCGTGAACCGACAGGATTCGGCATGAGCGAGACGACCGCGGTCGCCGCGCAGGCCGTCGCGCGCAAGCGCGGCGCCGGGTGGGGCACCGCCCGATTCATCGGAGGCCGTGTCGTCGGCCTCCTCGCGACCCTGTTCGTTGCGAGCCTCGTCGTGTTCGGCGCCCTCTACGCGGCGCCGGGCAACCCGCTGACGTTCCTCACCCAGGGGCGCTCGATGAGCCCCGAGGCGGTCGCCATCATCGAGGAGCAGTACCACCTGAACGACCCGATCTGGCAGCAGTACCTGCTGTGGCTCGGCGGCGCGCTGCACGGCGACTTCGGCACCTCGATCATCTTCAACCAGCCCGTGTCGTCGGTGCTCGCGGCCCGGGCGCCCGCGTCGATCCTGCTGATCGTCATGGCGGCCGCCGTCGTGCTCGTCGCGGGTCTCGCGATCGGGGCGTTCGCCGGCCTGAAGCCCGGCATCCTGTCGCGGTCGACGATGGCCGGCGCGACGGCCGTGATGGCGGTGCCGACGTTCGTCGCCGCGGTCGTGCTGATCCTCGTCTTCGCGGTGCAGCTGGGCTGGTTCCCAGTGTTCGGCAGCGGCATCCCCGGCATCGACGCGGTCTACCACACGGTGCTGCCGGCCATCGCGCTGGCCCTCGCGTCGGTCGCGTTCGTCGCCCGGCTCACCCAGCAGGCCCTCCGTCAGGAGCTCTCGGCCGACCACGTGCAGACCGCGATCAGCCGCGGCATGCCCCGGCGCATCATCGTGCGCAAGCACGTCGTGCGCAACGCGGCCATGCCCGTGCTCACCGTCGCCGGCCTCACGATCGCCGGCCTCATCGCGGGCAGCGTCGTCATCGAGCAGGTGTTCCAGCTCGGCGGGCTCGGCCAGCTCCTCGTCTCGAGCGTGCAGCAGAAGGACTTCCCCGTGGTGCAGGCGATCTGCCTCGTGTACGTCGCCGCGTTCATCGTGCTCAACACCCTCATCGACCTCGCCTACGCGCTGCTCGATCCGCGCGTGACCCCCGGAAGGACGAACTCATGAGCGCCGTCGCCGACAACGTCGCCGTCGAGGCCCGCATCGTCCGGCGCAACGCGCGCCGCCTGCGCCACGCCGGCGCGCTCGGCGCCTCGGGCTGGACCGCAGTCGCCGCCCTCGTCGCGATCGTGTTGATGGCGATCGTCGGCCCGTTCCTCATCACCGCCGACCCGAATGCGGTCGACCTCTCGGCCGCGTACCAGGGCTCGAGCGCCGCGCACCCGCTCGGCACCGACGCGAGCGGGCGCGACCTGCTCGCCCGGCTCGTGATGGGCTCGCGCACCGCGCTCGTCGGCCCGTTCCTCGTCGTCGCCGCCTCGACCGTGCTGGGCGTCGCGATCGCGCTCGCCGCGGTGTGGTTCGGCGGCTGGTTCGACTCGGCCGTGGTGCGCGTGATCGACGCCATCTTCGCCTTCCCGGGCCTGCTGCTCGCGATCCTCGCGACGGCCCTGTTCGGCGCGGGCCTGCCGGCCGCGGTCGCCGCCCTCTCGATCGCGTACATCCCCTACATCGCGCGCATCGTGCGCAGCGCGGCCCTGCGCGAGCGCAACCTGCCGTACGTGGCGGCGCTGCGCGTGCAGGGCGTTCGCGGCTTCTGGATCTCGACGCGGCACATCCTGCCGAACGTCGCCGGGCTCATCGTCGCGAACGGCACCCTCGCCTTCGGCTTCGCACTGATGGACCTCGCGGGGCTGTCGTTCATCGGGCTCGGCGTGCAGCCGCCCACCGCCGACTGGGGCGCCATGGTCGGCGCCGGCATGGCCGGCATCCTGCAGGGCCACCCGCAGGAGGCGCTGTACGCGTCGGCCCTCATCGTCATCACCGTCGCCGCCGTCAACGTGCTCGGCGACCGGCTCAACGAGCGATCGGAGGCCCGCGCATGACCGCACCCCTGCTGAGCGTCGAGCACCTCACCGTGCGCCTGCCGGTGAAGGGCGAGCTGCGCACCGTGCTGCGCGACGTCTCGTTCGAGCTCGAGGCGGGCAAGACGCTCGGCCTCGTCGGCGAGTCGGGCTCGGGCAAGTCGATGACCGTGCGCACCATCGCGCGCCTCCTGCCCGACGGCGCCGACGTACGTGGCCGCATCGGCTTCGACGGCGCCGACGTGTTCGACCTGCGCGGCGAGGCGCTGCGCCGCTACCGTGCGAACGACGTGTCGATGGTCTTCCAGGACGCGCGGGCGCACACGAACCCCGTGCGCCGCATCGGCGACTTCCTCACCGAGGCGCTCATCGTCAACGGCGGGACGTCGCAGCGCGACGCGAACGCGAGGGCGGTGCAGCTGCTCGCCGACGTGGGCATCCACGACCCCGAGCGGCGGCTGCGGCAGTACCCGCACGAGCTCTCGGGCGGGCTGCTGCAGCGCGTCATGATCGCCGCGTCGGTCGCGGTGCGGCCGCGCCTCATCCTCGCCGACGAGCCGACCACTGCGCTCGACGTGACGACGCAGGCCGAGGTCATGGCGATCCTCGGCCGCATGCAGGCCGAGTACGGCATGGCGATGCTCTTCATCACGCACGACCTCGAGCTCGCGGGCGCCGTCTGCGACGAGACGGTCGTGCTCTACGCCGGCCAGGTCGTCGAACGGCAGGCGTCGTCACGGCTCCACCGCGACCCGCTGCATCCGTACACGGCCGCCCTCGTGCAGACCCGCCCCGAGATCGATCACCGCGCCGAGCGACTGCCCGCCATTCCCGGCCACCCGACGACCGCGTACGAGGCGCCCGACGGCTGCGCCTTCGCACCCCGGTGCCGATTCGCCCAGGACGCGTGCCGTGCCGCGGTGCCGCCGCTCCTGCAGATCGGCCGGCCGGGCGAACCGCCGCAGGGCGACACCCGCTGCATCCGCATGCCCGAACTGCACGGCCGGATGCTGAGCGACACGGTCGGTCGAGTAGCGACGAAGGAGCGTATCGAGATCACCGACACCGGGCGTGGCCTCGATACGGCGCTGCGCGCCTACTCGACCGACGAGAACGAGGAGGTGACCTCGTGACCGCACTGCTGCAGGTCGAGGGGCTGACCAAGCGCTTCGGCAGGGGCGCGACCGAGACGACCGCGGTCGACGGGGTGGGCTTCGCGCTCGCCGAGGGCGGCTCGCTCGGCATCGTCGGCGAGTCGGGGTCGGGCAAGACCACCACCGCCCGCATGGTCATCGGCCTCGAGACGCCGAGCGCCGGGACCATCCGCTTCCGCGGCGAGGACCGCACCCAGCCCGCCCGATCCGTGAAGGCGCTGCGCGAGCGGGGCCGGAACATCCAGATCGTCTTCCAGGACCCGTACACCTCGCTCGACCGACGGCAGCGCATCGGCGACTGCCTCGCCGAGGTGCTCGGCGTGCACTTCCGGCTCGGGCGCGATGAGACGAAGCGCCGCGTGCGCGAGCTCGGCGACCTCGTCGGCCTCGACGAGCGCCAGCTGAACTCGCTGCCGAAGGCGCTCTCGGGCGGCCAGCGGCAGCGCGTCGCGATCGCCCGGGCCCTCGCGGCCGAACCCGAGATCCTCATCCTCGACGAGGCGGTCTCGGCGCTGGACGTGTCCATCCAGGCGCAGATCCTGAACCTCCTCCAAGACATCCGGGAGGAGCGCGGCGTGAGCTACCTGTTCATCAGCCACGACCTCGCCGTGATCCGCCAGGTGTGCGACGACACGATCGTCATGCGTCACGGCGCCGTCGTCGAGCAGGGCCGCACGGCCGACGTGCTCGACGACCCGCAACACCCCTACACCCGGCTGCTGCGCGACAGCGTTCCGCGCGACGGCTGGGACCCCGCCACCATCCGATCCTGACCCCCCACACCGAGAAACCAGGAGCACCGCCATGCACATCACCACGAGGCGCACCCGCGCAGCCGCCGCCGGCGTCGGCCTGCTCGCCGTCGCCGCACTGACCGCCTGCACCGCCGGCGGCTCGACGACGTCGCCGAGCCAGGGCGCCGACGAGCTGACCACCTTCACCCCCGCCGCGACGAGCGAGGTCGACAAGGTCACGTGGAACGTCTTCCAGGGCGAGCCGCAGACCATCGACCCGTACCGCTCGGCCGACTACACGCCGAACATGATCAACTCGAACATGTGCGAGACCCTGCTCGCGCAGACCCCCGAGTTCGAGATCGAGCCGAACCTCGCGACCTCGTACGAGAACCCCGACCCGTTGACGTGGGTGTACGAGCTGCGCGACGACGTGACGTTCTGGGACGGCACCCCGATGACGGCCGACGACGTGGTCTACAGCCTGAACCGCAACCTCACCGACCCGACGAGCTTCTACAACTACCTCTACTTCAACGTCGAGTCGATCGAGAAGACGGGCGACCACCAGGTCACCGTGCACCTCAAGAACCCCGACTACCTGTTCAACGAGGAGCTCGCCAACTACGCCGGCGTCGTCGTGCAGCAGAAGTTCGCCGAGGAGGCGGGCGACGCGTTCGGCGCCCCCGACACGGGCGTCATGTGCACGGGACCGTTCCAGTTCGAGAAGTGGACCCAGGGCCAGTCGATCACCGCGACGCGGTACGACGGCTACTGGGACGAGAAGCGCCAACCGAAGGTGAAGGAGATCGAGTTCACCTTCCTCACCGATGACGCGGCGATCACGTCGGGCCTGCAGTCGGGGCAGCTCGACGGCACCTTCGGCGTGCCCGTTTCGGGCGTCGCGCAGCTGAAGGCGTCGGGCGTCGGCAACTACTACACCGGCCCCGCCCCGCTCGAGACGACGCTCGTGCTCGCGAACCCCGACGGCCCCGCGGCGAACGCCGAGGTGCGCAAGGCGCTGCAGCTCGCGATCGACTGGAAGGGCATCGGCACCCAGGTCTACGGCGGCCTCGGCACGCCGTCGGCGCTGCAGACGCCGCCCGCGGCCTACGGCTTCGCGAAGGACCAGCTCACCGAGTACGCCGACTCCGTCGCGACCGACGGCACCCCCGACCTCGACGCCGCGAAGGAGATCGTCGACGGGCTGCCCGCCGACGTGAAGGCCGACTCGATCAGCCTCGTCGTGCCCCAGCAGGCCGAGACGCAGCAGCTCGGCGTCGCGATCAAGGACGCGGCCGACAAGATCGGCCTGAACTTCGAGCTCGAGGTCGTGCCGGCCACCGGCTACTCGAACTACCTCTACGACCCCGCGACCCGCGGCGACACCGACCTGCTCTACACGCAGTTCTGGCCGGGCGTGCCGAACCCCCTCGACTGGATCGCGGCGACCGCGGTCACGGGCGGCCTCTTCAACCAGTCGGGCTACAGCGGCGTCGACGACCTCTACTACCAGGCGGTCGCCACCGAGGACGAGGCCGAACGCTCCGACCTCGTCGTGCAGATCGAGGAGACGCTCCACGACGAGATGGGTCCGATGTTCCCCGGCGTCGCGCTCGACAACGACGTCTTCATGAACACGCGCATCACCGGTGCGCCCGCCGCGTTCGCGTACACCTACTACCCGTGGGCGGCGTTCCTCGGCGGCACCGAATGAGTCGGTCGGTCGAGTAGGCGCGCAGCGCCGTATCGAGACCACCCCGCGAAGGGCCCGGCCACCCGGCCGGGCCCTTCGCCGTACCCCCGTCGCGTCACCCCGAGTAAGGTCGGCACATGCGCGATCTCGTGCTCGTGGAGGCCTCCACCGTGGTGCTCGTCGAGGGTGAGAGCGACCGGCTCGCCCTCGAGACGCTCGCCGCGCGCCTCGACGCCGACCTCCCGGCCGCCGACGCGGCCGTCGTGCCGATGGGCGGCGTGACGAACCTGCGGCACCACCTCGCGGCGCTCGCACTCGAGGCGGAGCCCCGCCGGGTGCTCGGGCTCTTCGACGCCGCCGAGGTCGCCTACGTCCGGCGTGTCGTCGACGACGCCCGACTCGGGGTGCCGGGCGCCTCGCTCGAGGCGACGGGGTTCTTCGCGTGCGAGCCCGACCTCGAGGGCGAGCTCATCCGGGCGCTCGGCGCCGAGCGCGTCGAGGAGCTCCTCGCAGAACACGGCGAGCTCGGTCGGTTCCGCACGTTCCAGCACCAGCCGTTCCAGCGCGAGCGCGCCGTCGAGGCGCAGCTGCACCGGTTCATGGGCACGCACGCGGGCCGCAAGGCCCTGTTCGCGCCGATCATGGTCGGCGCACTCCTGCCCGATCGCATCCCCTCGGCGATGTCGGCGCTCATCGCCGAGGCGGTCGACGGCGGCCGCTGAACTCGGCGAGCGGCATCCGGTCGGCCGTCAGGGCAGTGGGCAGGAGCCTCAGGCCCGGGTGGCCCGCCGCGCCTTCACGTGCTTCTGGATGAGCTGCCACGCGGCGAACGCGAGCAGCAGCGAGAACGCCACGTTCGAGGCGAACGGCGTGATCGCCTGCGCCGTGAGCGTGCCGAGCGGCGAGACGAGGCAGGCCGCGATGCCGATCGCCGCGGCCATGCGCAGGTCGACGTTGCCTCGGCGCAGGTTGCCGACCGTGCCCGAGATCGATCCGGGCACCATCATCGCGAGCGAGGTGCCCTTGGCCACGAGGTCGCTCGCGCCGAAGAAGAACATGAGGATCGGCACGAGGATGATGCCGCCGCCGACGCCCATGAGCCCCGACAGCACGCCCGTGAGCACGCCGACCGCGACGAGCAGGGCCCCGGTGAGCACATCGAGCTCGATCGCGGCGTCGCGCTGCGGCACGACGAGCCAGAGGCTCACGCCGACGACCGCGAGGAAGGCGAGGAACGACCAGAACAGGATGTCGCGGGGCAGGCGCGCGAGCAGCCAGGTGCCGAGCTGCGCACCGACGACGACGCCGATCGCGATGAGCGCCGCGGCGATCCAGTCGACGTGCCCGGTGACCCCGTAGCTGATCGCGCCGACGACGGCGGTCGGCAGGATGGCCGCCGTCGAGGTGCCAGCGGCGAGCCGCTGGTCGACGCCGAGCAGCATCAGCAGGGGCACGACGACGACTCCGCCGCCGACGCCGAAGAGGCCGGAGAGGTACCCGGCGACGATGCCGATGCCGATGAGCGCGAGGAGGGGGCGGCGATCGGTCTGCTCGACGGTCATCGTGCGTCCTCCTCGACCTCGACGACGACGGCGGAGCCGTCCGACCTGGGGTCGCTCGCGGCGTCGAGCCCGTCGGCGGTCACCCGGATCAGGTTGGAGTGCCCGAGGCCCTCGTCGCGCGGCCGCACGACCTTGACCGCGAACCGCGCGTCGGCGTCGAGCGCCGCGCGGGCAGGGGCCGCGACATCCGACTCGGTCGTGACGGTGGTCGCCGTGTCGCCGTCGTCCTGCACGCCGACCACCCAGCGCGGGGCGCTCGTCGCCTCGATCGCGGAGGCGCCCGCGAGCGTGCGGAGCAGCAGGTGCGCGTGGATCTGCGGCTGCGCCTGGCCGCCCATCGTCGCCTGCGCCTGCAGCAGTTCGCCGTCGCGCAGCACGAGCACGGGCATCAGCGTGTGCGGCGGTCGCAGGCCGGGCGCGAAGGCGGCGGGGTGCGCGGGGTCGAGCGAGAACGAGGTGCCGCGGTTCTGGAACAGGATGCCGGTCGCGGGTTCGAGCACGCACGCGCCGAAGGCCCAGTACACCGACTGCACGAGCGAGACGGCCCAGCCGTCGGCCGAGACGGCCGTGAGCCCGACCGTGTCGCCGAGCGCGGGCCGGCTGTCGGGCGACTCGGCCGGTGCATCGACCGTGATGAGCTCGACGCCGTCGAGCGGTGCGACATCGGGGTCGCAGAGCCAGGCCGCGCGCACGCGGTTCGCCTCGTGGAACAGTGCGGCCAGCTCAGCCGAGTCCGTGCCGAGCGGGTCGCGGAGGCCGCGCGCGGCGACGCCCTTCACCGTGCGGAGCAGCGAGAAGCCCTGCGTGTTCGGCGGGGCGGTGACCACCTCGACGCCGAGCGCCTCGAGGCGGAGCGGGTCTTCGACGACCGGGCGGTAGGCCGAGGCATCCCGCGCGGTGATGCGGCTGCCGAGGGCGGCGAGTCCGGCGATCCAGCGCGCGGCGACCTCGCCGTCGTAGAACTCGTCGGGCCCGCGCTCGGCGAGGCGATCGAGCGTGTCGGCGAGCGCCGGTTGCACGAGCGGCGCGCCCTCGTCGAGCGGTGCCCCGCCGGGCAGGAACAGCTCGCGGCAGCCCGGGTCGGCCGCGAGGGCACCGCGATCGTCGCGGATGGCGCGACTCACCGAGAGCGCGGTCGGCACGCCGTCACGCGCGTGGCGCCGGGCGGCCTCGAGCCGGTCGGCCCAGTCGAGCCGGCCGCCGAGCTCGGCGAGCGCCTGCCAGCCGCGCACGCCGCCCGGCACCGTGATCGTGTCGACGCCGCGCTTCGGCAGGGCGTCGCCATGCCGTTCGCGGAGGGCGTCGATCGTCTGGTCGGCCGGGGCGCGGCCGGTGGCGTTGACGAAGCGGATCTCGCCGTCGGGGTTCCGCACGAGTGCAACGAGGTCGCCGCCGAGGGCGACGTTGTTCGGGTAGACCACGCAGAGCGCCGCCGCGGCGGCGATGGCCGCGTCGATCGCGTTGCCGCCCGCCCGCAGCAGGGCGGCACCCGCCTCGGTGGCGAGGTGGTGCGAGGTGGCGACGGCGCCGGGCTGCGTGATCATCTCGTCCTAGCCTGTCAGATGGATCTTCGGCGCCGGTCAGCGCACCAGGAACCACACGAGCGCCGCGACGCCGATGACGACGATCACGACCCGATACGCCGTCTGCGGGATGTACCGCCCGTAGCGGCCGCCCAGCGCACCACCGACGAACGCCCCGATGGCGATGGCGAGGGCGGCGAGCCACGCGACCTGGGTCACGAGCACGAACACGATGGCGGCGGCGAGGTTCGCGGTCGCGGCCATCGCGTTCTTGTAGGCGTTCGCCCGCACGAGCGTGCCCGACATGGTGATCGAGAGCAGCGCGATGAGCAGCACCCCCTGGGCGGCGCCGAAGTAGCCGCCGTAGACGGCCGTGAGTCCGGCGACGGCCATCGTCGCGGCGGGGTGATCATGGTGTTCGGCCTGGCCGTGCAGCCGCGCGGTCCAGCGCCGGATCCACGGCCCGAAGACCACGAGCAGCAGGGCGAGCACGATGAGCACCGGCACGATCATGTCGAACGCCTCGGTCGGCAGCTGCAGCAGCAGGAGCGCGCCGGTGACGCCGCCCGCGGCCGAGAAGCACAGGTAGAGCGCGAGCCGCCGCCACTCGCCGGCGAATGCCGAACGACCGACGATCGTCGCCGTCAGCGAGGCGGGCAGCACGCCGACGTTGTTCGTGACGTTCGCGAGCACCGGCGGGTAGCCGAACGCGAGCAGCATGGGGAAGGTGACGAGCGAGCCCGACCCGACCACCGAGTTGATCATGCCGGCGACGATGCCGCCGCCCGTGAGCACGAGGAATTCGACGGGGTTCATCGGGCGGTCACGGTTCGGCGCATCCATCGATTCAATCAGGCCGGATGCCTCCGGCTGCGCCGTGTGACGTGCGCCCGCGCCTTCGGCGCCCGATGGGGAGGGGTGCCCATTCCGAGCCAGCAGGAGTCGTGCGAGAGTCGAGGCGACGATGCTGGGAGCGGGGAGGGCGCGATGGCCGATTCGGTCGAGATCGACGAGGCGGCGGTCGCCGCGGCCGTCGCGGCGATCCGCAGCGAGGCGACGGCGACGACGGCGCACGCCGGCGAGACGGGCATCCACGGGCTCGGCGCTGCCGTGACGGAGGCCGGCGCCGCCGCCGCGGCGCGCTGGGCCGAGGAGTTCCGCGTCGCGGGGGAGGGGCTCCGGCAGCTCGCCCAGCAGGTCGACGACGACGTCGCCGCCTTCGCGGCGCTCGATCGGGGGCTCGTGACACCGGGCGAGCGGCGCGGCGGCGGTCGGCGCCCCGAGGCGGTGTGACCGTGCCCGCACAGCCGGGTCTCGAGGCATCCCCGGGGCGCGTGACGGCGACCGGTCGCGCCGCGCCCGTCGACGTGGCGCGCTGGGCCGTCGCCCTGGGTGGCGCCGGCGTCGACTGGTCGACGGTGCGCCGTCTCGGTGTCGTCGTGCGGCTCGCCGGCCTCGAGGCGGTCGCCGGCCTGGGCGAGGCCGTGGTCGAGGGGCCCGACGTCGGGCGACGTGCCGTGCGGGCGGTGCTCGCCGACCTCGCCGGACTCGCCGGGCCCGCGGGTGCCGCCGACGCGCTCGAGCGCGTCGCCGACACGCTCCGGAGACTCAGCATCCCGAGGCGACCGGAGGGCGACGCGTGAATCTGCAGGAGCGGGCCGACGAGTGCCATCGGCTCGCACGGATGGCCGAGAACGCCTCGGGCTGGCTGCCGACGCACCCGACCGAGGCCGGCGTGCGCAGCGCCGCGAGGTCGCTGCAGGCGATGGCGGGCATGTGGACGGGCGAGCACCTGCAACGGCCCGGCGGGTCGCCGACGAGCGTGCAGCGGAGCGCCGAATCGTACGAGCGGATCGCCACCGCCCTCGATGCGCGAGCGAGGGGACTCGACACGCGCGCGACCGAGGTCGAGGAGGCGCTGGACGCCGACGCCGGCCGAGCCGCGGCCGAGCAGGTGCGTGCGTTCCGGGACCTCGTGGTGCTGGAGCAGCGCGGCGCGGCGCTCATCGCGGCCGCCCTCGCCGACTATGCGAGCGCCCTCGACGACGCGCAGGGTCGCTTCGACCGCCGGGCGGCCGAGGTGCGATCGGCCCGTGACGACGCGTTCGCGGTCGACGCGCCCGTCGACTTCGCCGCTGACTGGAGCGACGCCGAGTGCCGGGCCGCGATCTCGGCGATGCATGACGTGTACGTCGACGCGCAGCACGCGCTGGCCGGTGGCGGCTCGGCCTTCGAAGCGCTCGTCGAGGCCGAGCAGCGACTCGGCTACGCATTCTCCGACGCAGCGGGCTACGCGCGCTTGGCGGGGCTGCCGGCGTCGAGCAGCACGAGCCTCGTCGATGCGGCGCTCGCGCTCGCGAGAGGCGTCGGCGATCCCGACCGAGCGGTCCTGTCCGATGCGGAGTGGGCGGCCTACGTCACCGAACGCGACCGGTTGAGCGCGGCCGAGCGCAAGCGACTCGACGACGCGCTCGACGGCTCGAAGTCGCCTGAAGAACGCCAGGTCATCATGAGCGCCCTCGCCACCGGTGCGGGCCTCGCCCTCACCCTCGGGCTCGCACGCAGGCTGCGCACCATGTCGCCGGACCAGGTGAAGGCGATCGCGGGGCTCGGCATGACCGGCGTATCGGCCGCCGATGCACGTGACTGGACCGAGCTGACGACGCCCGACGGCACGATCATCACGCAGAAGACCGACACCACGTGCGGGTCCTCGTCGTTGCTGATGCTCGCTGCGCAGCGCGACCCGTTCCTCGCGCTGTTCCTCGCGGAGGGCGAGTTCGTCGACGGTCACATCCCCGAGTACCTCTCCGACGTGACGATGATCGGCAAGATGCCCGAGGCCGGGCTGACGACGACCGAGCGCCTCAGGTATCTCCAGGAGGAGATCCGCAGGCAGACGAACCAGTTCACGTTCTGGCCGGGGTCGGTCGTCGGATCGGCACCCTGGGGCTACGGCGACGAGGTCGCTCGCATCACGGGGGACGACGTCGACATGTCGTACAGCATGCTCGGGCCGAACGGCGATGCCCACGGCCTCGTCGACCGGGCGATCTCCGCGGTCGACTCCGGCACACCCGTCCCGTTCCTCGTGGGCGACGACTCGGGAGTTCCCCGCCACTACGTGCTGCTCGTCGGGCACGACGGCGACGAACTCCAGTTCTACGAGCCCTGGAACGGCGAGGTGCGGTCGGTGGCCATCGACGACGCCGTCGGCGGTGGCGAGCCGCTCGGGGCGTTCGCAGGGTGGTCGTCGATCTACGGTGCGGCGGTCCCCGCCGGCTGAACTCAGTCGTCGTGGCGAAGGTCGTCGACGTCGGGCATCGTGCCGGTGGCCGTCGTCGCCGCCGGAGGCGTGGTCGAGTCGAGGCAGGTCGGATCGTCCACGGGCGCGACGCCCCACGGATCGGCGGGCTCGGTGTGGAAGGGAGCGATCGACTCCGCCGTGACGCCGTCGCCGTGGCTGCCGGTGCCCACGCGCACGACGGTCAGGGCGACGAAGTCCTCGATGGGCTTGGTCGCCGCGATCTCGACCGTGCCGAAGGAGCCGAAGGACTGCGGGTCGGCGGGGGCGTCGCACGAGACGGCGACGGTCTGCCAACCGTTCGCCTCGAGTTCGCCGGCGAGGTCGCGGGCGATCGGAAACGTGAGCGACCACGGGTCGGCGGGCTCGGCTTCGCCGGCGATCGAGAGCTCGGTGTCGATCTGCGCGCGCGACGCGACGGCGTTGACCGATGCGGGCGCGGCACGGGCCGGCCGCGACATCCACCGCCCGCCGTAGGAGGCCGCGTCGAACGGCTCCTCCGACTCGAGGGCGGCGAGCCGCGCGGCATCGACGTCATTCGGTGCGTCGGCGTCGGTGCACCCGCTCAGGCCCGCGACGACTGCGCCGGCGGCGACCAGCAGCACGATGGTCGACGGGACACGGCGCGGCATCCTGCGAATCTACCGGATCGGCAGTTCGCGCTGCCGCGGATCGCCGGGCCCGTTCAGGCGCTCTCGGCCGACGCGATCCATTCCGCGAAGACGGGCGTGCCCACATAGACGATCGCGTCGTCGGTCTTGACCACGACGGGGCTCACTCCCGTGCCCGGGTCGACCGGCCCCGTGTAGGCGCCGGTCACGGGGTCGTCGGTCGGCGTGTAGCCGGCCGCGGTGAGCGCGGCCTCCCACTCGGGCCAGGACGCGTCGTCGACGGGCAGTCGCGCGAGGTCGAGCGTGGCGTCGGTCGCCTCCTTGCCCCACCGGCAGTCGAGCGCGCCGGCGTCGACCATCGTGCCCATGAACTCGGTGTGCACGATCGGTTCGCGAGGCGTGAGCCCGTCGCTCTCGAGCTGCGCGTACGCCTCGGGGACGAGCACGGTGTCGCACGTGACCTCGGCGGGGGTGGCGGAGTCGGTCGGCTCCGCGCCCGCCGGCGGCGTCGCCTCAGCGGTGGGAGCGGCGGTCGGTCCCGCCGAGTCGTCGGGTGCGCCCGCGGCGGTGCAGGCGGCGAGCCCGGCCGCGACGAGCAGCGAGGTGCCGGCGATGATGAGGCTTTGCAGGGAAGCGCGCATGAGCGCGAGTCTATGGGCGGGCCGACGCCGTGTGCATCAGGGAGAGCACGGAGGCCGAAACCCGCGAGGAATCGCGCCGTCGTCGCGCGCCGAGTCAGTCGGACGAGAGCTCGAACGAGCGCCCGTGCACCTCGGTCGGCACGATGCGCACCCAGCGATCCTTCGTCTCGGGCGCCCAGGGCTTCACGCCGAGCTCCTCGGCGGCGGCGATCTCGCTCTCGTGGTCGAACTCCTCGGCGGTGCCCTTCACGACGACGCTGAAGGCCTCGGTCGCCGAGTAGCCGTCGACCTGGAACGCCACGCCGTGGTGGATGGTGAGCTCGAGCAGCTTCGTGCCCGCGGAGGTGCGGAACACGATGACGGGCCGGTCGCCGCGCGCGTCGAGGCGATGGTTGACGGGGAAGATGTCGACCTCGCCGGCTGCGGCCAGCGCGATGCGTCCGTAGGGCGCGGCGTCGATGCGCTCCCAGCACTCCTCGGGTGGCATCGATCGCGTCGGCGTGCGGCCCTCTGCTGTCTCGTCCATGTCTCGATTCTCGCCGCTTCGGCGGTCGGCGGGAAGAGCGGGTGCGCCGGGCGCCGACTCAGCCGAGGTCGATCGGCCGGTACCCCGCGTCGTCGAGCGTGCCGACGGGTGCGGCGAGCGCGCCGTAGCGGCTGCGCACGGCGAGGGCGGAGGCATCGGGGTTGGCGTAGAGGTGCGTCGCGACGACCCGGTACTCGTCGAGCCGGCCGTCGGGTACGCGGCTCTCGCGAATGGGCTCGCCGCCGAGCAGCGCCGCGGCGAGCGCGGTCCAGTACGTGCCGATCCCGCGGAACGCACGCGCGGGGCGCTGGGGCTCGGCGTCGGCCAGGAGCACGTCGTGGCTCGTGCTCGCACAGGCGATCGCGAGTCGGCGGCCGAGCTCCGAGAACTCGGCGAATCCGTCGGCGAGCGCCTCGTACCTGAGCCATCCGGCCGCGCGCACGACGCTGCGCAGCTCCCGGCCCGCGCCGGTCACGACGCCGAACGGCACGTCGAGCGCGGCGGTCACGATCTGGTCGAGGGTGCGGGAGTCGCCGTCGTACTGGATGAACCGGCCGATGTAGCCGCGCTCGCCGCCGCCGTCGCCCCGCGTCGTGGGCGCTGTGCGCGCCTCCTCGACCTGCCGGCGGATCTGGTCGAGGTTCTCGTCGGCCTGCTCCAGGAGCGCGGCCGACAGGGCGAACAGGCGGTCGACCTCGCGCGGGAGCTGTCGCGCGGACTTGTAGCGGAAGTCGTGCTCGAGCTCCGACCAGGTGTCGGAGAGCGCGGTGCGCAACTGCACCTCGACGAGCGGCGCGTCGACCCCTGCGCCGCCGTCGGGCCCGTCGCCGGACGGCTCCGCGGCGGCCTGGTCGGCGAGCTGCCCGACGAACTGCACCGACCGGTACCCGAAGGCGTCGATGGGGAGCAGCTCGGACTTGTCGACCCACGAGTCGTCGTCGACGACGAGCGCCTCGCGCACGACCTGCTCCATCGCGGGGAGGTCGCCTTCGAAGTGCGCGATGACGCGGACGCCGAGGATGTCGCGCACCTCGCGGTCGGGCGCACGGCGCACCTTCCGCTCGAACGATTCGCGCGACTTCACGCGCGCGGTGACCTGGAAGTAGCGGAAGCCGGCCGCGTCGAGCCGGCGGGCGAAGTCGGCCTCGATGCGGCTGCGCAGGCGACGGTACCGCCGCAGCTCGCGGTCGTACCGGGCGAGCTCGGCGGCGACGAGCTGCTCGTCGTCCTCGCGCGCATCCATGATGGGCAGGCTACTGCGTCGCGCGGAGAATCGCGGGGAATACTGGGCGCCGGCTGTGAGTTGAGTCAAGTACACTCAAGTTTCACTCCGTCGACTTGACACGTTCATCCGGCGCTGCGAGGCTTGAGTCGTCAAGGCTCAAGTCTTGACGCATCTGACTTCGGTTGCGGGCCAGGAAGGCCGAACCGACCGCTGGAACACCGAGGTCTCGGGTGGGGTGCGACTCCGTCGCGCGCTGCTCGGCCACCGGTACAGCAGAAGGAGAAACACACATGTCACGTGCAGTTGGAATCGACCTGGGCACCACGAACTCCGTGGTGAGCGTCCTCGAGGGCGGCGAGCCGGTCGTCATCGCGAACGCCGAGGGCTTCCGCACCACCCCGTCGGTCGTCGCATTCACCAAGGACGGCGAGGTGCTCGTCGGCGAGACCGCGAAGCGCCAGGCCGTCACCAACGTCGACCGCACCATCGCGTCGGTCAAGCGCCACATGGGCACCGACTGGAAGACCGCCGAGATCGACGGCAAGAAGTACACGCCGCAGGAGATCTCGGCGCGCATCCTCCAGAAGCTCAAGCGCGACGCCGAGCAGTACCTCGGCGACACCGTCACCGACGCGGTCATCACCGTGCCGGCGTACTTCAACGACGCCGAGCGCCAGGCCACGAAGGAGGCCGGTGAGATCGCGGGCCTCAACGTGCTCCGCATCATCAACGAGCCCACGGCGGCCGCGCTCGCGTACGGCCTCGACAAGGGCAAGGAGGACGAGCTCATCCTCGTCTTCGACCTCGGTGGCGGCACGTTCGACGTCTCGCTCCTCGAAGTGGGCAAGGACGACGACTTCTCGACCATCCAGGTCCGCGCGACCTCGGGCGACAACCGCCTCGGCGGCGACGACTGGGACCAGCGCATCGTCGACTGGCTCATCAAGAAGTTCAAGGAGACCACGGGCGTCGACGTCTCGAACGACAAGATCGCCCTCCAGCGCCTCAAGGAGGCCGCCGAGCAGGCCAAGAAGGAGCTCTCGTCGAGCATGTCGACGAACATCCAGCTCCCGTACCTCTCGCTCACCGAGAACGGCCCGGCGAACCTCGACGAGAAGCTCACGCGCGCCGAGTTCGAGAACATGACGAGCGACCTGCTCGACCGCACGAAGAAGCCCTTCGAGGACGTGATCCGCGAGGCGGGCATCAAGCTCTCCGACGTCGCGCACGTCGTGCTCGTCGGCGGCTCGACCCGCATGCCGGCCGTCTCCGACCTCGTCAAGAAGGAGACCGGCCAGGAGCCCAACAAGGGCGTCAACCCCGATGAGGTCGTCGCCGTGGGCGCGGCCCTCCAGGCGGGCGTCCTCAAGGGCGAGCGCAAGGACGTGCTGCTCATCGACGTCACCCCCCTCAGCCTCGGCATCGAGACCAAGGGCGGCATCATGACGAAGCTCATCGAGCGCAACACGGCCATCCCGACGAAGCGCTCGGAGACCTTCACGACCGCCGACGACAACCAGCCGTCGGTCGCGATCCAGGTCTTCCAGGGCGAGCGCGACTTCACGCGCGACAACAAGGCGCTCGGCACGTTCGAGCTGACCGGCATCGCGCCCGCACCCCGCGGCATCCCGCAGATCGAGGTCACCTTCGACATCGACGCCAACGGCATCGTGCACGTGTCCGCGAAGGACAAGGGCACCGGCAAGGAGCAGTCGATGACGATCTCGGGCGGCTCGAGCCTCCCGAAGGACGACATCGACCGCATGGTGCGCGAGGCCGAGGAGCACGCCGCCGAAGACAAGGCCCGCCGCGAGTCGGCCGAGACCCGCAACTCCGCCGAGCAGCTCGCCTACTCGGTCGAGAAGCTCATCAAGGACAACGACGACAAGCTGCCCGCCGACGTCAAGTCCGAGGTGCAGGGCGACGTCGACGCGCTGAAGTCGGCGCTCGCGGGCGACGACGACGATGCGGTCAAGACCGCGTTCGAGAAGCTCTCGCAGTCGCAGACCAAGCTCGGTGAGGCCATCTACGCGCAGTCGCAGGCTGCGGATGCCTCCGCCTCCGGCGAGGACGCCTCGGCGACCGGCCAGGCGGGCGACGCCTCCTCCGACGAGGACGTGGTCGACGCCGAGGTCGTCGACGACGAGGACGAGAAGAAGTAGCCATGACCGACGAGCAGAACCAGAACCACGACGAGGAGCCGGTGATCCGCGACAAGCGCCGCATCGACCCCGAGACCGGTGAGGTTCGGCAGCCGGCCGCCGACGGGGCGCCCGAGGAGGGCGCCCCCGAGGCATCCGGTTCGTTCGACGACGAGGCCGAGCTCACGGTCGACGACATCCTGAACGCGGCCAACGCCGAGGTGCAGGAGCCGAGCGACGAGCACCTCGCCGACCTCAAGCGGGTCACCGCGGAGTACGCGAACTACCGCAAGCGCACCGAGGCGAACCGCGAGATCGAGCGCGAGCGCGCGGTCGGCGCCGCGGTGTCGGTGCTGCTGCCGGTGCTCGACGACCTCGACCGGGCCGAGAAGCACGGCGACCTCGAGGGCGACTCGCCCTTCGCGACGATCGCCGCCAAGCTGCGCGGCGCCGTCGAGAAGCTCGGGCTCACCGCGTTCGGCGAGGTCGGCGAGCCGTTCGACCCGCAGCGCCACGAGGCGATCTTCCAGCAGCCCAGTGACGAGGTCGAGGTCGACACGGTCGCCGACGTCGTCGAGACCGGGTACACGCTGGGCGGCGTGCAGCTGCGCGCCGCGAAGGTCGTCGTCAAGACGCCGGCGTAGCCCGCCGCATCCGTCCGCCGGTCGAGTAGCGACGAAGGAGCGTATCGAGACCCGTCACCAGGTCTCGATGCGCTTCGCTACTCGACCGGCGTTCCACATTCAGACAGACTCAGAGAAAGGAGGTGCCGATGGCCAGTCAGGACTGGTTCGACAAGGACTTCTACCAGGTGCTCGGCGTCTCCAAGGACGCGAGCGACGCGGAGATCAAGAAGGTCTACCGCAAGCTCGCACGCAAGTACCACCCCGACCAGAACCCGGGCGACACCGCCGCCGAGGCGAAGTTCAAGGAGATCAGCGAGGCGAACGCCGTGCTCTCCGACCCCGAGCAGCGCAAGGAATACGACGCGATCCGGGCGATGGGCTCGGGCGCGCGCTTCACCGCGCCGGGCGCCGGGGGCCAGGGCGGCTTCGACGACGTCTTCGGCGGCATGTTCGGCGGCCAGGCCGGCGGGCAGCGCTACACGTTCCAGCAGGGCGGTGCCGACTACGACGACCTGCTCGGCGGGCTCTTCGGCAGCGGCCGGTTCGGCCAGCCGTCGGGCGGGTACCGCGGCTTCGGCGGCCCGACCAAGGGCCGGGACGTCACGGCGTCGACGACCCTCGACTTCATCACCGCGACGAAGGGCGACCAGATCACCCTGCAGACGGCCGACGGCCGGCCGATCACGGTGCGCATCCCCGCAGGGGTGGCCGACGGCCAGAAGATCCGCCTGCGCGGCAAGGGTCACCCGTCGCCCGACGGCGGCGAGGCGGGTGACCTCATCCTCACCGTCAACGTGCGCAGGCACCCGGTCTTCGAGCGCGACGGCCTGAACCTGCGGGTCACCGTGCCGGTGACGTTCGCCGAGGCGGCGCTCGGCGCGACGATCCAGGTGCCGACGCTCGGCGGCGACCCCGTGAAGCTCAAGGTCGCGCCCGGCACCCCGAGCGGCCGCGTGCTGCGCGTCAAGGGCCGCGGCGTCGAGACGAAGAAGGGCACGGGCGACCTGCTCGCGGTCGTGCAGATCGCGGTGCCCTCGCACCTCTCGAAGGACGCGCAGGCCGCCGTCGAGGCGCTCGCCGCCGCGCTGCCCGACGAGAACCCCCGCGACGAGCTGCTCGCGAAGGCCCGGGGCTGACCATGGACGCCTCGAGCCCGCTGTTCGTGATCTCGGTCGCCGCCGAGCTCGCGGGCATGCACCCGCAGACGCTGCGCCAGTACGACCGGCTGGGGCTCGTGTCGCCGGGGCGCACCGCGGGCAAGTCGCGCCGCTACTCGATGCACGACGTCAACCGGCTGCGCGAGATCGCGCAGCTCTCGAGCGAGGGCGTGAGCCTCGAGGGCATCCGCCGGGTGCTCGGGCTCGAAGACGAGGTGCAGTCCCTCCGCGCCCGCGTGCGCGAGCTCGAGGGCGCCCTCGCCGACGAGATGCTGAATCGTCCGGGACGGCGCGTCTTCGCGGCCGGCTCCGCCGGCGAGGTCGTCACGCTCAAGGCGGGCACGCGCGTTCGCCGGGAGAACGCCGTGGTGGTCTGGCGACCGCTCGAGCGCTGACGCCGGCCGTCGACGAACCGCGCCGCGCGACATCCGATCGGATGCCCCGCGGCGCGGTTCGTGCTCCGCTCAGCGGCCCCGCACGGGGTAGGAGAGGATCTGCCCGTCTCCGAACACACCGGCCGAGACGACGACCTTGCCGCTCTGCCACTCGACGCCGGCCGGGCTGTCGACCTCGGCGAAGGTCGAGACCGACCCGTCGCGCGTGATCGCCGACACCTTGCCGCCGAACATCTCGCTCACGTAGATCGTGCCGTTCGGTGCGACCGCGAGCCCCGTCGCGCCCGCGAACCCGGTGGCGACCAGTGCGTACTCCCCGCTCGCCGGGTCGACCCGGTACACCGATCCCGTCGGGAACCCGAGTCCGGGCGCGCCGGGCAGCGTCGACACGTAGAGCATGCCGTCGGTGCCCATCTCGACATCGGTCGGCACGGGCTCGGCGTCGTACGTCAGGCCGACGACGCACTCGTCGAGCACGATCGGCTGGCCCTCCACCTCGCCGACCACGCGCATCTCATCGGTCACGACGAGGGGCTGCGGGGGCAGCACGGCGACCGTCGAGACCTCGTCGCCGACCACCTTCAGCACGGCGTTCATGCCCGAGTCGGCGACGTACGTGACGCCGGGCAGTGCGAGCGTGCCGTACGCGTGCGTGTCGACGAGCCCCTGGTAGCGCGGGTTCACGAACGGCGGCAGCGTCGCGGCGCATTCGTCGGAGATCTCCTCGAACCCGTACCAGCTGTCGCCGTCGGGGTTGTTGGCCTGCTCCCACGCGAGCAGGTCGATCGACGTGTCTCCGGCGGGGCCGCTCGACTTCAGCCACGAGCCCTGGATCGACTGCTCGTCACCGGCGCGTTCGCTCCAGGTGACGGTCGGTCCGAGCACCGAGACGCCGGTCGAGTCGGGACCCTGCGACAGGGTCTCGCTGCTGCCGCCGGAGAGGCGGGTGACCTCGCCGAGGAACGACTGGCCGACGGTGATCACGCCGTTCGCCGAGAGATCGAAGGTCAGGGGGCCCGCGAGGTGCTCGGCGAGCACGGTCGGCGGACCGGAGATCGGCGCCTTCGGCGCGGCGTTCGCCGGTGCGGCGACGACGGCCAGTGCGCCGATCGCGACGGCGGCGGCGGTGGTGAGGATGATTGAACGGCGCATCGGTGACTCCGACCTGTTCGGCTCACGGACCCGTCCTTCACGCGCGCGTCGGCGCACGCGGAAAGCCTCGGGTGGGCGGATCCGCGACCGAACGTACTCCCGTCGCGCGGGTGCCTCCACCCCCCGTTCGCGTGAGGGTGGGGGCGTGGCCGAGCGCCTCGGCGGCTCAGCGGCCCCAGGCGGAGGCGGGGGCCTCGACGACCTCGTACGGACGCGAGCTCCAGTGCGTGCCGTAGCCGTAGTGGCTCGACGCCCACGGCGACGCCCAGATGGCCTGCGCGGTCGCGTCGGCGGAGTCGCCGCGCTCGAGTGCGGCCTCGACCTCGGGGTACCGGCCCGAGCTGATGTTGGCGGCCGCGTAGTACGCCGCGTCGACGAGGGTCGTGTAGCTGCCGAGACCCGATCCGCCGCCCGAGCCCATGCCGTTGTTGAGCGGGTTGTTGCGGTTCCACCAGTTGTCGGCGCCGTTCTCCTGCCGCATCCAGCGCATCATGAACGTCACGTTCTCGTCGGTGAGCGGCCAGCCGCCGTCGACGATGACGAGCTTCGCCCAGTCGAGGTTGGTGCCGCCCGCGACGAGCGTCTCGGGGCCGGTCGAGGCAACGTAGGACTCGTTCGACACGGCGGTCGCGGATGCCTCGCCGTCGACCCTGACCGACTGCGCAGCCGCTCGGAACGAGTCGGACGCGTCGTTCGCGGCGACGGCCGCCTCGATCGTGGCCGGATTGACCTGCGGCGCGAGCGCGACGGTCGCGAGCAGCCCGAAGACGGCGGCGGTTCCGAGTACGCCGGCGAAGCGGCGGACGAATCGCCCGCCGCGAGTCGCGCCCCCGTGCTGTTCTCGCCGCATGCGGACCCGAGGGTAGCAAACCGAACCGGATGCCGCACTCAGCTTGGCGTCGGGCGACCGGGCAGCGGGCCCGCGTACCCTTGCCTCATGCCCATCGACTTCGGCGCGCTCCGCCGCCATCCCGACGTCGAGGGACCGGGGCTCGAAGCCTCCGATGCGGCCGACCGCCTCGTCCTCGACGAGGCCGCCGAGCGGCTCGCGTCGACCCCGCCCGGCGAGATCGCCGTGATCGACGACGCGTACGGCGCACTCGCCCTCGGGGCGGCCGCGCTCGCCGGGGCCGGCGCATCGCGCCCGATCCGCGTGCACCAGGACCTCATCACGGGCGAGCGAGCGCTCGCCGAGAACGCCGCCCGCCTCGGCCGAACCGGCGCGGTCGTCTCGCTCCCGCTGTCGGCCGGGCTCGTCGCCGGTGCGCGGCTCGTCGTCGCGCGGCTGCCCCGCTCGCTCGACCGGCTCGACGAGGTGGCCGCGCTCGTCGCCGGCCACGCGGCATCCGACGTCGTCATCGTCGCAGGGGGCCGCATCAAGCACATGTCGCTCGCCATGAACGAGGTGCTGCTCGCGCACTTCGACCGCGTCGACGTGTCGCGCGCCCGTCAGAAGTCGCGGGTGCTCATCGCCTCGGGGGCCCGCTCGCCGGAGGCCGAGACGGCCTGGCCCCGTCGGGAGCGCCACGGCGACCCGGGCCTCGAGGTCGTCGCGCACGGCGGCGTCTTCGCGGGCACCGGCGTCGACATCGGCACCCGGTTCCTGCTCGCGCAGCTGGGCGGGGCGGTGCCCGATGCCGCGACCGCGGTCGACCTCGCGTGCGGCACGGGCATCGTGGCCACGTGGCTCGCGCGCGAGCGCCCCGCGCTGCGCGTCGTCGCGACCGATCGTTCGGCCTCCGCCGCGGCATCCGCCCGCGCGACCGCCGCGGCGAACGGCGTCGCCGACCGCGTCGAGGTCATGCAGGCCGACGGCCTCGAGCGGCTCGCCGACGCGAGCGAGCGGCTCGTCGTGCTGAACCCGCCCTTCCACAGCGACGCCGCGCTCTCGACGGGCATCGCCGCGCACCTGTTCGCCGACGCCGCGCGCGTGCTCGCGCCCGGCGGCGAGCTCTGGTGCGTGTGGAACTCGCACCTGCGCTATCGGCCGCTGCTCGAGCGCACGGTCGGTCCGACGCGGCAGATCGCGCGCAACCCCAAGTTCACGGTGACGGCCTCGAGGCGCGCCGGGTGACGCGCGAGCGCCCGCCCGAGGAGCGGACGGCCCCGCGGCCCGGAGACCGCGACGCCGGGTCGGCGCACGAGCAGGGACTCACGGCGGTCGAGCGGGCCATCGACCGGACCGCGCACCGGCTGCTCGCGGGGGCGCCCGAGCGGGGCTTCCGGGCCGGGCTCGTCGAGTTCCTCGTGTTCGGCGCGAAGCAGGCGTGGGCGTGCGTGTTCGGCGCCGCGCTGCTCGCCGTGATCGTGGCGGCCCGGCTCTGGTACCCCGACGACGCAGCGCTCGCCCGCAACGACGCGCTCACGACCGCCGCCGTGCTCATCCAGGTCGTCATGGTGGCCACGCGCCTCGAGACGGGGCGCGAGCTCTGGGTGATCGTGCTCTTCCACCTCACCGGCACGGCGATGGAGATCTTCAAGACCGACGTCGGATCGTGGAGCTACGCCGGTGACGGGGTGCTCCGGATCGCCGGCGTGCCGCTCTTCTCCGGGTTCATGTACGCGGCCGTCGGGTCGTACCTCGTGCGGGTGTACCGGCTGTTCGACCTCGCCTTCACGCGCTACCCGAAGCGGTGGATCACCTCGGTCGTGGCCGTGCTGATCTACCTCAACTTCTTCGGGCACCACTTCATCGTGGACTTCCGCTGGGTGCTGCTCGCCGCGGTCGTGGTGCTGTGGTGGCCGACGGTCATGCACTTCCGGGTGTGGCGGCGCACGCCGCGGATGCCGCTGCTCGCGGCGTTCGCGCTCGTCGCGCTGTTCATCTGGTTCGCCGAGAACATCGGCACCGCGAGCGGCGCCTGGCTCTACCCCGACCAGGTCGACGGCTGGCAGCTCGTGTCGGCGTCGAAGCTCGTGTCGTGGTTCCTGCTCATGATCATCTCCGTCGTGCTCGTGACCTGGGTGTACCCGCCGCGCCCGCCGGTCGTCCGGTCGGCCGAGTAGGCGCGCGGCGCCGCGTCCAGACCCAACCGTTGTCTGCGATCCCGGACTCCGCGTCTGTGAACCCAGACAGAAGCCGTCCTGCGACGGCGTCATCGCGCCGCCGCATGGGATGTCGTTGAAGGGCGGCGCGAACGCGCGGCGGACGCAGGACGAGGGAGTTCGAGAGTGGCAGGCGCGGAATCGGTGGTGGCGGCACCCGCCGGGATCCCATCGAGCGCCTGGCGCCTGCGCAGCGACGTGTGGGAGTACCTCGGCCACGTCGTGCGGCAGTCGATCGCCGGCGGCCCCGCGGAGGTGGGCGATCCAGCCGAACCCGACGTGGTCGACGTCGCCGGCGAGTTCGCACGGCTGCTGCCCGTGCTGCAGGCGCTCGAGGGCTACTGGGCGGTGCCCGGCGTCGAGGCGGTCGACGAGCTGCACGACCTGATCGAGCGGGGCGAGTACGGCTCGGCCGCCGCGTACCTCGACGAGGTCGCCCCGAGGTCGTGGTTCCCGCGGCCCGCGGGTGAGGAGCCCGAGCCGTCCGCGGTCGACGGGGCCGCCGCACCGCACGTCTTCCAGGTGCTCGTCGTCGGCAACGACGGCGACGCCGCCGAGGCCGCGATGCGGGCGTCGCTCCGATCGCAGCGGCGGCCGTCGGATCGCCTCGCCTACGAGCTCGTGGTCGTGCGCACGGTCGAGGACGCGATCGCCGCGGTGCTCGTCAACCCCGAGATCCAGGCGTGCGTGATCCGGCCGGGCTTCGGCTGGAGCACGGCGCGACCGCTCAGCAGGGACCTGCGCCGGTTCATCGACGGCCGCCTCGGCGACGAGCGCCCCTCGGGGCCGATCGAGCGCATCACGATGCTCGCCGAACAGCTCGCCGAGCTGCGACCCGAGCTCGACCTGTACCTCGTCGCCGGGGTGTCGATCGAGCGTCTCGCGCACTCGCTCACGAGCCGGTTCCGGCGCATCTTCCGCACGCAGGACGCGATGGAGCTGCACCTGACGCTGCTCGCCGGCGTCGCCGAGCGCTACGAGGCGCCCTTCTTCAACGCGCTGCAGGAGTACAGCCGGCGCCCGACGGGCGCCTTCCACGCGCTGCCCATCTCGCGCGGGGCCTCGGTGCTCGACTCTCGGTGGATCGGCGACCTCGCCGACTTCTACGGCATGAACCTCTTCCTCGCCGAGACCTCGGCGACCTCGGGCGGGCTCGATTCGCTGCTCGACCCGAGCGGGTCGCTGCGGCGGGCGCAGACCGCCGCAGCGCGCGCGTTCGGGGCGCGCAAGACCGTGTTCGTCACGAACGGCACGTCGACGGCGAACAAGATCGTGCACCAGTCGATCGTGAAGCCCGGCGACGTCGTGCTCGTCGACCGCAACTGCCACAAGTCGCACCACTACGCGCTCATGCTCGCGGGCGCCCGCGTCGCCTACCTCGACGCCTACCCGCTCGACGAGTACTCGTTCTACGGCGCGGTGCCGCTCGAGACGATCAAGTCGACGCTGCTCGCCTACCGCAGGGCCGGCCGCCTCGACGAGGTCAAGATGGTCGCGCTCACGAACTGCACCTTCGACGGCATCGTCTACGACCCGGTGCGGGTGATGGAGGAGTGCCTCGCCATCAAGCCCGACCTCGTCTTCCTCTGGGACGAGGCGTGGTTCGCCTTCGCCGCGTTCCACCCCGTCTACCGGCGGCGCACCGCGATGGCGGCGGCCCACGAGCTCGGTCGCCGGCTCGCCGACCCCGCGCAGCGGCGCGTCCACGACGACCAGCAGCGCGAGCTCGCCGCCGCACCCGACGCCGATGCGGCGGCGCTCGAACGCCGGCTCGTCGCCGATCCGTCGCGGGCGAGGCTGCGGGTGTACGCGACGCAGTCGACGCACAAGACGCTGACGGCGCTGCGCCAGGGGTCGATGATCCACATCTTCGACGAGGACTTCGCCGAGTCGAACGCCGAGGACTTCCACGAGGCGTACATGACGCACACCTCGACCTCGCCGAACTACCAGATCCTCGCCTCGCTCGACGTCGGCCGCCGGCAGGTCGAGCTCGAGGGCTACGCGCTCGTGCAGCGCCAGGCCGACCTCGCCGTCCACATCGGGCACGCGGTCGCCCGGCACCCGCTGCTGCGCAAGCACTTCCGCATCCTCAGCACGCTCGACCTCGTGCCGCCGCGGTTCCGCGAGACCGACCGTCCGATGCCGTTGCGCGACGGACTCGCCGACATGGCCGAGGCGTGGGAGCGCGACGAGTTCGTCGTCGACCCCAGCCGGCTGACGCTGCACATCGGCCTCACGGGCATCGACGGCGACACGTTCAAGCACGAGCACCTCATGGACCGGTACGGCATCCAGGTCAACAAGACCTCGCGCAACACCGTGCTGCTCATGACGAACATCGGCACCTCGCGCAGCGCAGTCGCGTACCTCGTCGAGGTGCTCGTGAAGATCGCGACCGAGCTCGAGCACGCCTCCCGCGCCTCGGGTGATCGTGGGCGCGAGACCCGCACGGAGCGCCGCGGGCGGACCGCGACCCCGCCGCTGCCCGACTTCAGCCGGTTCGCCGCGCGGTTCCGCGTCGCCGGCGACCTGCCCGACGGCGACCTCCGCACGGCCTACTTCATGAGCTACTCGGACGACGCGTGCGAGTACCTCTCCGCCGCCGACGTCCGCCGACGCATCGCCGACGGCGTCGAGGCGATCTCGGCCGGCTTCGTCACCCCGTACCCGCCGGGCTTCCCCGTGCTCGTGCCCGGCCAGGTCATCACCGAGCAGACGCTCGCCTTCATGGACGCGCTCGACACCCGCGAGATCCACGGCTTCGACCGGCGGCTCGGGTACCGCGTCCTGGTCGAGCCCGCAGCCACCGCCCGAATCGAAGGAGCATCGTGAGCAACCCAGACAGCGCGATCAAGACGGATCCCGCGGAGCCGGCGTCGACCGCCGGACACGGTGGCCCCGCCGAGACCGGGGGCGCGCTGCGCCGCGGGTTGAGCGCACGCCACATCAGGTTCATCGCCCTGGGCTCGGCGATCGGCACCGGCCTCTTCTACGGGTCGTCGGCCGCGATCCAGGCTGCGGGCCCCGCGGTGCTGCTCGCGTACATGATCGGCGGCGCCGTGATCTTCATCGTCATGCGCGCGCTCGGCGAGATGGCGGTGCGCCATCCCGTCGCCGGGTCGTTCGGCCAGTACGCCTCGCGGTACGTCGGACCCTTCGCCGGGTTCCTCACCGGATGGACGTACACGTTCGAGATGTTCGTCGTCGCACTCGCCGACGTGACCGCGTTCGGGGTCTACATGGGGTTCTGGTTCCCCGACGTCGAGCGCTGGGTGTGGATCCTCGCGATCGTCTTCGTCATCGCCGCCGTCAACCTCGCGAGCGTCAAGGTCTTCGGCGAGCTCGAGTTCTGGTTCTCGCTCGTGAAGATCACGGCGATCATCGCGATGATCGCCGGCGGCATCGCGATCATCGTGTTCGGCATCGCGAACGGGTCCGACGGCGCGTCGGGGGTGCAGAACCTCTTCGTCGACGGCTTCGCGCCGAACGGGGTGTGGGGCATCCTCGCCTCGCTCACGATCGTCATGTTCGCGTTCGGCGGCACCGAGGTGATCGGCATCACGGCCGGTGAGGCGCAGAACCCGAAGCAGGTGCTCCCGAAGGCGATCAACTCGGTGCCCGTGCGCATCCTGCTCTTCTACGTGCTCACGCTCGCCGTCATCATGATGCTGCAGCCGTGGACCACGATCGACGGCGAGGCGAGCCCGTTCGTCTCGATCTTCAGCAGCCTCGGCCTCGACGGCGCGGCCCACGTGCTCAACGCGGTCGTCGTCACCGCCGCGCTCTCCGCCATCAACGCCGACATCTTCGGCGCCGGGCGCATGCTGCACGGCCTCGCCGAGCAGGGCCACGCGCCGAAGGCGTTCCAGCGCACCACGCGCAACGGCGTGCCGTTCATGACCGTGCTCGCCATGGTCTCGGCGCTCCTCGTGGGCGTACTGCTGAACATCTGGTTCCACGACCAGATCTTCTTCCTCATCGCCGCGCTCGCGACCTTCGCGACGGTCGTGGTCTGGCTCATGATCCTCGTGTCGCACCTGCGCATGAAGCGGGAGATCGCCCGCGAGCGGTGGCTGCCCTCGGAGTTCCCCGTGCCGTTCTTCCCCGTGACGGTGTGGGCGGCGCTCGGGGTCATCGGCCTCGTGATCGTGCTCATCGGCGTCATGCCCGAGTCGCGGCCGGCGCTCGTGGTCGGCGTCGTGTGGCTCGCCCTGCTCGGCATCGGCTATCTCGTCTTCGTGCGGGGCGCCGGGCGCAGGCGGGTCGAGCTCGTCGACGAGACCGCCGCGATCCCGGTCGTCGGCGACGGCCCGGGCGTCGTGGAGTACGACGAGCCCGGCGACCGGGGCTGACCCGCCGATCCGTCCGGATCTCGCACTCGGGCTGCGAGACCGGGCGGATCGTGTCAGGCTGGAGGGGTGACCGACACCCTCGAACGACTCGACCTCGACCTGGCCGCGCAGGGCGCCGCCGCGGTGCCGTGGCGGGCCATCGTGTGGGACGACCCGGTCAACCTCATGAGCTACGTGAGCTACGTCTTCCGCAGCTACTTCGGCTACCCGCGCGACGAGGCCGAGCGGCTCATGCTGCGCGTGCACACCGAGGGCCGCGCCGTCGTCGCGACCGGCAACCGCGAGGCCATGGAGCAGCACGTGCACGCGATGCACGGCTACGGACTGCAGGCCACCGTCGCGAGGGGCGACACGTGATCGTCGCGGGCCTCGGCGGCGGCGAGGGCGTTCGGCTCGTGCTCGAGTCGGAGGAGGCGATGCTGCTCTCCGAGCTCGCCGACCAGGTCGACTCGGTGCTGCTGCTCGGCGAGCCGAGCGACCCGGCCCTCGGGCGGCTGCTGCCGAACGCCTATCCCGACGACGCCGAGGCGTCGGCCGAGTTCGGCCGGTACACGCGCGACAGCCTCGTCGACGGCAAGCGCCAGGCCGCGCAGCGGGTGCGCGACGCGACCGCGGTCACCGGCGGCGGCGTCGTGCAGATCGAACTCGACCAGTCCGAGGCGTGGGGTTGGCTCACCTTCCTCACCGACCTGCGGCTGATCCTGGCCGAGCGGGTGGGCGCCGCCGATGAGCTCGACGACCCCGAGTTCGACGACGACGGCGACGGCGACGAGGAGGCCGAGGGCGAGGCATCCGAGACGCGCGACGACTACCTGCGTGCGGCCTACGAGTGGGCGGGCTTCGTGCAGGGGTCGATGCTCGAGGTGCTCGACCCGACCGACCGCTGAGCGCGCCTGCGGGGGGCGGTTCGGAGCGGGCCGCGACTCGTTCGATCGGCCTCTCCCGCCGGGGTCGGCGGCGCCCATAGAGTGGCACTCGAAACGGAGGCCACACATGAGTCGCAGCGAATCCCTGTCGATCGCGAAAGCCATTCGCAACCCCGGTGCGAGCGCGGAGTCGCTCGAATCGGTCGCCCTGATCGTCGGCGCCCTGGCGTTCGTCGCCGGGGTGCTCGTCGCCCTGATCGCGTTCTGGTCGGTCGACGTGCCGATCTCCGGGCCCGGGTCCATCGGCCAGTTCGCCGCGATCGCATCCGCGGTGGTCGCCCTCATCGCCTATCCGCTCGGTCGCGTCGCCGTGTCGCATCGCAGCCGCGAGCTCGCGGCGGCGGTCCGGCCCGCGATGCCGGTGCCCGGTGCGAAGCTGCACTGGTTCGACATCCTCGCCATCTCGGTCGCGCACGCCGTCATCGCGCTGCTCGGCTGGGTCGCGCTGAGCGACGTGCTCGCCGCGAGCTTCCAGGGGGCGGTGCTCTACCCCCTGCCGGCCATGGTGCTCGGCGGGGTCACCCTCGCGATGACCGCGTACATCACCTTCCTCTCCTCGGTGCGGCTCACCCCGATGCTGCTGTCGCTCGTCGTCGCGGTCTTCCTCGTGGTCGGTGCGCTCACGGCGATGCTCTCGGCGAGCGACCCGCAGTGGTGGAAGGAGAACCTCTCGGCGCTCGGCATGACCGACGACTTCTCGGCGCGCGCCTTCAACCTCACGCTCATCGTGGCCGGCGCCATCGTCACGATCATCGCGCGCTACGCGACCGCGGTGCTTCCCGCCGGCACGCCCGAGCTCGCGCGCAAGCGCAACATCGTCCGCGCCCTGCTCGTGCTCATCGGCATCTTCCTCGCGTGCGTCGGCATCTTCCCGGTCGACGAGTTCTTCGCCGTGCACAACACGGTGGCGACGGGCATGGCCGTCGCGTTCATCGCGATCGTCGTCGGCCTGCGCTGGTTCGTGCCGTCGTTCCCGAAGCCCTTCCTGTGGTTCGGCTACCTGCTGAGCCTCGCGATCGTGGTCTCGGCGGTGTTCTTCTTCAGCGGGTACTACAACCTCACCGCGGTCGAGCTCATCGCGGGTGTCGCCGTGTTCAGCTGGATCATCGTCTTCCTGCGCACGGCGGGCGCCGCCGGCGACCACGCCGGCACGACGATCGAGGATGCCCCGGCCGAGGCGTCCGAGCCCGCCGTCGTCTGACGCCGGGGGCAAGCGAAAGGGCCGGATGCCATGAGGCATCCGGCCCTTTCGGCGCTCAGGGGATTACGCGAGCGCCTTGGCCTTGAGGGCGTCGTACTCGGCCTGCGTGATGGTGCCGGCGTCGAGCAGCGACTTGGCCTTCGCGATCTCGTCGGACGCGCTGGCCGAGGTGCCGGCGGTCTGGCGGATGTACGCGTCGGCCGCGTCCTGGGCGGCCTGCGCGTCGCGCGCCGAGCGCTCGGCCATGCCGCGGCCGCGGGCGATCAGGTAGATCAGCGCGGTGAGGAACGGCACGAAGATCAGGAAGATGATCCAGACGGCCTTCCACCACCCGTTGAGCTTCGAGTCGCGGAAGAGGTCACCGATGATCGCGAACAGGGCGAACAGGTAGGCGATGAACGCGAACGCCCAGAAGAACCACCAGATCAGGTCCCAGAAGTTGTTCCAGAAATTCATGTGCTGCGTGCCTTTCGATACGAGGTGAGAAGGCATCGCCGGATGCGATGCCGGGACGCCCCGTGTTCAGCAGATCGGCCAGCGCCCTCGCGGCGCCGATCTCCCCCTGACCGAAGACCATCCTGAACATGACCATAGCGCGAACGCGCCCGGATTCGCGGGGGTTCGTCGCCGCGGCGCCATCTTGCGCAAGAATCCTGACATGGCGGACTGGTGGTCGACGCTCGACATCAACGGCTGGAGCATCGCGGCGATCGTGATCACCCTCGTGGTGACGTGGATCATCGCGCGGCTCACCCGCAAGGGCGTGCGCGCGGCGCTCGCTCGGGTGCCGAACCTCGACGAGGGCGTGCGCCTGCTCGCCGAGCGCATCGTCGGCTACGCGATCTGGCTGCTCGGCATCGGCATCGCCCTCAGCTTCCTCGGGGCGTCCATCCAGCCGGTGCTCGCGATCGCCCTCGTCGTCGCGGTCGTGCTCGTCTTCGTGCTGCGCGGCATCGCCGACAACTTCGCGGCGAGCGTGGTGCTGCAGACGCGGCATCCGATCACCGTCGGCGACGAGCTCGAGTTCGGTGACGTCGTCGGCGTCGTCACCGAGCTGAACGGCCGTTCCGTGATCGTGCGCACCTACGACGGTCGCACCGTGCACCTGCCGAACTCGCAGCTGCTGACCGAGCCGTTCTCGAACAACTCCGAGCACGGCGCCCGGCGCAGCGAGGTCGAGGTGCGGCTCGCCGCCGGCGACACCGCCCGCGACCTGATCGTCGACGCGGTGAGCGGCGCGCACGGCGTGCACCGTCGTGAGAACGTGCAGCTGCGCCCCATCACGATCGGCCCCGACCGGGTCGTGTACCGCGTGCGGTTCTGGCACCACCCGGCCAACGGCGTCGCGGTGACCGCTGCGGTCGTCGACGCGGTCGCCGCGGCGCTCGCCGACGCCGGCGTCGAGGCCGTGGTCACGAGCGAGCCGCCGCCCGCGCCGCTCGTCGCGCCGACGGAGCTCTGACGTGGTCGATCCATCCCGGCCCGCAGCGGCCGAGTGCGGCATGATGGCTACGCGGAGGCCCGCCCGGCGATCCGCGAGCAGCACGATGAGGGGGAGCGCGTGACTGAGACGCCACCGGCACCGAGGGTCCGCGACCTGGCGGTCTTCGCGATCCCGACGATCGTCGTGGGGGTCGGCTCGGCGCTCATGCTGTGGCTGCTCGACCTCGCGGCCGAGAGCCTGCACGGCGTCATCTGGGAGACGGTGCCCGAGGCGATCGGCGTCGGCCCCGACTCCCCGCTCTGGATCTTCACGGTGCTGACGCTCACCGGCGCCGCGGTCGGCGCCGCGGTCTGGCTGCTGCCGGGGCACGGCGGCCCCGACTCGGCGCTCGGCGAGCTCGACGCCGCACCGCCGAAGCTCATCGCGCTGCCCTCGCTCGCGCTCGTCGTGACGCTCGGCCTCGCCGGCGGCGTCAGCCTCGGGCCCGAGAACCCGATCATCGGCATCAACACGGCGCTCACGATCGCGCTGCTCGCCCGCTTCGCCGCCAAGATCCCGACGAGGCTCGCGGCGACGCTCGCGATGGCCGCGACGATCGGCGCCCTCTTCGGAACGCCCGTCGCGGCCGCGCTCGTGCTCACCGGGGCGGTCGCCGCGATCAAGGGCGGCGGCTCGCTGTGGGACAAGCTGTTCCTCCCGCTCGCCGCGGCGGGCGCCGGCGCCATCACGATGCACCTGCTCGGCGGGTCGTCGCTCGCCTTCCAGCTCGAGCCCATGGGCGGCGTCGAGGCGATCGACCTCGTGACCGGCACCGTCGTCGCCTGCGGGGCCGCGCTCGTCGGCCTCATCGGCGTCTTCCTGCTGCCGGTCGTGCACCGCGCCTTCCACGCGATGCGCAACCCGCTCATCTACACCACGATCGGCGGCGCGCTGCTCGGGGTGCTCGGCATCATCGGCGGGCCGATCACGCTCTTCAAGGGGCTCGACGAGACGGGTGAGCTGCTCTCCAACCCGCGCGACTACACGGCCGGAGAGCTCACCCTGTTCGCCGCCGTCAAGCTCGTCGCGCTCGTGATCGCCGCCGGAGCGGGCTTCCGGGGCGGCCGCGTGTTCCCGATCGTGTTCATCGGCACGGCGCTCGGCCTGCTCGCCTACCAGGTCGTGCCCGGCATGCCGATGTCGCTCGCCGTGGCCTGCGCCGTGCTCGGAATCACGCTCGTCGCGACCCGCGACGGCTGGATCGGCATCTTCCTCGGCGCCGCGATCGTGGGCGACACGACGGTGCTGCCGCTCCTGTGCGTGATCGTGCTGCCGGTCTGGCTCATCGTGACGAAGGCACCCGAGTTCATCGCCCACGACGATCGACGCACCGTGAAGGAGGCGACCCCGTGACGTTCGCCCGGCCGCTCGTCGGCCTCAACCGCCGCAACCTCGCCCGTGAGCTCATCGCGGGCGTCACCCTCATCGCGATCGCGATCCCGCTCAACATCGGCTACGCGCAGATCGCCGGCCTGCCGCCGACCGCCGGGCTGTACGCGCTCATCGTGCCGACGGTCATCTACGCGCTCGTCGTCTCGAGCCGGCAGCTCGTGGCCTCGCCCGACGCCGCCGCGGCCGCACTCGTCGCGAGCTCGGTCGGCGGGCTCGCCGCGGCCGGCAGCGACGATTACGCGACGCTCGCCATGGCGCAGGCGATCATCAGCGGCGTGCTCTTCCTGCTGCTCGCGGTGTTCAAGCTCGGGTTCCTCGCGAACTTCCTCTCGAAGCCGATCCTCGTCGGCTTCGTGGGCGGCCTCGCCCTCGACATCCTGATCAGCCAGATCGCGAAGATGCTCGGCATCTCGATCCCGTCGGGCGGCGAGTTCATCGAGAAGACCACGGCGCTCGTCGAGGGGCTCGGCACGACGAACGTCGTCGCACTGATGATCTCGGCGGGCTCGGTCGCCGTGCTGCTGCTCGGCAAGCGGTACCTGCGGGCCGTGCCCTGGGCGCTCGTCGTGCTCGTCGTGGCCACGATCCTCGTCGCGCTCCTCGACCTCGACGACGCGGGCGTCGACGTCCTCGGCGAGGTGCCCGCGGGCGCGCCGACGATCACCTGGCCGATCATCGACTGGTCGATGTGGTTCGCGCTCATCCCCTCGGCGATCGCCCTCACCATGGTGACGACCGCCGAGGGCCTGCTCGTCTCCCGGTCGTACGGCGAGCAGCGCGGCTACTCCACGAGCCCGAACCGCGACCTGCTCGCATTCGGCCTCGGCAACATCGCCGCAGGCGCCTCGGGCAGCTTCGCGGTCGGCTCCTCGACCTCCCGCACGGCGGCGATGGACCAGGCGGGCTCACGCACCCAGCTGCCGTCGCTCGTGCTCGCCGTCGGCACCCTGCTGCTGCTCCTCTTCGGCACGGCGCTGCTCGCCGACATCCCGTCGCCCGCGATCGGCGCGATCGTCGGCGTGGCGATCCTCCCGCTGCTCGGATTCAGGGAGTTCGTCGGCCTCTGGCGGGTCGACAAGTTCGAGTTCGGCGTCGGCGCCGCGTGCTTCCTGACGACGCTGTTCGTCGGCTCGATCCCCGGCATCCTCGTCGCCTTCGTGCTCGCCCTCATCAACCTCGCGCAGCGGGCGTCGCATCCCGCGATCGACGTGCTCAAGGCGGGCGGCGAGCCCGACGACTCGCTGCTCGACGAGGCCCCGAAGGGCCACGTGACCGCTCCCGGCATCGTCGTCGTGCGGCTCGCGGCCCCGCTGTTCTTCGCGAACGGATCGGTGTTCAGCGACGCGGTCAAGCGCGCCGTCACGGGCGCGAACTCCGCGGGCAACGGCCCCGTGCACCACGTCGTGATCGACATGGAGGCCGTCACCGACATCGACGTGACGGGCGCCGAGAGCTTCGAGGCGCTGCTCACCTGGCTCGAGCGCGAGCACGTCGACCTGTCGTTCAGCCGGATGCGACCCGGCACGCAGTCACGCCTCGCCGACCTCGGCCTGCTCGCCGAGCGCGGCGTGTACGACACCAACCGCGCCGCACTCGCGTCGCTCACGAAGGGGGAAGAATGACCGATCCTGAGGCAACCAGCGTGAGCGCAACCGATGCGCTCGCGGAGGCGGTCCGCCGGGTGAGCACGCCCGACGAGGTCGAAACGCCCTTCGGGCGACTCGAGCTCTTCGACGGCGTGCCCCGCGAGGCATCCGTCGAGACGCTCTACGACGCCCTCGACCTCATGCGTGCCGCCGAGGCGTTCCTGAACGCGGTGCCCGGCGCGTCGCTCGTCGCCCTCCGCCGCGGGTTGCGCGAGGCGGGTCTCACGAGCGGCGAGATCATCGGCATCACCGACCCGAGGGCCAACTCGGGCAGCCTCTACCTCACCCCGAACACCGAGACGACCTACGGCACGACGTTCGTCGACCTCGCGGCGTGGGGTCCGACCGTCATCGAGGCGCCGCCGCAGTCGCTCTGCGTCGTCGACGACTTCTGGTTCCGGTACGTCGCCGACATGGGCATCGCGGGCCCCGACCGGGGTGCGGGAGGCAAGTACCTGTTCCTCCCGCCGGGCTACGACGGCGAGCGCCCCGAGGGCTACTTCACGTACGAGTCGCCGACCTTCACGAACTGGGTCGTGCTGCGCGCCCTCGGCGGGGTGCCCGCGATGAAGCAGACGCGCATCTACCCGCTCGCCGAGGCTGCGGCGCCGCGCGAGAACGTGTTCGTCGACATCGCGGCGGCCGAGGTCAACACGGTGCACTCGAACGACTTCGACTTCTTCGTCGAGATCGACGAGCTCATCCAGGAGGAGCCCGTCGAGGCGCTCGACGTCGAGCGGGCCGGCCAGCTCGCGGCGCTCGGCATCGTGCACGGCGCCCCCTTCGCGCCCGACGAGCGCCGGCACCGCATCCTCGACGCGGGCGCGAAGCTCGGCGCCGCGATCTCGCGGGCCCTCGTCTACAAGCCGCGCGACCCGGCCGCCTACTTCTGGGAGGGCGTCTCGTGGAAGAACGCCTTCGTCGGCGGCAGCTTCGAGTTCCTGCGGGACGGCGCCCGGCTGCTCGACGCACGCACGGCGTTCCACTACTTCGCGACGGTGATCACGCCGGCGATGGCGCACGCGCAGGTCGGTGCGGGGTCGGCCTACGCCTACACCGCCGAAGACGCCGACGGCCACGTGCTCGACGGCTCGGCCGACTACACCCTCACCATTCCCGCCGACCCGCCGGCGAAGAACTTCTGGTCGGTCGACCTCTACGACACGCAGACCCGGTCGCTGCTGCAGTCGGCGCCCTACCCGGCGCTGTCGAGCCTCGAGGGCACGGTGCAGGCCGAGCCCGACGGCAGCTGCGTGCTGCACTTCGGACCGGAGGCCCCCGCAGGGCGGGAGTCGAACTGGATCCCCACGATCCCCGGCAAGAGCTGGTTCCCGATCCTGCGTCTGTACGGCCCGCTCGAGCCCTGGTTCGACGGCAGCTGGCGCCTCCCCGAGATCGTCAAGCAGCAACAGGCGAAGGAGCAGTAGCAATGGGCAGCGTCATCGGAGACATCCTCCCCCTGGCCGTCGGTATCGCGATCAGCCCGATCCCGATCATCGCGGCCATCCTCATGCTCCTGTCGCCGAAGGCGAAGGGCACGAGCGTCGGCTTCCTCATCGGCTGGGTGCTCGGCATCGTCGTCGCGGTGGTGCTGTTCACCCTGCTGGCCTCCGTGATCCCCGAATCCGACTCGGATGCCTCCAAGCCGGTCGCGGGCACCATCAAGCTGCTCCTCGGGGCGCTCCTGCTGCTGCTCGCCGTCAAGCAGTGGCGTTCGCGCCCGAAGCCGGGCGAGGAGCCGGCGATGCCGAAGTGGATGTCGGCCATCGACCAGATGAACTTCGGCAAGGGCCTCGGACTGGGCTTCCTGCTCTCCGCGGTCAACCCGAAGAACCTCATCATGGGCGTCGGCGCGGGCGTCGCGATCGGCTCGGCCGGCCTCTCCGGCGGTGAGCAGACGGTCGCCATCGTCGTGTTCGTGCTCATCGCCGCGTGCTCGGTCGCGATCCCCGTGATCGGCTACCTCGTGGCCTCCAAGGCGATGGCGGGGCCGCTCGAGTCGCTGCGCGGCTGGCTCGTGCACAACAACGCGACCGTCATGGCCGTGCTGCTCCTCGTGATCGGCGTCGTCATGATCGGCAAGGGCATCGGGAGCTTCTAGGTGGGCGAGCAGGCCATGGCGATCGAGACGGATGCCGCTCAGCAGCGCCTCACCCCGGCGACGAGGACCCTGCTCGCGCTCGCCGCGGCGGTCGTGCTCTTCGCCGGGGTCTGGTTCGCCCGCGACCTGCTCGCCCCCGCGGCGCTCGGTGCGGTCGTCGTGATCATCGCGTACCCGCTGCGTCGCCCGCTCGAGCGTGCGGGTTGGCCGGTCTGGCTCGCCTCGACCGCCGTCATCGCGCTCGGCTACCTCATCCTCGGCGTGCTCGCGGTGCTCCTCGTGTACGCGGTCGGCCAGTTCGTGGCGATGCTGCCCGAGCTCGCGGGCGAACTGCAGTCGACGGCCGGCGGGGTCGTCGACTGGCTGAAGGGCCTCGGCTTCTCGGCCCCTTCCGCCCAGACCGCGATGGGATGGCTCGACCCCGCCGCGATCGGCGAGGCGGCGCTCGGACTCGCCGACCAGGTGCTCGGCTTCGCGACGGCGTTCTTCTTCGTGCTCACCTACGTCATCTTCATGACGGTCGACGGCGCCCGCTTCCGTGCGGCGGCGGCCGGGGCATCCGCCCGCATCTTCGGCACCCCCACGGCCGACGGCATCGCCCGCCGCTACTTCACGGGCGTACGGCGCTACTACGTCGTGAACGCGACGTTCGGTGCGATCGTCGCCGTGCTCGACGGGCTGCTGCTCTGGGCCGTCGGCGTGCCGATCCCGATCGTGTGGGCCATCCTCGCCTTCGTCACCAACTTCATCCCGAACATCGGGTTCGTCATCGGGCTCATCCCGCCCGCGATCCTCGCCCTCGTGGTCGGCGGATGGCCGCTCATGCTCACGGTCATCGCGATCTACTGCGTCATCAACGTCGTGCTGCAGGTGCTCGTGCAGCCGAAGTTCGTGAGCGACGCCGTCGGGCTGAGCCTCACGCTGACGTTCTTCTCGGTCGTCTTCTGGGCGTTCGTGATCGGACCGATCGGGGCGATCCTGTCGGTGCCGCTGTCGCTGCTCGTGCGCGCCCTGCTGTTCGAGCACGACCCCGGAGCCGTCACGCTGCGCCGGCTCAGCGGCGAGGGCGAGGACTCGTTGCGAACGCAGACATCACGCGGGATGCACGATGCCGCGGACGAGCCGAACCCCGATACTGGAACGCGAAGCCAGGAGGAACGCCATGTGGTGGAAGAAGAAGCATGACGACGCGCCGCCCGCGCAGCAACCCGCGCGCCCTGCGGCGACCACGGTGATCCCGCACCGCAACGCGTTCCTGCTGATGGGGTTCGCCGGGCTCGTCATCACGCTGTTCGGCATCGCGGCCATGCGCGACATCTTCTCGGCGATCTTCCTCGCGCTCGTGCTCGTGATCTGCGTGCACCCGGTGCGTCGCGGCCTCGAGCGGCGCGGGGTGTCGCGCGGCATCTCGACCTTGGTCGTGCTCGTCACGGTCGTGCTGCTGCTCGGCGGCTTCGTGTTCCTGCTCGTCATCTCGTTCGCGCAGTTCGCAACGCTGCTGCCCGACTACCTGCCCGAGTTCGAGACGTGGGCCAACTCCATCGAGTCGTGGCTCTCGAGCCTCGGTGTCGGGCAGGAGCAGATCAACGCGATGATGGGGTCGTTCAACCCGGCTGACATCGTCAGTGCGATCGGCGGCTTCGTGAGCGGCCTGCTCGGGGGTGCGGCCGGATTCATCTCGTTCGCCGTGATCCTGTTGACCATGCTCATGCTCATCACGTTCGACTCGTCGTACGTGCCGACGGTCGTCGCGGGCATCGGGCGCAAGCGACCCGAGGTCGCGACCGGCCTCGTGCGCTTCGCCGACGGGGTGCGTCGCTACATGGTCGCGACGACGGGGCTCGGCGTCGCGCAGGGCATCGTCAACTGGATCGCGCTCGCCCTGCTCGGCATCCCCGGTGCGGCCCTCTGGGGCATGCTCTCGTTCCTCTGCAGCTTCATCCCGAACATCGGCTACTTCATCGCCCTGATCCCGCCGCTCGTGTTCGGCGCCCTCGTCGGCGGGTGGCCGATGGTCGTCGCCGTCATCGTCGTGTACGGCGTCATCAACGCGGTGATCCAGTCGGTCATCCAGCCGCGGATCGTCGGCAACGCGGTCTCGCTCAGCCAGTCGCTCACCTTCGCGTCCGTGCTCGTCTGGGCCGTCATCCTCGGCCCGATGGGCGCCATCCTCGCCGTGCCGCTGACGTTGCTCATGCGGATGCTGCTCGTCGACACGAACCCGGCGACCGCGTGGGTGCTGCCGGCGCTCGGCGAGGTCGACGATGCGAAGCGCGAGATGAGCGAGCTCGATGCCGAGGCGAAGGTCGCCCGCATGCAGCGCCGCGTGGAGAAGAAGCAGGAGCACGCGGCCGTGCGCGCGGAGCACGCCGCCGAGAAGGCCGAGCAGGTCGACGAGACCGCGGAGCGCTGACCGGCAGGGGCACAAGCGCCGCCGCACCGGTCCCGGAACGACGGATGCCTCGGCGGGAATCTTCCCGCCGAGGCATCCGTGTTCGTGACGGAGCCGGCTACTCGCGGGCGAGCGCCGCGAGCGCCTCGAGCTCGAGGTCGAGGTACTGCTCCTCGCTGACGTCGACCCCCACGCCGAGCAGCTTGCCGCCCGTGAACGGGAACGAGTCGGAGTATTCGCTGCTCACGGCGTCGCCGCTGTCGTAGCCGACGCAGAGCCCGTCGCCGCAGAGCGTGAACTTGCCGACCTGCGCCCGCATCGGCCCCTCGGCGACGACCTGGTCGTCGACGTAGAGCTTGCAGGTGCCGACGGACTCGCCGTGCTCGCCGGCGCCCTCGCGGATGAACTCCATGCCGAGCGCGTGCTTGCCCGGCGTCAGCGCACCCGAGGTGAACCGCTGCTCGGGCGGGATGCCGAGGAAGTTGTACACGTACTCGAGCTTGCCGTCCTTGATGAACAGCGAGTGGCCGCCGAACCGCGAGCCGTGGGCGAAGAGCACGCCCTGCGCGCCCTCCTCGAGCACGACGTCCGCGATGATCTTGAACGACCGGCCGCGCACGTTGACGGCGACCGACTCGGCCACCGCGCCCGTGTCGGGGTAGTAGACGTAGCGCGTGCGCGGCGGCTCCGACTGCGGGCGCTCGATCGTGAGCTGGTCGCGCGCCGAGCGGTCGTCGAGCGGCAGCACGTGGTTCTTCTCCGCCTCCTCGAACCAGGCGTCGATGAGCTCCTTGAGCTTCTCGGGGTGCTCGGCCGCGAGGTCCTTCGACTCCGAGCGGTCGACGTCGACGTGGTACAGCTCCCAGCGGTCCTCGTCGAAGCGGCCGTGGCCGGTGAGCGGCGCGTGGATCGCGGCGGCCTTCCAGCCGTCCTTCCAGATGCCGCGCGTGCCGAGCATCGCGTAGTACTGCACGTGCTTCTCGGTGGGCCCGTCGGGGGCGGCGTCGAAGCTGTACTTCATCGACACGCCGTCGAGCGGGCGCTGCTTCACGCCGCGGAACTCGGCGGGGAACTCGATGCCGATGACGTCGAGGATCGTGGCGACGATGTCGGTCGAGTGGTGGTACTGGTGACGGATCTCGCCCTTCGCCGAGATGCCCGCCGGCCAGTGGATGACCATCGGGTCGCACGTGCCGCCCGCGAACTGCGAGTAGCGCTTGAACATCTGGTACGGCGTCGAGAACGCGGCCGCCCACCCGGTCGGGTAGTGGTTGTAGGTCTCGGGTCCGCCGAGCACGTCGATCTTCGACAGGTTCTCGGCGAGGTCGTCGGGGAACCCGTTGAAGAACTTGTTCTCGTTGACCGAGCCGTCGGGCGACCCCTCGCCCGAGGCGCCGTTGTCGGCGCAGTAGAAGATGAGCGTGTTCTCGAGCTGGCCCGAGGCCTCGAGGTAGTCGACGATGCGACCGATCTGCGCATCGGTGTACTCGCTGAACCCGGCGAACACCTCGGCCATACGGCTGAACAGGCGCTGCTCGTCGCCGGAGAGCGAGTCCCACGGCTTGACGAAGTCGGCCGGGTTCGCCTGGTCCTCGGGCAGCGGGTTGAAGGGCGTGAGGTCGGTGTCGGCCGGCAGCACGCCGCGCTCGACCATGCGTTCGAGCACCCACGTGCGGTAGGCGTCGTAGCCGTCGTCGAACTTGCCCTTGTACTTCTCGATGTACTCGGCGGGCGCGTGGTGCGGGGCGTGGTTCGCACCGGGGCAGAACCACGTGTACCAGGGCTTCGAGGGGTTCGAGGCCTTCTGGTCGCGGATCATGCGGATGGCCTGGTCGGCGAGGTCCTTCGAGAGGTGGTAGCCCTCTTCGGGCGAGTACGGCTGCTCGATGAACCGGTTGTCCTCGGTGAGGTCGGGGTACCAGTTGTTCGTCTCGCCGCCGAGGAACCCGTAGAAGCGGTCGAAGCCCATCGCGAGGGGCCACTGCGCCTTCGACCCTCCGGCCGAGACATCCTCTTCGGGCACGTTGTGGTTCTTGCCGACCCAGAAGGTCGAATAGCCGTTCTGCTGCAGCACCTGCCCGATCGTCGCGCACTCGGCGGGGATGTGACCCGAGAGGCCGGGGAAGCCGTTCGTGCCCTCCATGATGTTGCCCATGCCGTTGGCGTGGTGGTTGCGGCCGGTGAGGAAGGTCGAGCGGGTCGGCGAGCACAGGGCGGTGGTGTGCCACTGCGTGTACGTGAGGCCGTTCGCCGCGAGGCGGTCCATCGTCGGCATGTCGATGCGGCCGCCGTACGGCGACCACGAGGCCTGGCCGGTGTCGTCGTACAGGATCACCAGGATGTTGGGTGCGCCCTCAGGGGCTTTCGGAGTCTCGTACGGCGACCAGTCGGCCACCGAGTCGCGGACGTCGAGCCTGACGGTCCCCGTGAATTCCTTGGACATGTGGAGCTGCTTCCCCTCGTCGACTGCACGGGGCGGTTCCGCCCCGTTGTCGACGCTATCGGGAGGGGCCATGCCGGGGAAGGGCTCCTGCGGGTCGTGTCGCCAGAACGGGGGCCGGGCAGTTCGCGCTCAGCGAATGATCCGCCATGGTCGACTGCCCGCCTCCGGGGTTAGTCTTCGAGAGTCACCGGTGATCGCCGGTGGCTGATCGTCGAACCCAAGGGGAATCATGGCGGAGTTCGAGTACGGCCCGGTGGAGCTGTATCTGGTGGGATTCGAGGGGGACCGGCTGGATCCCGGCACGGTGGAGGCCCTCGAGGAGTTGGTCGGCGACGGCGAGGTGCGCCTGCTCGACCTCGTCATCGTGTCGCGCGAGCCCGACGGCTCGGTGCGCATCGTCGAGATCGAGGACGAGGGCGAGTCGTACGGCTTCGGCGTGCTCGAGCTCGAGCAGTCGGGCCTGGTCGGGGCGGAGGACGTCGACGACTTCGCCGAGCTCATCCCGCCGGGCACCTCGGCGGCGCTCGCGGCGTTCGAGCTGCTCTGGGCGAAGAAGCTCGCATCGCGCTTCGCCGCGGGCGGCGGCGTGGTGCTGTCGACCGAGCGCATCCCCGCGCCGGTCGTGAACGAGTTGCTCGCGCAGGCGAGCGGTGAGGAGAACTGATCATGCCTCTCGGTCGTATGGGTCGTCCCGGTCTCATCGGCATGGCCGCGCGCACCGCGGTCGTCGCCGGCACCGCGACCGCGGTCTCCGGCAACGTCGCCCGCCGCCAGAACGAGCGCGCGCAGCAGAAGTACGAGGCGCAGGCCTACGAGCAGCAGCAGCAGTACGACCAGCAGCAGGCGTACGCGCAGCAGCAGGCCGCCGCGCAGCAGGCCGCCGCGCAGCAGGCTGCGGCCCAGCAGGCCGCCGCGGCGCCCGCCGGCGGCACCGATGTCGTCGCCGAGCTGCAGAAGCTCGCGGCGCTCCAGCAGCAGGGCATCCTGACCCCCGACGAGTTCGCCGCGGCGAAGGCCAAGCTGCTCGGCGCCTGACGCCGAGACCGAACACACCGGATGCCCCGGGCGGAACCTCCGCCCGGGGCATCCGTCCGTTCACCCGTCGTCGCTGCGAACGTCAGCCGGCCGCCGCAACGGGTTCGCGGGCGGCGTCGCGCTTGCCGGGCAGGCGCCTGGTCGCCGGCAGGGCGAGCAGCGCTGCCGCGGCGCACGCGAGCATGCCGACCTTGACGCCCCAGAGCTGCGCGGCCGAGTAGTTCTCGACGAGGTCGTCGACCTGGTCGGCCGGCAGCCCCTGCTCGATGAGCGCCTGCTCGACCTCGGCGGGGGCGACGTACTCGATGCCCTGCGAGACCTGCACGGTCGCCTGGTCGCGCACGGCCGCCTCGATGTCGGGGTCCTCGGCGATGAGGCCGAGCACCGATGCGGCGAGCGCACCGATCATGAGCGAGCCGATGAGCGCCGTGCCGAGCGATGAGCCGAGGTTCTGGGCGGTGTACTGCAGGCCGCCCGCTTCGCTGCGGGCCTCTGCGGGCACCGACGACTGCACGACGTTGCCGAGCTGCGAGGCGAGGAGGCCGGTGCCGAGGCCGACGAGCGTCATGCCGATCGCGAACGGCACGGTCGCGAGCTGCGGTTCGATCGTCGCGATGATCACGAGGCACGCGAGCGTGATCGTGAGCAGCCCGGCACGCACGATCGCGCGCGAACCGAAGGCCGCGCCCACGCGGGCGCCGAGCGCCGCCGCGATGAGCATCGCGATCGAGGTCGGCAGCAGGCGGAGGCCGGTCTGGAAGGCGTCCATGCCCTGCGTGACCTGCAGATAGAGCGGCACCGCGAAGAAGATGCCGAGCAGTACGAGGTTCTGGGCGAGGAGGCTCGCGAGGCCCGAGCGGAGCGCGGGGATGCGCAGGTTGCGCACGTCGAGCAGCGGCACGCGTCCCGCCCCGGCGACATGGCGCTCCCAGGCGAAGAACGCCCAGAGCACGACGAGGCCGCCGCCGATGACGAAGGGGGTGAGGGCGAACCCGAAGGGCGTGATGGGCGACTGCACGGGCTGCACCCAGCCCCACGTGCCGCTCTGCAGCACGCCGACGACGACGAGCGCGAGGCCGAGTGCCGAGAGGAGCGCCCCGATGACGTCGAGCTTGAACTTCTCGCGCACGTGGTCGTCGGTGATCCACTTGCCCACCGCGAGCACGAAGATGACGAACACGACCTCGCCCGCGAAGACCCACCGCCACGAGTACTCGGTCGTGAGCCAGCCGCCGAGGAGCGGGCCGATCGCGATGCCGGCCCCCGCGACCCCGCCGATGATGCCGTACGCCCGTGCGCGGGCCGGGCCCTCGTAGCTGCCGGCGACGAGGGCGGCGAGAGCCGGCAGCACGAGGGCGGCGCCCGCGCCCTCGATGAACGACCAGCCGACGATGAGCACCTCGACCGTCGGCGCGAGCGCGGTCATGAGCGAGCCGATCGCGTAGATCACGAGCCCGATGCGGAACACCCGGAGCCGCCCGAACAGGTCGCCGATCTTGCCGCCCGTGAGCATGAGCGCGGCCATCACGAGCGCGTAGAGCGTGATCGCGAGCTGGATCGTCGACACCGTGGTGTCGAACTCCTCGACCAGTTGGCTGATCGACACGCTCATGACCGAGCTGTCGAGCACCATGATGAACTGCGCGACCGCGAGCGGGATGACCGCCCGAGAGGATGTCCTCGCCGTGTTCTCCGTCGTAGCCATGCATCCCCCCGCTCCGCGCTCGCCGGCCGATTGCCGATGATCGTGAGTGCAGGATACGGCTCCCGCCCTGCAGGTGGATACCCCGCGATGCAGGGTCCCGGGGCGAGCCTGCGAACCAGCGGTGAGCCCGCCGGAACCCCTTGCCGAGGCATCCCCCCGCGACCCTACGATGGGGCATGACCGTCGCACTGCGAGGACTCTCGACCGTCGTACCGCCGACCGTGCTCGTCCAGCCCGAGGTGCGCGACGTGTTCGCGGCGCAGCCGGGGCTCAACCGGCTCGCGCAGCGCATCATCACGACGAGCTTCGACGTCTCGGCCATCGAGACGCGGCACACCGTGCTCAGCGAACTCAGTCGCGACGCGAGACCCGACGATCCGGTGTTCTTCGACATCGGCTCGGGCGAGCTGCTCTTCCCCGGCACGAAGGCGCGCAACGAGCTCTACGCCGAGCACGCGACGAAGCTCTACGTCGACGCCGGCCGGGCCGCGATCGCCGCGACGCCCGGCATCGAGCCCGCTGACGTGACGCACATCATCACGGTGAGCTGCACGGGCTTCTACGCGCCCGGCCCCGACTTCATGATCGCGCGCGAGCTCGGCCTCGATGCGGGCGTGGAGCGCTACCACCTCGGCTTCATGGGCTGTTACGCCGCGATCCCGGCGCTGCGCCTGGCGAAGCAGCTCTGCGAGGCCGATGCCTCGGCGGTCGTGCTCGTCGTGTCGGTCGAGCTCTGCACCCTGCATCTCCGGTCGTCGAACGACCCCGACACGATCGTCGCGTCGTCGCTCTTCGCCGACGGCGCCGGGGCCGGAATCGTGACCGCGCGGGAGCCCGAACCCGGCGAGCCGGCCCTCGTGCTCGACCGGTTCGCCACCCGCATCACGCCGACCGGCGAAGGCGACATGGCGTGGAAGATCGGCGACCACGGCTTCGAGATGGTGCTCTCGAACGCGATCCCCGCGATCATCGACGAGCACATCTCGGGCGCCATGGAGCCCCTCTTCGCGCACGACGAGTCGCTCGCCGAGGCGCTCGCGACGGATGCCTCGGGGCAGGCGATCGAGCACTGGGCGATCCATCCCGGCGGGCGCAGCATCCTCGACAAGGTCGAGTCGCGGCTCGTGCTGAGCGAGGAGCAGCTCGTGCCTGCCCGCGACACGCTGCGCGACTACGGCAACATGTCGAGCGCGACCGTGCTGTTCGTGCTGCGGCGCATCCTCGACGGCGGGGCCGCCGACGGCGAGCGGGTCGCGGCGATGGCGTTCGGGCCCGGCCTCACGGTCGAGTCGGCGCTCATGACGGTGGCGTCGCGGTGAGCGCTCCGGGGCCGGCCGGGATCGGGTGCCGGGCGTGACTCCGGGCGGCGGGATCTGGCAGTCGCTCGCCTCGAGGGACGAGCGCGTCCGCGAGGTGATGGACGACCCCGGCTGCGACCCCGAGATGCTCGCCCGCACCTTCGAGCAGTTCCACCTCGTGAACACGGTCGTCTCGGGCGCGGGCGCGGCGTACCGCGACTGGATCCGTCCCCGGCTGTCTCCCGTGTGGACGACGCGTCTGCTCGACGTCGGCACGGGCGCCGCCGACCTGCCGAGGCGCTGGCTGCGCTGCGCCGCCGGCGAGGGCATGCGGCTCGAGGTCACCGCGATCGACCCCGACCCGCGTGCGCTCGCCGCAGCGCGCGCCGCCGTCGAGCGCGACCCGGTGCCCGGGCTCGAACTGCTCGGCGTGACCACCGGTGAGCTCGCCGACGCCGACCGCCACTTCGACCTCGTCGTGTCGAACCACCTGCTGCACCACCTCGACGGCCGCGAGTTCGGCGCCCTGCTCGCCGACTCGGAGCGGCTGGCCGAGCTCGGCGGCACGGTCGTGCACGGCGACATCGAACGGAGCCGGTTCGCCTACGCGGCGTTCGCGGCCGGCACCCTGCCGTTCGCCGCGAACCTGCTGCGCGGCTCGTACATCCGCGCCGACGGGCTCGCCTCGATCCGGCGCAGCCACACGGCGGCCGAGCTCGCAGCGGTGCTGCCGGACGGTTGGCGCGTGCGCCGTGCCGCGCCGTCGCGGCTCGAGGTCATCTGGCAGGCCGACGCGGCTGGCCGGCCGCGCGCCTGAGCCGGCGCCGGAGAGGATGCGCATGCGGGAGGCGGTCGACGTCGTGATCGTCGGCGGCGGTGCGGTGGGGCTCCTGGTCGGATGCCTCGCCGCCCGTCGCGGCCTCGAGGTCGCCGTGATCGAACGGCGGCTCGAGCGGTCGACGAGGCCGAAGGCGATCGGCGTGCACGCGCCGGGGGTGCGCGCGCTCGCCACGGCCGGCGTCGCCGTCGAGCTCGAGCGGCTCGGCACGCGCATCACCGCCGGCGAGGTCGGCTGCACCGGGCGCACGCTCGGACGGATGCGGTTCGCGTCGGCGTCGACCGTGTTGTCGGTGCCGCAGCATCTCGTGGAGGCGGCGCTCGAGCGCCGCCTCGCTGAGCTCGCGCCGTCGGCGCTGCGCCGCGGTGCCGAGGCCGTCGCGATCGGATCGTCGGCGGTGGATGCGACGACGGCGGTGACCGTGCGCCTCGCCGACGGCGCGGAGGTCGATGCGCGGTGGGCGGTCGTCGCCGACGGCGTGCGCAGTCCGATGCGGGCCGGGCTCGGGCTCGGGTGGCGCCGTCGGCGCGGGGCGGCGGCGTACGCGATGGCGGACGTGCCGGGACGGAGCGACGGGGTCGCGCGACTGCACTTCGAGCCCGGCGGGGTGGTCGAGGCGCTGCCGCTGCCGGGCGGGTGCCGCTGGGTCGCGCACCTCGGCCGGGTGCCTGGCCGCGAGCTGATCGACGCGGAGCGCTTCGTCGCGATCGTGCGGCAGCGCGTCGGGGTGCGACTCGACGCGTCAGCCGTCGAGCCGAGCACGTTCGACGCGCGACAGCACGTCGCCACCCGGTTCGCGACGGGGCGGATCGCGCTCGCCGGCGACGCGGCGCACGAGGTCAGCCCGATCGGGGGGCAGGGCATGTCGCTCGGGTTCCTCGATGCGGTCGCGCTCGCCGACGCCCTCGGCGCCGCGGTCGACGCCGAGGGCCGCGGCACCGTCGTCGCTTCGCCCTTCGCGGGTTACGACCGGACGCGCCGGCGCGCCGCGCGCCGCGCCTGCCGCCGGGCCGCGTTCAACATGGCGATGGGCGCGCCGGCACGAGGCATCCGCCTCGCCCTGCGGAATGCGGCCGTGCGCGTGCTCGCCGTGCCGCCGCTGCGCGCCGTGCTCGCTCGCACCTTCACGATGCAGGGTCTCTGAGGTGCTCCCGCGTCAGCGCACGACGCGCGTGAGCACGAAGACCGGAATGAGTCGGTCGGTCTTCGTCTGGTAGTTCGCGTAGTCGGGCCAGGTCTCGTTCGCGCGGGCCCACCACTCGTCGCGCTCGGCGCCCTCGACCTCGCGGGCGACGTAGTCGTGCTTGCGGTCTGCGTCCTGCAGCTCGACCTCGGGGTGCGCCTTGAGGTTCCAGTACCACTGGGGCTGCTCGGGCGAGCCGCCCTTCGACGCGACGACCGCGTACTCGCCGTCGTGCTCGACCCGCATGAGCGCCGTCTTGCGCAGCTTGCCCGACTTCGCGCCGCGGGTCGTCAGCACGATGATGGGTCGTCCGCGCAGCGTGTTCGCCGACGCCCCGTCGGACGCCTCGAACCGCTCGGCCTGCTTGCGGGCCCAGTCGGCGGTGCCGGGTGCGTACTCGCCCTCGAGTGGCATGGATGCTCCTTCACGATCGTCTCCTCTCGACAACCGGGCCGGGTTCGCGGATCTTCCCGTGTGGCAGAATCGCGCCGATGGCGGCCCACGATCTCGAGCATCTGCGCACCTTCCTCACCGTGCTGCGGGCGGGGTCGGTGAGCGAGGGCGCACGCCTCGTCGGCATCTCGCAGGCGACGGCGAGCGCCCACGTGCAGGCCCTCGAGCAGCAGCTCGGTGCGACCCTCTTCGAGCGCTCTCCCGGCGGTGTCGCCGCCACGCCGCGCGCGCTCGCGCTCGGGCGGCGGATCGCCGCGCATCTCGACGCGCTCGACGACGTGCTCGCCCCCGCGATCTCGGGCGAGGCCGTCACGATCGTGCTCGGCGGCGCGGCCGAGTTCCTCGGCGAGGTGGTCGCCCCGCAGCTCGAACGGCTGACGGATGCCTCGTCGGTACGCGTGCGGATGCGATTCGGGCTCGCCGAGCCGTTGCTCGACGAACTGCGCGAGGGCGGGCTCGACCTCGTCGTGAGCTCCGTCCGGCCCGCGCGGAAGGGGCTCAGCGCAGCCCCGCTCGTCGACGAGGAGTTCGTGCTCGTCGGGGCGCCGGTGCTCCGGCCCGACGGCGCGCCCCCGCTCGACGAGGCCGCGCTCGCCGCGGTGCCGCTCATCGCCTACGGCGACGAGCTGCCGATCGTGCGCCGGTACTGGCGGTCGGTCTTCGGGCACCGGCCCGACGAGCTCGCGGTCGCGGCCGTCGTGCCCGACCTCCGGGCGATCCGGGCGGCCCTGGTCGGCGGCGCCGGCATGTCGGTGCTGCCGGCCTACCTCGTGCAGCACGAGCTGGATGCGGGCGAGCTCGTCGCCCTCCACGAGCCCGAGTTCGCGCCGCTCAACACGCTCTACCTCGTCACGCGAACGGGCGAGCTCGAACGCCGCGGTCCGCTGCGGGCGGTGGCCGCGGCGCTCCACGAGCTCGCGGCGCCGCGCTGACGGCGGCCTGCGCGGCGCCGGGTCGTCAGGCCGCGAAGTGCCGAGCCCGCTCGCCGAGGGCCGCGAGCAGGGCGGCGGCGACGGCCTCGCTCGACTGCGGGTTCTGGCCCGTGATGAGGTTGCCGTCGCGCACGACGTGGCTCGACCACGGGTCGCCGCCCTCGACGCGCGCGCCGCGCTCGGCGAGGGTCGTCGCGACCAACCAGGGCGTGCCCGCGCCGAGGCCGCCGGTGCGCTCCTCCTCGTCGGTGAACACCGTGACGGACCGCCCGGCGAAGGCGAAGGCGCCGTCGTCGAGCGTCGCGCTGAGCAGTGCGGCCGGGCCGTGGCAGAACGGTGCGATGAGCACGTCGGCCGCGTCGGCTGCGATGAGGGCGGCGCCGACCCCCGCATCGTGCGCGAGGTCGACCATGGGGCCGTGTCCGCCCGGGAGCACGACGGCGTCGAACGCCGTGGCGTCGAGGTCGGCGACGGATCTCGGCGCCGCAAGTTCCGCCTCGATCGTCTCGAGGTAGGCGCGGAGATCGTCGACCTTGGCGGCGTCGCCGACGATCTCGACCGTCAGCGAGCCGGGATCGACCGGGGCGGGTGCACCGCCCGGGGTCGCCAGGGTGATCTCGGCGCCCGCCGCGGCGAGTGCGCGGTGGGCCACGACGAGCTCTTCGGCCCAGAAGCCCGTGGGATGCGGGGTGCCGTCGGCGAGCTCGATCGCGTCGGCGGCGGTGACGATCATGAGGATGCTGGTCATGGGGTTCCTTTCGACCCCGCGAGTCTCGCGCCGAGGCATCCCGTTCGGGCATCGGAAAACCGATGGCGGGTATCGTCTGCGCAGTACCCTGATTTCACGGGTTACGGTCCGAGCGCATCGGGACGGAGTCGACGTGACCACCTCGGCAGCAACGGTGCAGCAGGCGCGTGAGCGCTTCCTCGAGGCGGAACGTCGCCTCTGGCTCGATCACGCGGGGCGCGAGCCCGGTGCGCAGTGGATGGAGCTGCCGACGCTCCGGTCCCGGGTGCGACTGCTCGAGCTCGGCGAGGGGCCGACGCTGCTGTTCCTGCACGGCGGACCGAGCGCCGCGTCGTGCTGGGCCCCGCTCGTCGGCCGGCTCACCGGGTTCCGCCGCGTCCTGATCGAGCGGCCCGGCTGCGGGCTGAGCGAGCCCGCGCAGGCCCGCATGAGCGTGCGCGAGCACGGGGCGGCGCTGCTCGCCGATGCGCTCGCCGCCCTGCCCGCTCCGCCGATCGCGGTCGTCGCGAACTCGTTCGGCTCCTACCTCTCGCTCGCCCACGAACTCGCGCATCCCGGGGTCGTGCCGCGCTACCTCCACTTCGGATGTCCGGCGCCGTCGCCCGGGTCGCGGGTGCCGACGGCGTTCGTGCCGTCGATGATCCCGGGGGTGAGCGCGCTGCTGCGGCGGTTCGGCACCTGGACGGCGGACTCGACCCTGCGCAACTTCACCGTGATGGGCCACGACCGGGAGGCGATGTCGCGCCCAGCCCTCGCGTCGTTCCTGCGCTGGTACACGGCGCTCATGACGTCGACGCCGACCCGGGCGAACGATCAGCGACTGTTCGGGCGGATCCGACCCCGCGATGCGCTCCGACCTGATCAGCTCGCCGTCGCCGACGTCCCGATGCACTTCTTCTGGGGGCGAGACGACACCTTCGGGGGCGAGCGCTCGGCCCGGCGGTTGACCTCGCTGATCGCCGGGTCCGAGCTGCAGATGATCGACGGCGGCCACCTGCCGTGGCTCGATGACCCGGCAGCGGCCGAGGAGTTCGTGAGACGGGTGCTCGACGGGCGGTGAGCGGTCCGGCGCATCGGCGACCCCGCGTCAGCGCTCGAGCGCGCGCACCGCGAGCCAGGCGGCGGTGCGGTCGTCGGGGCTCGACATCGACAGCCCGGTGAGCTCCTCGATGCGCAGCAGTCGCGAGGCGAGGGTCTGGCGGTGCACGCCCAGCGCCGTCGCGGTGGCGCCGAGCGCGCCGTGCTCGGCGAGGTAGACGCGCAGGGTCTGCACGAGTTCGCCGTGCGCGCCGTCGGCGCCGCGCAGCGGGTCGAGCAGCTCGCCGACGCGCGCCGTCGTCTCGACATCGAGGTGCTCGAGCACGTAGGCGACGGTCGGCAGCGACCGGTACCGCACGACCGTGCGCGCCTCGGCGACGGCGGACTCGTGCGCCTGCCGCGCCTGGCCCGCACTGCGTGCGAGCGCATCGGTCGGGGCCGACGAGCCGAGGCCGAGCCGCAGCACCGGTCGCCCGTCGATGGTGAACTCCAGGGCTCGGCGGGCGAACGCGTCGACGTGGTCGTCGCGCAGGAACCCGAGCACGCGCTCGTGCGCCTCGGTGACGACGTGCACGGCGCCGAGCTCGTCGAGCCAGCGGGTCACGAGCCGCTCGAGGTCGACGGCCTTCGACCGGCTCGACAGGGCGAACGCGGTGAGGCTGCGTTCGCGCACGCCCCAGCGGCGGAGCAGGTCCGACGCATCGCTCCCGCCCGCGAGCAGGGTGTCGACTATGACCGCCCGACCCAGGCGCTCGGTGCCGGTGTGGTCGTGCGTCCGCAGCACGAGGTCGAGGAGGGCCGCCGCCTGCGAGGCGAGGTCGCGACTCCGGCTCGTCGACCCCTCGCGCGAGGCGATCACGAGGTGGGCGGTGAGGTCTTCGCCCGGCCCGACCGGGTGCACCTGCAGCCCGGGGTGGCGCACCCGCACGGGTCGGTTGAACGCGACCGCGATCGCATCCTGCACGTGCAGGCCCCCGGCGCCCGCGGTCGTGATCACCTGGCCGTGCACGTCGACGAGCACGGCCCAGCCGTCGATGCGATGCGCGAGCTCGGCGATGACGGCCTTCGCGCCGCCCCGCCGCGCGACCTGGGTGAGCACCTTCGTGCCCGTGGTCACGAGCCGGTCCTCGGCCGCCTGGTCGGCGGCGAGCAGGGCCACGAGGGTCGGCAGCAGCGCATCCGGCGACGGTGCGGCGCCGATGAGCCCGGTGGCCCCGGCGGCGTCGAGCGCGGCGCGCAGCTCGGCCGTGTCGCCGCTCGTCACGAGCACGGCGGCGGCGAGTTCGCCGGAGCGGTCGTCGCCCGCGCCGATCGCGGCCGACAGCTCGTCGGGCGCCCCGACGACGAGGGTCGCGAAGGCCGGATGTCCCACCACCGCGAAGTCGGCGAGCGGCACCGCGGAGTCGACCGGGACCGAGCCGTCGACGCGCCCGCCCACGAGCGCGGCGCCGAGGTGCGCGGCGATGGAGTCGAGTCGGCGGGCCACGCTTCGAGTGTACGAAATGTCGAAGCACGGCAGTCGTGTTCACACTTCTTCGCAGTGACGGCGATGACGTGGCCTGCCTACCATCGGCTTGCCCGGGCACGAGATCCCGCCCGGACGAGCGATCCGAAGGAGCATCATGAAAGCCATCGTCTTCCGTCAGCCGGAGACGCCGATCGAGGTCGCCGAGGTCGACCTCGCCGCCCCGAAGGCCGGCGAGGTTCGCGTGAAGATCGCCGCGGCCGGGGTCTGCCACTCCGACCTGCACGTGAAGCGCGGCGAGTGGGATGCGCCGGCGCCGCTCGTCATGGGCCACGAGGGCTCGGGCGTCGTCGTCGAGCTCGGCGAGGGCGTCACGTCGCTCGCCGTCGGCGACCACGTCGTGCTCAGCTGGGTGCCGCCGTGCGGCGAGTGCCGCTACTGCCGCTCGGGTCACGAGGCGCGCTGCCAGAAGGTCGCGACGGTCGTCGCCCCGAAGGGGGTGCTCTTCGACGGCACCTCGCGGCTCGCGCTCCAGGGCGAGGAGGTGCACCACTACCTCGGCGTCTCGTCGTTCGCCGAGGAGGTGATCGTGCCCGCGTCGGGCGCCGTGAAGGTGCGCGACGACGCGCCGCTCGACGTCATCGCCGTCGTCGGCTGCGCGGTCGCGACCGGTGTCGGCGCCGTGCTCAACACGGCCGCCGTCGAACCCGGCTCGACCGTCGCCGTGATCGGCTGCGGCGGCGTCGGCCTCAACGTCGTGCAGGGCGCGAAGCTCGCCGGCGCCGAGCGCATCGTCGCGATCGACGTGCTGCCCGAGAAGACCCAGCTCGCCCTGCAGTTCGGCGCCACCGACCGGATCGACGCCTCGCAGGGCGACGCGGTCGAGCAGCTCATGGAGCTCATCCCCGACGGCGTCGACTACGCGTTCGACGCGATCGGCCGCACCGTCACGACCGAGCAGGCGATCCGCATGCTCGGCCTCGGCGGCGCCGCCGTCATCGTGGGGCTGCCGCCGACGGGCGCGAAGGCCTCGTTCGAGCCGCTCGTGCTCGCCGAGGCCGATCAGCGCATCCTCGGCTCGAACTACGGCTCGGTGCGACCGTCGATCGACATCCCCGCGCTCGTCGACCGCTACATGGACGGCCAGCTGAAGCTCGACCCGCTCATCTCGGCCCGCCGGCCGCTCGCAGAGGCCGCCGAGGCGTTCGACGACCTCGAGTCCGGCGAGGCGCTCCGCACGTTGCTCATCCCGTAACCGCCCACCCCCACCCGCCCACCGCATCACCCGACTCATTGGAGAGTTGCCCCATGTCAGCCCCCACCCAGACCGGCGCACCCGCGTCGGCCCCCGTCGACGCCGGCCTCCGCCGCGGCGTCATGAGCGGGCCCGAGCTCGCCGCCCAGGCCATCGCCAACATCGCCCCGAGCGCGGTCATCGCGTTCACCGCCGCCGGCATCTACATCGGCGCGGGCAACGGCACGATGCTCTCGTTCGTGCTCGCCACGCTCGTCATCCTCGCGGTCGGCTACTGCGTCGCGGTCTTCGCGAGGCGGCACGCCTCGGCCGGCTCGCTCTACACGTACGTCGCGAAGGGCCTGGGCCCGTTCGGCGCCTACCTCGCCGGCATCGCGCTCCTCGTGGGCTGCTGGGGCATCGCGGCCGGTTCGCTCGGCGGCGCGGTCTCGTACATGAACCAGTTCCTCGTGCTCATCGGCATCCCCGCCGAGGGGCTCGGATGGTCGCTCGCGCTCGCCGTCGTGCTCGGCGGACTCGCGACGCTGTTCACGATCCGCGGCATCCGCCTGTCGGCCCGGGTGTCGCTCGTGCTCGAGCTCGTCTCGGTCACGATCATCCTGATCCTGCTCATCCTCGCGCTCGTGTGGGCGGGCCCGGCCGCCTGGGACCCGGCGCAGTTCTCGCTCGAGGGCGTGCCGTTCCAGGGCGTCGCCGCGGGCATGGTGCTCGGCATCCTCGGCTTCGTGGGCTTCTCGTCGGCCGACGCGCTCGGCCGCGAGGCGAAGAACCCGTACACCGCCATCCCTCGCGCCATCATGTGGAGCGCCGTGACCGTCGGCATCCTCTACGTGTTCTCCGCCTACACGCAGATCGCGATCCTCGGCGAGGACCTCGCCACGGTCGCGAGCCCGCTCGAGGCGATCGCGACGCAGATCGGCATGCCCGCCTGGTTCGCCCCGATCCTCACCTTCGGCGTCGGCGCCTCGTTCTTCGCGGTGGTCGTCGCCCCGCTCAACGTCGTCGGCCGCATCGTCTACGTCATGGGCAAGGAGAGGGTCGTCGCCGAGCGCTTCGGACGCACCCACGACACGCACCTGACGCCGCACCGGGTGCTGCTCGTCGCCGGCCCCGCGGCGATCGCGCTCGACCTCGTGCTGCTCGCGATCGGCGTGAACCCGATGGACATCGTCGTGTGGGTCGACACCTACGGCACCTACGGCTACATGGTCGCCTACGCGCTCGTCGCGATCGCCTGCGTCGCCTACACGCGCCGCGAGCAGATGCGCAACGGCCTCGTCTGGTTCTGCGCGGTCGTCTCGGTGGGCGCCATGGCCTACGTGTTCTTCGCGAACGTCTGGCCGGTGCCGGCCTGGCCGCTCAACGTGATCCCGTACCTGTTCCTCGCCACGATGATCGCCGCGATCGCGTGGTACCTGCACCTCGCCAAGCACCGCCCCGAGGTCATCGCGAACATCGGCAACACCGAGACCGACGCGCTCGAGGGCGTCGGCTGAACGACGCCCCGCTCGCACCGACGGCGCCCCTCCCCACCGGGAGGGGCGCCGTCGGCGTCTACCGCGACCGTTCGGCAGGCGCCAGGCGCCCGGCGCCTGCGCCCGCGTGCGCATCGAGCCGCGAAGGCCGGTGGATGCCGCGGCGGAATGCCGCGAGCGGGGCCCGAGAACGAGCGCGACACGCCCGGGATGCACGGCCGATTTGTCGCTTGGGCGGTCGGCCGCGTAGATTCTTTCTTGTCGCCACGGCGGAGCGGAAAGCGAGAAGCGGACCGGCCGCGAAGACGATGATCTTAGCCAAATAACCTCGAAGGCGCAGTATTGCGACTCGGTGATTTCAAGCCTAAGATGAAACTCCACCTCAACTGATGGCACAGCTTCTGGCTGGTGTCGATCACGCATGTGATCCGATCGCGTATCGGAGGCCGGCGAAGAGGTGGTATGTTAGACAGGTTGCCCTGAGGGCAGGTCGAAGAGACTGAAACTCGGGTGCGTCCGTTCCTTGAGAACTCAACAGCGTGCACTATGTTCAATGCCAATTTTTTGAACCCCGACTCACTCTT